>JACOUP010000008.1 GCA_016177765.1 Deltaproteobacteria bacterium | reverse complement strand
TATTCCACCACCTGGGAGATGACTCCGGCGCCGACCGTATGACCCCCCTCACGAATCGCAAACCTGAGCTCCTTCTCCATCGCAATCGGCGTGATCAACTCCACATCAATGTCCACACGGTCCCCAGGCATCACCATCTCCACACTCTTCGGTAACGTCACCACCCCCGTCACATCCGTCGTCCTAAAATAAAACTGCGGCCGATACCCATTGAAAAACGGCGTGTGCCTCCCACCCTCCTCTTTGGTCAATACATACACGGACGCCTTAAACTTCATGTGCGGCGTGATACTCCCAGGCTTGGCCAATACCTGACCCCGCTCTACCTCCTCACGCTTCAAACCCCTGAGCAAAATACCAACATTGTCCCCCGCCATCCCCTCATCCAGCAACTTCCGAAACATCTCCACCCCCGTCACCACGGTCTTCACCGTCGGCTTGATACCAACCAACTCTATCTCCTCCCCTACCTTCACCTTCCCACGCTCCACACGACCCGTCGCCACCGTCCCCCGTCCCGATATGCTGAAAACATCCTCCACCGGCATCAAAAACGGCTTCTCCGTGTCTCTCTGTGGCTGCGGTATATAACCGTCCAACGCCTCCAATAACTTCCATATCGACTTCTCCCCCAAATCCCCAGCATCCCCCTCCATCGCCTTCAACGCACTCCCCTTGATGATCGGCGTCTTCTCCCCGGGAAACTCATACTTGGTCAGTAGCTCCCTCACCTCCAGCTCCACCAGGTCCATCAGCTCCTTGTCATCTACCACCAATATCGCACCGTCCATCTGCGCCGCCCCCGTAATCATGTTCTTCACATAGTCGGCATGCCCCGGACAGTCCACATGCGCATAGTGTCTCTTCTCACTCTCGTACTCCACATGCGCCGTCGCTATCGTGATCCCCCGCTCCCTCTCCTCAGGCGCCTTGTCAATCTGGTCATACGCCATAAACTGCGCAAAACCCTTCTTGGCCAATACCTTCGTGATCGCCGCCGTTAACGTCGTCTTCCCGTGGTCCACATGACCAATCGTCCCTACATTCGCGTGCGGCTTCGATCGATTAAATTTTTCCTTGCTCATATCTCTCCCTCCTTGTGTACGGGCGAGGTCACCTCGTCCCTACCCTGTTTAAAATTTCAAATCCAAAAAAATAAAATCCCTCAATCTTCTACTGAGCCCAAGACCGGAATCGAACCGGTGACCTTCTCCTTACCATGGAGATGCTCTGCCAACTGAGCTACTTGGTCAGTGGCGACATCATGATAAACTTCGGTCTGCTTCGTCGCCTCCTCCTCGCTTCGTCAGCGTACATTTAAGTACGCCTCCTTGCTCGTCGTCAGCAGCCTCGCATTCCTTGTTTCTCATGCTGCCGCAAGCACTCCATTGTCAAAAGCGGGAGACGGGATTCGAACCCGCGACCTCCTGCTTGGAAGGCAGGAGCTCTACCACTGAGCTACTCCCGCGTGGAGGGGGGAGGATTCGAACCTCCGAAGGCATTAAGCCGGCAGATTTACAGTCTGCTCCCATTGGCCACTCGGGCACCCCTCCCGAAAAAAAGCTGGCGATCGGATTCGAACCGATGACCTGCTGATTACAAATCAGCTGCTCTACCAGCTGAGCTACGCCAGCGGTTGAACCTTAAGCTCATCTGTTATTGTTAGCCGAGCGCCCCCCGCAAAAAAATCTTCCCCACTCCCCCAAAAATTAAAGGCAGAAACTTATATAGATTCAACCGGTCGATGTCAATTGAGTTTATTGGATTTTTTGAGATTGTTTCCGGGCAATTGTATAGAGAGCGACAGCCCCGGCCGCAGAGGCGGAAAGAGAAGTAACCGGGCCTGAAATCGGAATGGAGACAAGGAGATCACATTTTTCACGGACCAGCCGGCGCATCCCCCGCCCTTCACTCCCAATCACGAGGGCTACCTGAGAGTTAAAGTCCTGATTTTCAATAGAATCCTTGGCCTCCGCCTCGGTTCCATAGACCCAAAACTGGGCCTCTTTGAAACGATCCAACCCCTTGGCAATACTGGAGATTCTGGCGATCTTGAGGTATTCAATCCCACCACTGGAGGCCCGGGCGGCTGTCGGGGTGATCTGGGAGGCGTGTCCTTCAGGAATCATCACCCCTTCGACCCCAAAACAACAGGCGGCTCGAATCAAGGCCCCCAGATGCTGGGGGTCTTGAACCTCATCCAGAACCAGAACAATGCCCCTCTTTTTGGGGGCCGCCGATTGGAGGATCTCGTCCAAAGAAACGTAAGGGTAGTCAGAAACCTCGGCCACAAACCCCTGGTGCCGTTCAAGGGGGGCAATCTTTGATAAGTAACCGGCCTCCTTTATTTCGCAGGGGATCTTTCTTTCCTTTAATAAGGAGAGAATCTGGGCCTTTTCTCCTTCAGGAATATTTTCCGAAAGAGTCACACGCTCCACCTTCCGCCGTCCCGCCTTCACGGCATGCAGAACGGGATGACGACCGCAAAGGACTTGAGACATAGGTCGCGGGGGTACCCAATAAACAAGAGATTGTCAATTAGGCGTTGTATTCGGTGAGGGCAGTCTGTTTCTGGGAAAGGAGATCCTTCTCTATGTCATCCAACTTATCCGGAAAATACTCCATCAGGACTTCTCTCGCCTCAAAATAGACCCTTTTGTAATGCTCCATCTTGGCCAGGAGTCTCTCTTTTTTCTCAAAGGTGCGGGCCCCTTCGTACTCCTTGCGGGCATACTCATGACCAAAGGAACTGTTGGTCAAAAGCATCTGCAGGTTCAAGATATCGTCCGCCTTCTCCTGATTCATGGTATCCATACCCTAAGTAAGGAAGCAATCTAACGGCCAATCCTGTTTTAAACTGGTTTAAACATATAACTTATTGAAAATACTATATATTTATGTGTCGTCTTATTGACATCGAGTATTAGGCAGAGACTGGTTTTGGGGGGAGAAGACCCCATTTTGGAGACTTTCCGGCCTTCATGAGTAGGGACTAGACCATCGCCCCAACCCATGATAGATTGGCACCTCCTATGAGACAGACCCAACTCACAGTGATCCTCCTTCTTGTTTCATTGCTCAGCAACCCTTCCCTCCTTGCCAAAAAAAAGAAGGAGGAATCGGGAGGGCTCAAAAAGATTATTGCGATTGGCAGTGTTGAAAACGGTTATCTTGGCTTTGAAAACATGGAGCCGGGCGGCGTCAACGACCTTTTGAGAGACCGGATCCGGAAGGAGCTGGAAGAGACAGGCCGGTATGTCGTGCTGATGGTTCAGCCGGAAAAACCGGTGGAGGCGGTGGAAAGCCTCCCGGCGGCAAGCGAATCCCCACCGGAAACTCAAGAAACAGAGGTCAAAGAGCCACCGAAGAAATTCTCACCACAGGACGCGAAGGCCCTCATGGCGCAAAGCCAGCAGTTGCTTCAACAGATGGTGCAAACGATGAGGGCCGCCACAGGAGGGCCGATGAGTCTGCCAAAATCGGTCGCCGCCCAGTCGCTTTTCAACTTCCTGATGGAAACGGAACAGAGCAGCAGTGGTACCGGCGGGGTCTTCGGGATCGCCGAGGGGTTCACCTCGACCCCCCTGGGCCTCGGGGATTTCTCGAGCGAATCGGTCAAACTGGTCCTGACTACCAAACAGATGGACCCCGAAAGGGGGATATTGCTCGATCATCATCGCGCAAAGGCCTCTTCCACCCGATTCACCCAGCTGGCCGGAGTGAATTACTATTCCGTCGAGGATTCGTCCAATAGTAACAAGGCGTTTGACAAGGTTTTTAAAAAAGCCCTGAAGAAAACAGTGGAATGGGTCGACGGCAAAATGAGTCCACTCGCCTGGGAGGGCCAGATTTTTAAAAAAGAGGGGGACCAATTTTATCTGAATGCCGGAGCCACCGCCGGTGTCAAACCATCAACCCAGTTTGTTATCCTTAAAAAAGAGGCGGTGGCCGGGAAAGGGGTCCAATTCGGAACCCAAGAAGAGGCCCGAGGAATCTTAGAGGTAGTCCGTGTGGAGGAAAAATATTCCCTTTGTCGCCTTGTCTCAGGAACGGTGGAGGTGGGTGCGATTATCCGGCAAGGAGGGAGTCCAGCTTCTTCTTCAGCTCCCCAATAACGGCATCGACAGGGATCAGAGACACTTGTCCCCCTTTTCTTTCTTTGAGCTCAATCTTTCCTTCCTTGAGCCCCTTGGTCCCAACAACAATCCGGTAGGGGATTCCGATCAGGTCGGCATCCTTGAATTTAACCCCGGCCGATTCGGAACGATCATCCATCAAGACCTCGATTTTTTCCTTTTGCAACCCTTGATACAATTTCTGGGCGGTTTCACGAACAGCGGGATCGTCTTGAAGCGGAAGAAGCTCAACATGAAAAGGGGCAATCGGCAACGGCCAGATGATCCCGTTCTCATCGTGGTTTTGTTCGATGGCCGCCGCGGCTGTCCGACCGACACCGATCCCGTAGCACCCCATCACGATCGGTTTCTGATTTCCCTTTTCATCAAGAAAAAAAGCCTTCATCGGGAACGAATACTTCGTCCCCAGGTAAAAGACCTGCCCGACCTCAATCCCGCGGTATTCCTTCAACTCCTTGCCGCAGTGGGGACACTTTTTATGCCCCTTTTCAGTAGCCATCTCCTTGTTCATCCCCCATTCACAAGAGACACAGGAAAGCACCGCATCCTCCCCGGAACCGGCCAGGACCTGGAATTCATGCGAGAGAGAACCACCAATGACACCGGTCCCCGCCTCGACCACCTTGAAGACAAGACCGCAACGGGCAAAAATCTTTTTGTAGGTTTCAAACATTTTCTGATAAATCTTGCGAGAGGCCTCCTCGCTCACGTCAAAACTGTAGCAATCCTTCATGATGAATTCTCGACCGCGCATCAGGCCAAATCGGGGACGGACCTCATCCCTGAATTTTGTCTGAATCTGATAGAGGTTCAGGGGAAGATCCCTGTAGGATTTGACGTTGCTTCGGACAAGATCGGTGATCGCTTCTTCGTGGGTCGGTCCAAAACAAAACTCCCTGTCGTGACGGTCTTTGAACCGGAGCAGTTCCTTGCCATACTTTCCCCACCGCCCCGTCTCCTCCCAAAGTTCTTTGGGCATCACAATTGGCAGAAGAACTTCCTGCGCCCCGGCAGTATTCAACTCTTCACGGATGATCCGCTCCACTTTTTCAATAACACGAAGTCCCAGGGGAAGATAACTGTAAACCCCGGCCGCCAGTTTGCGGATCATCCCGGCCCGGAGCATCAAACGATGACTGATCGTTTCTGCCTCGGCAGGGGTTTCACGGAGTGTCGGCGCAAAAAGTTGAGAAAGAAGCATCGGTCTTAAGGAATTAGACTACACCCACCGCTATTGCTACTGCTATCGCCCCCACCACCATTGGTCGGATTGGCAGTACCGGTTCCGGGATTGGCATTTACGTTGGCAAGGGTGATATTGATCGCCGTCTGAGAGTCCCCCCCCTTGGCGCAGGCAAAAGTTGCGGCATGTTTGTAATTATCAAAGGTCGGGGGGAACGCCGACCCCGAGGGATAACCGGCGGGGGAGGAATCACACGGCTTGATACCGGAAGAACCGATGATCTTGGGGTAGATCGCCTCCACCTCCAGGGAATAGGTCTCCCCCGGTTTCAGGCCGATAATGACAAAATCGCCATCCAGAGTTCCTGCCGCCGAGAGCTGGCCGGAGAGATAGGAAATAGCATCCGTCTTCGATTGGTCCGACTTGGTATTGCGGGCGATGACATTGGCACATTGCATTTCTTTCCCATTCTGGTCAAAGACAGTTCCCTCAAGTCGGCAGATGCCCGAGGAAAAACCGGAGGAAGGGTAAAGATTGGCCACACAGATTTCATCATCCCGCTCCAGTGTCTTGATAAAAACCCCCGATCCGGAGACAAGGAAAGAATACATGGTCGTTATGTATTGATTGTTGCTGGCGTCATCATCGGTCGCCTCCGTCAGATTGACTTGGCTGTGGTTGCACCCCAGAAAATGCCCCAGTTCATGGGTGATAATCGCCTCAAGATCATCCTGGGAGATGGTCGTTCCGGAAGGACAGGCGGATGACTTGGCCCCATCCAGACAGACGACGTTAAAAACCCCCTCCCCCTTGGCCACTGAGTTATTACTCGTACTGAAACGGACGATACCGGCAAAACCCAGGGTCTTGGCGCGATTGGCCTCGCCAAAAAACTTGGCAACAATGGAACCATCGGCATCCAAAACGATCGGGTTCTGCCCGTCACCGGTCGGTCCATTGGGACAAATCGAGGCGTCATAAAGATAACTGCAGACCGTGTCCCCTGTGACATCGGAGACATCGGCATTATTTGTATCTTTGAGGGTTGTGGCACTCATCACGACATCCGAACCATCGGCCCCCTGCCAGGCAGAAACGGCATTGGTGAGGAACGGTTCCGTATTGAAACCATTGACCGTCAGACTCCCTTCCCTCTGATAGGTCATCGGCATCGACCATTTGATGGCGGTGTTCGTTGTGGTATTCACCACGGTCGGCCCATAGGCCTTCAAGGCCTGAGGTGCCAGAATAAGAACAACCACGAAGAGCCTATTGGGCCAGCTTCTTGACGAGCGAAATGAAGGTGTCATAATTGACAGGACCTGGTGAAGAACTCTTAACGATATTTTTTTCTGAACCGGAAAAACTTTTCAGCGAATGACTGTTCTTCATCCCTGAAAAAAGCCCCTTATTGTTGAAAAGATTTGCGACCTGTTTTTTGCCTGAGTCATCGGTCACAACATTAAATTTTCCCTGCATGATGCCGATCGGGGCGGTCAGACCAAGCGAACCGGGACGACTCAAGAAGAGAACCAGCTCCTCCCCTTTTTTGTACTCCGGCAGACTCCCCGAGAGGAGACTCTCCCCCATTCCCTCTTCCGGCTTGGGGGCACGAAGCTGTTTGAAACTGAACCGTCTCCCCACCTCCCCTTTATAGGCCTCCTCCACCTGCAGAGTGACTGTCACAATGGGACGCCCCTCAGGGTCAAATCCTTCCTTCGCCTCAATCACTTGACCGGCGATGATCTGATCGGCATCTTTTGATAACTGCTCCAGATTCTGCGAAAGAACGGTCAGCGCCAGGGCCGACGAGACAACCCCGATAAAAGCGGCAACAACCGCAAAAGATAATTTTTTCATTCCGGTTCCCCTATCTCAAGAAGGTGTACGCCGTCAAACAAAATGATGAAAAGCCATTTTTAAGGAATCAGGGAACAGCCCCCGCCCTCCTCATCATCACTGGGCGTCTTGGAAGAGCTTTTGGTCGTTACAATTGTCGTTGTTGTCACACTCCCTCCGGTGACCACCTCCCCCGCCTTGGCGCATGAAAAAGTGCCTGAGATCGTTTGATTGTCAAATCCTGAGGCAGGAGGATCGCACGGTTCCACGCTGGAACCCCCGGTAAAGGTTGCATTCACTTTTTCGATCTCCAGGGAATATTGTTTGCCCGGAATGATTCCTTTCAGATAATAATCCCCCTGTTTAGCATCGCAATCGGTAAAACTCCCCTTGTAAAAGGCGCCCGAAACGAAGGTGATTGTCTCCTCCAGACTGTTCTCGATATTCCTGGCAACGACATTCACCCCCTGCAATTCGGTCGTCCCATTTGATTCAAAGACCTTCCCCTGAATGGTGCAAAAGGCATTAGCGAAATCCACGGTCGGATAGAGCATCGAGGCCGAAACCTTGTCGTCATAATGGGGGGTCAGCTGTTCCTTGCCGTCAATGTAGAGCGGGTACATCGTAGCAATCGCCGAGGCCTCGCTCATATCGCCACCGGCCGCCTTGAGCGCCGATCGGTCATTCACATCCACATGGTCCAACCCCAGAAAATGGCCGAGCTCATGAAAGATTGCCCCCTTGAAAGCATCGATCTCCTCTTCAGGTGTCCGGCAAGGGTCGTTTTTGGCGGCACCGGCAGGGCAATCGATCCATTTCCCGTTCAGGACCGCCTGCGCCTCGGTAATATAGAGGGTGCCACCCACCTGTTGGACAACCCGGGGACCGGCAAACCCGAGGATATCATTGCTGGACCCCTGCCCCTGAATCAGATCGGTAATCTTCCCGTCCTCATCAAAGAGGATCGGGTTCTGACCACTCCGGGCACTTCCTAAAATAAAGGGAGAATTCTCATCCGGACAGAGAGAGGTGGGGGGACAATAGGCAAAATGGTTGTTCACGTTCTTCTCATCAACATTCCCCAAACCGGTCCCCGCCGTGAAATTCAGCGAAACGGTGTTGGTTCCGTTCAGGGTGATATTTTTCCAATCCTTGAAAAGCTCATCAACCAGGGCCAGGGCCTCTGCGTTGCTCAGGCGCCCCAATTTTCCGGCCGCGGCGTCTCCATTACTGGTTTCCGGATTGTAGGTGACACTGCCGTCTTTGAAGACGACGGCCTGACCGGTGTTGTCAACATCAACCAAAATAGGCCCCGCTCCCCAAGCCCCGGGGGAAGAAAATAAAAACAGTAGAAAGAGAACGCCCGGAGATCTCATCGATTGACCATCCTTTTGACGGCCGAAAGAAAACCGTCTAGCTCCAGATTTTCCGCATCGCCTGACAATGTCAGGGTCTTCAGGGTTGAAGAAGAGCTGTGCCGGAGCAAGAATCGGGAACCATACTGGCCTCTCACAACCCTTTTCCCATTGGGGAGGGTTGAGATTGAAAGTCGTCCCTGCCCCAACCCCACCGGTGAGGTCAAACCGAGGGAACTCTCCGGATAAAGGAAGAGGATCTCTTCTTTCCCTTTTTGGTAAGCGGTCTCGTCACTCCTCATGACAACCGTGCTGGGAGAACCGGTCAGACCGTCGTCGGTCAAGACCCTCTTTTTTGAAACACCAAAAATCTTGATCGTCTCCAGATCCCGCAGATCCCCCTTGATCCTTTCAAGAACCCGGTAGGTCACATAGGTGACCGCCATCCGGTTCTCATCCAGATCTTCACGAACCTCTTCACAGCGCCCCACAAAAATTTTGCCGGCCCTGGCCGTCAGCTTCTCAACGTTCAGCGGAACAACCATGGAGGCCCCGACAACCAGAGGCACCATCAGGAGTAAAACAAGGACAATGAGTGGAGACCGGCCCATAAATTTTGATTATACCCCAACTCTAGGAGATTTTCCTTGAAAATAATCAAACCGCAGGTAAGATGGCGATTGTGCATAGACCCTTGAAAAAGTTTGCCTTTTTCCTTCTTCTCCTCTCCGTTGCCGCCCTCTCCTCCCCCCCGATTCAAACGGAACATAGTAACGACTTCAAAGGGCTGAAGGTCTTCGAACGGGCCATTAATTTCGTAAAATCAAATTATGTCAACCCCCGAGATATCGATCCCCGCAAGATGCTCCAGGGTTCCTTAAGGGAACTGGCAAAGACGATCAATCCGCTTGTCTTCCAGTTGTCGCAGAGAAAACTGCGCCTGAGTCTGGGGTCAGAGATGAAGGAATTACCCCTCCCTCAAGAGCTGGATATCAGCACCCTCCCTTCCATCCTGAAAGAGGTCCTGGGCTTCCTGTCGAGCCATTCCCTGTCGGAAGAAGAGGAGAAAAAGAACTGGGAGCATCTTGTCATTCAGGGGGCGTTGGATACCCTCGATCCGCATTCCTCTTTTCTGCCCCCCAAAACCTTCAATGAGTTCAGGATCGGGACAAAGGGAAATTTTGGCGGTCTCGGGATTGTCGTCGGGATACGGAACGGCGAGCTGACGGTTATCGCCCCTCTGGAAGGGACCCCCGCCTGGAAGGCCGGTATCAAGCCCAAAGACAAGATCGTCCAGATCGATGAAGAATCGACCATCAATATGCCGCTTTCGGAAGCGGTTGAAAAACTCCGTGGTAAAATCGGAACCCGCGTGACCTTGATCGTGCAAAGAGAAGGAGGCGGTGAAAACCTGAGTTTCCTTCTGACGCGGGCCCTCATCAAAATACAGAGCGTCAATGCCAGCCTGATTGATAAAAACCGAAGAATCGGCCTGCTCAAGATCAAGAATTTCCAGGAAGAAACCCTTTCCGAACTGGAACGCTACCTCAACCTCCTCAAACAACAGGTGGGGGCACAGGGACTGGCCGGTCTTGTGTTGGATCTCCGAAATAACCCCGGTGGTCTTCTGGATCAGGCTGTTTTTATTACCGATCGTTTCCTCTCCAAAGGGGTAATCGTCAGCACGGTGGGGGCCGGAGAACGCAATGAAGACCGCGAATATGCCAAACCGGGAAATCCCGAAGAAAATATCCCGCTCGTCGTGCTGGTCAACGAAGGGAGTGCCTCTGCTTCCGAAATTATCGCCGGGGCCCTGAAAAATCTGGACCGGGCTACAATCCTGGGGGCCCAGACTTTCGGCAAAGGAACCGTCCAGACGATCTATGATCTCAAAGATGGGTCGGCCATGAAGTTAACCATCGCCAAATACCTCACCCCCGGCAACATCCCGGTCCAGTCAATAGGAATCTCACCGGATATCGCCCTGGACCCGGCCAGGGTTTCCGAAAAGAACACGGATCTTGTCGAAAATGAGGCACGCCGCGAAAAAGACCTAAAGGAAGATTCTCCCACAGAGACGGCCCACCCTATCATGCAACCGATCCTGAGAATCCGTTACCTTGACAAGGATAAGAAGGAAGAGGGTCCGGAAGAGGACGACGAAGGGGCCGGTCAGGTCAATCTGGAAGAGGATTTACCGGTTGCCGTAGCCAAGGAGATCCTTGTCGCCAGTGCCAGCCTCTCGAGACAGGACCAGATCAAGGCGGCCCTACCCCTGCTCCACCGGATCAGGGAAAAGGAGGAAAAGAAAATCGGGGAGGGATTGGCAAAGATCGGCATTGATTGGTCTGTAGGTGACCTTGCGAGGGAAAAACCGGCGGCCGATCTTCAAATGGAGATCATCAATGACAAGGGAGAGGTTCAAACTGAACTAATCCCCGGCAAGGAATTCAAGATCCGGGTGACCGTCACCAACAAGGGACGCTCTCCTTATTACCAACTGATGGCCGTCATGCACAGCGAAGACCCGTTCTTCAAAAACCATGAGTTCGTCTTCGGCAAGATTGACCCCCAGGAAAAGAAAAGCTGGAGTCTGCCGATCAAGGTCCCCGATTTCCTCCTCCCTCGCGAGATACCGGTCCTGCTCGCCTTTCAGGAGGCAAAAAATAACTCCCCCAAGAATTTCAGCGCCAAGATCAGGGTCGCTTCACCACCCCCTCCTCTTTACAGCTTTGCCTATGAGCTTCCGGGAGAAAAAAAGATTGAAAAGGGAAAAAAGATGACACTCCTCGTGACTGTCAAAAACAGGGGGAGTGGTTCCTCAGAACATCCTTTGGTTAGCCTCCGCAATCCCGAAGGGGAAGGGATTTTTATTGAAAAAGGAAGGGTCGAGCTGACACCCCTCCTCCCCGGTCAGGAACAGAAGGTCCCCCTGCAGTTTCACATAGAGCCTTCGTTTCAGAAATCCTCGTTTGCCCTTGAACTGGAGATCGCCGATAGCAAGACAGGACAAGGTTTCAGCAAAAAACTGAAATTTCCGATCGGGAGCCCCCTTCCGGCCAATACCACCACCTTTTACATTCCCCCCGTCTTTATCATGGATTATCTGCCCCTGGATGCGAAGGAACCCAAGATGAACATCACTGGCGTGGTGAGCGATGATGAACGCCCAAAGAGCCTGATCCTCTTTGTCGGAGAGGATAAGGTCTATTACAAGGAAAACGAAAGCCGGACCGACCACACCCTCAAATTTGACACCCGAATATCCCCGAAAAAAGGGCTGAACTTCCTCACCCTGACGGCGCAGGATGATAATGACCTCACCTCGCGAAAACAGTGGATCCTTTGGAAAAAATGAAGATTTTCTCCGGTTCTTCAAAACTCCCATCCCGGTTCAGAGGAGGTGTTATCACACTGGGGGTTTTCGACGGCGTGCACAGGGGGCACCAGAAAATCTTCAACACGGCCCGTCAAGGGGCAAGGAAGTCCCATTCTCCCTCGATCGTCTATACCTTCTACCCCCATCCCGTGCAGGTGCTGGCCCCTGAACTCCCTCTACCACTCATTAACACCCTGGAACAAAGAATTGAGCTGATCGACCGATGCGGTCTTGACGCCGTCATTGTGGAACCTTTCACAAAACGCTTCTCTCGACAATCCGCAAAAACCTTCTTTGAAAAAATTCTGAAAAACCGTCTCGCCCCAAAACGACTCATCGTCGGCTATGATTTTACCTTCGGTGCCAAAAGACAGGGAACGGTGGAGACGCTGGAACAATTGGGCAAGACCAGTGGCATTGAAGTGGTGGTCATCCCGGCAATCTTTGAAACCAGCCAGCTCCTCTCCAGCACCGAGATCCGTCACGCCATCCAGAGGGGAGAGGTTTCCAGGGCGGCCAATTTGTTGGGGCATCGTTTTTTCATTGATGGCCTTGTCGTCAAGGGGCGCGGCATCGGCAAGAGACTGGGGATTCATACCGCCAACCTGAAAACAGAAAATGAATTGATCCCGCAAATTGGTGTTTATTCATCGTTCACGACCGTTGGCAGAAAACAACTGAGGAGCGTCACCAACATTGGTCCCAATGCAACCTTTGGGGGCTCTTCCATTTCCATTGAAACCCATATCCTGAACTTCAACCGTTCTCTCTACGGTAAAAAAATCCGGGTTGAATTTATCGAGAGGATCCGCGATGAAATGACTTTTCCTGGACCGGAAATGTTGAAAAAACAGATCTTGAGCGACATCCAGACGGCAAAAAACCATTTTAAACGGATTTAAAAAATGAACCAGCCTCTTTTTTTAGGGATTATTGGCAACCCGATCGGACATTCCCTCTCCCCCCTTATCCACAACCGCTGGCTGGGCAAGACAGGAAGGGGGGGGATTTATCTTCCCTTCAAAATCCCTCCTGCAAGACTGAAGGCCTTTGTCAGAAAGGCGCGTCGTCAGAAAATGGACGGGTTCAACGTCACGATCCCCCATAAAGAAACGATCCTTCCTCTGATGAACTCCGTTTCAAGAGAGGCCAAGGCGATTGGGGCGGTGAATACCGTCATCCGGAAGGGAAAAAATTTAACCGGAGAAAATACGGATTGGCAAGGGTACCTCGCCGCTTATCACAGCCGTTTCAAAAAACCGCTGGCCGGAAAAACAGTCGTCGTTCTTGGGGCGGGCGGATCATCGAGGGCAATCCTCTACGCCCTCTGCCGTGAAAAAGTCGGGCTTGTGATTGTTGCCAACAGAACCGTTGCCAAGGCTGAAAAATTGGTCGGCGCCTTTAACCCCCTTTTTCCAAAAATTCCAAAAAAGGCACTGCCGCTTAAACTTTCACTCCTCAAACCATTTTTGAAAAGATGCGACCTGCTGATCAACACCACCTCGGTCGGGCTGAACGCCACTCGCTTTCACCCCTCCCCCATCCCCCTGCTTTCCAGAAAGGCGATCGTTTCTGACCTGGTCTACAATCCCCTCCTAACCCCTCTCCTGAAAGAGGCAAGAAAGAGGGGGCACCCGATCCTTCCAGGGCTTCCGATGCTGATCTACCAGGCGGCTTTTTCGTTTCGGCTCTGGTGTAAAACTTGACGACTTTTTTCCTTTTTGCTAAAGGCCTAGCCGATGACCAAGAAAAATGGATTCAGCCTTGTGGAGATGATGGTGGTGGTCGCGATCCTTGCGATCGTGGCCGCTGTGATTATCCCCCGTTTTCGCGAACACAAGGCGCTTCAAAAACAGCAATCAGAAGAAAGCTCCCCCTCTCCCTAACCGTCAAAAAGTTGTCGGGATGGGTGTCAATTTCATCACCAAAACCGTTCCTCCTTCAGCCTTCCCTTTCCGGTCAATTTTAATATAATACTTAAATAACAAGTAGTTAGTCAATAACCCCTAAACCTCAAGACGGTGGCATGCCACTTGCACTTTGTAAAGATAGCCATGAAAAAGATCCTTGTGGTTGATGACAATGAAATCCTCCTCCGGGCCTGGGAGAGGATTTTAAAAAAAGAGCCGTGCCAGTTTATCGTCACCAACAACCCCGAAGAGGCGGTTCAGATCATGGAGGAGAAGGGGGCCGATATCCTGATCAGCGATATTGTCATGCCAAAGATGGATGGCTTTGACCTGATGAAACGGGTCTTGAGAAATCATCAAGGCCTTCAGGTCGTCCTGACCACCGGTTACATCTGCGACTTCTCCAACATCAACTTGGATGTTGAACTGAAAGACCTCCATATTGTGATGAAGCCGTACAATGATATCAACGGGCTTCAAGGATTTGTCCACAAGCTCGTCGAGGGGGATGAATCGGTCAACGATGAAAAAGAGGCGATCTTAGGCAAGAACAACGTCCATCTTCACCTCTGGAATTTGTAACCACTACAAAACAGTAAGTCCGGCATACTTCACCATCAGCGTCTTGACCCTTCCGTCTCTGAAATAGACGGTGATCTTTTCCTGCCCCGCCTTCCCTTCCCTCCTTTTGACCACCCCTTCGCCAAAAATTGGGTGTTTTACCGAAATGCCAATTTTGTAGATACTTTTGGGTGATCTTTCCGTCTCAGGGCGTTGGTCAAAGTCGTCAACTGACAGGACCCGTCCCAAAGATTCTGAATCTCGCCACCCGCCATCAACTCTCTCCACCAGTTCTTCCGGCATCTCCTCCAAAAAACGGGAGGGGAGGTTGTACTGATCCCCTCCATAGAGACGCCTCTTCAGGGCGTGGGTAAGGTAAATCTTCTGGCGGGCACGGGTCAAACCGACATAGCAGAGCCGCCGCTCCTCCTCCAACTCCTCAGGCTCATCCAGAGAGCGCTGGTGGGGGAAAAGTCCCTCCTCCATCCCGACGATAAAGACAACCGGGAATTCCAGCCCCTTGGCCAAATGGAGGGTCATCATCGGCAAAACCCCTTTGGCCGGGTCGTAATTGTCGGTATCCCCGGCCAAAGCGATCTGGTCCAGAAAACCGGAGAGGCTCGGCGCCTCCGACTCCTTTTCATAGTCACCAAGGACATTGAGGAGCTCCTCCAGATTCTCCAGACGATTTTCCGCCTCCATCGTCTTCTGCCGAACCAGTTCTTCACGATAGCCGCTCTTCTCAATAACCATTTTAGTAAGATTGACCGGTGACAAATGAGGCAATTCCTTTCTGAAAGATTCCAAAAGAGCATACACCTGGGCCGCCTTCTCCTTCATCCCCTTGTTCAACCCCTTGGGTGAATCACCCTCTATTTCCCGACAGCGAGAGAGTGTTTCATAGAGAGAGCAACCCTTCTGCTCAGAAAAACTCTCCAGACCTTCCAGAAGTTTCTTGCCAATGCCGCGTGCCGGGACGTTGATAATCCTCTTGAGGGTGAGAGAGTCGGCCGGATTGATGAGGACTCGAAGATAGGAAAGGATATCTTTGATTTCCATCCGCTCGTAAAACTTCATCCCGCCGTAGATGGTGTAGGGGATCCTGAAACGGTTCAGTTCATCCTCGAAGGTGCGGGATTGGGCATTCGTTCTGTAAAAAACGGCACAATCGGAATACTTGAACCCTTGCTCGGTAAGCTCCTTGAGCTCTGAGATGACAAAACGGGCCTCCTCTCTTTCATCGGAGGCGGTGAAAAGAATCCCCCTTTCCCCCTTGTTGTTTTTGGTCCAGAGAGTTTTTCCTTTTCTCTCCTTGTTGTTTTCGATCACCTTTGAGGCCAAGGCGAGGACCGTCTGCGTCGACCGGTAATTTTGTTCGAGGGGGATGATTTTCGTCCCGGGATAATCTTTCTCAAAATTAAGGATGTTATTAATATCCGCCCCACGCCAGCGGTAGATCGATTGATCCTCATCCCCGACTACACAGAGGCTTTCGCAACCGGCAGAGAGGAGCCGAACCAGCTCATACTGGGATCGGTTGGTATCCTGATATTCATCGATCAGGATATGCCTAAAAAGCTGCTGGAAATAATTCCGGATACGATTTGATTTCTGCAACAGCTCAACCGTTTTAAAAATAAGATCGCCAAAATCAAGCGCGTTATTTTCTTTGAGCCGTTTTTGATAAAGCTGATAGACTTCCGCCACCTTTCTTTCAAAAATGTCGGAGGCCAGACCGGAGTACTCCTCCGCGGAAATCAGGGCATTTTTGGCCCCATCGATCCGGCTCTGGGCAGCCCTCGGGTGAAGCAATTTTTCATTGATCTTCAAGAACTCAAGGCACTGTTTGACCAAGGTCATCTGGTCATTGTCGTCATAGACAACAAAATCCTTCTGGTACCCCAACTCACCGATATGCTGTCTCAAGATCCGGAGACAGGCGGAGTGAAAGGTGGAGACCCAGACGGAGGTGACGCCCCGATCCAGGAGACCCCGAAGCCTCTCTTTCATCTCATCAGCCGCCTTGTTGGTAAAGGTCACCGCCAAAATCTGGTGGGGGGGCACCTGCTGTTCATTGATCAGGTGGGCGATCCGCTGGACGATCACCCGTGTCTTGCCGCTACCGGCGCCGGCCAGGACGAGAAGCGGCCCTTTGGGGTAATGAACCGCCTCAAGTTGTTGCGGGTTCAAATTCATTACTCAACAGTCACACTCTTGGCAAGATTTCTCGGCTGATCAACATCAGTCCCTTTCAAATCAGCCAGATGGTAGGCCAAAAGCTGTAGAGGAAGGGCAAAGAGTATCGGGGAGATAAACCACTCACAGGCGGGGATCAAAAATGTTTTTCCTTGCCCCACGAGTTGTCTGTCTCCTTCTGTCCCCAAGGCAATCACCCGTCCCCCCCGGGCCCGGATTACTTCAATATTGGAGAGGACCTTCTTGTAATGACTATCCTGCGGGGCCAGGACAATGACCGGCATCCCGTCATTCACCAGGGCGATCGGCCCATGCTTCATTTCACCGGCCGCATAACCGGCGGCATGAATATAGGCGATCTCCTTCATCTTGAGGGCCCCTTCCAGGGCCACAGGAAACGAAACGCCCCGCCCCAAATAAAGGGCCGCGGGGGCTTCGACACAACTTTCTGCTAGTTGGCGAATCTCTCCATCCCGTTTTAAAACAACTTCCATCTGAGAGGCCAACCCTTCCAGGGCCTCACAGGCCTTTCGAAAAAGAGCCGGCGCTATCTTGCCCCGAAGATGCCCGATAAAAAGTGAGATCATCAGGAGGGCGGTCAACTGTGTGGTAAACGCCTTGGTCGAGGCGACACTGATTTCAGGCCCGGCATGGGTATAAAGGGTTGTGTGACTCGCCCGGGGAATACTGGAATCGATAACATTACAAACGGAGAGGACCTTTACCCCGCGCCTCTTCCCCTCCTCCAGCGCCGCCAGAGAATCGGCCGTTTCACCAGACTGGGAGATCACAACCAACAGTGTCTTGCCATCCACAACCGGATTCCGGTAACGAAACTCCGAGGCAAGATCGACCCAAACCGGAACCTGACAAAAGGTCTCGATCCAATATTGGGCGACCAAACCGGCATGATAAGAGGTCCCGCAAGCGGTGATCACAATTTTATCAAAAGGGAAAACACCCCCGGGGCAAAGGGCCTTGATCTCTTCCAGATCAATGGTCTGTTCCTGCTTTCGTAAACGGCCGGCAAGGGTATCCGCCACCGCGTGGGGCTGTTCAAAGATCTCCTTCTGCATGAAATGCTTGAAACCCCCTTTTTCCGCCATCTCCTGCGTCCATCGAATCTCCTTCACAGTCCGGGAAACCGGTTTGCCGGAACGATCAAAAAGATGGATCCCCTGGGCTGTAATCTGTCCCCAATCACCATCCTCCAGAAAAATAATCTGGCGTGTGCAGGGAAGAAGCGCCGGGACATCCGAGGCAACAAAATTTTCCCCTTGCCCCAACCCGATCACAAGAGGGCTTCCACGACGCGCCACAAACAGCGATTCCGCACTATCCTGATCCAGCGCCACCAAGGCGTAAGAACCTTCTGTCTCCTCCATGGCGCGCGGGAACGCCTCTCTCATGGGGTGTCCTTCATCGGTTTTTTGCTGGATCAGCCAACTGATCACTTCACTGTCCGTTTCTGATTGAAAGGCATGCCCCTTTTGCATGAGTTCTTTTTTGAGCCCGACGTAATTTTCGATAATCCCGTTATGGACGACAGCAATCTTGCCGGCACGGTGCGGGTGGGCGTTTTCTTCCGAAGGGCGTCCGTGTGTCGCCCAACGGGTGTGCCCGATCCCAATATTTCCCTTGGGTGAATCACCCGCTAAAATTTTTTCTTTTAGAATTCGTGAAAGATTAACAAGTTTTCCTGCGGAACGGACCAGCTCGATTTTTCCCTTATTTAAGGTGGCAATCCCGGCCGAATCGTACCCCCTGTATTCAAGACGGCTCAAGCCATCCAGGAGTACCGGAACCGCTTCTCTCGAACCCACATACCCCACAATCCCACACATAAAGAAAACCTCCATGGTTCGACTCAGCTCACCATGTCCATAACGAAAACTGGACACCCTGAGCTAAGTCGAAGGGTCAATTTATTTTACTTCTTTCTCTTCTTCTTCCAATTCAAAATATTGTTCTGTTCAACACGCGAAATCGCCAGAGACCCGGCTGGCACATTTTTAGTCACCGTCGTCCCGGCCCCGATCCATCCCCCCTTGCCAATCTTCACCGGGGCGACAAACTGTGTATCACTCCCGACAAAAACGCCATCCGCCAGGATCGTTTTGTGTTTGGCAAAACCGTCATAATTGCAGGTGATCGTCCCGGCACCGACATTGACATCCCTTCCAATCACGGCGTCTCCCAAGTAGGTCAAGTGATTCGCCTTCGATCCTTTCCCGATCACCGTCTTCTTGGTCTCCACAAAATTCCCGATATGCGCCTTCTCCCCGATTACCGATCCCGGGCGGATATGGGCAAAAGGACCGATCACCGCCCCTGAGGCGATACGGCTCTCTGTCACCACCGTGTACGGTTTGAGGTGAACATGATCGCCAATCACCGCTGACCTCAAGACAACTCCGGTTTCAATGCGAACCGATCGCCCAACACGCGTCTTCCCCAGGAGGGTGCAGTTGGGAGCAACCTCGGTCCCCTCCCCAATAACAACCTCCTCATCCAGAGTGCTCCTCTCAGGATCGATGAACCGAACGCCGCGGTTGATCCACCCTTCAACAATTCTTTGCCTCAAAACTCCCTCCGCCCGGGCCAGCTCCATCGGGTTGTTGACCCCCCAGGCCTCCTCTTCTCCGGCCGGCACGGCGGCGACCTTTAAACCTTCTGAGACAAAATGGCGAACAAGATCAGTCAAATAAAATTCCTGGGTCACACGGCTTTTTTGAATCTGCCGAAGGGCTTCAAAAAGAGATCCCGCCTCAACAATCATCACACCGGTATTGATCTCCCGAATCCCTTTCTCCTCCGGTGTCGCCTCTTTCTCCTCCACAATCCCGCGGACAAAACCGTTTCTGGCACGGAGGATCCGCCCATACCCTGTCGGGTTTTCCACAAACGCCGTGAGTAGACCAAGGGCAGCTTCTTCCTTTTTGTAGGTGGCAATCAGCCGTCGAAGTGTTGATTCTCTCAAAAGCGGGACATCCCCATAGAGGATGAGCAAATCTCCTTCAAAATTTCTCAACACCTTTTGTGTCATACCAACGGCATGGGCGGTCCCCTTTTGCTGATGTTGAGTCACAAAAGTAAGCCCTTTCGTTTTTCCAACGGCCCTTTTTACCGCCTGTCCCGCATGACCGATAACAACAATTTTTTTCTGGACCCCCAATCGTTGGACAAGGGCCAATGGGTAATCAATGAGGGGGCGACCCGCAAGGGGATGAAGGACCTTAGGAATGGAGGAACGCATCCTCTCCCCTTTCCCGGCGGCTAGAATAATGCTGGCAAGTGATCCCATGGAAGAGGCGCCGTTTATACTTTAGGACTTGACTCTGACACAAGAAGAAAATAGGGAAGCGGACGTGGCTAGTCTCAACAAGGTTATCCTGATTGGGAATCTTGGAAACGATCCCGAGGTCCGTTACACCCCCGCCAACCAGATGGTGGCGACCTTCAATATCGCGACTACCGAAAAATGGACCGGAAAGAGTGGTGAGCCCGGAGAACGGACCGAATGGCACCGGATCGTCGTCTGGGGCAAGCTCGCTGAGATCTGCAAGGAATACCTCTCCAAGGGGCGTCAGGTCTACGTTGAAGGGAGACTTCAAACCCGGCAGTGGGATGATAAAGAGGGAAAGAAGAGATACACCACCGAGATCGTCGCCCAGAACGTCCAATTTCTGGGAACCCCTTCCGGCGAGAGGGGACGTTCCGCTGCTTCCCCTTCTGAAACAGCCCCGATGTCAGAATCAACAGCACCCGCCGCCAGCTCTGAAGACGAGATTCCTTTTTAATTCAGCCTTCCTAACATCAGCCCCCGAATCTTTTTTGGCCCACCCCAACGGGTCCCCCACTGGAAGAAGACCGTGAAATCAACGGCGGCTCCATCGGAGTCAGGGTCTTCTTCAAAGGCGACCTTCCATTCGTTAAAATCCCCCACCCTCCCCCCGAACCCGACAGTCAGGTTCAAGGCCCCTTCATCCAATTCGGTCAGTCCCGTCCCATGAAAGAGACCGGTATCGCCACTCATCTGGAGCATCAGGGACCAGAGTTCCCGGATAAGACTAATCTCCAGACCGGTCATCCAGCCAAGAACGGCTGGGCGTGATATCTCGGCCAAGAGATCATTCCCCCCCAATACCGTGTAAGAGAGATTCAGGGTGCCGTGATACCGGTCATAGTTTTTTTCGGCCGCAACCTGAAAGCCAAAATCAGGATTCCCGCTCCCCAAACCATGGCCGCGATCCCCCGTCGGCAGTTTGAGATAAAAAATGGAGGCGAGTCCGGGATGCCACCCCGCCTCCTTAAAAATCTGGTGCTTAAAATCCAGAATGATATCGGAAAGGCCGTAGGTCTCTGGGTTCACCTCGTAGAGGGGCACACCATTCTTGCGAATAGCATATTCAAAAGTACCATTGGGATAAAGCTCCCGTCCCGCATTGGGCAGGCCAAAAAAATGGTGAAAGTCTTGAATGAAACTGTCAAGAAAGCCGCCGTTGAAATGGAGGAGCGGCAGTTCAACCCCCAGTTCAAAACGATCCATCACCCCGTAACGAAAAAAGATCGAATGACGGAGGAGTTCCATATCCAGTGCGACCTGATAACCGGTTGCCGGGGAGGCATTCCTTTCAAAGAGGTTGGAATAAGCCGCCTGCATCTCCACCTGATAGGTCCCGGCCGGTAAAACTTCCGTCCTTTGGGGGTGCAGGTCCAAGAATTGGAGATAAAGGGGATTTTGATTCCGGACAGGGATCGGCCCAAGAGGGGGGTAATAGGACTCAGCGAGAATTGCCGGCGAAACGAAAAAAAGACTTAGGAAAATGAAAAGTCGTCGCACGTTGGGCAAAAAATTAGCTGGAGAAAAGTCAAATGGCAACAAATTTGACTTCTTGAAACGGAAAGATTATTGTCGGCCCCCTTATGACTGAAAAGGTAATCATTATCGGATCCGGACCAGCCGGGCTGACCGCCGCCGTCTACACGGCAAGGGGTGACCTGAAACCGCTCCTGATCGAAGGGTACCAGGCGGGCGGTCAATTGATGTTGACGACAGAGGTCGAAAATTATCCCGGTTTCCCCAAGGGGATCATGGGACCTGAACTGATGGATCTCTTTCGGCAACAGGCAGAGCGATTCGGGACCCGATTCCTCACCCAGGATGTCACTCGCGTTGATTTTTCAAAAAAACCCTCGGGTGAGGCACCCTTACAGGTCTTTGTCGGGGATCAGAAATACGAGGCGCAATCGATAATTATTTCCACAGGGGCCTCCGCCAAACTGATCGGGCTCACCAATGAAAAACGGCTGATGGGCAAGGGGGTCACCACCTGCGCCACCTGCGACGGCGCTTTCTTCCGAAACATGGAGGTCGCGATCGTTGGCGGTGGGGATTCCTCTATGGAAGAAGCCCTCTTTCTAACAAAGTTTGCGACGAAGGTGACGGTGATCCACCGCCGCCATGAACTTCGCGCCTCCAAGATTATGCAAGACCGCGCATTTGCCAACAAAAAAATCAAGTTTCTCTGGGATACGGTGGTGGAAGATGTCTTGGGCGAAAAAGAAGTCACCGGCCTGAAGCTCAAAAACGTGAAGGATGGAAAGACTGGCGAACTAAAAGTAGCCGGCCTTTTTGTCGCGATCGGCCATACCCCCAACACGCAACTCTTCAAGGGACAACTGAAGATGGATGAGAACGGCTACCTGATCACCCACGACGGAACAAAAACAAATATTCCGGGCGTCTTCGCCTGTGGCGACGTCCAGGATCACGTCTATCGCCAGGCGATCACGGCCGCCGGCTCCGGCTGTACGGCGGCAATCGATGCCGAGAGGTACCTCGCGCATTCCTAAAGATTTTTAATAAAGACGTTAGGTCTTTCTCATTTCCCTTTTAATTCCTTCCTCTGTTTAGTCCGAACCTCTTTGATATTCCCCACCGTGGGTAGGTTCTCTGGCATGGTTCCCCCAAGTTCCCGGATAGTTTGCCGGACCTTCGCACCCACGTCCCTGTGTGTCTGATTGGCCCTGTCCTTACCTATAATCCGCTCTCTACGGATTTTTTCCTCTGTTTGAGTAGCGCGGAATAGATTCGCGGCAAGTTCCGTACTCCCCATATGATCGAGAATCTGCCGACCTTTTTTCAATCGCTTGTGACGATGGATATCCTGGGCCGTCATCCCGCCATAAAGACCCATGTAACCATGGTTCTGAAAGATAGCATAATCCATTGAGGTAATGACACCAGCCCGCTTGGCCGTCTCAGCCAGTCTCATATTATGGATCCTGATCTCATCTCTCAGAAGCAATCGACGTTCATCCTCAGTGGACTGGTCCGAAATCTCCTGGCGTCTGGTTTGAACGGCAAAGTAGGTTTGTCCTAAAGCAACGATTTCTTTTGAGGGATCCGCATTCTGGATGACAAGATAACAAGCATATCGTGAAAGAAGGGTTGTTCTAACCTCACGTTGTCCCCCCTTTCCAATTTCGATCATTTCGGTGACATCAACGAAATGATCCTCGATCCGCTGGCCACTATTGAAACAGGCGGTTCGGGCCTTCTGAACGACCTGTTCGAAGTTTCGATAATCCGTGTAACCAAGGACTTGAGCAAAGTCTCGGCTCGACCAATATTCACCCCCGGCCTCATTAGTGCGACGGATTCGTTCAAAAGGGGAAATAGCACCAGATACCGTATCGACTTTGTTATTCATTGCGTAAAGATTTACTTATAAAACAGGTTAGTTCAAGTACCTTTTTTTATATCCCTACAAGTTTTCAATAAATTCGACGACGCGGGCAAGTCCCTGTTTCAAAACCTTCTGTTCCGCCAAAAACGAAATCACAAAATGGACCCCCTTCTCGTAATCAAAGAAATAGCCGGGGTGGACAAAGACGCCTGTTTCTTTCATCAGGTTGATAATAAAATCTTCCTCTGTGCGGAAATGCCAGACCTCCCCCTTCACCCCCTCCTTAGCTAAGGAGGGGGACGGGGGGCGGTCTGAAACCTCAGCCATCAGATAGAATCCTCCCTGTGGTTCCACAAACCGGATCTTGTCGGATTGTCGCAAAATCTTCACCGCCAGGTTTCGCCGGGCCTCGACTTCCTGCCGGTACTGTTTGACAAAATTCCTCCCCTCTTGAAACAACCGGGGCAACGCCTCCTGGATCGGGGTATGCGTCGAAAGAAAGGTATCGGCCATCGTCTCCAACCGGTCCACCGCCACCGTCACCTTTTTCTTGTCACCAGTCACCGCAATCCAACCAAGCTTCAGGGCCGGCAGGGCGAACATCTTGGAGATGCCATTCAGGGTAAAGAGTAGGGGCGCGGTTTCCGCGTCCGGGCGGGGAAACCCCGCCCCTACACGGGGATAATTTTCATTGCAAAAAATAAATTCTCCAAACACCTCGTCACTAATAATCGCCAGGTTTTCCCTCCTGGCTATCATAGCGATCGCCTCAAACTCCTCCGCCGTCACCACAGCCCCTGTCGGGTTGTTTGGGGAGATCAAAACAATGGCCCGGGTTTGAGAATCAATCTGGGAAGACAGTTTCTCAAGGTCGATCCCCCACCCCTTCTCCTCTACCAAAGGGTAATGGCGCAGTTCGATCCTGGCCAGCTCAGCAATATGGTCAAACAGAGGGTAGGCCGGATTCGGCGTCAAAATATTTTCTCCTGGTTTGGCCAGGAGAGAAAAAAGGTAGAAGAAGGATTCACTCGTTCCCGGAGTCAGCAAGATATGGTCCGGTTCAACCTTCATTCGACAGGAAGCATAATACTGGGCGATCGATTCTCTGGCCCGCAAGGAGCCCTTCGGATCCGGTTCATATTTTCCCTTTGCAAAAAAGGAGGCATAGGCCTTGGTCAAAATCTCCCGAGGAAAGTGAAAACCGTGATGGTTGGGGTTCCCGTCAAAGAGGCGTAAGACCTCTCTACCCCCTTTTAAGAGCTCACGGTAACATTTTTCGATCGTGTTGATTTCAACGGTCACTAAGTCCCTATAAAATAATCAGTGGAACAAAAGCAAACCGTCTCTTTTTCGAACCACAGTACGAAAATCGAACTGTTGGTAAAGAAAAGTTGGGGAACCTCGTAGAGCAGCTCTCACAGGCCCACATAACCCTGAGGCCCTCAGAGATATGTGGGCCGAGAGCGCAGGAAGGCTTTTTGCGGCCTTGAAGCAAAAAGAACTTCCGGTGCTCCAAGAGGTTTCCCAACGTTTCTTTAATTATTGGCCCGCTAATTGCATAGTGAATGAACGTGCTATCAAAAGTTTTTAGCGCCGGGTTGATTGGGATCGACGCCTATCCAGTCGAGGTCGAGGTCGACATTACCCTCGGGATGCCCCATTGGAACACCGTCGGCCTGCCGGAGAGTTCCGTCCGGGAGAGTCGGGATCGGGTGGCCTCCGCCATCAAGAACTCCGGTTACGAATTCCTGCAGAGGAAGATCACCATCAACCTGGCCCCTGCCGATATCAAAAAGGAGGGAACCGCCCTGGACCTGCCGATCGCCCTCGGTCTCCTGGCCTCTTCCAACGGTTTAAACAGGGACCGGCTCAAGGAATTCCTGATTGTCGGGGAACTGACCCTCTCGGGGGCGATCAAACCGATCCGCGGGGCATTAGCCGTTGCACTGGCTGCGAAAAAGAAGTCGTTTCAGGGGATCATCCTCCCCAGGGAAAACAGTTCCGAAGCGGCCATCGTCAAAGAAATAGATATCCTCGGCGTTACCCATCTCTCGGAGGTGGTTGAATTTCTCAACGGTAAAAAACCGCTGTCCCCTCACGTGATCACAACCCCTCTTTTCAGCAACAACGGCCACTATGATTCCGATTTCAGCGAGATCAAGGGGCAAGAACTGGCCAAGAGGGCGATTGAGGTGGCGGCGGCCGGTGGTCACAATATTTTGATGATCGGTCCACCCGGCACCGGCAAGACTATGCTCGCCCAGCGGATCCCGACGATCCTGCCACCTCTCTCGTTTGACGAGGCGTTGGAAACAACCAAGATTTACAGCGCGGTCGGGCTGGTGGAAAAGGAAAAACCGCTCCTGACCCACCGCCCCTTCCGCTCCCCTCATCACACGATTTCGGACGCAGGGATGATCGGCGGCGGGACAGTGCCAAAACCGGGGGAGGTGAGTCTATCCCACCGAGGGGTTCTGTTTCTGGATGAACTTCCGGAGTTCAAAAAGAACGTCCTGGAGGTTTTGAGACAACCGGTGGAGGCCGGCAAGGTGACCATTTCGAGGGCCTACTCAACCCTCACCTTCCCCTCGGAATTCATGCTGGTGACCGCGATGAATCCCTGCCGGTGCGGGTTTTTCACATCCCTCCAGCAGTTGTGCCGTTGCAGTCCCGTCCAGTTGCAAAACTACCGGTCCCGCCTGTCCGGACCGTTGCTGGACCGGATCGACATCCAGATTGAGGTCCCACCGGTCAAATACAGAGAGCTGGCCTCGTTGAAGGAGGGGGAATCGTCGGAGACCATCCGCCAGAGGGTGTTGTCGGCAAGAGAAAAACAAACGACCCGTTTTCAAAAACAAAAAGTTCTTTGTAACGCACAGATGTTTCCCAAACTCGTCAGAAAATTTTGTGCACTCCCCCCGGAAGGAAACCAACTCCTTCAATCGGCGATGGAAAAATTAAGACTGTCGGCCCGGGCCTACGACCGGATACTCAAAGTGGCCAGAACGATCGCCGATCTGGCAGGGTCCGAGCCAATTGAAACAGGCCATCTGGCCGAGGCAATCCAATACCGGAGTTTGGACAGGAACAATAACTAAGGAATAATCGCTATCTTGAGGGGGTTGTCGGGGCTGTTTTTACAAAAAACCTGATTCAGCTCGGAGAGCCTTTTCTCACCGGCTATCAGGGAGGTAACATCGACCCGTCTTTCAACAATATAAGAGAGAGACTTGGCAAAATGGGTTGGTGTATGGTGAAAGACCCCGGAAAGAGAGATTTCATCATAATGGATCCGGTGTGTGTCAAAAGCAACCTTTGTTCCTTGAGCACACCCCCCATAAAGCCAGACACGCCCTCCTTTACGGACCAGAGTGATCGCCATCTCCCAGGTTGCCGGTTGTCCTGCCGCTTCAATGACAACATCCGGACCATACCCTCCCGGGCAAAGGGCATTCAGCCTTTCTTGAATGGAGCCTTCTTCCAAAATACTTAAAACATGATCGGCCCCGAGCTTTTTGGCGACTTCCAGCTTGTCACTCCCACGAGCGATACAAATAACACGGGCCCCGGCGAGTTTGCCCAACTGCACAAAAAGAAGCCCGCAAGGCCCTGCCCCGATCACACAGAGTGTTTCCTGCGGCTTCAAGGCCACCTTTTCGATGCAATGAAGGGCACAGGCCAGCGGTTCAGTCAGAGCCGCTTCTCTAAAAGGAACATGATCGGGAATCCGATACAAGTTCTTGCTCACAATCCGGGCCGGAACCGTTACATATTCCGCATACGCCCCATTGAGGAATTCAAGATTCGGACAGAGATTCCAACTCTTCTTTTGGCAGAAGAAACAACTCCCGCAAGGAGCGGAATTGGCGGCCACAACACGATCTCCAACTTGAAACCGTGAAACCCCCTCCCCTTTATCCACAACAGTGCCCGCCATCTCGTGGCCAAAAGGGGACGGTAGATTCTTCACCAGAAGGGCATGTCCTCGACGAAAGAGTTTAAAATCGGTCCCACAGGTCAGAGCGGCACCGATCTTGACCAACACCTCACCCCATTCAACTTTAGGGACACTCACCTCCTCGATCCTCATCTCTTCCGGACCGTACCAGAGGGCCGCTTGCATTGTTTTTGGAGCCATAGCTGTACGAGGCGACCCTCTAGATCCTTTGAGTTTAATTGTCAACTGGTTGTCAACTTTATCGTTGACAGAGGAACCAGTAAACCCTAGAAAACGCCCCATGGATTGGGGCATGGCCAATCGGTTGGGACGCATTATTAAACGGGAAACAGGCCGTACTGTTATGCTTGCCGTTGACCACGGCTATTTTCTTGGCCCGACAAGCGGACTGGAAGACGCCAAGAAAACAATTGCCCCCCTTCTTCCCTACGCCGACAGTCTCATGCTCACCCGCGGGATTCTGCGCACTTCTGTTGACCCTCACACTACCACACCGGTTGTCCTGCGCGTTTCTGGAGGGACCAGTATTCTAAAAGAGCTATCCAACGAAGAGATCACAACATCCATAGAAGAGGCCCTACGGCTAAACGTTGCCGCCGTTACTTGTTCCGTCTTTGTCGGCGGTGAGTATGAAAAACAGAGTCTCTGCAACCTGTCTCGGCTAGTTAACGAAGCGACCCCCTACGGAATCCCTGTCTTGGGTGTAACCGCCGTCGGCAAGGAAATGACCCGTGACGCAAGATACTTAAGCCTGGCCTGCCGGATTACTGCCGAATTGGGGGCCCATTTTGTTAAGACCTATTACTGCGAAGATTTTGAAAACGTTGTCGGAAGCTGTCCTGTCCCTGTTGTCATCGCCGGGGGAAAGAAACTGCCTGAACGGGAAGCCCTTCAACTGGCCCATGATGCCATCCAACATGGCGCCTCTGGTGTCGACATGGGGCGAAATATATTCCAGTCTGAAAATCCTGTCGGCATGATCCGGGCTGTCCGTGCCATTGTCCATGAAAAGGCAACTGTCGAAGCGGCCTATGACCTTTATCAGACAACCACCCATGCGCGTCGCGACGTACTATAACAACAACGATATCCGTCTTGAAGAGAGACCGATCCCTCCTATAGGAGAAGGGGAGGTATTGCTCAAGATCAATGCCACCGGCATTTGCGGTAGCGATCTGATGGAATGGTATCGCGTAGGGCATGGGCCCCGCGTCTTGGGCCATGAGGTAGCTGGCGAGATTGTTCGTGTTGGCAAAGGGGTAACGCAACACAAAGAGGGGGGACGAATTGCCGCCTCCCATCATGTTCCCTGTTATGATTGTCATTACTGCCGGCTGGGACACCATACACTTTGTGAGACATTGCGTACCACCCATTTCGATCCGGGAGGCTTCGCACAGTATGTCCGACTGCCCGCGATTAATGTTCAGCACGGCATCTACCCGCTGCCGGATGATCTCTCTTTCGAAGAAGCCACCTTGATCGAACCGCTTGCCTGTACGGTACGTGCCCAGAACAAGGCCAACATAAGAGCGGGCCAGACTGTTTTGATTATCGGTTGCGGCATTGCCGGCCTTCTCAACCTGAAACTAGCCCGAGCCAGAGGAGCGGCCCGAATCATTGCCGTTGATCTTTCCGATTTTAGACTGGAAATGGCTAAAAAATTTGGGGCTGATGCCCTCTACAAGGCATCGGAAGATATCCCTTCCTCTGTCCGTGCGGTGAATGAGGGGCGCCTCGCCGATGTCGCTATTGTCTGCACGGAGGCCAAACAGGGGATCGAAACAGCTTTAGCGAGCTCGGAACGGGGGGGAACCGTTCTCTTCTTTGCACTCTCAAACCCCCAAATGATTATTCCGATGCCGATGTATGATCTCTTCTGGCAAAAGGGACTCACCCTCATGAGCTCCTATGCCGCAAGCCCGGACGACCATCGTGAGTCGCTTCGTCTCATTCAAAGCAGGCAGGTCGCCGTGAAACCGCTGATCAGTCACCACTTGGGACTCTCAGAAATCGCAACCGGCTTTCAGATCGCCCTGAAGGCCCAAGATTCAATCAAGATTGTTCTGGACCCGGCACGCTAGAGAGAAACTAATCGAAGAGGGTTTTGTAGTGCGGGTCCGCAAGCGCGGCATCCACGATTCGCTCAGTGACCTCGTCCACAATCTCTGGGGTGTCAAAGGCGGGGGAAATATGCCTCCTGACCTGTTTTTTGGCCTTGTAGGCCAGCTGGAGCCGGGCCATCTCGGTCCCACCCCTCTGGATGATCCCCAGAAGCATGGCCCCTTTTTCCCTAGCTTTTTCAGCGAGATAGGTCCCTTCAGCCACATCGATGAGGGGGGCCTTCCCCCTTTCGTCGATCTCCCCCGCCCCTTGGCTGATAACGCCGGGGAGGAGGTGATTCACCACATTTTTAAACCATCCGATCATTGTTATTCCTCACAAGTCACCCTCCTTATCGCACCCCCTTTCAGGCAAGTTGCGTCCTTTTTTCACCCAACCTTTTTCCTGTTTACAGAAAAGATACCCCATGTTAGGACGGCCGAACCTTGATCTTATTGGAGAAGCCGGTTCAAGGTTTTCTAAACCGATAAAAACAGGATTCAACCATGATCGAAAAAGGGACCAAGATTCAGGAGGCCAATGGGCGTTTGGGAGTCCTCCTTGTCGGTTTAGGCGCGGTCTCAACCACATTTATTGCAGGCGTTGAAGCCGTTAAAAAAGAACTGGCGAAGCCAGTCGGGTCACTGACCCAGATGGGCACCATCCGGTTGGGGAAGAGAACTGAAAAAAGGAGTCCCTTCGTCAAAGATTTTATCCCCCTCGCTAACCTTTCCGACCTCGTCTTCGGGGCCTGGGATATCTTCCAGTCAAACGGGTATGAGGCGGCAAAGACCGCCGGCGTCCTGAATGAGACTCATCTGGGTCAACTCAAACCAGCCCTGGAGGCAGTTCGCCCCTGGTCAGCCGCCTTTGACAAAAATTACGTCAAAAGACTGGATGGGAATAACGTCAAGAAAGGTCCGACAAAAATGGACCTGGCGGACCAGATCCGTGAGGATATTAGAAAATTCAAGGAGGTAAACAATCTCAAGCGTTGCGTGATGGTTTGGTGTGGTTCTACGGAAATTTATCTCAAAACTGAAAAGGTCCACGAAAATCTGAGGCAGTTTGAGGAAGGGATGAAAAACAACCACCCCGCCATCGCCCCCTCGATGCTCTACGCCTATGCCGCGATTCAGTCCGGGATACCGTTTGCCAATGGGGCCCCCAACCTGACTGTCGATATACCGGCATTGCAGGAGTTGGCCCATGAGAAGAAGGTACCCCTTTCAGGCAAGGATTTTAAAACCGGTCAGACACTCATGAAAACAATCCTCGCCCCGGGGCTGAAGGCCCGTTACCTCGGGTTGAATGGGTGGTTTTCGTCAAATATTCTTGGCAACCGGGATGGGGAGGTTTTGGACGATCCCGATTCCTTCAAGACAAAGGAGGAATCCAAGCTGTCCGTATTGGACACCCTTCTCCAACCGGAGCTCTACCCTGATCTTTATGGCAATTTCTACCATAAGGTCCGGATCCACTACTACCCCCCTCGTGGTGATAACAAGGAGGGGTGGGACAATATCGATCTCTTTGGCTGGATGGGGTATCCGATGCAACTCAAACTCGATTTCCTCTGCCGTGATTCAATCCTGGCGGCCCCGCTCGTTCTTGACCTGACACTCTTCATGGATCTCGCCCAGAGGGCCGGGATGAAAGGGACGCAGGAATGGCTCTCCTTCTACTACAAGAGCCCGATGACGGCCCCTGGACTTTATCCGGAACACAATCTTTTTATTCAGGAAATGAAACTGAAAAACACCCTCCGCTACCTGATGGGGGAGGAGCCAATTACTCACTTAGGCTTGGAATACTACGAGTAACTATGAAAATTAGAAAGGCTGTCATCCCTGCCGCTGGCTATGGAACACGCTTCCTGCCGGCCACCAAGGTTGTCCCCAAGGAACTCTTCCCGATCGGCAACAAGCCGGCGATCCAGTATATTGTGGAAGAGGCGGTGCAGGCTGGGGTTCAAGAGATCGTCTTTATCACCAGTGAGGGGAAGAAATTGATCGAGGATTATTTCAAACCCTCCCCTCCCCTTGAGGCCTTTCTCAAGGAAAAAGATAAGCTGGACCTTTTGCCACGAATCGAGGCCCTCCCTTCTCTGGCCCAATTTCACTTCGTCAACCAACCAGTTCCCAAGGGACTTGGGGATGCTGTCCTGTGTGCCAAAGAAATTATCGGGAATGAGCCTTTTCTCGTGCTACTTCCTGATGATGTCATCTGGTCCAGGAGATCCTGTTGCCAACAGCTTTCCGACACTTATCAGGAGGGAAGAGAGGCCGTTATCGCCTTGGAAAATGTTCTGAAGGACAGGGTTTCACTCTACGGCATTGTCAAAACAAAACCGGCCGGGAAAGGGGTGCACTTGATCCAGTCGGTCATCGAAAAACCGGCTCTGGAAGAGGCCCCGTCAACCTTGGCCATCATTGGCCGGTATCTTCTTCCCCCAACTATTTTTCCCATTCTCGAAAAAACGAGGCCTGGACAGCTTGGAGAGATACAGTTGGCCGATGCCCTTCACAAGCTGGCGGGACGGGGTGAGACCTTTGGACTGGAGTTTCAAGGAAAAAGATTCGATGTCGGCGAACCACAAGGCCTGGTGGAGGCCAATCTCGCCCTCTCCCCTTTCTAGGTCAAACCCGTGTTGGTATTTTAACTCCTCGCACACAGCGCAGGATCTTCATGTAAGCCCGAAAAGGGTCCCCCTCTCCCTTGAACGGGTCGGCAAAGATTTGCCGAATCTCTTCTTTCGTCAATTTCTCCTCCAAAAGGGCATAATACATCCGGTCTCCCAAAATATAACCGAGCCCGTGTGTCACCCCAAAAAAGACCTCCGGATTTCTTCTCAGCATCTTCTGGTAGGTAATCGGTTCGCCGTCCCTCTCAAGAGATTTATGATCCAAAATGAGCGATGCGGTCTCCAGCTCCAGCCTCCTTTTTTTGGGGGTTCCAATCGCCTTCAGATAATGCAAAAGTTTCTGATAGTCCTTCTCGTGAAAACATTTTCTCTTATGGTTAATGATTTTGGAGCCAAAAAAACCGAGGGCCTCATGGAGGGTGTTGGCATAAAAGGCATCAACCATCTTTCTGGGAAATTCAGGACCTGCCGTCAAGATCCGGAGATAATGGGTTGCCTCCTCAGAGGCATGATTGATTGAAAGATTGGCCAGATAAACAATCTTTTTTTCGGGGATGAAATAACTTTCGGAGGCAAGGATCTGTTTTTTGATGCGACGGAGTTCCTTCCGGCCCATTGTTTCCTCTTCCTCCAATTTTTCAAGAAAACTTAAGTCACCACTGGTAAAGATTTCAATATCCTCGACTTTCTGAGAAACGGGGATTTCAAGAAATCCGGCAACCCGTTTGATCAGCTCCAGAAAATTAGACTTCGCATCAGCGTAGTCAATCTCGCCCCCTTCCTGTTCCAACCAGTTAAGATAGGTCTGCTGCCAGACAATCGGAGGGGTATTAAGGATGCAGTAGCTTTTCTCATCGATCTTAACAATCTCAACTTTATCCTCAAGCTTTTGGTGGGCCAGTTTCCAATAAATAGCCTCACTATTTTGATAAATAATCAGGGACTTTTTCTCTAAATGACGTTTCCGCAAGAGAAGGACAACCTCTTGAGGGAGATGTCCTGGTGCAATATGATGGTCGCCGACAAAGATGACCGTTTTCATCTTTGGGTTTTTCTGAAGACAACGATTGATGATCTTGGCGCTTTCAATGTCCCGACGTTTGAGAGAACATCCTATCGAAGGACACCATTCAATCCCAAAAACGGGAATCTTATGGAAGCAGGCAAAGTCAAAAATTGGTTTGAAATTCTCCCAGAGGTCAAAATACCAGTATTTCCTGAACTGGATCTTCCGCAAAAAAGTTTCTTCATCAAGACCCCCCTGCAGATACTCATCCAGAACCTTCTGGTGCCTCTTTTGGACCAGTTCCAGCCCAATTCCAAGGGGTCCCGCTTTATCAACAATAAGTTTTAGTAATCGAAGGAGTGTTCTTTGCGACTGCTTGTTGGTATGGTAATCTCCAACGTAGATGACGTCCGCATCCAGAATGGAATTAACCAGTTCGTCAATATCCGCAACGGCCTGATACCGATTAACCCTCCTTTTGTATTCCCTTTCGTATTTCTCAAACCCCTTCTCCCGAACAGAGGCCTGGCTTTTGATAAAATCATCGTTTTTTTCAAAAATCCGTTTCTGCAGACACAGCAACTCTTTACGAGGAGATGGCGATCTTGTAGACACAGGGCTACACTAGCACAAAACTGTCAAGAAAACACTCGCCAAGTGAAACTATTAAAAATGAAATAGCTTGAGGAAAAGTTTGTTGTTGGCCAGACGGGTATTATCTTTCAAGAATTCGAGAAGCTGACATAAAATAATCGAAAAAATGAGCGAAACTGAAAAAACTGCAAGACAGATAATGGTTCTTTTAGGCTTGTACTTCCTTTTTGGCATAACCGCGGGGTCAATGACCTGAAAAGACAATTGGGATTGCACCTCCTCAATACGGGCCATCTCATATTGTTGTGTCAGCAGACTTACGATTCGTATAAGAAGCCTTTTTTGCAAAACTAAATACTCGAGATAGATCTGTTGAGGCACTCCCGTTACCTTCTTGAAGGAAGAAATTTTTTGTTCCAGATCGCTCAAATCATTTTTTGACTTTTGAATCTCTCCTTCGAGAGAAGTGGACGGGATCATCCCCTCGCCGCCGGTATTATCCCAGGGATCGGGAGTTAACCGAACCTCCACAGGGACATCAAAAGTAGAATGGTCATCAGATCCCCTTCCTTTCACATTGAAGTAGGCAATGTCTTTACCAACATTTAAAAGCTTCGCACGATGAAACTCCAACTGTTCTCCGATAAACCTTCTCGATTTTTTACTGACTGTCATATCAAACTCATTAAGCAGTATTTGCAATTCGTTGGGGATGGTATTGGCCAGTTCTGTTGCAAATTTTGGATCGGGATGCTGAACGGAGATTGAAAAAACCTTGTGTCTCTTATCTTCCTCAACTAGAAAGAACCCCTTCATGATCTTGGCGCCATCAGAAAGGGTTGGGGGGTCATCGATTTTCCATTCTTTCTTTTCCTTGTCCCAAGCCTCCTTATAAAAGACCTCCATCAGATGAAACCGACTAACGAGTCTTTCCGACAAAGTACGGGAACCAAGAAGCGTCATCAATTGAGCATTAAGACTACTTCCTCCCATTAAACCCACACCCAAATTGATAACAGGGACATCGCTGGCTTGGGCTATAAGAGAACTCAATCCTCCTCCGGACCTTCCTTCTTTCACAGGCATGATGGTCACTTCTGCCTTGTAGATTTTGGTTGCCAGCAAGCTATACAAAACAGCCAAAATAGAGGAAACACCAACAATGAGAGACACGAGCCTTCGGTGTCTGACAATCATTTCGAGATAATGAGACAGATTTATTTCATCATTCTGATCGTGAGGGGGGCTCATCATCTTTACCTGGTTAAGCTAATGATCGTTGTTGTAAGACCAAGAACAGTTGTCGTTGTCCCAAGGAAGATTGAAACCCATCCCTCGGGTGGAAGCCGTTTCTCACCCACAATAATGGCATCGCCCGGATTGATGACGGTCTCTTCATTAATCTTCTTTTGAATCTTGCCATCAACCCTGACAATACGGATTCGTTTGGTCGCCATCTTGGTGGTTCCCCCTGCCAATGAGACATAATGTCTCACTTTGTAGTTGGTACTGTACCGATAGGGGCCCGCATCATTCACCCCTCCCAAAACAAACACACGGTCCTCAAACGAGGGTAAAAACAGGTTGTCTCCCGGTAGCTGCTCCAAGTTATAATCAAGATTATTTTTCTCCAAGAAAATATGGGGGACAACAATCACATCGCCATCCTCAAGTACAAAATTAGCATACTCTTCGGGATCATTTTTAAGGTCGATGATCTCCTTCTCTCCTGAATGGTAACGGACTACTTTGATCGGCTTTTTGAAAGAGGCCCCGACGGTATAGCCACCCACCAGATTCATCAACTGCCCTAAGTTTTTTTCATTTTCTGTCAGTTCGTAAATATTTTGCCTCTTCACCGCCCCCACAATGCGAATAGTCTTTTTCTTCAGTGGCACATAGACAACATCATTGTCCATCAAGTAAGGGTTGCTATCCACATCTCCCAGCAATCTGAAACTCAGCAAATCTATTTTTCTTGTCGGCTGTCCCTGCCTCCTCAATTCAACATGTCGCTCGGACCCCCCCACCAAGATATCACCCGCTTTCAGAATGATACTTTGGAGACGATCCGATGGCCCTACCTTGTAGGTTCCAGGAGCTTCCACTTCCCCCAAGACATGGACCTGGTAAAATATCCCCTCCGCTAAACTATCCGATGGAAAGGAAGAAGACCCCGTCTCAAGCCCCCTGCTCTTCAGAAGATCTTTACGGCGCTCACGAAAGCTATCTGAAGAGGCCCCTTCTCCTCTTGAACTAAAGGCTTCATCCTCCAATTTATCACCCCGGCGAAGCTGGGCAAACAAAGAGGACGGAACCAGAAAAATGAGAATGAAAAATAGAGAAACCAGTTTCTTAAAGCCCATTGTCCGGGTTGTTCTATATTCTTTGGTTAAATTGTCAACACGTTTCCCTATTCATAAAACTGCTTGACCTTTGATCCCTCTTTCATTAGGTATAATCGTTCAAAAAAAGAACATTCGGGTAGCCCATGAAAGAAACAAAAGAAGAATGGTTCGTCATACAGACGAAGCCAAAAAAGGAAACTACTGTAAAGAAGCTCTTGTCTGGACTGAGTTACGACGTATTTCTGCCTGAAATCAAGTCGTTTACATCGACCCTTCACCACAAATCGCAATTCCTCCTGAAACCCCTTTTTCCGTCTTATCTGTTTGTGAAATTGCCTCCTTCTCAGAATCACCATCTCAAAACGATTAATTATACACGAGGAGTGAGGAAGATCCTTGGATCTGACGAAAAACCGATCCCGGTTTCTCACGAAATTGTCAACTTTATAAGAAATAGAATCACTTCCGGTGAGCCGCTGGAGTCTCATTATTGTAACCGGGAAGGAGTCCTCGTCAGGGTTAAAAAGGGTCTGCTCAAGGATCTCATTGGTATTATCGAAAAGCCGATTAATGAACAAGGGCGTGTGAAGGTGTTGTTCAAGATTTTGCAGAATCAATTAAGGGCGACTCTCTTTTGCGGCAATCTTGAGTTGGCTTAATTGCCGACTATTCTTTTGTTTTTCAGTGGGATTCGTTGTAATCCAAGGGCGGTAGCTTGCCCATTCAACTCTTTTTCGTCTCCTCATGCTTACCGATAATGAAGCGGAAATATTAAAACTGTTAGTTGAATTGGAGCCCACCATTTCTCAACGGGACCTCGCCAGTAAAGCTGGGATCTCCGTTGGTCTTGTCAATTTTCTTCTGCACCGTCTCATCAAAAAAGGGTATGTCTATACCTCCAATCTTAATAGAAGAAAAATGAGGTACGTATTAAGCACCAAGGGGATCAAGGAACTCACAAAACTTTCGTATCATTTTATGATAAAAGTTATTAACCAATACAAGAACCTGGAGTTTCAGATTCGGAAAACCCTGCAAACCACCCTCAAATCGGGTTATTATGATTCGATTATCATTTATGGAAATGGCGAATTAAAACCGATCGTGAACCACTGCCTTCAACACCACCCTCAATTCAAGATTACTAAAGTTGAAGAGCTCAAAGATTTAAACCAGTTCCACAAATCTATCATTCTAAACCTTAAAGAGATCTCCTTAGGAAAAATGAACGATAATAAGGTTATCGATCTTGTAGAGATGGTTGGCTCAAAAGTTTGTTAAGAACCCTGTGGAGTTGAAAATGATTAAAAAAATAGTAGAAAAAGCGGCGGCCAATTTTAGCGAGTTATCTGCAAATGACCGTTGTATCCAGAATGTGGAAACTGCCTCCGTGTGGATCATTGATGCCATGAAATCAGGCCATAAGATTCTCTGTTGTGGTAATGGTGGTAGTGCGGCAGATGCCCAACATTTTGCAGGGGAGTTTCTCTGTCGTTTCTATAAAGACCGAAAACCACTCCCGGCGATAGCCTTGACTACGGATACCTCCACCTTAACAGCCATTGCCAATGACTACTCTTACGAAGAAGTGTTCAGCCGGCAGGTTGAGGCCTTGGGATCCCCGGGTGATCTGCTTTTTGGAATCAGTACCAGCGGAGCTTCCAAGAATGTTCTTAAGGCTTTCCAAATGGCCCGTCACCGTCAGGTGAAAACCATACTTTTGACAGGTTCTATTGAAAGAGAAATCGCCAAAATAAGCGATCTCACCATCAAGGTTCCTTCCTCCGACACCCCTCGTATTCAGGAGATGCTTCTTCTCGTGGAGCATATTCTTGCTGAAGTTGTTGAAAAGGCTTTTCTCTAAAGGAGGTCTATTGTGATCATCACCCGTACCCCTCTTCGAATCAGTTTTTTCGGTGGCGGAACAGATTACCGGGAGTTCTATCTTCGACATAAGGGTGCCATCCTGGGAACAACAATCAATAAATATGTTTACGTCAGTCTCAATCGCCTGAGCTCCTTTTTCGACTACAAAATTCGCGTGGGTTACTCAAAGGCTGAACTTGTTAATTCAGTGGGCGAAATTGTCCATCCGAGTGTGCGCGAATGCCTCCGTTACAAGAAGATCGAAGGGAACCTCGATATTCACATTTTTGCCGATCTTCCCGCCCGAACGGGTCTTGGGTCCTCTTCCGCTTTTACCGTTGGTTTTTTACACGCTCTGCACGCGTTGAACGGCCAAATGGTATCCAAGAAAAACTTGGCCGAGGAGGCACGCCACGTGGAGCAGGAATTGATCCGTGAAAATGTCGGCTCCCAAGACCAGTATCATGCCTCCCATGGCGGCCTGAACATCATGGAATTCTCAAAGGAAGGCGTTAACGTAAGACCGCTGGTTATCTCGAGGGAAAAACGAGAAGCCTTTCAGCAATCCCTCATGGTTTTTTACACGGGCCTGTCACGCCACGCAAGTGAAGTCGTCAGGGAACAGGTGGAAAATACCAGGACAAAAGGAAAGGACGAATACCTTTTACGCATGCTTTCCATGGTTTATGAGGCCGAGAAAATTGTCTCTGAAAAAACGCCCGAAACTATGGTCAGGGAACTGGGGGCCCTTCTTCATGAAGGGTGGGAATTCAAAAAGAAATTGTCCACTCAGGTTTCTAACTCGCTGATTGACCAGGCTTATCAACGGACCCTCGAGGCCGGAGCCTATGGGGGAAAACTGTGCGGCGCCGGGGGCGGGGGTTTCCTTGCCCTCGTTGTACCACCCCATAAACAGGATGCCGTTCGCTCCACACTCAAGGATCTGCTTGAGGTCCATTTTCTTTTTGAAGAAGAGGGAAGCACCGTTATTTACCTAAAATAACCCATGGGTTTGGAAGCGATCATTCTGGCAGGTGGGCTGGGGACACGGCTGAGGAAGGTTGTCCCTAACCTTCCGAAACCTCTGGCCAAGGTACAGGATCAACCTTTTCTGGATCTTTTATTGCACCAATTGGCAACATCTAAACAGATCCAAAAACTCATCCTGGCTGTTTCCTACAAGGCCGAAACAATCATCGATTACTATACCACACGGGGAAAAAAGTATTCCTTCCCAATTTCGTTCTCCGTGGAGGGGCAACCTTTAGGGACAGGAGGTGCCATTAAGAAGGCCCTTGCTCAGACCAAGGGGTCGTTTATCCTGGTCATGAATGGCGACTCCTATGTTGAGTTCGATATCGCTCAACTGGTCACCCATCATCTCAGAAAAAAACAACCGATAACACTCGTCCTCACCCATCAGGACGACCTGCAACGTTATGGCAATGTACTGGTGGATCCTTTATCGTGTCAGGTTCGTGCCTTCCGTGAAAAATCAAATGCTACCAAATCGGGGTTGATCAGCACAGGAGTCTACCTCATCGATCGCAATGCCTTTGAGGGATGGCCTGAAAAAAAGTCTTTCTCACTCGAAAAAGATTTCTTCCCTGCCCGGATTCAGAACGGCATGAGTGCCTTCATCACCCACGGAAAATTTATTGATATCGGCCTTCCGGAATCGTATAAACGGGCCCACAACTATCTCCAAAACGAACTCAAGGAGTTACAATGAACAAAAAAGGGAGAGTCCTTGTCACGGGAGGGGCCGGCTATATCGGATCCATTCTCACCCCAACCCTTCTCCAAGAAGGCTATCAGGTAACTGTCGTTGACAATTTCCTGTATCAGCAAACGTCTCTTTTGGATTGTTGTGCTGATCCGAATTTCCAACTTATCAAAGGGGATGTTCGCGATTCACCACTGATGAAACAACTGACTGTCAAAGCCGATATGATTATCCCATTGGCCTGTCTGGTAGGGGCCCCTCTCTGTGATAAAAACCCTCGCCTGGCTGAAGAGGTGAATTACGAAGCGATCCACTCGATGATTCCTAACCTCTCCTCATCTCAAAAGGTCTTGTTCCCGACAACAAACAGCGGTTATGGTGTCGGTGAAGCGGGAAAGTTCTGCACGGAAAAGACCCCCTTGCGACCTGTCTCCCTTTATGGCCGATTGAAGGTAAAGATCGAACAAGAGCTTTTGGATTCTGGCAAGGCGGTTACCTTCCGGCTGGCGACTGTTTTCGGCACCTCTCCCCGCATGAGGATTGATCTCCTTGTCAACGATTTCACCTACAAGGCCTGCCGGGACCATACCATCGTCCTCTTCCAGGAACATTTTAAAAGGAACTACATCCATATTAGGGATGTCGCCAGAGCTTTCCTATTTGGCATTGAGAATTATGAACGGATGAAAGGGGAGGCCTTTAACGTAGGATTAAGTTCTGCCAATTTAAGTAAAAGAGAGCTTTGCGAAAAAATTCGCGAATACATCCCTAACTTTTATATCCATGCCGCTCCTGTCGGTGAAGATCCGGACAAGAGAGATTACATCGTCAGTAATGAGAAGATTGAATCGCTCGGCTGGAAACCAATCCACTCATTGGATGAGGGGATTAAGGAATTAATTAAATCCTTCCCTCTTCTGAGGGACTACAGGTTCTCTAATGTCTGATACAACAAAAACTCATTCAGAGACCCCACAAGTAGGGATTATAGGTCTTTCACACCTCGGGATCATCTGGTCTGTCGGGTATGCCTCACTCGGTTTTGACGTCATCGGCTATGATTCAGAGAGTCGGGCCGTTGAAACTCTCCAAAAAGGAACCCTACCGATTCCTGAACCCAACCTTCCTGAATTATTCAAAAAAGCCGGGTCTCACCTTCAATTTACCTCTGACCCCGAACTCCTTAAAAAATGCCGGGTCGTATTTTTTGCCAGGGACGTCCCGATGGATGAAGAAGGACAGATTGATTTGACAGAAATCAATAACCTTTTGGATAAAACGATCCCTTATTTAGCCTCTGGGGTCGATTTTATTTTCATGGGGCAAGTCCCGGTCGGTTACACACGGTCCCTAGGCTCTCGCATCCGAAAATACCGCCCTGAGCTATTATTTTCACTCATTTACCGAGTTGAAACCCTGACCATTGGCCAAGCGGTCAATGACTTTTTGAAACCAGATCGCATTATCGTCGGTCTCGAAGATTCTTCTCAAGGCTTAAATAGCCGTGTCCAGGCGGTTTTGCACGATCCTTTTAAAGTTCCTCTTGTCATCGGTTCTTACGAAAGTGCCGAGCTCACTAAATCAGCCATTAACGTTTACCTGGCCAATTCGGTAACTTTTGTGAATGCCATCGCCGATTTATGCGAAAAAGTGGGAGCCAATATACATGAGATTGTGGCCGCCATGAAACTCGACAGGCGTTTCAGCCCCTATTCCTACTGGCGTCCCGGTCTCGGCTTTGCCGGAGGGCATCTGGAACGCGACTTGATGTCTCTTTCAAGACTTGCCAAAGAAAACGGCTTGGTCCCGCAGTTATTAAACACTATTATTCAAAGCAGTAAGGGTCGCTACCGATGGCTGGTACAGGCCTTGGAGGAGACTATTTTTACAGATCATCAAAAGCCAACATTGTCACTCTGGGGGCTTGCCTACAAGAAAGGGACCGATTCGCTCCATAATGCACACTGTTTGAAAGTCATCCGCGATTATGGAGAACGTGCCAACATTCTGGCCTATGATCCACTCGCAAAATTGCCTTCTTCAATCCAGAATGTGCGGGTTGTCTCCGATAAGTTTGAAGCCCTTCGGCAATCGGATGGTCTCATCATCCTCACAGAGTGGGATGAGTTTCGCATTAATGAAGCAGAACCTTTTCTTCAACTCATGAGAGAACCCGTCATCATCGACGGCGTCAATATATTGGGCCCCAAGGTCAAACAAAACTCTTCTATCAACTATATTGCCATGGGGATTCCTCGCAGGAGTCATCTTTAAAAATGAAAATTGGTATTATCGGTTGTGGCAATATTGGCACCAAACGGGCCCAAACAATTCTTGGGTTTCCGGAAGATAGAATCCTAGGACTTGTAGAAACCAACAGGAAACTCTGGCCTTCCTTGGAACAAACTTTTTCAGTAACCCCATCAGAAGACTATCGTACGGTCACCTGTTCCGAGGAGATTGAAGCGGTTGTCATCTCAACGCCCGCTGCATCCCACATTCCCTTGATCGAAGAATGCCTGAAAAACGGAAAGGACGTTCTTTGCGAGAAGCCCCTCGGAATGAAACTCGAGGAGGTTCAAAGGGTTGTTCAAGTTGCAGAACAGAAAAAACGGGTATTAAAATGCGGATTCAATCTGCGACACGATACCGCCCTCATCAAAGCACATTCTCTTTATCAAGAAGGTATTATCGGACGACCTTACTTTTTTAAAGCAACCTATGCCAATGGGGCTGTCTTGACAAATACCAACCACGTGGGATCGTTGATGGACATGGGTTCTCACCTCCTGGACCTGGTTCACTGGTTCATAGGCAAACCTGAAGGTTTCCAGGGGTCTTTGCAAAAGAAGGAATACCCCTTGGATGACAACGGTTTTCTTACTTTCCAGTCTAACGGTCTTATTGGCCAGATTCATTTTGGTTTCCTTCGATGGAAAAATTGCTTTCATCTTGAAATTTCCGGTGACAAGGGTGCTATTGAAATTGTAAACCTTCCCAAGTGGGGACGACAAGACCTTCACCTGTACCGCAGAGTTTTCCCTTCAGGTGTTCCCGAAATGTTGACGGAATTTTATACTGAGGATTTGAGTTGGGTTGCTGAATGGGAAGCCTTTCGCTCCCTGCGTCAAACGGGTGATCTGGGAGACAATCGGATCTCCCTGGAGATCATGAAGGATATTGAAGTGATTCGAAAAACTGTTCCAATAAAATAAAAACAACAGGGACAAAGGAGCTCAATACAATGAAACTAAAAATCAAAATCTTCGCTGATGGTGCCAACCTGGAAGAAATGAAAAAGGCTTACCGTGAAGGGACAGTGAGGGGGTTTACAACCAACCCAACCTTAATGCGCAAGGCCGGTATCGCTGATTACGAGGAGTTTTGCCGTAAAGTGCTAGCCGTGATTTCCGATTTGCCTATTTCTCTAGAGGTGTTTTCAGACGATATTGAGGAAATGGCCCGTCAGGCAAAAAAGATTTCATCCTGGGGTTCCAATGTCTATGTCAAAATTCCGGTTACTAATACTCGAGGAGAAAAAACCTCTCGAATTATCCACAACCTCAGTCATGAAGGTGTTAAACTGAACGTAACGGCAATTTTAACGGTAGATCAGGTTAAGTGGATTGCCGAGGCTCTCGCAGAAAATACGCCCGCTATTGTGTCCGTTTTTGCTGGAAGGATTGCCGATACGGGACAAGATCCACTTCCGGTCATGCAAGAGTCGCTCAATATTCTCAAGAATCGTCCCCTTGCTGAACTGCTTTGGGCAAGTCCCCGCGAGGTTCTGAATGTTGTACAAGCCGACAGGATGGGTTGTCATATCATTACCATCACAAACGACCTTCTCAAAAAAATCCCAGTTCTGGGAACTACCTTGGCCGACATGTCGTTACAAACAGTCAAAATGTTCTATGAGGATGCCGTCGCCGCCAAGTATCACCTTTAACCCTCATTCATTCACAACCGACACCATGGGCGAGATAAATTTACTGGATTCTCTTCCGAAAACAAACCGATCGAGCCGTGGGAGAGTTGTCACACCCGCTGATCGTAAACTGGCCTGCCAATTTGGAAAAGAATATTTCGATGGGCCCCGTACTCAAGGGTATGGCGGCTACATCTATGACGGCCGGTGGAAACCAGTGGCCAAGAGGCTAAAGGCGTATTATCATCTACCCGATTCTGCCCGGGTACTGGACGTCGGATGCGCCAAGGGTTTTTTACTCCACGACCTTAAAGAATTGATGCCCCATTTGGAAATTGCCGGTGTCGATATTTCTCAATATGCAATACAAAACTCAGTGGAAAACGTTCGTCCTTTTCTTTCGGTCGGAAATGCCAACAAAATCCCCTGGCCTGATCGATATTTTGATCTCGTTTTATCCATTAATACAATCCATAATCTCGACCTCAACAACTGTAAAATGGCCATTCGAGAGATCCAGCGGGTTTCTAAAAAATATACCTACATTGTTGTTGATGCCTATCGTGATGAATTGGAAAAACAGCGTCTCCTCGACTGGATTCTAACCGCAAAAACCTTTATGCACGTTGACAAATGGGAAAATTTATTTCAGGAAACAGGCTACAAAGGGGATTATTACTGGTTTCTCATGGAGTAATTGATGCCTGTCTCTAACGAACAGCTTATCTCACTTTTGAGAAAAATGATGCGGATTCGCACCATCGAGGAGACTATCGCCGCAAGGTACCCCGAGGGAGAAATGAGAACACCGACCCATTTTTCAATTGGTCAGGAGGCCACGGCTGTCGGTGTTTGTGCAGCTCTTAAAACGGAGGATGCTGTCTATAGCGGTCACCGATGCCATGCCCACTATCTCGCAAAGGGAGGCAACCTCCTGGGTATGGTGGCGGAACTCTTTGGTCGGGAGGCCGGTTGTGCCCGGGGTCGAGGAGGGTCGGTCCACCTGAATGATCCTGGGGTGGGGATGATCGCTTCGTCCGCCATCATGGGAGAAACGATCGCCACTGCGGTGGGAACTGCCTTTGCTTTTGCCATGGACAATCGGCCTCATGTTTCAGTCACTTTTTTTGGTGATGGCTGTGTTGAAGAAGGGATATTTCATGAATCAATGAACTTTGCGGTCATGAGAAAATTGCCGGTTCTTTTTGTGTGTGAGAATAATCTTTTTTCCGTTCACTCCCCTCTTTACCTACGCCAACCTCGCGACATCCCTATCTATGCACGAGCCCAATCCTATGGGATGCTGGCACAACAGGTGGATGGAAACAACGTGGAAGCGGTTTATGAAGCGGCTGTTAAGGGTATCAATGATATCCGAAAGAAAGGAGGGCCTTTCTTTCTCGAGTGTATGACCTATCGCTGGCGTGAGCATGTGGGTCCGCTGTTTGACACAGGACAGGGTTATCGTACCCAAAAAGAGATTGACCATTGGATGGCACGATGCCCGATTAAACAGGCTTCGGAAACTGCCTTGAGCCGTGGTGCCTGTACGCCAGACCAAATAAAACTTTGGAAGAACGAATACCAAACTGAAGTGGAAAAAACCATCCAGTCCGTTGTTGGACTCCCCTTTCCAGATACCAAAGGCCTACTGGAGGGAACCTACTCATGAGAAAACTCAAATATTGGGAAGCGATTAGCGAGGCCCTCGTCCAGTGTATGGCTGAAGACAAGAATATTTTTATCGCCGGTGCCGGCGTTGATGATCCACGTGGTATTTTTGGAACAACCTTGGAAGCCTATCGTCGTTTTGGCAAGGATCGTGTTTTTGATATTCCGAACTGTGAAAATGCGTTTGCCGGGATCGCTACAGGAGCCGCAGTCGCCGGGAAAAGGCCTGTTGTCGTCCATGCTCGTGATGACTTCATGTTTCTCGCCTCTGACCAAATCATTAATTTGATGGCAAAGTGGAAATATATGTTCGGGGGAAAGAATTCCGTTCCCATGTTAGTTCGTGGAATCACAGGAAGGGGTTGGGGCCAGGGGGCCACACATTCACAGAGTTTGCATACGATGTTTGCCCATTTCCCAGGACTTTACGTGATAGCACCTGCCTTCCCTTCCGATGTTAAAGGATTGATCATTAGTGCCCTGCATGGCAACACGCCGGTTCTGTTGTTTGAAAACCGCGCCTGTTACCAAATCGAAGAAGAGGTATCGGAAGAACTGGTTCCCATCCCTTTTGGCAAGGCTCGGGTGGTTCGTGAGGGAAAAGATATTACCATTGTGGGCGCCTCTCTTATGGCGTATGAAGCACTTCGCGCCGCTGATATTTTAAAAGAATCGGGAGTCAGTGCCGAAGTCATCGACCCCCGAAGTATACGCCCCCTCGACCGGGAAACAATATTAGCCTCTATTGCAAAAACGGGTCGCCTTGTTATCGCTGATACGAGCTGGAATCTCTACGGTTTTACAGCCGAGATTGCCGCTCTCGCAGCCGAAGAGGGATGGCAATACTTAAAAGCCCCTGTTCGTCGCTTAGCGCAGGCGGATTGCCCAGCCCCCGTTTCAAAACCGCTCGAAGAGGCCTTCCACCCAACACCATTATCCATTGTGAAGGCATGCCAATCTTTGATGGAATTGGATGTTGACTTGCGCAAGCCCTTAACAGATATTCAGGAGCACTTTCAAGGTCCTTACTAAACCATTCATGAACAGGGGAGAGTTATGAGGATAAAAGAGCTGAAGACGGTTGTTGTTACCGGAGGCGCCGGCTATGTCGGTGCCGTTTTAGTCCCAAAATTGCTGTCTGAAGGTTACAAGGTGCGAGTCATTGATTTGTTTCTGTTCGGCCGTGACGTTCTGCCCAAAAACCAGCCCAATTTGGAAATTGTGGAAGGAGATATCCGTAATCAGGAGCTTCTAAAAATGATATTTGCGGGGGCCGATGCCGTTATTCATTTGGCCTGTATTTCAAATGATCCAAGCTTCGAGCTGAACCCCGAATTAAGCCGTTCCATCAATTACGAGTGTTTCGAACCGATGGTTGCCATCGCGAAGAAAAGCGGTGTTCAACGGTTTATCTATGCTTCGACCTCCAGTGTCTATGGCGTCAGCGACGCCCCTGAGGTTACGGAAGACCATCCGCTCGTCCCCCTAACCGATTACAACAAATATAAGGGGATGTGCGAACCGCATCTTTTAAAATATCACTCCCCGGAATTTACAACCGTTATTATCAGGCCCGCAACAGTCTGTGGCTACTCTCCCCGTCTGCGGCTCGATCTCACGGTCAACATCCTTACAAACCACGCGGTGAACAATCGGAAAATTACCGTTTTTGGGGGGACTCAAAAACGACCCAATATCCATATCGATGACATTGCGGAACTTTATGTCGATCTCCTGAAACGACCCCCTGAACAAATTGGGGGAAAAACATTCAACGCCTGTTATGAAAATTTTAACCTGAAGGAACTCGCAGAAATGGTTCGAAAAATTGTTTCTCGGGAAATGCCTGAACTACAACCCATTGCCGTCGAAATGACATCGACAAATGATATCCGTTCCTATCATGTCTCTTCAAAAAAAATAAAAAAGGAACTCGGTTGGGCTCCCAAGAGGACCCTTGAAGATGCTGTTGTTGATCTTTGTCATGCATTTCGCGCAGGAAAGATTAAAAATCCAATGACCGATATCCGTTATTATAACGTAAAAGCCGTTCAGGCCTCTCATTTGGTTTAAAGTCATTCAATCAGGAGGGCTTATGAAAACTTACATGGTTCTTGGGGGAAACGGGGTCTTCGGTGTTCAGCTGGTACGGTATCTTCTACTAAAGGCCCCTGACGTCTACGTTATCGCTGTGGGCCGCAATCCTGAAAAGCCCCCCGCGTTTTCTCTTCACCGGGGGATCGATGATTCCCGATATGAGTACCACCAAATCCACATTGCCTATGAGCCTGAAAGATTGATTGAACTGCTCAAGGCTAAACAACCTTCTGTGGTTGTGAATATTGCGGCCCAAGGGGAAGGTGCCGCCAGTTGGAAATCCTCCTGGCGCTATTTTGAAACAAATGCCGTGGCCCTCGCTAAAGTTGTAGAGCCCCTCATAGGTGCCCCTTGGCTTAAAAAATGGCTTCAGGTGGGTAGTTCGGAAGTCTATGGATCTGTGACAGCACCCGCTTCTGAAGAGGCTCCTATTCGTCCTTCCTCCCCTTACTCCGCTTCCAAGGCGGCCGCCGATCTTTATCTGCTTTCTGTAGCACGGTCACAAAACTTCCCCGTCAATATTATTCGCCCTTCCAATGCCTATGGCCCCGGACAACAACTTCATCGGATCATCCCTAAAGCGGTCTTGTGCGCCTTGCTGGGTCATAAACTTCCATTGCAGGGGGGTGGCACGGCACGAAAGTCTTATATTCACACTGATGACCTATCACGAGCCATTTATTGGATAGCCGAAAAAGGCCATTTAGGAAAAGTCTATAACGCCGGTCCTAAAGAAAGTACCGCCATCAGAACTCTTGTAGAAATTATTTGTGAAAAGACATCGGTCCCTTTTAACCAGTTGGTCGACCTGGCACCTGATCGGTTAGGACAGGATGCGCAGTACCTGCTCGACAGTTCTCTCATTGCCAAGGACTTGGGCTGGAAACCGGAAATCCCTTTGCAAGATGGCATTAATGATGTGGTCATTTGGGCTAGAGAACACCTGGAATATTTGAAAAAACAACCGACCAATTTTACCCTGCGCGCATAAAACAGATCATGAAGCCTGCTTACTCCAGAAAGATCAAATCATTGCAAGACTTGGCGAGCCTCATTGGACCGCGACCTCGAACAAAAAAGGTCATTATGTGCCACGGGATGTTTGATATTGTCCACCCAGGTCACCTGCGCCACCTTGCTTATGCAAAGGAAAAAGCCGATATTTTGATCGCCAGTATTACGACTGATAAACACAACGAAAAGGCGAATTATCGGCCTTACGTCCCGGAAGAGTTGAGGGCCCTCAATTTGGCGGCCCTCGAGATGGTCGACTTTGTCATTATTGATTCAAATCCAACACCCATTGACAATATAAAATATCTCCAGCCCGATTATTTTGCCAAGGGATACGAATATTTCACCAATGGAGTTCCACCAAAGACTCAAGACGAAGTTTCGGCTCTCGAGTCCTATGGTGGAGAAATGGTGTTCACGCCGGGTGACATTGTTTATTCCTCGTCGTCCCTGATTGAAACCCAACCTCCCAATCTGAAAATAGAGAAGCTTTTGGCCCTCATGCAATCTGAGGATGTCACTTTTAATGACCTGCGCAATGCCGTTAAAGCGATGAGGGGCCTGCGTGTTCATGTCATCGGAGATACGATTGTTGATTCCTATAGCTACTGTTCTTTGTTGGGGGCCACGGCAAAATCACCCACTTTCAGCGTGAAGCATGACTATACAGACGTTTTTGCAGGAGGGGCCGCCGTGGTCGCGAAACATATGAAATCAGCGGGGGCCGAGGTATCATTTTCAACAGTTTTGGGGAAGGACTCCCTAAAAGATTTTGTCCTGAAAGACCTAGCCCAGTCAGGGATTGTTTGTCACCCAACCGTTGATCATACAAGACCAACGACCCATAAGGAGCGCTTCATCTCCAGCAATTACAAAATGCTCCAAGTGGATCGAGTGGATAACCGACCCGTTTCTAAAAAAATCCTCAACGAAATGATTGAGTCAATGCGTCGTTCAAGCCCTGATATTGTCGTGCTGAGTGATTTTCGCCACGGGATCTTTAACCGTGAAACGATTCAATACCTCTGCCAGGGAATTCCGCCTCATTCATTAAAAGTAGCGGACAGCCAAGTCTCGAATCGCTGGGGGAATATCCTCGATTTTACCGGTTTTGACCTCATCACCCCTAATGAACGAGAGGCCCGGTTCGCCCTGGGTGACCAAGATTCGATCATCCGACCATTGGCCTCCGAACTCTTCCGCCGAGCATTCTGCAAGCATCTTATTCTCAAATTAGGGGATCGAGGAATTATCACTTGTCGAAGTTCCGGACCCGGCCCCCGTGAATTTTTTACCGTGGATAGCCTTGTTGATAGCCTCGTTGATCCGATCGGGGGTGGCGATGCCCTTTTGGCTTATGCCTCTCTCTCCCTGAAAGCGACCGGCAAGATTGTCATCGCCTCCATTCTCGGCTCGATAGGAGCCGCTATTACCTGTGAACATTCGGGCAATCTGCCGGTTCAAAGTGAGCAGGTGGAGCAGAAAATTTCAAGACTTGAGAAAACGGTTCATTACACATAACCTTTACTCCGGTGAAACCAGAAAATTCAAATTTTGTTAAACGTTATCTGGAGGAATCAAAGGAGGTGGCTTCCAAGATCGACCATGCTTCCATTGAAAGAATCATTGACCTTTTCCTGGAGGTTCGATCCCACAACGGACGCCTGTTTTTTCTCGGTGTTGGAGGGAGTGCCGGCAACGCCTCCCATGCCGTCAACGACTTTCGAAAAATCTGTGGTTTTGAAGCCTATGCCCCTACCGATAACGTTTCCGAGCTGACTGCAAGGATCAACGATGAGGGATGGGATACAGCCTTTTCCCAGTGGTTAAAGACAAGCCGTTTGTCCAAAAATGACGCCATATGCGTTTTTTCAGTAGGTGGAGGGGATATCGAACGGAAAATCAGCGTTAACTTGGTACGAGCTGTGGAGTATGCAAAATCAGTGGGAGCTAAAATAACTGGAGTGGTTGGTCGGAACGGAGGGTTTACAGCAAAAATGGCAGATGCCTGCGTTATCATCCCAACGATCAACGCCGAAACTGTCACAGCCCATGCCGAGACATTCCAAGTCTTGGTGTGGCATATGCTGGTTTCACACCCAAAACTCCAAACGGCCCCGATGAAATGGGAATCCGTGGAGAAATGAAATGACGTCTCAAAGAGTGATTATTTTAGGGCACACAGGTTTCGTGGGGAAAGCCCTTTTTAATTTCTTGAAGTCCGATGACAAGGATATTCATGGTTTCTCTTCATCCACCCTTGATCTCCGTCGATTTGATTCTCTGTCATGTCTTGACCCCCTGATCCATAACAAAACGACGTTGATTTTTACCTCTGCCCTCACTCCTGATAAAGGAGCAACCCTTGATGTGTTGAAAACCAATCTCGACATGTCGATGAATCTTGCAAAATACCTGGAAAAACATCCCGTGGAACAATGCATTTATTTGAGTACCGATGCCGTGTATCCCCTGTCAGAGAAGGCTATTACTGAGACAAGTGGCATTGAGCCATCCAGCTTTAACGCCCTAGCCAAGTACGCCGGGGAGCGAATCCTCAATCGAGTTTCAGAAACTACCGGCCTGCCATTACTCATACTTCGTCTCAATCCTGTTTATGGCTTTGGAGATACCCACGGTTCGTACGGGCCTAACCTTTTCATGCGTAGCATTTTTCAGGAAAAACGTGTTCGTCTTTTTGGTGATGGTGAAGATAAAAGAGACCATCTTTATATCAACGATGCGGTTCGTCTTATCGCACATTTCGTGCAAAATAAAACGACCGGCCTTTATAATTTAGCCATGGGTCAAAGTTACTCTTTTGCCAAAATTGTTGAAATACTCCAACGGTCTGTTCCTTTCTCTTTTTCGATAGAAAAACTGCCTCGCAAAGTACCTTTGACACACCGTCATTTCGATGTTTCCAACCTTTTGCGCGTCGTCCCAGGTTTTCGATACACCCCTGTTGAGGAAGCGTTGCAAGATTACGTCTCCAACCTAACTCGTGTTTTGTAAGGAAAGTTTATGAATATGAAGATGTCTGATTATATCGCAGATTTTCTGGCAAAACAGGGTATTCGCCACGTCTTTGCCATTACAGGGGGGGCCTGCATCCACCTGATTGATTCTCTTTCTAAACACCCTGATATTACATTCATCTGTCCTCAGCATGAACAAGCCGGGGCAATGGCCGCTGATGCCTATTCCCGGATAACAGGTAATCTTGGCGTCGCGCTGGCAACCAGTGGCCCGGGGGCCACCAATATGATGACAGGGGTTTGTTGCGCCTATTTCGACTCGGTCCCTGTCCTTTACATTACTGGCCAGGTGGCCTCATTTCGCTCCAAAGGTAACACAGGGGTAAGACAAGTAGGGTTTCAGGAGACAGATACTGTCGACATGTACCGTCCCATTACTAAATATGCTGTTTTGGTAAAGGATCGTAAGAAAATCCGTTACGAATTAGAAAAAGCTGTTTCCATTGCAAAGACCGGAAGACCTGGGCCGGTTCTTGTCGACATCCCCGATGATTTCCAAAGGGAACCAATCAATACTGATGAGTTGGAACCTTTCATCCCAACTCCGGAGATCAAGGACTTGAACCAACTCAAAGCTCAAATCGGGCAGTGTCTTCCGCTCCTTCAGGCGGCAAAAAGACCGGTGGTAATTTTAGGATGGGGAGTCCGATTATCAAAGGCCGAAGAAGAAGCAAAAAAACTGGTCGAGAAGTTAGGATTCCCCATTGTCCCCACTTGGGGTATTGCTGACTTATTCCCTTCCGACCACCCCCTTCTCGCCGGTACCTTTGGCGTCCACGGCACCCGATACGGCAACTATACCGTTCAAAATGCCGATCTTGTCCTTGCCGTCGGCACTCGATTGGATACCCATGAAGCTGGGAGCCCTTTATCCAGCTTTGCGAGGGAGGCCAAGCGTATTATTGTTGATATTGATCCTTTTGAGTTGAAAAAATTTGGGACTTTTGGCTTGACTGCCGATCTGTTGATACAGGCTGAAGCCAAGGACTTTTTAAGTCTCACCCTTTCCCAACTTAAGTCAGTAAAATCTCAAGACCTCTCCGCGTGGAAGAAAAGGATCAGCGGTTGGAAGGAAAAATACCCCATATGCCCTCCGGCCTATTATGCCGAAAAAAAATTAAACCCCTATGTCTTCGTAAAAACTCTTTCAAAAAGAGCCCCTGAAGGTGAGATCTTTTTCATCGATACCGGATGCGCTGTGGCTTGGATGATGCAAGCCTTTGAATTCAAAACGGGGCAACGGGCCTTCAGCGCCTTCAATAATACACCGATGGGTTATGCCTTACCGGCCTCAATGGGTGCCAGTCTGGCGTTGGATAAAAAACAAATAACATGCGTTGTGGGAGATGGCGCGCTACAAATGAATATCCAAGAACTGGCTACACTCCTAAGACATGATCTCCCGATCAAGATATTCCTTATTAACAACCATGGATATTCCATGGTGCAACAGACTCAGGATCAATGGCTTAATTCTCGCTATGCCGCGACAACTGTTGAAGGGGGCCTTGCCTTCCCTAATTTTGTTAGGGTCGCTGAAGCCTACGGTTATAAAACTTTAACAATAGATACCAACAAAGAAGTCGATCAGAAAATCGCTGAAGCCTACAACACCCCCGGTCCACTATTTTGTAACGTGGAAATTGATGGGGCCTATCGGGTCGTGCCTCAAGCAGTTTATGGTAGACCGATTGAGGACGCCGAACCTTTGCTAGGTCGAAAGGAATTTTTTGAAAACATGATTGTTAAACCAACAGCGTCTTCCCTAAAATAGTGCCAACCCCCTTAGAAAATCTATTCCTGGACCTGCCCCGGATTACCAGCGAGCATTCTCCGGTATCTCCCGTTTACAAGCTCTTGAAAACTTTTGTGCGCAAAGAAATTGAAGGATTGTTCAGCAATGCAGAACCATGTGTTTCCAAAACCTTTTCTCCATTTGGAGAATTAATCTTTCCCTATGTGAGAATGGGGGCGATCGATTCATTGGACCTGTTTGGGATGGACGAGTTGATTATATTCAGCTTCTACTGGACCAACCGCCATCTCTACAAACGTGTTGTCGATATTGGTGCCAATATCGGTTTACATTCGATACTCCTCAGTAAATGTGGGTTTACAATCCGCTCTTACGAACCCGATCCCGACACCTATAAAAAATTAAGGAAAAATCTGGAGCTCAATAAGTGCGCTCATGTAGAAGCCATCAATGCCGCAGTTTCCAGCACCAAAGGGACGTGTGAGTTCACCCGGGTCCTTGGCAACACAACGGGAAGCCATCTGACAGGATCGAAGCCAAATCCCTATGGTGACCTCGAGCGGTTTCCCGTCACTGTAGAGTCCATTGAACCCCTCATCGAATGGGCCGATCTCATGAAGATCGATGCCGAAGGGCATGAAAAAGAAATTCTTTTGGCCACAAAAAACGACCAGTGGCAAAAGACCGATGCCCTTGTCGAGATTGGTAACGAAGGTAATGCCAAGGCTGTTTTTGACCATTTTAATAAAATAAAGATTAATCTTTTTGCACAAAAAACAAACTGGAAGCGCGTCACGAAAATCAATGACATGCCAATGAGTCATCGTGATGGAACTCTATTTATATCCCGTCGTTCAGAAACACCCTGGTCGATCAACTTCACGCTGTAGAATACTGGAATGAATAACAAAACAAGGCCTTCACTCTCTGTTATTCTTTGCAACTATAACCACAGTCATTATCTGGAAGAGTGCCTGTCGGCTATCCTTCATCAGTCCTATCAAGCTTTCGAAATTATCATCATTGATGACGGTTCAACGGATAATAGTTTGCAGATTCTCTCCAACCTTGCCGCCCAGAACCCTGTTATTCAACTTATCCGGCATTCAGAAAACAAGGGTGTCATTTTTTCAGCCAACGAAGGATTTCACCTGGCTACTGGTGATTATGTCTATTCTGCAGGAGCTGATGACAAGATTCTTCCCGGTTTCTTTGAAAAATCAATGGAAATGCTCGCTCAATATCCAAAAGCGGGTCTTTGCTGTTCGGACCCTGTCACCTTTGACGGTGACACAAATATTTTTGCGGATAACAGGCAGGGAGTGAGTGAAGCCTGCTATCTTTCACCAGAAGAGATTGTCGTCAGGATGAAGCGTCGTTTCTTTTGGATCGCTGGGCACACCTCCCTAATGAGGAGAACCGTATTTTTAGAAGCTGGAACCTTAATTCCGGAGCTCCGTTGGCACTGCGATTGGTTTGCCCTTCACGTCATCGCCTTCCGCTACGGAATTTGCTATGTCCCAGGCAAGTTGGCCACGCTTAGAGTGCATTCAACCACCTATTCCAAAAAGCCAAGACCTTGGTTGGAACGCCAACAGGTCTACCGGCTACTTTTCGAAACCATTATCTCGGAGAAATACAGAGACACCCTTCCCTTCTTTAAACGTTCTGGGATTCTTTCAACATTCTTCTATTTTGCATTCATTACAACTTTCAGTTCGCCTAGATTTTACCGGTTTCTGAACTGGCCTTTTCTAGAAGCAATCATAAGATCCGTCATTAAGGCCGTGCTCAAAAGAATTCCAGGTGCACAAAGACTTTATCATTTTTTAAAACAAAGGGAGGCTTCATGAAGAAGTTGTCTCAGAAAGAAGCATTCAAAATAGCGAGTTCTTACCAGTTTGATACGGAGACTATGAAGCTTGGTCCTTGGACCTCTTATAGCCTGTTAAATGACCCTAAGCATATGTGTTTCGTTCTCGCCCGATACAAATTCTGCGCCAAGATGTTGCAGGGTAAAAAGGATATACTCGAAATTGGGTGCGGAGACGGGTTTGGCATTCCTATTATAGCTCAAGGGGCCAGATATGTTCTCGGGATAGATGTGGATGACCGACTGATCAAGGACAACAGTGACCGGTTAAGGAAAATTAAAAATCTCGAGTTTAAAAAGATGAGTATTTGCGATGGCATCCCTCAAAAAAAATTTGACGGGATTTATTCGGTGGATGTTATAGAGCATCTTGACGCTCCGCTTGAAAAACGTTTTATGAACAATTCGATTCGTTGTCTCAAAAATGATGGGGTGTATATTATAGGAACACCCAATATTACAGCAAACAGATACGCAACTAAGAGAAGCAGAATCCAACATATCAATCTAAAGGGCCATAAAGAATTAAAGGCGTTGCTTGACAAATATTTTGCCAACGTGTTCCTGTTTTCGATGAACGACGAGGTGTTGCATACGGGGTACTACCCGATGGGCCATTATCTTTTTGCCGTTGGAGTCGGTGTAAAAGGGAACATGTAATAACTGTCTATATCCTAAAGGTTTTTCATGGAGATTAAGATTTCTGATTATATTGTTCAAAGTCTTGTGGCTCAAGGGGTGCACCACGTTTTCGTTCTTAGTGGAGGTGCAAACCTGGCTCTGATAGATGCACTCCAACGGAATCCTCAAATTAAGTACGTTTGTACTCACCATGAGCAGGCCGCATCAATAGCGGCAGAGGCTTATTCAAGAGTGACAAGCAACCTGGGCGCTTGCATTGTTACCACTGGCCCGGGAGGGACAAATGCAATCACCGGAGTCCTCTGCGCTTGGCAGGATTCTATACCTTGCATTTTTATATCGGGGCAGAGTCGTTCAGATCGTCCAGAAAATAAGTTAATACGACAACTGAACATCCAAGGACTGGATATTACTGCGATTGTCGGATCAATCACAAAGTATTCTGTGACAATCCGTGATCGTCAAACAATAAAATATCATTTACAAAAGGCCCTTTATTTAGCACGTCACGAAAGGCCAGGGCCTGTATGGATTGACCTCCCGCTGGATCTTGCCAATGCCTTAGTTGATCCTGACACCCTCCCCTGCTTTGATCCACCACAGGAGTTTGAGGAACAACAAAATCGGTCAGATGAATCAAATAAAATTGGAAGTTTAATCCAATTATTACAAAAATCAAAAAGGCCACTCCTACTCATTGGAGGGGGAGTGCATCTTTCAAAAACAGAACAAGAAATGCTGGAAATACTGGAAATGTTACAAATTCCGTACGTCTGTACCTGGAACATCCAAGACATTGCCTCTGATGATGACCCGTTATACATGGGTAGCCCTGGCATCTTTGGTACACGATACGCCAATTTTGCTATTCAGAACTGTGATTTACTCCTATGTGTCGGATCAAGATTAGCCAATTCCCTGACTGGGCATAATTATAAAACTTTTGCCCGCGCTGCAAAAAAAGTCGTTGTTGATATCGATCAAAATGAATTAACCAAAGAAACTGTTCCTTTGGATCTAACAATCTGCATGGACGCCAAAGATTTTTTAAAGAACTTTGTTAATCTTTTGCATAAAGATTCAAAAGTAGACATCAAACAATACCATCCTTGGAGACAGAGGTGCCAAGAATGGAGGAAAAGGTATCCTGCGACCTTGCCGGAATACTATAATCAAGAAGGATTTGTAAATTCATATGTCTTTACAGATGTTCTCTCAGAAGAACTGAAAAATGATGATGTTATTGTACTCGGTGTGGGAACTTCTTTTACTGGAACTTTTCAATCCTTCAAACCCAAGAGAGGTCAAAGGATCTTTCATGCCGGTGGAGCCGCCCCCATGGGGTATTGTTTACCTGGTAGTATCGGGGCTTGTTTTGCGCGAGGTCAAAAGCGGACGATATGCATCACGGGAGATGGCAGTATCCAGCTGAATCTTCAGGAATTACAAACAATCGTTCATCACAATCTACCCGTCAAGATATTCTTGATCAACAATAACGGGTATGTGACCGTACGTACCACTCAAGACGATTGGTTTGAAAGCCGTCATTCAGCCTCAAGCACGGAAGGAGGAGTTTCATTCCCGGATATGATCAGCCTTGCCAAGGCCTATGGTATTAACAATGAGCGTATTCACAATCATGGTGAACTAAGAAACAAAATAAAAACCGCACTCCATTCAGAAGGGCCGTTCCTTTGTGAGATAATGATGAGCCCGCATCAGCCTCTCATCCCTTACATTACCTATGGAAAAACAAAAAAGGGGAAAGCTTATCAGCGTCCTCTGGAAGATATGTCTCCTCTTCTATCACGTGACGAATTGCGCTCAAACATGATTATTGACCTTTGGGAAGAACCCGATTAGACTGGGTAGGCTTTGTTTTCTACCGTTTCAATAATATTTTCTGTTATTCCAACAACATCAAGGAGGTAAAGCAAAATGAAAAGGGCACTTATTATAACCGGCAGGAAGGTCCAGGACCATGAGTTTATTTATCCCTACTATAGACTGCAGGAGGAAGGTTTTGCCCTGGATGTGGCCATTCGTAATAAAGAAACAGTGATGGGAATCCTTGGGACCACCATCACTCCAACCAGGGATATCACAGGAATTGATGTTAAAGACTACTCTCTTCTCGTCTTGCCTGGCGGGGCTAAAGCTATGGAGTATATACGTCAAGACCAAGAAGTAATCAATTTTATAACAAACTTTAACAAGACGGGCAAGGTTATTGCCGCTATCTGTCATGGAACTCAACTTTTGATCTCGGCAAATATCGTTAAAGGAAGAAATGTCTCTGGGTATTACAGTATCAAGGACGATGTTAATAATGCCGGTGCCAAGTACATTGATGCTCCTTATGTCACCGACGAAAATCTAATTACTTCCCCTCATTACAAGTATCTTGGTGACTGGATGAGGGAAACTTTTAGGGTCTATAAAACAAAAAATTGATGAAGAATCTGTACATCAACCAATTTAATCCGGCGGGCGAGCGTTGTCTCTTACCGCTTGCGGCCGGTATTTTAGCTGCTTGCGTTCGGGAAGACCCTGTTCTCAAAGGTCATTACCGTACTTCCATTAACTTCTTGAGACAAGAACCGGCCAAGGTTGTGAGTGAATTGATTGACCCTGTGGTTCTGGCATTTTCGGGCTATGTCTGGAATATCCGTCAATCCCTTCTAGTGGCCAAGCAAGCCAAGGAACGATTTCCGCATTGTGTCATTATTTTTGGAGGCCCCTCTATACCCAGATACGAAACAGACATTGGTCATTTTCTTTCCCAACACGAATTTATTGATATCTTAGCTCACGGGGAAGGGGAGATCACCCTTGTCGAAATTTTGCGTGCGCTCCTGGAAGGTTCAGATTTAAACAATGTTAAGGGAATAAGTTTCCGTTCCAAGGAAAGCCCGAGTGGATATATCAAGACTACACCGCGCGAACGTATTACTGATTTGAATCTCGTTCCCTCACCATTTTTAACCGGAATATTCGATGAAATCTTGGCCCGTCATAGAGAACAGATTACGGGTACGATCTGGGAAACCAATCGAGGTTGTCCCTTTGCCTGTACATTTTGCGACTGGGGACAGGTCACGCAGAGTCGAGTCATTATACACACGGAAGAGCGCCTTGTCCGTGAGATGGACTGGATGAGTAAGAATGAAATTCCTTATATTTTCGCAACTGATGCCAATTTTGGCATCAAGGAACGTGACTTGAAGATCGCAGAATATTTGGGTCACTTACATAAGACGACAGGTTCCCCGCGTTATATCCTGATTAACTGGATGAAAAATTCTCGTAAAAAAACAATCGATATAGCGGATGCCTTGCGTCGAAATGGAATGGGTTTTATGGTAACGTTGTCCATGCAATCTTTCGATGAAGACACCTTAGAGGCCATTAAACGCACCAACATTGATTTGGAGACCTTTGCCTCATTAAAGAAGGAATATAATGAACGCGGCATTGAGACCTACTCTGAACTTCTTCTGGGATTACCCGGTGAAACGTACGAATCGTTTACCAATGGCTTAATGAAGGTCCTGTCGCCTTTACCAACAGATCACTTTGCCCTTTATCTTACCAATGCCTTACCAAATTCAGAAATGGCTGAACCGGAATATCGTGAACAGTATGGCATTGAAACGCGTTTCACAAAATCGACTGTACTTCGACAGCGCACTGTCAATCGGGATGTTTATGAAGTGGATGAAACTATCGTTGGCACAAGGTCAATGCCGGTACCTGATTGGTGTCGGGCTTTTTGCTTCGGGTATCTCCTAAAGGCGCTGCATAATATGAAAGTGGCTTTTTATACCATAGAATTCTTAAGGGAACATTATGCCATTACACCAAAAAGTTTCATCGAATATCTGATTCAGGCCGGACGAACTCCCGGCCGCGCGCCAATGATGGCAAAATTGCTTAAAGAACTCGATCGTAATACAGATTCAATTCTGCGTGGTGATGACAACATGCTTTCGTTTGAGGGATATCCAGAGTATCACTGGGAACCTCACGAGATCTGTTTTCTTGCAGCTTATCACGGTGAGGAAGATTTTCATCGTGAATTGAAAAACTTAACAGTTGAGTTTGTCGTTGAGAAGGGGCACGGTGATGAAGTTCCTTTGGTGAGAGAGGTCTGTTCGTATCAGGAAGCGGTTTCTCCACTAAATAAAAGCCGTGTCCCGTTTCATGTGGAATTTGAATATAATCTTTTAGAGTATTTTAATGCTTTATTGAAAAATAAAAATGGCGTTGAGATTTTAAAAGAGCCTTGTATTTTGGAATTTGAATCCTCTTACAAAGAGGAAAGAAAGGGGAATGACATTAATTATCTTTTGGCGGTTGTTCGCGCCCATGCTTCTGGGTTAAACTCGTACTGCCGGGTGAAAGAGATTCCTTGGTTCAAATTTAAAAAAGAAGCCGATCCTCACGTGGCAGGTTTAGAGTAAAAACCATACTCGTGACAATTGTTAAAGCCGTGCTTTTCGATTTCGATGGTGTCTTGGCCGACACCATGGAATACAATTATCAGGCTTGGTACGGGGCTTTCAAAAAATACGGAATCTCTTTACAAAGAGAAGATTATTTCCCCTTAGAGGGGGTTCAACTTGATGAAATCGTTAGAATCATAACTACCAAATATGGCATCAGCAACATCGATTCGTCCGACGTTATTCTAACAAAAGAGGCACTTTTTAAAAAAGATTTTAAATTCAACAATTACCCCGGGGTAGTTCCACTGATAACAGCCTTAAAGAGAAGTAGAATACAAATGGCTATTGTCTCTGCTGGAAGCCGTCAGAGATTGTTTGATACCACACCGCATCAGTTTCTCAACATGTTTGATGTCATTGTAACAGGTGACAAGGTAGAGAGGGGAAAGCCGTATCCAGATCCCTATCTAAAAGCGATGCGGGAGCTTTCTATTTTGCCTCACGAATCAATCGTTGTTGAAAATGCCCTTATAGGAATTCAAGCCGCCAAAAGCGCTGGTGCTTTATGTATTGCAATAGCATCAACTCAAGATAAATCTTTCTTAAAAGAGGCTGATTTCATCATCGATCGCTTTTCTGATTTAGCAACTCTTGAAATTATACAAAACCTGATCACCTGATTAAAACCATGTCCGGCGAAAAAAAACTAAAATACAGTTCTGATATAATTATTAGAAAGGCAGAACCATCTCCTCATGATCATATCCTTCTTAACAAAACAATATTTGATAAAAGTCAGCTGTCGAATGATTTTTTTGACTACTCAAAGGGAGTTGTGAGAAAACCATGGGGGTATGAGTATCTTATTTATCAAAATGATACTGTAGCTGTCTGGATCCTGTACATTCAGAAGGATTATCAGACATCTCTTCATGCCCACCTCTCAAAAAAAACCTCAATCACTGTACTCTCTGGGAAGGCTGTTTGTTCAACCGCAGAGGGAGAATACCTCCGTGAGGCTGGTAAGGGAATGGTTTATGGAAATAATGTTTTTCACCGTACAAAATCAATTTCTGATAACGGCACCTTTGTCATGGAAATTGAAACTCCGGTCAACAAAAGAGACTTGGTCAGGGCCGTCGATGACTACGGCAGAGAAAAATTAGGGTATGAGGGGTTAAGCAACCTTTCGATTAATCTACACAATTACAACTATATTTCCTTTATAGACTCCAACATTTACTATAACATAAAGAAGCGATTCGGTCCCTCCGGTATCGAATTACACAAGATCGATTGCCTAGAATCATTTACCAAGCATACCCAGGGAGATTGGGACCTCATCGTTCTTCTCAAAGGGGAAATAACGGATAGGGTGGGTAAGGTTTTGTTGGGTGTTGGTGATTCTATTTCTAGGAAAGAGTTTTTAGGCCAAAAACATCTTATTCAACTTCGAGAACCTATCGAGATTATTATCGTCAAGAAAAGTGATCTTACACTACGACTCTCAGATTTCATAGTTTCCTTCCTGAAGAAAAGGGGGATTAAAAATTTCTTCTTTGTTGTTGATACCATTAATGCCCACCTTGTAGATGCCATTGTACGTGACACAGACCTTCAATCTCTTTGTTGTAGTACGGAAAATACCGCCATGCTGGCCGGTGAAGCTTATACCAAACTCACCGGCAAACTGGCAGTTGTTGTCGTTTCTTCTGGTTCTTCTGCAATGAATACCCTAACAGGACTTGCAAACACATGGATTGACTCCACGCCCCTTCTCATCATATCTGCCCAATCGAGATCAAGTAATCTGGACATGCCCGCAAACCAGAAGATCCGGCAATTAGCCAACAAGGAAATAGATATCGTCAATATAGTGCGCCCTATCACCAAGTACGCTAAAGTTGTTTCGGAGGCATCCTGTATTAAAGAAGACCTTGAGCAGGCTATCACCTCTGCCTTAGAAGGAAGACAGGGGCCTGCATGGCTTGACATCCCAATAGATATCCTTGGAACCAACATAGATGAGTCAGAACTTTCCTCATTAAAGCAAAACAAGTCTGCAATCTACAAATTTTCCAATAACCTGCAAGACAATATAAAAAGGATTCTGGATCTATTACAATCCAGCTCTAGACCTGTGATATTGGCCGGTTACGGCGTTAGGGCAGCGAAAGCAGAACAAGAACTTTACAGACTTATCAGATCTCTTTCGGTCCCTCTTCTCGTAAGTCGGAGAGGAATTGATCTTGTTCCAGAGGATTTCACCAATTATTTTGGATGCCCTGGTACCTATGGACAAAGGTCGGCAAATTTCATCATCCAAAATTGTGATCTTTTAATAACCATTGGGGCTCGCCTATCACTTCCTCTTGTAGGAAGAACCTACAAAGCCTTCGCCCGTAAAGCTTTCAAGATATTAATCGATATTGATCCTGATGAATTGAAGAAACCTACGGTTCACGCTGACCTGCAAATCAATGCTGACGCCAAAGAATTCCTCAATGAGATGGGACAATACTTAAATCAATTGAAAAGTTTTCAGTACGATGCATGGATCTCAAAATGCCAATACTGGAAGAAAAAATACCCCCCTCATCACGATTATAATTTGGCCACAAAAGATTATGAGATTAACCCTTACCATTTTGTTGAGGCCTTGAGTGGTCTTCTCAGCAAAGATGCCATTATAGTAGTTGATGGAGGTTCTACTCTAGATTATGTCATGCAAGCCTTTAAAGTAAAAAAGGGACAAAGAATTATTTCTTCTCCCGGCCTTGAATACCAGGGATTCTCAATTCCTGGAGCACTGGGCGCTAGCCTAGGAAGCGGGAAGGAAATAATCTGTCTCTGTGAAAATAATGGGTTTCAAAAAAATATTGATTCTCTCAAGACAATTTGCGAACTGGAACTTCCTGTTAAAATATTTATTCTTAGCAGCAGAAACAGCAACCATAATGTACAACAACTCCAATCAATATATTTTGGCAAAAGATTTACGGGACTCAATTACAAAAAAGGTAATGATCTCTCTGAATTATTGTTTCTCAACAAAAAACGAAAACTCGTGATGGATTCAATTCAAAAACCAAACCAACTCAAGAGTAAAATTAAAAAACTCTTGGCGCCTGACGGTCCGGCAATCTGTACTGTAGAACTCCCGGATTATTGTGAAACCGTACCCCGAATAACACTCACTGTTAGGCAAGATGGACGATGGATTGCGAAACCTCTAGAAGACATGTATCCTTTCCTCGGCCAACGAGAGTTGAAAAAAAATATGTTCGTTAACCTTCTCGAAGAAGATATGGTTCTAGAATGACAACGAGCTCAGGAAAGAAGACTATTTTTATTTTGTCTGTGACCAGTGATATTGGAACAGCCTTGGCAAAAAGATACTCAGGAGAAGGCCATCGAATTATTGGGACTTATCGCACAGAGAAAAATTTGGAACAGCTTAAAGATATCCCAGGATGCCATTTATACCATTGTGACGTGGGGAATAGGGAAAGCATCGACCAATTGATAAGCGAGTACAAGAAATTAAACTTAGCTTGGGATGTTTTTATCTCCTGTCCCTGCACTCCCTTGCCGCATGTCCCTTTTTTTAAGTGCAACTTTGACGAATGGAGTGAATCGATTCATATCAATGCCATTGAGCAGTTACGGGTGCTTCATCAGTTGTTCCCCATGAAAAAAACAAAAGGGATATGCGATGTTGTCTTTTTTGCAGGCGGCGGGACAAATAATGCCGTAGTTAATTTCTCCGCTTATACCGTTTCCAAAATCATGCTTATTAAAATGTGTGAATTTCTCGATGCAGAAAATGAGGATTTAAACATTTTTATCGTTGGTCCCGGATGGACAAAAACGAAGACTCACTTTATTACCCTGGAACATATGGATAAAACTGACAAAAAGTACCCCCAACTCGTTGAGTTTATGAAAAGTGGTGTCGGAACCAGCATGGATGATATCTACCATTGCATAGAGTGGCTCCGTGAACAGGGAAAAGAGGTCGCGAGTGGCAGGAACTTTTCCATCGTCAATGACCAGTGGAAGGAGGCCTCGAGGGATCAACTCGCCATGGCCTTAAAATCCGATATCAACATGTACAAACTGAGAAGACACGGGAATAATTTTCTTGTGCGCAGCTCTAGCCGGTAACTGCCAACTCACCCCCCTTTTAAACAATGCTTCAGTCTGTTCATGCCATACTTTTACTCAACAAGCTCTTCGTCCTTCAGCTACGCGATAATATTCCAACAATTCCAGCCCCTGGAAAGTGGTCTTTATTTGGCGGCAAAATAAACGCCTATGAAACACCAAGATCTGCTATCGAAAGGGAAATACAAGAGGAGTTGTTAATTACTCCCCCTACCTACCGTTTTTTTTGGTCTACGGAATACTTCTTCAAATTTCAGAAAGTAAGGGGACGTATCTGGTTTTTTATTGCCAACGCTAATTCTGTCTGGTCTGAACACAAGTTAAAGGAAGGACAAATGGTAAAAGCCTTTTCATTTAATGATCTTCCCGTCTCCAAAATGCCTTCAATAATGTTTCGTGCCCTAAAAAGATTCCATCGAAGCTAGAAATATTTTATGAATAAACCTACCCTTTCGGTAACAATCTCTAATTATAACGATGGCAAATACATCAAGAAAAAGCTGGAAAGTCTGTTAAACCAGTCTTACCCTCCCGACGAAATAATCATCATTGATGACGGCTCTACCGATGATAGCGTTTCGATTATAAACGAGCTGGCTCGAGACAACCCCACAATTCACCTCCACAGAAACGACCGTAATGAAGGAGTTATGGAAGCAGCAAAACGTATGTTTAAGCTAACGCGAGGGGATTATATTTACAGCGCCTCCTCCAATGATCTTGTTAAGCCAACTTTTCTTGAAAAATCGATGAATCTTCTCATCAAATACCCTGAAGCAGGTCTTTGTTGTTCTAATTCGGTTACCCTTGATGAATCAACAGGCCTAACGTCTCAAAATGATTTTGGAGTTGAGGCCCCCCGTTATTTCTCGCCGGAAGAGTTAGTCCAACAAATGAAGAAACGCTGGTTCTGGATTGCGGGCCATACTTCTATTATAAAACGTTCGTCTCTTGTCGAGGCAAAAGAATTCAGACCTGAGCTTAAATGGCATGGCGACTGGTTTCTTTTACATGTTATTGCCTTCAGACATGGTATCTGCTACACGCCGGAACTTTTGGCAATCTGGAAGACAAGCTCAAATTCTTACTCAGCACGCCCAAGATCGCGGACCGAAAGACGTTTGGTCTACAAAAAACTTTTTGACCTGATTCTTTCTGAATCCCACAAAGACGTTCGTAAAAACTTTAAGGAGTCTGGAATCCTATCAACGTTTTCCTATTCAGCTCTTAGTGTCGCCCTAAGCCGGATAAGATATCTCAAGCTAACCTCACTCCATTTTTGGAAGGTGTGTCTTCTGGATACGGCTCGGATCATTATCATAGTTATTGTCAAAAAAATTCCAGGGGCTAGATTTTTTTATAGAAAATTTAAAAAATAAGGAAGAAACCCATGAAGTGGAAATTGTTTATCAAGAACCTTACTGAACATTTTGGCTATGCCATCCATAAATCGAGCGGCTTCTACGAAGGTTGTTCTGACACTGGAAGAGAGTATGCCGACAAGGAGGACGTTCTCCCAAGATTTATCCTGAAAAAAGCACCCCCAACACCATGGTCAGGCAATGATACAAGATTCATTGTGGATAATGGAAAAAGTATTCTGGAAGAAACCGTATACTACTCACATCTGACTCTGCTTAAGCTCTGCAAGCATTTTGCCTTCCAATCAGTCCTCGATATGGGAAGCCACGAAAGAAGGATCACGAGGATTTTTCAACATATTGGAAAAGAAGTGACAACCATCGAAATAGCCCCCGGTTACGAAGCCGATTATAAAGAAGATTATTTAAAACAAAAATTTGACAAAAAATTCGATGCGATTTGGTGCAGTCAAATATACGAACACCAGAGAAATCCAGGAATTTTCTTAGACAAGATTTTTGACGATCTGAATAACAATGGGGTCTTGGCACTCACCATTCCTTTTCAGGTGGATCATACCGTCATGTTCGGGCATATCAATATAACTTCTCCTTTGATGCTCATTTATCATCTTGTTTGTGCCGGTTTTGACTGCCAGGAGATCTGCTTAAAATGTTATAACGGAAACATTGGCGTTATTCTTAGAAAGAAATATAACGGAATTAAAAGAAACCAGGCTTTTGGGTCTCTTCCTCTCAGTGATGCCACCCCTGAAAAATCGATTCGCACCTTGGGGGATGAATTTTTCTCAAAAATGGAGGAGTCCTTTCCTCCTCAAGTAAGAAATCAAGTGCGTGGCCACTGGTTGTCGACAAAAACGGTCTCCATCAATTGGGGGGATCCAATTTAATGGCTGAAACTATCTATCTGATTACCTACCATAAGTTTAACCATGGCAATCATACACAGGGAAAGAGACCTGTTGATTCACGGTTCCTGAAGAGCGATAAAAATTATGCTTTTTACCTGATTGACCAAACTTGCCCCCCCCTTCTAGAAGGCAAAAATATCGTCATTGAAAAGACAATAGATCCTGAAATACACGAGGCGGGCGCTGCTCATTTTGGCGAATGGTCTTTTCTTCTCTCGGAAGCAAAGAACAGTTTCTGTCAATACCCCTTTTTCATGATTTCATCCCGTTTTTACGAAAAAAATGGGTGGCTGGTGACTGATCTTAACAAAGAATGGGATCGTCTCTTCGGTTATCTATCCCGATTTGGTTGGGGCTTTTTACCCAGCTATAACCGCCCCCTGCGATGGATTAACTACGAATGGAAACATAATTTTGAGAACGAGGCCTGGAATCATAAATTCTTTCCTTTCACCCAAGAAACATTTCGCCTGGTTGAAGAGTTGTTTCAGGTGAGGATTCCCGAAGATTACCATTACTGCTCTGATCTCTATTGCAATTATATCGGCTTCCAAAGCAGACAACACCTGCTTGACTATGTTAATTTTTACAAGCCCCTGATCGATTATTTCTTTGATGATAGGTGGAATCTCAAAAAAGAGATCTCCCCTCGTTATATGAGACCTACCGGTTCATTCAAAAATGAAAGGCCATTTACCTTTTATCTTGAACTCCTATCCCACCTCTTTTTCTTCAAGAACAAGATCCCCTTTTTCTGCCTTCATTATAACGGCTATTATGAAATCAATGAATCCACAGTTCAAATGAGGCAGTTACTAAACATCCCCGTGCCTCTTTACAAAAGAATCACACGGGGTCTCGGCTGGCGATTTCGAAAATCGATGACTGAAGGCTCTTTGTCTCCATGGAGAGCCCAAGTCGTGAAAAGAATACCCGACCCTTTAAAAAAAATGTACCGACACGGAAAATTTAAACTCAAAACTGCGCTAATTAAAACGGGCCTTCTCAAAGAATTCCCTTGAGTTCTAAAATAGAATTATGAAGAAAAATCTGGTTTATACAATAATCCGCGAAGATATCCTACAATACCCCGTCTGGTTGATGCTTTCTTTTGCGGCCAATCTTATCGGAGCCATTTTTGATGGAGGTTCGTTTGGGATTATCGTGCTCGCTCTCCAGGTTCTTCAATCAGGATCCCTTCCTAATCTGTCCTCCTTGCCTTTATCAAACTTTCCAAGCTTACTGGCTTTGATCAATAATCTTACAGCACCACAATTATTCGGAGGACTTATCCTCCTTGCGGTGAGTTCCCAGATCCTTCGTAGTTTACTCGTATACTCTGGTCAACTAGCAACCTACTATTTAGCAACCAATGTTCAAATCAACGTACAGCATCGGGTTTACAAAAAGATCTTAAGTTTAAGTTTTCCTTGTGTCAGTCGTTACAAGGTGGGGGATCTTATAGAATACGCTACGTCCCCCTCTGTTGCCGTCGGAACGGTCATGGGGGCAGCCAATCAATTCCTCGTTGCCGTTCTGACGATTCTTGCCTCCTTCGTTGTGATGGTGATTCTTTCTCCCCAATTGACTTTCATTGCACTCATTATCTTCGGACCTCTTATGTTTTTGCAAAAATTCTTGATAAAAAAAATAGAGGCTTCTTCAAAGATACTCACCCCGCGAATTGTCGAACTCAGCAAAAAAACAGTGGAGAGCCTGAGCGCCCTTCGTCAAATTCATACCTTTGCGAGACAGGAGATGACCCTAGGCTCCATTTCTGAAGTATTGAGAAGCATGGCCCAAGGAATGAGACATCTCCAGTTCTGGCACTATTCAAGTACTCCAATGAATGAAATTATTACCATTGCGGCTGTTGGTTTGTTTTTAATCATTGGCTCTAGGGCGCTTGGCAATGGATCATTCACGGCTCTTCCAGTCCTTCTTACATTTATAACCGTTGTCTATCGTATGGCGAATCGTCTTCAAGTGGCTATTACCAGTATCGGGACTACGGCCTATAATCTTGGTCCCCTTCTTCGCCTTCAAGAGATTCTCGACCCTCAGGATAAGGAATTTATAAAGAAGGATGGAAAAGAGTTTCAAGGTTTCGAGAACAAGATTGAGTTTAATGACGTTTCCCTACAATACCTGAAGGACAGAAAACATGCCCTTCATCATATTTCCTTAACTATTCCTAAGGGGACAACTATTGCCTTTGTAGGAGCTTCAGGTTCTGGAAAATCATCCCTTGTGGATCTACTCGTCCGTCTTTATGAACCAACATCCGGAAAAATTTATGTCGATGGCATCAACCTTCAGGAGTATAGCCTCACCAGTTGGAGAAAAATCTTGGGTGTTGTAAGCCAAGATATCTTTATTTTTAATGAATCGATCGCTGACAACATCCGTTTTGGTTTAAAGGGAACAACCGACGAAGAGATTATTGAAGCGGCACAGGCTGCACAAATTCATGATCTTATCGATGAACTTCCGGAAGGGTATCAAACGATCGTCGGAGAGAGGGGCTATCGCCTTTCAGGCGGGCAAAGACAACGATTATCCTTGGCCCGTGCCTTGCTCCGAAAACCAGAAATCTTAATCCTTGATGAGGCAACAAGTAGTCTCGACAGTCATTCAGAGCAACTCATACAAAAAGCACTCAACAATCTCAAAAAAAGATGCACTCTGATTGTTGTTGCTCATAGACTGTCTACCATTTCTAATGCCGATAATATTTTTGTTTTGGAAAAAGGACGGTTGATAGAGCAAGGAAACCATTTTGACCTCTTGAAAAAAGGTAAGAAGTATACTCACTACTGGAATCTACAGTTAGGCCTGGATCGCCGGCCTCAACAGGTCACTCCGGAAGAAATAAACAAAATTTCTGAGATTGTGGAATGAACTCTGGAGACTTTGATTGTGAAAGTTAAATTCGGTATTATTGGCTGTTCCAGTGTCGCGAAGCGAAAGACAATCCCCGCGATTCTTCATTCCAATTTTGCAAGCCTGGAAATGGTGGGGAGCCGTAGCCTTGAAAAGGCGAAAGAATGGGGTAAGTCCTTTGGTTGTGCTTCTGGAAGTTACAAAGATGTCTTACAAAATCCTTCCGTAGAAGCCATCTATATTTCCTTGCCAATCCGATTGCATCCGGAGTGGGCTTTACAATCGATCCAGGCGGGAAAACATGTTCTTTGTGAAAAATCGGCAACTGATTCTTTTGCAAGGGCACAAGTCATGGTCCAGGAGGCTAAAAAAAGAAGTTTGCGTTTGATGGAGGCTTTTATGTTCCGCTTTCATCCACAGCATAAAAGAATTCTAGAATGGAAGCGGGAAGGTTTATTTGGTGAAATTTTTTCCTTTGAGGGAAATTATGGATTACAAGCCATAGAGAGAACTGGATTTCGATTCGATCCCTCCTTGGGGGGTGGTTGTTTGAATGATGCAGGTTGTTACATCGTTTGTGCAAGCCGTATGATTTTTGGATCTGTACCGGAAGGAGTCATGGCTTCTTTAAAGTTTGATCTAAAAACTGGTGTTGATTTGCAAGGGAGCTTTTACCTGGTCTATCCTGGTCATCGTACTGCCTTTGGGGGATTCGGTTATGAAAATTGTTTTCGTTCTACCTATCATGTGTGGGGAAATAAGGCTTCTGCTTATTTACAACGAGCCTATGCTCTCAAACCCAATAGTGATTCGATCCTTCACGTCCGCTTTGCCGATGATCGGGAAGAAATTACCACCATCCCCTGGGTAGACCAAAGCCAGTTAATGATCGATGAATTCAGTCAGGTCATCCGTGGAGAAAAGAAAGAAAGCTTTTCTTATGAAGAGGATTTGTTACAACAGTCAAAAGTAATGGAAGCGATCCGTATTTCAGCACGGGAAAACCGGCTTGTCTCTATCAAAGAATTGAATCTTAAACCTTGATTAATTCTTTGCGAAGAACAGGGACCTCACAATCATCCCATTTCTTAGTGAGAAAACTGGCAATGGTACACTCTGTGATCGCCTGAAATGCGTGGGGTGTATTACGAGGGATATAAACACAATCACCACGTCCTAAATAGAGAAATTCCTCAGGGGCACCATCAGACTCTCGAGACACCATAACACCATTGCCAAAGGTGACTAAAATATATTCATCAAATTCGGAATGGTAATGATTCCCACGAACCTTGCCTGGACTGTAATACATAAAGTTCCATTCAACAATCGGCAGGTCTTTTGGATTCCAGGTGAAAATCCCACCACGACCATCGTAGATAGTAGTCAGGTTACACTGCGGTTCCATCTTGACAATTCTCATGCGATAGGGCCTACCAAAGGGATCAAAAGACGTCAACAGAATATCCGTGTACATAAGAAACAAGTTGAAAACAACGATAGATTAGACGCAAAAAAGGAGATCTTGTTATGATGCTTTGCCGCATTTGTGATTCTACTGAACTGGAGTTAGCTATTGATTTAGGACTTCAGCCCTGGTGTCAGAATTTCTTAAAAAAAGAAGAAGTAGGAAAAGAATGTTTTTATCCACTACGGCTTATTTTTTGTCATCACTGCCATACTCCTCAGCTGGACCATACTGTACCAAAGGAAACCATGTTTTGTGGTTATGATTACCTTTCAGGTATTACGCGGACACTCAGTGATCATTTTAGTTCTGTTGCCAGTGAGGTAAACAAACTTTTTTTTCAATCGAAGAAAGAAAAGGCGGCACTGGATATAGGCTCCAATGATGGAACCCAGTTGAAGCATTATAAAGCACTTGGATTTAAGGTGCTGGGGGTCGAACCTTCCCAAAAAATTGCCAAGTTAGCCAACGAGATAGGAATTGAAACAGTCAATCGGTTTTTTAATCAAGAAACAGCTCTCGAGTTAAATCGAAAATTTGATGTCATTAATGCTGCCGGTGTATTTTTTCATCTGGAAGAACTCCATTCGGCAACCGAGGGAATCCGTCACCTCTTAAAAGAAGATGGCATCTTTGTTGTCCAATTTTTGTATATGAAAAATATTGTTGAAAATGGAGCTTTCGATCAAATTTATCACGAGCACTTGCTCTATTATAATTTGGAAAACTTGGGAGTATTATTACACCGCCATGGCTTAGCTCTGTTTGACGCTTATTTTTCTTCCATTCACGGAGGTTCAATCATCGCTTTTGTAGGACATAATGGAAAACGACCTGTTTCAGAAAGGCTTGAAATATTGCAAAAAGCAGAACACGCCAGTGGTGCCAATAAACTTGACACGTATGTTCAGTTAGGACAGCGAATGACGCAAATGAAGGCAGAAAACATCGCCTATTTAAAACAAAAAAAGAAACAGGGAAAAAGAATTTACGGTTTCGGAGCCCCCGCCAAGGGAAACACACTCCTTAACTATTTTGGCATTGGGACCCAATATATTGATTTCTTGGTAGAAAAAAACAAACTTCGAAAAGGACTCTACTCCCCTGGCTCTCATATCCCGATTATTTTGGAGGATGAAGTCACAACACAGCCTGATATCTACTACGTCCTGGCCTGGAATTTCAAAAAAGAAATTTTGGCCAATAATAAGCACCTTATTCAATCGGGCGTTGAATTTTACTTTCCAGTCAATCCCAAAATTTCCTGATGAACATACTGATAACAGGAGCTACCGGTTTTTTAGGCAAGGCGCTCACCAATCAACTGAGGCAAAGGGGAAATGTCCTTACGGTTCTGGGATCCAAAAACTGTGATCTTACCCAGGAAGGATCGCTCAATCAGTTTAAGGACCAGCACTATGATCTTATCTACCATCTCGCCGCCTGGACACAGGCCGGCGACTTTTGCCTTCATCACCCCGGTGAGCAGTGGGTTATTAACCAAAAGATCAATACTCATGTTTTGTCCTGGTGGCATGAGCATCAAAAACAGGCAAAACTGGTCTGTATGGGAACGAGCTGTTCCTATGACCCCAATCTTCCCTTAAAGGAGGAAAATTACCTCGCAGGCCGCCCCATTGAGAGCCTCTTTACCTATGCCATGACCAAAAGGATGCTTTATACGGGCCTTCTATCACTCAACAAGCAGTTTGGTCTTAACTATCTTCATATTGTTCCTTCGACGCTTTACGGCCCCGATTATCATGAGGATGGCCGTCAGATGCACTTTATTTTTGATCTTATCCGAAAAATCATTCGCGGAAAACTGTTGGGAGAGCCGGTTGTTCTTTGGGGAGATGGGGTTCAGTCACGAGAGATTGTTTACCTCAGTGATTTTGTAGAAATTCTACTCACTCTTGCCGAACGATCCAAAAATGAAACAATCAATATTGGTGCTGGCGAGGAATTTACCATTCGGTATTTTGCGGATCTTATCTGCCGTCATGTTGGGTATGATTCAAAAAAGATCCAGTTTGATAAAACAAAATACATCGGTGCTAAATCGAAGTGTCTTGATACCACCAAGTTGAAGCGCTTAATTCCAAACCTTCAACTGATCCCCATGGAAAAGGGGTTGTCTAAAACAATCGACTGGTTTCTTACACGAAAAGAATTATTTGTTTCCTAAGTGACCTCGAATAATTCAGAAACACTCTTAATTGCAGTTGCCCCCTTTTTATTTGATGAAGCAGGGCATGATTTCGCCTATCATAAAAGTGTTGAAAAGGCAGCCGATCATCTTGGGTTAGGTTATCGTGTCTGGCTTCCCTTATCCTGCAACATTGACAACCTTCCCAGGCACTGGGAAAAAATTCTTCCTCCCGAGAAGCTGGATGACAATAGTCCCTATCTGAAAAAAATCTACTTAAGGATCAAAAGAGCTTTTTCCTTTGGACTCCTTTGTTTACCGTATTTCAAACGTATGAAAAAAATGGAAAGCACAATTATATTTCTAGAGTCTTTTTCTTCTTCAATTCTGTTTATTCTTACCTTGATTCTTTTTTTGACAGCCAGGAAAAAAGGGTTGTCACTATGGCTTCTCTACAGATATGAGCCGGCACAGTTGCGCCTTCATGGTCTTCCCTACAAATACCTCAATCAAATACTGAAAAAAATCCTCTCTCCAGAAAAAATAAGGTTGTTAACGGACAGTCACTTGTTAGCGCATTCCCTCTCCGCTTATTTCAATGAGAAAGTAGCGGTGGTTCCCATACCCCATGTTCATCCTGAACTCCCCTCGTTCTCAAAACAAGGTCCTCTTGTTGGCGTCACTTGCTGGTGGCCAGGCAGACCCAGAACTTCAAAGGGTTTAGAGATTATTCAAGCAATCTCAAAAATAGACGGGCCAAAAGCTTTAAACATTAAGCTTGTAGCCGCTCACAACTCATTTTTGTCAGGATCTCCTGATGGGATTAAAATTGAGCTTATTAAGGATACATTAACAGAAAAGGAGTACCTCTATTGGCTCAACGTCTCCGATGTCATTCTTCTCCCTTACGATCCAAAAACTTATAGCCAAGGAACTTCTGGGATTTTTGTTGAGGCAATAAGCGCCGGCAAGCCAACCCTCGTTTCAAATGGGACGTGGATGGCCAGTGAATTGACAAAACATGATCTTGGCGAATTAATTATGAATTGGTACGATAACTTTGCGGGGGGGGAAATAATTTCCAGGATCATCCAGGTTGCCGAAAGCTCTTTTATCAGGGATAAGATTCTGGCCATGCAAAAGGTGTATCAGAAAAATCATGGAGAAGAGGCATTTGCCAGAGCTATCACTCAACTGGCAGAGAAAGGTGTTTATGAACAATAAGAAAACAGGACGGGTCTTGTTAACAGGAGCCGCAGGATTTATAGGAAGTCACTTGGCCAGACGCCTTCTTCACGAAGGCTACGAAGTGGTCGGTATCGATAACCTTGTGACAGGAAGCCTGCAAAACGTGGCTCCACTCAAGAAAGAACCAAAATTCGATTTTTTGCAGAAAGACGTCATACCCGCCTTGAATCTCCCTAGGTCCTTCGACTGGGTCATGCACTTTGCCAGCCCTGCTTCTCCTCCCAAGTATCTGGACAGGCCTGTTGAAACCCTGCGGGTGAATGGCGAGGGGACTTTTCACCTTTTGGAATCTGCTAAAAAAATGGGGGCTCGCTTTTTTCTGGCCAGCACAAGTGAGATCTATGGTGATCCGGAAATACACCCGCAACCAGAATCATACAAAGGAAATGTAAGTTCAACAGGGCCCCGATCCGTTTATGATGAGGGGAAACGATACGCCGAGGCGCTGGTCATGGCCTACCATCGTTACCACAAGGTTTCCACAAGGCTGATACGGATCTTTAATACCTACGGTCCCTCCATGGACGCTAACGATGGACGGGTTGTCACCAATTTCATCAATCAGGCACTCCAAGGGGAACCCTTGACGGTTTATGGGAGTGGAAAGCAGACACGGAGCCTGCAATATATTGATGACCTGATCGAAGGGATCATACGCCTCATGGCCAAGGAATATCATGACCCCGTCAATCTGGGGAACCCCGATGAATATACGGTTCTTGAACTAGCTAATATTGTTAAGGAATTAACGAAAAGCCGTTCTCGGGTTGTCTTTTCTACTCTTCCCCAGGATGACCCCAAGAGACGCCAGCCGGACATTCGCTTGGCAAAACAGCTCTTGGGTTGGGAACCAAAGATCCCCCTCCGTCAGGGACTGCTTCAAACTATTGATTATTTTAGGGAAAAGGACCGTTAAAAGCTCTTGCCTTAAAAATCTTGAACCGATATCAACAGGGGCCGAGGATTTAACAGCCATCATGAAAGTCGTTGAGACCGCTATTCCAGAAGTAAAAATCTTTGTTCCTAAGAAATTTGCGGACCACCGTGGTTTTTTCTCAGAAACCTATAACAAGAAGGTGTTTGAGAATTGGGGAGTCCGTCTTGATTTTATTCAAGACAACCACTCATTATCAGCAGAAAAAGGGACTATTCGTGGCCTCCATTTTCAAACCCCTCCTTTTGCATTGGATAAACTCATTCGAGTCATTAAAGGATCCATATTCGATGTTGCTGTCGATATACGTAAAAACTCTCCCACCTTTGGAAAACATGTCTCAATGGTTCTGAGTGCCGATCAAGGGAATCAGGCCCTCATCCCGATTGGTTTTGCCCACGGTTTTTGCACTTTGGAACCGAGCACTGAAGTTATCTATAAAGTCACCAATTATTATTCTCCCACTCATGACAAAGGACTTTTGTGGAATGATCCGGATCTGGCCATTGAGTGGCCTGTCACCGGAAAAGAAGCGGTTCTTTCGGATAAGGACAAGGTTCATCCTCGCTTGCGGAATCTCAAGGATCTTTTTGAATACAAACCAAGAGATTAATCTATGGAACGAGTTTTAGTTACCGGAGCCGGCGGCTATATCGGAACAACCCTTGTTCCGCTTCTTCTGGAAGAAGGGTATCGGGTTCGCGCACTGGACCGGTATTTCTTTGGGAACAACCTCCTGCCAAAAGAGGAGCGAATCGAGGTCATCAGAGAAGATAGTCGAAAAATAACGGAAAAAACCTTAGAGGGTGTGGACTGTGTTATTGATCTGGTGGCTCTCTCGAATGACCCAAGCGGGGAGCTTTTTCAAAAAGCGACCATGCAGGTGAATTATGAATCCCGCGTCCATACAGCACAACTGGCAAAGAAAATGGGGGTTAAACGCTATATCCTCCCCTCTTCCTGTAGCCTCTACGGCTTCCAAAAAGAGGGGGTTATTGCCAGTGAGGAAAGCCCCACCAATCCACTCACTACCTACGCCAAGGCCAACGAGAAGGCAGAACGAGGCATTTTGCCTCTCGCTGATAACAAGTTTTGTGTCACTGTCTTGAGACAAGCCACTGTTTATGGTTATTCCCCACGGATGCGCTTTGATTTGGCTGTCAACGGTATGACCTACGGAGCTTGGAAAACCGGCAAATTACCCCTCATGAGGGATGGCAAACAATGGCGCCCGATGGTCCACGTCAAGGACACAACAAAAGCTATGTACCTCATGCTTCAATCGGAGCCCTCTCTCATCAATGGACAGATTTTCAACGTCGGCTCGGAAGAAAACAACTATCAAATAGGCCAACTAGCCGAAATTGTTGCGGCAATGCTCCCAAAACCGGTACAGATCGAATGGTACGGAGACCCGGATCATCGTTCCTACCGAGTTTCCTTCAAGAAAATTGAAAAACTGGGTTTCAAGGCCTGTTACACAGCCAAGGAGGGGGCCTTGGAAATCTATCGTGCCCTCGAAGAAGGGAAACTTGATAAAACAACACAGACACTGACCCTGAACTGGTATCAGGACCTGGTCAAGTGGCACCGAATCATTAAAGAGGTGGAGATGTACGGGGGCATCATCGACATCCAATGAAAATACTTCTTCTTGGTGCCAATGGACAACTGGGAACTGACATCCGAAAGGTCTTTGAAGCCTCCGGCCGGAACCTTGAATTGCTCCCTGTTACGCGCAAGGATCTGGACGTTTCAAAAACTAATACGATCCGCCCCTTTCTGGAAAAAGTCGGTTTTCAGGCCCTCATCAATTGCACCAGCTATCATAAAACGGATGAACTCGAGAGTCATGCCATGGAGGCGTTCACGATCAACGCCCACGCCGTCAAAGAGATGGCCGAGTCCTGTGAACAGAAAAAAGCCCGTTTCATCCATATTAGCACCGATTACGTCTTTGATGGTTTGTCGACACGCCCCTACGTTGAAACAGACCCCACGGCGCCCTTGAACATCTATGGTTCTTCGAAGGGGATGGGAGAGCAACTGGCATTGCATTATTGTCCACAAACTTTCATCCTCCGTGTGGCCTCCCTGTTTGGAACTGCAGGATCCAGCGGAAAAGGAGGCAACTTTGTCGAAACAATGATCCGCATCGGCAAAGAAAAGAAAGAATTGGATGTGGTCAATGACATCACCATGTCTCCCACCGCAACTGCTGAGGTCGCTAAAATGATCTCTTCTCTGCTTGAAAAGGAGGCGTCACCTGGAATTTACCATGCCGTCAATTCAGGACAGGCCACTTGGTATGAGTTTGCTAAACAGATCATCAAAAAGGCTGGAATCCGTGCCACTGTAAAACCGTCAACAAGTACAACAAGCAGGGGTGATTCCTCCAAGGAATACCCGACAAAGGCCCTCAGACCGAAATATAGTGTGTTAAACAATTCTAAAGTAGCCTCTTGCGTGGGAACCATCCCCCACTGGTCTGAATCACTGGACCTCTACCTCAGAGAGAGGGGAGCTCTCCGATGAAAGGGATCATTCTGGCGGGAGGCCACGGGAGCCGGCTGTATCCGATGACCCATGCGATCTCAAAACAACTCCTTCCAGTTTACGACAAGCCGATGGTCTATTATCCCCTCTCGACACTCATGTTGACCAGGATCCGGGAAATCTTGGTCATTAGCACTCCCCAGGATCTTCCGCATTATAAGCAACTCCTGAGGGATGGGAGTCAGTGGGGCCTGAATCTTGCCTATGCGGAACAATCGGCACCGGATGGTATTGCCAAGGCCTTTATCATCGGGGAAGATTTCATCAAAAATGACGGTTGCGCGCTTGTTCTTGGGGACAATATCTTTTTTGGTCATGGCTTGCCGGAACACCTTCAAAAGGCCGCCTCACGCAAGGAAGGAGCCACCGTTTTTGCCTATTGGGTTAAAGACCCGGAGCGTTATGGCGTCATCGAATTTAACAAGGACAAGCAGGCCTTGCGTATTGAGGAAAAACCGGTCCTTCCGAAATCAAACTACGCTGTTACAGGACTCTATTTTTATGATAACCGCGTGGTTGATATCGCCAAGGGCCTTAGACCTTCAGCTCGCGGCGAACTCGAAATCACCGATGTCAATAACCACTATTTAAGGGATAAAAAGCTTCAAGTCGAAACCCTGGGGCGCGGTTATGCCTGGCTGGATACGGGAACGGCCGAGTCTCTTCTTCAGGCCTCCAATTTTATCCAGACCATCGAACAACGGCAGGGTCTTAAAATAGCCTGCCTGGAAGAAATAGCCTATCGTATGAATTTCATCAACGCCGATCAGGTGGAACGTTTGGCAGAGAGCCTCAAAAAAACCCAGTATGGCAAGTATCTTTATCAAATGATAAAAACAGGAAACCAGGGAATGCTATGAATATTACAATCATCGGTACAGGCTATGTCGGATTAACGACAGGGGTCGTCTTCAATTTTCTTGGCCACAAAGTGACCTGTCTTGATATTGATGAAAAGAAGATTGAAAAGCTAAAAAAGGCCTCTCTCCCCTTCTACGAACCTGGACTTAAACAAATGTTGTCATTGACATCCAAAAAGATTCACTTCACGACAGAACCTAAAGAGGCCGTTGCCGACGCCGATGCCATTTTTATCACTGTGGGTACCCCTAGCCTTTCGGATGGGAGTCCTGACCTCAGCTTTGTTCGTGAGGCGGCTCGAACCATCGGGAAATATCTGAATAGCCGAACCGTGGTCGTTAACAAGTCGACCGTGCCAATAGGGAGCGGCAATTGGGTCGAGGCCCTCATCTCTGAGGCATTGTCAGAAAACGGGACCAAGCATTCGTTTGCCGTGGCCTCCAATCCTGAATTTCTCCGAGAGGGGGCGGCCCTGCACGACGCCCTTTACCCGGACAGGGTTGTTGTTGGTTCAGACAATGGTCAGGCCCTTGAAACACTGTATGCCCTCTACAAACCTGTTCTTGAACAGACATTCACAGCTCCCAATTTTTTACCTCGACCCGAAGGATTAAGTGCTATTCCCTTTATTACAACAAATCTCGCTTCGGCAGAGCTTATAAAATATGCGGCTAACTCATTTCTGGCGCTGAAAATAAGCTTTATTAATGAAATTGGTGAATTGGCGGAGCGGGTCGGCGCCAATATCACTGAGATCGCCAAGGCTATTGGACTTGATAAGAGAATCGGGGCCCGATTTCTTCAGGCCGGGATCGGATGGGGTGGGTCCTGTTTTGGCAAGGATACTGCCGCACTGGAGGCCACAGCACGTGAGTACGGCATTCCGATGCATACGATAAGGGCCTCCCGCGAGATCAACAACCGTCAAAGGGAACGGGTCGTTGAAAAACTGCTTCACGAACTGAAAATTCTCAAGGGAAAAACGATCGGTATTCTTGGGCTCGCTTTTAAACCACAAACCGATGACCTGCGCGAATCAGCCGCACTCGATATCGCCAAGCGTCTTATCGAAAGAGGTGTGACCCTCAGGGTCCACGACCCTGTCGCTATGGATTGTGCCCGTGAACAGTACCCCGATCTTAATCTTTCGTTTCAAACCGAGGCTGAAGAGGTCGCACAAAATGCTGATGCCATTATCTTAGCTACGGAGTGGCCTGAATATCGTGATTTGAACTGGGAAAATATCTCAAAAAAGATGCGGCAACCTCTCTTACTGGATGGTCGTAACTTCCTCGACAAAGAACGCCTTATCAGGGCAGGATTTCGCTACCTCGGCATCGGGAGATAAGAAGTAATCCAAGCCTAGACTCAAAGAATCCTCTTAGGATTAGCTCCCGATTACAAGAATGATCAAGGTGATCCAGACCCGATTTTTTAAGAACTTAATGACCCTTCAAGGGATCAACGTACTTCTGTATCTCTTTCCCCTCTTCGTCATCCCCTATTTGGTGCGTGTTTTAGGACCGGACGGATGGGGGTTTATCGCCTTTTCCCAATCGTTCGCCATGTATATCGCCCTCATCGTCGAATACGGATTCAATTATTCGGGGACCCGTGAAGTGGCCCAGTATCGTGAAAACCCTGTTGCCCGATCAGAAACCTTGGCGGGAATCTTGGGGGCCAAAATGGGGATCAGCGCCCTCGCCCTTCTCCTCTCTCCCCTTTTCCTGCTCATCCCTTCCTTTGGGGCAGATCCTCTTTACCTGTGGGGGGCGCTATTTCTGGCCATTGCCCATCCTTTTAACATGATCTGGTATTATCAAGGATTGGAACAACTCAGAGCAGTTGCCATTTTTGAAATCAGTAGTCGGATGATCGCCCTTGGTGGCATTTTTATGTTCGTGCGAGTCAAAGAAGATGCCTGGAAGGTTCTTGTTATTCAGGCAACCATGGCCCTCATCTCCGCAGTCTCAACAACAGTTTTGGCTTACCAAAAAATGCCCTTCCGGGTTCCTTCCCTGGGCCAAATTGTTCAATCATACAAAATGGGCTGGGCCCTCTTTATTTATCGAGGGGCGGTCAGTCTCTACACCGTCGGCAATGCTTTTGTCTTGGGGCTTTTCGTCCCACTTCAGTTTGTTGGTTATTATGCGGGGGCTGAAAAAATCTGTAGGGCTGGAATTGGGCTTCTGAGTCCGATCAGTCAGATCTTTTTTACCCGTTTAAGCCACCTTGTTTCCATTGCTTCAGAAAAAGCCTCTAAAATGAGCCATTACGGAATGCTTTTGATGGGTTCCAGCGGGCTTCTGATGGGAGCTTTCTTGTTCCTCGCAGCGCCTGTCATCATCCCCATCGCGCTCGGCAAACAATTTGGCCCTGCCGTCCAGGTTCTTCAAATCCTGGCCCTCCTTCCCCCTCTGACTGCCTTGAGTGATGTAATGGGGATTCAATGGATGATTCCACTACACCTCGAGAACGTATTTAACAAAATCATCCTTTCTGCCGGCCTTTTAAACCTGGCACTTGTTGTTATTTTGACTCCTCGCTTTGCCCATCTGGGGATGGCCTGGGCCGTTGTCATTTCTGAATTGATGGTAACCTCCTCGCTGGCCCTTTATTTCAAGAAAAGGGGGTTTAATCCCTTCAGCTTGGCCTCCCCTATTAAAATTTGACATAACCTGGTAATTAAGAATAGCCTCTGAAACCTATGAAAACTGTCATCCTTGCAGGGGGTTATGGAACACGCCTTAGCGAAGAAACCTCGCTTAAACCAAAACCGATGATCGAAATCGGTGGAAAGCCGATTTTGTGGCATATCATGAAGATCTACTCTGCTTATGGCCTTCATGACTTTGTTATTTGCTGTGGCTACAAGGGTTACATGATTAAGGAATACTTCGCGAACTATTTCCTGCACACGTCCGACGTCACGTTTGACTTGTCAAACAACAAAGTGAATATCCACCAGAACAATGCCGAACCCTGGCATGTCACCCTCGTTGATACGGGTGAGGAAACGATGACCGGAGGACGCCTCAAACGAGTTAAGGACTATCTCAAAGATGAAGATTTCTGCTTTACCTATGGAGATGGGGTTGCCAATGTCAGCATCAAGGAGCTTATCAATTTCCACCGAAGCCAAAAAGTGTTGGCAACCGTCACTGCCATTACGCCTCCGGGTCGTTTCGGTTCGCTAAATCTGGAAAAAGAAAAAGTGACCGGTTTTACTGAAAAGCCGCGGGGAGACGGCGGATGGATCAATGGAGGCTTCTTTGTCCTTTCTCCCAAGGTCATTGACTACATCGATGGGGATCAAACAACATGGGAGAAAACCCCCATGGAACGACTCGCCAATGAAAAACAGCTGGCAGGCTACAAGCACACCGGCTTCTGGCAGATGATGGATACCATGCGTGACAAAAAACTCCTTGAAGACCTCTGGGATACTGGAGATGCCCCCTGGAAGGTCTGGAAATGAGCCCTTCATTCTGGAAAGGGAAAAAGGTCTTCCTCACAGGCCATACCGGCTTTAAAGGGAGTTGGCTCTCGCTGTGGCTACAAAGATTAGGGGCCAATCTTACCGGTTATTCTCTTCAACCCCCGAGCGATCCCAGCTTATTTGAGGTGGCTCAAATCTCCAGTGGGATGGTTTCATTGGAGGGAGATGTGCGAGATTTGGATCGTCTCATGAAGACCCTCACGGAGAAAAAACCTGAGATCGTTATCCATATGGCCGCCCAGTCGCTAGTGCGTCTTTCTTACACTCACCCGGTTGAAACTTATGCTACCAACGTCATGGGCACCATTAATATTCTTGAAGCTGTCCGACACTGCAAAGAAACAAAGGTCGTTCTCGTCGTCACCAGCGATAAGTGCTATGAAAACAAGGAACGCCCACAAGGGTATCAGGAAGATGAACCGATGGGCGGTCACGACCCTTATTCCAATAGCAAGGGGTGTGCCGAACTTGTCACAGCGGCCTACCGCAATTCCTTTTTTGGTGAGGGTCCGTCCCATCAGAAAACAGCGATCGCCAGTGCTAGGGCCGGCAATGTCCTTGGGGGAGGTGATTGGGGGAAAGATCGTCTGATTCCAGATATACTCACATCCTTCATGCAACAAAAACAGGCTTTCATCCGGAGCCCGGAGGCTATTCGTCCCTGGCAATACGTTCTTGATCTTCTCAATGGTTATACGACGCTTATCGAGCGATTGTGGGAGGGCGGAAAAAAGTATACCCAGGGATGGAATTTTGGTCCTGATGATGAAGGCGTCTGGCCTGTCAAGAAGATAGCCACAGCCCTGACTAACCTTTGGGGCCAAAAAGCCCAGTGGGAGTTTGACAAAACGCCCCATCCCCATGAAGCAACACTCCTTAAGTTAGATTCCTCCAAGGCAAGACAACAACTCGGCTGGTTGCCTAAGCTCCCGCTCGCAACCGCTTTGGAATGGACCGTTGAATGGTACCGAGCTTTCAAGGAAAACAAACCGATGAGGCAGGTCACCGAAGAGCAGATTGAACGTTTTCAACTCCTCTCCTAAGATAAAATATGCCTCCTTCAAAAAAATTCAAAAAGAGTGAGTGCCGTTTTTGTAAAACTCCCTTAACGGATACTTTTTGTAACTTGGGGTTGTCCCCACTCTCGAATTCCTATTTGACAAAAGAGCAACTCAATAAAACCGAATCGGTCTACCCGCTTCATACCTATGTCTGCAAAAATTGTCTGCTCGTTCAATTAGAGGAGTTTGAAACCCCGGAGGCGATTTTCAGCGACTATGCCTACTTTTCTTCCTATTCTGAAAGCTGGCTGCAACATGCCAAAAAATACGTTGAATCGATAACAAAACGTTTTGGCCTGAACAATCATTCTCAGGTCATCGAGATTGCCAGCAATGATGGTTATTTACTTCAATATTTCAAACAAAGAAGTATCCCTGTTTTAGGGATTGAGCCGGCCGCGAACATTGCCCGGGTAGCTCAAGAAAAAGGGATTAATACTTGGGTCAAGTTCTTTGGAACTCAAACAGCCCAAGAGCTGACAGTCGACGGGAAACAGGCCGATCTGGTGCTTGGGAATAACGTCCTGGCCCATGTCCCCTCCCTCAACGATTTTGTGGAAGGGGTTCGAATCGTTCTTAAAAAAACAGGTCTCTTTACATTTGAATTCCCCCACCTGCTTCAACTCATCAATCAAAACCAGTTTGATACAATTTATCATGAGCACTTCTCATATTTTTCATTTTTGACGGTCCAGAAAATATTTGCGGCCCACAATCTCGTCTTATTTGATGTCGAAGAGCTACCGACACATGGCGGTTCGCTCCGCATTTACGGAACTCACAAGGAGAATAAAGAGAGACCCCCCACCGAAGGTGTGGCCGCCTTGAGAGCCAAGGAAATAAAGGCGGGGCTTGATCACCTTGAGGCCTACCTCAATTTCGAAAATAAGGTGAAACAGGTCAAAGACAACCTGCTGCTCTTTCTGACCCAGATAAAAAAACAGGGTAAAACGATCGTCGGCTACGGCGCACCTGCCAAGGGGAATACCCTTCTTAATTTTTGTGAGATTAAAACTGATTTTATAGACTACACCGTTGACCGGAGTCCTCACAAGCAGGGACTGTTTTTACCAGGGACCCATATTCCAATTTTTCATCCTGACAAGATTAAAGAAACACACCCTGACTATCTGGTAATTTTGCCGTGGAATCTTAAAGAAGAGATCGTCCAACAACAGTCGCACATCCGTCAATGGGGCGGCCAATTTGTCATCCCGATCCCTCAAGTAGAGATTATTGCGTGAAGTTCATAGAGACCCCTTTAAAAAAAGCCTTTGTGGTCGAGGTAGAACCTGCCTTTGATGACCGTGGTTTTTTTGCCCGATCTTGGTGTCATGAAGAATTTTCAAAACATGGCCTTAACGCAGATCTTGTTCAGTGCAACATTTCCTTTAACCTAAAAAAGGGAGTTCTTCGAGGGATGCATTATCAGGCGAAACCCCATGAGGAGGCAAAGCTTGTACGGTGTACCCAAGGAGGGATTTATGACGTTATCATTGATCTCAGGCCTGAATCATCAACTTATAAAAAGTGGTTCTCGGTTGAATTGACAGGCGAGAATAGAAAAATGCTCTACATCCCTGAAGGATTTTCCCATGGCTTCCAGACACTGACGGATAACGCGGAAGTTTTCTACCAAATGTCGACCCTTCATCACCCTGAATCAGCATGTGGCATTCGTTGGAACGATCCAACCTTTAAAGTTAAATGGCCGACGGTCAATGATTTAATAATATCATCCAAAGACCAAAACTATCCGGATTTCAAATGACAATAAAAAAAGTCCTCTTAACTGGAGCCTCAGGTTTTATTGGAAAACAGGTATTGCCCCTGCTCATTGCCAACAACTATGAGGTCCATGCCGTCGCCTCGTCAACTGTCCCTGCCGACAAATCGGTACAGTGGCACAAGGCCGACCTGCTAAACTGTCATGAAATTCAGGACATAATCAAAACGGTCAGTCCCTCCCATCTCCTTCACCTCGCTTGGTATGCCAAACCGGGCGAGTATTGGACCTCTAGCCTCAACTCCAGTTGGGTGGCGGCAAGCTTGCATCTGCTCTCTTCCTTTATTAAAAATGGAGGTCGGCGGGTGGTGATGGCCGGAACGTGCGCTGAATACGATTGGAACTATGGATCTTGTTCTGAATTGACAACAGCTCGAAAACCAACCTCCCCCTATGGGGTCTGCAAGAACGCCCTGCAAGAGATGCTCCATTCCTGCACGGAGGGAAAAATCAGCAGCGCCTGGGGCAGGATTTTTTTCCTCTACGGCCCACACGAGAACCCTAATCGACTCGTTTCGTCCATGATCAAGACACTCCTTCAAGGAGAACCGGCCCATTGTTCGGATGGCAATCAAATGAGAGATTATCTTTACGTCAAAGATGTCGCTGGCGCCTTTGTCGCTCTCTTGAACAGTGAAGTCAGAGGCCCGGTCAATATCGCTTCGGGGACACCTGTCAGCATAAAAGAAATTGTGAATCAAATAGCACTCAAACTGGATCGATCCAACCTCGTCAAATTTGGCACCCGCCCCTTGTCAAGAAATGAACCTCCTTTATTAACTGCCGACATTGGACGGTTGGCCAATGAGGTCCGATGGAAGCCAAAATACGATCTGGAGAGTGGCTTGTCAGAGACTATTGATTGGTGGCGAACTGCCTCATCATCTAAGAGATAAATAGAGATGGATAAAGTCTATATATTGCTGGTTAACTGGAATGGTTGGGCTGATACCTTAGAGTGTTTGGAAAGTGTCTTCCGGAACACCTACAAGGACTACTGCGTGATTGTATGCGATAATGGGTCCCGCGACGGTTCTTTAGGGCAATTAAAGGCATGGGCTGAGGGTCGACTCGATATCCTCCCTGCCTCACCATCGCTCAAAAGATTTTCATGGCCACCCGTCCCTAAGCCTATTCCCTACATTGAATATAACCGTCAAGAAGCTGAAAAATGTGGGCACTCGGAGGAAGGAATCTCTGCCCGTTTAATCCTCATACAATCCGGAGAAGACTTAGGATTTGCCGGAGGGACAAATATTGAGCTTCGCTACATCCTGGCTCGTAATGACTTCAAACATGTCTGGTTACTTAACAATGATACCGTTATTCACCCGGATGCCCTGCAACACCTCTTAAAAGAAGTGAGTGACTCACCACCAATTGGAATATGCGGCTCAACACTTCTCTATTATCACACCCCGAATGTCATTCAAGCCTTGGGAGGGGCTAGTTTCAACAAGTGGTTCAGCCTTTCCCACCACATAGGAGCCTTTAAAAAATTTCCAGTAAAACTTAAAAAGTTTCGTGTTTTACAAAAAACAGACTACGTCATTGGGGCCTCAATGCTCGTTTCCAGATCTTTTCTCTTAGATGCCGGCCTGATGAACGAGGACTATTTCGCCTATTACGAAGAGCTTGATTGGATGCTCAATGCCAAAAACAAACATGAAATAGGATATGCCCCTGAAAGTCTTGTCTACCACAAGGAAGGGATTTCACTTGGAGGAACAAGGAGGAAGCGAAAAGACAAGAGCTTCCTGTCGGACTACTTCACGGTGAGAAGCCGCTTCATTTTCACTATGAAGTTTTATCCCTACTGCTTGCCCACCGTTTTATTCACGACTTTTGTCAAGCTTTGCGTCTTCGCCTTAAGAAGACAGTGGGATCGTATCCAAATGACTTTGAAACTGACCTTCAAACTTTTCATGGGGGGCCGCCCTTTGAAACATCTTCCCGGCCTCATTGACTAAACCATCATGCTGAAGATTTCTACAAATCAAATCTGCGCGGTTGTTGTATCTTACAACCCTGAAGAATCCATCATCAGCAATGTTGAAGCCCTGCTATTACAACTGAAAAAAGTTATTGTCGTTGATAACAACTCTGGGGAACCCTCTCTCCAGTATCTTAAAGAAATTGAAAAAAAGCCGGGGGTTCATGTCATCTACAATGACAAGAATTTAGGAATCGCTACCGCCTTAAATATCGGCGCGCAGATTGTTATCCGTGAAGGATATCTTTGGTTGGCCACCTTTGACGATGACAGCCTTGTTACAACAGGCTATTTTGAGAGCCTTCTTCGCGCCTGTGAAAGCTACAAGGATAGAGACAAAGTGGCAATTATCTCCCCTATTTATCATGACAAAAGAAGCGGTGTACAATACATCATCGCTAATCAAAAAACTTCGGATGGCTTAAAACCGTACAAAATTGATGTCACAATGACTTCCGGTAATCTTGTAAAGACTTCTCATATTAAAAATATCGGTTTTTATGATGAATCTTTATTCATTGATTATGTAGACTACGACTTCTGCCTGCGAGCTTCAAAACTTGGTTATCAAATCATTCAAACCGGTACGGCAGTTCTTCTTCACAGTCTCGGTCAGCTTAAAAGACACACTCTCTTTGGGAAATCATTTCACACGATGCAGTATAATAAAATGAGAAGATACTACCAAACACGAAATCGCCTTATTTTGATCCGCCGGCACTGGACACACAAGCCAAGCCTTCTTCTAAGAGAAGCAACCCTTTTTATCAAAGATATTATCCGAATAGCATTTTTTGAAGATGACTCTAGGGAGAAAATGGTCTACTTCTCAAGAGGATTCATTGACGGATTAAAAGGTCGAAAGGGAAAGAGATACTCGTAATGCCATCTACAAATCCTCCCTTCCTTTACACAAGAACAAGGAGTCTCCTTGTTCTTGCCATTGTGTTTTTGTGCCTTTTGAGCCTCGTCTTCAGTTTTACCAATTATATTCCCTTAAGCGTCTCTATCTGTACTGCCGTTGTTCTCTTTCCCCTTTTCGCCCTTCATTATCGCACTCATCATAAAATTTTTCTGTATACCCTTCTCTTGACTGCCTATTTTTTTATAAATACTTGCCTTTATTACCCTCAATCTTTTCTCGATTACGATTTTTACAGGCGAGACGGTAATTTTTTCATTACATTTGCCCCTCTTCTAACACTCCCCCTTTTTAAGATTAATTTTGACCTTAAAAGCGCCGTTAAGACTTTTATTATTTGGATCTCGGGAGTTAATCTTCTCTTTACCCTTAAATTTTTGGCGCTTAGGCATTCGGAAGATTACCATTTTCTGTTTTATGCCCATAATGCCGCAGGAGGCTATCTAGGGCTCTTATCTTCTCTTTCAATCGGTTATTACCTTGCCACAAAAAAACGTTTTTATCTGCTTTTAAGCCTTTTAAACCTCTTGAGCCTTTGGCTCACAGGATCGCGAGGAAGCGTAGTAGGGTTTGCTTGCGGGTTACTTGTTTTCTGGTGTTTTCGAAGAAAAATAATCCCAAGGTTTGTCGTCACTTCCATAGTTCTGGCCAAAGTATTAATGATGGTGATGGTATTTTATATGGCAACCTCATTTTTTGCCGTTGGTCACGAGTTTTATGAGCCAGATCCCAATGCCCTGACTCATAGTGGTGAAGGACTCAATTACCTCCAGGATGTCGTGCCAAGGGGGGGAAATATCATCAGCAGGTTTTTCTTCTTATGGCCACGGGCTCTATTTCTGTTTATTAAGTCCCCAATATTTGGCACTGGCTTTGGAAGTTATAATGACTATCCTTATATTTTTCATGGCACCAAATATCTGGCCTACTTTAACACCCCAATGCATCCAGGCATGTATAATGACGGACACGCCCACGAATCGTTTCTCCATATCCTTGCAGAGACAGGCTTAGTGGGCTTCTTTCTCTTCATACTGGTCCTGAAAGCTATGTGGTCTTTTATCAAAAAAATTCCAGATCCTGAAGTTAGTTTTGGTTTACAAATTGCCTTTTGGTTCAATGTTTTCTCCTCTATGACAGAACACCGCTTTTTCACACCCAGTCAGATGATCGCCTTTACCATCATTTTGGGACTCGCCATAGCCGTCTACAGAAAGAAACAGGGGCAGACCCTTCCAGCTCAAGAGAATAATCGTTGAAAGTCATCTTTTTGAATGGGCGTTTTTTGAGCCATCGCGTGACAGGAGTCCAACGCTTTGCCTTAGAAATTGTCAAGGCCTTGGATAGGCTCCTTGACCTCAGCGATACTGACCCCTTGCCTTCCCATGTAATCCTGTTGATTCCCAAGAATGCAAAGTACAAGCCCAGCTTGAAACATATTACCATCAAACAGGTGGGTTTCCTGACAGGTCACTTGTGGGAACAGATCGAACTGCCCCTGTTTTCAAAAAATGGCGTACTGCTCAATCTTTGCAATGCAGCCCCTTTACTCAAAAAGAAACAGATCGTCACCATCCATGATGCCGCCGTTTTTGCCTTTCCCCAGAATTATTCTTTTTTGTACAGAACGTGGCATTCCTTTCTTTTAAAAAGACTTTCTCTAAAAGCAAAATTGTGTACGGTCTCCAAGTTCTCCAGGGATGAACTTGGGGCATTCTGTCCTGTTGAAAAAGAGAAGGTGTCTGTTCTCTATGAAGGTCATGAACACATTTTATCAACACCACCCGATGAGACCGTGTTTCAAAAATTTAATCTTGGGAACGAACTATTTATACTCGTTGTAGGTAGTACAACGTTGATCAAAAACCTTTCCTCCATTATCCAATCTGCAGAATGGTTAGAGCATCGAAGGATTAATATCGTTGCTGTTGGAGATAGAGCTTCAGAAATTTATAAAAAAAGTGGTTTGGAATCAAATCAGATAAGGTATATTGGCTATGTGAGCGATTCGGAGTTAAGGTCTTTGTATTCAAAAGCAGTTTGTCTGCTTTTTCCCTCCTTTTATGAGGGATTCGGTCTGCCTCCTCTCGAGGCGATGGCTTGTGGTTGTCCCGTTATCGCTTCTGACAGGGCTTCTCTCCCTGAAATTTGTGGTGATGCCGTACTTTACTGTGATCCTGATAAACCAAAAGAGATTATAGAGACAATTGAAAAACTCTTGACGGATCCAACATTGCGAGAGAGGCTGTCAAAGAAGGGCCCTGAAAGGGCGAAAAGTTTTACCTGGCAGGCTTCAGCTAAAAGAATCTGGGAAGAACTGTGGACCCTTTAGCATAAGGAAAAAGGAAGTTATGGCTAGCTGTCTGATCATCGGTGGTTCTGGTTATATTGGCACTCATTTGGCCAAACACCTGCTTTCTCATAACAAGTTTTCCCATATTTACATTGCCGATCTGAAACCATCGAGTCTTCAGGGGAATCCATCCATTACTTTTTTTCAACTGGATGTCCGTCAACCGATTCCAAAAGACCTGTTACCTGAGAATCCTGAGTGGATTTTCAATCTCGCCGCAATATGCCGTGAGCCGGGCTACGAAGCACACGAATATTTTGAGACTAATTTGGCAGGAGCCCGTCACGTTTGTGACTATGCGGAGGTCATTGAATGCAATAACATCTTTTTCACAAGTAGCATGGCCATTTACGGACCCACAAAGGGTGCCACAGAAGAAACCGCAGTCCCCTGCCCAGCCACCCCCTATGGGGCCTCAAAACTGGCCGCTGAATTCATCCATGAAGGATGGAAACGAGGCAAAATTGGACGCCGTCTCCTCATTGTACGCCCGGGGGTTATTTACGGGCCTGGGGACGTTGGAAATATCCTGAGAATGATTCGGGCGATTCAAAAGGGTTATTTTGCCATACCTGGCTCGGCCTCAGTTTACAAGTCCTACGGCTATATTTACGGGCTTTTGGAGAGTTTCACTTTCATGATGGAAAAGAAAACAGATTTTGCAAAATACAATTACGTAGAATACCCTTGTGAGCCCATCGGATACATTGTCAAGAAAACAAAAAAATTTCTTGGAAGTAGCGCCCCCGTTTTAACGGTACCGATGTGGGTTCTCGTACCGCTGTCCCACATAGTACAATGCATTCTGGGTTCCAAGAATCCGATTCATCCGGTAAGAGTCAAAAAAGTAGGAACTTCAACACACCTTGTCCCAAAAGTGCTCCTGGATACGGGATTTCGCTTTAACTATAATTATTTAGGCTCACTGGAACATTGGTCACGTATTGCACCCGAGGATTTCAAACTAAAAACATAAATGGAGATCCCTCATTGAAAGTTGCCATCGTGCATGACTGGCTGGCCACATGGGCCGGCGCTGAGAAGGTCCTCGAACAGATCCTGCTTCTTTATCCAGAGGCCGATCTTTTTATGCTTTTTAACTTATTGCCCCCTAATCAAAGAGCTATTCTTGGTGATAGAAAAGTTTTTACTTCCTTTTTCCAAAAAATTCCTTTCACAAGGAAATTTTATCGCTACTACTTGCCCTTGATGCCGTTTGCTGTCGAACAACTCGACCTCACAGCCTATAATCTTGTACTCTCAAGCAGTCATGCCATTGCCAAGAGCGTTATCACAACACCCGATCAGCTTCATATTTCTTATGTCCACTCACCCATGCGCTATGCTTGGGATCTTCAATCTTTGTACCTCAACAAAACAGGTCTGGACCGGGGGCTTCGAGGTTTCTTCACACGACTTCTTCTACATCACATGCGTCTGTGGGATACGCAAACTGCTAATGGGGTTGATCATTTTATTGCCAATTCCTCCTTTATTGCCCGTCGGATCTGGAAGGCCTATCGCCGTGAAACAACTATCATCCCACCCCCGGTTAATGTTGAAGATTTTTCCCTTCAGGAAGAAAAAGAGGATTTCTATCTGACCGCCTCCCGTCTTGTTCCGTACAAAAGAGTTGATCTCATTGTCGAAGCTTTCTCCCAAATGAAAGATAAAAAACTCATTGTGATTGGGGAAGGACCTGAAGAGAAAAAGATCCGGGCAAAGGCCACGGAGAATATCAGTCTTCTGGGGTACCAGGACTTTTCAAGCCTTCGGTCCCATATGCAAAAGGCCAAGGCCTTTATTTTTGCCGCCAAGGAGGATTTTGGCATAGCACCCGTGGAGGCCCAGGCCTGTGGCACTCCTGTCATTGCCTTTGGAGAAGGAGGAGCCGCTGAAACGATTCGTGGGATGGATGATCCCCTCCCGACCGGAATTTTTTTTAAGGAGCAAACCGTCGAGTCACTTCGGACTGCTATTCAACTATTTGAAAACAAATTAAAAAATATCACCCCAAGAAATTGCCGTGAAAACGCCCTAAGATTTTCGGTTGATTATTTTCGGTCTCAATACAAAAAATTTGTTGAAGACAGGTGGGAATTGTTTCATAGTGGCCAGACCTCGTTCAAGAAGCCTTCTTTTGTCGCCTAGGCCATTTTAAAGGGGAAAATGCGTATTTTTTCAAACACTCTTAAACACCATGGTTTTTTGGAGGCCACGGGGCAGTTCTTCTTTGACCCGACCATTAGTATTCTAACTCTTTATTTTTGCGCCCAATATTATAGTCTCACTTTATTTTCAACGGATCTTCTTGTCTTTTTTCTTGTTTTTCTCCTTGTCCTTGCAGTCTTTGGCCGCTTTGATCTTTACCGTTCCTGGCGGGGGGCCCCCCTTTTTAATGAGGCCAAACGGGTTATCGTTGCCTGGTTGTTGGTCCTTTCACTGGTTCTCTTTTTGGGTTACATGACAGGTATTGCCAAGTACCTGGCACGAGACGTTTTCGTCACGTGGGCCTTGATCACACCTCTCGTTCTTATCCTTGGACGTCTGAGTATAAGAATCCCCCTTCGCCATTTCAGGCGAAAAGGGAAGAACCTGCGTCATGTTGTCATTGTGGGAGCTGGGAGGCTTGGATTAAAGCTGTTGCATCATATCAGGAAGGCCCCTGAATCCGGAATGAACGTCGTTGGTTTTTTTGATGATCGATGGTCAAAAGGACTGCAAGAGTTAGACGGGAAACCTGTTCTTGGTTCGCTGGATGACATTTTGGAATTCGTACGTAAAGAAAAACCTGATCGTATCTATATTGCCCTCCCGTTAAGAGCGGAGCAGCGTGTTCAGGAATTGTTGGCACAGTTGCAGGATGTTTCTTCGAGTATTTATTTTGTTCCTGATATTTTTGTCTTTGAACTTCTCCACACCCGCGTGGAAGATCTCAACGGAATCCCCCTCTTTGCCCTTTTTGGAACTCCCTTTAGCGGAATTGACGACTCCCTAAAAAGATGTCTGGATCTTGTTCTATCAAGTTTCATCCTTATTCTGATTGCTCCCCTCCTCCTCGTTGTTACCGTTCTTGTTAAAAAGACCTCAACAGGTCCGGTCCTCTACAAACAAACCCGTTATGGACTTCATGGAGAAGAAATCAAAGTTTTCAAATTCAGGACAATGGTTACTTGTGAAGATGATGCCAGTTTTATTCAAGCAAAAAAATCGGATCCTCGAGTCACGAGGGTGGGAAGTTTCCTGCGTAAGACCTCTATTGATGAATTACCCCAGTTTTTGAATGTACTGAGGGGGGAAATGTCCATTGTGGGTCCGAGACCTCACCCCGTTAAGCTCAACGAACAATACCGTCATCTTGTGCGAGGATATATGCTTCGCCATAAAGTAAAACCTGGCATCACAGGCTGGGCCCAGATCAACGGCTGGCGGGGGGAAACAGAAACTCTGGAGAAAATGAAAAAAAGAGTCGAGTATGATCTTGAATACATCCGCAACTGGTCGCTAGGCCTGGATCTCAAAATTATCCTCCTGACCATCTTCAAAGGATTTAAGGGGCAAAACGCCTACTGATGAAAACCGAAAAAATTAATAAGCCCTGGGGACATGAGTTGATTTGGGCTAAAACCGATCGATATGTCGGTAAGATCCTTTTCATTAACAAAGGGCATCGGCTCTCTTTTCAATATCACGAAAAGAAGGAAGAAACGATCCGACTCAATAAAGGCTTGATGGAATTAGAGGTTGAATCAAAAGGTTCAACCGAGGGTCGTCAAAAAATAATTCTCAAACCGGGAGATACCTTCCATATCCCTCCTTATTGCAAGCATCGAATGAGCGCCTCAGAAGATTGTGAGGTCCTTGAGGTATCGACGCCGGAGTTAGATGACGTGATCCGGCTTGAGGATGACTACAAAAGATCGTAACCCCTCCTCACCTCCCCTTACCCTAAGGGGAGGATTAAGGTTAAAATGACCACCGTTATTATCGGCGCCGGCATTGTCGGCCTACATATCGCACGCGTTCTAAACGAAAAAGGAGATGAAGTTTATGTCCTGGACCAGGAAAAATTCCTCGCGGAGCATACCAGTGGCCGAAATAGTGGTGTGATTCATTCCGGTGTCTTCTACAAAACAGGAAGTTTTAAAGAAAAAGTGTGCATTGAGGGAAACCGATTGACCTATGAGTGGCTCGAAAAACTACGAGTGACCTACCACCCTTGTGGTAAATGGGTCGTCCCGGAAGAGGGGCAGGAGAATGAGCTGGAGCCGTTCTTTGAGAAAATCCGTCAGCTGCCGATCCCTCAACCTCGGCTTTGCTCTGCCGACGAAGTCAAAAAGGAAGAACCGTTTCTCCGCAGGACACGGGCGATACTTGTCCCTTCAACGGGGGTCCTCGATGCCGCCGGCTATGTCAAAGCATTGGCCGTCTACCTTAAAAACAAGGGGGTCGAAATTATTAACCCTTGCAAACTCCTTGAGGTCAAAGATCAATCGCTCCAAACGACGCGGGGAGAGATCCCCTTTGATCTGGCGATCAACAGTGCCGGCCTTTTTGCAGACGAAATTGCGGAGCAGGCAGGACTGAAAGGGTACGAAATCCGCCCCTGCCGCGGTGACTATTATGCCGTGTCAAAAAATCCGGTCAAGAGGCCTGTCTATCACCTCCCTTACAAGGGGGCTCATGGTTTGGGAATCCACCTGACACCAACGATCGATAATCAACTGCTCCTTGGACCGAACGCCTTTTTCATTGAGGGAAAAACCGATTATCAACATAAAACCGCACCGGAGAGTTTTGAAAAGGCGGTCCGCTATTACCTGCCGGAGTGGGACCCCCCTCCCCTGCAACCCGCCTATTCTGGAAACCGTCCAAAGCTTTTCCATTACGGTGAACCATTGACCGAATTCACCATTGTAAAAGAAAAAACCTGGGTCCATTTATTAGGGATTGAATCTCCTGGCTTGACAAGCGCCCCTGCCCTTGCCAATGAGGTTTTGAAACGGCTCTGAATGCTGTGGGAGAGGTGGCCGAGTGGCTGAAGGCGCACGCTTGGAAAGCGTGTTACCCTTTACCGGGTACGTGGGTTCGAATCCCACCCTCTCCGATTGAAAGCGGAACCTCCTTTTGGGGGTTCCGCTTTCACGTTTTTGGGGGATGAGAACCCTTGAGCCGAAGGCGAACGGGTTCGACGCCGAATTCTAAAACTAAAAATCCGATAGGATTTTTAACCCAACGGCGCTTGAGCACCACGCATTTCAATGCCGGTCGTGCGAATAATCCCACCCTCTCCGCACTGTTTTCTTTATTTTGCCCGCCTAGATATTGAACCGTAGTAAAATCCAGGTCGCCAGTCCAAAGTAGCAGAAGGTGCTGAACAGGTCGGTAATGGTGGTGATGAGCGGGCCGGTGGAGGTTGCCGGGTCCATGCCAAACCGCTGCAAAATGAAAGGCTCCAGGGAACCGATGGTCGCGGCAACAGTCATGGAAATCACCAAACCGATCCCCACTACGACCGGGAACAGGTGTCCAAAATCCGCCCCATAAATAACATAGGCCATCGTCCCCAAGACCGTCCCGTACATCAGGCCGACCAAGAGTCCCACCTTTGTCTCCTTCAAGACCGCCCGCTTCCGGTCCTTGTGACTGACCTCTCCCGTGGCCAAGCCACGAACCATGATCGTTGCCGACTGTGACCCGACATTCCCCCCCATCGCGGCAATAAAGGGCATAAAGGTTACTAGGGCGACAATTTTCTGAAGCGTCGGCTCAAAGGCCCGGATCATCCAGGAGACCACCAGCTCCCCAAGGCAGGTCGCCACCAGCCAGGGGAAACGCAAACCAACCGCCCCAAAAACCTTCCGGGACCAGTAATCACTCTTGGCCATACCGGCCATTTTGGCAAAGTCTTCCTCCGTCTCCTGTTCAATAATCTCATAGATCTCACCCACCAGCACCACCCCCAGGATTTTCCCCCCCTCATCAACAACCGGGGCATTGGCCAGTTTGTAATGACTCAACAGTTTTCCGGCCTCTTCCTGATCCATCTGCGGATGCAGCGTCACCGCGGCATGATGGACCAGCTCGGCAATCTTCAGCTCGGCCGGCGCCACAACCAGTTCGTTCAACGGAACCTGTCCCAAAAAGTGATTTTGGGAATCCACAACGTAGAGATTTTCAAAAAAAGAATCGTCCAGATGACGCAGGCGAACCGTGGTCCTGAGTTTGTCAATCACCTGCTTGACGGTCCAGTCCGGTTGAACCAGAAAGACCTGGGTATGCATCCGCCCGCCGGCCGTTTCCGGTGGAAATTTCATCAGCTGTTGAGCGGTTGCCAGAGAATCGTGTTTCATGAGCGAGGCCAGGTGTTTGGTCATCTTCTCCGGCAGTTTGCGGAAGAGTTGGGAAGTCTCGGCGGGATCCAAATCGGCAACAAGGGTCTGGATATCCACATCTTTCAGGTGATTTAAGAGGGCCGTCTGTTCTTCGGACTCCAATTCCTCAAAGAGGACAGTGGCATGCCGGCGTGTCAGGAGTCGAAAGAGGATCGCCTGATCTTCCGGCTTGAACGAGGACCAGCCGTCGGCAAGATCAATCGGGTCCAGGTAGGCCAGCATCCGACGGAGTTCCTGGAACGATTTTTGTTCCAACATCTCCCGAATTGCCGGAAGAAAAAGGGTAACCGCTTTCATAGAATCTTTTTGCTTTAACCTTTTAGAGGGACCTTCGTCAAGGAGAGACAGTCACCGAGACGTCTCTTGGAGAGGGGCTCCCCCCAAAACCGGTGGCAGTCAGGGAATAAGTGGTGCTCTGCGGTGGACTATCTATTTCAAAGGCCTCCAGCTCCTGAGAGTCTTGCACAATCAGACGCCCTTGGGAATCCACAATACGGATATGGACCTGATCCCCTTCCTCCCCTTGAACCTGCCAGGTGAGTGTGACCGATTCACCGCTCCGGATGGTCGCCTGACTGGCCCCATTGATGGTGAAGGATTGAATGACCGGAAGCGGATAAGGATTGACCTGGAGAGGGAGAGTTCGTGTCACCTCCTCCCCCAAGGGACCCCGTGCCAACAACGTATAAATATAATCGCCCTCTTCCAGAAGGGGCCGGATATCCCCTTCCCCAACCACCGGTAGCGGCTGATCTCCCTCAATCGCTTGGTCATGAACCGCAGGGGGGAGACTGTCATTATCCACGGAGATCTCAACAACCCCGCTGTTCTCAGTCTCCCAACAGAGTTGAATAACCTCGTTTTGCCGGATCTCCTTCACCGGATCCCCGCTCGACCAGGGGTGGCAGGTCCCTTCCTCTTTGAAACCAAAGACTGTCACTTGCGGCGACGGAGGGGTTAAGGAAATATACTGCCCCATAATCTTGGAGGAGCGATCGATCGCCAACTGGGCCCAGACGACATAAAATTGACCTTTGCGTTCGGCATACTCCACCACCGGATCGACATTAAGACTGATCCGGTCCTCAGGATCAGAGATTGGGAAAGAAACCGGAGGGGGGGAACTCTCCGGGGTTTGAAGTAATCCTTTGATCGCCTCGTTTTGTCTCGAAACAAGCAGGTGGCGCCGCTCTCCCCCCTGAAGATCACGGCTGAAGCCAATCACCGGGGCACTGTTACGGATCGGTACCTCATCCGAAATCCCCGAGTCTTCATAAAGGATGACAGCAAGATTGGAACCACGCCCTTCGGCATCAACGCCGATTTCGTCCAGTCCTTGACGGGAATCGTCTCTGAACCGATAAACCACCTTGTAGGGGAAAGAATATCCGGTAGAAGAAACGGCATGGTGAACCCTCGCAATCTCCCCCTTCAACAGGGCTTCTCTCAACTGGGTTTCATCGGTCGGGTCATCCGGATCGGCCGCCAGTGTGACACCTACCTTTTGCGGGGAGGCAACAGGATTGGAACTCCCCGGGGCATGAAACCTGAAACTTTCGTCATTGACGGCAAAAGCGACAGACCGGAGATAGCGGTCATCCGTTTGATCACGGTTGATCGTCTCAAAGGCCAGGAGAAATTCAGGATCACTGGGGACCTCTTCCTGTCGACGGGAAAGGACAGGATAAAAATTGGTGAGCCGCGCCGAGGAGGGATCCCGGAAGAGGTACGGCAGGGGGAGCGGGTACAGCCGGTCTCGGTCCCTTACCTGAAGGGGTCTAACCTGAACCCCATAATAGGCGAGTTCTTCTTCCAGTTGCGACCGGCAGGCCTCAAACATCTGCTGGTGTTCCTCCTCATCCTCCCCCTCCACACGGCAGGCGGGGTAATCATTCTCCGTCATCGGGTTGTTGGTGATATAACTGATCAGGAAAAGATTCCGGCCGGTCGCCGGCTCTACTTGGGGGTGTCGGGCGGAGGACCAGGCAACAATCTCTTCCGTCTGTACCTCATGACGCTCCGTCCCTTGAGCAACATGAACCCCCACAAAGTAACGGGAGACAACGATCGGATCAGTGTTGCCGGAGGAATCGGTCCAGACTGGTGAGAGTTCACCGTTCTCTTCGGAATAGGCTTGGGCCTGAATCACGGCAAAACCGTAATCACGGGGGTAATCCGCCACGATCTCCGCCTGCCAGGCAACCATATAATAGCCGCTGGACGGGTTGTAAGACACGGAGGGGAAAAAATTCTCGGGGCAGCGATTGGGGAGTGGGAGCTGGGTATAATCGTAACGCGGGTGTTGAATTCTTTCAAAGAAATTGGAGGGGAGGCATTGCGGGGCGGAACGGCTGATCAGGATCGGGGGCCCGATCGGATCCCCATCCCCGTACCGGAGTTCCCCCTGGATACTTGTCTCGCCGGAAAGCTCCGATTCCTGCCAGACGACAAAAAAATGCCCGGTATCGGTGTTGTAGACAACATCTGGATGTCTCTTGGAAGGGCCGGTGTGAGAAAACTTCAGGACCGGTCCGAATATTGCCACGATGATCCGATAAACCGGCCGTGGCAAGAAGCGGGAAGGAAAAAATTGTTCCTTCCAATGAGGGTACGGAACGGATTGACCGCTGAAGCGGGAAAATGAGGGAGACTTAAACTTTTGAGACCCGTTCTTCTCAGCAAGGGAACAAGAGGCAAAAAACAACAGGAAAATCAGCAGTATCGATTTTGTCCAGGGACCCTGCATTTGGGCCTTTTCTCGGTCTTCTTCACAAAGAGTTGCTAGCTTATTTCCATCCCTGCTCCATCCCGTAGTGGCAGATCGCAAAGTCGTATTTGACCGGATCGGCAGGGTCCAGTTGTCGTAAAAATGAGGTGACCTCACAGGCCATCTTCCAGTGGGGGGTTTTGTAACGGCTCAAACGGTAGCGCCGGGCAAAATTAAAGAGGTGAATATCCAGAGGGATAATCAGTTTGGAAGGAGGAATCCGGCTCCAAAGGCCTAGGTCAATTCCGTCATGAGGCCTCACTATCCAGCGGAGCCACATATTGAGCCTCTTGCAGGCCGACCCATCTTCCGGCGAGGGGAAGAAGTAACGGAATCCCAGTGTCCCTCCCCTCTTCCCAGCCATTTTCTTGATCCGTCGGGAGAACTGGTGAAGGGCAGCTCCGACGTCGTGATCCTGAGGCGAAAACCCCTCCAGAAAAAACGATTCCAAAGAATGGTGTTTTACGAGGATCTCCCTCACGATTTCCAGAAGCAGGAGGATATCCCCGGTCCGGACCCAACGGTGGCCAGTTTGGTGCGATAGAGTGGCGGGAAGCCTCCCCATCAAGGCCTCCTTCGGAGAGGACCCTAACGGATCAATGATCCTCTTAACGGAACCGATAATCGCCTTGGCGTTACCGAAGGCGAGGAGGGCGGTAATGAGAGAGACTACCTCCTGATCTCCCGGTGACCGGTATCGATGAACCAGAGAAACCGGATCAGTCTTGAGGAACTGGCGATCAAACCGGAGCATGATCTCCTCCAGGAGAGTGCCAATCCGGGGGTGAAGCACCCCTGTCCTTCGGTCATTTGACAGTCGCTTTGCCATGGTCTACATTGTAGTTATCCCCTCCCATCAAGGGAGGGGGAAATATTTTGTTTTATGAAACACAACCCTGTCCATACAATCCCATTGAACCTGGAAGAGGAGATCCTCCGTCTGAAAAGGGAGAGGAACGCCGTCCTCCTCGCCCACTTCTACCAGGAATCCGAGATCCAGGACCTGGCCGATTTTGTGGAAGACAGTCTGGGGCTCGCCCGCCGGGCCGAAAAGACAACAGCGGAGGTTATCGTCTTTGCGGGGGTCCATTTTATGGCAGAGACCGCCAAGATCCTCAACCCCTCCAAAAAGGTGGTGATCCCCGACCTCGAAGCCGGTTGTTCGCTTGCGGAGGGCTGTCCCTCCGATCAGTTCGCCCAATTTCGGAAAAATCATCCGGACCATCTTGTTATCTCCTACATCAACTGTACGGCGGCGATCAAGGCACAAAGTGACATTATCTGCACTTCCAGCAACGCGGAAAAGATTGTGCGTCAGATCCCAAAGGAAAGACCGATACTCTTTGCCCCCGACCGGAATTTGGGTCAATACCTGATCAAAAAACTGGAACGCCCGATGCTCCTCTGGAACGGGACCTGTATCGTCCATGAAATCTTTAGCGAACAAAAACTGGTCCAGCTGAAGGTCCGGCATCCCAAGGCCAAGATCATCGCCCACCCGGAGTGTGAAGAGCGGGTGCTCGCGCACGCCGATTTTATCGGGTCAACATCAAAACTCCTCGAATTTGTCCAAAAGGATCCTGCGGAGGAATTCATTGTTGTTACTGAGTCGGGGATTTTGCACTCCATGGAAAAAATGGCGCCGCGCAAGCGGCTGATCCCTGCCCCGCCGGACGGCCACTGCGCCTGCAACGAATGCCCACACATGAAGAAGAATACGCTCGAAAAACTCTACCTTTGTTTGCGTGATTTGAAACCGGAGATTACAATGCCGGAAGAACTCCGCAAGGCCGCCCTGAAACCACTCCAGCGGATGTTTGAGCTGACGGATTCATAGACCCACCATCTCCTTCCACTCCTTTTCAGAAATAATCTTTACCTTTCCCCCTTTGGCCTGAAGTTTTTTGGCCTTCTCTAATTTAGAACCGGCTCCCCCTCCATCACCGACCACCAGATAATCGAGCTCTTGCGTCACGCCGGAGGCGACCCAACCCCCTTTTTCTTCGACCCGTTTTTCGGCCTCGCGTCGTTCCATGGAAAGGAGACTGCCCGTAAAAAGAAATTTCTTGCCGTGAAACGGTTTGCCCCGGTCACCCTCTCCCTGACCCTCTCCCCTCAAGGGAGAGGGGATTCGAACGTGTTTCAATAATTTTTCAATCAACGGCCTTTTTTTCTTCAACCCCGCCACCACCTCTTTGGCAATCACCTCGCCAACGGTGTGGATCGCGGAGAGCTCCTCTTCCGTCACCTTAAAAAGTCTCGTCAAGCCCCCAAACTCTTTTGTCAGAATCTTCGAGGTATGCTTGGCCAGCTCCCGAATCCCGAGCGCCCGGAGAAAAAGATCGAGCGGGAGTTCCCTTTTTGCTTGGATATTCCCGATCAGTTTTGTCGCCAAAACCTCCCCCATCCGTTCAATCTCCAATAATTGCTCTTTGGTGAGCAAATAAAAATCAGCCGGGTCCTGGACAAAACCATTTTCATAAAGTCTTTCAATTAATTTGTCGCCAAACCCCTCAATCTCCGTCACCTGGACAAAATGTTTCAATTCCCCAACCTTCGTCTGACTACAATTTTTGGCGTTGGTACAATGGAGAAAATCGTCTCGGATCTCCGTCGGGGCGCCGCACGAGGGGCATCTCTTCGGGGCCTCCACAACAGAACCGCGGCCAGCCTCAATGACCGATTCCAGATTCGGTATGACACCACCACGCCGGATCATCAAGACCTTCGCCCCGATCCGGACCCCTTTTTGTTTCATGAGGCCATAGTTGTGGAGAGAAACACGGGTTACCGTCGCCCCGGAAAGCTCGACCGGCTCGACAATCCCGACCGGCGTGATTACACCGGTCCGTGCGACACTCCACTCGACATCTTTCAGGACGGTTTTCCCGGAATCCCCCTGGAACTTGTAGGCGATCGCGTAACGGGGGTGATGGGCGGTATTTCCCAGCCTCTTTTGTTCCTCAATCCGGTCCGCCTTAAAGACAACGCCGTCGGTCTCAAAATCGAAACTCCCCCGATGGCCCAGAAAATCGTCGTAGACCTCCTGCCTCTTTTCCCTGGGAACCTTTTTGATTTCGACGACCGGAACAGCGAGTGAACGGAGGGTTTGCATCTTTTCCCATTCGGTTTTAAAGGGAACACCCAAAAGATCGTAGCCAAAAAAAGAGAGTTGATACTCACCGGTTTTTTTTGGATCCTTTTGTTTAATCGCCCCGGCCGCCAGATTTCTGGGATTGGCAAACGAGTCCTTAAAATTTTTGAATACTGAAAGACGCATGTAGATTTCGCCGCGGATCTCCCTCACCCCCAACCCCTCTCCCGCCAGGGGGAGAGGGGAGATCTTCTGCGGGATATCCTGGATCATCCGCGCATTTTCCGTAATCTCCTCCCCCGCCACCCCATCTCCGCGCGTTGCCGCAAGAATCAGTTTCCCTTCCCTGTCATAACGGAGTTCCACCGCACAACCGTCAACTTTGGGAGAGGCAACAACCTCCCCCTCAAATTTATCCATCCAATCGTTTAAGTCCTCCTCACGGTAACACTTGTCCAGCGACAACATCGGAGAGGTATGTCGAACCTCGGCAAACCGGCTGGTACCCGGGGCTGATTCAGACGGGATTTCGCTCAGGAGGGGAGAGTCCGGTCTCAACCTTCTTAATTGTTCAACCAACCGGTCAAATGCGTAATCGGAAATTTCGGGGGACTGTTTTTCAAAATAGAGCCGGTTGTGACGCCGGATCGCCTTTTCCAGGGCCGCCACAGTGATCGCACTCTTTTCCCTTTTACCCATACAATCTTCTTGGGATCCAGAGCTGGGAGGCCTTGTCCAGATAAGGATGGGAATTGATGGTAATGACCCTTTCCCTTTTTGGGCCCCTGGATGAACCGCCCTTGGGTGAACCACCCTTGGGTGGAGACTCCTCAAAGAAAAGGAGTGAAAGAGAGCCGTTATCAATCCGGATCCTCTGGAAGTTGTCGATATCGAGACTGAGGTAATGGGTCAGGATCAGTTTGATGACATCAGCATGGGAGACAGTCACCAGCATTCCCCCTTTGGACCACTTTTTCCTCAAACTTTCGATGAAACCAACGGCCCTTTTCCGGACCGCGATAAGACTCTCCCCCCCGGGAACGCGGCTCCTGGAGGGTTGCGTATGGTAAATCCGATAAGCCGGATCATAGCGGATTTCGGAAAAGGTTCGGCCGACCCACTGTCCATATTCAATCTCTTTGAGGGCCTCCGCCTTTTCCAACCGGATCCTTCTTCCATTCTTGAGGAAGGCCGCTGTCTCACAAGCCCGCTTGAGCGGACTCGTATAGATCCGGTCAATCGCAACTTCCTTAAGAGCAGTCCCCAGGAGCCTTGCCTGACGACGCCCCTCGGCATTCAATCCTACCGGAAGACGCCCCATGATCCTTTGTTGTTTATTCCATTCAGTTTGTCCGTGGCGGACAAGGAGGATTTGAAGCGACATCCCCTATTGTTATTCCACTTTACAGCTTGAAATCAAGGTTGTTTTCTGTCCTTATGCGTTCCTCATGCAAAAACCTTTTAAGACCATTTTGCCTAACGGATTGACAGTTCTTCTGCAGGAAAATCATCAGGCCCCGGTGATCTCCCTCAATCTCTGGGTGAAAGTGGGCAGTGCCAGTGAAACTGATGACGAAGCGGGTCTCTGCCACGTTATGGAGCATATGCTTTTCAAGGGGACCCTGAAACGGCGGGTTGGAGAGATTGCGAGAGAGGTCGAGGCGGCCGGCGGCGACATCAATGCCTACACCTCCTTTGATGAAACCGTCTATTACATCAACATGGCGAGCCGTTTTTATGCCAAGGGACTGGATATTTTGGCAGATGCCGCACTCCACTCCCAGTTTGATGCCACTGAGCTGGCCCGCGAAAAAGAGGTGGTCGTGGAGGAGATCTCCCGCTCGGAAGACAACCCGAGCCGCCTGGTCGGCGAACACCTCTTCCGCGAGGCGTTCACCACCCATACCTACGGCCGACCGATCGCCGGATCCCGTGAGACGGTCCGTTCCTTTCCCCGCGAAAAGATTCTGGACTTTTTTCATCGCTGGTACGTCGCCCCTAATATGTTGCTCGTCATCGTCGGCGATTTTCAAAGACAAAAAATTCTGGGAGAAATCGAAAAACTCTTTTCTCCCCTCTCTTCCCAAAAACCACCGGTTGTCGTCATCCCTCCAGAACCGGAACAGAAAATCTTCCGGTGCCATCTGGCCCCGATGAAGATTGAGGGGAATTATCTCGACATCGGCTTCCACATCCCTGGAATCCTCCATGAGGAGGTTCCTGTTCTGGATACCCTCTCCCATATTCTGGGCGGGGGGGAAAGTTCACGACTGGAACAGGTGGTCAAGGAAAAAAAGCAACTGGTCTCTTCCATCTATGCCTCTGCCTACACACCCAAAGACCCCTGTCTCTTTCTGGTCGGTGCCCTTTTCCCGAACGGAAAACTGTACAAGGCCTCGGAAGCAATCGCCCAGGAAATGGAGCAGATCAAAAAGGAGACGGTCTCCCTTCAGGAACTGGAGCGGGCCAAGGCGAATATCAAGAGCTCCCTTATTTACGAGAGAGAAACGGTGGAGGGGATCGCCCGAAAAATCGGCTTCTTCGAGGGGATTACCGGCGACTTTCACTTTGAAGAGCTCTATTATCAAAGGATTGAGACGGTCACGCCGGAGGCGATCCGGGAGGCGGCCCGGAAATACTTTCGTCTGGAGAATATGACCTCCGCCCTTTGCTTCCCTGAAAAACAGAAAATCACTCAAAACCGGTTGCAGTCAGCCTTTCAGGACGGTTTCAACAAAAAAACGGGGCTCCCCTCTTCTAAAAGACAGATCACCCTCGAAAAACTTAAAAATGGGGCCTCTCTGATCTTCCGTGAAAACAGGACCGTTCCGGTGGTCTCGCTCCGAACCGCCTCACTGGGCGGCCTTCGTTTGGAAAATAGGACGAATAACGGGATTAATCACCTCTTGTCGCTTGTCTGGAGTAAAGGGACAGCCACCCGCTCCTCGCAGGAGATCTCCGAACAGGCCGAGGCGCTTTCAGGGGGTTTTTCAGCCTATGGGAGCCGCAACACACTAGGGCTCAAGGCTACGTTTCTGGCGAGCCACATGGCGGAGGGGATTCAACTCTTTACCGAACTGCTCCTTCACCCGAGTTTTCCCGAAGAAGAAATTAAAAAAGAAAAGACCAATGTCCTTACGGAAATCAAGAGCCAGGAGGATTCTCTCCCCTCGGTTGCCTTCAAGGAGTTCCTAGCCCAACTTTATCCGAAACACCCTTACGGCCTCCCCGGTTTAGGGACACGCAAAACAGTCCCCTCACTCTCTCACCCGATGTTGGTAAACCACTACAGGAAGACGTTGACCGCCAGGAACCTGGTCATTGCCGTTTCCGGCGATTTCCAAACGGAAGAATTAAAGGCAAGACTTGCGGAAAAACTCGAATCACTCCCGGCCGGGAACCTTGGATTTCGTCTTCCCCTCCAGCCAACCCCCCCAAAAAATCTTCAGGAGAGAACCAGCCGCCGTGACAAAAAACAGGCCCACATTGTCCTTGGATTTCTGGGGACCCGGATCAATAGCCCTGACCGGTATTCCCTGGAGGTGCTGAACTCCATTCTTGCCGGCCAAGGGGGGCGCCTTTTCCTCGAGTTGCGTGACAAGAAGGGGCTGGCCTATGCCATCTCTTCGCAATCGCAGGAGGGGATTGAACCCGGCTTCTTCTCCGTTTATATGGGAACTGATCCTAAAAACGTGGAGGTGGCAATCGACGGGATTCGACAGGAATTGGAAAAGATCAGCACCGATTTCGTCTCCGTGGAAGAGCTGGGTCGGTCTCAAAATTACATTGCCGGAAACTACGAACTAGACCTCCAGAAAAACAGTTCCGTAGCGGCACTCCTCGCCACTGACAGGATCTACGGCCTTCCCCTTGAGGAGTTCAGCGAATACCCCAAAAAGATCCGCGAGGTCACCCGTCAGGATGTTTTGGAGGTCGCCAGAAAATACCTGAAATTGGATCAGGCGGTGTTGTCGATCGTCAGGCCTTAGGTAAAAATTCCTTGAGGGGACATCTCTCACAATCCGGCTTCGTCTTGCAGAAATTTTTTCCGATCATGACGATTAAGGCATGGAACTCGTTATAGAGCTTTCGATCTTCGGGGAGGTGTGAGGTCAAATACTCCTGGACCTGGTCGTAGTCCGCTTCTTCGTCAATCATCTCATGCCGTAAAAGAATCCTCTTGGTATAGGCGTCCACGACAAAAACCGGCTTATTCCCGGCATAAAGAAGGATAGAATCGGCCGTCTCCTTGCCGATCCCGGAAACATTGAGGAGTTTTTCTCTCAAAGTTTCCAGACGCTCCTCAAACATCCGGTTAAGGTTTCCCTCGTATTCATCGATCAAGAATTTGAGAAAATTTCTGAGCCGCTTCGTCTTGATATTAAAATACCCGGCCGGGCGGATCAGTTCGGCGAGCTGTCGCGGCGAGAGGGCGTAAATCCGGTGAGGGTCAAGAAGATCTTTTGATTTCAGATTAACGATCGCCTTTTCGACATTTTGCCAATTGGTGTTTTGCGTCAGGATCGCCCCGACACAGACCTCAAAAGGGGTCTCTCCGGGCCACCAATGCTGGGGGCCCAAGGCCTTAAGGGCGGTTTCATAATATAAAAGAAGAGGATTTCTCACAAAAAAACTCCCCCTCCCTCGATGGGAGGGGATAAAGGGGAGGGTGACAACGAGGTCATTTTAGGTAGCGGGTGTTTCAGCAGCAGGAGCCGGCGCCTTTTTGGGAGCCTCTTCCGTCTTGATCCCGGCATGTTCCGTACAAAGAGACCCCAATTTTCTCGGTTTGCGGCACCCTTCCGAAACACAGGTCTTGTAACGGGGGTGGGCCAGCTCCCCATGACGCCATTTCTTGTAATGAACTGTACAATACCCCTTGGCTCGGTAGGGTCTCTTGCACCCTTCATTCTTGCATTTCTTTTCTTTATTGTTTTCCATTTTATTCTCCTATAACCCCTTTGACCACATTCACACGCCAGGAATGATCCCGACAATCGACCTGAACCGTCCCCTTAAAACGGGAAACCATTGTTGCCCGGCAATCGGTTGCTTCAGGCTCCTGGAGAAGAACCGCCTGGAGCGCCCTCTGTTTATCCCCCTTGTCAAACCGTCCTTGCAACCAACTGAGGGTAACGAGCCCGACAACAACGACAAGCCCCGCCAACAGATACCGCAAAAACCTCAATGCGACTCCTTTTTCAGAAGCCCTTCCAGTTTTTTGCGATCCTCCGAATTGAGGTTTTCCATCGGCTTTTCAGCCCCCTCCTTGTTCAAAAATTTATCCAGTTGTTCGCCAACCGTTTCCCGGCCAAACCGTACAATCTCCTGGATCAACGGGGCACGGTAAAATTCAAGGAGGTGCTCTTTGACCGGTTTCCCCTCGTAAGGGATTTTCAGAATCCAAAGGATCAGGAAAACGGCGGCCGTCCAGAAAAGGATCTTTTTGAGGAGCCAGAACATGAGGGAGTATCATCGCTCCAATTCAGTTTTTGTCAAGTGGACATAGAAAGGTTATTTTGTTAGGATCCCTCCCCTATGGAACCGGTGTCGCCCGTCCAGAAGAACAGCCCGTCCCCTCCCCTCATAACCCTCTCTCCGACCCGTAAACCGCGTGTCCTGATCGTGGATGACAATCAGGCGAATCTGGAACTCTTTCGGATGCAGCTCAAGGCCTTCGATTACGATCTGGAGAGCGCCTATGACGGAATCGAGGCGTTGGAAAAGGTCAAAAACTGGCACCCGGACCTGATCCTCCTCGATCTGATGATGCCCCGAATGAACGGCTACGAGGTCTGCAAAACCCTGAAGGGGGACAAGAACACACAGTTCATCCCGATCATCATCGTTACCGCCCTCCGGGAATTGACGGACAAACTCAAGGCGATTGAAATCGGCGCCGATGATTTTCTGATCAAGCCGTATAACAAGCTGGAGTTGACCACGCGCGTCCGGTCTCTCCTGCATATGAAAGAATTGTATGATGATCTGGACTCCAGCGAGAACATCCTCTTTTCACTCGCACGAGCCCTGGAGGCGAAGGACGTCTACACCCGCGGTCATTCCGAAAGGGTCGCCGTTTATGCCCTGAAACTGGCCCGGGCGATCGGGCTTTCGGATAAGGATCAGGAGTATATCCGCAAGGGGGCCCTTCTTCATGATATCGGCAAGATCGGCGTCAAAGAAGAAATACTCCACAAGCCGGGGCCGCTGACCCCCGAAGAATGGGCCCATGTGCAATCCCACCCCCAGAGGGGTTTTGAGATCTGCAAGGGGCTCAAATCGCTGCAGCCCTGCCTCTGTGTCATCCACAATCACCATGAGAATTTCGACGGAAGCGGTTACCCCGAGAAGGTCAAGGGGGAAGGAATCCCGCTTGCCGGGCGGATTGGAGCCATTGTCGACAGTTTCGACGCGATGACAACCGATCGGCCGTACCGGAAAGGGATGAAATTCGAGGAGGCGCTGAAGATTCTTGAAAATGAGAGAAACAGCGGACAGTGGGACCCCCACCTGCTGGACATTTTCATAAAAATCCTCAAGACCGAACGCGACCTCTGACGTGGCAATCCTCGACTCTTTACTAATAACCCTCACCCACCGCCCTTATATCTTCCTCTTTCTCGCAGGATTTCTGGTGACCAGCGGGTTGAGTCGGGGGGGACGCCAGACATTTCTTTTCCTCCTGATCGGTTATACCGTCGCCCTCGCCTCCGAGGCAAGCTCCATCCGTAATGGATTCCCGTATGGACGATATTTCTATCTTTATGAAAATATGCCGGGCGAAACGATGGTCTTTGGAGTTCCCCTCTGGGATTCCCTCTCTTATGTCTTTATGGCCTACGCGAGTCTGGCGATGGCGGAATTTCTCCATCATTTTCCCCTCCCCCTCCGATGGGGGAGGGTGAGGGAGAGGGTGGCCCTGGGATCACCCTCCCCTTCATCCCCTCCCATCAAGGGAGGGGAGATTATTTTTTCGGCTTCCCTCCTGATGGTCGTACTCGATCTCCTGGCCGACCCGCTCGCCTACCGCGGTGACCGATGGTTCTTGGGAAAGATCTATGACTACGCCTCACCCGGTCTTTATTTCGGCATTCCCCTTTCTAATTTTGCCGGCTGGTTTTTGGTGGCGCTGGTGATTTTTTCGGTGTTTTCGTGGGTTAGTAAAAAAATCCCCCTTAGTCCCCCTTTGACAAAGGGGGAAACAGGGGGATTTACAGGCCCTCTGCTCTACGGTGCCATTGTCCTCTTTAATCTGACCCTGACCCTCTGGATCGGAGAATTTTTCCTGGCCCTTTGTGGGGTGTTTTGGCTGGCGATCGGTTTTAGTCTAATCTTCTTTCTCTCTCGCCGTCGGCGTCATGGCTGAGAATCTTTGGGATTGATTCGACAATCGTCTCCAGATGAACCGGTTTCTTCCAGACGGCATAAAGATTTTTCAGGGTCTCCTTGGCGTAATCGATCCGGAGATCAACCCCCTCATGTTGCTGTTTCAGGTAGAGTTCTCCCCGTCCCTCGTAGTTGTCATCCACCTTCTGGATAACCGGTTGGCCGATGTTTGTCAGGCCTTGCAGGAGTTTCTCCTTCACCTTTGGAAAATCACGGTCGGTGATCTCATAGGTACCGGTATTGGGGTTGTAGGCATAGGTGTAGAGTTTGTTCCGCCGGCAAAATTCCTCCGTGAGAAAGGCATCCATGAAGGTAACATCGGTATGAAACTTCCGGACCTCAAAGACCTTCTCCCGCCCCTGCCCCAGTTTCCTGTCCCATTTCTGTTTCTCCACCATGGAGGGGCATTCTTCATACTCCTTGCCAAACTTCCCCTTGTTCCAGCGCTCTTCGACATCCTTGAAAAGTTCCATTCCGATCTTGTACGGATTGAGTTTCCCGGCGCTCGGTGCCAGTGTTCCTGAGTGGTGGTCGGCATAGTCGATCAGTTCATTGTCATGGAGTGCCTTCTCCGTCATGATCTTGGAATGCCAATAGGCGGCCCACCCCTCGTTCATGATCTTGGTCGCCGCCTGCGGGGCAAAATAATACGCTTCCTCCCGAATCACGGAAAGGATTTCCTGTTGCCAGGTCTCCAGGGGGGCTTTTTCAAGAAGCACAAGGAGGAGGTCCCTCGGGCTCCCCGGATTCTGGTAATCGATCAGGTTGTCCAGGGAGAGACAGGTGTCACAGAAGTCCTCGACCGCTTCCATCCCGTGAGCGGACATCAGGCGAAAAACCTTGGCCCGGTGGTTTCCCATCTCGTCGATCATTTTCCGGTTGGTCTTGGCAAAGGCGTGATTGTTTTTGAAAAAATCGGAGTGCCCATAAACGTGCGCCATCACCGTCTTCTGGTCCACCGGGCTGTTCGCCTCCAGGAGGTAGGCGTAACAAGGGTCGTTGTTGATCACCATTTCATAGATCTTGGTCAGCCCGTAGGAATAACTCTTGGAAAGCTGTTCGTACTGCATCCCGAACCGCCAATGCGGGTAGCGATTGGCAAACCCGCCGTAGGAGGCGATCACGTTCATCGCGTTGAAATCAACCACCTCAAAAACAACCTCAAAAAAGTCGAGACCATAGGCGACCGCATGTTCCCTGATCTCGTCACGAAACCGCCTGTAGGAGTTCTCCAGTGTCATTGTTACCTGGGTGAATCACCCTTGCCTGAACCAGGTTTGCCTAAAAAGGTCTTGATCGATTCATAGATCGCCTCGCGCGAGGGGATCTTCGAGGTAATCACCTGTTTGTGTTCGGTAAAGCGCTCCAACAGGTCTTTCAAAAACTGGCCGCTGCCGTATTCACTTTCCACCTGTCCGTAACAGAAAACGTTCACACGGGGGAGCATCTGCTCTTCCAGAAGCCGGAGACACTCCAGGGTATCGTTGCCGGACCAGTTGTCCCCATCGGAGAAGTGGTAGACGTACACATTCCACTCAGAAAGGGGGTAATCCTTGTCAATCAATTCCAGGCAAAGTTTGTAGGCCGAAGAGATGATCGTCCCGCCGGATTCACGGGTATGGTAGAAGGTCTCCTGGTCCACCTCCCGTGCCACGGCGTCATGGACGATATAGCGGCTTCGCAACCCTTTGTAGTGCGACCGGAGCCAGGTATCAATCCAGAACGACTCAATCCTGACCACCTCCTTCTGCTCGTTGCCCATCGAGCCGCTGACATCCATAAGGTACATGATGACGGCACTTCGTTCCGGCCGCTTGACATCCTTCCAGCTGCGGAAACGGCGATCTTCGTGGATCGGAGTGACCAAGGGGCGTCTCGCGTTATAGGTTCCCGCAATAATCTCTCTTTTGAGCGCCTGTTTATAGGTCCTTTTAAAATGGCGCAAGGAGTCCGGCCCGATCGGGCTGACACTCGTGTAGCGGTCCTTGTCAGCCACAAGGTTGTCCTGACCTTTGGGTTCGATCGCCGGCAGTTCCAGTTCCTCCCCCAGGATACTGGCCAGCTCCTCCAGGCTGACATCAACCTCAAGAATATGCTGTCCCGGCTGATCCCCCGCCTTCTTCTCTCCCCCCTCCACCTCCTCCACACCAATAACCGTCCCCGGCTGGCCATCTCCTTGACCAACGCCTCCCGCCTGGCGGCTTCCGTAGGTAAAGTGAGGGATGTCAATTTGAGGGAGGGGAACGCTGATCAGATCTTTGCCCTGCTTGCCGATCAGCTCCCCCTTGACGATGAACTTGCGGAGTTCCTTCCTGATCTTGCCCCGGATGATCTGCTTGAACCGGCTATAGTCTTGATCGATTTTGACGGGCATTCAAGCCGTCCCCTTGGTATCCCCGCGAGCAAAGATGCTGGCAACATAGTTCAGGATATCGGCCGAACAGGTATCGCAGTAGCCGTAATTCTTGGTCAGACGGGCCCGGACGACATCGATCTTCTCCTGTGTGGAACGATCCACGGCGTTCGTCAAAAGGCTTGTCAATTTCAGGGTGTCCTTTTGATCCTCAAAAAGTTTGAGTTCGAGCGCCCGGTGGAGTCGTTCGTTGGTCTTGAAGTTAAAGGTCTTCCCCTCGAGCGCGAGGGCCCCGATGTAGTTCATAATCTCACGGCGAAAATCGTCCTTGCGCGACTCCGGGATGTCAATCTTTTCCTCAATGGCGCGCATCAGACGCTCATCCGGCTCTTCGTACTGGCCGCTATACCGGTTCTTTACCTTTTCACGCTGGGTGCAGGCCTTGACATTGTCAATGTAATTGCCGCAGATTCGCATGATCGCTTCTTCGTCCGCCGCCACGGCTCGTTGAACCTCACTTTTGACAATTTCGTCATATTCGTCCTTCACCACGGAAAGAAGTTCCATATATTTTTTCCTCTGTTCCTCGTTCCGGATCAGGGAGTGATGCTTGAGACCGCTTTCCAGCTCGTTCAACACCATGAACGGGTTGACGCAGGTCTCGATCCGGTCAAGAACAAGGGCATTGGAGATCTTGTCCTGGATGTAGCGGGGAGAGATCCCATCCAACCCCTCCCGAATCGTCTCTTTGCGCAGTTCCTTGACGTTATCCTCGGTAAAACCGGTCACCAGTTTGCCGTCATAGAGTTTTAATTTCTGCAAAAGCGTCATGTTCATCTTCTTTGGCTCTTCCAGACGGGTCAGGATTGCCCACATCGCCGCCATTTCCAGGGTATGAGGGGCAATATGTTTCCCCTTGATCCTCTCGGCGTTAAAGTCCCTTTCGTAGATCCTCACCTCCTCGGTCAGCTTCGTGATGTAAGGAACATCAATCTTCATCGTCCGATCACGCAACGCCTCCATGTATTCGTTGTTTTGCAGTTTCCGGTATTCGGCCTCGTTCGTGTGCCCAAGAATTACTTCATCAACATCCGTTTGCGCAAATTTTTTCGGTTTGATCTTGTGTTCCTGCGAGGCCCCGAGAAGATCGTAGAGAAAGGCGACATCCAGTTTCAGGACTTCGATAAATTCAATAAGGCCCCGATTGGCGATATTGAATTCGCCGTCAAAGTTGAAGGCCCGCGGGTCCGAGTCGGAACCGAATTCGGCGATCTTTCGATAATTGATGTCGCCGGTCAGTTCGGTCGAGTCCTGGTTTTTTTCATCCTTCGGCTGGAAGGTCCCGATCCCGACACGATCTTTCTCGGACAAAACCAGACGCCGAACCCGGATATGATTCAAGACCTTGGTCCAGTCCCCCTTGTAGTGGGCCGTCAGCTCGCGGAAGAGCCAGCGGCAGGGAGGGCAGAGGTCTCCCTCCACGACTACTTTTTGTCCTTCTGGAAGGTCGCGGTTAATCTCTTTGAGCATCTTGTCCCGAATATCGGGGGGGATCAGTTTGAGCGGCTCTTCATGCATCGGGCAATCGATCCTCTCGGAACCGGCGAAGATCCGGTGGTCTTCGACCCCATTTCGTTTCCACCAGAAGGTATAAAGGGCCCCTTCGGCGGTCCTGGAATAGGCCTCCATCCCCTTTTTTAAAAGCCGGGCGATGGTGCTCTTGGAGCTCCCAACCGGTCCGTGGAGGAGGATGACCCTTTTTTCCGGGCCGTACCCCCTCGCCGCCGCCTTGAAGATATTCACCATTTTCATCAAAGGAACGTCGAGTCCGAAGATCGCGTCCTTGCCGTTATCCAGCGGGTCCTTGAAGAAGTGGTAACGGGTCACCGGCTTTTTGGTGTCGATGTACTCTTCCGTCCCATAGGAGAGGATCATGTCATAGATCCTCTGAAAGGCGGTCCTTGCCAGCCTGGGGTTCTTGCGAAATAGCGTCAGGTAATCCTCCAAACTCCCATCCCAGGAGAGCTCTTGAAACTCCCTCGCATTATTAAACTGCTTGATGAGCGACATCATTTCCATGGAGCCCTCCATAAAATTTGTGTGGGATCCTCACTAGTTACACTATACCACATTTTTGGAAGTCGATACAAGATATTGAATTGCCCCAGCGAATAGGCTACGAATCTCCTCTGATGGAGGCCATCGCCCAGAACCTGGAAAAGATCCGTTCCCGCTTGGCAGTAGGGGCGGTTCGCGAACCGCCCCTACTCATCGCGGTTTGCAAAGGACAACCTAAAGAAAAGATCCTTGAGGCGATCGCCGCCGGACAAATTGATTTTGGGGAAAATTATGCGCAGGAGCTGATGGGCAAATATAATGCCTTATTAGAAAATCCCCCTTCATCCCCCTTTGTCAAAGGGGGGGACGGGGGGGGATTTTTGATAAAGACAGGACCCGTCCGTATAATTCGCTGGCACTTTATCGGCCACCTCCAAACCAACAAGGTCAAACAGGTGATCGACAAGGTGGAATGGATCCATTCGGTCGATTCAGAAAAACTGGCCCGTGAGATCGATAAACAGGCCTCCGCCATTGGAAAGAGACAGAAAATTTTGATCGAGGTTAATCTTGCAGGGGAATCAAGCAAGACCGGCATCAGCCAAGAAGGGCTTTTCTCCCTTATTACCGTCTGTCACAACCTCCCCTCCATTTCACTTCACGGCCTGATGACCCTGCCGCCGCCGGCCAAGGACCCGCGCCCCTACTTCCGGCGACTCAAGGAAACAGTGGACGAGATCAATCAAAAAAAGCTATACCGATCCCCCTTGACGGAGCTTTCGATGGGGATGACCGATGATTATGAGGTCGCATTGGAAGAAGGGGCCACGATGATCCGGATTGGAACAGGGGTCTTTGGAAAACGTATCCCCTCTCCTTAGATAAGGAGAGGGTTAGGGAGAGGTCTGATGAAAAAAATCAAAATCGGCTTTGTCGGTGCCGGTAAGATGGCGGAGGCGATTCTTGCCGGACTGATTGCCGAAAAAAAATATCGCCCTTCCGAAATTGGGATCACCACCGGAACCGTCCCAAGACGGATCCACTTAAAAAAGAAGTACGGCGTCGTCAGCTTCCCCTCCAACCCCTTATTGGTCGCCTCAGCCCCTATTATTGTGCTTGCGGTGAAACCCCAGATGATGAAGGAAGTTCTTCCGGAAATCCGACCGTTTGTCCGGACGAACCAGCTCTATATTTCTATTGCCGCTGGCAAAGAGACCCGATTTTTTAAAAAAGAGCTGTCGCCCCGATTAAAAATTATCCGAACCATGCCGAACAACCCGAGCCTCGTCCGTTCTGGCACAACAGGGCTGTACGCCCCTCCTGGCATCAGTCCTCAAGATCGCAAAATGGCGCAGGGGATCATGCAAGCGGTTGGACATACCGTTTGGGTCAAAAAGGAGAATCATCTGGATACCGTCACCGCCATTTCTGGGAGCGGTCCCGCCTATTTCTACACCCTGTTTGAAACTCTGATCCAATTCGGTAAGAAGAGGGGCTTAACGGAAGAGATGGCCAAAGAGCTCGCTTGCACAACAGCCATCGGAGCCGCCCGGATGACGCTCGAAACAGGGGTCCCTCCCCTCACCCTGCGGGACTGGGTCACCTCCAAAAAAGGAACAACCGAAGCGGCCCTGAAAGTCATGGCTCGTCGTCATTTCGCAGAAACATTAGAACAGGCCCTCGTAGCCAATGTGCGCCGTTCAGAAGAGTTAAGAAAGATTTAAGATGCATTTTGCCGGTTACCTCATCCTAACCTTCGCCAAAATTTTAAGTCTGATTCTGGAGATCTACACCTTTATCATCGCCGCCGCCGTCATCATCTCCTGGGTCAAACCGGACCCTTATAACCCGATTGTCCGTTTTCTCTATTCAGCCACGGCCCCTCTCTTTGGTTGGGTCAGAAGATTCTTGCCGACGGCGTTATTTCGGACCGGGATCGATTTCACCCCGATGATCGTTATATTCATCCTGATCTTCATCCAGACAACGGTGGTCGGCCTGCTTTTCGAGGCCGGAACCCGGTTTTTGGGCAAATAAACCATTGATTTATATCGGAACAGCCGTTAAAATGGTGACTAAAGTCCCAGCATGGGTGGGGAGGAAAGTCCGTGCCAGTCTATGAATATAAATGTGCGCAGTGTTCTCAAACATTTGAAATATCTCACAAAATTAGTGATAAACCGGTGCAAAAGTGTGGTCGTTGTGGGGGGAGGCTGGAACGGCTCATTTCTCAAACCTCTTTCAGTCTGAAAGGGTCTGGTTGGTACAAGGATGGGTACGCAACGCCCGTAGAAAAGAAAGTGGAAAAGAAAAAGGAACCTGAAAAAACGGAAGTTAAAAAAGAGGCCAAGAAGGGGTAAACCATGGTTGATCGTGTCGAGCGTCCCGATTCCCCCCTTTATCGCGTCCTGGAAACTGACAAGAGCGGTGATGAAGGAAAACGGCAACATCAGGGGGAAGAAGAGGATCAAAAAAAGAAGGATGCGTTCGGCCAAAAACAATCTTGGGCGAATCGCCCCTGGGAAAAGGTTATTGCCAAACCGGCCAATGTTCGGTCCGCGAACCCCCTCCTCACCAGTAAGGAGATGATCCGGGCCGGGATGAATCATACCCCTGAGGAAGAAGAAGACAAGTCATGGACCTGGCGCCTCAAACATGCCCCGCTAGTGGCGTTAGGGGTGATTGATCTGGAACATCGACCCCGTTGGGGGATGATTGCGACTTACCTGCTGGGAATTTGCGGAGTCGTTGTTAGTCTGACTCTGCTGATAAGGCTCATTAACTAGTGAGCGAGTATTGGCCGGATCGGATTCATTCCGTCCGGCCAAACGGAGCGAATGATGCAATCTTTATTTAACAGATGGGGGTTTTAGGGGGAGAGTAGCATCTCCCCCTAACTATTATGGAACCGAAGCCATTCGGACGATACGTCCTCCTGGAAAAACTGGCCGTCGGCGGCATGGCCGAGATTTATAAGGCCAAGACCTATGGTGTCGACGGTTTTGAAAAACTGCTCGCCATCAAGAGGATTTTGCCCCATTGCGCCGCCGACAAGGAGTTCATCAACATGCTGGTGGATGAGGCCAAACTGACCGTCCTTCTCTCCCATGCCAACATTGTGCAGGTCTATGACCTGGGAAAGGTCGGCGACGACTACTTCATCTCCATGGAATATATCAATGGCACCAACATGAGGGAGATGATGATCCGCACCTCCAAAGCCGGTGAAGGGATCGCCGAGGATCTTGCGGTCTATATTGTCAGTGAAATGTGCAAGGGGCTTGATTACGCCCACCGTAAAACCAACAATGACGGTTCGCCTCTCAACATCGTGCACAGGGATATCAGCCCGCAGAATATCCTGATCTCCTATGAAGGGGAGGTCAAGATCGTCGATTTCGGAATCGCCAAGGCGGCCTTGAACGTCTCCCACACGATGGCCGGGATCCTCAAAGGTAAAATTGCCTACATGTCTCCGGAACAGGCCTTGGGGAAACCGATCGACAACCGAACCGACATCTTCTCAGCAGGGGTCGTCCTCTATGAACTCCTGACCGGAGAAAAACTTTATCAGGGAGAAACCCAGTTTGAGGTCTTGCGCAAGATCCGCTCCACCCGGGTCAATACAACGGCGTTGCCGGACTCGATCCCCGGACCGCTCAAGGGGATCCTGGTCAAGGCGCTTGCCTATCAGGCGAAGGACCGCTACCAGACCGCCGGCGATTTTCAGTTGGACCTGACCAAATACCTCTACTCCTCCCATACCGATTTCTCCCCCCGCCACCTCGCCTCCCTCGTGCAGAAATATTTTGCCCAGGAACTGAAGGAACGGAAGCGGGACCAGTCCCCCGCCGCCTTGGATGAGAAGACCCGGTCAGTCATCATCCGCGAGGCGGCCAAGGAGGAAATCGTCGTCAAAAGAGAGGATTCCGAACCGGAAATCGAGTCGACTCAGGGGGCGATCCTGAAAGAGGCAGGAACGGCGGCCACAAGCCCCTCCCTGACAAGGAAGAAGTCAAAGATTGTCCCCATCGGGATTTCTCTCTTTGTAGCGATCGGCTTGGCGATCGGCGGCGTCGTTTTGTTCAAAAAGACTGGCGTCAAACCGAAAACCGGAGAACCGGTGACCCAACAAGCCCCGGCCACCCGAACAACACCACCCGCGGAAACAGGACTGGGAACATTGCAGATCGTGACCGATCCACCGGGAGCCCTGGTTTTTCTCAATAACAACCCGACCAATCTTGTCACCCCGGCAATACTCAAGAATCTCTATGTCGGGGAGAACTACCACATCAAGGTCACCCGGGAGAAGTACCGCGATATGGAAAAACAGGTAACCGTCAACTCCGAACAGCCGATCCTCGTGGAGGGAAAGTTACAACCACTCCCGTTGGGGGTTGTGGAAATTGTCTCTAACCCCTCTGGGGCTAAAATCCTGCTGAACGGTCAGGAGCTCGGGCGTGAAACACCGGCCCGTGTCGAAAACCTGGAACTGAACAAGCCATACACCCTGAAGCTGGTGAAAGACCAATTTTCCGAATGGAACAGCCCGGTAGAGATCAAGGGGTTTGATCCTGTCAGACTGGAGGCGGCCCTGATCCCGCTTCCGAAACCGGCAACCCCCACACCGATCCCGCCTGTTCCTGCAACACCCAAGGGTGATTCACCCAAACCTCAAGCTCCTCCACAGGCCACGATCAAAAAGGAATTAAAACCTCCCCCGCCACCACCTCCTGTCGTTCAGGAAAAGAAAGTGGAACCGCCACCCCCGGCGGCAGAAGAAAAACCAAGTGGGCCGTTTAAATATGCGAGCCTCAATCTGAAGTCGGAACCCTCCGGTGCTGAAGTCTATGTCAATGGCGAATTTAAGGGAAATACCCCTCTGAAGGTGAGTGATATTACCCCCGGCAGTGTCAAGCTGACCGTTTCCAAGGAGGGGTTGATGAAGTACAACACGCAGATCCGTCTGGAATCGGGTGAGTCAAAAAGCCTTGGCACCATCCAGTTGGGGTCTATGTACGGAGAGGTCAGCATTAGTTCCGACCCCCCTCGAGCCAATGTTATTTTCGACGGGGAACAGATCGGACCTAAAACCCCTGTCACCATTAAAAAGGTCCCGAGGGACCGGCCTCATTCAGTCCGTCTCCAGTTGGGCGGCTATCGGGGCTGGGAATCAACCTTTGACCTGAAGGATGACCCCGGCAAGAAGTATAATGTCACTCTAGAAAGGGAATAATATGGCGAACAAGCCGTCGGGTGGATCACCCATTGAAACCGACACACAGCTCCTGGCGATTGATGAAAACAAGGAGCTGATCTCTCTCCGCAAGTGCCGCCTTGAAGTCATCGGCGGCCCAGGTAAGGATAAAAAGATCGACCTCAACAAACCGGTCAAGATCGGCAAGAAGGAGGACAACGACCTTGTCATCGATGACAAGACAGTTTCCCGCAATCACTTCGAGATCCTGCAGGCCGACGACCGTTTTCTCCTCCGCGATCTGGAAAGCACCAACGGCACGACTATCAATGATATCCGGGTCAAGGAGGCGTATCTTTCCCCCGGCGATATTATCCGGATCGGGAACACAAAAATAGAGTTTGTCGCCTTTGATGAAAAGATCCAGATGGAGCCGTCCAAGAAGGAGGCGTTCGGGGAACTGACCGGCCAGTCCCGCAAGATGCGGCAGATCTTCGGCATCCTTGAAAAAATTGCACCCACCAATACAACCGTCATCATTGAAGGGGAAACGGGAACCGGGAAAGAGGTCGTCGCCAGGGCGATCCATGAGCAGAGCACCCGGAAAAACAAGTCCTTCGTGGTTTTTGATTGCAGTGCCGTGGCAGAAAATCTGATCGAGTCAGAGTTGTTCGGGCATGTGAAGGGCTCGTTTACCGGCGCCGTCGCCACCCGCAAGGGGGCCTTTGAGGAGGCGAACGGAGGGACCATCTTTCTGGATGAAATCGGCGAGCTCTCGATGGATCTCCAACCTAAACTCCTCCGGGCATTGGAGCAAAGAGAGGTCAAAAAGGTCGGCTCCAACGAAACCGCCTCCATTGATGTACGGGTGATCTGCGCCACTAATCGGAATCTCAAAAAAGAGATCGCCGATAGCAACTTTCGGGAAGACCTCTACTACCGCCTTTCCGTCGTCAAGATCTCCCTCCCCCCCTTGCGCGAAAGGCCTGATGACATCCCGGTCCTGGTTGAAAAATTCCTGAAGACCGGAAAATTCAACATCCTTCCGGACGGGAAATTAAAAGTCACCCGCGTGGAGGACGAGGCCTTGAAGATGCTCACCCGTTACCAGTGGCCCGGAAACGTCCGGGAACTGATGAATGTGCTGGAACGGGCGGTCCCGCTCGTTGAGGCGAGCAGTATTGCGGCCAAACACCTGGCCTTTATCTTCCAGGAACTGGAGCGGGAGGATGAAGCGACCGAGCGGATGACGGTCGACATGGGGCTTCCTTTCAAGGAGGCCAAGCAAAAGGTGGTGGAGGGGTTCGAAAAGGACTACTTGGCCGCCCTGCTCCGGAGAAACAACTACAACATCTCCAAGACCGCCCGCGAGGCCGGGATCGACCGAAAGCATATCCGGAACCTCCTGAAGAAGTACGGGATTTTGGATGCGACGGAGGATTAGCGAGGCCTACGAGTGGCGGACCGCGACGGCGGGACCTGTTTCGGCACCAAGGCCGCCTTTTTGAGGTCGAGATTCCTCTTCAGGGCGATCACGAGCGACCGGGCCCGGTTGGCCCAAAGGTTAGTCCCTTTGTTGTCCATCAGGATGGCGCTCCGGAAATCCTCCGCCGCCTTCTTGAAGTTTTCGGTCCGGAGGAGGATCTCGCCGCGATTGACCAGTGACGGAAGGTCCTTGGGCCTGAGGAAAAGGGCCTGGGAGTACTCCACGATCGCATCGACATACTGCCCCTGTTTCTGGAAGATAGAACCGAGGGCTGTCCGGTAATAGGCGTTCAGGTGGTCCAGTTCCGAGAGCATTTCAAAGATCTCCCTCGCCTCCTTGAGTCGGCCATGCTTCAGCTTGACATACCCCAGCTCGGCCACCTGTTGCATTTTTTTAGGGGGGATTCCGTCCAGATCGGCAATCGAGAGTTTATTGTTGATAAACTTCAGAAGGGTCTCGGCGAGAAAACGGCGTCGGCCCGGGTTGGGGTCAAGAACGGTGTCAGTCATTCATTACCCCGCACCACCGGGCATTCTTCCAGAGATATGCAACCGGGTCTGATGCATCGACTGCATCATCTCCTTGGTGATGTTCTGAAAACGATCCCGATCCTGGGTCAGGGTCTGCAATTTCTGGTTGATCATCTGGGTGTCCACCATCATCGTTTGTTGCCGGTTTTGAAACATCGTCATTCGGGATAGATCACCACCGGTCCCGCCGCGCCCCATCTCCCGCGTGAACTGGTCCGCCAGGGCTCTCCTCTTTTGTTCATTGGTGGTATAGACATTCACCACCTGACGGATCCCCATCCCGTATTTATCGGTCATCATGGAGGCAATCGCCAGCAGGATGCTGATCGGGTCCGCCTTTCGGGCCACTAGCGAAGAGATGAACATCTTCCAATCATTTTCCTTCTTGGACCATTCCTGTTGCAACTGGCCGGAAAGGACGATATCGCTCGTTGCGAAATCCCCAGCCTTGAATTTATCCTCCCCGGACGTTCCCCCCGCCTGAGGGTTGTTTCTGAGGAGCTCCTCCACCTGACCCGCAAGATCACTCGAGGGGGAAGAGATATCCAAAGAAGCGGACCAGTCCTGGAGGCTCTTCCGATCCTCCGGTGGGATCTTGGGTGAACCACTCTTGGTAACCGAAAGGCTCCTGGGGTCCTCAAGCTCCGGCGGCGGGATTTCCCCAGACAGCGTCTTGAGCTCCGGCTTCTGCTCCATCTCAGTGAGACGGGCCGACTGCGCCGAAAGGAAGGAGGCGATCAAAGCCTTGTCCTTGATGATCTCCTCCGGCAGGCCGAGTTTTTCCAGTGTCCTTCCGGAGAGTGAAATATCAACATCCGCCGGCGGCGAGATTTTCCTGGATTCGGTGCGCATCGGATTGAGTTCAAGGGCCATTTATTTTTTCACCTTCTCGATGGTCTCCATCTGTTTCAAAAGCATTCGCGCCCGGTTTCCCCAGGCATCCTCCTGTTTGGGATCGCGGCCCGCCGCCTTTTTCAGGTCAATACGGGCTTCGTCATACAATCCCAATTTAAAATAGACCTCTCCCCGATTCGTATAGGAAACGGTATCATCCGGCTTGACATCGACGGCGATCGAATACTCCAACACCGCCTCCGGCCATTTTTCCTGACGCTGGTAGATCGCCCCCAGCATGGAATGATAGTAATAATTATCCGGGTCGAGGATCGCCAGCCCCTTGTAGATAATCTCGGCCTTGTCATAACGGGCGTTCTGGAACTGGTGATACCCCTCCTCCGCGATCTCGTGGAGTTTTTCGGGGGGAAGCGTAAAAAGATCGACCCACTTCATCTCTCCTGTCAAAAACGGACCGACCTGCTTTTTGATCTTTTTAACCTGCTCCGGGGGGAGTGATTCAAGTGCCTTTTGGATTTTTTTGACAAAAACTGGAGCTAGCGGACCCTCCTCGGCCACCCTCCCCTTTATCCCCTCCCGTCGAGGGAGGGGAGGTTTAGATTTTTGAACCGGTTCCTTCTTATGGGCCATAGTCTTCGGGTAGGTCCTACCCTTATTGGAAGGTACCACGACTGAATCGGAAACACAATGGATTTCAACTGGTTCCACAATCTTGGATTACGCCGTCCACCGCGAGAGCCCACGGATGTGCGGTCCCCTGACGTCGAGGTAAGACTTGGCGATATTTTCCAGTTCCTCGTTGGTGGAGGTAATCTCCCGGAGGGAGTTGACGATCATCTGCCGGTTGGAGGCGATCATCTGCATATCGCTATTCAGATTGGTGAGGTTCGACTGGTAATGTTCCCCCTTCGGGTTCAGGCCGGCGATTTTATGGTTGATGGCCCGCTGTTGTTTTTCGTACGCCACGAGGTGTTTGCCGATCGTGTAGGCCGCCACCAGCATCGTCTTTTTGGACTGGGCCGCAACCAGGATGAGCAACCAACCGATCGCATCGCTATTCCCCGAGGCGATCGCCTGCAGGAGTTGCTGGATCATCTTGTCGATCTTTCTCTGCTGGGCCCGGGTCTCCCCCATCCCGGACATGATCCCCAGGCTGTAGCTCCCGCCGTAGGAACTGCTGAAAATATCCATCGATCCACCGGAGGCGGTATACATCAGCCCCCCTACCGATTCGATGGCACTGTTGACCCCGGTCAAGGCATCGTTGGCAAGGTTGACATCATAGCTGGCATTCTGCGCAAAGCCACGGTAGCCGTCTCCGTAACCCCGGACCGGCTCACCATACATCCCGCCGTACCCACCGCCGCCGCCGGAGGAAACCCCCATGCCACCACCGCCTCCACCGCCCCCTTCCACTATCTTTTCGGTTTCAGAACCACGCCCTTCAGAGAGCGGCTTGATCGCCTTTTCATGACGAGACAATTCTTCAATAGAATCCTTATCCGTAGGATCGCTAATGGCATCACTGGCGGCCTCAACAGCATCTTCATACTGGTCAATATATTTGAGTCCCTCTTGATATTCCGCCAAGAGGACCTTCTTGTCTTTAATTTCACCAGCGAGCTTTGGGTAATTTGAATCGGTTCGCTCCATTTTGCTGAGCCGCGCTTCATCAACGGCAATCTCACCCCCATCATCATCCCGCCAAAAACCGCCGCCAAGCCGCTTTTCCCCTTCCTTGAGACTCGCTTTGATATCCTCAACCGGGGCGCCATCAGGATGGCCAGTCAATCGGCTATAATAATCAAGCCCCTTTCTCGCCTCCGTCTCGAGCGTCTCAGCCCTCTTGATCACCAACGCCGCACCACTCCTTCCTTTATCGGGAGACTCCATAACCTTTAGTGCAGCTTCATCTTCTCTACTCAACCCCTCAAACCCCGCCTCCCACTGCTCCGGCTCCTGGATGCGGGTATCGCTCATCGCGGCATTGAGACCTGTTAGAAACTGGGTCTCTTCCGGTGTGAGTCTTCCATCCTTCTTCGACAAAGATTCTTGAGCCTCGGCGAATCCTTCATCAACACCGCGCCCTTCTTCAAACCCAAAGGAACTCTTGTCCCCTGTAAATTCTCCTGTCTTCTGGTTCAACTTCCAACCGAATTTCTGCGCAAACGCCTTTTGCTGGTCTTCGGTCAGGTGCTTCCACCCCTCGTGACCGACTTCATGATTCATCAGATCCAGGCCATTTTTTGTCCCCAAGAGCTTTTGCCCATTCGGGAAGAAAACGAGCACCTTCTTGCCATCCGGACCGGTCAGCATCGCGGCATGGTCATTGGCATTCTCGCCGTTTGGCTGGCTCCTAAAGTAAACAATCTCCCCCTTCTGGATCGCCTGCCCCTTGGCCGACATCTGGGCGAGATTGGTTTCATAATTTTTGGCGAGCACCTTGGCTTGCTCCGGGGTCATCGTCTTGTCGGCGGCAAATCGGATCCCTTGTTTGGCAGAGAGACTGTTTTTGGCAAGACCCAAATCATCTGCGTTATAAAGACGAACATCCGCCTTGGCCTGTGCCGCCTTGGCTTGGTCTCGGCTCATTTCATGCAGGGCCAGAATTTGCGCCGTGTTACTCTTGGCGGTACTATCCAAATTTTTGATTGTCGCCAGTTGAGCCGCTGTTCTTGAGTCGGTCGCCGCCAGCTGAGTGGAACGATTATCCACCGGTGCCTCTGCCGGCAACGTCCTGAGAGAAGATGGCGGTGGGACGGTTGCCACAGGGGCAACTTTGACCTCCACCGGAGGCGGAGGGGGGGGAGGAACATATCCCGGTTTGGCATTCGGATCGATCGGCCCACCGGCATAGTCTGGCCCGGCATCTGCCGCTACCCCCGTCGATACGGTACTATCAGGAGTCACCGCCGGAGTGGCCGTCGCATCAGCCGCCGGTGCCACTGGCTCCCCTGGAGCAGGTGGCGGAACAGGTGGTAAAGAAGGGGGAATTGGATCGGCCATAAAAGTGTTCTCCTCTAATAGGTTCGTTCTTGTCCCTGAATAGAACTCATTCTACCATAATTATCGGGCCTCTAGGAAGGTCAAGTTGCGGTAGGAAGGGAATTTTGTCGTCTGGGGTGACTAGACCCCATAAACCCAAAATTATGAGGTAAACATGTAATACGAGGCCCGTCGGGCGCGACGGTCAGCGAGCTGTCGCTGGTCCTCGCGGGCATCCCTGACTTCACCCTGATAAAGATTCACGGCACTGGCCAAGGCCTGGAGGTTGCCATTCAGGAGCGTCTGGACCGATTCCAGCTCCCGGTACCGGGCCTGGTTTTCCTGTTTGGAAAGATCGATCCTCCCCATCGCCCGGGCGACTGCCCGCGACTTGTCCTGGGCGGCGGCACGTCCACGGTTGAGCGCCTTTTCGCCGGCGATCATCGTCGCCGCATGACCGCGGTTATTGATCGCCAGCATCCGATCCACGGTAGTCTCGTCCCCAGAATCTCTGGCCATCTGGTTTAAAAGGGCTATCAGCATGGCGATCGCCCGGCGGCTGACCCGGTCGGCATTCAGGTCCAACGCGTCGCCAAACCCGTAGAGGTACCCCCCCCCAAAGAGATTGAACCCAAAGAAGGAGGCAAAATAACCGACGGACCCCATCAGGTTGGTGACCGAGTTGACCAGTTCCGTACCGAGGGCGACGTCATAGGTCCCATTCTGCATAAAACCACGGTAACCATCCCCGTAACCGCGGATCGGCTCGTCGCCATAATAACTTCCCCCTGCCCCGATCCCGTCATACGGCCTGAATCCGCCAAAATCCGGCTCCCGGCCAAGGAGGGGGTCGGTAGAACCGGAAGTGCCTGTTCCACTGCCCGATCCAGTAGCATCCGTTGTTTCCGATGGGGCTAGGCCTGCCGTTTTACGGATGTCAAAACCATTGTAATGCGTTGCCCCTACAGTGACCCAAATCTTCTTTAAAAGATCATCATCCTTGATATCAGAGACACCTGACCCAGGCCGAGTCCTTAACTGAGTCATCGCAGGAAGAATTAGTTTGTTATAGAGAGAAACAGCTTCCGGTTCTGTCAGGGTACTGTCCAAATTAACATCCACGTGGTCTTTAACGATCGGCGGCGTACTTCCCCCATCCATTTGATAAACAGCTGAAAGACGCGGGGTCTTGGGAATCAACCCGGCCTCCTGACGAACCTCATAAGCGGAAGGGCGATAAGTATCGCTCACCACCACAACAATTTGTTCGAGAATATCCTCATCCTCCATGCCATCAAATTCTGGAAAAGTTGCTACACCGCCAACTTTTTCTCTGGCCTTTACCAAGGCGTCTTTAATAACTCCATCATTGAGCGCCACTGCTTCTGCTGGTGTGAGGGTTGAATCGGTGTTGATTGCCACATCCTTCTTGCTGAGATCCTTTCCGGCGGCTGTTTTAACAGCTACGGTGGGATCTAATGGTTTGCCGGTCGCTATTTCCACAATCTTTGGACCCCTGTACTGATGTCTAGGATTTTTATCACTCGTAACAATCAGGTTACGGAGTATTTCGTTTCGTTTTTTATCCGGATACTTCGAAGCGAGCTTGTCAGCCGCCTCATTGAGCTGACGAAGCGCATCATCCGCCTCTTTCTTTGATAAATCTTCCTTGTCATCAAATTTGAGTCCCTTGAGACCAGCAATTCCTTCGACCTTTTCATAACTACCAGAACTCACATCATAGATCTCAGATTCTATTCCTGAAGAAGGTGTTCCCCTCCCTGAAGCACGAGCCCCACCGGTAGAAGCTTTGGCACGTGCTTTCTCTGCGGCACTGACACGATCGAAAGTTTCTTTGAGTTCCCATCCGGTAGCAATAGGACTACCATCCAGAAATAGATTCACTTTACTTAAAATATCGCGGCTTCGCGGATCTGGAATAGGTTGAATGCCAGGTATAGCTGGGTCTGTGTCGTAATTATCGAGAAAGCCGATCATCCCGGCGTAAACCTGACGAGCCTCATCAAGGGTATCAATCCCAAGATTTCCTTGATCATCAAAGTCAATTCCCCCATCCATTTCAGCGGACGTGCCGTCAGGGGCTTCATAAACAACTTTGATAGTTTTCATTGCCATAAACTTACACCCTTCTCCTCACTAAAATTATCGTCCCAGAGGGGGGTCAAGTTGCCCCTGATTAAATATTTATTGATATGCTATAGATACATAATTATATACTAATTATCATTTATTATACTACAATTTAATCTACTGATAGCTCTCCTATTTCCCTCTCCTTACCCAGACCTCCCCCTCACCCCCTCCTTGGTAAGGAGGGGAATTAAGTATGGTTCGACTTGGCTCACCATGTCCTTCTTACCGTGGCCCCGAAATTTGTACCCGGGAAATTCGTACCAGGTACGCGTGGAACCTGTTGGATGAGAATGACAAAAAAGGCTTCTTGACTTAACATTACTTATAATGTAAATAATAGTTATAATGTCGTCTAAAACCATCTCCATGACCTTGGATGAAAAACTCCTTGCCGAGCTCGACGAGCTCTGTCAGGAAACAGAAAGAAAAAGGTCTTCCCTCATCGCCAATGCCATCCGGGCCTACTTTGAGGAATTATCGGATATGCGGGAAGCGTACAAGAGGTTCCATGATCCAAAGGAAAAACCGATCTCTGAATCGGAATTGAAGGCAAGACTTGACCTACCTGATTAAATACGTCCCCAGCGTTGAAAAAGATCTGAAAAAACTCCCGCGAGAAGTCGCACAAGAGGCGATCAGGCTGATCCAGGAGGAGATCGCCAAAGACCCTTTTCGGGGACGACCTCTTAAAGGAAGATACAAAGGCCTGTGGAAATACCGTATCCGCGACTGGAGAATCATCTACAACATCGAAAAAACAACCCTGATCATTCTTGTCCTGCGCGTTCGACACCGAAAAGATGTCTATGAGGGGATTGTCTAAACCACCGGTGCCCGGTACACGTTAAAGCTATTGAATTATATTGTAAATTTATTCGTAGAGAATACCAAGCGAGAGAAGAGGATTTTTGGGAAGGCCTCGACAGGCTCAAAAATGGTCTATTTTACTATAGACAGATAATTATCAAAAATGATAATCTTCTGTATATGGATATTATGGCCCGATTATGGGGAGAGAAGCGTCTTTTTTATACGCTGGAGGAGTTCTCCAGTTTACTGAACCTCCCCACCCCTTCGGCACGGGTTTGGGCCAGCCGGAAGAAAAAGGCTGGGGAACTGTTAAGTCTCCGCCGCAATCTCTATCTCCTTCCGGGACGATGGCAACAGGTCAGCGAGGAAGAACTTTTCCGACTGGCCAACATCATCCAGACCCCCTCCGCCATTTCCTTCCTAAGCGCCCTCTCCTACCACAACCTTTCCACACAAATCGGCCCCTCTTTTGTTGATTCGATCAATCCGGTACGGAGCCGGTCGTATGACGTCAACGATGTCACCTTTCGCTACTTTTTCTGCAAAAAGGATTTTTTTTTCGGTTACCAAAGAGAAAAAGGGTTCTTCATGGCCGAACCGGAAAAGGGGCTTCTGGATACACTTTATTTCGTCTTTCTCGGACGTTATGCCGTTGATAAAAATGCCCTGGACCTCAGAAAAATCCGTTGGGGCCAAATCGAAAAATGGCTGAAACGCTACCCGTCACGGTTTCAAAAATACTGCAAAAAATGGAGATCCGTCTATGAGAGACCAAGAACGTCATGAAGAGTTCGAAATGCTCACCTTGGAACAGATGAGGAAGGTCAAGGTTCTCGATCAGTTGATCTTCGGCGGAGGAACCATGCTCCGCCTCTGTTTTGATCTTCCGCGCTACTCGATGGATTTTGACTTCTACCTCAAAAAAGAGCGCAGGGACTTTTTGCCATGGGTGGACAAGCTCAGCCAAGCCTATCGGGAGATGGGGGCTACCATTACGGATCAATGGGAAAAACACTACTCCTTCCTGTGGGAAATCCGTTCCCCCTCCTACCCCCGAAGGCTCAAAATCGAAATCCGCAAGGTCCCGGATCAGTCCGGCAAAACCGAACTGGGGATCGCGCATTCCCACCATTCGCCATTTCAGGTCCGGCTACGGATTTTAACGCTCGAACAAATGTGGCAAAATAAGGTGTCGGCCCTCGTGGAACGCCGTGAAATACGGGACGCCTATGATCTTGAATTTTTGAGCCTCCGAAAGGCCGGAAATTTTAAAACCCTCAAGGAGACCCAAATCACACAACTGGCCAAGGTTCTCGATTCGTTTTCGGAACAAGATTTTCGTTCAACGTTAGGGGCGATACTGGAAAAAGAAGAAAGAGAGCGGGTTCTGGACAGTCGCTTCTCCTACCTCCGGTCGCAGATACAGGCCTCCCTACCCGTTTGAAGAAACCGCCAAAAACCGAATCACCTTCTCCAGATCCGTCACCATGCCGAGGGAGTATTTCTCCATCTGGCCGGCAATGAGGGTGATGCAAAGAAAGAGGACCAGGACCCCCAGATAGCCGCGGATCGTAAACCCCATCTCCCAGACGTTGATCGCCGGCGCCACGCGGTTCATGATCCCGAGGATCAGGTCGGTGATGAAAACGCAGAGCATGACCGGAGCCGAAAAAGCGGCCGCAATGAACAGGACCTGCCCGGTCATCCGGATGATCTGATCCGCCATCGCCAGAAAATCAGGCTGGGCCTTGGGGAATTCCAGAATCGGCAGAAGGGTGTAACTCTCCATCAGGGTTCTGAAAAAAAGAATGTGCCCCCCCACGGAGAGAAAGATGACAATCCCCAGCTGGATATTGAAAAGCCCGAAGAGAGAGGTCTGCTCGGACAGTTGCGGAATCAGGAGACGGGCCTGCGCCGCCCCGCGCTGGTTGTCAATGACCGCCCCGGCCGCCTCAAACCCCTGAAAGACAATGCTGCCGGCAAAACCGATCAGGATCCCGTAGAACGCCTCTTTGACAAAAAGAAGCATAAGGGTCACCGGATCCTGCGGCAGATGCCCCGCATGGGCGGGGGCCAGAAAAGGGTAGAGAAAAATCAGAAGGGCAACCGCAAGCCCCATCTTGATCTGGGCCGGCGCCGGCTTGCCTGTCAAAAACGGGATGGTCAGCGTCACCATGACCAGACGGGTCATGATAAGGCCGGCAAAGGTCATCATAAAACGCCAGTCGACGTTAATGCCTAATTGATGGGTTAATTGGTTCATTTCACGTACAACGGGAACGATTCCAAGAGAGAGCTGGCAAAGGAAACCAGCTGGAACAGGGCCCACGGGCCAAAGATCGCCATCGTCATCATCACCGCCACCAGTTTGGGGACAAAGGTCAGCGTCTGTTCATGCACCTGGGTCGTCGCCTGGACAAGGCTGATGACCAGCCCGATCGCCATCGCCGCAACGACCGGCGGTGCGGAAAGGATCAGTGTGAGGTAGAGGGCCTGTTTGGCGATCGCAATTGCGTAAGATTCCATTACATATACCCCATGATCAACCCTTTGGCGATCAGATGCCAGCCGTCCACGAGAACAAAAAGGAGCAGTTTGAACGGCAGGGAGACGGTGATCGGTGAGATCTGGAACATCCCGAGCGAGAGCAGAATGTTCGTCACCACCATGTCGATGATCAGGAACGGCAGGAAGATAATAAATCCGATCTGGAACGCCTCGGTCAGTTCGGAAATCACAAAGGCGGGGATCAGCACCACAAAATCCTTGTCCCCCACCTCTTCCCGAAATTCAGCCGGTCTCATCTTTTTGGAGAGCGTGAAAAAGAGCGCCCTCTCCTTTTCATGGGCATTCTTCAGGAGAAATTCCCGCACCGGCTCCTTCCCCTTCTTGACCCCTTCGAGCAGGACATTCACCGAGGCCTGCGAAAGAATCGGCTGATTGGTTCCTTTCTGGATAATATCCCCGCTCACCTGGTAGACCTGCAGGCCGACAGGGATCATGATGTAGATGGTCAGGATCATGGCCAGCCCGGTGATGATCGGATTGGGAGGGATCTGCTGGGTCCCCATGGCGTTACGAATCAGCGACAGGACCACCGCAATCTTCACAAATGAGGTGGTCATCATCACCACAAAGGGGATCAAGGAAAGACCGACGAGAACCAGAAGGAGGACAAGGGGCCGGGAAACCGCCTGTTGCGTAATCGATTGATCCAGCGGGATCTCCGCCTGGGCCAAAAGGGTATCGGCCCGAAGAAAGAAGAGCCCTGTCAACAACCAAATTTTATTCCATCTCATTTTTTTCAAACTCCCCCAAGAGCTGAACCGAGTGATCCCCTGTCCCGACGAGGAGGTATTTCTGGGCCACTTTCAGTAAATAGAGAGTCTTCCTCTGCTCCAACGGAAACCGCTCAATCACAGAGATCCGGCCTTTCTCCTGCCGAAGGGAGAATCTCCCCTTGCCCAGCCGGGGCAGGAACCACTTCCCAATAAAAAGGAGGGAGAGAACCAGAAGACCCAAGACACCGACCATCTTGACAAAGAGCCATCCAAAACTAATTGGGGCGGCAACTGCCGGTAGGGTGGTAGGTTCCATCATTAGATCATCCTGAGGATGCGGATGCCGATCTTTCCTTCCACATCCACCAATTCCCCCTTGGCCACGACTTTTCCGTTCACGACAACATCCACCGCATCGCCGGGTCCCTTGTCCAGTTCAACCACCTGACCCATCTTGAATCCCAAAAGTTCTTTCAAGTTTACCGTCTTTCTGCCAAGGACAGCCACCAAAGAGACCGGGACATCTTGCGTTAATAGCAGGCCCTCGGGGACTTTCTTCACCTTGGGTGAACCAGCCTTTGCCGGTACCGGCACTGGTTCCTTTTGGAGATCGACCTGTGTGGGGTCGTCGGTTACAATCTCCTCCTTTTCCATCTCTTCCAGCGAAGATTCCAACTCGTTCAAGTAGGGATCGTCTGCCGGGTCCCCTTTTTTATCCTTCATAAGTCTCCACCACCTTTTCCAGCCGGACCATCAGCTTCCTCGGATGATCGGACCTATTACTTGCCACGATTGGAGAGAAAATGCCAATCCTTTTAGACCCTTGACCGGCGTGAATGATGACATCGCCAGCAATCCCCCTTTCCGGCGCAAACTGGACAGTCGTTTCATCCAGGAGGACCACGTCCCCCGCCTCCAATTTTTCAATATCCGACAGGGCCAGGGAAGTTTTTCCGGCCTCCGCCCAGATTTGGGTCTTGAGAAAACCCAAGCGGTCCATCCTTTCCAGAAGGGAATCCGCCTCTTTTTCCGTCATCGGCTCCCCGGCCTGACTGTCCAGTTTTTGAATGAGGGAAGAAGGGAGGATCAGACGGACAAAACGGTTCTGATCGTTGAAATTAATTCTGAAGAAGAAAGAGGCGACAGGATTGGGATCTTGCCCTGGAGCGGCCACGGCTGTCTTTTCCGTCTCAAACCGATCGAGGCGAAAATGGAGCCCCATCGACTGACCATACTGGTCCAGAAAGGAGAGTATTTTCAAAAAGAGGTAGGAGAGGACCCCCTGATCCATCTCGGTCGGTTTTTTATCAGTGACCCCGATCCGGGAAGGGTCTGCTTTTTCGTGGCTACCCCCTAAGAGACAGTCAATGCAGGACGAGGCGAGCGAGGGATCAATCTCCAAGAGGATACGGCCCGGCGCCGGGGAAAGGGTAAAGAGGACAAAAACACCGTGGGGGTTGACCGAATCCATCACCTTCCCGAAGGGGGCGATTTCCGCCTTGCGGAGAGAGAGGGAAACCGGCAGGCCCAGATGCCCCAAAAGAAGGGACTCCAGCCCCCTTTTGCAATTTTCGTCAAAACCGAACTTGTCGAGCGAGCGAAAGAGTGTCGAGAAAAGTTGAATTTCCTGGCGTGAAACCTTGGGCAACCGTTCAAAAGGAAAGGGGGAAACTTTCACGGGGTCATTATAACATCGATCCCTTCAACTTCAATCCCTTTTTGTGCCAACGCCGCTTGTAAAACTTTCCGGTTTGATTCGAAGAGCTGTCTCACCTCGGAAGAAGAGGTGGTGAAGGTGGCCCGGAGTTTTCCCTGCGCTGAAGAAACCTTGAGTTTGAGCCCGCGGTAGATATTCTGGTGCAAGGCGACCTCCATCTCCTTCTCTCCGCCAGGCTTTGTCAGGATCCGGACATATTGCACAATCTGGTCCAGGACCTCTTTGGAAAGCTGTGTCGGGTTGGTGCCAGGAGTCGGCTTGACCTCACCAGAGGCCTTCAGGCTAAAAGACGACGGCCCTTGCCCAACCGGAGACAATTTCCCCTCCGGTTTCTTGACCAGACTGCGGCTGATGATCTCGCCAAAGCTCCTTCCCTTTTTCTGTCCCTGGCTCATCGATTCACGGCCGCCGCCGGTGGTGTCTCTCTGGGTCTTGCCGGTCAGGGCCGAACGGGCAATAACCTTCTTTTCAGCCACCTTTGCCTTCTGACCGGTAATCTCGCTTGGCTTTTCCTCTCTCTTTGCGGATCGGTCTCTGTCCCGCTCCTTGAATTTTCTCTCCTGATCCTTCCCCTCACGATCCCGCGAGGCTTCACGGATCGCCTGTTCGGTCGCCCCCTTTTTGGTGTCCAGGTTTGGGTCCGAAGAATGCTGGTCCGGCGACAGTCGGCTTTTCGACTCGGTCAGAAAGGTCTCAAACGGCGTCTTGACCGACCGGGCCGGATCATTACTCCTCGAGGGAGACTTGGAGATATCGATCTTCTTTTGATCGCGAACCGCCGGATTGTCCTTCGGGTAATCATTGATACGGGTCATAGTTGTTCCTGTCTTAATTGATGGATCAGATTCCCCAATTCATCCATCTCCCTTTCTTCCTTCACGTTGATCGCCCTTTCCACCTTCTTCCACCAAAGGGCCTTGTGTTTCTCCATGATCCGGAGTTCCTTGGCGGCATCCACATAATCCCTTCGAGCCCGTTTGACGGCTGTCTCCGCACCCACAATCACTTCCTTCTGGTCCTCAATCTCTTTTTCCTTTTCCTTCTCTTCTTCCTCCAGGCGCCTCAGGTAATTGATGTGGGCCTGTGAATCCCTGACGGCACTGACACCGGAGGCAATCTTCTGATGGAGCTTCTCACGATATTCTTTCCTCTTCCGAACAATCTCCTTTTTCTCTTCTTTGAGCCTTTCCAGTTTCTTCTTTTCTGCCTCCAGCTTGACAATCGCCCTGGCCAGCGCGATCTCGGCCTTTTTTTTGGCCCGTGACTTGATCTCCAAAAGCGGCTGAAGCCTGTACCGGACCTTGGGCATCGGTTATCCGAAGATCCCCTTTAACTGCCCCACCGCCTCTTCAAAACCAATCTTTTCATCCACTAACTGTTTGAGGAAGTTGTTCACCTCTTCGATCTTCTCGATCGCATAATCCACCTTGGGATCGCTCCCCGATTCATACGCCCCGATCAGGATCAGGTCCCTCTCCTTTTCATAGGCGGCGACCACTTCCTTTAGTTTTCTGGCGGCCTCCAGGTGTTCGGGGGTGACAATGCTGCTCATCACACGGCTGATCGATTCAGAAACATCGATGGCCGGGTATTGCGCCCGATTGGCCAGTTCCCGGGAAAGCACAATATGGCCGTCCAGGATGGAACGGGTCTCATCGGCGACCGGTTCATTCATGTCATCACCCGCCACCAGGATTGTGTAAAAGGCGGTGATGGAACCTTTATCGGAATTGCCGGATCGCTCCAGGAGACGAGGCAGTGTTGAAAAAACGGAAGGGGTGAACCCCTGACGGGCCGGCGGCTCACCGACAGCGAGCCCTATTTCTCTCAAGGCCCTGGCAAAGCGGGTCACTGAATCCATCATCAACAAAACACTTTTTCCCTGATCACGAAAATATTCCGCGACCGCCGTGGCCACATACGCCGCCTTGGAACGGACCAGAGACGGCTGATCGGAAGTGGAAACAATCACTACGGAACGGGCAAGCCCCTCTGCCCCCAGGTCGTTTTCGAGAAAATCGCGGACCTCTCTTCCCCGTTCACCGATGAGACCGATCACGTTGATATCCGCCGTGGTATTTCTGGCAATCATGCCGATCAGGGTACTCTTCCCGACACCGGCCGCCGCAAAGAGACCAACCCTTTGCCCTTCCCCACAGGTGCAGACCGCATCGATCGCCTTGATCCCGACGGAAATCGGTTCCGTGACCCTCCGCCTCTTTAAAGGATCCGGCGGTTCCTGATAGACCGGATATTCCGTCTCACAGGCTCCACCCAAGGGTGCTCCACCCAACGGTCCTTTGACATCTTCATCCAGAGGGTCGCCGAGACCGTTCAGGATCCGGCCCAAGAGATGCGGTCCGACCTTGACGGTCAGAGAATTCCCGGTCGGAATCACGGCACTTCCCGGAGCGATCCCTTCCAGATTAGCAAGCGGCATTAAAAGGACCTCGTTCCCCTTGAAACCAACCACCTCCGCCTTGATATTCTCCTTGTCAGCACGAGTCTCGATATAACAAAGCTCCCCCATCCGGACGCCCGGCACAACGGCACGCGCCACAAGCCCGACGAGCTCGGTCACGCGCCCCTTGACCTTAAAGGAAGAGACTTTGGAAAGGTCCTTGTGAAATTTATCGAAATCAATGACGCCCATATACGGATTTACAAGCCGAGGGCCTTTTTGATGGCGGCGATCTGGTTCGGTAGCTGGGCATCGACCGTTCCTGTCTCGGAATCGACGACGCAACCGCCAGCGGCAATCAGGGGATCTTCCCGGAAGGAAAGAGACTGTGTCTTGTCAAGGAGGCCCATCAACTCACCCTCCTTGGCCCTGAGGAAACGGAGGTCCTCAGGATTGACACGAACAACGATTTTCTCTCCGATAATCTGGGAAATCGCCTGGCGAACCACACCCACCACAGCCCCCTTGGCCACCTCCCTGCCAAGAATTTTACCAACAATGGCGTTTACCAGTGTAACAATTTCCCCTTCAGACTGCGAGAGCAATTTTTCATGCGTAGCCTCGGCACGGGCCAGGGTCTCCGTCACTTGGGCCAACCCTTCCTGATGCCCTTCTTCATATCCCCGCTTCTTCTCCGATTCATAGTCCCTTTCAGCTTGGGCCAGGATCTGACCAACCCGCTCCTGAACCTTGTGGGCCTCGACCGAGGCCTCGGCAAGGAGACGGACCGCCTGCGACTCCGCCTCGAAAACCCCCTTCTTGAGGACCGATCCCAATCGATCCAAACCGGTTCCCCCGGAGGGTCCGACACAATCGATCGCCTTGGTCGGCCCTAATTCTTTTTCCAGATCGTTCCCCTTGATAATTTTGGTCATGCCGCGTCCTCCTTAAGAATCCTCGTCTCTTCCCAGTCCGATGAATTTCTCCAAGGGTGGTTCACCCAATAGTGATCAACCTTCGCTTTTTGCGCCAGCCGGGCAAATCGTGAAATAACCTGATCTTGGAGTTCTTTTCTCTTCTCATCAGACGCTCCAGATGAGGTATCACCGAATGCCTCCAGGATCATCCTCTTCAGAAGATACCCTTGTCGGGGAGGCATCTTCTGAACCAACGCCTCGGACCAGTCCAATTCCTGCCGGGTCACTGACCTGGCTACCACGGAAAAACCGATCTCCGTGAAAAAATCTTCCGGGGCCGCTGTCTCCAGCGGAAGGGCAATTAGCGCCATCTGGGCCTGCTTTCTCGTCTCCGGATCGACAACCCCTCCCTCTTTCATCCTCCGTTTTAGCTCACGGGCATCGTCGGCGGAGAGACGGGAAAAAAGAAAGGTCAAAACCTTCGAGGAGGCCCCCTGAAAGAGCTTGCGGCACTCTTCCTGCCCCAGATCCCAAAAGAGACGGTAAAGATCACTACTGGAAACTGAGGCCAGGTGCTGGAATGAAAACCGGCTCTGTTTCTCTGGCTGGACCACCACAAAACGGGATTCTAGAATTTCTTTCAATCGCTCTGATAACTCTTCCGGGATAAGAAACGCCTGCCCCATCTTGGGGAGAGATTTCCGTACCTCAGGATCGATATTGGCCAAGAGGTAGGCCACCTTGTCACTGGGGAGATAGCGGCAGAGGGCCCCAAGCATCCGAGGCGACTCCCCTTTCAATTTCTCCAAGATCCAGCCGGGGTGGATATCCCTCAAGACCGACAACCTCCTTTTGGCCCTAAACCCGGCCATCTTCTTGACCACCTCTTCAGCCGTTACCGCCTCACCCGCCTGAACCCACTTTATGACTTCCGGTGTCAGGAGTTTTTCAGTCTCAGGAGAGGCAAAGCGGAAAAGCTCCAGCGCCTTGTCTCCTTCCTTCTGGTAGGCCACGTAAGCCAGCATCAATTGTTTTTCCGATAACGACATCTTTAAGTCTCCTTAAATTACCCTTGGGTGAATCACCCCTGGAAGTTTGTATTCCAGAGGGTCTTATGAGCCGTGTTCACCTGCTCAAAAACCTTGCTCGTCAACTCCATTTCTTGGGCAATCTGATAGACCCCGGCCTGCATCGCCAGGAGTTCGGAAGGGCTGAAACGGCGTCCCGACATCGCAATCTCCATGATCCCCTCCATCTGGAGCTGACCCCGGTTCACCTCCGCCAAAATATCGCCAACCTTCCCGTTACTCTGGATCTGCTGATCCGGCTGAATTTGGGAAGGGTCGAGCTGGACCTCGGTTGCCTCAACCGACTTGATCGTCGGCATATTTTCCTGACCCAGTCCCATACTCTGGACAAGTTCGGTACTCATCTTCTGGTTCTGTTCCAGGACTTGGGAAAAGAGGAGGACATCCTTCCCTGAAGGACCGGTGGCCCCGCTGATCGGACCCTCGGCATTCTTTGGCAGGATCTGGTTGACCAGTTTGTCTAACCCCTGGGTTGCCGCGCTGGTTGTCTTGCCGGTTTCACTCATTGACCACTCCCTCCCCCTTGGGCGGACCGCCCCTGGGCGGATTGCTCTTGAGCGGATCGCTCTGGCACCGACTTATCGGCCGGCGTTTTGTCCGATCTCACTTTCAGATTAATCTTTCTATAGAGCAGTTCCAGGGCACGGGCATGAAGGCGGGAGGTCCATGACTTGGAGAGCCCGATCTTTTCCCCCGCCTCTTTCAGGGTCTTGTTTTGAAAGTAATACATCTTGATCAGCCGGCGTTCCTTCTCAGGAAGCGATTCAATCGCCTCCTTCATATGTCTTTTAACTTGCTGAAATTCGGCGCTCTGTTCCACGTCCTGGGCCTTCTTATCCTCCACCTCCATATCCTCAGAGGCATCGAGCGAGATGACATAAATAGAGGCGAGTGAATTGACTGTGTCATAAAGCTCTCTGACCTCTTCCTCGGGAATCGGCTTTCCTGTCGCTGTCGCTTTCTCCGTCATGTATTGCAGGTATTCGTTGGAGGCCTGTTCAAATTTAATTTTTGCGTAAAGAGAACGGGGGATCCAACCGGTTTTTCGCAAACCGTCGTAGATCGCCCCTTTGATCCGGTAATAGGCAAAGGTCTTAAAATCAATATTGAGGGTCGGGTCAAACCGTTTGGCCGCCTCCAGCAGTCCAAGCCGGGCATTGCACATGACATCGTCAAAATCGACGGAGGAAGAAAGGGTCTGGATGACACGACCGGCAATAAAAGAGGCGTAAGGGAGATATTGCTCGATCAACCGGTCTCGCTTTTCGAGCTCCTTCTGCTCTTTCTTCGTCAGAGGTTTTTTGGCCTCCGGTTTTTGGGAACCCTCTTCTTGGGCCTTTAAAGTCATGTTACCCCCTCGGGTGAATCACCCTTGGGTGAATCACCCTTCACAGGATCTTATTGCAGGATCTATGCCAGTTTTATCGTTAGCTCTTAGCGAATAACTAATTGATATTAATTGATTTTTAATTCGATCAGAAACGGAGGCGTCTCTTACTAGGGGATAGAGGCGGTTTTTTGGGGTCTTGAGTCCTCAGCTACTAACCGTGTTGATACCACCGTTTTCCATCTGGTGGGCCACCCCATCGAGCTGGTTCGCCAGTTGGGCCAAAAGCGGGGGGGTTTTCTCTTCGACGCCCGGGGGGGGGCCTATCTCAAAGGAGGCGGCCGCTCTCATATCATCACGAATCCCCCGGACCAGATCTCCAAGCCCTCGACCGGCAAGCCTGACAATCTCACTCTTCTGGGCACCGGTATCGGGAATTACCGCAGGGGAAGAGGAGGATTCACCGTAGACATTCCCTGCCCCTCCTTCTATAATCCGAAGCGGTGGTAAACTTCCTCCCGTTTTGATCATCGGATCATCCCCTCCGGGTGTTGAGCCATGACGTTCATCGTATCCTGTTTTAAATTCAAGACAGACATCGCCTCCGTATCAATACCACCCGCTGCCGGTCCCCCGGATCCAACCACACCCCCCGTAGAAACAGGCCGCGCCAGATAACTGACCCCCGTATAGGAGGCCGGAGCGGCCCCGCCTGAAAAACCGGGAAATTGTGGAGCCATCGGCTGTGGCGGGTTATTTTGGAGATATTGTTTCTCCACACGTCTCTGCTGGGCCATACTTCCCATGGTGTACAGCCCGGCACCCCCAAAACCGGCAATCGCCGCCGGTGGAAAAAACGGGGCCGCGGCAAAACCGACAGGGGACGCAATCGCCCCCAGACCCCGGATCAGACTCCCAAAAAACCCTTTCCGCGGCGGAGGGGGAGAGGCATCATGGACCTTGGACTCAAATTTTAACCGGTTTGGATCAATCCCTGAGAGGTTCATAAAATTAACGAGATCCTTTCAATGCTATTATCGGTCAACACCCCTACCCCAGTTTCGCCGTCTGTTGGTTTGTTGACGCCGACCTTGCCGCCCCCCCTCCGCCGCCAGGGAGGAACCCCTGGGCCCCACCCCTCGGGGCCTCCAAGGGAACAGCGGTCACCGTAGCCGTCTGGGCCTTCTGTTTCAGCCGGTTGACCCGGACGACATTGATAATCAGAGATAGCGAAAGAATCATCAGGGCAAACAAGCTGATCAAGGCATAAATCTTGAACCGGGCGGCTGAAGCTTCATCCATCCGAAGGCCGGCGATATGGGCCCAAGAGTAATTCACCCCCTCCTTTTCATTCCGGACAGGGGCCGCCCCAGGGACTGAAGGGACCGGACTACCGGCAACAGCCGACTCCCCGGCCCCCATCGGGGCCTGGGTCACAATAACGGCAACATCGTTGGGATCCATGTTGGGGATTGAATTGGCAACAAAACGCTGGACCTTTCCCTCCGTCAGGATACCGGCCTGCTCCCCGGGGTAGGTCCGGACGATCACCGAGGCGGTCGGCCGTTTCTTCTCCCCTTCCATCAGTGAAAATTCATTTTCCGTTGGGATATTCAAGACGACATCAGAATCGACCACGCCCGGAATCTTGCGGAGGGAATTGATGATTTCTCCCTTGAGGGCCAGCAAAAACCGGGCCCTTTGCTCATCCGGTGTCGGAACAAGCCCCTTTTCCTTGTAAACCCCGGAGAGGCCCAACTCACGGCGTCTGGGGAGGTTATTCTGAACCAGAAGTTTCCTCGCCTCGGCAATCGTATTGGCGGGAACCACAATTTTCCAGCTGACATCCTGCCCGGAGATCTCCTTTTCCTTCTTGGCCTGGATCCCATTCCGCTGAAGGATGACCAGGATCTCGTCGGCATCCACTTCCATCAAATTATGGTGCAGGTCGGCATCGGCACAAGCGGCCAGAAAGAAAACAACAAGAAATCCTAAAAGGAGCCTTTGCATATCATCCGCTAACTCCGGGAAACGTTCGTCTCCGGCTTGGGTGACTCACCCCTGGGTGAATCACCCTTGAAGGAAGGTTGAAACCCCTTTTGGACCGCATCCAGCAGGGCCTGGGCAAAACCGCCTGATTTCCCTTCCGGATCCAAAGAGGCCGCCTTTTTAAGCTCATCCATCGCCTCCTCTTTTCTCCCCTTAAAGAAAAGGGCCTCCCCCATATAAGAGTGGGCAAAGGAACTATCCGGCTTCAGACCGAGGGCTTTCTTGTAGCACTGGATCGCCTTGTCGAATTTCCCTTCCGCAAAATAGGCACTCCCGATAGCCACGTGGGGGACCTCACTCTCCGGGGCAAGGACAGAAACTCCTTCGAAGACCTCGCGGGCTTCAACAAACCGCCCCATCCCGAGATAGATATACCCCGATTCCATCATCACAATTAAATCGTCGCGTTCGATATTGACCATAAATTTCTAAAATGTTGGAAAAGGCGCCAGATACGAGGCAGGTTGCTGAAGACGCGACGCAGGCGTACTGAAAGGTACGTCGAGGAGCTGTCGAAGCAACCAACAAAGTAGATGGCCCTTTGCCGACATTTTACGCTACCCGGATGTTTCGAACCGAGTTCATCTCCGTATCATGCTTACTCTTCAAGACGTTCGAAAGGGTCGAGAATTCACGGTTCACATTTTGCACATCGGATTGCAAGACCAGCATCTGCATGTTGGTGTCTCTCATCCGGCCGATGATATCCAGGTTCTGGAGGTAGGAAACGTCTCCGGCACCGCCCTGCATTAAAGAGGTATTCGCCCCTGGAGGAAGCACGCCGCCCGCCGCACCACTGCCACCCCCCGTCGGTAAACCACCCTGGAATGGAGAGCTGACAGGCATCGCTGCCGGACTACCAAAAGGGGTCATATACCCATTGGTTGCCGTCGCCCCGGAGACACCGCTGATCGCGGCGGAGGTCACCGCGGCACTCTTGTTCTGCCCGGCCACACTGAGCGAGGCGCCTGCCGTCGGGGCTGAGGAGGCCATCACCGTCGAGAAGGTACTCATCCCGGTGCTCGGCATATCGACAGCCCGCGCCTCTTGCCTAATCTGTGACGGGTCAATGGAAGTAATCATAGGTGACTCCTTTTATTTAATCCCTCTACCCTGATTATCGGACCGGTCCCCCTGTGGAGTTTCGTCCCCCCTTACTTTTTATTCCCACCCTTGGGGGGAGAAGACACCCCAGTCCCTTTCTCCTTGCTGGAAACCCCCTCCTGGGAGGCCATCAACCGGTATTTGAGCTTGAGGAGTTCGGCCAACAGGTCCATCACCTTTTCAAGGGCCTTCATCCCTTTCCGGGCCTGTTTGACCTTGCCTAACCCCCCTTTTTGCTTGGTGATTTTCTCAAGCTCGGAGTAGGCGGCACCAAAGTTTTTATTGACCGTGGCAAACTCCTCCGTATCGATAAGCTTCTCTATTGCGGGGTAACTGACATTAAAACCGGCCAGCGGGTTATTCGCCATAAATTGGGTCTAACACCTTAGAAACTTTAGCAAACTTTGGTCCAGCCGTCAAATTAATAGTAGGTTCACGTCGCCCCATCCGCTTTCTATTTCACCGGTTTTAATTTGGCGATCACCGGCTTGAATTCACTGACCCCCAGGTTTATCTTGATCTCCTCAGGAAGATACCCTTCTTTTCTAATCGTGATCCGGTAGGTCCCGACCCCCAAGTCGTGGAGGATCACCGGCGCCGGTTGGGCCACCTCCGTGGTATTGGCCAAAACCTTGGCCCCCGGCGGGTCGGAGGCGATAAAAAGAACCGACTTCAAGGGGCTGATCTGTTGGAACAGGCGGGCCGCCTCCGAACGAACGGCAGGGTCCTCGGAGGCCATAAAGACATCAATGAAGAGCTGTAACGCCTGGATCCTCTCCCCCTGGGCCAACGCCACGTTCGCTATCCCTAACCGGGCCCGGTACTTGAAATCATCATGGCCGATCGCCTGATTGAAGTAACCGACCGCCTCGGGGTATTGGTTCGTCCGGAAAAAGGTCAGCCCCAGGAGATAGTTGATCTGGGCAATCTCCCGCGGGGCCGGCGCCCTCTTCAACCCCTCAACAAGGGCGTCTTGCGCCTCCTGATACCGCCCCTCCCTGATCTTGTCGCCCGCCAGGTTGATCATCTCCCCGGCCGCCGAGGTCTGAAGTTTGACCTCCGCCGCGTAAGGGGTATTAACCGGCATCTTGACCATCTGGGCGTAGTCAAAATACCCCTCTTTTTTGAGAACCATCGCATGTTCACCAACAGGAAAACTCCCCTGATACGGCGTCTCACCGACTTTTTTATCGTCAAAGTAGACCTCGGCGCCGGAGGGCACGGAGGCAATCTCTACCGGGAAGAGTGTCAGGTCGGCGTCTGCAATCGATACCGTATAGTTGCTGGCCTCCGGGGAGATGACAAATTCCCTCCGGTAAACCACCTCATCCAGAAAGGTCTGGGAAACCCCCAGCTGGCGATTCCGCCTCACATCCATCACATACTTTCCGTAAGGGATGTAGATCGGTTTGCCGAAGACAATATCGCTGAACTTCACCGGCCTGGCCTTGAAGGGATCTCCTTCATAATACCCCTCCAGATAGAGTGCGACATCCCGCGGCAGAGAGGCAATTTTAAAAAGCCCAACCCGGCCTACAAAAGGAATGGTCAGGACCTGAACGCCAGGCGGTGGTGAAAACTGCAACTTGGCCTCAAGCGTCTCCCCCATCTCGGCAAGTCTGTAGACCGCCCGGACTTCATAAATCCGGCTGGTCTGAAGAGTCTGTTGAAGACGAAGCGGTGTCATCCCGACCGACTGATCCCCAAAGAAGACCTCGGCCGGAAGCGGGGTTGAGGTAAAATCCAGAAAAATCGGGACCGTCGCCTCCGTTCTAGCGCCCGTTGCCGGTGCCTGCCCCATCTTCCCCTCCTCCACCGGGCCGCCTTCCCCTTTCTGGACCAGTTCAGGAAGCGGCGGGATAATTTTTGGCAAGAGATACTGGTAAATGGCAAAACTGCCCCCGCCGATTAAAAGAAGCAGAAGGAGATAAATTATCCATTTCTTCTTTTTGGGGGAAAGCGATTCCCTGGGCAAGGGGGATTCACTGAATGGCGATTCGCCCAGAGGTGATTCACTCAACGGTTCGTTGAAATTTTCGACCCCTCCCCCCGGTTCAGGGAATTCAGCGGCCCCAGCGTCCGGCGTTTGTTGGGGAGGCGACGGAGTTGCGGGACCGGCGGGACCTGTCAAGAGACGTAATTCAAAAATACCGATCTTGACCCGGCCCTCATGCCCCAATTCCACTGGCTGTTCAATCTTCTGCCCCCCAACCTTGATGCCGTTACGACTCCCGGCATCCCGAATCGTCATTCTGGGACCGGCAATCTCTATTTCGGCATGACGCCTGGAGACACTGGAGTCATCCATGACGACATCATTTTCGCTCGACCTCCCCAGGGAGGTCATCCCTTGTTTCAGGGAAAACCGGGTCCCCGAACGAGGCCCACTAATGATCTCCAAACAAGGGTAAGCCGCTTCCGAAGAAGGGGAAGGGGCCGACTCGGCCTTGAAGTGGACATCTGTTTTTTCATCCCGCTCGTCAGCCACCTCCGTTTTCTAACATAAAATCAATGACCTTGCAAAAATAAAACAAAGTTGGCAAAAAGGATCCTCATGTTTTTCAAATCGCTTCTCCTGGGCTTTATCGTCGCCATCCCGATCGGGCCGATTGCCCTGCTGATCCTCCAGAGGAGTCTTGGCCTTGGTTATCTTGCCGGTTTTGCGAGCGGTATTGGGGCCGCCGCCGCGGATGCCCTCTTCGCCCTCTTCGCCTCCATGGGACTCGTCGCCCTGATCTCCTGGCTGGAAAAATATTACGTCTGGATCCAGCCGGTTGGGGGACTGATTGTCGTGGTCCTCGGCCTCAAGTTTTTCTTCAACAAACCCCCTCTCCTGAAGGCGGATGAGGTTCTGACCCCCCGATACCTCCACCATTATACATGGGATGCCTTTTCCACGTTTCTCCTCACCCTGACAAACCCGATGACGATGTTTGCCTTTGCCGCCCTCTTCACCGGTTCCAACCTGATCCCGGTCGATCCCCGCAAAATCTTCTTTTTTGAGATCACATCCGGCATCTTTTGTGGTAGTCTTTCCTGGTGGCTCATCCTGGTCACCCTCTCCCATCCGATCAAAAAGAACATCTCCCCTTTGCGGATCCGTCACGTCATGCAAGGACTCGCCCTCGTTCTGATCGCCCTGGGCAGCTGGGCCGTTCTTTCCTCATTCCCCCAATAATCATCGTCAGTCTCCTTCTTCCCAGGCCGCCCCTCGCGGCGAAATCGCCAGCCATCCCCACCAACCCCTGTTCCCATATAAAAGAAACCTTTTTAGGAACGCCGCGTCTTTGGAAGGGTGTGCCACCCAAGGGTGTGCCACCCGAGGGCGATTCGCCCAAGGGTCTGTCATCCAAGCCGTCCGGCGGTTTCCTCGGCTGGTCCCCGGACGGCAAATATTACGCCCTGATCCTGGAATCACCGGTCGGTGAATGCGCCTCCAGCCTGACCTTTGTGATCCGAAAAGAGGGAGGGTCGAAAGACAGGGAAAAAATAAAAATTTTTGACGCCGACAAGGCCTGCCGGGAGGGAAATCAGGGAGGATCGCCCCTTCCCCTGGAAGAGGTCAAAGGCCTGCTGAAGAAATACCGGATTTCCTCTCCTGAATGGGGAGCCTATTGTGAATCGGCAGGCCATTGCCCACTCCCGGGAGGTTCGATGCTTTTTGTTGACCTCGAGAAAGAGAAGCTCGTCCTCAAAAATCCAAAAAAGGCCTCCCTGAAGGAGCTTCGTCCCATGCCAATCATTGTTGAAGATAAGGTTCCTGAACCATTTGAAGGCCCCTTTATCTATTGCCCCGTGGTGGCCGGTATTTTTTCGAACGGAAAGAAGGTCCTTGTCCGCATTGACTATTTCCCCCTGGCCCCTGACGGGTTTCATAAAGATTCCCAATACCTGTTCTTCCCGAACATAAGGGAGTTAGAATAAACCACTAGAATCCGTTTTTATAATCAGTTATAGGAAGGGGATGACCCCTTTCAAACTATTCCTGCTAACGGCTCTCCTCTCACTCTGGCCGCTCTTCCCCCTTCGAGCTGGTTCCTGCCCGAACTGGGAATTGGTTTTTCAGAGAAATCGTGGCGAGGGGATGGAAACCAAAGACAAAAAAATAATGGTTCTTTCGTTCGGGAATCAGAGCCGGCAAAAATCGGAAGAATGGCTCTCTGAAGCCTTCCGTCTCCTCCTTTCTGACTATTTCTCCCTGAACAAAAATCTGACGGTCGTCAAGAGCTCCCTCAAGAAACGGTACCAGGCCACGGAAACGAAAGAAGCGGCCGATATCGGCAAAATGGTCGGTGCCGCCTCTGTCGTCTACGGTTTTTTCACCCGTGAAGAATCAACCCTGAAGGTTTACGCCCGTTTCGTGGATGTCCAGGAGGAGAAAGAACTGGGACGCGCCAACTGGACGGTCGAATTTCCCCAATCGGAAAAGATCTTCGAACTCTTTTTGGAGATCGCCGACCGGGCCTCCGCCGATATAAAGGGGTTGAAGGCAGATAGAAAAAGGAGGCTCCCGTACAAACACCAGACCCGTTCCCTGGAGGCGTTTAAAAGCTACATCCTCGGCCGTCTTTCGATGGAATCAGGCCGGGCTGATGAAATCGACCCTGCCATCAAACTCTTTGGAGACGCCATCAGCCGGGATTACAACTACGTCCAGGCCTACCTCGGGCATGCCGAATCTCTTCTGATGAAGGCCACCTTAAGAAAGGTGATCGGGAACGATTTTGCCCGCCCCTTCGTGGAAGAGGCGGCCCGGGACATGACCAAGGCGGCCCTCCTCCACCCCTACATCACCGAACGGATGGGGGTTATCGCCAAAAACTACCTGGAGGCGGATATCCATCAAACGGCGGGGGCCACCCTTCTCAACCAAAGCAAGAAAGGGGCCGCCTCAGAATTTAAAAAGGCACTCTCCCTCCTCCCAGGAGATCTTTTCTCGTTACAGCGGCTTCCTTCTTCAAGCGAACTTCATGAACTGGACCCCTGCGCCTCATGAGACAAAAAACGATGCGACAGACCTCCTGTTTCCTGATTCCCCTCATTGTCCTGGTTCTCCTTTTCTCTTCGACAAGTTTTGCCGCCAGAAAAAAGAAGCATATCCCCTCGGACCTGGCGATGTCCCACAATAACCAGGGGGTCAAATACTTGGCCGTCAATGACCTGGACAAGGCCGAATGGGAATTCAAGACAGCCTCCGAGATGGACCCAAAATTTGCCGAGGCCTGGAACAATCTGGGGTTGGTCTATAAATACAAAGGGGATTACCCGAACGCCTTGGAGAGCCTGAGGAAGGCGGCCAAGGCTGACTCAAAGTGGGCCAGTCCCCACAATCACTTGGGGGCCGTTTATTTGGCGATGGGAAATATCCCGGAGGCGATCTCCTCCATCTCCAAGGCGATCCAAAAAGACAAAAAATATGCCGACGCCCATTACAATCTGGGGCTTTGTTACCGGGAGTATGTCCATCAGGGGAGGAATCCGGACGGCTTTCGCAAAAAGGCGATCGCCTCCTTCAAAAAGGCGACCGATATCGAACCACGTCTGTACCATGCCCATAGCGATCTGGGGGATGTCTATCGGGAACAGGGCGAATGGGAGAAGGCGATCATCCGGTACCGGCTGGCGATTGAGACCAAACCGGATGACCCGGAACCGTGGAACAAACTCGGCTCCCTCTACATGGAAAAAGGGGATGCGGAGCGGGCTCAGGCCGCCTTCGCCAAGGCCACGGCCCTCGGAGGACAAGCAAAAAATGTCGGAGTCACTACTGCCGCCAGCAGTGAAGAAAACAGGCTCAAGTATGGAGAGGCCCTCCTGCAGGAGGGGTCTTTAGACCAGGCACTCCAAATTTTCCTGAAGATCACCGGAGAGAATCCAAGAAACGAGAAGGGATGGTTTGACCTGGGGTACACCTACACCCTCAGGCAGAATTATCCGGAGGCGAGGCAGGCTTACCTCCGGGCACGCGAGATCAATCCCGACTTTATCGAGGCCCATTTCAACCTGGCCATGACCGATCTGGCCCTGGGGGACAAACAGTCTGCCGCCGCCAATTTCCGGGCGGCCCTGGCGGTGGACGCGCATCATGCCCGGAGCCTTTACAACCTCGGGATACTCTTCCATGAGGCGGGGGACGGACGGGAGGCCAACCGCTACCTTTGCCTCTTTACCAAAGACCGGCCGGAGGAATTCCCCAAGGAGCTGGAGATTGCGAAAAAGGTAATCAAGGCGAACGGAGGGTGTGGTGGGCTCTAGGCCTCTCCTGATTCTCACCAGCAAGAAAAACCCGACCCCGCTCGTCTACGAACTGGACCAGAAAGAGATCGGGATCGGCCGCGATGCGGCCAACTTTGTGGTGCTGGAGAGCCGTGCCGCCTCCCGCTGTCACGCCAAGATCCTCGTTGAAAAAGAAGACCTCTTCCTCCTTGACCTCAAGAGTGCCAACGGGACCTTTCTTAACAACCGGCAGATGAACCACGGGGAGAAAACCATCCTCCGGCCGGGGGACAAGATCAGGATTGAGGAATTTGAAATGCAGTTTGTCACCGGCGACAAACAAAAGATCGCCGATCCCTCGGGTGAATCACCCTTGGGTGGATCACCCTATGAGGTCACCGAGTCCGATGTCCTTGAGGTGAAGATGATCAAGAAGATCCTCAAGGCGATTGATAAAGAAACGGCCCCTTCGCTGGAAGTCCTCAAGGGGAAGTATGCCGGAAAAAAACTGGTTCTCGAAGGGAAAACACAGACGGTGGTGATCGGCCGTGATCCCGCCTGCGAGTGGATGCTGGATGAAGAGGTGATCTCCCGGCGTCATGCCAAGGTCACCAAAAAATGGGACACCGTCACCCTTGAGGATCTGGACAGTAAAAACGGGACCTTCGTCAATAATACCAAGGTCAAGACCAAACAGCTTGGGCGAATCGCCCTCCGGGACGGCGATTCCCTCCTCCTGGGAACGATCCCGGTCCGTTATCACAACCCGCAAGATATCAATGCCCAAGTCCTGGCGCCGATTATTACCGAGGAAGAAGTCAAATCGGCCCCTAAACCAAAACCAGCTCCTCCCGAACCAAGACTCAAACCTGCTCAACCGGCGGTTCAGGAGCCGGAAGAGGGGCAATTTTCGGAATTACCGGTTGAAAAACCGGCTGGTCTCCTCGGGCCGGCAGAAATTTTCTGGATTGTGATCGGGGGGGTCGCCCTCGTCCTCTGTGTTGCCGCCGTTATCGCCCTTTTAAAATAACCCTACAAATCAGGAGTCCCTGATGGATTAGGGACCGGTGCCGGCGCCGGTTCTGAAGGAGCGGGAGCCGCAGAGGTTGGGAGGATCACTTCAAGGAAGACCTCGGTCCGACGGTTTTTCGCCCGCCCTCCCTCCGAGTTGTTGTTGGCAACCGGTTGGGACTCCCCTTTCCCTTCGGCACAGAAGAAGGGATCGGCCGTGGAACAGGTCTCAAAGGAACCGATCGCAGAGCCATCCTTGGCGATCTCTTCATGGAGCTTGCCGGCTACCATCGTCGCCCTCCCTCCCGAGAGGGTCTGGTTGCTGGCTTCACTGCCAACGCTGTCTGTATGCCCCACGACACGAACACGAAGCTTGTGCCCCGAGGGCAGGACCTTTTCAATCCCCTTGATGGAGCGAATAATGTAGTCCATCGCCTGGCTAAAGAGCCGGGAGTTTGTCGCCTCGCGCCGTGCATCGGGGGCGGTCGCCTTGCCGGTCGCAAACTTCACGTCGGAGACGATCAGGACCTTTCCCCCGGCCCGATCAACGCGGATATTCGGATCCTTCAGGCCCTCCACAAGGTCGAAGAAATCGGCAATGGCCACCGCCCGAACCTTCCCCTCCACCTTCAGGGGAATTGACAAACTCGGCTTGTTCGGATCGGTGCTCTGAAGTTCTAGTTGGGCTTGAATAGCACCTGCCATCTTCGGTGAGACAACTACCTCTACCGTCCCCGAAGTCTCTGGGGCGATCGTCAGTTCGGTTGTGGCCACCGTAAAGGAGGGGTCTCCGGTAACCTTGATACCGCTGACCCCCAAGGCCTTTGTTCCATAGTTGTGGATGGTCAGCACCAGCCTCCCCTGTTTTCCGATTGTCACCCCACCGAAATCCAGTACCTCATGAGACAATTCCATTGAGGCAACCGAGGCGTTCCCTTGCACCTTGAGCCCTTTGGCGACAGATTTGTTGTTGGGATCATTGCTCTCAAAGAGGAGTTGACCGTTAATCTCCCCCTCTCCGGTGGGGGAGGCGGTCACCTCGATCTCGCCGGAGCTCCCGGCCGCAATGGTCAAGTTGTTAACCGTGACCTGAAAAACAGGATTGTCCGTTTTAATCTCTGTCAGAAGCAAAGGGGCTTTCCCATTATTGTTGATGACGAATTCCCGGGGCCTCGATTTTTTGCCAAGAGAGATCACGCCAAAATCGATTTCAGCAGTCCCCAGTACCAGAACTGGCAGCGCTGGTGGGGCCACCCCTGTCACCTTTAGGTCCACCGAAACTGTTTTATGGGAATCATCATTCGTTTCAAAAACCAGTTGCCCTGTGGTCTCCCCTTCCAGTGTGGGGTTTGCGGTAATTTCAATCGTTGCGGAACCACCGGCGGGCACCCTCTCCGGTGCGGGGGAAAAGCCGAATGCCAAATAATCCCCCTGAATCTTCATCTCTTTGATCTCAAGAGGGGCGGTGCCGTTATTCGTAATAGTCAATGTTTGACTCGATCTTTCTTTGACAACAACCTCCCCAAAATCGAGCTCTGTCGCGGAGAGCCCAAGGGTCGCTACCGGTTTAGGGGCCGCTGCTACTGGTGGTGGGGATGCTGGTGATGGTGGTGCCGGTTCCGGCGCCTTACCACCAGGAAGAACCCTGACGGCAAAACCGACAATAACATGATCCGGGGCCGGGAGATGACTATAAGTATTCTCAACCGCATACCCACCGGTGGCCAAAAGGTCGGCCTCCCCAATATGGAAACCCACAAAGCCGTACCCCTGCCCGCGCCACCGTTCGATGGTCCGGGTAACCCCCTCCTGCTCCCTGCCTTCAACAACCTCATCGCCACGGGTAAAGTAATAAGGATAGACCGTCCCTCCGGCACCGAGGACAACCCCGGCCCCTTCCGGATTCGGCCGATAAAAGGCCTCAAGCGCCGTTCCAAAACCGGTCCCATAGGACCTGAATTGCTTCCGTTGCCATGTTTCCCGAACAGCCAGGGGGATCGGAAATAACCAGACCACCCCGAAGGAATCGCCTGAAAAGTGGATACCCGGTTCCACCTGGACCATCGTGGCCTGGGTTCGCTCGGTATGAGGCCGGTCGACAGAACGGGCCGTCTCTTCCGAATTGACTCCGCTCAGGGCCCTGAAACCGAAAGTAAAAGCTCCCATAACCCTCCTTAAACAATGAATGAATTCCCGCCCTGTATCGCTGGGGGGAGGAAAAGGTTGCGTGAAAATTCGATTTCAAAATCTATTTAGATCTCAATGAGTTTCACGCGTGCCTGGCACCAATGGGGGGGTCTGGTGCCAGGCACGCGTATAATTTATTGATTATGAAGGATTTCCTTCGCCTCGGTCAAGGTAGCGACCTCTTTCCCGGCCTCACGAACCAAAGATGCGGCAGCCGCCACCAGTTCCCCGTTGGAGCCGGCCATTTCCCCATTCGGAAGATAGAGGTTGTCCTCCAGCCCGACCCGAACCTCTCCTCCCAATTCCAGCGCCTCACGGACCAGCCGCCACTGGTCCCGGCCGATCCCGATCACCTCCCAGTGAGAACCAACGGGCAGGTTCGCTGCCATGCAGGCGAGATTCCCGGAACGGGTCGAGATCCCTCCCAACACCCCGAGGATGAGTGAAAAATGGACCGGCTTCTTCAAGAGGCCCAGATCGATGAACGGTTCGGCATTTCCCACGTGGCCACAGTCAAAACACTCCAGTTCCGGCAAGGCCCCCGCCTTGTTGATCTCCTCCAGACAGTACCGGATGTCCTTGAACGGATTGGCAAAGACATGATCGTGGTAAAACTCTTTGGTCTTCCGGCTGTAAATGGCATAGTTCATCGAACCCATGTTGAGGGCCGCTATCTCCGGACGGTGGGTCCCAATATGCCGGGTCCTCTCTTCAATAGGCAACCCGATCCCACCGCTGGAAAAATTCAAGAGGAGTGGGCAACGGGCACGAATCTCGCGCTTAATTTCGCCAAAAACATCGGGGTCCCAACAGGCGGCGCCTTCAGGGGTCCGGGCATGAATATGCACCACCGTCGCCCCCGCCTCATAAGCCCGCTTTGCCTCCTCGGCAATCTCAACAGGGGAGTAGGGAATTGCGGGGCATTGTTCTTTTTTGGCCAGGACACCGGTCAACGCACAGGTGATGATCACCTTGTCGTTCATACGGGGGCGACGCCATGCTTTCTATCCGGCCAGTAAACCTTTTTATGCTCCGCCAGCTCCAGGGTTTTGACGATCCATTTTTTAGTGTCGCGAGGGTCAATAATGTCATCAATATAGGCCCCAGCGGCCGCCTTTTCCAGGCTGATCTCGTTTTGGTACCGCTCGACCAGTTCACGACGGGCCTTTTCGGGATCTTTTGACTCTTCAATCTGTTTCCTGAAAATAATGTTCACAGCCCCTTCCGCCCCCATCAGAGAAATTTCCGCCGTCGGCCAGGCGACAATCCCGTCCGGTTCATACCCCTTCCCGCACATCACATAATAGCCGGCCCCGTACCCCTTGCGAATCACCACGGTCAGTTTGGGAACCGAGGCCCGGGAGACGGCGTAGAGCATCTTCGCCCCGTGACGGATGATCCCCTGCCTCTCTACCTTTGAGCCGACCATAAAACCGGGGACATCCTGCAAAAAGAGGAGTGGGATGTTGAAGGCATCGCAGAGATTGATGAAGCGGGCCGCCTTGTCTGCCGCATCGACATCCAGGGCACCCCCTAAAACAGCCGGCTGATTCGCCACAATCCCCATCCCATGACCACAGAAACGACCGAACCCCACAATGATATTCCTGGCAAAGGAAGGCTTGATCTCCAAAAACCGGCCGTGATCGACAATCCTTTTGACGATCTCGTGCATGTCGTACGGTTTTTTGGAACTGTCGGGGAGGACTGAAAGGATCGACTCACTGACATGCTCATCCGGCGTCTCTTCAAATTCTGATCCCGGGCCGCCGCCAAGAGGTCTTGCCGGTTTTTCACCGCAATTTTGTGGGAAATAGCCCAAATACTCCTTGATCACCTGAATACATTCTTGATCATTGGCGACTTCAAGATCACCGACACCGCTGAGCTCACAATGGATCTTGGAGCCCCCCAGATCCTCCATTGAAATTTCTTCCCCGATCACCGCCTTGACCAGCGGCGGCCCGGCCAGCGCCATTGAACTGGTCCCCTTGACCATCGGGACAAAGTCGGCCAGAGCTGGAATGTAGGCTGTCCCGGCGGCGCAGGGACCCATCATCGCCGCGATTTGTGGAACAACGCCACTCATCTTGACCTGATCATAGAAAAGTTTGCCGCTCTCCGCAAACTGCGAACCGGCCAGTTCCTGGATTCTGGCTCCCGCTGAATCGAGGAGCCAGATCATCGGGATCCTCTGGCGCAGGGCGATTTCCCTTAAACGGTCCACCTTTCGTTCCTGAACGTAACCGATGGAACCGGCCATCACCGTAAAATCATAGGCGGCACAGGCGGACAGGCGGTCCTGAATCTTGCCGTAACCGGTAATACAACCATCCGCCGGCGTGTAACGTCCCTGCATATCGGGATGGGTTGATTGATGATGGGCCAGGATCCCCGTTTCAACAAACGTCCCTTTGTCAAAAAGGAGTTCAACCCTTTCGCGCGCCGTCAGTTTACCAGCCTTGTGCTGACGAGCCACCTCCTCGGCCCCACCCATCTTGAGGATTTTCTCTTTTTTCTCTCTCTGTCCTTCTGATAATTCTTTGAGTGTAGACATTTAAGGATCACCCCATCCGCTTCGCGATAATCTCCTTCATAATCTCCGAGGTCCCGCCACCGATGGTAATCAACCGGATATCCCGCGCAAAACGGGCCAGGGCATACTCCTCCATATACCCGTACCCCCCATGGGCCTGGAGGCAGTCATAGGCAACCTTCTGGGCCAGATCCCCGGCAAAGAGCTTGGCCATCGAGATCTCCTTGGAACATTCAGCCCCCTCGTTGAAAAGAGAAACGGCATGATAGGTGAGCCGCCGGGCTGCCTCAATTTCTGTCGCCAGTTCGGCAAATTTGTGCTGCCAAACCTGAAAATCAACTATTTTTTTACCAAACGCCTCTCGTCCCGAAGTATAGCGAATCGTCTCCTCTAAAATTCTCTCAGAGGCGGCATACGCCATCAGGGCGGCAACCAGCCTTTCCCCCTGAAAATTCTTCATGATGTAGGTAAATCCCTTGTTCTCTTCGCCAATCAGATACCGCCTCGGGATCCGGCAATTGTCAAAATGGAGGAGGGCCGTATCGGAGGTGTGATTCCCCATCTTTTCCAACTTTTTCCCGACAGAAAATCCCTTCAGATCGGTCGGAAAGGTGACCAGACTGATCCCTTGATGCCCCGGACCGCCAGTCCTCACCGAAAGGGTGATAAAGTCGGCCCTCCCCCCGTTGGTGCAAAACATCTTGGCACCGCTGATGAGGTAATCCTCCCCCTTCCGTTCCGCCTTCGTCCGGATATTCGCCACATCGGAACCACACCCCGGCTCCGTAATCCCCAGCGCCGCAATCTTTTCCCCCTTGAGGGCGGGGATCAAAAATTCCTTTTTCTGTTCTTCAGTCCCCAGGGTATTAAGGATGGGCGTGGCGATATCGGCCTGCACCAGGAGATCCATCACCAACCCCAGCATCTGGCAACGAACGATCTCCTCGCAAAAAACCACCTTGAACCAGGCGTCGCCGCCGCTCCCCCCGACCGACTCCGGGTAGCAAACCCCCAGCAGGCCGAGCGCCGCCGCTTTGCTGAAAACCTCGCGCGGGAATCCGCGCCCTTTTTCCCACTCTTCCCGATGGGGGAAGAGTTCCTTTTCGGCAAAATCACGGACGGTCTTGCGGAAAATCCGGTGTTCCTCGGTGAAGGGAGAGACCAAGGGCATGTTTGGCCTATAATCTCTGAACGACGATTTGACAATCACGAAATCTAAGCCGCGGACTGTTGTGGCAGAGAGACACGGGCGATCGGCTGGATTCGGACGTTCTCCGAAAGTTCCTGATAAGAAAGGACGGAGAGCTGAGGAAATTCCAGTTCAATAATTTTTCTAAAATACCGCCGCACCTCTGCAATCGTCAGAATAACCGGTGGCTTGGCACCGGGCGGCAACGGGTGGCTCGCAATCTCACGCCCCACCGCCTCAACGATATCCTGCGTCACCTCCGGCTCAAGGGCGAGGTAATTCCCTTTGTCGGTCTTGCGGATCGCCCCCTTGATCATCTCCTCAATCTCCGGGTCCAAGAGATAAACAGCGAGGGTCCCTGCCTGTCCCGCAAACTTGTGGGTGATATACCGTTTGAGTCCGGCCCGAACATGTTCCGTCAGGGCGACGGTATCCCTCTCTACCTCCCCCCATTGGGCGAGCGTCGCAAAGACGTTCTTGATGTCGCGGATCGAGACATCCTCCTGCACCAGTCTCTGAAAAATCTCCGAGAGCTGCATGACGGTAATAATCTTCGGCACCAGTTCCTTTACCAAAGCGGGATGACTCTTTTCCAGTTCGTTCAGGAGCGTCTGCACCTCCTGCAATCCCAAAAATTCATTCGCATGTTTACGGAGGACATAAGAAAGGTGGAGGATCAGGTATTCCGCAATATCCCACATCCGGAAACCGGCCTGCGTCGCGATATCTTTGTAATCCTGTGAGATCCAAGTCACGATGGAACCATCGATCGGATGGATCGTTTCCTTGCCGGTAATATTAAAGAGGGTCAATTGCTCGAGCGGTTCCCCCACAAGGATAGAGCCCTTTTCGATCTTCCCCCTCGCCACCGGGACCTCATTGATATTGATGACATACGCCTCCGCCTCCATATCGATCGTCTGGCCGCGAACCTGGATACCGGGAAAGTTGACCCCCAGTTCATAGTAGAGGCCATGCCGCAGGAGCGGGATCAGTTCATTGATAAAACGACCCCCGTCCTGACTATCATCCACAAAAGGAATGAGGGACGAACCAACCTCCAGTGAAATCGGCGACGGCATGACAAACGGCAGGTTGTCCCCATGCTTGGCCACCGCCTTTTTGATCACCTCTTCCTTGGGGGTCTCCATGATCTGCTGGAGCGCCCTGGTCTTGCCGCGTGTCAGGATCAGTCCGGACCCCCCCAGCACCACTCCCAAGACAATAAAGGGGATCTTGGGAAAGTTGGGAACTGCCGCCAGGATGAACATCAGCACCGCCCCGATGATGAGCGCCTTCGGGTAGGCGGTGATCTGCGTCAGGATATCCCGTCCCAGATTGGCCTCTTTCTGTTCCGAGGCGACCCGTGTCACCACGACACCGGCAGCGACAGAAATGATCAGCGCCGGAATTTGAGCGGTCAGCCCGTCACCGATGGTCAAAAGGGTATAAGTCTTGGCCGCATCCCCCACTGTCATCCCCCGTTGCATGACACCAATAATGAGGCCGCCGATAATGTTGATCACCGTAATGATAATCCCGGCGATCGCATCCCCTTTGACAAACTTCATCGCGCCGTCCATCGCCCCGTAGAGTTGCGATTCCCGCTGGAGGGTGGAACGTCGTTCCATCGCCTGTTCCATGGTGACGATCCCGGCCCGCAGGTCGGCATCAATCGACATCTGTTTGCCGGGCATCGCGTCCAGGGTGAAACGGGCCCCGACCTCCGAAACACGCTCGGCCCCTTTGGCGATAACAATAAAATTAATGAGGGTGATGATCAAAAAGAGGATACCGCCCACCACATAGTTTCCCCCGACCACGATTGTCCCGAAGGCCTGGACCACCTGTCCGGCGTGACCATCCGAAAGGATCAGACGGGTGACGGCGATGTTCAACGCCAACCGGTACAGTGTCGTCATAAGGAGGATCGTCGGGAATGAGGCGATCTTCAAGGCCTCGGAAATGTACAGGGCCACCAGAAGGATGATCACACCGATCGCCAGGTCGATAATCAGGAGGACATCCAGGACCGCCGGCGGCAGGGGGATAATGATCATCCCCAAAACAGAAATCACCAGCGCCGCCAGAATCAGATCACTATACTTGGCGATCAGGTTGTTGAGACTGAAAAAGGTGTCTTGTTTCACGTGCGGTAGTGTGCGTTCAGCTTAACATAATCGACGGTTAAGTCGCTACTGTAAACGTGAAAGGAAGCAGAACCGGCATGGAGGTCCAAGGTGACCAAAAACTGGTTCTGACGCATCACCTGCCTGGCCCTCTTTTCAAAGGCGGGACCGGTGGTCGATCCCTTTCTGGCCACAAGGAGATCATCATAATAGATATCGGCGCGCGAGGGGTCGAAAGTTGCCCCGGAGCGCCCGGCCGCCGCCAGCAGACGGCCCCAGTTCGGGTCCTGCCCATAAAATGAGGTCTTCACGAGTTCCGACTCGGCCACCGCGTAGGCGGCCTTTCTTGCCTCCTCGCGGTTGCGGGCGCCACAAATGGTCACCTTGACCACCTTTGTTCCCCCTTCCCCATCCCTCACCATGGCGATCGCCAGCTTCTGCATCACCTCCAAAAGCCCGTTTTTGAAGTGACGAATCGTCCTCTGGCCCGACAAGCTCCCCCCGGAAAGGCCGTTGGCCAGGACCAGGGCCATATCGTTCGTCGATGTATCCCCATCCACGGTGATCCGGTTAAAAGTTTCGTCGACAACCGGCAAAAATGCCTTTTTCAACAAATTCGGTTGGACCGCGAGATCGGTCAGGATGAAGGCGAGCATTGTCGCGTGGGGCCCCATATCCGGCCGGATCATCCCGGCCCCCTTGGCAAACCCGACAATCGAATACCGCTGGCCCCCCATCTTTCCTTCGTAAAAAGCCACCTTGGCAAAACGGTCTGTGGTCAGGATCGCCACCGCCGCCTTCTGAAAATTTTTGATGGAGAGTGATTGAACTAACCGTGGGAGGGCCCTAACGACCCGGGGCACAGGAAGGGGAACACCAATCTTCCCTGTGGAGGCGACCGCCACCAGGCTGGGATCCAGTGCCAGATGACGGGCCACCCTTTTCTGGACCTCTTTGGCCGCTTCCAGTCCTCGATAACCGGTACAGGCATTGGCATTCCCACTGTTAATAACTACCGCCTGACAGCGCCCCTTTTTGAGGATTTTTCGTGAAAGGATGACCGGGGCGGCCACCACCCTGTTCCGGGTAAAGACCGCCGTTGCCGTTGCCGGCACCTCAGAGACGATCAAGGCCAGGTCTTTTTTCCCGTCTTCCTTGATCCCGGCAGAAAGACCGGCAAAGGAGAAACCTCTCGGCAACCTCATGAGGGGGCAAGGTATGGAATCTCAGAAGAAATAGCAATGAGGATCAGTGGTTCGACTTGGCTCACCATGTCCTTATTATTCTGTAAGGAATTCCTAGAAAAACACTTGGACTTGGAACTGGAAGCGATGGTCATTCATATTCTGGATGCCATTGGCATTATAGAGGGTCGTAAAATCGGTCTGGACCTTGAACTCGTGGGTTCCAAAGACCATGTAGTTGAGGCCAAAACCTGTTTCATACTGGGGGATCGAAGATCCCTTGGTAAGGCCGCTCATCGGGAGTGCGGAACCGGATTTTGCCGGGACAATCGCACTGAAGCGGCTGGCCAGTTCCAACCTCTTGGGCCAGATAAAATACCCGGCCTGTCCCAGAAAACCGAGGTCGGTCTTCCGGAGCGTCAGGTTGTTCAAGAGAAAGGTGCCGCCGAGTAGGTAGATCCCCCGATAGGCAAAGGCCATGTCTGCTGTGGCCTTGAGAAGGCGGTTCTGAAACCCGGTGGTTGTCTCCTTGCCATAACCAAAGTCGTAGAGAACCCCGCCACCCAAGGCCAGACGGGGGCTCTTTGAGTTTTCAAGATCCCCCTCCTGATACGGAAGTTTGGAGCCCAGGAGGTGACCGGTCAGCCGGAGTCCCATCGCCATCTCTTTGTTGAAGTTGGGGGTGTTGTTCCCCTCCCCATTCACAAAAAAGGTCTCATAGGTCAGCCACTTCGTCACATCCCCGTGGATCTCGATACCGATATCCCGAATCGGACAAAAATGGGTAAGGGTATTGGCATTAGAAACTAGTTGCAACTTGACCGACGAGCCCAACAGGTCACGGCAAAAAGGGATAAAGGTTTGCCCAAAGAGAACCTGGAATTCATCGATGATCTTGTAATCAATGAAGGCATCCTTGAGATTGACCGTGGGGTAAAACTCTGTCTGGATGAAATACCTCAGGTCTTTATTGATCGCGTTACCGGAAAGGATTGTCCGCATCAGTGAAAGGTTGAAGGTATTCACATTGACCCGGTTCGGGCCCGAGGTCCAAATGTATTGGTACCGCGGCTTGATCCGGACCTGGAACCTCAGGAGATAATTTTCGTCGCTCGATTTGACCGCCAACCCCTTGCCAAACTCATAATTGATCTTGGCCGTCGTATCCGGTGCGGCCGGCACCGGCTCCTGGGGTGTTTGAGAAACCACCGGCTGGGCAACAGGCTCCGGAAGCGGCTCATAATCAATCTTTGGAGGAGTCTTGTCCGTCTCTGCAGCCACTGCCAGAAGCGGATTGGCAAGCCACAGCACAGCAAAAAGGCTAAAGAAAAATGACCTGGAAATCGACCTGGAGCGCATCTGGGGGGATTATCGGCAACCCTCCATCAAAGTTGCCTAAAAAATAAAGGATTAGAGGTATTTAAAGGTTAAGAACTCAACAAGGGGACCTCTGGCAAGGCCGGAGCCACCGAGGGGAGAGGGGGACGAGGATTCCGGTAGGTCCGCCACCAATGGGTGAAATTCATCCCAAAATAGTAGAGGGGATGGGCCCGATTGGCCCAAAAGCGCTTGAAAATGGAAGACCACCGGTAAAACCGCCGACGGAGTTTGGTATAAAGCTCCTCAATCTCCTCCTTACTCATGGTGGGGTGCCGCCAGACGAGGTTGGCCCCCGTGTAATGCTCCCAATCATGATCAAAAATCTTCCCCTCCCGCTTCACCTTTTCAAAGACCTCGGTCCCGGGGAAAGGGGTCATGATGCCGCTGTTGACCATCGCCAACCGGTTTCGCATGGCGAAGTCATAAACCCGGTCAAAGGCCTCCGGGGTATCCCGCTCAAATCCAAAAATGAAGGCCCCCACCACATTGATCCCGGCGCGGTGCATCTTGCGGATATTTTCCTCATAGTTCTTCACCTTGTTGAATGACTTATGGGCGGAGTTCAGCGTCTCCTGGTCGATCGATTCGATCCCTACAAAAAGGCTGAGACACCCCGAACGCGAGGCCAGTTTCAGGAGTTTTTCATCGCGAGAAATAAGCTCCATCGAGCCTTGACTGCCCCACTTGATTTTCAACGGAATCAGGGCCTCGCAAAGTTCGTAGGCATAGGTCTTGGAGAGAAAAATATTATCGTCCACAAAAAAGAAGATTTTTGAGGGGAACCTTTTGATCTCCTCCACGACATGCTCGACAGGCCGTGTCCGGAAGGTCTTGCCGTACATGAGAGTCACCGTGCAAAAATTGCATCCCAGAGGACAGCCCCGCCCGGTCTGAAGGACCTGGGCGTTCAAGGTGGTCCCGGTGTTGAAGAAGAGATCCTTCCGGGGCATCGGCAGGTCTTTGAGGTCAATCAACCGGTCTGTGTGATAAACCGGCTTTAAGCGGTCGGCCCGGAAATCCTGCATAATCTCCTCCCAGACCATCTCGACCTCGTTGATCACCACCGAATCAAAGTGCCGGCCGCACTCCTCCACCATAAACGAGGCATGACTCCCACCGCAGATTGTCCGGACCCCCTTCTTTTTAAAGTGGTCCGCCAGCCAGTACCCGCGGGGAGCCTGACAGCTCATCATCGTGATCCCGACAAAATCCGCGTCTTCGTTGGGGTCGAGTCTTTCGAACTCTTCCTCGACAATCTTGATCTCATCAAAATAGGGGGTTGCCAGGGCCGCAATCACCGCAAGATTGAGATGATGGACATGCTTTCCCTTGACCCCCTGGACCTCGAGGCCTGCGGGGGCGATCAGCAAAAGCTTCACGAAATCTCCTTTAAGGTTCTTCGAGTGGACTCTTAAGAAGGGGTAAAGTCAACCAAATTGATCTTGGTTGTGACTCCCTACGGTCTATCTGCTAAATCTGGGGTGGGCGGTGGGTCTCGAACCCACGACCTCCTGGGCCACAGCCAGGCGTTCTACCGCTGAACTACGCCCACCATTTATAGTCAGAGAGAGATACCGCACTCTCTACAACTTAATCCAAACCTCGTCGCCGCGGATTTCTACAGGGAATGTCCTGATAGTCAAGCCCTCTTCCCCACGAAGACATTCCCCCGTCCGCAGATTGAATTTCCAGTTGTGGGAGGCACAAGAAACGGTTTCGCCAACCATCTTCCCCCTGGTCAACGGGTATTCGGCATGAGGGCAGGCCTCCTTGATCGCATAAAACTTCCCCCCCACATTGAACAGGGCCAGGTTGAACTGGTCCAGTGGGACCGACCTGGAATGCCCTGGGAGAACCTCCGAAACCTTGCCGGCGTAGACCTCCCCCTTGGCTACCTTCGCCCTTTTTTCGGGAGGGGTATAAATGGTCCCAAACGGCCCCGGTCCCTCTTGCATGAGCGGTTGGCTTTTTTTCTTCATTGTGTGCCCGGTCCGCCTCAGGCGGACGACCCTCTCATTTGTGGGCCCGGCGTGATTTGAACACGCGACCCTCGCCTTAGAAGGGCGATGCTCTGTCCCCTGAGCTACGGGCCCCTGGGTAGAATGCTGCCAAGATTCCACACCCGAGTGTTTAGTAAGTACCATACCCCTGATCCCCTGTAAACCCTCGGGTGGAACACCCCTTGACACAGTTAGCCTGTTTCACTAGAGTCCGCCCCTCGAAAGTTTTTATGCCCAAGAGCTACTACGCCAGAAAAGAGGACAACCACCGCGGCTGGGTGATCGTGAATGTTGCCGATAAAATCCTGGGGAGAGCCGCGAGTCGGATCGCCCTGATTCTTCAGGGGAAGAACAAGGCTATTTACACCCCCGGCGTCGATACCGGCGATTTTGTGGTGGTGATTAATGCCTCCCAGGTGCGCCTGACAGGAAACAAGCTGGAAGATAAAATGTACTATAACCACAGCGGTTACAGGGGCGGTTTGAGGGAAACCACCGCCGGCAAACTCCTGGAAAGAAAGCCGGACGATCTGATCCGACGGGCCGTCCACGGGATGCTCCCCAAAAACAAGATGAACCAGCATTTGATGAAAAAACTCAAGATCTACGCTGGGGTCGAACACCCCCATCTGGCTCAACAGCCCAAAGAGGTCACCGTCTAATATGGTCAAAACTGTCAAAAAAGAGATCTACACCGGCAAGAGAAAGACCTCGATCGCCCGTATCCAGATGGCCCCCGGTGAGGGACGAATCGTTGTCAATGAAAAACCTGTGGAAAAGTACTTTGGCCGTCAAACACTCCAGATGATCATCCGTCAGCCGCTCGAGGCGACCGGTACCACGGGAAAATTCGATGTCACCGCAAACATTTATGGCGGCGGCCCTTCCGGACAGGCCACATCCCTCCGGCACGCTATTTCCAAGGGTCTCCTGGCGATGAATGCCGATCACCGAAAACCACTCAAAACGGCCGGCCTGCTGACTCGTGATGCCCGGATTGTGGAACGGAAAAAGTACGGTCGCCACAAGGCTCGTCGCGGGAATCAGTGGACGAAGCGTTAAACCAATGATCAAGATAGGACTACTTGGAGCGACAGGCTACACCGGCTTGGAGCTTGTCCGGATTCTTGCGCATCATCCCCAGGTTGAAATCGCCGCCCTGACCTCTGAAAAATTTGCGGGCAAACTGTTTTCCCAAGCGTTCCCCTCCTTTCAGGGAATCTGCGACCTCCCTCTGGAACCACTGCAAACGAGCAAAATTGCCAAGAGGGTCAATTTTATCCTCTCCTGTCTCCCCCACCAAAAGGCGATGGCGGTTATTCCCGAATTCCTGGGAAAAGGGTGTAAGGTGGTCGATCTTTCTGCCGATTTCCGGTTTGATTCCCCCAAAGTTTACGAAGAGTGGTACGAAAAACATGCCGCCCCAGCGCTCCTCAAGGAAAAAGTTTACGGCCTCCCTGAGCTCTACCGCAACGAGATCAAAAAGGCCTCCCTGGTCGGTAACCCCGGGTGTTACCCGACGGCAACATTACTCGGCCTGATCCCGCTCCTTGAGGGGAATCTGGTTCAAACGGAAGGGATCATCTGCGATGCCAAGTCCGGAATCTCCGGGGCCGGGCGTTCCGTGGCCCTGGAATCGCTCTTTTCCGAGGTCAACGAGTCGGTCATCGCCTACAAGGTCACGGCCCATCGGCACACGCCAGAGATAGAACAGGAATTGAGCAAGATTGCCGGTCAGGAGGTGAAGTTGACCTTCGTACCGCACCTCGTGCCGATGGACAGGGGGATCTTGGCAACGATTTATGCCCGGTCCCTCCGAAAAATCGATAACAAGACCCTTACCCAACTCTTCCAGAAGAGGTATGCCAGGGAACCTTTTGTTCAAGTTTGTCCCGAAGGGCTCCTCCCCTCCACCAAGTGGGTCCGTGGGACCAACAGTTGTGCGATCGGCGTTCAGATCAACCCGCGAACCGGTCAGATCATCGTGGTGTCGGTCATTGACAACCTCGTCAAAGGGGCCTCCGGTCAGGCGGTACAGAACATGAACCTGATGTGCGGCTTCCCCGAGAAAACAGCACTTGAAAATTCTCCCCTTCAGCCGTAAACTCCCCCCGAAATAAGGGCTATTTGAAAAAAGGACGCAACCTTTTTTTGGGTTGTTCGAAGATGGTGGCAAACAGGGCTCTGTTTTCGGCCCTGTCTCTTAAAAGTCAGGGCGCTCGAGCGGGGGAAAACTTGGAACGTCGTACGAGCCATCGTTTTTCAATCCAATCCACACAAGGGGTCGAGGCGTCGCTAATTCTTGAGGGGAACTCCCTCCTGGACAGAGGGCAGTTTTCAACGGTAGAGATTCCGGTCGTCCCGACCGACCTGTCACTCGGTGGAATTGGTCTTTCTTTTTCCTTTGTCGTGGATCTCTCCGACATCAGCTTTCATGATTGCACCCTTGTGCTAAAAAAAGAGGGCTCCTTCGAGATCCCGGCACAGCTGGCCCATTTTGACCATGAGGCCGGACGGATGGGACTCGCCTTCAAGCGGCTCGATGCCGCCAACGCCTCGTTTATTCAGAGTTTGTTGGAAAACCAGGGTTAAATTCGACAAGATTAAGGGTGTCCTTACTACCCACGGACATGGTGAGCCCGTCGAACCATGAAAAGACTCAGTAGCGTCAATAGTCCCAAAGAAATCACAACAATCACAGACCTTGGGTCATTCTCATCGGCAGGGAGAAGCGAGGCCCCGATTGGGCACCCCCCCACCTCAATCCCCTTCTGACGTTTGACATAGTCCAGATCATCCTGACCATAGGTCGTCGTGGAGGTCGGGCTGGTCTCCCCCTTATCCAGGATACAGTTGGCATTGATATCCTCGGAACCATCGGTCAGTGTATCGCCGTCGCTGTCCACAACACGAGGATTCGGCTCTTCGGGATCGGTCACCCCGTTCTTGTTGCAGTCCTCGGAACCGTCCGGCAGGCCGTCAAAATCGGTATCCGGCAGATAGGCACAACTGATTTCATTCTTGTCGCAAAGCCCGTTGTGGTTCTTGTCCTCCACCTTGTCCGGGATCTTGTCGCCGTCGGTATCCTGCAGGAGCGGGCTGGATTCATCGGCATCGACACGGCCGTTGTGGTTCTTATCCTCTACGCCGTCCGGGATCTCATCGGCATCGGTATCCTTGTTTCGGGGATCGGTCTCCGTCTTGTCCACAACCCCATTGTGGTTGGCATCTTCCTTACCATCCAGGAGATCATCCTCATCGGAATCCGGGTTGAACCGGTCCGTCTCTGAATTGCTCCCTTCGATCTCCGCCAGACAATCGTTGTTCTTGTCTTCAAATTTGTCGGTCAGGCCGTCGCGGTCAACATCCTTCAGTTCCGGGATCGGAATCCCCGAAACACAGGCGTTTCTGGCGCAAGTCATCTCTTCATCGGTGGTCGGGATCCCCTGCTCAAACTCATCGGGCGAAATCGCCGGTGATCCTGGATTGTAGCAGCCGTCAAACCGGTCAATAATCCCGTCGCCGTCGGTATCGGCCTTGAGTGGATCGGTTTCATTCTGATCAGGCTCGATCAGGCAGTCGTCATCAATATCCTCTTCCCAGTCTTTCAGACCGTCGTGGTCCGAATCCCGGTTCGGATCGGTCAGGCGGAGATTCTGTTTGGGGCGGCATTGCCCTTTGCAACTGTTGGTCGGGTCAGCGACCGTCGGGCATTGATCCGCGCTATCTTCAAAACCGTCGCCATCGGAGTCGGCATTGAACGGATCGGTCTCCTTCACCCCGGCAATGGTATCCACCGTACAACTGCTGTTCCGGTCTTCCTGCCAGTCAAAGAGGCCGTCGCCGTCGGAATCCACAACAGAGAGGGACGGATCGTTTTGCAAAAGCTGGCCGGCGGTGCAACTATAACGGCACTGGGGGTTGGGGTTGTTCCGGCAATCGGCATATTCCTGCAAGTCCCCCCTCCCGTCCCCATCGGTATCCGCCTTGTAAGGGTCTGATTCTCCCCGGCCATCAACGCGCCCATTCCGATTCTTGTCCTCGTCCTTGTCCGGGATCCCGTCCCCATCGGAGTCGGTGTCCAGGGCATTGATCGCCCCATCCCCATCCACATCATTATTGCGCTGGTCGCTTTCGATGCCGTCGGTCAAACCATCCCCATCGGTATCGGCATTCTTGGGATCGGTCTCGCCGATGTCCGGATTACAATCCTCATTGGTATCCTCTTCCCAATCCTTGAGGCCGTCGTTATCGGTGTCTTGCGTACGGCTCGTATAGCCACGCTGAGGGTCACAGGCTGGATAGTCAAAACGGGCCTGAGACAGGCAGGGGATCAGACAGAAAGCAATGGGGACAACGAGTAAGAGATGTTTCTTCATGGTTTAAGCCTCTTTCTCCTAGAAACCGATCCCTAAGCCAACACTGCCGTTCAACCCCTCCGGCGTCTTGACAAGGGGGATCTTGCGTTCCTCTCCATTTACGTCACGGGCACCAGCCACGGCCAGACGGGCGCTCTCATAAACGGACCAATCCACTTGGGTATAGAGATAGACTTGCAACGGGTCCGCAATATCGAAGTTCACAGACAACGCCCCATAAGGACGAACGGTCCAAAACTGATTATCATCCTCCGATCCCAGACTAAAAACGACGGACCTCCTTGAGTTTTGGTCGGCGGACGGTCCCCCTGCCGGGACAAAATCGGAGAGGATGCCTGTCTTCTGGTCGGGATTGGAATCGGCGGTATGCATAGATCTGCCAATGAGGGATCCCCCTTCAATGGAAACAACTTTCTTCACATTCAGACGGATGAGAGCAGCCCCGCCAGTGGTCACTACATCCATTCTTGAGGCAAGGTTGGGGATCGGTGTGGCCGGTTCATAGGAAAGGCTTCGTCTCCAGTAACCAGCCCCAAACTGCAAATCAAACCCCTTGCCTAAACCAATCAGACCTCTTCCTGATAAGAGATCCGCTCGTAAGTCAAAACCCGAAGGGGTATAGGCCACTGGCGTTGAATCACCCGCCCCCGGGTATATGGAGGGATCCGCATTAAATTCAAAAGTCCCGTTACCACCGGTCACATAACCAACTCGAAACCGCGCGCCGATATAGTTGGGCGAAGGTGGTGGCGGCGAAGGTGGCGACGGCGAAGGTGGTGCGGCCTGCGCAGTCGCCATCTGCGAAATTACTATTGCTACCGCTCCGATTCCTGCCATGAGTAGACTCCTTTATCTCTCTGTTCCTAGTTGCCTTATCGGCCTGTTTTTAAAAAGGTTGCCTCATTTTTTTCAAAAAACCCGTTATTTAGCCGGGGGGGTGCAGGAAAGAGGGGTCAGGGCCGTTGACCACTCGTAGACCTTCTTCCCGTCCCACAGATAGATCTTCCCCTGGCTCCGAAGCTGACCTTTGATGACCGTCGGCAGAGTCCCTGAGATTGTTGTTTCTACCCAATCCCCCCCCCTTTCCGATTGTAAATAAACCTTGCCCCCGACCACCGCGATCAATCCGAGCCCGGGAACCGCTTCCACCGCCTTCACCACCCCGCCAAGAGGGGTCATCAGGGAGGACCAGCCGCCACCAAATGACAGCCACTCATAGGCACCGCCGTTGCTGGTGATGGCGAAGATACGCCGGTCACTCTCGTGAAAAAACACCGGACGGGCAGGCGGGGGGAGACTAACGCGGTACCAGGAGTTCCCGTCCAGACTCGCGTAAACGTCGGTTGCCGTCGCCGCAAAAAAACCGCGGCTGGAGGCATAAACCTTGTTGATACCGGAGACCTGATGGACGAGATCGATCGTCGGTCTTGAGGAATAAGTGGTATCGTAATGAAAGATCCCGTGGGTCGCCGCAATGATCAGGTCGTCCCCCCTCGCGGAAAGGGAAAAAATAGCCTGAGGTTGATCCAGACTCAAGACAGGGATGACCGCAGACCAGGTCCTGCCACCGGTTCTGGAACGACGAACCATTTCACGGTGGGCCGCATAAACAATACTGGGGTCCGTCTGATTGACCGCAACAGCGGAAAAGCTATCCTGAGGGACGACCCGCAGGTTGGTGAGGGTCCCATTGATCCACTCAAAAACATTGGTCGCCGTGGCCAGGTAAAAATGATTCGGGTCGTTCGGATCAATCGCCAGATCGTTGTGATCCTGAACAATTTTCTCGGTAAAAGTCGTCGTATAACGAACCGGGTCCACCTTGACCAACACCGATTTAAAGGCCGAGGCCCCGGAAGAAAGCCGCTCCGCCACCAGTTTGAAGTTGGTCGTCTGCAACAACGGAACCACCCTTTCCCCTTTCAGCCAGGTAATCGGGATCTGGAGCGTTGCCGGTTCGATGTTGATCTTGTCGGCATTCTGGACATTCCACGTTAATTTGGTCGCCTCACCGGCGCGGAGACAGCTCTTGGAGGCACCAAAATCAACAATAATGGAAGGATCCCCCCCCTCTGACAGTTGGGGAGAGACCACAGTCACCGTCGCCTGGGCCTCGATCTTTTTGGGCCCCTGCGTCGCCACCAGCCGGAAAACGGTGCTCCTGGAGAGGGCAAAATTCAGGTTGCCAAAAGGGTCAGTCACAGGAATTTCTTTTTTGGTCTCCCCTTCCGGTTCCTGAACGAGGGTCGCCTTGTCATACCCCTGGACCTTCCAGGAAACCTGAACGGAATCCCCCTCCACCACCTGGGTTTGATCGGCATCAAAAGAGGCGATCCGGAGCTCCGCCGGGATCTCCTCAAGGGCCGGGCCATCATCAATCCCGCAGGAGACGAGAAAAATAAATCCCAAGAGGAATACCATTTTTCCCATCACTTCAACCCTCCTGTTGCATTAAAGGCGACCTTGAGCCCGCCATAGACAATGTTTTCCCGTTCAATCCTTGAAGGGGGGATTGAATCCGGAAAACCGATCGGTTGTTCGCGGCTCGCCCTCTGGGTGGTCACCCCCCCTACCAACTCAACCGTCGAGCCTTTGAGAAAATCGGGAACTGGTGTTGTTGCGGTCATCGGGAAGAGAGTCAGGCCGACCTCGGCCGCATCCTGCACCGTCCCCCCCCTTTCCGAGGTGACCGCCGCCGGCTCCCCTGTTTCAAAATCACGGGTGGTAATCTCCTGCTCCATAGGCATCTCGGCATGAGAGACAGAAACCCTGAAGAAGGCATAGCGGAAGGTGAGACCGTAGGCCTGTTGCCTATTGAGGGTCACCGCCTCACCGATCCTCTCCCGGATGCTTAAAGGAGGCGGTGGAAGCCGCCGCCCCTGGTTGTCAAAATGCTCCCCACTCAGTTCATCCAGATAATAATCACGAGAGGCCTGTTTTTGACCAAAGACAGCACCGACGGTCAGGGCGAGTGGCCCCGTTTTATAAGCCAGCTGTGCCCCATAAACAGGCCAGCTGGAGGCATCTCCCTTGGCCCCGTAGACCCTGTCGGCCAGAAGGTCATCCGGGTTATCCTTCCCCATCCATCCGACAGCCCCGGAGAGGGTCAGTTCATCGGTCCCCAGCGGCTTTAAGTTAACCGAACCGCCGGCCTGTTTGACCGTCCCAAACTTTTCGTTCGCCTGGACTCCGACAATCCCACCGACCGTGACATACTTGCCGGCAACAGCCCCCGGCGTGAAAACTACCGTCCCTTCTGCCGTCTCCCCAAAAGGGCTCAACGCGGTCCCTTGGTCCATCATGCTGTTACCGGAGACAAAGTTGACAGGAAAGATGTACCAGGTGGGAGGCATCAGATCGAGCGAGAACCGCCCTAGCTTTCCTGTCACCTTCAAAAAATCAGGGACCTTGATCAGATCAGAACTGACGGCGGCCTCCCAGTCGTACGCCACAACCCGTCCATTGGGATACTCCTTCCGGTTCTCCCGGAGGCGCCCGGAAACACCCCAGAGATCCGGTGTTGCGTAGACCGTACGGGGAGTGATCGCCCGATGGTGGACAATCCGTCCCCAGAGGACAAGGTTGTTCAGGACCCAGTCGTTGGAGACCGGAGCGGTAAGGGTCAGGGCCGGCTCAAAACGGGTGACGTCGCAATTCGAATTGGCACAAGTCAGGCCGGTAAAAGCGAGCGTTGCCTTGGCGGTAACCGGAGGAGGTGCCATAGTTTAAACCTCTACGGCGCCATTATCGGTTGAAGGGAGGGAAAGTTGCCAAGATTTAATGGGAAAACTGAAACTAAAACCGAGTGTTTAGCGCCAAAACCGCTCCTTTTTGACCCACTTCCAGAGCCGTTTCACCCATTTGGATTGAGCTGATCGAAAAGAATGAAGTTTTTGCCACAGTTTTTTTCTTCCCGCCGGTGGGGCATTGGAGATCCCCCCCTCTTCCCCTGGAAAGAAAAAATCTCTAATTTCACCACAAGAATTGAGATTATCCCCATTGGCAATCGCCTGTACCGAATACCCCGGACTCGCGGTTCCGGAACTGATGTCGGTAGTCTCCAAGCAGACCCCATGGTCACAAAGCTTGCAAAAGAACCAGCGATGCTTGATCGCCCCCTGGTCACAGTAGTATTCCTTCAAGAAAGAACCCTGGCTACAACACTCATCGGTCGCTGTTTGAGTCAGTTCGTTATCAACAAAATAATCGGTATGTCCGGCTGTCCCATACTCTATCCCGCCGTCGGAATCCACACAGCCGCGACGGAAACAGCCCTCTTCCTCCCGGCAAGGGGGATCGATAATTTCCGCACAATCAATATCACTGGAACAGGTCGGCGTCCCAGGCAAAGGGATACCGGCAACAGTGACACATTGACCATTTAAGGTACAGGTTTGGTACGACTGGAGACATTCAGAATCGGTAATACACTCATTCACCCCGGCCCCGGAGACCATCCGGCATTGTTGAGTGGTCAGATTACAGACAGAGTGCCCCTCACCCGGTGTGGTGATAAAGACGTCTCTCTTTTGATTGACGTCATTGATGACCAGATTGGAGGCGTTGGAGGAAAAAACAATCCTCGAAGCACGATCATCGATTTGAGGGTGGCGGGATTCCCCATTCGCCCCCCCATTGAGACCGCGAGTCACAAGGCTACTGGTATGATTTCCGTTATAATTGATGTAGATATCCGTGCCATTGTTGTTGTCTTCTTCCCAGTCAAGATCACCTGCTGTGTCAAAAACAACAATGTTGCCCCTGTCATTGATTCGCGGATTATAAACGTGAGCAAAGCTCGCCAAGCCTGATGCGTCGTAGGAAACTAATGTGGCGGTAACGGTCCCAGCCGGTGTGTCATCCAGAATACCATTTTCGTCCGGGTCCCTGTCGACCTTAAAAATTTGATTTTTATTATAGATGTCTTCCGCCACCAATTCAGGTGAACTCGATTCAAAGGCAACGAATCGACCATCAGGGCTTATGGAACCGTTCTGGCTTTTCCGGGTCGGCTGACCAGACACTGTTTTCGAGATGAGCCTGTTTGTTTGTTGCAACCGATTATAAACAAAGACGTCACCTCTGTATTCAAAAGGATCTGCTCCATCATATGTTCCGATATCATAGAGGATGTAGGTCCCGTCTTGACTGATTCCAGTCAGATTAGGTTGGGTATAATAGTAGTGCGTTTGTCCGTTGGGAATGCCCTCGACAAGGAACGTATCGACCTGACCCACTTCATCAAAGAGCCCATCGCCATCGGTATCGCGGTCGTGAAGGAAGATACCATAGCGTGGGGAGGAGTCTTCGCCTCGCCAGAACCCACTAGTAACGACATATCGTCCATTCCCACTGAGATAGGCCCGCGTTGCCCAGACATCTTGCATCACCCCACCAATGCGGGCCTGGAAGAGTTCGTGGGTCAGGGTTTCTGGGAATGCCTCATCAAAGAGGCCGTCTCCATCGGGATCACGGTCATGGATAACGACTGTATCATGAGCGAACACAAAAAAGGACGGACCACTTTCAAAATCAAGGGCCCGATCCGTGATATAAACAACGGTGCGACCATCGTCACTGATATCGAGAGAGGAAAAATCGTATCGATCCCACTCGCCACCTGGGACCGTCGTCAGACGTATTGTCGTCCCGCGTTGGGTATCCCGAAGAAAGATATCCGTCTCCCGACCGGGATCCCCTAGAACAAGGTTGGAGGCCCAAGAAGTAAAGGCTATATAACGACCATCCGCATTGATGGCATAACCCCCAGCACGGTCAGCACCAACAAACCAATAGCCCCCACTGATATCGTCCCCTTGCTCTCCTGATGTAGAAACGGAGACCAGCTCATGGGCCTTCGTCACCGGGGGGATAAGAAAAAAACCGACGGCTAACAAAAACACCCAGATTTTATTATTGGCTAAATATCTCATGGATCAACCCTCTTTTTGACTATTGCCATAATTCTCGACAGTCTTAGAGAGAAGTTGTGCGTTAAAATGGACATTAACGGCCACAGCACTTTTTATACTTTTTGCCGCTTCCGCAAGGGCAGGGGTCGTTCCGGCCGATCTTTGGACCCTCCCTGGGAGAAGGTTCCGTGATCACCCTCCCCCTCACCCCCTCCCCTCCAGGGAGGGGAGAATCTTGACTCTTGAGCGGTGCTCCTTGCCCCATGACAGGGGCCATGGCATCACCCGGCATCGGGCCGCGCCCCATCATCATCGGCATCGGACGACGCTGGGGCATTTCCAGCTTCTTTTCCTCGGTGATCTGGACCCGGAAGATTTTTTCAACAACATCGGTAGTAAACGCCTGGATCATCCCCTGAAACATCTCATACCCCTCTCTCTTGTATTCAAGGAGGGGGTCCTTCTGTCCATAACCGCGCAGACCGATCCCCTCCCGCAGGTGATCCATGTTCAAAAGGTGATCCTTCCAGAGGGTATCGAGCGTTGAAAGGAGGATTACCTTTTCCGCCTGTCGCATGATCTCCGGGGTAACTCTCTTTTCCTTTTCTTCGTAGGCGGCCGAGGCCTTGTGAAAGAGCGCCTCCCCAACGGCATCGGTCGTAAATTCGGCGATCGGGAGTTCGGCCAGATTCAGGCGAAAATCAAACTGTTTAAAGACCGCGTCTTCGAGCCCCCTCATCTCAATCTCTTCCCTCTTCGCCTTTGCCGGCACAAATCCGGAAGAGATCTGCACCGCGAGTCGATCAAACATATCAAGGATTTTGTCCCTGACCTTCGTTCCCTCCAGGATCTCCCGGCGCAGACGGTAGACGATCGTCCTCTGCTGGTTCATCACATCGTCATATTCAATGAGGTTCTTTCTGATCTCAAAATTGTGGGCCTCAACCCGCTTCTGGGCGTTGGCAATCGCTTTGGTAATCCAGGGGTGCTCGATCGGTTCATTTTCCTCCATCCCCAGTTTTTCCATCATCCCCTTGATCCGGTCGGAACCAAAGATCCGCATCAGGTCATCTTCCAGAGAAAGATAGAAACGACTCGAACCGGGATCCCCCTGGCGTCCTGAACGGCCGCGGAGCTGGTTATCGATCCGGCGCGCCTCATGCCGTTCCGTCCCCAAAATGTGGAGCCCGCCGGCCACGATGACCTTCTTCTTTTCCTCTTCGCAGGCCTTGCGGGCCTCCTCCAACGCCTTGTGGTATTCTTCGGAAAGATTCTCCTCCCCCGCCTTCAGCCCGACCTTGGCGCGGGCGAGGGATTCGGGATTCCCACCCAGGAGGATATCGGTGCCACGCCCCGCCATATTGGTCGAGATCGTCACCGCCCCGTAACGGCCCGCTTGGGCCACAATCTCCGCCTCCCGCTCGTGATGCTTGGCGTTCAGGACATGATGGGCTACACCGCGGTGTTTGAGGAGCGAAGCAATATGTTCCGATTTTTCGATTGAAATGGTACCGACCAGAACCGGACGCCCTTTTTTGTTCAGGTCAATGATCTCCTCAACCACCTCATGGAATTTTTCATTCTCCGATTTATAAATGACATCCGGATGATCGGTCCGGATCATCGGCCGGTGGGTCGGGGCCACCACCACATCAAGATTATAGATTTTGGCGAATTCCGCCGACTCGGTATCCGCCGTGCCAGTCATGCCGGAGAGTTTCTTGTACATCCGGAAATAGTTCTGGAAGGTAATCGTCGCGAGTGTCTGGTTTTCGCTTTCGATCTTGACCTTTTCTTTCGCCTCCACCGCCTGATGGAGACCATCAGACCAGCGCCGGCCAGGCATCAAGCGCCCCGTGAATTCGTCGACAATGATGACCTGATCATCCTTCACGACATAATCGACATCCCGCTTGAAAAGGGTATGGGCCTTCAATGACTGATTCACATGGTGGAGGGTCTCGATATTTTCAGGATCGTAGAGATTGCCGATCCCCAACATCTTTTCCACCTTGAGGACCCCTTGCTCCGTCAGCATGGCACTCTTTGACTTTTCATCCAGCGTGTAATCACCGGTCGCCTGTTTGCCGGTTTTCGAATCGGCCGGTTCGCCACGCACAAGACCCGGAATGACCCGGTCGATCTGGTAATACTTGTCCGTCGCCTCCTCGGAGGGGCCGGAGATAATGAGCGGGGTGCGCGCCTCATCGATCAGGATCGAATCGACCTCATCGACAATTGCGTAATTCATTTCTCTTTGGACATACCCCTCCAGGCTGTACTTCATGTTATCCCGAAGGTAGTCAAAACCGAACTCGTTGTTGGTCCCGTAGGTCACATCGGCGTTGTAGGCCCACTTCCTCTCCGTATCGTTAAGGCCATGGACGATCACCCCGACGGAGAGCCCCAGGAACTTGTAAATCTGTCCCATCCATTCGGCATCGCGGCGGGCCAGGTAGTCGTTCACCGTCACCACATGAACCCCTTTTCCCGTCAGGGCGTTCAGGTAGACAGGAAGGGTCGCCACGAGGGTTTTTCCCTCGCCGGTCTTCATCTCCGCAATCTTTCCCTGATGGAGGATGACGCCGCCGATGATCTGGACATCAAAGTGGCGCATGTTGAGAACCCGCCTGCTGGTCTCCCGAACGACGGCAAACGCCTCCGGAAGGATCTGATCTAACGTTTCTCCCTGGGCGAGTCTTTCGCGGAACTCGACCGTTTTCTTTTTCAGGTCGGTGTCGGAGAGTTTTTGAAGGGCCGGTTCAAAGCCGGCGGTCAGCCCTACCAGTGGGTTGATTGTTTTGAGGTACCGTTCATTCTTGGTCCCAAAGATCTTCTTGAGGAAAGGGATAATCACAACGAAGGCTTATAAAGAAAAATCAGGCTTTTAGGCAAGAACTATTCAAGGATATACTGCATCGGGTCCACCGGAACGCCGTCGACATGGATCTCATAGTGGAGGTGCGGGCCGGTGGAGGCCCCGGTGCTCCCCACGGCGGCAATTCTCATCCCTCTTTTGATCTTTTCCCCCGGCTTGACATAAAGGGCCGAGGTATGACCGTAGACAGAGGAAATCCCAAAACCGTGCTGGATGACAATCGTCTTGCCCAGGCCTCCTTTATAGCCGGCGAAACTGACAATCCCATCGGCCGGTGCGGCCACCAGGGTGCCCCACTGGGCGGCGATGTCCAGCCCTTCATGACGATCCATCCCGGAATGAAGGGGCGAGTGTCTCATCCCGAATTCAGAGGTGACCCATCCCTTGACCGGCCAGACCGAAGGGGTCGAGGCCAGAAAGATCAGCCGGTCCTGTTGCCGCTCATACGCCTCATTGATGCGAGTCTCCAGGTCAGACATCTTTCCCTGGAGGAGTGAAAGTTTGAAATCGAGAGATTTTCCCTCAGCCGCCACCTTGGATGAACTGCTGGGGAGCGGCTCAACCGGTCCGATCCCTTTCTTGATCCCTTGTGAAGAGAGGCCGACCATGGTCTCCAGCTTTGCGGCAAACCGCTCCGTCCGGTCGATATTCTTCTCCAACTGCTGAATTTTGGAGATCAGTTCGGATTTCCCCTCGTGAAAATCCCGATTCGCAATCCTTTCGGCAATCAGTTCACGGTAAGAAGAGCGGTAATACAGGAACCCGGTCAGAGAAAGGAAGGAAAAGGCGGTCCCGAAGAGGATGCCAAAAGCGAACAGTCGAAACTGCCTGTCGGTCAACTGAAACCGGCGGATTCTCCGGTTGTCGGAAGGGATGAAAATAAGATGGCACTCGTTGCCCGGCATTGGAAACTCTCCTGAAAAAAACAGCCCAATTGTCGTTTAGATACGCCAAGAAATAACAAAGCGGAGGGGGCAAGTCAAGCGGTGAATTCACCGGTGATTCACCGTGGAAAAGAATTCCTACTCTTCAACGGTGATAACAATAGCCGTAATATTGTCGTCCCCCCCTTTTTTATTGGCCGCGTCAATCAACTTCTCACAGATCCCCCTGGGTGAATCACCCTTGGGTGGATCACCCTTGGATGATTTGCCGAGGTGAATCACCCTCCGGCTAAGGATCTTCTTGATCTCCTCATCATCCACAAGGTTGGTCAGACCGTCCGTGCAGAGGAGGTACCGATCCTCCGGTTCCAGATCACGAACTTGAAGATCGGTATCCACCGATTCCTGAAAACCAACGGAACGGGTGATGATGTTTTTGAATTTGTGGTTCCGCGCATCCTTGACCGAGATAAAACCGGCCTGGAGTTGTTCGTTGACCAATGAATGATCCATCGTGAGCTGTCTGATTTCGGACCGATGACAGAGGTAGGCCCGGCTGTCTCCCACGTGGGCAATATAGGCCTTGCCGTCCTGAATCAGCAGGCCGACGGTGGTGGTCCCCATCCCCCTCAGATTGGGGTCGCGGGCCGCCTGCTCAAAGATCCGGGCCGAAGCAACCGAAATGGCATATTTGAAACGCTCCCCTATATCCGCCGTATCGACAGAGTCCTCCGTCGTGAGGGTCGATTCGGGATCCTCTCTCAATTTTTTGAGAACCTCCTCAATGGTGGTCACTGCCAGACGGCTGGCATATTCTCCCCCGAGATGCCCTCCCATCCCGTCGGCAACAAGATAAAGACCGATCTCCTCATTCAGCAGGAAGCTGTCTTCATTCTTTTCCCGCTTCTTTCCGACATCGGACAACCCGTAGGCATTCACCTTCATAGCATGAGCCTCACCTTAATTTCCAGCCACCTGCAACTCTTCGACCCAAAGGGTCGGTGAGCCGATCGACTCATAAAAGCGCAGATCGGCGCCAACTTCAACACTCTTTTTAAAAATCTCGTGCAGATTTCCGGCAATCGCCACCCCCCGGACCGGAAAGGCCTTCTCCCCCTTCTCAATCCAGAACCCGGTGGCCCCCACCGAAAAATCGCCGGAGAAGGGATCGATCGTATGGGCCCCAATAATATCCCGGACCCAAAAACCTTTATACAAAGAGCGGATCATTGCCTCTAACGGGCGTCGGCCCGGGGAGACAAAAAAATTGGAGTGCGAAAGGACCGGAAGATCCTTGAAACTTCCGCGAAAGGCATTGCCGGTCGAATTCAAACCATCGCGACAGGCGCTTGCCGAATCATAAAGAAAATGATTCAGGACCCCTTTTTCGACAACGACTGTCCGTCTCCTCGCGACCCCCTCACCATCAAACGGAGAAGAACGGTACCCCCCTTGGAGTCCTCCGTCATCGATCAAAGTCACCACCTTGGAATAAATCTCTTGTCCCTTCTTTCCCACCCAGGGTGATTTCTTCTTCTGGACATTTTCGGCAAGAAAGGACTGAACGAGCATGGAGAGAAGCGATGTCACCACCAGCGGGTCGAGCAGGGCCTGGGTCTTTTGCGTGGCGACCGGCCTGGCCCCCAGGAGGGACAACGCCCTTTCGGCCGTATCAGAAGCGAGCCGATCGGGATCGAGCTTATCAAAATGGGTCGAAAAATCGGTACTCCAGGCCGCCTGCTGGTCTTCCTGCGCCTCCGCAACCACCTGCAGGGAGATCTCACACAAACTTTTCTGGTAATGAAGGCCTCTTTTCTTCGCCGAAGAAAAGAGGGTGATCTCGGCCACTTCTTCCTGGTATTCCGCCTTTCGAATTCGTCTAATTCGCGGGTCTTTCGCCAGGACCCTCTTCTCCAATTCCACGGCCAACGCCATTCTCTTTTTTTCCGGCAACGTGGCTAGCGAAGAGTCACAGCCTTCAAAAACGGGCAGTTCTTCGGAACAAGTGGGGGTTGCCAATAAAGGGTGAATCACCCAAGGTTCTTCACTCAAAAAAGGCAACCCCTCGCAGGCATACCGGACCATTTTTTCGAGTGCGGACCGGTCCCAGGAACTGGCCATGGCAAAGCCAACCTTTCTGTTGGAAAAAATGCGCAAGGCGGCCCCCTTCGGCTCCGCCTTCTGGAAGGAGGTCACCTCCCCCCCCTTGGCCTCGATTCCGGTCTGCCGTGAAGACTGAAGGTATAGTTCAAACCCCTTCCCTTTTCCCGCCAGCCGATCTTTCACGCACTCAAGAACTTTTTCCGGTGTCATGGCTCCGTTCCTTTTAAAAGCTCCCGCGCATGGGCACGAACATTATCGGTGATTTGGAAACCGGCCAGCATCCGGGCGATCTCTTCTTCCCGCGCCTTATTCAAAAGAGGCGTCACCGCGGTCAACGTCCTCCCCTTTTTGACCTCTTTTCGGATCGCAAAATGGTGATCGGCCAAACAGGCAATCTGGGGGAGATGCGTAATCACAATCACCTGGGCCTTTTTGGACAGACGTTGAAGAGACCGGCCGACCGCCTCGGCCGCCGCCCCGCCGACCCCGACATCCACCTCGTCAAAGACGTAGGTCGCCACCTCTCTTGTCTCTCCCAAGATGGTCTTCAGGGCGAGAAGGATCCGCGCCAACTCCCCCCCTGAGGCGATCCGGGCCATCGGCCGGATCCCTTCTCCGGCGTTGGGGGCCATCAGAAACTCTACCCCCTCCCCCCCTTCCGGATCGAAAAAATCCTCCCCGATCCGGACAACCCCTTCGGTCAGCGGTTCCACCGCCGCTACAAACTGGATCTTGCCCATCCCCAAGGAAAGAAGCTCTTTCTCCACAAGAGAGGCCAGTTGGGCCGCGGCCTCTTTGCGCTTCTTCCTCAGTGACAGGGCGGCCGTTTTCAATTCCCCCTCTGACTCTGTCAAACGCCCTTCGATATCTTTTAAAATCTGGTCAAAATCCTCCAACCGGTTTAAATCTTCCTTGAGTTCTTTTTCCTTTTTCAGGATCTCTTTCACCAGACTGCCATATTTTTTCTTCAACCTCTTGAGAAGATCGAGTCTCTCCTCAACAAACTGGAGGTGGTCAGGGTCAAACTGGAGCGCCTCGCCGTACCCTTTCAGGCCGGAACCGGTCTCCTGAAGAAAGGCCAAGGCTGTTTCAAAATTTTTGGAGAAGGCCCCCAGTTTCGGATCAATTTTGACAAGGTGAGCCATCTCCCGAGAGAGGCCGGAGAGGCGATCAGTCAGATTATCCTCGCCGGAATAGAGGATCGATTCAATCCGGGTCACCGACTCCCCCAAACGAACAGCATGCTTGGCCACCTCCCGCTCCTGCAGGAGTTTTTCCTCCTCCCCCTCTTCAAGCCTGGCCGCGCAAATCTCCTGAAGCTGAAACTGGAGAAAATCCTCTTCCTTCCGGGTCTCCTCCACCTTTTGAAGGAATTTCTTTTTTTGATCACCCCATTCCTGGCACCGTCTGAACCTCTCCTGATAATTTTTTTTCTCTGTCTCCAGGCCTCCGAAGAGATCAAGAATTTCCCTGTGTCTTGCCGGCTGGAGAAGGGATTGATTTTCATGCTGGGTGGCCAAATCAATGAGCGGCTGACTCTGGGTCTGCAGGGAAGCGAGCGTTGCCGGATGAGCGTTGATCAAAATTTTATGCCTTCCTTCCTCATTCAGAAGACGCGAAAGGATGACCTGTTTCTTGTCCTTTAAAAACCCTCCTTCGACAACCGCCTCTTTTTCCCCCTTGCGGATCAGATCGGAAAAACCGCGGGAGCCCAGAAGGAGCGCCAGGGCCTGGATGATCACCGACTTGCCGGCCCCCGTCTCGCCGGAGAGGACGTTGAAACCGGGCCCAAACTCCAGGGTCAGGTCATTAATGATGGCAAAATTACGGATTCGGAGTGCTTGTAGCATGAAAGAGAGTTCTCTTGCGTCGACCTATCATGGCGTGTAAAGGAAAGTCTAATGGAAAAAACCCCTCTTTTTGAGACAGAACGAAAGGTTTCCCCTCCTCTTGCGGAAAAGATGAGGCCTGAGAAATTGGAAGACTTTATCGGTCAAGAACACCTGGTGGGACCGGGTCGGCCTCTCTGCCAGCAGATCCTGAAGGACCAAATCCCTTCACTCATTTTCTGGGGTCCCCCCGGAAGCGGGAAAACAACCCTTGCCCGCCTCATCGCCAAACAGACAAAGGCCTCGTTCCACGGTCTGTCGGCCGTCCTTTCGGGGGTCAAGGAGTTGAAGGAGATTGTCGAAAGGGCCCAGACGGACCTCAAACTCCACGGGCGCAAGACCCTCCTCTTTATTGATGAAATCCACCGTTGGAACAAGGCCCAGCAAGATGCCCTGCTTCCGCACATCGAAAACGGCACAATCATCCTGATCGGCGCCACGACGGAAAATCCCTCTTTTGAAGTGATCGGGCCGCTCCTCTCGCGAACCAAAGTCTACACACTGCGACCGCTCACGGAGGAAGAACTCAAAAAGATCATCAAAAGGGCACTCCCCGCGGAAGCCACGATGGAACCGAAGGCGTTGGACTTTATCATCAGCAGTTCCGACGGCGATGCCCGGCGGGCGCTGAATACACTAGAGATAGCGATTGGCCTGATCACCTCGCCCCCACCCCCTTTGATCACTCTTTCCATAGTCGAACAGGCGGTCCAAAAAAAGTCGCTCCTCTACGACAAGGCGGGGGAAGAGCATTACAACCTGATTTCCGCCTTTATCAAATCGATGCGCGGCTCCGACCCGGACGCCGCCATCTACTACCTCGCCCGAATGTTAGAGGCGGGAGAAGAGCCGTTGTTCCTTTGCCGAAGGATGGTGATCTTCGCCTCGGAGGATATCGGCAACGCCGACCCGCAGGCGATCCAGGTGGCGGTCAGCACGATGCAGGCGTTCGATTTTGTCGGGATGCCCGAGGGCTGGATCCCGCTTGCCCAGTGTGCGACCTATCTTGCCAGTGCCCCGAAATCGAATGCCAGCTACCTGGCGTACAAAAAGGCGAAGGCCGATATTGCAGAAACCGGTCATCAACCGGTCCCCAAACATCTCCGTAACGCCCCTACCGCCCTGATGAAGGCGGAAGGGTACGGCGAGCACTCTATAAAGGAGGAATACCTCCCGGAAAAACTCCGCGGGAGGAAGTATTACAAACCAACCGAGAACGGGCATGAAAAAGAGATCCGGCGGTACCTTGAAAGTCTGAAAAAAGGGGAATAGTTTTTTGAAAACCTACTTCTTGACTGGGAGAAAGAAAATGAAGATGTGGGGACATCGGCTTGAAAGGGTCGTCAAGACTGATCCGATTTCTTTTCAAGTTAAAGTAAAGTTTAGCAATGGATCTGTTGGTTCCATTGACCTCGGGCCTATTTTTGAGAAACCAAAAGGACTTGCGGCTGAAATTTTAAAGGGAGGGATATTCAATCATTGTTTTGTCGAGGCAGGGGCGCTGGCATGGCCCAACGGTTTTGAACTTTGCCCCGATGCCCTTTGGAAATGGTTTAAAGAAGAGCGAGCGCGGGACCAACAAGCGGCCTAAAATACCCGTTTCTTATTATCAATTTTCCCTTCATTGATCATTTATAGAGGAATACCTCCCGGAAAAACTCCGCGGGAGGAAGTATTACAAACCGACCCGCTAGTTTTAGGTAGCAACCTCTCCTGCCGGTAACCGATGAGTGGGTACCTGGGAGAGTATTTTATGGCACCGCCCGTAAATTGGGGATCCATCCCTGTTTTCTCTAATGGGCATTTGGGGGTTTATAATCATTCCAATGGAACCTGTGAAGAGGCCTCTGGACCGGAATGTCGTGACGTTTATAGGGCTCGATCCGCTTTCGGTGAAGCAACCCTTGACAGATCCCCCATGCCAAGACCAACCCTTTTCCTTGCCGATGCCCAACAGGCTTTTTCCGAGCCAGCTACGAATTCTTCCGTTGCGAATCCATCCTGCCACCTAATTCCCGAGGGACAAAGCAGTGCCCTGGATCCCTTTGCCATCCCCTATCAGGTTTTTTCCAAACTTCCGGGATTCCCAAATCCCCTCGAACAAGTAAAGTGCGGATTGACAGTTCTCAGTGCCGCTTCCAATCTTTTTAACAGTTGGTTTGCCGCAGAGTTCGAAAGATTCCAGCACGATCCTGTAGCCTATATGGCGACAGGCGGCGTCTTTAATCCTCTGCGAACCACAATTCAAGCACTGCAAGAGATGTGGGACCAGGCCGGTCAAACCGGTAAAGAGGCTCTGACCTTTGCCCAGGCGTTGGCGGGAACCGTCTCCCTGGATCTGGAAGGAGCCTTGAAAAAAGTTCTCACCTCACTCGATGAATACCAAAAATACACCAACGCCGGCGACACTGAAAACGCCAGACGGAAGTTACTAGAGACAGCTTACAATGTTGTGTTTCTGAAAGGAGAAGTGGACAAAATAGACCAAGTCATCAAGCCCGGTGTCGAACTGTTCATTCTCTACAAGTTTTTTGGTGAAAGCCTCCTTCAGGATGCCGCCATCCTGCTAAACGCTGAAGCTAACTGCGTCCAAAAAGCCATCGCGGCGGGCGACATCGCTATTACCTTTATCCCGGCCGCCAAAGCGCTGTCCCCGTCTGAAAGACTTGTGCTCCGAGTTAGCGATAAAACCATTTTGGCAAAAGGGACCACGACACTGGGAAGCTATTTCGAACTGAAAATGGGTCGAGTATCCCTCCGCTTTGATGAGAAGGCATTTTGGAAAGCGGTACGTTCCGTGGAAAGTGGGAATGGAGAATTTGTCCTCCGCTATCTCGAGGAGAGAGGGCTTCTCAAAAAATCGGCCCTCTCTATTGAAGCCAGGGGGTTGTCGGTCGAATTTCTTTTCAGACAGCGGGCCAGCTGGGGAAAAGCGATGCTGGAGATCTTGGGACTCGCGTCGTGGGACGATGCCACGGTCAAACGGGTCCTGCAGGATAAGGTTCGTGAAACGCTCCTTGCCGCTGCCGATACTGCTAATCCGTCAACCGATGTTCAGTACAAGAGGATCGACAGGGAAAGACACGGCTATATGATCACCGTGACACTGGGACAATTTGAACAATCGAAGGTTAAGGCCTACCTTTGGCTGGGAGATGAAACGGAAAAAGTGGAGCTGGTGGGCCTTGAAAAAGATCCTTGTGAAAAAGTGCCGATTCCACCCGATCGATTGATGGAATCCTGCTCTCCAGACCAAATAGAATTGTGGGAAAGTGTCATCCACAAGTTCAAACCACAAGAGACCCGGAGTGCAGTCCTGCCCTTTGGGCTGGCTCTTTGTTACGCAAAAACCAGAGACAAATTTTCGGAGGCCTTGCAATTGTTTGCCTTGGCTATCTCAATCAATCCACAGCCCGAGTTTTTTCTGAGCCGCGCACAACTGTACGTAAAGATGGAAAGGTTCGAAGAAGCCATTCCCGATCTAGAAGCGTTTTTAGCGTATCACCCTAACAACACGGATGTCCAAGCTGGCCTTGCTGGTGTTCTCGGAACACTAGGGTTACAGGCGGAAGATGCCAGGAATTATAAAAAAGCAGCTAAATACTACCGGCGCGCTCTACAATACGCTCCGAATCAACCAGCCCTCTTAGAAGGATTGCGCATCTGCACCGAAAAATTGGGGGGAAATCAACAATAGTTTGTACTCATGCCTGTCTCGAAAACAATACGTTACACGCGTGCCTGGCACAAATGACCCTCGGGGTGCCAGGCACCAATTAACCAACCCGCTAGTTTTCGGCCTCCCCCTCTTCTTCTTGGGGGGGACCCACAAGACTAAAGGTGATCTTCTCCGCCTTCACCTCCTGGGGGAGGGTGGCGGCTGTCAAGGAAGAGTTTACCTCAAAATCGGTGTCTTGGGTCAACCTTTCGGGGAGGACAAACGAGACCGTCTTGACCAACGCCTGCCCCTTGGGGATGGTGAGATTGCCACACTGAACTTTTTGCCCCAGATTATTGCAACCGGTCTCCACCGTCACTCCCGTCACAAATTTGGGCAGGTCTACCGTCAAGGTGCCGCTACTTAAATCGGCCGCCCCGTTGTTCTTCGCAGTAACAAGGACCGTGATCTGCTGGTTTAACGCGATCTGTCCGGACATCGATTGTTCAACCAGGAAGTCCGGTTCGGCAATTTTTTTAAGCGTAATGGTCGGCAAGGAGATCAGCTTGTCATTCTTGCAGATCATCGTCGGTGTTAGCGAGACTTCTGCCGGGGCTTCTTTGGTCAAACGAATAGGGAGCGCCGTTGTCGTAACCTCCCCGCCGGGGACTCCTGTGGATGTCGGTTTTTGATCTTTTGGTTTCGCAATAACCAGTTGCCGCGTTGTCGGGTTCGGTTTCATGATTTCGCTCACCACTTCCACCCCCTGGGGAAGAACCAGCGGTTGCGCCTCACACCGGCTCAGGAGGCGGACCGGGATCGGGACAACCTCCCCCACCTTTAAACTCCTTGTCTCTTCCTTGGCAATGAGGGCCAGCGAATCCGAGTAGAGCGGCGGGATCGCTATACTGATTTCGATCTCTCCAAAGGCCTTGTCAATACACGACTCCAGAGAACCCGGTTGCTGGGTCGCCCCCGTCTTGCTGGATTCGGGACCGGCACCGGCGGTATTCGGCTGTGATTCGGCGCCCCCCTGGTTATCGTCCGATGTCGGTTGCGACGCTGGTTCCTCCGTCACTGCCTGCAAGACCATCGCCTGTTCTTCCTTCTTCACCGAACCGGTCCCCTGGGAGGGCTGGGATTCCGAAGAAGACTTCGCCGTGAGGGAGGCCTGGGAGATCTTGACGCAGATTTTCCCTTCCGTGCTGTTTTTAAAATCCTTGAATTCGTATTTGCCATCAGCCCCCGTCACCCCTTCCCCCTGGGGTTCTCCATTCATTGAGACCGTAAAGGCCAAACCGGTAAGCCCCGCCTCCTTCTCTCCCTTATATTGGTCCTCGTTTTCATCCAGATAGACCTGACCGGTCACCTTCATCGAACAGGAGGTCATGAGTAAAAAGAAAAGAGATAAAAGAAATTGGGTTTTTCTCATAACTTCCTCCTATTTTACATAATATTCTGCGCGACCACCCCCAGTAACAGAAACGATGAGTCGAAGCGGAGGGGTCTCTACAATCTTCATCTCAAATCTGGACAGGTCGATCCTCATGATGCTCCCCCGCGCCGGATCACCGGGAAAAGGCAGTGTGGGATCATCGGTTAGTACCAACTGAATAACACTGGCCGGGATGATCAGGAGACCGGAATCGGCCATTTCAAAGCAGTCAATGGAAAGGGCGCTACTGAGGACTACTTTAAGGAAAACCTTCTTTCCCGGCATCGGGTTTGACCATTGAAGAGTAACCGGGTTGCTTCTGGGACCCGAAGAATAGCCACCGGGGGCCGGTTTTGGAGAGAGGATACGCAGTTCAGGGGGGGCCGTCATTGTGGCCTCAAAAGCAGGGATCCCTTCCGGGAGACCGGTCCCCTGAATATGGATCTCTTCACCCCCGGCAAAAAGATCCATCCCTTCCTTCATATTATAGTAATGATTTTTCGTAATCCCACTCACTCCGGCAGGGACAGTCTTTTCCATATGAAGCTTTTCCGTATAATAGAGTTTCTGCGAATTGAGGGGAGGGGGAAGAGATTGATAGCCAGGGGGGACGCCAAATTGAAAATCCAGGATACCCGTTTTGAAACCATTCACCATCAGGAGACCAGCATCAAGCTGTTCGGGCAGTGATGTCTTTGTGGAAGGGGGCGAAGAGGTTTTTTTGATCAACTCGGTCATGTCCACTTTCCGGCATTCACTGGGCATGCCGGGGACCATCTCTACCTTGGCCCCGTTCTCCTCGAGAAACTTGAAATGATCCTCATAGCTTTGGATGGTGACATCCACCATCCCTTTGGAGGCAAGAAAGGCGGCACGGTTTTCCTTTGCCGCCGTAGCATCAGAAAAGAAGACCCCTACCAGGATGTCCGACCGGTTTTCAGGGACTTGATCGGTCTCCGTGAACGAAAGAAGACCGAGGTACTTGAATGAATCTTCACCCGTCGCAGGATCCTTTTCCTCCTTCGCTGGACCGGTCTCTTCGGACCCCTTTTTCTCCTCCTCCTTTCCCCCGCCGGAACAAGCAACGAAGCCGATGACAAACAGGAACGGCAAAAACAGGAGAAGAATCTTTGTCCTTTTCATAATGAGACCTCCTAAAACTCCGGGACCTGTCTGGCTCGCAGGAGCCGGTTACCTTCGAGCGGCACATCCCCCAGACCGAGTTGCCCCGAAATCGCCGTCCCTTTCGTGTTGCCCCCCCAGACCCAAACGGTCCCATCCTCTTTAAGGGCTACGGAATGCGCCCCACCAGCATCGATGACAACCAGACCGGTGAGATTGCCGCTATCGGCCGGTTCTTTCTGGACCGGCAGGTTTTGTGTTTTGGACTGGGCCTCCCCATGTCCCAATTGACCGGAGGTGTTGAAACCCCAACTCTGAATAGTTCCGTCTCCCTTGAGCGCCATGGAATGCCCTCCAGTGGTCCCAAGATGACTGCCTCCCGCTTCGATAGAAACAACGCCGCTCAATTCAACAACCAGGACAGGAGAGACCCGGAAATCAGGGTCTTTGATGATCCCATCCCCCAATTGGCCGACATCATCGGCCCCCCAGGCATAAACACCACCCCCTCCCTCGACGAGGGCCAAGGCATGATTCGAACCGGCCGCAATGGCGCTCATCCTGGGCAAGTGGGCGAGGCTTCCATCCGGATTTATCGTTAAAACGGGCCCGGGAGCCTGGGAACGATCCACTCCTCCTGTTTGTCGTCCCAACTGCCCCCTGTTATTGAAACCCCAACTCCAGACTGTCCCGTCACCCCTCAGCGCCAGGGTAAAACTGGTGCCTGCCGCAATATCCACAACGTTGTTCAGCCCGGCAACAAGGGCCGGTCGGGAACCTGGTTCTGCGGCAGTCGCGGTTCGACCCAGTTGTCCGGTTTGATTTTGACCCCAGGTCCAAACAGTTCCGTCTTCCTTGAGGGCCACTGTATGCCATCCCCCGGCCACCACCTTTTTAACACCATTGAGACTGGGAATAGCGGTTGCTACGGTTACCGATTGTGATGTTGTCCCGAGACCAATTTGACCATTCCCATTGGCCCCCCAGGCCAAAACGGTGCCGTCTTCCTTGAGGGCTACCGTATGCATCACTCCGGCAGAGAGACCGGTCACACCTGACAAATGACTCAAAGGTTGATAAAGGGTAATGACCTGACGGGGGATAGAAGAATAAAGGGGAGTGCAATTCGAAAAAACGCCCAGGGTACAACTACTATTGTTCCCCCAGGCCCAAACGGTCCCGTCCGATTTGAGGGCCACCGTATGGTAGTGGCCGGCCGCCACCATCCCGCGGGTCCGGAAGGTAAAACTGGTCTCTGCCATCGGGTTGCCGGCAAGATCGGTCACGCCGGAGATCACCACCTGATAGAGACTGGCGATCCGCAAAGGGGCCGACGGAACTAAAGCCAGCGAGTGGCTTGCAGGATCGTAACCCGGTTGCCATTGAACAGCCTGAATAGCATCCCCCAAACGGTTCCACCGGATGTTCTCCGGCCGGAGGCTCTCTTCATCCAGAGGCTCACTAAAGGAGATCCAGACCTGTTCAACGGGGGAGACATTCAGGGCCTCATTCGCAGGAATTGTTGCCAAAAGGGTCGGGGCGATCTGATCGACCTCCGGTGCCGGCGGTTGATCAGCCGGTGTCGTAGCCACGACCGGTCCTTGATCCACCGGCGGCGGGGTCACAGGCGTTTCGGGTGGTACCGGTCCGGAAGCAGTCACTCCTCCTTGCAGCTTTTTGGTAATATCGCCAAGACAAGCCGCCTCACTCTCCCCCCGGATCTGGGGGCAATCGAGAGACTTGATACAGGCCAGCATCTCCTGTTTAATCGTTTCATCCGCCTTCGGAAGGCCTTGACCAAAAATGCCGTTGTCGCAATCGGAGAGGCAGTCCGTCTCCGGCATCTTTTCGGTCAGACAGTCATTCACCTTGGTGCACAACTCAGGACAACCAAACAGGGCCTGTTCCTTGATATCTTTGGTCTTGTCTCCACTGCCGCTACAGGCGGAGAGGGAAATCAAAACGGAGGCCAGGCAAAATATTTTTCGAGTCATAGGACCTCCCAACATTAAGCTCTATGGCACCCCCGGCAATCTCACGGGAAGACGCTGTACCCCTCCGGGTTGGGGGATAGTCCCTGCTGGAGGGATCGGTACACCGGCAGGTAATACCTGGGCTCCTGAAGGAGGCACGGGGACCGCCCCTGGAGCCAGTGTCCCGACACCGGCCGGCAAGGAAAAGCGTGGGGTTGGTGGTGTCGCAGGGGGTGCGTTTGTATCCCCTTCCTCTTTTGTCTCTGTCTCTGTTTCATTAACGATCGTTTTTTGCTCCTCAGCAGGAGGTGTCTGTTCCGACGGAGGGGGTGTATTTACCCCGGCGATCTTCTTGCCAAGCTCCACAAGACAATCGGCCGGCTTCTCCCCCTTGATCTCGGCGCAATCCATCCCCTTGTAACAGGAGAGCAGTTCCTGTTTCGTCTCGTCACCAAGCTTCGCTGCGTTCGGACCCATAGATCCCTCGTCACAGTTCTTGATACAATTATCCAGAAATTCCTGAGGGATCTCCGTATCGGGATTGAAACAACCGGCAATTTTTTTGCAGGCACTCTCACAGGTGAACTTTCCTGTCTCTTTTGAATCCTTGACGCCATCGCCGTCACTGCAACCGATAACAAACGGAATACCGACTAGAAAAACCAAGACAGAAAGTTTGCCCATAAAACCTCCCTTTGAGTGGTAATGATGCAATCCGTAGGCCAACCGTCGGCGAATTCTAAAACTGAATTATTTAATTATTTCATTGGTTTATAATTTAGGGGCTTCGTCGTTGATTATCAAATTGATAAAAACCTACCAATATGAGACAAAAAATTGACACTCCAGCAACCGATGATGACTGACAAACAACTTCTAAACTTCAAGCCTCTGCACGGTACTGATTTCTATGGAGCGGACCCCTCGTTCCAATCACTGTTAAAAACAGTCTCTCCCAATCAGGGGTCTTCCCTTCATGAAAAACTTAAAACCTTCTCCAAAAAGGTTTCTCAAAACTGGGATATTCTTGCGGAAGAGGCGGCCAACAATTACTCCGGACCGAGGATAGAATCGTTCGATGCGCCGGGAAATCCGATCGACCGGATCTGGCTCCCGCCCCCGGTTCGGCAACTCCGCCGTGAGGTGGTCGAGGCCGGCATCTTCGAAAACAGTTCCCAGCTGGAGATGATGGGAAAGGTTTACCTCCTCTCCCATCTCGGAGAGTCTTCGGTCGTCTGCCCGCTCGCCTGCACCGAGGGACTGATCCGCGTTATCGAAGCGGTTGGTTCCGACTTTTTAAAAAAGAATTACCTTCCCAAACTCCGCTCTAAAGAAACACCGCTCGCCGGGGCCCAGTTCATCACCGAACAGGATATGGGTTCAGATGTTGGTGCCCTGACAACAGAAGCCAAACCACTTGAGAACGGTCAGTGGTCTCTTCATGGTGAAAAATGGTTCTGTTCCGCCATCGATGAATATTTCCTAGTTGCGGCACGGCCTCAAGCGGCCCCCAAGGGAACGGAAGGGGTTGCCATCTTTTTTGTGCCGCGAACCCTCGACGGGAAACTCAACAACCTTCATATCAAACGTCTTAAAAACAAGATCGGCACCAAAGAACTGCCAACCGCAGAGATCGATCTGGAGGGAGCCATCGGTTATGCTATCGGTCCGGTCGAATCCGGGTTCAAAAACCTGATGAACCATGTCATCAACACCTCCCGGATCATGAACGCCGCCAGCGCCTGCGGCTTGATGGCGAGGGCGCTCCTTGAGGCCAAGAACTACACGTCACAACGGACCGCCTTTGGCCGGAGGATCGGCGACTACCCGATGGTCCAGGAAAGTTTAAAGAAGATGGCAACAACCCTGCAAAAGAAGAGGTCACTCTATTTTCACCTGATCGCTGAACTGGACCGTGAGCCTCTTGAAGAAGGGAGCGACCGCGCCTACTGGCTCCGTTTTCTGATCAACCTCTGCAAATACCGAACCGCCATTGGGGCCACGGAATGCGTCCATGAGGCGATCCTCCTTTTGGGAGGGAACGGAACGATTGAAACCTTTTCCATCCTCCCCCGTCTCTACCGTGACAGTCTTGTCATTGAAACATGGGAAGGGACGCACAACGTGCTCGCCCTCCAGATTTGTCGGGACAGCCTCCGCTTCCCGTTCAAAGACTGCCTTCAAGAACAGCTGGGTGAATCACCCTTGGGTGAAGGAATGAAACCGCTTCTTCACGATCTGGATCGTCTGGCTGATCCGGAATGGGTCAGTCGGAACGCCCTTCACCTGGTTAACCGGTTGGGGGAACTCCTGGAAGAGGTCTCCGGAAGCAACGCGACCTAAAGGAAAAAGAAGGAAAAAATACCAACGGCCCAACAGTAATAGGCAAAAAAATGGAGTCGGCCGCGGCTGATCACCCCGATCAACCATCGGATCGCCAGAAAACCGCTCACCGCCGAAACCAAACTCCCGACAACCACAGGGAGAATAAGAGATGAATCAAAATGGGCCATCTCCCGGGCCTCGAGAAGACCGGCTCCCAAAATCGCCGGGATCGCCATGAGAAAGGAAAACCGGGCGGCAAACCGTTGATCGAAACGGAGGAAAAGGGCGGCGGCAACCGTCATCCCGGAACGGGAAACGGCCGGAATGATCGCCAAGGCCTGGGCCCAACCGACCCAAAAGGCATCCCTGGAGGAGACCTCCCCTTCCCCTTTGGGTGGAGTGCCCTTTTCGTAACGGGCTAGATAACGGGTTCCCCAAAGGACAAAACCGGTAAAAAGAAATTCAAAGGGAAGGGTGGAGGAAGCGGCGAAGAGCCGTTCAATCGTCCCTTTGAAAAGAAGTCCTACCGCAACGGCCGGCAAGGTAGCCACCACCAGGAGTAAAACAAGCCTTCTCCCGGTACGGTCTTTGCCAAAAACTCCCAAAACCATCCGCCCCAGATCCTTCCAATAGATCGCCACAACAGAAAGGAGTGTCCCCAGATGAAGCGCCACATCAAAGGCCAAAACCTCTTTCGGGTTGGTAAAACCAAAAAACTTCTGAAAGAGGACGAGATGACCGGAACTGGAGATCGGCAAGAATTCGGTAAAACCTTGAACGATGCCGAGAATGGCGGCCTGAAAGAGACTCATGAAAGATCCTTTTTATTTGAGATTCTTTTTGTCTATCTCAGAAATTTTCTGGAGGCGCCGGTCATGCCGCCCCCCTTCATATCGGGTCGTCAGCCAGATTTTGACCAGCTCTCGTGCCTTCTCCGGGTCATTGACCCGTCCCCCCAAACAGACGATGTTGGCGTTATTATGCTCCTTGGCCATCCGGGCGGTATAAGGGTCATTCACAACAGCGGCCCGGATCCCCTTGAACTTGTTCGCCACAATCGCCATCCCGATCCCGGTGCCGCAGACCAAAACCCCCGCATCGACCTTTCCTTCCGAAACCTGCTCCGCCACGGCAATGGCGTAATCAGGGTAGTCCACAGACTCCGCCCCCTCACTGCCATAATCGGTCGTGTCTACATGGAGTTCCAACAGAAGTTTTTTGATGGTCTCTTTGAGAGGAAAACCACCATGATCGGTGGCCAGAGCGATTTTCATGCTACTTTTTGTCCATCGGAACGACTTCCGTATCCCCATAATAACCGCAGGAAAGACAGACCCGGTGCGGCCATCGGGGCTCCTTGCAACGGGGGCACGGGTTCAAGGAGGGGACCTTCAGATGAATAGCGGCCCGCCGGTTATTCCGGCGCGCCCTGGACTTTTTTCGCTTCGGGACTGGCATGGGCCAGAGAACCTAGTGGGAAAGAAAAGAGTTGTCAAGAAGCGTCAATGCCGCAATACTTAACAACACTCCACTATTTTTATACGGAATCCAGCGATGAATCGAAGACTGTTTCTCGTCACCTTTTTATTAACCGGTTTGAACGCCTCCGCCGGGGAACTGAAAACAGTGACCCTTCAAGACTGTTACAACAAGGCCTTGAAACAGAGTGCCACGCTCGCCATTCAGGAAGAAACCATCCGGATAGCCGAGGCCCATTACCTTCAGGCCTTGGGAACGGCCTTGCCAAAAATCAATGCGAAGGGAACCGAATTTGTCCAGGCCGCCGGATCGGACAGCGGGGCCCTCAATACCTTTACCCGGCGGACACGTCCCGAGGTGGCAATTACCCTTAGGCAACCTCTGTTTCAGGGGTTGAGGGAATTTAAGGCCCTCGCCGTCTCCGGATCGGAAAAGAAGATGAATCGACTGACCGTTGAGCGGGCCCGCCAACTCCTTTTTCTGGATGTTGCCGTCGCCTACACCACCCTTTTAAATCTTGAAGAGGATGGGAAGATTCTCCAAAATATGCTTTCGACACTCCAATCCAGAAATCAAGAAATTGACAGAAGGATTCGTCTTGGAAAATCGAGAGAGAGTGAAAAATTGGCCTCGGAATCTCAAAGCCTGGTGTTGGAATCCGAACTGGAGAAAAACCGGGGGCAGATCAAAACCGCCTATGAAATGCTCAGCTTTCTCACCGGAGAACGGTTGATGCCAGAAGGACAACGCCTAAGCGACAGCCCTACGCCCCCCGTCTCCCTGCCATCGGAAGAGGAGGCCCTCCTGTCACTCCATTCCCGACCGGACCTCGCCGCTACAGAAGAAGGGCTCAAACTGGCCAGAGGAAAACTCTCCGTCGAAAGAGGGGCCTTTCTGCCGACCCTCGATGCCCAGGCCAATTACTACCCTTACCGTGTCGGCCTTTACAGCGATATTAACTGGGATCTTCTTTTTACCCTCAACTTCCCAATCTTCGACGGGACAACGTGGGGAAGGGTCAAAGAGGCCAAGGCCGGTTTCAAACAGGCCGAACTGGACAAACAAGATAAATTCCGCCGTGCCGAAATGGAGGTCCGCAACTCACTCAACAATTGGCAAACCTCTCGCTCTCACGAATCGGCCCTGAAAAAGGCCGCCGCCAAAGCGGAGGCGAATTACAAGGCCCAGGCCCAGGATTACCAACTCGGCCTCGTCAACAATCTTGAGGTGTTGCAGTCGATGAAAGAGTGGCTGGAGCGTCAACGGGAGGAGGCCCAGGCCCGGTATCAGGCAAAACTGGACTATCTCCAGTTTAAAATCACTACAGGCAGTTTGGAGGCCCAGCAATGACGCTTTCAGAAATCTCCATTCGTAATCCCGTCTTTGCCTGGATGCTGATGGCCGCCTTGATTCTTTTTGGGGGAATCGGTTTTTCCCGGATGGGGGTCTCCGAGATGCCGGATGTCGACTTTCCGGTGATCACCATCCATCTTTCACTCGAAGGGGCCGCCCCGGAGGTGATGGAAACCGACGTTGTCGATATTGTGGAAGATGCCGTCACCTCCATCCAGGGGATCCGCGAAATTACCTCTTCTTGCCGGCAAGGGATCGCCACCGTGAGCGTCGAGTTTGAGCTGGGCAGAAACATCGATGCCGCCCTCCAGGAGGTTCAGACCAAGATCGCCCAGGTCCAGAGGCGGCTCCCCAACGAGATCGACCCCCCCACGGTGACCAAGACCAATCCGGAAGACAACCCGATTATCTGGCTTGCCCTCTCCGGGGAGAGGCCGATCCGAGAGCTGATGGAGTACACGCGCAATTCCCTCAAGGACCAGTTTCAAACCGTTTCCGGCGTGGGGGAGGTCTTCCTGGGCGGCTTTTTGGAACCGAACCTCAGGGTCTGGTTGGACGCCGGGAAGCTGGCCGAAAAAGAGCTGACCGTTGATGATGTGCTGGCCGCCATTGAGCGGGAACATGTCGAGATGCCGGCGGGGCGAATTGAAACAACTGACAAGGAATACAACATCAGGACCCTGGGAGAGGCCCCCACCGCCGAAGAATTCAGCCGCCTTGTGATCTCCCAAAGAGGCGGCCAGCCGGTTTACAAGACCATTTTGCTGAAAGAGGTAGCAGCCGTCGAAGAGGGGCTGAACGACGTCCGCAGGGTCTCCCGTGTGAACGGGCAGACCGCCATCGGTTTGGGGGTCCGTAAGCAACGGGGGGCCAACGCCGTCGAGGTGGCCGAAAATGTGACAAAGAAAGTGAAAGAGATCCAATCGCAGCTTCCCCAGGGGTTGCACCTGGACATCAACTTCAACAGCACCCGCTTTATCAAGGAATCGATCGGCGAACTCAAATTCACCCTCCTTCTCTCGGCCCTCCTGACCGCCCTGGTCTGCTGGCTGTTTTTGGGGTCGTTCAGTTCCACCTTCAATATCCTCCTGGCAATCCCAACCTCCGTTATCGGCACCTTTCTTGTGCTCTACTTTGCCGGTTTCACGCTGAACAATTTCACACTGTTGGGCCTTGTCCTGGCAATCGGCATCGTCGTGGACGATGCCATCATGGTCCTCGAAAACATCTACCGCCATCAGGAAGAACGGAAGGGTGGTTCACCCAAGGGCATCCCCTCCAAGGAAAACAAGATTGCCGCGGCCATCACCGGCTCCCGGCAGATCACCTTTGCCGCCATTGCGGCCACACTGGCCATCATCGCTATCTTTCTCCCGGTCGCCTTCATGAAGGGAGTTATCGGCAAATTCTTTTTCCAGTTTGGGGTCACCCTCTCCGTAGCCGTTTCCCTTTCGCTACTGGAGGCCCTGACACTCACACCGATGCGCTGTTCTCAGTTTGTCTCGACCGGCAGACGAACAACCCGGCTGGGAAAAGAGGTGGACCGTTTCATCGAAAAACTGGCCCCCCTCTATCGTCGGCTCCTGGGGAAAACACTGCAACACCGGGGGAAGGTGGTGATCGCCTCGGCTCTTTTCTTCGTTCTTTCGCTCGGTTCGTTGAAATTCCTGAAAAAAGAATTTGTGCCGGCTCAGGATCAATCGATGTTTCTCGTCAGCCTTCAAACCCCCGTCGGCTCCTCCCTCTCCTTTACCGACAGCCGGTTCCGGCAGGCGGAGGCCTTTTTGACCTCGCGTCCGGAGGTAAAACGCTACTATGCCGCCGTCGGCGGATTCGGCGGCAGTGAGGTCAATTCGGGCGTGATCTTTATCACCCTCAAGCCCAAGGGGGAGCGAAAGCTCTCTCAACAAAAATTTATGGACCTGGTCCGGAAGGAGTTGAACAACATTCCGGACACCAAGGCCTTCATCCAGGACCTTTCCATGCGCGGGATGACCGCCAAACGCGGCTTCCCTGTTGAATTCAACATTCAGGGGCCGGATTGGGAGAAACTGGTCGACCTCTCCCAAAAGATTGAAGAAAAGATGAAGGCCAACACCCTCTTTGTTGATGTGGATACGGATTATCAGACCGATATGCCGGAGGTCCGGATCATCCCCGACCGTGAAAAGGCGGCCGCGCGCGGGGTCAGTGTCAGGAATATCGCGCGGACCATCAATGTCGCCTTCGGCGGGGTACAGGCTGGAAAGTTCATTGAAAACGGGCGTCGGAACGATGTGCGGGTCCGTCTCAAGGAAGAAGACAGGGTCCGGTCCGGGGATATTCAAAGCCTCTTCGTCCGGAACAACCACGGGGAACTGATCCCGCTCTCGGAGGTCACGACCCTTTCGGAAAAACCGACACTCCTCAAAATCACACGAACCAACCGGGAACGATCGGTCGGGCTGATGGCCAATGTCGCCAAGGGTGGTTCACCCAAGGGCGCTTCGCAGGCCGAGGCCCTGAAGGCCGCCTCCAGGATCGCCTCCGAAATCCTGCCGGAAGGGTATCGCGTTGTCTTTAGCGGCTCGGCACAAACCTTCAAGGAATCGTTCACCAGTTTGACCTTCGCCCTCTGGCTCGGGATCCTTGTCGCCTATATGATCCTCGCCTCGCAGTTCAACAGTTTCCTGCATCCCTTCACCGTCCTGCTCGCCCTCCCCTTCAGCGTTTCCGGGGCCTTCATTGCCCTGCTAGTGGGGTGGCAGTCCCTGAACATCTACAGCATGATCGGTCTGATTCTTTTGATGGGGATTGCAAAAAAGAATTCGATCCTGCTCGTCGATTTTACGAATCAGATGAGGCGGCAAGGAAAACCGCTTCAGGAAGCCCTGATGACCGCCTGTCCTGTTCGTCTCCGGCCGATTTTGATGACTTCGGTTTCCACGATCGCCGCCGCCATCCCACCGGCCCTGGCACTCGGGCCCGGCTCCGAGACACGGATCCCGATGGCAATCGCCGTCATCGGGGGTGTTCTCGTCTCCACAGGGCTCACCTTATTTGTCGTCCCTGCAACTTACAGCCTGCTTGCCCGGTTTGAGAGGACTAAGACTTAAATATCCTTTTCAAGGCCACAAAGGGAGAATGCTTTTTTTGAGGGGGGCAGGAGCACTTTCCCTTATTCAGATTCTGACCACACTGCGGGCAAAGTCCTTTGCAATCCTCCTGACAAAGGTTGCGGATCGGAGTCTCTAAAACAATCTGTTCGTGGACGATTTGAGCAATATCGATCTCATCCCCCTGATAGAAACTAAAATTAAGATCATCCTTGCTGAGTTTAATGTCATCCCCGGCCGCCTCTTCCGGCTTCTCATAAGGAGCCATATCCATTTTCAAGGGGATGGAAAGGTGATGATGAAATGGTTCCAGACAACGATCGCAGGTCGGGTCGGTATCAATCTCAATTTGCCCGACAACCGAGACATTCCGGCAGGTCTTGTCCAGATGCGCGTTAAAAGAGGCCCTGTTTGTCTTCGGGAATTTCTCGCGGAGGGCCTCCCGAACGGTCTCGTCAAACCAGTGGTCTTGCCCCTTGGGTGACACACCCTTAGAGGGAGATTCTTCCACAAGATCAAGCCCCTCCTCCGGGATATCCAGAATCCTTATTTTCATTTTTACTCCTGAAATTCCGGCGATCCTAGCTTTACGGAATCTTGACTTCAAGAAAAAAAGGGCCTAGGGTTTCTGCGAATGTTCCGAACTGTCCTGAAATCCAAAATCCACAGGGCCTGCGTGACCAAGGCCGATTTGCATTATGAGGGGAGCATCTCGGTCGATAAAAACCTGATGTACGCGGCGGACCTTCACGACCATGAGATGGTCCATATCTGGAATATCACCAACGGCAACCGTTTTGAAACCTACGTGATCCCGGCCCCGGCCGGTTCCGGCCAAGTTCAGATCAACGGGGCGGCCGCCCATATGGCAAAGAAAGGGAACCTGGTGATTATTGCCAGTTTTGCCGCGATGGACGAGAAAAAATTAAAAAAGCACCAGCCGAGGATTATCTTTGTGAATCAAAAAAATAGAGTCGTTAAAATCACCCGAAGGAGTGGGCTACTCTAGTCCGACTGCCCGCCACCGACTTCTGTTGGTGTCGGCGGAGGCGGGGTAATCACACGGGGGCATCCCTGGTTTTCGGCCACTCCGCTTTCCTCCGGACAGCGATCCTGGGCATCTGGAATCCCGTCACCATCCCGGTCTGCTACCGGGGCAGGGCCATTGCCGTTGGAAGAAGGAGTCGGCCGTCTCAGAGAACGAACCTGGTCGACCGTGCAGACCGCCAGCGCGGCGGTGGCTCCCAAGTTTTCGGCCACCTCGCCCGCCGTTCCATAGTCCCAACCGGCCACAATCTTAACCCCTTTTTCCACGCTGAAGACGCCCGAAAGAACCGGGATCCAGACGGTCCCCCTACCTCGAGCCGCCCGGTAAGTCGCAAAAGCGGTACACCCCAGATTTCCGAGGCCAAGGGTCCAATCCAAAAATTTCAAGCCGGCTCCCCTTTTTTCTTTTTGAAACCAATCTTCATCGGAGCCCGGAGCCGTCCGCCCCGGGTCCGGATCGGCGGCAACCGCTAAAAATGTTCCCCCTCTTCCTAACCCCTCCTGGCCTCCCCTTAGTCTAAGGGGAGGAAAAAAGGAGCAGGTAACACTTCCTTGACGATCGACACAAAAGCCCATAGTGCCGGTAAGATCGGTCCCCCCAGGTAAAAGTTGCTGATTTTCTAAAAGAGATGTTGTAGGGTGATCCTTGTTATGGATTGGAAGGAATACCTCTTTTTCGCTTTCCCTAGCATCCTGGTCATCCTCAACCCGATCGGGGCCGCCTCGACGTTCTCAGCCCTGACTGACGGAAAATCCTACCGGCAAAGAAGACTGATTGCCCGAAGGGCCTGCCGGATCGCCCTCGGGGTGCTTGTCTTCTTTTCACTGTTGGGACATCTCCTCTTTGAAATTTTTGGGATCACCTTGGGCGCCTTCCGGATCGCCGGCGGCTTTTTGCTGTTTGGTGTCGCCTGGCAGATGTTGCACGCCAAACCAACACGAATGAAAGAAACCCAGGAAGAGGTCGATGAAGGACTTCTGAAAGAGGATATCGCGGTCGTCCCCCTGGCGATCCCCCTCTTGAGCGGCCCAGGGGCGATCACCACCATTATGGTCTTGAGCGGCGGGACCAAACACCTGACACAAACCTTGGTGATCATCCTTTGTTCGGCGATAGCGGTCACGATTACCTATTTTGTATTGGTCCACTCGATGCGGCTTCTGGGTCTGCTCAAGGTGACCGGAACACGGGTCGTCAACCGGATCATGGGACTGATGCTGGCAGTGGTCGCGGTTCAGTTCGTGATCAATGGGGTGAGAGATGTCCTGCCGGAACTTGTTAAAAACCTTCGCTGAACAGTCTATGGTTGACTCACACCGCACCGTTCCTCCCTTGCTTCCTTACGAGGAGAGGCATGTAGCGCTTGACACTACACGCTTCATCCGTTATCCTTACTCTTGAGTGAAGGAGATAACCTTTGATTGGGATCAGTGGAATATCCAGAAGAATGAGGAAAAGCATGGAGTTTCGGCCTTGGAAGCGGAGAGTTGTTTTTACGATGATAAGGTCCGAATTTATCAGGATTTGAAACACTCCGCCTTCAGTGAAAAACGTTATCTTCTCTATGGCAAGAGTTTGGAAGGTCGTGTTCTCATGATCGGATTTACCGTACGGAAGGGAAAGATTCGGATTATTACTGCCAGACCCTCTTCACGGCGGGAAAGGAGGATTTATGAAGCAAAGGGTTCATGAGATAAAAGATTACGATTCAACCGATACCGTTGACTGGATTAATGAAAAGAAACCCCTTTCTTTGAAAAACCTCGGGTTTAAACTGCCCCCTCAGCCGCCCACACAGGTTGTTTCTATCCGTCTTCCGACCTCACTTCTGAATCGCCTCCGTGCTTATGCCAGTGCCTATGATATCCCCTACCAGGCCCTGATTAAACTTCTCCTGGCCCGCTCCCTGAAGAGGAAGATAGCCGCTTGAAGCCAAAGGATTGACTTAACCTGCTGATTGCGCTATCGGCTATCCCTCCTGAGGAAAGGGATCATTATGGCCACCATTTACTACGACAAAGACTCAAGCCTCGCCCCCTTGAAGGGGAAAAAAATTGTTATCTTTGGTTACGGCTCGCAGGGGCATGCGCATGCCTTGAACCTTAAAGAGAGTGGCCTGGATGTCACCGTCTGTCTCCGCTCAGGAAGCAAAGGGATTGCCCGTGCCAAACAGGCCGGGCTTTCTGTAGAGACCGATGCCGATGCCGTAGCCTCGATGGCGGACGTAGCGATGATCGTGATCCCGGACGAGGACCAAAAAAAGCTCTGGGATGAACATCTTGAAAAAAACCTAAAAAAAAGCGCGGCCCTCTTCTTTGCCCACGGGTTTAATATCCATTTCAAGCGGATCGTCCCACGCAAGGATCTGGACTGTCTCCTGATCGCCCCAAAAGGACCGGGGCATCTGGTGAGATCCCAATACCAGGATGGGGTCGGCGTCCCTTGTCTGATCGCCATCGAACAGGATGCCTCGGGTCATGCGAAAGAGATCGGGCTCGCCTATGCCAAGGGGATTGGCGGGACCCGGGCCGGTCTGATCCAAACCACCTTTAAGGAAGAAACAGAAACAGATCTCTTTGGTGAACAGTCCGTCCTCTGTGGTGGCGTGACCGGTCTGATGCAGGCCGGCTTCGAAACGCTGGTCAAGGCCGGTTACCAACCGGAGGTTGCCTATTTTGAATGCCTCCATGAACTCAAATTAATCGTCGACCTCGTCTACAACGGCGGTCTCGCCAATATGCGTTATTCGATTTCCAATACCGCCGAATACGGCGACTACACGCGCGGCCCCCGCCTTATTAATGAAACAACCCGCAAGGAGATGGAAAAAATCTTGAAAGAAATCCAAAGCGGTTCCTTTGCCAGGGAATACATCGAGGAGTGTGAAAAGGGGAACCCCGCCATGAAGAAATTTCGCGAGAACACTGCAAAAAGTCTCGTGGAAAAGGTGGGAGAACAGCTCCGCGGTATGATGCCGTGGCTCCAGGGTTCCGTTCAAAAGAAGGAACAGCAGTAAAAAGTTATGTTGCGCCAACCGGCGGTCGCCGGTTCCTTTTACCCGGCAGAACGTCAAAAATTAGAGATTGAACTGAAACGGTGCCTGGCACCGTCACCCCAAAAAAAACAAGCGATTGGGATTGTCTCTCCCCATGCCGGCTACCACTATAGCGGGACTGTGGCAGGCCAGGTTTATTCTCAAATAGAACTCCCACAAAAAATGATCATCCTTTCCCCCAACCACACCGGTTATGGTCTCCCTGCCTCCATCTGGCCAGAAGGGGAATGGGAAACACCTTTGGGAAAAGCACCTGTCGATGTCTCTTTGAGCCTCCAGTGGATGAAAAATTGCCCACTCCTTCAAAAAGATACCGCCGCTCATATTGCCGAACATTCTCTGGAAGTACAGATCCCGTTCCTCCAGTCCCTGAAACGTCAGTTCACTTTTGTCCCTGTCACCCTGAGTCATCTCCGTTACTCCGACTGCCACGAGATCGGCAGGGCCTTGGCCCAAACAATCCAGGGAACCGGTAAGCCCGTCCTGATCATCGCCAGCTCCGACATGAATCATTATGAAAACCAGGAGATCACTCACAAGAAAGATCTTGAGGCGATCGAAAAGATCCTGGCCCTCGATCCCCAGGGACTCTACGAAACAGTCCACAAGAAATCGATTTCGATGTGCGGAATTATCCCGACAACCGTAATGCTTGTCGCCGCCAAAGAATTGGGGGCCCGGAAGGCGGAACTGGTTCAGCATGCGACGAGTGGTGATGTTACTCACGATTATAAATCTGTCGTTGGGTATGCGGGCTTGATAATATCTTGACCTCCCTGGTATTCCCAATATAACTCTGCTCCATGTCTTTTCGTTGTCGTTTTGCCCCATCCCCCACCGGCCACCTCCATATCGGCGGCGCCAGGACCGCTCTTTTCAACTGGCTGTTGGCGCGAAAAAACAAGGGGACCTTCCTTTTAAGGATCGAGGACACCGATCGGGAACGTTCCACCGAGGAGTACATTCATTCGATTGTGGAGGGACTCCGCTGGCTCGGCCTCGACTGGGATGAAGGGCCGTACCACCAGATGGAACGGATGGAGATCTATAAGGAACATATCGAGCGACTTTTCAAACAATCGAGGGCCTACCGTTGTTACTGTACCGCCGCGGAACTGGAAGAGAGACGCAAGGCGCTTCTGGCCAAAGGACTCAAGCCAAAGTACGATGGCCGGTGCCAGAACGCTGACCAAAACCAGAAGAAGCCTTACTGCATCCGTTTCGTCACGGAAAGATCGGGGGAAACGGTCGTCAATGACCTGATCAAAGGAACGGTCACCTTCCAGAATGAGGAACTGGACGACTTGGTCATCCAGAGAACCGATGGGACACCGACTTATAATCTGTGCGTGGTGGTCGATGATGTCACGATGAAGATCAGTCATCTCATCCGGGGCGATGACCACCTTAATAATACCCCGAGGCAGATTCAGCTCTACAAGGTCTTTGGTTACACCCCTCCCCAATTCGGTCACCTGCCGATGATCCTGGGGCCGGACAAGTCCCGTCTTTCCAAGCGGCATGGGGCTACCTCGGTCTTGGAATACAAGGAACAAGGGTACCTCCCGGAGGCGTTGATCAATTTTCTGGTGCGTCTCGGCTGGGCCCACGGGGATCAGGAGATTTTCACACGGGAAGAAATGGTCGAAAACTTTAGCATTGAAGCGGTCGGCAAATCGGGCGGGGTTTTCAATTCTGAGAAACTTCTCTGGTTGAACAGCCATTACATCAAGATAAAAACGAACGGGGAGCTTCTCACACTCTCCCGCCCTTTTCTGGAAAAGGCGGGATTCACGGTGAAAGAAACGGATCAATCCTGCCATGCTGTTGGAAGCGTGAAAGAAAAAGTAAAGCTACTTTCCGAAATCCCCGCGGCTGTCGGTTTTTTCTTCCGGGATGAGATTGTTATCGAGCAAAAAGCCGGAGAGAAATTTTTGACGGAGGACAATCGAAAACTCCTCCAAAGGCTTCTCCAACCATTGACCTCCTTGAAAGATTTCACGGAAGAGTCGATCAAACCTGTCTTTGAGGGAATCCTGGCAGAGACGGGAAAGAAGCTGGGGGATTTGGCTCAGCCGGTCCGGGTGGCGCTGACCGGAGGAACGGTCAGCCCCGGTATTTTTGAACTCATGGGTATCCTCGGCAAACAGAAGACCCTGGCCCGCCTTGAAAAAGCAATCCATGATGCCCCTTAAGAAAAAGACGGCGCTTGTCCTGCTCCTTCTCATGAGCAGTTCTGCGGTCAGGGCCCAGGAACCGGAAACACAACCCAAAACTAATGAGCAGGAATACCTGGAGCGGTCAGAGTCGGCCTCGCACTGGTTTTTCGAAAAACTGCCCCGTCATCTAGGAGAAGATATTCTAGAAACATTTTTGAGTCCCGTGGCCCTGGTCTGGACCAATGGAATCCTTCTCTCCGGGATCGTGGGGACCCAAGATTCGGCCATTCAAGAATCGATGGCCTCCCATAACCTTTTGGGGAGGGGCAACGGTTTCTTCAATGTCTTCGGTGAAATTTATACCCTGGGGGGGATTTCGTTTGCAACGGTCCTTGCCGGTTTTTTCCTTAAAAATGAAAAACTAAAACTCCTCGGCGAAATTTTTGTGGAATCCCTCTTCTTGACCGAAGCGATGACCCTGGGGTTTAAATACGGTGTTGGCCGCGCGCGCCCCGACGGTTCCGACAACTACTCCTTTCCATCCGGTCATGCCTCCGCCAGCTTTGCTATGGCCACCAGTGTAACTGCCGTCTACGGGCCATGGGCCGGGATCCCCTCCTACGCCCTCGCCTCCCTGATTGCCCTTTCCCGTCTGGATGACAACAAGCATTTTGTCTCCGACGTCCTTTTCGGGGCCACGATCGGAACCGCCTTTGCTCTGGGAACGGCCCGTTTCCATAAAAAGGAAAATCATTCTTTATTTGTTGTTCCTCAAATGAATCTTGACAGCATGGGAATCAGTTTGGTGAAGACCTTCTGATGATGACCCCGATCACCCAAGAACAGAGGCGAAAACTGGTGCACCTCTCAGGGTTGCTCCTGTTACCACTCTTGCCAAGATACCCTCTGATCGTAATTTGGGTCATGGCTGGCGCCGCTGTTTTTTATCTTCTTCTCGAAATTCTCCGGATCCGTGGAAGAAAGCTCCCCTTTTTTTCTGATTTTGCGGAGTCGTGCAAACGTCCCTATGAAATGGGGAAGATTGGTTGGGCGGCTCCGCTTCTCTCCCTGGGTATTATCCTCTCCATCCTTTTTTTCGATTACCCGGCCACCGCCTGCGGGTTTGTGCAGGTCTGTCTCTCGGACACAGCGGCCGCCCTCGTTGGCCAAAAGTGGGGAAAAGCAAAAATCTTCTACGCGCCTAATAAAAAGCTGATCGGGTCGATTGCCTTTTTTCTCACGGCCCTTGTCGGCTGCCTCCTTTATATCCCTCTCTGGATCTCCCTGCCACTCGCCACAATCGGGGCGGTCCTGGAATCGTTCCCGCTCAGGGACTGGGATAACTTCGTCATCCCCCTGGGGGTCTCGTTTGCCGCCTCGCTCCTCTTGTGGCCTTAGAAAATCGGATAAGTGGGGATATAATGGGTATTGACATATTATATCTTTAGCTATAATCTTTGGTCATGGCCAAGGTGATGATTTCACTGCCGGATGACCTGTTGGAAGAGCTGGACAAAGCGGCCGAGGAGAACCACAAACGCCGAAGCGAGCTTATCAAGGACCTGGCCCTTGAATTCTTAAGGGGTCAAAAGATGGCGTTCCCTGTCCGGTCAGAGGAAGCCTTTGACCGTCTCCGTGAGTTCCAATTCAAACTCTCCCCTGGTGAAACCGCCGAGGGGCTTATCCGCCATATGAGGGACTCCCGTTAGTGCCGCCCTCCTCCTTTGTGGTTGACTCCTCCGTTGTCGTCAAATGGTTCGTCAAGGATGAACCGGACGATTCACCAGCTCAAAGGATTCTGCAGATTTTCAGAAAGGGGGACTCTCAATTTATTATTCCCGATCTTCTTTTCTACGAAGTCGGCAATGTCTTTCTCAAAAAATGGCCCCGCGATCTGGAAAAGATTCAAAGGGGATTTCTGGCCTTATGGCGATTGCCCTGGTTTCTTATCCCTCTGCGCCAGTCATTACTGGCACGATCGTTGGAACTGGCGGCACAATACCAACTGACCTTTTATGACGCCCTCTTCGTCGCCACGGCGGAACGATCAGAAGCAGCCTTTATCACGGCCGATGAAAAACTGCTGAAGAGGATCAAATTTTTCCCTTTTGCCCATTCCTTGTCATCGTTTGAAGGAGACGATTAGCTCCTGATTCTTTTGACAATCGCTTCCCCCATTTCTTTCGTGGTCGCCTTACCCCCAAGATCCGGTGTTCTGAATTTTTTCTGACTGAGAACTTTTTCGACCGCTCGTCGTATCTTGTCAGCCGCCTTTTTCTCCCCCAAATGATCAAGCATCATCGCCGCCGAAAGGACCAGGGCAACCGGATTCGCCTTTTGCTTTCCGGCGATGTCCGGGGCGCTCCCGTGGACCGCCTCGAAGAGTGCGCCGGACTCCCCGATATTCCCGCCGGGGACAAGGCCAAGTCCACCGATAAGCCCCGCCGCAAGATCGGAGACGATATCTCCATAGAGATTTTCCAAAAGAAGGATATCAAATCGTGACGGGTTGAGGACGAGTTGCATGCAGGCGTTATCGACGATCAATTCATCGTAATGAATCTTGGGATACTTCTTCGCCACCTGCCGGGCGCAATCCAAAAAAAGTCCGTCCGAGAGTTTCATGATGTTCGCCTTGTGAATCGCCGTCACCTTTTTTCTTCCATTTTGCTCGGCATACTTAAAGGCAAAATTGGCAATCCGGAGTGACGCCTTGCGGGTAATCACCTTGACCGACTCGACGACACCGGGCGAGACGATATGTTCGATGCCGGAATAAAGATCTTCCGTGTTCTCTCTCACAATGACGAGATCCACAGGCCCAAACCGATCGGAAAGAGCAGGAAGACTTTTAACCGGCCTCACATTGGCGTAGAAGTTGAATTCTTTCCGGATCAGGACATTGACGCTCGAAAAACCTTTGCCAACCGGCGTTGTGAGCGGGCCTTTCAGGGCGACCTTATTTTTGCGAATGGACTGGAGGGTCGCCTCCGGAAGCGGTGTCCCCAAACGATCGATCGCCCGAAGACCCGCGATCTGCTCATCCCACTGGATCTTGGCACCGGTGGCCGCTAAAACCTGGAGGGCGACATCGGTAATCTCAGGCCCGATCCCGTCGCCGCGAATCAGTGTGACACGATAAGGGTGTTTCACCCAAGGGTGGTTCACCCGAGGTTTCTTCATGGCGCAATTGAAATAGGACTCATCCCCTCGGGATGGTTTTGTGTCAGATAATCGATATCTCGGATGAATTCGCCGCGTGTGAATCCGGCCATGTCAATTTGCTTCGTATCCATCCGGATCGCATCGCAGGGGCAGGCCTCCACACAAAGTCCGCAGAAAACACACCTCAATAAGTTAATGTTATAGACTGTCGGCTGTTTTTCAATCTTGGGGTCAGGATTTTCCGCCGCCACAATTTCAATACACTCCGCCGGGCAGGCGGTGGCGCAAAGCATACAGGCGGTACACCGGATCGAATTGTCCGGCCGGAGCATCAGCCGGTGTTCTGCCCGATATCCCTCCGGAATCGGTTTCGGTTTTTCCGGATATTCGTAGGTTCCGATCTTTTTCAAGCCGACAAAATTCCTGAAAAAGTGAAGCCCCGTTGTCCAGAGCCCTCTTACCGCCTCCACCAGATAAACCCGCTGCCAAAAACCGTATTTTCCCTGTTTTTCGAACATGATCCCCATCATCCTCAATTCGACACTACCCTATTGACAGAAGTTCCCCTTTAAGTCAAACCGATAGCCCGTTTTACAATTCATACCCGATTTGACAGATCCCTCTTCTCTGGAGTATGAAAGGAGTGTCACCATGGAACTGCGAAAGGCCCTCAAGCAGGCTAAAATCAAGCATCTTCGAATGAGACCGGCTCTTATTGTAGAATCCGGAACACCACTCAAAGAAGTTGTTCAGAGGATGCAAAAAGAGAAAAAGGGAAGCGCACTCATTCAAAAAAAGGGGGCTCTCGTGGGAATTTTTACCGAAAGAGATGCCCTGACAAAGATTGTGACTGAGTCTCAAGAGTTGGTTTCTTCCCCCATTGATCGGTTCATGACCCCTAAACCAAAGACGATCCGAATGGACGATTCCATAGCCACCGCGATACAAATCATGTCCAAGGGGGGTTATCGACGCCTGCCGATTCTTAAGGAGGGGGGAGTGATTTGCGGTCTTATCTCAACGAGTGATATAATCATGTACCTGGCGGAGCATTTTCCGTACGAGGTGTTGAATCTGCCACCCGACCCGCACCAGGAGCAAAAAAGCCCTGACGGGGCTTGAAAGGCTGAAAGGAAAGAAGAAGATGAGTCAGGATAAGAAAGGGGTGACAATCGGTAAAGGGGTAGAAGAAAAACAGGACGTCGTCATCCGTTTTTGCGGCGATTCCGGGGATGGCATGCAGTTGACCGGGATGCAATTTACGACAACGACAGCGACGCTGGGCAATGACCTTTCCACCTTCCCCGACTACCCGGCTGAAATCCGGGCCCCCGCCGGTTCATTGGCCGGCGTTTCGGGTTATCAGATCAATTTTTCCAGCCGGGACATCCGTACCCCGGGAGATGCCCCTAATGTCCTTGTCGCCATGAACCCGGCCGCCCTCAAGACAAATCTGAAAGACCTCGAAGAAGGAGGGATGCTGATCGTCAATATGGATGCCTTTACCGAAGGGAACCTCAAAAAAGCGGGGTACGCCACAAACCCATTGACCGATGGTGGTCTCGGTCGTTACGAGGTTTATCAACTCCCGATCACGACACTCAATGCCAATTCTATCCAAGGAACCTCTTTGGGCAAAAAGGAGATTGATCGTTGCAAAAACTTCTACGCCTTGGGGCTCATGTTCTGGTTGTACGACAGAACCCTTGATGTCACCACTGGCTGGATCAACAAAAAGTTTAAAGGGGAGATCGCCAAGGCGAACGAGATGGCCTTGAAGGCCGGCTATCATTACGGGGAGACAGCGGAACTTTTCAAAAAACATTATCATGTCCCGAAGGCAAAGCTCGCCCCGGGTAAATACAGAAACATTACCGGGAATGAGGCGACCGCCATCGGCTTCGTCGCCGCTTCACAGCTGGCCGGGAAACCACTCGTGTACGCCAGCTACCCGATCACCCCTGCCTCGGACATTCTCCATGAACTTTCCAAGCACAAAAATTTTGGCGTGAAAACCCTGCAAATGGAGGATGAGATTGCCGCGGCCGGTGCGGCACTGGGGGCCGCCTTTACCGGTGCCCTTGGGCTGACCGGAACCAGCGGACCGGGTCTCGCCCTCAAGTCAGAAACGATCAGCCTCGCCATCATGGCGGAGCTTCCGATGGTTATTGTCGACGTCCAAAGAGGAGGACCCTCCACAGGATTGCCGACGAAGACCGAACAGGCCGACCTGTTCCAGGCCTTTTTTGGGCGTAACTCAGAGGCGCCGTTGGCGGTCGTTGCCCCCTGTTCTCCCTCCGATTGTTTTCTGATGGCGATCGAGGCGTTCCGAATCGCCGTAGAATACATGACACCGGTGATTTATCTTTCCGATGGCTTTTTGGCCAATGGGAGCGAACCATGGCTGGTCCCCGCGATCGAAAGCCTTCCAAGAATCAAAATCACCCACCCCACAGAGGCCGAGAGTTTTAAACCCTACCTCAGGAATGAAAAAACGCTGGCCCGGCCATGGGCCATCCCCGGAACTCCAGGGCTGGAACACCGAATTGGCGGTCTTGAAAAAGAAAACGTCACCGGTAATGTCTGCTATGACCCGAAGAATCATGAACTGATGGTCCACCTCAGGACGGAGAAAGTTGCCCGCGTGGCCCAGTCGATTCCTGACGTCAAGGTCTTTGGCAAAGAGGGAGGAGATCTTCTGGTGGTCGGATGGGGGGGGACCTATGGCGCCATCACCTCGGCGGTCGAGGAGATGCAAAGAAAAGGGTATTCCGTTTCCAGTATTCATCTCCGCTACCTCAATCCATTCCCCAAAAATCTGTCCGAGGTCTTGGGCTCGTTCGAAAAGATTCTTGTCCCTGAACTTAATCTGGGGCAGTTGGCTTTTATCCTTCGCGGCCAGTTTGGCGTCGAGGCCCAGAGTCTGACAAAGGTCCAGGGTCAGCCATTTAAGGTCAAAGAGATTATGAACGGGATTGAAAAAATCCTGCAAACAAGAAAGGTAAAACCATGGCCGGAGAAACAACTAGCCTCCCCCAATTAACACGGCAGGATTTTGTCTCCAACCAAGATGTCCGTTGGTGCCCCGGCTGTGGTGACTATGCGATCCTCGCCCAGGTCCAAAAGATCCTCCCGGAATTGGGCATCCCTCGCGAAAATTTCGTCTTTGTTTCAGGGATCGGTTGCTCCTCCCGACTTCCGTACTATGTCAACACCTACGGCTTTCATACGATCCATGGCCGGGCCCCGGCCATCGCCACAGGGATCAAGGCCCACCGACCAGACCTGCAAGTTTGGGTCGTCACTGGCGATGGGGATGCCTTGAGTATTGGCGGTAATCATCTGATCCACTCCCTCAGACGAAACGTCGATCTCAAGATTCTCCTCTTCAATAACAAGATTTATGGGCTGACCAAAGGGCAATACTCCCCCACCTCCGAGTTTGGGAAAAAGACAAAATCAACCCCGTACGGATCGGTCGATTACCCCGTTAATCCGATTTCCCTGGCCCTCGGGGCGGAGGCCACCTTTGTGGCTCGAACCATCGATTCCGATAATCAGAACCTGGGTTCTGTTTTGAGAAAAGCGGCTCGCCACGAGGGGAGCGCCTTCGTTGAGATTTTTCAAAACTGCGTCATCTTCAATGATGACGCCTTCAAAGAAGTCACCGACCGCCAGCTCCGCTCGGATAATATGATTTCTCTGGAGCATGGAAAGCCGCTCATCTTCGGCAAAAACCGGGACAAGGGGATCCGGATGAAAAATTTCAAGCCGGAAGTGGTGACACTCGGCCAACCTAACGGTGTCACCGAAAAAGACCTCGTCATCCATGATGAAAATTCCGAAGACTCTTCTTATGCCTTTTTCCTCTCCCGCATCAGCGCCCCCGAGTTCCCTATCCCCGTGGGGGTCTTCCGGTCGGTTCAAAAGGAGACCTATGAAGACTTGGTCAGCCATCAGGTCGAGGCGGCCCGTGAAAAATCTGGCCCCGGCAGTCTGGAGGCCCTGCTCCATAGCGGCGACACCTGGGTCATTGAGGGTGGGTCACCCAAAGGAGGCAAACAATGATCTGCCCTTCCTGCGGCCATAAGAATATTCCCGGCGATGATTTTTGTGAGAACTGCAATGAATCGCTCATGAGTCTGGACGGGATCTCTTCTCCCAAAACCGAAATTGGCCGATCCCTCATGGAAGACCCGATCAAGAAACTGTCCCCCAAAAAACCAATTGCTATCTCTGAAAAAGAATCCCTTCTAAACGCAGTCGAGAAGATGAAACAATCCAAGATCGGTTGCCTGCTCATCACCGAAGGGAATTTCCTCAAAGGGATCCTGTCGGAGCGGGACCTCCTCTTCAAGGTATTGGGGAAGGTAACACTTTCCTCTCCTGTCTCCCAAGTGATGACTCCCGACCCGGAAAGTTTGCGCGAAACGGATTCGATTGCCACCGCCTTGAACAAGATGTCTCTCGGGGGGTTCCGTCATATCCCGATCCTCAAAGAGGGAAGGCCCTCCGGGATCATCTCGATCCGGGACATCCTTCAATACATCAGCCATCACCTCGGAACTTCTTAAAATCGTATGCTCTACAAACAAAAGATCGTCAGAACCCTGCGGTGTAAAAATAAAAATGTGCGGGGGACGCTGGCGGCGCTCATCACGGCCCTCTCCAAGGCCGGTGCCGATATCGGCGAAATCAGCACTGTTTTGGTGGGTGAACTCCACAACGTCCGCGACATTTCGATCATCGTTGATGACGAAGCCGGGCTCGCCCGGGTCATCAAGGCGGCCGAAAAGACACCCGACGTTGAACTGCAACAGGTGATCGATGATGTCTTGGAACTTCACCAGGGAGGGAAATTGAGCCTTCAGCCGACCTTTCCGGTGCAATCGATTGAGGATTTGAGAAAGGTCTATACCCCCGGTGTCGCCTCCGTCTGCAAACTGATCCATGATGATCCAAAACAAGCGGTCAGCTATACTACTATTTCTAAAACGGTGGCCCTGGTGACCAACGGGAGTCGTGTCTTGGGGCTTGGCAATCTGGGACCAGTCCCCTCGATGCCGGTCATGGAGGGGAAAGCGGCCCTGTTTGCCCAATTCACCGGTCTCAACATGATCCCAATCCTGATTAACACAACGGATATCAATCTCTTCGTAAAAACGGTGGAGACTATTTCAAAGACGTTCGCCGCCATTCAGCTCGAGGATATCCAGACCCCGGACTGCTTTGAGATCGAAGAACGTCTCCAGAAACTGCCTATCCCCATCATGCATGATGACCAGCATGGAACCGCGGTGGTGAGCCTTGCCGCCGCCATCAACGCCTGCAAAATGGCGGAACTTGATATTCATGAGGTCACCATCGGGCAGATTGGCCTCGGGGCCGCCGGATCCGCAATTGCCCGGCTGATCATGAAATACACTTCAAAACCGGTCATCGGTTTTGACCTCAAAGAGGAATCCCTCCAGAGACACAAAAAATTTGGAGGGACCACCGCCACACTGGAGGAGCTGATGAAGAAGGCCAATCTGGTTATTTCCACAACGGGTCAGGAGGGACTGATCAAACCAACAATGGTCCGGAAGGGACAGGTGATCCTCGCCCTCTCCAACCCCCAGCCGGAGATCTCCATCGTGGAGGCCCTGAAAGCGGGGGCCTCGTTTGCCTCGGACGGGGCCCAGATCAACAACCTGATCGGCTACCCGGGGATCTGGAAAGGGGTCCTGGATTCTGGGGCGCAAAAGATGAACAAGGAAATGTACATCGCCGCGGCCGAGGCGATCGCCCACGCCGCCCCGGAAAGAGAATTGGTCCCCTCCCCCCTTGACCCGTGGGTACATCAGAGGGTCGCCCGCGCCGTTGCCAGGGCCGCCGTGACCACAGGGATGGCTACCATTTCACTCGACAAAGATTATTTTGGAGAAAACGAGGAGCCCCGATGACTCAAAAACAGATGATCACCAAAGAAGAAGCACTCTCCTACCATGCGGAGGGGAGAAACGGTAAAATCGAGATCCATCCCACTAAACCTTGCGAGACCCAGAGGGACCTTTCGCTCGCCTATACCCCCGGCGTTGCCGAGCCTTGTCGAGAGATAGAAAAAAATCCCCTCGACTCTTTTAAATACACCAATCGCGGCAATCTGGTCGCCATTATTACCAACGGAACGGCTGTCCTCGGTCTCGGAGATATCGGCCCTGTAGCCGCAAAACCGGTGATGGAGGGGAAGTCGGTTCTCTTTAAAAAATTCGCCGGTATTGATGCCTTCGATCTGGAATTGGATGCCGCCAGCCCCGACCGTTTTATTCAGGCCGTACAAGCCCTGGAACCAACCTTTGGCGGGATCAATCTTGAGGATATCAAGGCCCCCGACTGTTTTGCGATCGAGGAGAAACTGATCTCCTCCATGAACATCCCCGTTTTTCATGACGACCAGCATGGGACTGCGATCATTGCAACCGCCGCCCTGATCAACGCCCTCGATCTCATCAACAAAAACATCAAGAATATTCAGGTTGTCTTTTCCGGTGCCGGTGCCGCCGCGATCGCCTGCGCCAAGATGTTTTGTTCGATGGGGATGGAGAAGGAACAGATTACCCTCTGTGATCGCAAGGGGATCGTTCATTCCGAGAGGGAAGAGATTGAACGATACCGCCGGCAGTTTGCCCACCCCACCAGCAAGAGAACACTGGCCGAGGCGTTTGAAGGGGCTGATTTGTTCATCGGCGTTTCTTCAAAAGGGCTCGTCACACCAGAGATGCTCCGTTCGATGGCGGCCAAACCGATTGTCTTCGCCTTGGCCAATCCTGATCCGGAAATCAACTATGAGGAGGCGGTTGCCGTCCGCCAGGATCTGATTATGGCAACTGGCCGTTCGGATTACCCCAACCAGGTTAATAACGTTTTGGGCTTTCCCTTTATCTTTCGAGGGGCCCTGGATGTCGGGGCAACGCGGATTACGATGGAGATGAAGATCGCGGCTTCTAAGGCACTGGCCGCCCTGGCCCGTGAACCGGTCCCTTCGGAAGTCAGAAAAATCTATGCCAATATCTCCTTGGAATTCGGACCCCAATATATTATCCCCAAGCCGTTTGACCGGCGTGTCCTCCTCTGGGAGGTTCCTGCCGTGGCTAAGGCGGCCATGCAGAGCGGTGTGGCGACACGACCTATCCAGGATTGGGAAGACTATGAAAGAAGACTGACCCGCTACTTCCCGGCATCGGCAACCGCAGGAGAGACCCGTAGCGGGCTGCTTGGGATCCGGTCCTCTCGAACCTGAACAGCGTCTGGCAGTTTCAAGGGAATTATTCTGATCTGATCTCTGGAAACGTAATTGTTGCCGACAAGCCAGCCGGTCAACCTCTTGACATCCCCCTGACGCAGGAGAAACCGGGCCCTCTTTTCCAAAGTCGCCTGGCCGTTTGAGTTTCCACTCGTATAAAACTGTTTCTCATCATACTGCGGGTTGTACGGCTGAAACCCGTTCCGGGAGAGCTGGTCCACCATCTCCTGAAAAGGGATCGGCTGGCTGATTTGCGCCAGCTCTACGACGACAAGAAGAGGAAAAGGAAGTCTTTTTCCGGCATCCAATGACTCGGCCGCCTCGATGGCCGGCCACAATTGGGGGGGGTAATCCTTGGAGTCATCGCGAAACCGGGCCACCCGGAGGGGGCTGGTAAACAGATGTTTGAAAACATCGGCCGCCGTCGGCAGGGGAATCGGGGGAGGCTTTTGTCTCTTCTTCGATCTTCCCTTCTTGCCGGCGGCCCCATTATTCCCGTCTTCCTTCCTGGCAAGCTCTTCCTCTTTTTTTCTGATCATATCATCCAACGCTCCACGCAGACCGATGCGGAGGGTACCGATCCCGGCGTGGTAGGTGCTTGTGGAGACCCAAAGGGCTTGGGACCTGTCAAAACCGACTCCCTTGCGGATATAACCATCCTGGACAACGGCATCAAACCCCTGGCGAAGGATCCTCGCGGCGGCCTGTCCCGAAAAAATGAAATTACGACGCTCATCAATCCCTTTTCTTTGATTGATCTCGAGGCCGTAACGAAATTTGGGATCTTTGAACTCAAGACGACAATATTCGTTATATCTCCTGCGGCCCCTTTTCTTCTCATCAAAGACAACAATCTGATAAGGCCCGGTGGCGCAGGAACCATTGGGGGGAGGTGGATTCGCCTGGGCCTCCGATTCAATAATCGCCAATTTAGCCAGGTGACGGGAATCCGGCAATTTGTCATCAGGGAGGGCGCCGCGGAAGGCCTCTTCAAAGATCACCTCCAGATAGACCTGCCAGGCAGAAAAACGGGTGGCCGCCGCCGTGATATCCGCCTCTCTCCCGGAAAGATAATTATACCCTTCAAAAACCTCCCCATCCTTCTCCGCCCTTTTTTTAAAAACTTCCCGCGCCTTTTCATCGAGCCTTTCTTTCTCTTCCTCAGCGGCTCTTTGGATAATCCTGACAATCTGGGGATGTCGCTTGCCCGATCTTTCCAGTTCACGATAGGAGGGGGTATAAACCTTGAATCCAATCCCGTCTTGTTGCATCTGTTCAACGGTCAGCCGGTAGGTCTCTCCCTCCCGATCGGTCCCGAACCCCTCTCCCTTGTAGTTAACAATGGACATCTCTCCCTTGCTAAATTTTCTGGCATAGGTCACCCACAACCGGTCGGAGAAGTAGACCCAATGCCAGTAACGGATCAAAGAATCGAGGCCGTCAGGCATTTCTAACGCCTCCACAGGGGGCAAGGGGGTGGGGTTAAAGGTATAAACCTGAGGGGGCGGACAGACCTCCAAGGGTGATCCACCCAAGGGTGGTTCGTGATGGCTCGTCTTCCAGACCCCCAATGCCCCCACAAGGTTTTCACCCACCCTCTTCACCCTGACGTCCGGCGCCTCCTGAAAAATCTCTGAGGCAAGAATCATCAGTTGCGTAACCGATTCCTCCGGCAGATTGGAAAGGAGCCCCTGATTCTGGATAACGGCAAGAAACCGGGTAGCGGCAACAACCCGATCATCCTCACGAACCTCCTCAATAACACTCCATGCCGCACGACCCGATTCCGTCAAACGATAACTCATTTTAACAAGGAAATTCCCCACAGCCTGTAAGAGAGTCCTCTTCCCAAGAGCCCTGTCCGTCAGGTAACTGGCATAGGTCATCAGAGGGGGTTTCTCTCGCAACGAACAAAACTGGCGGAGCGACGGCTGGTCCAGGAGCTCCGTTTCGTCAATGACACCAGGTGAAAATGAGTCATTGAGGGCTTCAGACAAGGCCGGAAAGGTTCCATACCCTTGTTCATCCAGGGCCTTGTAGATCACCTTGCCGTGAGGGTCTTCCGGAAGGGATACTTTAACCTCTTTAAATTTTGGAGAGGGCACACCCATACCGGTTTCTATTATCGGTCGGGTTCAGGGCAAAGTTGCTGTTTTTATGAGGGTTTAAATCACTCCAGCCATTCCCTTTTTGGAGTTGACGGGGCTTCAAGAGGGTTGCTAGAAGTGGCCTCATGCCTCGGGCGAGAAAGGTTGATCATATCGGGATCGCGGTTCCCGATCTCAAGGCGGCTGAAGCCCTTTTTGAACGGCTCCTTGGCAAAGGGGCCGATCGCCACGAAACCGTCGAAGATCAAAAGGTGACTACCGCCTTCTTTGCTATTGGAGAAACCAGTCTTGAACTCCTTCAGGCGACCGATCCGGAAAGCCCTATTGCCCGATTTCTCAAAAAAAATGGCCGTGGTGGTATTCATCACATCTGTTTTGAAGTAGAAGGGATCGAAGAAATTCTGGCCCGTTACAAACGGGATGGGGTCCAACTGATCGATGAAAAGCCGAGGATCGGCGCCCATGGGAAGAAGATCGCCTTCATCCACCCCAAATCAACCGGTGGGGTTCTGATTGAACTCTCCGAACCGAGCCTCTCTGAAGAAGATACCCAAGAGGAACGATGACCCAGAGGACCCACCCCAGGCAGGCCCTTTTCGCCGGCGAAAAACAATTTCCAATCATCCCGACCTGCGAGCATTTTGCCGGTTCCGAAAAATTGATGGCGAAGGCGCTGGAACTCCAGAATACCAAGGAGGGCGTCTTTGATATCACCCTCGATTGCGAAGATGGGGCGCCTGCCGGTAAAGAGAAAGAACATGCCGAGATGATTGTGCGAATCGCTAACTCGGAATTGAACAAACAGAAGATGAGCGGCGCCCGGATCCATGATTACACCAACAAACATTGGCGGCAGGATGTCGATATTTTGGTCCCGGGGGCTGGAAACCAGCTCGCTTATATCACGATCCCGAAACCAACGGCGGTCGGTCAGGTCCGTGAGATGATTTCTTATATTCAGGCGGTTGCCAAAAAATCAGGAATCAAAAGAGAGATCCCGATCCATGTCCTGATCGAAACCCATGGGGCCTTGAAAGAGGCCTTTGAGATCGCCGCCCTCCCCTGGATGCAGGTGTTGGATTTTGGTCTGATGGATTTTGTCTCCGGTCACCATGGGGCGATTCCCGACAGCGCGATGAGATCCCCCGGCCAATTTGAACATGCCCTGCTCGCCAGGGCTAAAGGGATTGTGGTCGCCGCGGCGCTCGCCAACGGGATTATCCCGGCCCATAACGTAACGCTCGACCTCAAAAATTTTGAGCAGACCAAATCGGATGCCGCACGGGCCCGCCATGAATTTGGTTTCTTGCGGATGTGGTCGATCTACCCGACGCAGATCGATGCGATTGTGGAGGCGATGATGCCGAACTACTCTCAAGTACAGAAAGGATGCGAAATCCTGCTTGCCGCGCAGGAGGCCTCCTGGGGACCTATCCAGTTTGAAGGAAACCTCCACGACCGGGCGACCTACCGTTACTACTGGGAACTGATCCAGACCGCCCATCTCTCGGGCCAAAAACTTCCCGAGAATGCGGAGAAGGCGTTTTTTTCATGACGTTTGACCCCCACCAAGGACTCGACGCCGCCCAAAAGATCCTTGCCATCGCCGGTCGTCATCTGGCCCAGCATGAACCGTTGGGTGAAGCACCCTTGGGTGAAGCACCCTCACAAACGACCGCCTACGACTACGCCTGGCTTTCGGCTGAGGCGTATGCCGCGGAACAACTGGTTGCTTATTCTGAAAAAATCCCCCACGGGGGAGATTTGGAAACAGCGCTAGCCCAACTCTTTACCGCGGAACTGGTCTCTCACCTTTCCGAAAAAGTCAGTTACCACTTTCAGGCCTGGGGACTGGATGAAAAACAACTTCGGGAAACAATTTGGGAGCCACCCCTGACCAAAAAAGTAGAAGAGATTTTAAGTCCTGGGAACTATTCCCGTATCGCCTGTCTCATCCACGAAAAGGGAAACGGCGGAACTTATGGTCTGAACAGCCAGCATGAGATGTTCCGTCAAACTTTTAAAAAATTCGCCGAAGACAAGGTGATGCCGATCGCTGAAAAGGTCCATCGTAACGACCTCCTCATCCCGCAAGAGATCATCGAAGGGCTAAAAGCCCTCGGTTGCTTTGGGTTGTCGATCCCCCAAAAATATGGCGGCTTTCAGGATGATGGTAAGCCGGACAATAAAGGAATGGTCGTTGTTACCGAGGAGTTATCACGCGGCTCGTTGGGGATCGCCGGAAGTTTGATCACCCGCCCGGAAATCCTCTCCAAGGCGCTCCTCAAAGGGGGAACGGAGGGGCAAAAACAAAAATGGCTCCCGCTTTTGGCCTCCGGTGAAAAAATGGCGGCCGTTGCTGTTACAGAACCGGATTTTGGGAGTGATGTCGCCGGCCTGAAAGTCACCGCCACGAGAAAAGAAGTGAATGGGAAAAAAGGATGGGTCATCAATGGGGTTAAGACCTGGTGCACCTTTGCCGGTTATGCCGACAGCCTCATGATTCTCTGTCGGACCGATCCGGACAAAAATTTGGGCCACAAAGGGTTATCCCTGTTCATCGCCGAGAAACCGCGATTCGAAGGGCATGAGTTTAGCCATGATCAACCGAGTGGTGGCGGCCATGTTGAGGGCAAATCGATTGCCACCATCGGCTACCGCGGGATGCATTCGTATGAAGTTTCTTTCCAAAATTATTGGGTCCCGGAGGAAAATCTGATCGGCGGCGCCGAAGGACTCGGAAAAGGTTTTTACTTGCAGATGGAAGGGTTCGCCGGTGGGCGTCTTCAAACGGCGGCTCGGGCCTTGGGGGTCATGCAGGTCGCCTTCGAAAAGGCACTGACCTATTCTCAGGAAAGGAAAGTTTTCGGAAAACCAGTTTTTGATTACCAAATAAATCAAGCGAAGCTTGCACGGATGGCGGCCTTGATCCAGGCAGCCCGGCAGGCGACCTATCATACCTGCCATCTGATGGATGAGGGAAAAGGCGCCATGGAAACGTCATTGGTTAAATTTTACGCCTCAAAGATTAGCGAATGGGTTACGCGCGAGGCGATGCAGATCCATGGTGGTTACGGGTATGCCGAAGAATACGCCGTCAGCCGTTATTTTCTGGATGCCCGTGTTTTTTCCCTCTTTGAAGGGGCGGAAGAGGTCTTGGCCCTGAAGGTGATCGCCCCGGCGTTGCTGAAACAATACCTATAACCCCCCTCCCTTGATGGGGAACTTCCCCGCTTATCGGGGAAGATGTCCCGGAGGGACAGAAGGGGCGGATGGGGATAAAGGGGAGGGTGGAGGATTTAAAAATGTCTGAGCGTAAAATCCCGATCACCAAACAAAAAGAATTAGCCAAGACTGTTCCGATTAATCTGCCGGAGGGGATCAAGAAACCAGAATACGGCCGGACGCTGGAAGAGTTCGTGGAGGGACAGGTCTTTACGCACCCCCGTGGGTTCACCATTTCTGATTCTTTTGCCCAAGAATTTGCCACCACCTTTCTCGACACCAACCCGCTTTATCTCAACGCCGAATACGCCAAGGGGCATGGCTTTCGGGGTCAGGTCGTCCCACCGCTGATGGTCTTGAACCTCGCCCTCTCGATGGGGGTCCAGAATGATTCGGAAAAGGCGGTCGCTCATCTGGGTTACTACGACGTCGTCTTCCCACGCACCGTTTATCCCGGAGATACCCTCCGTTCGATGACAAAAGTTCTGGCACGACAAGATCGGGGGGAAGGAAAACCAGGGATTGTCACGGTACGAACCGTCGGCCTGAATCAAAAAGATGAGATTGTGGTCCAGTATGATCGAAAAATCATGATCCCGACAGGAAAGGAAAAAAAATTGGCAGAGTCAAAACCAGGAATCCTGCCGGAGATCGGCGCCGCAACCGCCTGGATCCCAAGAGCAACCTCTCCTTACCCAAAACTTCTGACCGGTCCCAACACCTATTTTGAGGATTTTACGGTTGGCGATATCATCGTCCATGCCAATGGCCGGACAATTTCTGAAGAGCACTACGCCTGGACCTACCGTTTGGGGAATACCCATCCGCTCCACTATGACAAGATTTATACCCAGAGCCGCAGTGGACCGCTCTCCGGCCAGCCGGTCGTCTACGGCGGCCTTGTCTTTGCCTGGCTGGCGGGACTCGCCTCACGAGACACGACCGAAAATGGTCTCTGGGATTTTGGTTATACCGAGGGGTACCACACCCAACCGGTCATCGCGGGGGATACGGTTTACGCCATCTCCCGGGTCCTGCACAAAGAACCACACCCTGACCCGATCGACGAAAAGATCCCGGCTGGGATGGTTACCTTTCAACTGATCGGCGTTAAAAACAGAAAAGGGAGTGAGGCGTTGGAAAAGTACGGCGCCGATCTTTTTGTGAAGGAAAACGACAAGAAGGCTCTCGGCAAGGAAAAAATTCCGGAAAAGATTTTCGAGATTGAACGAAGGGTGTTGATCAAAAAGAGGCCTTAATGCACGATAATCCCTGGCTCATTCGAACCTACTCCGGCCATACCTCGGCTAAGGAATCGAACAGGCTCTACAAGAAAAATCTGGCCAAGGGACAAACCGGGCTTTCCATTGCCTTCGATCTCCCGACCCAGACCGGTTATGACTCGGACCATACCCTCGCCCGGGGGGAGGTCGGCAAAGTCGGCGTCCCGATCGCCCATCGCGGGGATATGGAGGCCCTTTTTGACGGAATCCCGCTTGCAAAAATGAACAGTTCGATGACGATCAACGCCACCGCGATCTGGCTTCTGGCCCTCTACGCCAGCGTTGCTGAAAAACAGGGGGCCTCCCTTTCGAAATTGCAAGGGACCACACAAAACGATATCTTGAAGGAATACCTCTCTCGCGGCACCTCTATTTTTCCGCCGGAACATTCACTCCGCTTGACCACCGATCTGATCGCTTACACCGTCCGGTTCATGCCCCAATGGAACCCGATCAACATCTGCCCCTATCACCTGCAGGAGGCTGGAGCAACGCCGGTGCAGGAGATCGCCTTTTCCATCGCCAATGCGATCGCTGTGCTGGATGCGGTGAAAAATTCGGGCCAGGTTTCCAGTGAAGATTTCCCGAAAGTGGTCGGCCGAATCTCCTTTTTTGTGAACGCCGGGATCCGGTTTGTGGAGGAACTCTGCAAGATGAAGGCGTTTGTCCGGTTGTGGGACCAGATTACTTTCGAGCGTTACGGGGTCACCGATCCCAAATACCGAATTTTCCGCTACGGCGTTCAGGTGAATTCCCTTGGACTGACTGAGGCCCAACCGGAAAACAACATCGCCCGCATTATCTATGAAATGCTCGCGGTGACCCTTTCCAAAGAGGCGAGGGCCCGCGCCATTCAGCTTCCCTGCTGGAATGAGGCGATCGGCCTCCCCCGTCCATGGGACCAACAGTGGTCACTCCGGATCCAGCAGATCCTCGCCTGTGAAACAGACCTGCTCGAGTACGAAGATATCTTCAAAGGTTCTTCCGTCATTGAGGAAAAGACGGGTGAACTGGCAGACTCCGCAAAGAAAGAATTACAGAAGATCGAAGATCTCGGCGGGGCGGTGAAGGCGATCAGCATCATGAAACAATCTCTGGTGAGTTCCAATGCGGCGCGGGTCAAGTCGGTCGAATCGGGCGCAAAAGTGGTTGTGGGGGTCAACCGGTTCACCGAAACGGAATCCTCCCCCCTGCTGGAACAATTTGACGGCGGTTTTTTAAAAATAGACCCGAAGGCCGAGGCGGAGCAGGTCCGGCGCCTCCAACTCTTTAGAAAAAAGCGAAATAAGAGAGAAGTTCAAAAATCTCTGGAGGCCCTTTTGCGCGCCGCCGAGAAGAAAGAAAACCTTGTGCCGGTTTCCATTGAGGCGGCCCGGGCCGGTGTCACTACCGGTGAATGGGCCTCCACCCTTAGGCAACTCTTTGGGGAATACCGCGCCCCAACCGGTCTCACCGGAACCGGACTCTCCGGTCAATCAATGGCAGAATCAGATTCCAACTCCTTTAAAAATCTTCGATCAGAAGTTGAAAAAGTCTCAAGGAAATTAAAAGGGCGAATCCGGATCCTTGTCGGGAAGCCGGGACTGGACGGTCACTCCAACGGAGCGGAACAGATCGCCCTTCGCGCCCGCGATGCCGGGATGGAGGTGATCTATCAGGGGATCCGTCTCACTCCAGATGAGATCGTCTCTTCCGCCCGAGATGAAGGGGTCCATGTCATTGGGCTCTCGATCCTGTCTGGGTCCCATCTCTCCCTCATTCCTGAGATTATCAAGGGGCTCAAAAAAGCCGGTATTGGCAAAGTACCGGTCGTTGTCGGCGGGATTATTCCGGAATCGGATAAAAAGAGGCTCCTCAAGGCGGGGGTCAAACGGGTTTACACCCCCAAGGATTTTGAACTGAATCAAATCATGATTGATATTGTCCGATTGCTGGGATAGTAAAAGTTCTCCATGCCCAAAGCAATTTACGCCATCGGTGAAATCCCGCCTCGAGGAGTTGTTCCCAAAAAGATGTGGGCCCAGGTCATACGGCAAAGCCGGTTTGGGGAACCGAAAGAGGCCTTCAAAATGGAAGAGATGCCGGTTCCCTCGATCGGGCCGGATGAGGTCTTGGTCCAAGTCATGGCGGCCGGGATCAACTACAATAATGTCTGGGCCGCCACAGGGGTGCCGGTGGATGTCGTCCGTCTGCACGAAAAAAAGGAGGCGGAGGAAAATTTTCATGTCGGTGGGAGTGACGCCTCCGGAATTGTCTGGGCGGCAGGCAGTGAAGTCCGGAATGTCAAGGTGGGGGACGAGGTCGTTGTCCATTGCGGTTGGTGGGACAAGAATGACCCGTGGGTCAAGGCGGGCAAGGACCCGATGCTCTCCCCCTCCCAACTGATCTGGGGATACGAAACCAACTGGGGGAGCTTTGCCCAGTTTACCCGGGTGCAGGATCATCAATGCCTTCCCAAACCGAAACATCTCTCTTGGGAAGAGGCCGCTTGTTACATGCTGGTCGGGGCGACCGCCTACCGAATGCTTCATGGCTGGCCGGAACACACGGTACAAAAAGGAGACGTCGTGCTGGTTTGGGGGGCCTCTGGTGGTTTGGGGTCCATGGCGGTTCAGATCGTCAAGGCGGCCGGTGGAATTCCGGTGGCCGTTGTTTCCGATGACGATAAAATCCCTTACTGTCTGAAACTGGGGGCCAAGGGGGTTTTGAACCGGACAAAATTCCATCACTGGGGAATGCTCCCTCACTGGAAAGATGCAGATAATTATTCAAAATGGTTTGAGGGGGTCCGCTCCTTCGGGAAGACACTCTGGGAGGTTGTTGGAGAGAAAAAAAATCCGAGGATCGTCTTTGAACACCCCGGAGAAGGGACCATTCCCACCTCGATGTTTGTCTGTGACACCGGAGGGATGGTCGTCATCTGCGCCGGGACCTCCGGGTTCAATGCCACCCTCGACCTTCGTTACCACTGGATGCGGCAAAAAAGACTGCAAGGATCGCACTTTGCCAATGATCAACAGGCCAAGGGGATCAACGACCTGGTCACCCAAAAAAAAGTGGGACCCTGTCTCTCCAAAACCTTCTCGTTTGAGGAAACCGGCCCTGCCCACCAACTGATGAAGGAAAACAGGCACCCGCCGGGGAATATGGCGATCCGGGTGCAGGCGAAATGATCGCCTTGACATTCCCAACCGACAAAATACAGTGGTACTTATTTCCAAAGGAGTTTTTATGAAAATCAAAAAAATAGGGGTTATCGGCGCAGGACAAATGGGGACCGGTATCGCACAAACGGCGATCCAGTTTGGCTACCAGGTCTGTCTCCGGGATGCCAACGAAGAACTAACCCGCAAAAGTAGCGCCAAGATTGAAAAAGGGCTTGCCCGGTTGGTCGAAAAAGGAAAGCTGACAGAGGATCAGAAAAAGGGCCAGATGGCCCTTCTGCAATCTTGCCCGGACCTTCACTGCGTGGCGCAAAGTGACATCGTCATCGAGGCGATCACGGAAAACCCGAAACTGAAGATGGAACTTTTTAGGGAATTGGATAAGCTGGCACCCAAAGAGACAATCCTCGCCTCCAACACCTCTTCCATATCCATTACCCTATTAGGCTCTGCCACCAGCCGACCGGAGCAGGTGGTGGGAATCCACTTTTTTAACCCGGTCCCGGTCATGAAGCTGGTTGAGATTGTGCGTAGCCTCAGAACTTCCGACGCCACCTTTCAAGCCGCCATGGGGCTTGCAGAATCGATGGGGAAAACGCCGGTCCCTGTTAAGGACTCCCCCGCCTTTGTCGTCAACCGGATTCTCTTGCCGATGATCAATGAGGCAATCTATGTCCTGCAGGAGGGGATCGCGGATGCCAAGGCGATCGATACCGCCATGAAACTGGGCTGTAACCTCCCGATGGGGCCGCTCGAGCTGGCCGATTTCGTGGGACTCGATACCACCTTGGCCGTTCTTGAGGTTCTGTACCAGGACATGGGGAATGACAAGTACCACCCGGCCCCGCTTCTCCACAAATATGTGGAGGCCGGTTGGTTGGGGCGTAAATCAGGGCGCGGATTTTTCGATTATTCAGCGCAAAAGTAATTTGTTCTCCGTCTCTCCCGCTAAAGAAAAAGAGCTGTCCAACCGGATGCAACGTCTCGGCGTTCACCCCGAGGATCTTGAGGAAAGTTTTGTCCGCTCCTCCGGGGCTGGCGGTCAGCACGTCAATAAAACCTCGACCTGTGTCTGGCTCCGTCATTCCCAAACCGGCCTGGAGGTTAAGTGCCAGATCTCCCGAAGTCAGGCGATGAACCGGTTTCTCGCCCGGCGCCTTTTGTTGGATAAAATAGAAACCCAAGTCTTGGGAAAAAGGAGCGAGGAACAAAAAAGGATTGAAAAGATCCGCCGCCAGAAACGACGCCGCTCCCGCCGTGCCAAAGAGAAGATGTTGGCGGATAAACGCCGCCGCTCCGAGAAAAAGAGCCTCCGGCAAAAACCGGGCTTTTAACACAACCCATTCCGCGCTCCCCCGATAATAAGCCCGATGGTGACTCGTTCCTCATGGACATTTTTATTTACCTCAGAGGATCCTGCCTTTTCGCTCCTCCGTGCGCTCCGGGAACGGGGTGTTTCTTACGACGCGATCGACCAAGGGTACCACGAAATCGATTACTCCCAGCCGGGCCCCAACATGACGATCAAAGGGGCTCAGGATGGAGAGATTGACCCGCGCGAGGTGTATGAATACCTCCTGGATCATGCCGATCAATACCGTGATCTTGTCAACGGACTCGGCGGCAAACCTCTGGCGTGGGAACTGGATGACCTGGATCCCAAAACCAACTTTGACGCCGAGATTCGTGCCAAAGTTCAAGGGGCGATTGACTCCCTGGATAAAATCCTTCGTCAGCAAGGGCTCACGCCAGGGACTGACCCGTACAAGGAAAAAATGGCGGTCGGTCTCTTTTATTTTGCCCTTCTGCACCGCGATAAAAAACTGATCAGTGCCGATCTCGGTCCCTTCTTGCTTCAGACGGCAGAACTTGCCGACACCGGTCTTGACCAGTTTCAGTTCTATCTCACATCCACCGGGGGCTTGGGATTAACGGATTTCACCGGTGATGCCCCTGTTGAGGCAACTGCTCTGGAGGCCCTTGTGGGGGGTGTCGGCTATTGCACTGAAAAGATCAATATTCTCTTTGCTGCCTTTCGACAGGCTGGCCTTGACCCTTTCTTCGTCTATACGACAGGAGAAACGGTAGCTCAATCTGGTGCCCAAATACCTGAAACACAAAGTCAGAATGATCATATCTATCTTGGTCTCACCATCGGTCAAGAAAGACGTTTCTTTGACCCAACACTACTCACCTCCAAGGCCTCTTACCCCAACAATTACCCGCTTCGCCCGATCCACTATCTGGCGATGCTGAAGATGAATCGGGGGAACGATTTTATGAAACAGGGAAAAACGGAAGAAGGGTTGAGGGAGCTTAACCAGGCGGCCTCGTTACAGCCAAACCTGGCCCAGGTTTATCTTCATCTCGGTAGTTACTATTCCGGGGAAGATCCGGAAAGGGCCTTGGCAAACTTTCTAAAGGCACGTACCGCTAACCCCAATTATGCGTTGGCCCACGCGGCACTCTCCCAACTTTATTTCCTGCTCCAAAGGTTCGACGAGGCAATAACATCCGGCAGAGAGGCGGTCCGTCTTAATCCCAACGATGCCGAGGCCCATTTAGTATTGGTTTTTGCATTAAATGCCACAGGAAAGGTCGAAGAGGAAGAAATCCACAAGGCTCAGTATGTCAAGTTAGACCCAAGTGCCAGAATCGCCGAAAAGTGGCTAAAGAGATTTTCTAAACCGAGCCCTGATGCAGGAGTCAAGTAAGTACACCCCCAGAAAGTTGGCTTAACTGATTGAATTTATTATAATCCGACCTGATTAGAATCAGGGCAACTTTTCCACCCCCCGTCCGAGAACCCTAAGGGGTTCATTTTTCTCCCCTTTTATGGCTACTGACGTCAAAAAGATCTCTCTTCTGCTGGGTGTCATTCTCCTTTGCCTGCAGGGGTGTGCCGATATCAAATCGGCCGACTCGGATGGGGGTGAAAACCAGATCCTGCCCAGTGAAAGTGAGGCGTTGTTCCCGCACCCGGACGGATGGGCCGAACCAACATCACATGGGGAGTGGGTCCGCCAAAATGGTCTTCAGGCTTGTCTCAACTGTCACAAAGAGGATTCCTATAAAAAGAATGATACCCCCCCAACCTGCCATTCCTGTCACCCCCTTTTCCCACACGAAAAGGAGTGGGGCACCAAGGAACTCCATGGAGAAACGGTTTTGAGAAATGGCAAGGCATTTTGCACAGGATGCCATGGCGCTGATCTTCAAGGGGGGCTTTCACAAATCTCCTGTCACCAGTGTCACCCAATCTACCCCCATTCTTCCGACTGGAAGAATCCTTCCCGTCATGGAAAAACGGTTGAAGAAACCGGCAAGAAATTATGCGTTAATTGTCACGGGTCCGACGCCCCCCAAAAATTTTTTGGAGAGTCCTGCCACAGCTGTCATGCGATCTACCCACATCCCTCCTCCTGGGTGGAGGACCACAAGACAAAGGCCTTGGGGATCGGTCTGTCCACCTGCCAGGCCTGTCATGGAACCGATTTTAAGAATGTGTTAAACGGGAAAACCTGTTTTTCCTGTCATCAGAGTTACCCGCACACCGACCCTCGATGGGCGACCGGTTTTGGTCACGGCCGCTATTTTTCAAGCCAATTCAAAAGCCCTTCCACTGAAGCGGAGTGTTGGGACTGTCACGGTTCCCCTATTCCCTTTAATGGCACCCAAACAAGAGAGGAACTGAAAAACCAATCCTTCTGCTACCAGTGTCACTGGGCCTACCCCCACAAGCGGTATGAGACGGCCAATGGCCCCAAGGACTGGGGTGTGGCGACCTTCCCGCCGGGGCTCGGTCACCTGTACTATCTGATCCAAAGCGATCTCCTGCTGGACTCCCGAGGTTCACACCCGACAACAAACGACAACGATCCTTGGTTGATCCCGGCCGTCCGGGCAACCTGCGGCGGTTCAACGGAAGGGAGCTGTCATGTCAATGGGAACCGGTCGGAACCGGCCGATCACGGGACAAAATTGTGCGGCGGGTATTGCCATAAGAGGTAAAATAAGATGGGTGGAGACGGTAGAATCGTTGGAACAGCAACCAGTCGCGGGACCCTCATCCATGAGGATCTCCGGCAGAATGGGGCCCTCTCGGTTGACGGAAGATGGAATTCCGAGGGGGACACATCCGTCTATGGCGAATTCGACGGCGCCTACTTCCTCCGGTGGGACGACGACCGCTACACCCTTATCCCCGGAGAGGCCTTCGTCGGCCTTCGGAAGGGGGTTGTTGATCTTCGAGGAGGGCTCCTCTTTGGCGCCCCTTTCTGGAGTTACGAGCGGTTTGCCGGAGGCCGCGTCCAACTGGATCTTCCCTGGATTGCCGCCGAGGTTTATGGCGGGCAGACAATCATTGACCTCTGGGAAAATGGTGTCCCGGTGCCACAGGGAGATAACCTTCTCGTCGGCGGCGGTCTGGCCGGCGGTCCCCCACTTTTTCACTTGAAGGTCAATTACGAACAGGAACTGGAGACAACCGGTCCGATCGTTGAGAGAAGGGGTTCCTATCTTCTCACCAGTCGCCCGGGATGGGACCGACTCCTCCTCTTTTCGAGAGGAAAGATGCTTTTGATCCGGGAAGGTCATGAGGTGACTGCCGGAGGTCATCTGGATGTTGTGCCCGGGAAAGTCGGTGTTGAGCTCGCCGGTGTCGTCTCCAACCTCCCCCCCTTCTTTGAATTCGAGGAGGTGGAAACAGCCAATGTCGAAGACCAGCGGGGCCGTGTTGCCGTTTCGGTCAGCCCGACGGGAACGATCCAGACAACCGTTGCCGGCGAGGCGGGGCATTTCTTCTGGGGGGGTGAGGTCGGCGCCAACACCGCCTACGGCGGGGCCTCCTTTCTCTACCGTGAAAACCGGCAACAAAAAGGAGGGGATACCGGGGTCCTGGCCTATCTCCTGATCCCCCTGACCGATCAGCTTGCCGTCAGGCCTTATGCAAATCTCTTGATGGAAAGGGGGGAGGAGATCAGTGGTCCCCACAACCTGCTCGACACCGGAGGAAGGGTCACCTGGACCCCCTGGAGAGAATTGGGCCTTTCGGCGGGAGGGGGCTACGCCTTCACCCCACTCACTGGAAACGGGGCGTACGCGATGGTCAGCCTTGTAGCCGGGATCGCCGCAGGGTCAGCGGCCAATCCCCCCCCTGTCCTTGCCACCCCCCTCGCCTCGCAAGGAATGGCCCGATCTCCCACCCTTCTGAAGAGGAGGCGATTCGGCCCCCTGATGAAAGAGGCGACCAGTTTTCCCCACCAGGTACATCTGACCGATGAGGGGGTCAGTGACGCCAATGGAGGGAGCCCCCTGACCTGTCCCGAATGCCATTCCCCATCCCCCCTCATCCGTCTCCCGCAACCAACGATGCAAAGGATCTGTTCCAACTGCCATGAATGGGAGGAGGCGTTGGAACCGATTTTTTCAAAACTGGCGCGTGTGGAACACCCGGGAAGGGTTGAGGGTCTCTCCTGCCCTTCCTGTCACGGCCCGATGGAAGAGATTGAGGAACCGACCGGCGGTATAGGGACCCTTGTTCTCTACCCGCATTCAACGGAAGTGGCCAGGACCCGCGGACCGGGATGGCAAGACCATGGCCTCCGGCAAGATGCCAGCTGTCCGGTCTGCCATGCAGGCGGCGTCTCATACAAGGAGCGGACTATCCCAGCCTGCACCTCCTGTCACGACATCTTCAAACCCCAAAACTACCTGGCCCAGATGCCACACCCCGACGGGTGGCGCATCGGTCACGTGATACAGGCCAGACGCACCGTCGAACCTTGCACCACCTGTCACAGCAACTTAAGCTATTGCCGCGACTGTCACAGGAAAGAAGGGGTCACGCTCCGCGATCTCCATCATACCGATTTTATGAGAATCTCCCGCGGAAGGATGAGGCATGGCCTGACGGCGACCCAGTCAAGCGTGGCTGTCTGCGCCGTCTGCCATACGCCGCAGGAGTTTCAGAAAAGAGAGGGCCGCGAGGAAGTCTGTACGAGGTGTCATTGATATGGACCCATTGTCAGCAACCGGTTTGATTTTTATTTTCGGAGTGGTCTTGGGGGCCTGCGAGAAGTTTTTTGCCCCCCCTCCTGACGAAACAGAGGGGGATGTTTGCAAAAAATGCCACACCAGCCCCGATGAGCCAGCCTCTTCTTCTTTTCATCTGTTCGGAAGAGCGGACCAAGGGGCCCATGATGCGCACCGGCAGACCAGATTCACCAGACCGATCGGCTGTCCGCAGTGCCACACGCTACCGACCCCTGAGACCCTTTGGGAGACACCCACCCATATCAATCAATCCGTTGATATTTACGCGCAGGACAACCCCTGGATTCAAGGTTACGATTCGCTGACAGCGGAATGTACAACAGCCTGCCACGTCCCACGTCGCTGGACCGAAAAACATGAGGAGAACTGCAGTTTCTGTCACACGAAAACAGTCCCTCCCCACGATATTACCGATCGCCGTATATGTTCCCGTTGTCATACCGAGACGATCGGATCCGACGGGCAGTTTATTTCTCTCGATAAACATATCGATGGGGCGATCGAGGTCCGGCAAAATATCTGCGAAGGGTGCCACGAATACCCCCCAGACTCCCACATGGCCAACCAGCCCGATGATGTGGTCACTCAACTGATCATGGGGTGTGATCACTGCCATCTCGAAAAACCGGTCTCCGGATTCAGGACTTCGGTGGATGACCCCCACAGGAGTGGAACAGTCGACTTCCAAGAAAACCTCTGCGTCTCCTGCCATGATTTTCCTCCCACAGATGGAGCTCACCCAACACACACCAACGACGCCGGGATCGCTTGTACCACCTGCCATGAGGCGCTTCCGACAACGGACGATACTATTTTCTATCACATGAGCACCACCACCAAGGTCAGTTTTCCAGAAGGGCCGGCGATGATCAACCACCACGGCGACCCCCTGCAACCGGCTTGGGATGACAGCGCCAAGACCTGCAGTTCCATCGGGTGCCACGGGGCAGGCTTAGCCGCAGGGCAACTCATGAGCCCCCTCTCTTGGGACGACCAATCGGGGGAAGCCAAGGAATGCGGCGCTTGTCATCACGTCCCCCCCTCTGAACCTGAATTTCACCAGCTCTTCCAGTCTCAGGGAGAATCTTCTTGTCCCGAATGCCACACCCCGGTCCCTTCCGAGGAACATGTGAATGGGGAAGTCAATTTAAGACCTTAGCATTTTGATCCGTTTCAAACATTCTGAACGAATAGATTTTCCATAAATATTGACAGTCTGCAAATCCTTGTAGGATAAAGTCTGGCGGATGAAGTTTTACCTCATCAACCCGAAATTCCCGGATACCTTTTGGGGTTTTCGTCACGTTGCCAACATCGGTGGCTACCGTTATGCGATGGCCAACCTGGCCCTGCCGACCGTCGCGGCGATGATCTCGCAGGACCATGAAGTCACAATCGTTGATGAAAATATCGAAGAGATTGATTTTGAGACCGATGCGGAGGTCATCGGCCTCACCGGATTCAACATCCAGTCGGAACGGATGTATGCCATTGCCGATTTTTTCCGTCAAAAAGGGAAATTAGTTGTTATCGGGGGCCCCTACGCCTCGCTCTGTCCTGAGGAATGTGCGCCGCACGCCGATGTCCTGATCGTGGGGGAGGCGGAGGGGATCTGGCCGCAGTTCCTTGCCGATCTGGAAGATGGCCAATGGGGACACCGCTATGAAGAGAAGGAAAAGATTGATATCACGACTTCACCCATCCCCCGCTGGGATCTCCTCAAAATCCGGCATTACGGACGGATCCCTGTCCAGACCACAAGAGGCTGTCCCTTTAGTTGTGAATTTTGCGACGTGATCGTCTACCTTGGCCAGAAGGTCCGCCAGAAGAGGCCGGAACAGGTCTGCGCAGAACTGGACGCCCTCTACCCTTACCTCTGGAAGGCCGGGCGTGACTCCGTCTTCTTCGCCGATGATAATTTCATCGGCAACAAGGGGCATGCCAAGAATGTCTGCCGACAGATCATTGAATTAAATCGCTCCTTCAAACGCCCTCTACGTTTTTCAACACAGGTCACGATCAATCTGGCCAAGGACAAGGAGCTGTTGGAACTGATGGCCGAGGCGAATTTCCAAAGTGTCTTTATCGGGATTGAAACTCCGAACAAGGAAAACCTTTTGGATATCCAAAAACCTCAGAACATGGCGGGCGATATGATTCAGGATGTCCGGACCGTCCAGTCTTATGGTCTTTTCGTCTGGGCCGGGATGATCGTCGGCTTCGACAACGATACCCAGGCGGTCTTCAAGGAACAACTGGATTTTATCAATGAGGCCAACATCCCGATCTCCATGACCGGGATGCTCAACGCCCCGGCCAACACCCCCCTCTGGTCCCGCCTCCACAAGGAGGGGCGTCTTCTGGAAGGACACCAGTATATCGATCAGGCCGACACCAATATTATTCCGAAAAGGATGACCGCCGAAGAGTTAAGGCAGGGGTACGCCCGCCTGATGACGGAACTCTATTCCTATGAGAATTACGAAAAACGTCTCAAAGGGTTGGTAGACACCATAGAAAGAGAACCAAGCCGCCGCCGGAAAAAACCCTCTTACCGGAGGGCCGCCGTCAACACGGCCCGGCTGGCCAAGATGATCCGGCACTACCTGTTGACCGGAGACCGGCAAAAACGGAACTTTTTTGTCTCTACGGTCTCCCATATCCTTAAAAAGCGGCCCCACTACCTCAAGGAAGGACTCTGGCACCTCGCCGTCCACAAACATTTCCACGAATACAGCCACCAGCTGGCCAAAAATGTCGGTGTCTAAGTTTCCCAAGTAGTCAATTTGAGGTTGCAGTCTAGCAGGAGTCTTGGTAGGCGTGGCCCCGGTTCAGCTTGGACGCGTTATCACAAGAAACAAGGAGAACGAGGTCGGCTCCCATCGTCTAGTGGCCTAGGACGGTGCCCTCTCACGGCACAAACACGGGTTCGAATCCCGTTGGGAGCACAAAAATAAAAGTTAAGGACAAACCATGCCCTCTTTAGCCCCAGACTCTCTCTCTTCTCTGATCACTCAATCCTTCACCGACAGGAAACGTCCAGCCTACGGCCAGCTCGCCACGGCGGACCTTGATGGAACACCACACGTGCGTGCGGTCCATTTTCACCTCATCCCGGAACGGGAGGCGCTTGCCTTTAACTGCCACACCCTCTCCGCCAAGTGGCAGCAACTCAGCCAGAATTCGAGGCATGAAGGTTGTTTCTTTGATCCCTACAGGCTCGTCCAGATCCGGTGGCGGGGAATAGCGGAACCGCTCAACCCGCGGGATCCCAACGAAAAAACCTTTCTGGACCAGATGTGGTTGCGGATGCGGCCCGATGTCAGAGGAGAATACTGGATTGATTGCGGGGGAAAATCGTCGAACGTCAGCGAACGGGCCCCCAATCTGGGAACCATCCTCTGCCGGCCGTTTCTCTGGGATATTTACAAGATCAGCCAGAAAGAAATACCGACAGTGGCCCGACTGATTGATTCCTTATGGCCCGGCAAGATCTCCTTCGGGGAGTACGGCAAGGGGGAAAGAACCATCCACGAACTTAAAAATGGCCGGTGGGTCTCCCGAAAAGTCTCACTTCTGAATGGAAAGTAAAAGGACCCGTCCTTTACTATCTTCGACGATCCCCAAAAAGTCTGAGGAGCATCAGGAAGAGATTGATGAAGTCGAGGTAAAGCGCCAACGCCCCCAGGATCGCCATCTTGGCGTACCCCTCGCTCTCCTCCTGAAAACCGGTCGCCATCACTTTTAACTTCTGGGTATCATAGGCGGTCAACGCGACAAAGATGACGACGCCAATAAGGGAAGTAAGGTAGTCAAAGGCGCTACTTTTGAAAAAGAGATTCACGACGGAGGCCAGGATGACCCCCCAGAGCCCCATGATCGCGATCCGTCCGACACCGGTCAGGTCTTTCTTGGTGAAGTACCCGTAAACGCTCATCCCCCCGAAGGTGCCGGCGGAGATAAAGAAAACCTGGGCGATCGACTGGCCGGAATAGATCAGAAAGATCGTGGAAAAGGTCAGGCCATTGAGAGCCGCATAAATGATAAAAAGGGTTGTCGCGGCGGCAGGACTCAATTTCTGAATTCGCGCCGAGAGGATAAAGACCATCGCCAGCTGGGCAATGATAATAAGAATCAAATTTCCGGAACTGCCGAGGATCGCCTTCTGCATTGACGGCTCGCTCGCTACAAAAGCGGCAACAAAACCGGTGAGGGCCAGCCCCAGTGCCATCCAGGTGTAGACCTTGGTGAAGAAGCGGCCCAGAACCGCCGAGACCGAAGACTGTGCGACAATATCCTGCCCGTTCATAACCCCCCCCTTTTTTAAATTAATGCAATGATGGTAATTCTAACTCACCCTGAAAGTTGCTCACGCTCTGGTGCGCCGCCACCTGCCTGGCCATCTCGATGAACCGTTTGGACTGCGCCGCCGAAGGATCCCTCGCGACAATCGGCCGCCCGTCATCGCCGCTCTCGCTGGTTATGGTTTCCAGCGGAATTTCTCCCAGAAATGGCAGTCCCAGAGTTTCGTAACGGCCGCTCGCCCCCTTGTGAAAGACCTCATGCCGCGTCTTGCATCCGGGGCATTCAAACCAGCTCATGTTCTCCACCAACCCCAGTACCGGAACGTTGGTCACCTGAAACATCTTGATCGCCCGTTTGACATCCGCCAACGCCACATCCTGAGGTGTGGTGACAACAACCGCCCCGGAGAGCGGGATCAACTGCGCCAGCGAGAGCTGGACATCCCCGGTTCCCGGCGGAAGATCGACAACAAGATAATCCAGTCCCCCCCACTCCACCTGTTCCAGAAACTGCTGGAGCATCTTCCCCAGCATCGGTCCCCGCCAGATTACCGCCTCATTGGGAGGGAGGAGAAACCCCATCGACATCAGTTTGAGGCCAAAACGTTCCAAAGGTTCAATCCGGTTGTTGCCGACAATTTTTGGTTTTTCCCCTTCCTGAATGCCAAACATGATCGGGATGGAAGGGCCGTAGATATCGGCGTCGAGCAGGCCGACCGAGGCCCCTTCGCTCTGGAGGGCCAGCGCCAGATTGACCGCCACCGTCGATTTACCAACCCCCCCCTTGCCACTCCCGACGGCAATGACATTCTTCACCCCAGGAATCCTTTTCTCATCCTGCGAGGGGATCCTGCGGGACTTGACCTCCGCCCCCCAGGCCACCTCAATTTTTCCGATCTGGGGAAAACCTCTTTTGAGAGTCTGATCAATCTCATTTTTGATTGTTTCTTTTAAAGGACAGGCCGGGGTTGTCAGGACAACGGTCAGAAAGATATCGTTTCCCCGGATCTCCAGATTTCGGACCATCTCCAGAGAAACAATATCCCGTCCCAGTTCCGGCTCCTTGACCGTTTTCAAAAGGGACATCACTGTTTCGTGATTAAGCGACATCAGCACTGACGCCCTTCTCCCCTTCCACCGACTCTTCATCATAATGAAGGGTCACGGAAGGGCCAAAATCCATGTTGCGCCGGCGGGCCTCATTCTCCCAACGGGGTTCCTCGGAGCAAACAACCCGAAATTCCTCTTCCCCGCATTTCATGGCAAGCATCGTGACAAAGGAGCGGATCAGGCCCCGCCAACCCATAAAGTCACTGGCCAAGTCGGAGAAGGAGATGACAAATTCGGTCCCCTTCAGGAGCTGGATCTTGTCGATGATCGCCGAAAAGGCCTCGGTGAGCCTTTTTTCGGTGGCCTCCGTCGAAAGACCGAGGCCAAAGAGGAGGATCTCCGGAGAACCGATCCGCCCGGAAGAGGGCATCATTAGCGCCTCCATGAACTTCCCCTCGATCTTCCCCTTGAGGATCAGTTCGGAGAGCCGACCGTTCAGACGCCAGTCCAGAAGCCCGACCTGCCCTTTGAGAGGCCGAAGGTCTTCAAAAAATGTGGCGACTGCAAGACGGGCCCCTGTCTCGTCAATCGGTTTTGTGGTGAGCGCCAGATGAATCACCTTTTGTCACTCCCTTGGCCATCGGGTCCAGGATGCCATTGATAAAGGCCCCGGACTCCTCGGTGCCGAATTTTTTGGCGATCTCGATCGCCTCGTCCAACGTAACATTGATCGGGATGTCGCGTCGATATAAAAGTTCATAAGCGGCCAGACGGAGGATATTCCGGTCCACAACCGCCATCCGCGAAAGCCTCCAGTGGGCGGAGTGTTTTTCGATCAGCTGATCAATCTCCTCCCGGTTCCGATAAGTCCCCTCCACAATCTCTGTGGCGAAGTCTCGAGTCTCCGACGAGATCTCTTGCTCCCTCCAGAAGAGGGGCAAGACCTGTCGCGGCTCGGTATCGGTCATCTCGACCTGATAGAGTACTTGCAATGCCGCCTCTCTCGCCTTCCGCCTTTGGCCCATCCTTATTTTATCCTTAACCTAAAAATCATCTCCAAGGCAGCGGCGGCCGCCTCTTCCCCCTTGTTTCCGTGCCGGCCGCCGGCCCGCTCCAAAGCCTGCCTTACCGTGTAGGTCGTCAAAACACCATTCCCGACCGGGATCTCAAAATCATAGGCCACCTGGGCGATCCCCCGTGCCGCCTCCCCGGCCACAATCTCAAAATGGGCCGTCTCCCCCTTAATCACCACCCCCAAGGCCACGAGGGCGTTATACCTTTTGGAACGGGCCAGCCGCTTCAAAAGGAGCGGGATCTCCAGGGAACCGGGGGCCTGAAAAACATGAATATCCCGAAGTGAGGCCCCCCTCTTTTGCAAGAACTGCCTTGCTCCGGCCTCCAGCTTTAATGCAATCGACCGGTGGAAACCACTCACAACAAGCGCAAAGCGCAATCCTTTTGCGGAAAAATTGTTTGGAAGGGATTTTAAATTTTCAGTTTTCACTACGCCTTCTTCAAGAGGTGTCCCAGCTTTTCCCTCTTTGTCTTGAGATACCTGGCATTTTTTTCCGAGGGTTCGATTTCGATCGGGACCCTCTCGACAATCGTGAGATTGTACCCCTCAAGCCCCACAATCTTTCTGGGGTTGTTGGTCATCAGCCGGATCTTGGAAAGCCCGAGATCCGCCAGTATCTGCGCCCCGATTCCGTAATCCCTCAGATCCGCCTGAAACCCCAGTTTTTCGTTCGCCTCCACGGTATCGTACCCCTCTTCCTGAAGGGCATAGGCCCGAATTTTATTCAGGAGGCCGATCCCCCTCCCCTCTTGCCTTATATAAAGGAGGACCCCGTGCCCTTCCTTGGCAATCCTCTCCATCGCCGCGTGGAGCTGTTTGCCACAATCGCAACGCTCCGATCCGAAGGTGTCCCCCGTCAGGCACTCTGAGTGGACTCGAACAGGCGTTGGTTCACCCGGACGAATCTCCCCACGGATGAGGGCGATATGGGTGCATTGATCGACATCGTTCTCATAGGCAATCAGCCGGAAGTCTCCAAATCCCGTTGGCAGATTGGCCTCGACAATCCTTCGCACCAGTTTTTCCTTCTGCATCCGGTAGCTGATCAGATCGGCAATAGAAACAATCGGGAGGTTGTGCTCCTTGGAAAATTTTTCCAGATCCGGCAGGCGGGCCATGGAGCCGTCTTCCTTCATAATTTCACAGATAACACCGGAGGGTTTCAGGCCTGCCAAACGGGCCAGATCAACAGAACCTTCCGTCTGGCCGCTACGCACAAGGACCCCCCCCTTCTTGGCCCGTAGCGGGAAAACATGGCCGGGCCTCGTGAAATCGGAAGGTTCTGCCTTGTCATCAATCGCCTTAAGAATCGTCACGGCCCTGTCGTGGGCGGAGATCCCGGTCGTTGTTCCCTCCCGGGCATCGATAGAAACGGTAAATCCGGTCCCGAAGGGGGAGGTGTTCTCCATCACCATCGGTTGGAACCCTAACCGACCCGCCCTCTCTACCGTCAGGGTCAGACAGATCAGACCTCTTCCATACCGGGCCATGAAGTTGACCGCCTCCGGCGTTACCTTCTCGGCCGCCATGGCGAGATCCCCTTCGTTCTCGCGATCCTCATCATCCACAAGGATCACCATCCGGCCCCGACGGATCGCCTCAAGGGCCTCTTCTACCTTCTGTTGGGGGGATAAAAGTTTCATTTTGGAAGACTTCCTCTATATCGGGCGAGCCTGTCAACCTCCAAATTGATCTGGTCAGAGGCCTTCCGGTCCTTCAGATTCGTGACTTTGAGGGTATGAGGGATGAGAAATATTTTAAAAGTAGACTGCCGGCGGTTGACCTTTGGGTGGAGCACCCTGTTGATCGTGAGACTCACCCCGTCAATCGCGACCGACCCCTTCATCAAAATAGACCGCGCCAATTTCTTTGGGAAAGAGATCGTCCATTCCGCCCCATTGGGGTATTTTCGAAGAGAGACAATCCGGCCCATGGCATCGACATGGCCGGTCACAAGGTGCCCTCCAATCCGGTCTCCAAACCGGAGGGACCTCTCCAGGTTTACCCTCATTCCTTTTTGAAGCAGACCGAGTGTGGTGATTTTTAAGGATTCACGGGCGACATCAAATTCGAGGAGGCCGCTCCGGTACCGGACCAGCGTCAGGCAACAGCCATTCACCGCGATACTCTCACCAATCTTGACGCGGACCGGCCGAGACTTCGGTCTGAGGACAAGCCGGACCCCCGCTGGAATCCTCCGCGTTTGGCAAATAATCGCTGTCTGTTCGACGATGCCGGTAAACACCGGCCTTAAGACTACTTGGTCAGGGAGACATCCGTCAAGGAGGGAGTCGGGAGGTTGAGCGTCAGATTCGTAATGAGGGTCTCCTCATCAATGGTCAGGATCTTGTAATCCTTGAGATCCTTGGGAACTGTTCCGTTTTTCGAGAGGCCGGTGCAGGGCTCGTCCACAATATCACCGCAGACCTTGCCATCCTTGTTGGTATCGATACCGGCCGCCAGGTAGAAATTGCCATCGGCGATCCCCTCAAAGAGGAAGGTGTAGCCGCCAGAGGAGGTCGCCCGAACGTGGGCCTCCGGCTTGCCGGTTGCCGTATTGACCAGAAAGAGATCGATCGCCCCATAATCCTTCGCCCCTTTGATGAGATCCTCGACCAGTTTCTCCAGGTCGTCAGGGTCGCCACTGCCGGAGGTCACCTCCGCAATGACCGGAACCTCCAGCGTACTGGCGCCGTAGGTCACAACCACAGTGGCATTATAAGTCCCCTCGGCCAGGGTTTCATCGATCTTGATCCCAACGATCCAGCCAGCATTTCTTTTCTCCAACGTCTCAAAAGAAAGCCAGGGGACATTCGCCTGATCCTTGATCGTCACGGCGGCTTCTCTATTAAAGACCAGGAGCGGCGCCCCCATCAGCCCCTCTTCCAGATGCATGGTCGCATAAGAAACAGACAGCGGGGCCCGTTGGTTGGCGACGGCCGAAAGGGCGGCACCGGCATTCACCAGCCCCCAGCCATAATAGTTGTCACGCCCCACGGAGCCCAGATCGAAGGCGGTTTGTGTTAAAATATCCTTCACCTGGGTCTTGTTCAAGGCCGGATTCTTGGAGAGCATCATCGCCGCCACACCGGCCACATGGGGGGCCGCCTGTGACGTTCCGCTCAAGAGACCGTATTGATCGGTTGGGCCGATGGCACTCGTCACCTCAACGCCGGGGGCAACAAGATCTTGCCGGGGGCCATAGTTGGAAACGATCCCGTAGGCCTCATAGCTATCGACAAACTCCCCATACTCTCCGGTCATCCCGACGCAAATAACCTCCTGAAAGGCGCAGGGGTAAACAGTCTCATTGCTCATCGGTACCGAGGGATTTTCCGGATTCCCGTTCCCTGAGGCCGCCACAAGGACCAGACCTGCCTGAGAAGCCCTCCGGAGACAGGGCTCAAAGAGCGCCCGGCCCTCCGCATCCAAAGGATACCCAAAGCTCATATTGATGATTCGGGCCCCATTGTTCTTGGCCCAGTCCAGCCCTTGACAGGCCAGATCCACATTGGTTTCCGTCCCATTCACAATACGGATCGGCATGATCTTCGCCTTGGGGGCGACAGAGGCGACAATCCCGGCCACATGGGTCCCATGGAAACGGATCGCACCGGTGGTCATCGTATCCGTGGCATCGGCATTATTGTCCACAAAATCGTAGCCGGCCACCAACCGCCCCTGAAACGCGGGGTGATTGGGGATAATCCCTGAATCCAGAACCGCCACGATCAGATCCGACCCACTGTTATTTGGAAAGAAGGTAAGGGCCGCCGGCTGATTGATGAGCGGCAAGTTCCATTTGTCACCGGCATGGCTCTGTATTCGAAGAATCGTGTTGGGACTGCAGGCCTCGATATCGGGATCGGACGCCTTGAGTTGGGCGCAGGCCGCCTTCGCCTGGGAGTGGGCCCGGGTATAAAGGTCTCTCCGGTCAAAAACCTGTTTGGCAAAATCGGCGGTCTCTACGCCCATCGCCTGGAGGGAGGAACTCCCTTGGGTGAACCACCCTTGGGTGAATCGCTCTTTGAATTTAATCTTGGTGATACCGGTGCCGGTATTCTCCTCAACAGACTGGACCGTCAGAGAGGATCCCCCTTCGGGTGAATCACCCGCTCCAGAGGCCAAACTCATCCCTTGAAGAGAACCGTTCCCGACCGCTACCCGATTTTCCTTGTAACGAACCAGGACCTCCCCCGGCACAGCACTCGCCACGGTGATTCCCTTGCTCGCAATCGCCACAGAATCAGGGCCAATTTTTACACGACCGGCAACACGGCCACCGATAACATCTCCGGCTTCGCCAGTCTTGGAGTAGTAATAGGTCTTGTCGATCACGAGCAATTTATCATCAATCTCATAATTGTGGGTCATCGGGTCGGTGGGAGGGAATATAAAATCAATCTGTTTTCCCTTGGGGGTGTAGGTCCCGGCCACGGCAAACGCCGTCGAACCATCATTCGCCTTTCCCTCAACGGTGATTCCGCGCTCCCCCTTCTTCATCGTAAAGGTAAGAACCAGACGGACCTCACCGGTCATCGACTGGGCCTGCCACCGGCCGGCCAGAAGCTTGTCGGATTGCGTGGCATCCACCCCGTCGTCATCACTGCCGCCGCAAGAGGCGAGACCCAACAGGGCAAGACCAAGGCCGATAAAGGACAAGATTTTTATGGTCGATGCTTTCATAGCCACTGGTTAACAGAGCAAATAACATGCCAAAGTAGGGGCAGACGACCACGCGCCCCTACTCATTGAAATTACATTGGATTTTACTGTGACCCGAAGGAGAGGCCTTTTCCCCTAATCAGCCCTGTTGGGGAGAAGATACCCCGTTACCAGGAGGTCTGGCCCCACCTTTTCCACAGAGACAGAGTGGAGTGTCGGGAGCCCTTTCAGACCCTCATTTTCCAGACCGGAAAACATCGGAAGCCCACCCCCCCCCAAAAAGCGGGGGGAATAGAAGAGGAGGAGCTTATCCACCAAACCTTGTTCGATAAACGATGAATGGATACCCGGCCCCCCTTCCACCAGGAGGCTGGTGATCCCCTTCTCACCCAATTTGTGGAGGAAATCATGGAGATCAATCCTCCCCCCGGGGGTTGACCGGCAGAAGAGGATCTCCACACCGGCCTTCTGGAATAATTTCTGCCTTTGCAAAGAAACCCTTTCAACGGTCACCACCACCGGCGGCGGGCCGGCGGTTTTCCCAAAAACCTTGGCCGTTGGCTCCACGTAAAGAGAACTGTCCAGGACAAGTCGGAGCGGATTTTTACCCTTTCCCCCTGGAATTCGTGTGGTCAGTTGGGGATTGTCCCTTGCCACGGTGTTTGCCCCGACGGCAATCGCATCGACCTGATCCCTCAGTTCATGGGCCCTCAAGCGGGACTCCGGGGAGGTAATCCAGCGCGAGTCCCCTTTTCGGGTCGCCACCATCCCGTCCAGTGTGACCCCCGCCTTCAAAATAACAAAAGGGAGTCCGGTGGAAATATGCTTGAAATAAACCTCGTTCTGTTGTCGGCACTCCTGTTCAAGGATCCCCAATTCAACCCGAACCCCTTTTTTTCGCAAACAAGCAATCCCTTTTCCCCCCACCAGGGGATTGGGGTCGCCGACACCGACAACGACATTACGGATTCCCGATCGGACAATCGCCTCCGTGCAGGGAGGGGTTCGACCCTGGTGACAACAGGGTTCGAGATTGATATATAAGGTAACCTCTTGTAGGGGCAGACCTGTGTGTCTGCCCTTTTTTTGGCGGCCACGCAGGGCCGCCCCTACATTTTCTATCGCTTCTACCTCCGCATGCGGCAGACCGGCCTTGTGGTGATACCCCTCGGCAATAATTTTATTTTTCTGAACGATAACGGCCCCAACCATCGGGTTCGGAGAGGTCCGGCCGACCGCCTGTCTGGCGAGTTCAAGGCAACGTCTCATGTAGAATTCGTGGGTCATTTCACAGGCTGTTTCAACAACCCCTTCAATTCCGCCATAAACTCATTAATATCCTTGAACTCCCGATAGACCGAGGCAAACCGGACATAGGCGATCTGATCCAGTTGTTTCAGTTCCGCCATGATCCTCTCTCCGATTTCAGAGGCAGGGATCTCCTTTTCCCCCTTCTCCTGCAGGGACTGTTCCACGGCGGTCACTGTCTTTTCGATCGTCTCGATCGAGATCGGCCGTTTTTCACACGCCTTCTGGATCCCCCCCCGTACCTTGTTCCGGTCGTAAGGCTCCCGTCGGCCATCTTTCTTGACCACCAGCGGCAAAAACTCCTCGACCCGTTCGTAAGTGGTAAACCGCCGGCTACAGGCCTCACACTCCCGGCGGCGCCGGATCAGATCCCCCTCCTTGGAGAGGCGGGAATCGATCACACGGTTATTGGCATCCAAACAGAAAGGGCATTTCATGGGGTATTATAATAGGGGCTCGCGTCGCCCCCTACAAATATAATGGAAATTTTTGACACAGTTGTTTTACCTCTTCCCGGATCTCTCTTTTTTTCTTCTCATTCTTGGGATCGGAGAGCACCTCATGGATCCACCCGCCGATCTGTTTCATTTCGTTCTCTTTCATCCCCCGTGTCGTCAGGGCTGGTGTGCCGATCCGGATACCACTCGTAATCAGAGGGCTCTGGTCGTCAAAGGGAACCCCATTCTTGTTCACAGTAATGCCGGCCTCTTCCAAGACCTCTTGGGCCTCCTTGCCGGTAACCTTGCGATTACGGAGATCGATCAACATCAGGTGGTTATCGGTCCCCCCGGAAATAATTTGATAATCGTAACCGACGAGGGTTTCGGCCAACGTCTTGGCATTGGTAATCACCTGCCTGGCGTAGGATTCAAAGGAGGGCTCAAGGTTTTCCAAAAAACCGACCGCCTTGGCCGCAATGATATGCATTAATGGGCCTCCCTGAATACCGGGGATCACCATGGCGTCAAGCAATTCTCCCATCCTCTTCTTACGGCCTGATTTTGGAGCAACCAGACCGAACGGATTTTCAAAATCCTGCCCCATCAGGATGATCCCGCCGCGGGTGCCGCGGAGGGTCTTGTGGGTGGTAGAGGTTACCACGTGGCAGTGCGGGAGAGGGTCATCCAGGAGTTTCTTGGCGATCAGCCCCGCAGGGTGGGCGATGTCCGCAAAAAGAAACGCCCCGACCGAATCGGCAATTTCGCGGAATTTTTTGTAATCGATGTTACGGGAATAGGCGGAGGCGCCGACCGTGATCATCTTCGGTTTCTCCTTCTTGGCCAGGTCAGCAACCTGGTTATAGTCAATCCGCCCCGTCTTTGGATCGACCCCATACGCCGCAAAGTTATAGAGCTGACCCGAAAAATTAACCGGTGAACCATGGGTTAGGTGCCCGCCGTGGGAGAGGTTCATCCCGATCACCTTGTCCCCCGGTTTCAAAAAGGTAAAATAGACCGCCATGTTCGCCTGCGAACCGGAGTGGGGCTGGACGTTCCCGTAAGAGGCCCCAAAAAGTCTTTTCAGCCGTTCACGGGCCAGTTCTTCCACCTGATCGACAAATTCACAGCCGCCATAATACCGTTTGCCGGGGTACCCTTCCGCATATTTGTTGGTCATCACGCACCCAGCCGCCTCAAGCACCGCTTTGCTGACAAAATTCTCAGAGGCAATCATCTCAAGTGAGTTTTCTTGCCGCGACAATTCACTACCAATCGCCTTGGCTACTTCCGGATCCTGCCTTTGCAGATGGGCCATCGATGCCTCCCTAAGTAATTAATAACGGCACAGTAAGAAATGACTGACCTTCCGTCAATCCCGAAAAAACCATCAAATCGGGGGCCGCTCTCCCCACCTGCCAGGCGTGACTGGCCAACAACTAGCTGGAATCAGTCGTTTTTTTGAGTTGTCCCTGTTGGCACACCATTTGCTTTTGTACTGGGTAGGATGAAAAAGCAATTAACCATAGTCGCCTTATCTATCGCCTTCGCGCTGGCCCTCCTTCCGGCCTGCGAGAATAACGATGAACCCAAGATCGGTCCTGAAGGGGATACAGTGACTCCCACCTTCCCGGTCATCGACAAGAAAAAAACTGATTGCCAGGGGACGGTGGATGCGAATGGGCAGTGTCAGGAGGCAGGGAGTGGTAACACCGGCGGTGACGGTGGCCCCACAGGGGGGACAGGGGGAGGCAACGGTGTCAGCGGGACCCCCGGAGGAGGGAACGAGACACCTCCTTCGATCAATGTCGAACTCCACCGTTGTGGTCTCTCCGATCCGAGCTGTCAGCCGATGATCGACGGACAGGACAAAGTCGTCGGGGCCCTCAAGCTCACCTGGGAGTTAATTGGGATCCAGTCAGCCTTTGTCCAGCTCCCGACTCAGGACGATCCTGGTGTTGGCACACAAGATCAGTTCCTCAACCCTTTTAATTACATGCCGTTCCTCGGTAGCACAACCGCTCCTTACATGGGCCGCACAAAATACAATCCGGATGATCTTCTGGACCACCCCCTTAAGGACTGGGATAGCTACATGCCGTTTGTCAAAAACCGGATTTTAGGGGATGCGGAGGCGTTGCCTTTCAACTATTGTGTCGCCGCGGCATCCAGCATTGCCTCCGCCCTTGCCCAAACAGAAAATCGCCTCTGTTATAGCAGTCCGCAGACGAATGAGGCCAATTATCTGAATATCTTCTTCCCCTTGAGGCGGGGGGAGACCACAAGACGGGGGACATGGCTCCTGAATGCGAGAGATACCTCCAAGATTATTGTCTACTATAAGGAATTTGCCAGCACCGTCGTGAAAACCATTCTCCTGACACAACCGGCTTCAATATCCTCACAATAAAAAAATGCAAATAACCGTTAAAATCCTGCTGGCCTCCTTTTTTTTGATGATGGCCGGCCTGGCAGTCCCTCTGGGCCTTCTTTACAAGAGCCTGCCTGATCCCTCTTCGTTAAAGGAAACCGATCCCAAGACCACCTCATTCATTCAAGGGAAGTGTCGTTTGGAATCGTGCCCCCTCTCATGGAGCCCCCTTTCTGGAATGCCATCCTTTGTTCCCCAGGCGATTGTGCTGGCCGAGGATACCCGCTTTTTCAGCCATAACGGGATTGATCGGCATAATATCCTCAGGGCCTTAAAGATCAATATCCGGAGTAGAAAGATCGTCTGGGGGGGCAGTTCGATCACGATGCAGTTGGCCAAGAATCTCTACCTGAAGCCGGACAAGACGCTCGGCCGTAAACTGGCAGAGCTGGTCCTGACCTACAAACTGGAGAAAACCCTCTCCAAAGAACGGATACTCGAGCTTTATTTGAATGTTGCGGAATGGGGGCCAAACCTTTTTGGGATCGGGAACGCCAGTCTCCATTACTTTCACAAAGAACCGTCTCAACTGAGGCTGGAAGAGGCGGCCTTTTTGGCCTCCCTCCTCCCGAATCCTTCCCTTGTTGCTGATGGGGATCTTCCAGACCGTTTCTTAATCGCCGGCTCTTTTCTCTTTGAGGAGCTGGTCAAGCAGTACCAACCGGTCGTCAATTAGCCAATATCGGCATCAAGACATTGGCGACCTTTAGGCAAACTTCCTTTCCCAGAGGAGTGTGAGGAAAATAGACCAGGGAAGGATCTGAATATTCTGGACAACGCGGGGGGTTTTTTCGAGTGAGACCGCTACCAGGTGTTTGATCTTTTTTTCTTCCTGAAGGGCCAAAAGTCCTTTCAGGTCATTGGGCGTAATATTAGTTTTGGCCTTGACCTCAACAGCCACCGCCTCCTCGATAACAAAGTCGACCTCAAATCTGGATTTCGAGCGCCAATAGTAGAGATTCCCGCACTTGGTATAATCAACAAATGTCTTCATCTCATGAAAAAGATAGGCCTCGAAGGCTTCCCCAAACTCCGGTGATCTCGGCTGGATCGATTGACGGTGTTGAAGATGACGAACAACGCCCCAATCGAACAAATAAAACTTGCTGGTCGTAATCGGTTTCCTCTTTTGACTTTTCTGCCATGCGGGAAGTTCGTGGGCAATAAGGGTGTCTTTGAGGATCTGGAAATATTCGTGGACAGTCGTTCTGGGGATCTGGGCGTCATTACTGATGGAGGTATAGTCAATCATCTGACCATTACAAGAAGCGGCCACTTCCAGAAAACGGCTAAAAGCGGGAATGTTCCGCGTGAGTCCTTCCGCGGCGATTTCCTCCTTGAGATAATCACCGGCATACCCCTCCAGATCATCCTCAGGGTTGTCAGAAAGATAGATCGAGGGGATAAGACCCCGATTCAACGCCTTCAGGAGGTCAAATTGATCTCCCAGTTCGTGATAAATAAAAGGATGAAAGGCGCGCGACCAGGCCCGCCCTCCAAGGAGGTTCACGCCACCCCGACGGAGTTTCCTTGCGCTGGAACCGGTCAGAAGGAACCTGACTTTTCTGGATTCAATTAATCGATGGACCTCATCGAGGAGATTCGGAAGTTTCTGAATCTCATCAATCACAACAACGGTGTCTCTGGGTCCAAGCTCCTCTTCCAACCTCTCGGGCCTTTGACCCAAGGAAAGAAGCGTGCGACTGTCCAGGAGATCATAGAAACGACAAGAGGGGAACTGGTGCTGAATGAGACTGCTCTTCCCGGTCTGACGGGGTCCAAAAAGAAAGAGAGATTTCTTTTCCAGAAGGGGGCGAAGATCCAGGAGGCGAGGAAGATACATAGATGATGACCAACGACTATTATAGCGTTTATAATGATATCTGACGATATATCTGTCAATAAGAATCTTGCCTGATGGACCACTGATCAGGATAATCATGATAATCATTGACAATGACCTCTATTATCATGATAATCGGTTGTGATGTACCCACTTGAAATCAAAAGAATTCTTGATATTACAATTCCAAAAAACCCGTTAAAGGGCTCCGGTGCCGCTTTTCTTTGGGGTCCCCGGGGAACCGGAAAAACAACCTGCCTCAAGCAAAAGTATCCCGACGCCAAGTATTATGACCTGCTTCAGACGGATATTGTGGCAGACCTGACCTTGCACCCCTACCATCTGCGGGAGGAAATTTTGGCGCAAAAGCCGCCGATGGTTATCATGGATGAGGTTCAAAAAATTCCCGCTCTGTTAGATGAAATTCATTGGCTTCTGGAAAACAGGCCCACCCTGTTTATTCTGTGCGGGTCCAGCGCGAGGAAACTCAAGAGGGAAGGGAAAAATCTTCTGGGAGGGAGGGCCGTATCCTATCAACTGTTTCCCTTTACTTCTATTGAGATTGAAAATTTCAATCTGGATAAGGCGCTGCAATTTGGGACCGTTCCACGCCACTACTTGTCCGATTCCCCCCGCCCACTCCTCAATGCTTATATCAACAATTACCTTAAGGAAGAAGTCATCGATGAAGCGCTGATCCGGAATGTTCCTTCCTTTGCGGAGTTTCTCAAGACCGTTGCCCTCACCCATGGACAGCTTCTCAATTACGCCAATGTGGCGCGAGAAGTGGGGGTGTCCCCTTCAACGGTTCGGGCCTATTACCGGATTTTGGAAGATACGCTTGTCGGACACCGTTTGGAACCGTGGAAAAAGAAAAAAGACAGACGTCTGATCGAAACGGAAAAGTTCTATCTTTTTGATGTGGGAGTCGCCAATCATCTCCATCCGGAAATTCGTGAGGTTGTTCCCGGAACCGATATTTATGGCAATGCCTTTGAACACTTTCTGATTGAAGAGATCCGCGCCTTTCTTTCCTACAAGGGAAGGGACGATCCTCTGACGTTCTGGAGAACCACCACAGGTTACGAAGTGGATATTATCATCGGCTCGATGGCTGTCGCCCTTGAATTCAAGTCGGCCAAAAAAGTGACGGAGGGCCATTTGAAGGGAATGAAAGCCCTTTTGGAAGAACACAAGGTGGGCCGGGCCTGTCTGGTGAGCCAGGAAGAAGTGCATCGTAAAACAACGCAAGGCATTGAGCTGATCCATTGGAAGATGTTTTGCGAGAAACTCTGGTCAGGGGAATTCCTTTCCTAAACCTCCTTCAAGAGATTCTCAATTTGACAAAACCTGTCAAAATATTGGCGGTTTTTGGGCCTTTAAGAACCACTCAGCATTAATAAAACCAAGTAAAAACAAATGGTTAATAATTAAGAGCCTATGGCATGGGGTTTGCTTCTATTAAGGATGGAGGTTGCCGCGGCAACTTGGCTTGGTCCAAGGGCCGAAAATAGGGGTCGGAGGTTCTTATGAAAACAGCTTTTAAAACCGGTTGGGTTCTTTCCATCTGCCTCCTGGCACTTGCCTGTTCCGATTCAGAAAAGAAATCAACCATCACCTGCACGCTCGGTTCCTCGGCCATCCAGGCCCCAACACAAGTAGCAGTCAAGGCCGAAAATGTTTCACTCACCTTCACGGAGAACGGGACCGCGACCCTTTCCTGCATGGGTCTCCCTCCTGCACCAGAATCCCAACCCTCTGTGGATGCCGGAGGAAAAATCGTCACCACCTCGGCCAACATGAAGGCGATGAAAAAATCTGATAAACCGGATAAGGTAGAGATCTCTCTCTCGTGGGATTGTTCCCAGTGCACCTGTCCCCCTGCCAATGGGGGAGAGGCCTTGAAAGATATCGCTCCCCCCCCTCCGGCCCGTGCCACCGTCGTGGATGGCACAAAGACAATGGAAGGGGAGCCGACTCTGTCGGTGGATGATAAAGGGGACTGCACACTCGAACAGACGATCAATGTTCAGGTCGGGACTACCGCCCCCGGCGGCCCCACCTGCGGCAACGGAAGCTGTGAAACTGGTGAGGATGCCACCAACTGCCCGGCCGATTGTACCGGATCAACGCCTCCCCCACCGCCGCCGGCTCCTCCTGGACCAACAGCGGAGAACTGCTCTAACGGGATTGATGATGACGCCGATGGGCTCGTGGATGCCAATGACACCGATTGCGGAGCGGCGGGTGCTGGCGGCGGTGGGAATAACAGCAGACCGGTAGCGCGGTGGGTCGGTCCCGGTCAGGCACAAGTCGTCACCGAAGAGGCGGCCCCACACTTTAGCGCCAGCGACCGAGTTTCTGATATCTTTCTGACACTGAAGACCTCCAATGCCCAGGAGGCGGGGATGGGTAGCGCCCCTGGATTCGGTTGCTACTATGTAGATCTCTGTCCCCAGAACTCCCGGGAGGGATGCATCAAGGCCCTAAAATATACGATGTGGCGTGATCGGCCCTATTTCTGGACCTATGCCGGGGCCCAGTGCTCGGGCAATTCACGAAGTCTCTCTTCCCTCACCTGTCAATTCGGAGTTGCGAATCTTTCGGCAGAAAACGTTCGAAGATACCGTCTTTACATCCGTGCCAGCGGCGTTCAAAGACAGGACAATCCTGACCAGCGGAATACGCACTGTCGTGCTTATTGGGAAGACGAGTGTGGAAATAAAAAATGCGTTGAACAGACGACCGGTCCTGAGTTGGATGACCCCTGGCATGTCGCCAGCTATCAGGTCATGGTCAAATTGACCAACGGGCGTGAGGTCAATTTCCCTGAACGAGACAATTACCAAAAGGGGGGGATTGGATGGTGGATCGGCAAGGTCGGTGGTGTCATTAAAGAACTTTTTTATTCATTCTAACGATGAAAATTATTCTCACAACTTTTGTCTTGATTCTCTCCTTCTCTCTTTTGGCCTGTTCCGACAGCGCAAAGAAATCGGAGATTGCCTGCACACTCAGTTCTTCAGCCATTCAGAATCCCACACCTGTCCCGGTCAAGGGAGATAATATCTCTCTCACCTTTACAGAGTCAGGAACCGCGACCCTTTCCTGCATGGGGCTTCCGCCGGCACCTGAATCCCAACCCTCCGAGGAAGGAAAGATCGTCATCACCTCAGCCAATATGAAGGCGATGAAAAAATCTGATAAACCGGATAAGGTCGAGATCTCTCTCTCGTGGGATTGTTCCCAGTGCACCTGTCCCCCCACCGATGAGGGAGGGGCCTTAAAAGATATTGCTCCCCCTCCCCCTGCCCGCGGAACGGTGGTCAATGGTACAAAGGCGATGGAAGGGAATCCCCAGCCGACAGCCGGTGAAAAGGAGTCCTGCACCCTTGAACAAACGATTACTGTCCAAGTCGGCACCGTCGCACCGGGGGGGAGTGTTTGCGGGAATATGGTTTGTGAAACTGGAGAAGATGCCAATAAATGCCCGGTGGATTGTACAGGGAATGATAGTGAGGGCGACGGAGGAAGCAACAGTGGCACCGGTAGCGGGGACGGTGGGAGTAACGGTGAAGGCCCCGGTGAAGATGACAATGACGATGATGACCCGGGCAACGGAGATGTTGCCGGCGGTGGCAATCCTCCCCCTTCTGCGGAAAACTGCATTGATGGGATCGATAACGATCAAGATGGCTTCACCGACGCTAACGACCCCGATTGCGGGGCCGGAGGAACGGGGGGTGGTAACGCTGGGGGTGGTCGTAGCAACGACGATGATGATGCCGATGAGGATGAGACAGAAACAGCCGTTTTGGTAGTGGAGGCCCCAGCGGGTTATGTCGCCACCGTCGTACCGTCTTTAAGGCCACGAAGCTACACCGATGGAAGAAAAAGGGTCGCCCTTGTTGTTAAACTCTACAGCAAAGTTAATTTTGGGGGTAGCTGGGGCACCTTCGTCCATAGTGTAAGAGACACCAACTGGGATGGGGTCGGTTCTATAAAGATATGGAAGGGACCCAATTATTGCAACGGAGATAAAATCAGAGTTTATGGCGATCAAAACTATAATACTGATGATCGAGGGAGTTCTATTGAATTGGTACCGGGTAAATATCCTGATTTTGAACGTTTTTGGAGGGGCAATAACCGTTTGACCACCCGTGTTCAATCAATAAAATATAAACTGGTTCGCGGTTGCCGCGAGGCGGACGATCTTCGAGGGCAATCTCATGTATGGTCTCATAAGATTCCAATCATCCTCTATTTATATCAGGACAAAAATTATAGCGGTGATATTGTCCGTATCATTCACGACATAGGAAACCTTGATGACATGGACTTTAATAACAGGGCCTCCTCGGCCAAGGTGAGAAAAGGACCCGACTTCAACGATCATGCCAAAGTAAAGGTTTGGGAGAGTAAAAACTACAAGGATGGTTATCAATTTCTGAAGGTGAATGGACGAGCCAGAGGTAATTACCCTGACCTCAGCACTATTAACTTCAAGAACAATGATGATACAAATATCCATGATGATATCGAGGCTGTAACCATCAGGGGACAAGAATGCACCCGTAGAGGTGATAAATGCGAATACTGAAGATAAAAAAGTTGCCGGTATTTCTCCTTTTTCTCCCTCTCCTTCTTCTTTCTTTCGCCTGTTCCGACAACGATAAAAAAGAGGCCCAGGGAGAGACCGCCTGTACCCTTTCCGGGCTGGCCGGCGATCCCGTCACCGTCCCGATCAAGGCAGACAGCTACGAGATCAAGCCGACCGAGAGTACGACTCTCACCATTACCTGTCAGGTCCCCCCCAGCCAGGCGGCCCAGTCCCAGTTGGATGAGAGCGGCAGTGTGGTGGTAGCCAAGGGGGCAAAATTACAGGCGAGCAAAAAAGAGGAGATCCAACCCGGCGAATCGATTTCTCTTTCATGGGACATGTCCGGTGGAACTCCGGTCTGTCCTGAAAATGAAAAAGATCAGCCCTGCACTATTGAAAAAACTCTCACTATTAACGTGAAACCTGGCGAAGTGCCCCCACCGCCACCACCTCCCCCCCCGCCTCCACCGCCACCACCTCCCCCTCCACCAGTCGTTGATTCTAGTCGCCGATACAATGCCGGTCTTTTCTCAAGGGCCTTCAATATTTTCAGAAATGCCGTAGACGACCTGCGTGTTCCTTCTACACCGCCTACGCCCAGCCGATGTCCTGAAACTGTATATGATGACGGCCGACAGCCAGTCTTCTTTGTGGTCCAGGCCTGGGAAGAGGCAAACTTCCAAGGGGTCCACCGTACCTACGTTGACTCCACTCGCTCGGTTGGGAGGGAGATGAACGATAAGATCCGTTCCGTCAAGATTTGGATCGGTCCCAATGGGTGGGAAGGGACCGTCGCCTTCTGTTCGGGTGATAACTACCAAGGGCGTTGTAGCTCGCTACAAGCGGGGACCTACACAAACTTCAGTAATGAAATCAGTTCCATCAAATTCTACCACTCGATGGGAGAAGACGGTCGGTGCCAGGGGACTCCTCCCAGTCATCGATGGAACAAATCAATCCCTCTTATTGTAGAGCTGTATGAACATATCGACTTCAGGGGAGAGCATCGGACCGTTATTAAAGACTATCCCTACCTTGGGTCCGAATACAATGACAATTGGAGTTGTAACGACGACAACTGTATTGGCGGTCCCGCTATAGAAGCAAGTGGGCTTACTTTCAACGACCGCACCTCATCCATAAAGGTCATCAAGGGACCTGACTCTTCTATCGGTGACTGCGTCTGGTTTTATGAAAATGGTAATTACAATGAGGTGAACGGTGAGTATGACCGAAACTCATTCGGTTTTAGTCTTAGTCGCGGTCAAGAGGTGTCCGATGTTGGAGAATATGCCAGAACCAACTATAGGTCTAGCGGCTATACTGGAGATTTCAACGACACACTAAGTTCCGTTAGCTTCTGCGAATAGTGACTACGTCTGGTTTTATGAAAACAGTAATTACAATACTGCGGCAAAGGATGTGTATGGGGCAAATTCATCCGGTTTTAATCTTAGTCACGGTTATGCTGGCCGCTTGCAGCGACAGCGATAAAAAAGAGGCCCAGGGAGAGACCGCCTGTACCCTTTCCGGGCTGGCCGGTGATCCCGTCGCCGTCCCGATCAAGGCAGAGAATTACGAGATCAAGCCGACCGAGTCTACCGTACTGACCCTCACCTGTCAGGTGCCACCGAGTCAGGCCTCCCAGTCCCAGTTGGATGACAAGGGGACCGTCCTCATCGGAAAACCGGCCAAACTCCAAGCGACCAAAAAGGAAGGGATCAGGCCGGGAGAACCAGTCCTCCTCTCTTGGGACCTCTCCGAAACAACCCCCATTTGTCCGGAGGATGACAGAGGAGGCCCTTGTCTGATTGAAAAAAAGATCTCCTTTAATATCGTCCCGGAAGGCCCCCCACCGCCACCGGTCCCCTCTCCGGAACCATCCCCCAACCCTACCCCCCCTCCGCCAGCGCCTCCCCCAAGCGGGGAATCCACCATGGAGATAGGAATCAGCTTTAGCTATCGATGGCTTCCGGCAGGGGGTGACAGCGGCTTCATGGATTTAAGGGCGTTGGTTATCGGCGGCGGCTCCTCCCCTTATCTCTACAACTGGAAGTTTCTGAATACCAACACCCAAGCGGTAGGAGAGATCACCTCCCTCCCGGTGACCAAAGGGGATACCTACCGGGTTGAACTGACTGTCACCGATTCCCGAGGGGATACCAGGACCAAAACCAAATCGATCCAGGTCTGCGTGACGGCAGACGGTTATTGTTGAAAAGATTCGGAACAAACCCGTTTAACGATAAGCTTCTTTGCGATGGTGGGCCGCGGTCATGAAAACCAGTTTCTCTTTCTCATTAATCTGATAAAAGAAACGCCAATCGCCGATGCGATAACGCCACGTGGGGGGTTGCCAGTCGCGAAGCTTCTTGATTTGGGGCCCAAAATGAGGTTCTTCCCTCAACTGGGGATAAACAAACAACCTCAATTTTTGTTCCAGCGGGGCAAATCGCTGTGGCGCGATCTCCCTGACGTTTTGAAGAAAGTTTTTCGTCTCAAAAACTTGGTATCTAGCCAACGAGTCTCCCACGGCGGGCGGCCGTATCGCGGGACCCCCTTTTCAAACGACGGAGAAGGGTTTTGTCGGAAAGAATTTCTTCCATCTCCTCTTCTTCAATCAGTTCGGACATTCGGGCATATTGAAGAACTGCCATTTCAATAAAATTAGACAGCGACCGTTTTTCAGCATTAGCGCGATTGATAAAGGTCCTGTAAACAGGATTTTCAATCCGCAAGGTAACTGTTTTTGCCATGAAGCCTCCTTTTATTCATTATTATTCTATAAAATTCATAATGAATCAAGACTTTTTTGTTGAAAAACTGCTTCTTCCCTCATAGCATTTTTGCAATGCCCCAAACCCTCTTTGAAAAGGTCTGGAACCGTCACAAGGTCAAAGAGCTCTCCGATGGCACCACCCTCCTTTATATAGACCGTCACCTCGTCCATGAAGTGACCAGTCCTCAAGCGTTCGAAGGTTTAAGAACAGCTCACCGTCAGGTCCGCCGGCCGGAACTGACCTTTGCCACGATGGACCATAACGTCCCGACGATCGACCGGATGAATATCACCGATGAGATCGCCCGGGCCCAGATCGAGGCGTTGCGCAAGAACTGCCAGGAATTTGGGATCACCCTCTATGATTTGGATAGTAACGAGCAAGGGATTGTCCATGTAATCGGCCCGGAACTGGGACTCACCCTCCCCGGAACAACGGTCGTCTGCGGCGACAGCCACACCTCGACCCACGGCGCCTTTGGGGCCTTGGCCTTCGGGATCGGAACCTCAGAGGTGGAGCATGTTTTGGCCACCCAGTGTCTGGTCCAAAAGAAACCGAAGGTTTTTAAGGTGGAGTTTTCGGGAAAACCCTCCAAAGGGGTCACCGCGAAAGACCTCATCTTAAAATTGATCGGCACGATCGGCACCGCCGGCGGGACCGGTCACGTCCTTGAATATTGTGGCGAGGCAATCCGCTCTCTTTCAATGGAGGGTCGAATGACCCTCTGCAACATGAGTATTGAAGCGGGCGCCCGGGCCGGGATGATCGCCCCGGATGAAACAACTTTTGATTTTATCAGCACAAATAAGGCTGGGGAACCCAGTCGCCCTTTTTCGCCAAAAGGAAAACAATTGGAAGATGCAATCCACTTCTGGAGAAATTTGCCGACCGATGCCGGGGCCAAATTTGATAAAGAGATCTCTCTCGATTCCTCAAAAATTGCCCCTCAGGTCACCTGGGGGACCAATCCCGGAATGGTGGCTGATGTCGATGGCCGAGTCCCCAAGCCTGAGAATAAAGATACGGAGAGGGCCCTCGACTACATGGGGCTTAAACCGGGGGCAAAGATAACAGAAATTCCGATCGATGTTGTCTTCATCGGGAGTTGCACCAATTCCCGCATTGAAGACCTCCGGGCCGCCGCCAGGATTTTCAAGGGGAAAAAGAGAAATCCTAAGGTTCAGGTCCTCGTGGTCCCCGGTTCACAAAAGGTGAAGCAGGCCGCAGAAGCGGAAGGGTTGCATAAAATTTTCAAGGAGGCTGGTTGCGAATGGCGGGAACCCGGTTGTAGTATGTGCCTCGCGATGAATCCGGACCAGCTACTCCCCGGCCAACGGGCCGCTTCTACCTCCAACCGGAACTTTGAAGGGCGCCAAGGCAAGGGGGGACGGACTCATCTTGTTAGCCCGGAGATGGCGGCCGCGGCCGCCATCGAGGGGCATTTTGTGGATGTGAGAAAATGGGAATGAAAACCCTCACCCATCCATGGGGTCGCGATGGCAACTCCCCTCTCCCGATAATGGGAGAGGGCTAGAGGTACCCAGTGTTAATGAAAAACAGTGTCCTACTAACTTTGTTTGATATTCTTGGTTACTGCGAGTGGATCAATGATCCGAGTTATACTCTTCAAGATAAAGTTAATGTGCTCAGACGTTTGAATCAAATATGCGAAGCTAATGAACTTGAATCATCACAAAAATGGTTAGGTGTTTCGCTTTGTGACTCGGTAGAAACTCATTATGGCAAATTGCTACCAGATTCGCCTTATATCACCAGATTTCTCGTTCCCGTTGAGGATGGTTGTCAAGAAAGGTGGGTTCTGGACTGGCCCACTGTATCAAAAAGCTTGCCTCAATGGGCTTGGGATTATCTTTGTTCAGAGAAAGACATCACGTTTCTTAAAGATCGTTCTCCAAAAGAATGCCAAAAGAGATATGAATCAACATTAGCATTTTATTCAAAGCGCTTCACGAGCCCTCTCCCCTCGGCGGGAGAGGGACGCGATAACCGTTGAGACAGTGAAGGGTGAGGGGGAAAATGGGCTCAAGCACGGTAGATAAGGCACGCTGGTTAAGACAAATTGGGACGCTAAGTGAGTCCAAGCTGTGGCACGCCCTCCGCTATCAGAAACTGGGGGTTAAATTCAGACGACAAGAACCGATCGATCATTATATTGTCGATTTCTGCTGTTTTGAGAGGCGACTCGTTATAGAAATTGACGGGGGCATTCATGAAAATCCGGATCAGAAGAAATACGATGGGCAACGCGAATCTCACCTTAGGGATGAGGGGTTCAGAATCTTGCGTTTCAGAAGTGAAGAGGTTGAGAAAAGACTCGATGAGGTGATTGAAAAAATAAAAAGAGAGATCTTGAGCCCTCTCCCCCTGGCGGGAGAGGGGGAAATATTATCCTGATTATCTTAAGAGGGTGAGGGAAATATGAAATCTTTCACAAAATACCACGGTCTGATCGCGACGCTCGACAGGGCCAATGTCGATACGGACCAGATCATTCCCAAGCAGTTCCTGAAATCGATCCGGCGGACCGGTTACGGTGAAAACCTCTTTTTTGATTGGCGCATCCTCTCCGACGGAAAACCGAACCCGTCTTTTGAATTGAACGCCACCCGTTTCAAGAACGCCCGGATCCTCGTCACCCGAAATAACTTCGGTTGCGGGAGCAGTCGGGAACATGCGGTCTGGGCGATTGTCCAATACGGTTTTGCGGCGGTGATTGCCCCTAAAAAAGGAATGACGCCGGCCTTCGCCGATATTTTTCGCAGTAACAGTGCCAAAAACGGTCTATTGACCGTGGAGTTGCAGGAGGCGGAGGTTGAAGAGATCTTCCAGATGGTCGGACGGTACGAAGGGCTTCAGGCAACCATCGACCTGCTGGAACAAAGAGTGGTGCTCCATCTCCCAGAGGAGATTTCATTTCACTTTGAGATCGATCCGGCGACAAAAGAAAAACTGGTGAATGGGTTGGATGAAATTGGTTTGAGTTTGGCCCACGAAAAAGAGATCAGCGCCTTTGAGAGTAGTCACGATTCACAAATAATTCCCTCGCCTCGCCGACGGTAAAAAGAGAGCCGGTGATAACCGTCAATCCCCCTCCCCCTTGAGGGGGGAGGGTTGGGGAGAGGGTGATCCCGTGGCCACCCTCCCCTTCATCCCCTCCCATCAAGGGAGGGGAGATAGTTTTTTCCATCGCCTCTTTTACATTCTTCGTCACCACGACCTCTTTCCCATACCCCCTTACCATCTCCGCCAGGACAGAAGGGTCGAGCGCCCTCCTGGAATTGGGTCTCGTCGTGATCACCTGATCCGCCAACGGGACAATTTCATCCAAGAGGCCCCGAATATCTTTATCGGCCATCACCCCCAAGACCAGTGTGATCGGAACCGATCGATACTCTTCCTCCAGAAAAAGCCGCAAGGCGGCCATCGCCTGCGGGTTGTGGGCGCCATCCAAAAGGAGTGGCGGATTTTTGGAAATCATCTCCAACCGACCGGGCCACTTCGTATTTTTCAAACCAAAAATAATCGCTTCCGCAGGGATCGGCCACCCTTTTTCTTTCAAAATTTCAATTGCCGCTAGCGCACAAGCGGCGTTTTTTTGTTGGTGATGACCGAGAAGGGAAATTGGGGATGGGTCCTGTCTCAGGTTGGGTGATTCACCCTTCCGCCCAACCGGGCTCACCCGTTCCGCTCGGCCGGGCGCCCGACCCTCGCCACCCACCCCTGCAAAGGGAGACTTACACCCCTGAGCCACATTGCGTATCACCCCCAACGCTTCAGGGGACATCTCCCCGCAAACCACCGGCACCCCCGGTTTGATGATCCCTGCCTTCTCAAAGGCAATCGCCTCCAAGGTTTTGCCAAGATGTTCGGTATGGTCCAGACCGATGGTCGTGATAACAGAAACAAGGGGATTGAGGACGTTGGTCGCATCGAAACGCCCACCAAGCCCGGTTTCGATCACTGCGATGTCGACTTTCTGCCTGGAAAAATAAAGAAAGGCCAATACCGTCATGAATTCAAAAAACGAGAGGGGCGTGCCAAGGGGCGCCCCTACATTTTTTTCTAATCTTTGTAATTCCTCAATAAGGGCCTCACATTCCTTTTTCGCAATCATCTCACCGTCGATCTGAACCCGTTCGCGGAAATCGACAAGGTGCGGAGAGGTATAGAGACCGACCCGGAATCCGGCCTTCTTCAAGACAGAAGCGATCATCGCGGCGGTCGAGCCTTTGCCATTCGTTCCGGCGATATGGATCGAAGGAAATTTTCTTTCCGGATGGCCGAGCCCTTCCAGGACCTTTTGGATCTTACCTAAGCCCAGCTTCATCCCAAAATATTCGCGCTCGAGGAGTTTTTGGAAATAATGATTCATACAATTTATCAATGTGCCACTTAGCCAGTTCCGTGAAACTGCCGATATCGCTCCAACCGATCGCGGCAGGGATCACAAAGGCTCGTTTTGTTTTTTCCATGATAGCGTAGTCAATAGAAACTGGTTTCAGCGAACGATAACCATTTTTAGATTTTAATTTTTGGAGCATCCCTGGATTTTGTTTTTTAAATTCATTCAGAAAAAACTGGATTTTTCCGATGAAAATGCCGCCGTTCCAAAAATAGTCGCCACTTTTCAGGTATTTCCTGGCCGTTTTGAGATCGGGCTTTTCACGGAACCGTTTCACCCGATAAATCGATCCGTTAACAGAAACCCCTTTCTGAATATACCCATAGCCGGTGTGAGGCGAAGTCGGCTTCATCCCCAAAGTAAGGATTCCATCGTGCCGTTTTAAAAATTTTTCCCCTTTTCGAAGGATTTTTCGGAACTTCGCGGCATCGCGGATCGCATGGTCAGCCGGCAGGATCACCGCCACCTCGTCGGGAAATCGTTGCACCAGATGCCAAAGAGCAAAACCGATCGCCGGTGCCGTGTTTCGCCCCGCCGGTTCGATAAGAATGTTCTTCTGCGGTAGAGTGGGAAGGAGCCGCCGGACCCAAACGGACTCCGCAACCGGTGCGATGGTAAAAATTTTCCTTCGAGGGCAAAGAGGAAGAAGCCGACCAACCGTTTCACAGAGGAGTGGTTTTTTACCAACCAATGGGAGAAACTGCTTGGGCCTCTTTTTACGCGAGAGGGGCCAGAGTCTTGTCCCTTGGCCGCCGGCGAGGATCAGGGCAAACATTTAGACGGGAACCCCGTATCTTTTGAGTTTGCGGTAGAGGGTCGCCTGACCGATATCCAGTTTCTTGGCCGCCGCCGCGATATCCCCTCCACATTGGGTCACCGCCGCCTCAATGGCGTACCGCTCCACCAGTTCCAGGGGAAGGACTTTCTGAAAAGGATCAAAAACAAAGGAAGAAGAGGAATCGCTTTTTTCAACCTCCCTCTTTTCTGACTGCTGGACAAAGCGGGGGAGATGAAAAAGTTTGACCCGCGTATCGTCATGGAGAACCACCAACCGTTCAACGGCGTTTTCCAGTTCGCGAACATTCCCCGGCCAGTCGTAGTTGACCAGCGCCTCCAGGGATTCTGCGGTAAACTCCTTGAACCGCTTGTTGTTCTTCTGACAATACTGCTGGAGAAAGTGCCTGGCAAGAAACGGGATATCCTCCCGTCGAGAGCGCAACGGGGGGATCTGGATCGGCACCACATTCAGGCGGTAGTAAAGATCTTCCCGAAAATGCCCCTTTTCGACCTCGGCCCGGATATTTTTATTGGTGGCCGCAATGACCCGAATATCAACGGTGACCCGGCTGGTACCACCGATACGGGTAAAACTCCTCTCCTGCAAGACACGCAGGAGTTTAACCTGCAGCGAGGGGTCCATTTCGCTGATCTCGTCCAAGAAAAGGGTCCCGCCATTGGCCCTCTCGCAACTGCCGATATACTGCCTGTCGGCGCCGGTGAAAGAACCCCTTTCATGACCAAAGAGTTCATTTTCCAACAGCTCCTTCGGGATGGCGCCGCAATTGATATCAATAAACCGGTTCGTCGTCCGTTCCGAGTGACCGTGGATCGCCTTGGCGATCAATTCCTTGCCGGTGCCGCTCTCGCCAAGGATGAGGACTGTCGCATGACTCTTGGCCACAGTCTGGACCATGTGAAAGATCTCCTGCATGATCGGTGAAACCCCGACGATATCATCAAACTTCCCTTGCCAGCCGACCTGGCTTTCCAGGACAGAAAACTTTTGAACAAGCCGGTGTCTCTCCGCCGCCTCCCGGATTGATTTTTTCAGACGCGGGAGGTCCGGAGGGGTTCCGAAATAATCCCAGGCCCCCATTTTCATCGTCGAAACAGCCCCCTCCAGTTCGGCCAGTGGCGACAGGCAGATCACCGGCAGTTCCGTCTGCTGTGACTTGAGACGACGCAAGAGATCAATCCCCTTTTCCCTCCCCTCTTTCTGGCTAAAATAGAGAAGGAGAACGTCCGGACGGAAACGCCCCAAGAGTGACGGCAGGAGATCGGGGCTTGCCTCCGTAAGATTGAAATCCCCATCGGGTAAATCCCCCTTGGGTGACACCCGATGGGGCGAATCGCCCTTGGGTGAATCACCCTTTTTCAGACCGGCCACCAGTTTCTTGTCGGGAGAGGCCCCATAACTGAGGAGGAGGACGTTAATCGGACTCATGATCCCCCTCCTTTCTTGAATTCGGTGATATTGATGCCGCACTTCTTGAGGATTTTTTTGAAATTGCTGCGATCCATGCCGGCCCGCGCCGAGGCAACGGAAATATTCCCCCCGGCCCGTTGCAGAAGGGTGGCGATATAGGTCTTGTTAAAGAGGGAGACCGCTTTGTCCTTGGCCTCCTGATAGGTCAAGTGGATCAGGTCACGGTGGTTCTGGTCTTCTGACAGATAAAAAATCTGCCCCAGAAGGGCGGGGGGAAGGTCACGGGCGGTGATTGTCTCAGAGGTGGTCATCACAACGGCCCGTTCAATCACATTTTCCAGTTCACGGACGTTCCCGACCCACCGGTATTCCTGAAAGGTCTGCATCGCATCCACCGAAATCTTCGTCACTTTTTTCCCTGTCTTCTCGGCATACCGCTGGAGAAAATGGTAGGCCAGGAGCGGGACATCCTCCATCCGGTCGCGAAGCGGCGGGACCTGGAAGCTGACAACGTTCAGCCGGTAATAAAGGTCCTCCCGGAACTTTCCCTCCTTGACCCGTTGATAGAGATCCCGATTGGTGGCGGCAATCAGACGGACATCGACATGCTTGGCCTCCGTCCCCCCGACCGGTTTCACCTCGCCATCCTGAAGGACCCGGAGCAGTTTGACCTGCATCATCGGTGAGATTTCGCCAATTTCATCCAGAAAAACCGTCCCTCCGTTCCCCTCTTCAAACAACCCCTTTTTGTCACTGATCGCCCCCGTAAAGGAACCCTTCTTGTGCCCAAACAGCTCGGTCTCCAAAAGATTTTCCGAAAGGGCGGAACAGTTGATCACCACAAACGCCTTGGAGGCCCGAGGGCTCGTTTCATGGAGGGCCCTGGCAAAAAGCTCCTTGCCGGTCCCCGACTCCCCCAGAACAAGAATATTGCTCTCACTGTGCCCCACATTTTCCACCAACCGGAAGAGCTCCTGCATCTTGGCACTCCGCCCGATAATCCCCTGGAAGGAGTCCCGACGACGATCACCACCGCTTTCCAGGTTCTGAACCCTCTTTAACAGCTGTTCTTTCTCCCAGGCCTTGCGGACGGTGTTCAAAACACGGTCCATGTTGTCAAAAGGCTTTGTCAGGTAATCGTAGGCCCCCTGTTTCAGGGAGGAAACCGCCGTATCGATGGTGGCACTCCCGGTGATCAAAATCACCTCAGTCAGGTACCGGTTGTTTTTGATAAACTGAAGGATCTGCAAACCGGAAAACCCTGGCAGATTGAGGTCCACCAGGGCCACATCAATCTCCCTTTTGGCCAGAAGCTGTGTCGCCTCCATCCCGTTGTTCACGGAAAAAGCGAGAAAGTCGTCTTCACGAACGAGTTTTTCCAACGCCTTCGCTATCGAAGGATCGTCATCAACAATCAAAACGAGACCTTTTTCCATTTAATTCACTGCCTCCTTATCCAACTGTTTCTTTTTGATCTTTTCCACAAGGGTTGTCCGATTGAGGCGTAAAAGCGCCGCCGCCTTGTTCTTGTTCCCCCCCGTCTTCTGAAGCGCCTTCAGGATCAACTCCGACTCAAAGTCGGCAACGAGGCTCTTGAAGGAGATCCCCTTATCCGGAATGACAATGCTTGTAAAAAAATCGGGGGTCTTTTCCTCAAAGAGGTGCGACGGCAGGTCTTCCACCTGGATGATCCCCTGTCCTTTGAGAATCACCATCCGTTCGACAAGGTTTTCAAGTTCCCTCACGTTCCCCGGCCAGCCATACCTCAGGATCTTGACCATCGCCTCCTCGGAAAACCCGTCAACCTTTTTCCCATTCTCGTCGTTGCATTTTTGGACGAAATGTTTGACAAAGACGGGGATATCTGCCTTGCGGCTTCGGAGCGGCGGGATTCGCAAGGGGATGACATTCAAGCGGTAAAACAGATCCTCCCGAAACTGCCCCCTCTGTACCGCCTCTTCGAGGTTCCGGTTGGTGGCGGCGATGATCCGGACATCCACTTCGTGTGATTTTGTCGAGCCGACCGGCTCAAATTTTCTCTCCTGCAGGACCCGCAGGATCTTGACTTGGAGTTTCGGGCTCATGTCACCGATCTCGTCTAAAAAGATCGTCCCTTTGTCGGCCACTTCAAATCGTCCCTGCTTGTTGGCAATCGCCCCCGTAAAAGAGCCCTTCATATGGCCAAACAGTTCACTCTCCAGCAATTCTTCCGGGATGGCACCGCAGTTGACTGGGACGAGCGGTTTATCCGCCCGTTGTGAATTATAATGGATGGCACGGGCCACCAGCTCTTTCCCGGTACCGGATTCACCCAAAACCAGAATGGTGGAATCGCTCGCCGCCACTTTATGGATCGTCCGCAACACCTCCTGGATCTGGGGAGAGACCCCGATGATGTTGTCAAAGCGGTATTTCTGCCGGATCTGGCGCTTGAGCTCCCTGTTTTCCTCACGAAGGCTCCTGTGTTCCAGCGCCTTGCTGATCAACAAACCGATATCTTCCAGCTCGAACGGCTTGGTCAGGTAGTGATAGGCCCCCGCCTTGACCGCCTCCACCGCCGAGGGGATCGTTCCGTAGGCGGTCATCACGATGCAGACAAGGTTTGGACTCACCTCTTTCAGGCGCCGGACCAATTCAATGCCGGAGAGCTTGGGCATCATCATATCGATCAGCGCCACATCCGCCGAGGACTCCTTGGCCAGGGCAAGCCCCTTTTCCCCATCCTCAGCCGTCATGACATCATAATTGAGGCTGGTCAGGTATTTCTCCAGCGCCTTCCGGATGATCTCTTCATCGTCAATAATCAAAATTTTGGGTCTCATAGAATTCCCTCCGTTTTTGTACGGGCGACCGGGCCGGTCGCCCCTACCCTCGCAATCGGCAGTGCCACCGTAAAGGCACTCCCTCGCCCCCACTCACTCGTCACTTCAATCCGGCCGCCATGCTCCACAACAATACTGTAAGAGATCGAAAGTCCAAGCCCGGTCCCTTCACCAACCGCCTTGGTCGTAAAATAAGGGTCAAAGATCCGGGGCAGGTGTTCCTTCCGAATGCCGGTCCCCGTATCACGGACAACCAGACCCACTTGTCCTCCGGAGGCCGGCAGGGTTTTGACAAAAATGATTCCTCCCTGTGGCATCGCCTGGAAGGCGTTGGTTAGAAGATTCACCACCACCTGCTGGATGCGGCTTTCATTGCCACAAACAAGAGGGAGCCTTTTTTCGTAATCGGTTTGCACCTCAACACCGCGCGACTTGAACTTGAGGCGCAGGAGGGGAAGGATCTTTTCGACCGCTTCATTGAGATCGACCTCCATCCTGTCGGAGTCTTTCGTCTGCCTGGAAAAGTTGAGGAGGTTCTCCACAATCTTTTTGCACCGGATCGCCGCTCCTTCAATCTCCTTCAAATCATCACGAACGGCATGAGCCGGCTCCAGTTCCCTCATCGCCAGCTGTGTGAAGGCCAGAATCCCCCCCAACGGGTTATTGATCTCGTGAGCCACCCCGCCGGCCAACATCCCCAAGGCGACCATTTTTTCATTCTGCATCAGTTTTTGCTGGAGGATCTTCTCCTCGGTAACATCCCGGTAATGATGCACCACACTTTTCTTCCCGCCAAAGGGGTACGAAGAGACCTGAAAATCCCTATTGGGCATTAACCGATCAATGAAGACCTCATTGGGGCTCTCAATCCTCAGGGTACTGGCCAAAGGACAACCCGGACAAATGGAATCTCTCTTGGCAAAAACCTCGTAACAATGCCGGCCGATCATCTGACGGATCCCCACCTGGGACTTGCCGGCCGAGGCGAGATTGGCCCGTTCGATCTCGTAGCCCTGATTGATGATCATAACCGGATCCAGGATGGAATCAAAGGTCGCCTGCCACATCTGCTTGGCCCGGGAAATCTGCCCCACCAGCTTCTGAAGAGTTTTTAGCTCTTTCTCATTTTTTTTCTTGGGTGGGTGTCGCTTTTTTGTCGCCCGTGTCATTATTAACCCTGATCCCTTTCCAGAAATCCTCTACCACATCTGAAAACCGTTGGCAAGGAATTGAATTTTATTGACTTTTGACTCAGGGGGAGATACCGCTCTCCCCCTGAAAACCGACCATGAAAGCACCTCATAGCCCCTACAAGGAAGCTGGTGTTGACATCGACACCGGCAACCGGTTTGTCCAAAAAATCAAACCGTTCCTCAAGAAAACCGAGCGTCCCGAGGTCCTTTCAAGGCTCGGTCACTTTGCCGGCCTCTTCCAGGTCAACAAATTAAAGTACACCAATCCGGTCCTCGTCTCCTCAACCGATGGGGTCGGCACCAAGATCCTTATCGCGGTGGAGATGAACCGGTTTGATACCATCGGTATCGATCTTGTTGCGATGTGCGTAAATGATGTCCTCTGTCTTGGGGCAGAACCGCTCTTCTTCCTCGACTACTATGCCTCCGGCAAACTGGATATCGAAGCGGCCGCAACGGTTGTTCGGGGGATTGCCAAGGCCTGTGCCGACATCAACTGTTCGTTAATCGGCGGTGAAACGGCCGAGATGCCTTCTATTTACCGGGACGGCGACTTTGACATGGCTGGTTTTACGGTCGGGATCGTTGACCGCGACCAGATCATCGACGGCTCCTCCATCTCCATCGGCAACAAGATTATCGGGATCGGCTCTTCCGGTTGCCACTCAAACGGTTATTCCCTCGTGAGGAAGATTCTCAAGGAGGCGAAGGCCTCCCTGAAAGATCACCCCAAGGAGTTGAAAACCTCCCTGGGGGAGTCCCTCCTGATGCCGACACGGATTTATGTCAATACGGTCATGAATCTGAAGAGAGATTTTTCCCTGCATGGGATCGCCCATATCACCGGCGGCGGCCTTCTGGAAAACCTGCCTCGGGTCCTGCCGGCCCAGTGCCGTGCCGAGATCCGGCTTTCAAACTGGCCCCGCCCGCCGTTATTCACCTGGCTTCAAAAAGAGGGGAAGGTCGAGGAAGAAGAAATGCAACGGGTCTTCAACTGTGGAATCGGCCTGATGTTGGTGGTGCCAGCCCCTGAGGTGGAGGATATCCTTCAGCGCCTGAAGAGTCTTCAGGAAGAGGCCTGGTTGATCGGAGAGATCGTGGAACGCAAAAAAGGAGAACCGTCTTTAAGCATCTTATGAGATTACCGCTCCGACTCGGAGTCCTGGTTTCCGGAAACGGAACCAACCTGCAGGCAATCCTCGACGCGATTGAACGAAAAAAACTCTCCGCTGAAATTGCGCTCGTCATCAGCAACCGGCCAGAGGCGCACGCCCTCCAGAGGGCCCGGGACAAAAAAATCCCCATCGCCGTTGTCACCGCACAGGAGTACCCGAGCCGGGAATCTTTTGACGGAAAAATGAGTGAACAGCTCGACGGAAAAAAGGTAGGGCTTGTCATCCTGGCCGGTTTTATGCGAATCCTGACACCAACCTTTGTGCGCCATTACCAAGGACGACTGATGAACATCCACCCTTCACTTCTCCCTTCCTTTCCGGGACTCCATGCGGTACAACAGGCCTTAGACCATGGCGTCAAGCAGACCGGTTGCACCGTCCATTTTGTCGATGAGGGAACAGACACTGGACCGGTCATCCTCCAACAGGCGGTGCCGGTCCTGGACAATGACACGGAGGCCACACTGACCGAACGAATTCACCGCGAAGAACACAAGCTGTATCCCAAGGCGATCGAACTTTTTGCCCAGGGGAAAATCAGGCTCACCAACCGGCGTGTCCTTATTTCAGGAGGAGTCCTATGAAAAAATTAGCCGTGGGTCTTGCACTGTTCCTCACCCTGGCCACTCCCTGCCTCCAGGCTGATGAAGGGGAAGGTTACGACGGCGGGCGGCGCGGTTTTACCGTCGGTTTCGGACCGATCGGCAATATTTACGTCATTGATACCCTGCCGATCATGGATCCCGGTATCGGCGGTTATGTCTATTTTGACTACCGGTTCCACCCGCAGGTCGCCTTTGAGACCTCCTTTTTTGTCTCCAGCCAGGATGCCGACAATGTCTCCAAGGCGGACGGGAACATCCTTCTTCTGGGGATCCCGGCCTTTGACATCAAGCTCTATTTCCGCGACGGAGAGCCGAGATGGGACCCGTACGCCTCCACCGGGATCGGTGTCTACATCCTGACCGAAGGGAATGTGAGCAATTCCACGGGGGGGGCCGGAATCGGGGCCCAGGTGTCACTCGGTTTTGACTATTATTTGAATAGCCTCATCTCGCTCGGGTTTCAGGGGGCCTTCCGGTCGGTTGGGGTGATTACCAATTTCGGAACCCCCAGCGCCAGCACGGCGATCTTCCCTTACTCGTTGCAGGGGAATGTGGCGTTCCATTTTTAACGGGAGGAATAGAAACAATGGTTAAATTAACCTATTTCGGCCATTCCTGCTTCGTCATCGAAGGAAGCAAGGGGAAGTTTATCATCGACCCATTCCTGAAAGGGAACCCTCATGTGAAGGTCAACCCGAACGAGATCTCGGTGGATGCGATCCTGGTCACCCATGGCCATCAAGATCATCTCGGAGACGCCGTCGAGATCTCCAGGAGAAATCACGCCCCGGTCATCGGGGTCTATGAACTGGTCCAGTACTGTCTGGCCAAGGGGGCCGAGAAGGGGCATGGGATGAACTTGGGCGGTAGTCGCCGTTTTGATTTCGGTGAAGTTTACGTCGCACCGGCCTTTCACAGTTCGGGAACCGCTGATGGTTCCTACGCCGGTTCCCCCTGCGGTTTTATCATCCATTGTGACAACAAAACGATTTACCATGCCGGGGATACCGGGCTCTCTCTGGAAATGACACTGATGGGGGAACTCCATAATATCGATGTTGCCATCCTGCCGATTGGCGACAATTACACGATGGGACCCGCCGATGCGGCCAAGGCGGTGGAGTTTCTGAAACCCAAAATGGCGATCCCGATGCATTACCGGACCTTTCCGGATATTGAACAGGACCCCGAAGAATTTATGGACAAAGTAGGGGATCTGGCTAAAGTAAAGATCATGGGGTTTGGGGAAACCTTCGAGTTATGACAATGACCCCCAATTTTTGCGACCTCCTCGTTGTCGGGAGTGACCTTTCCGGCATCCTGGCGGCGACTCTGCTCGCCAAACGGGGGATGAGTGTTCTTGTGTTGGAAGACGATGGCGGTTTTGAACCGAACGTCTTGACCGGCCTTGAATCCCGGCTTTTCAAAAGTATCCTTGGCAAATTGATGATCCCGGACGGGCGGTTGCAGATCATTGAGAAAAATCGGGTCAGTTACCAGGTCGTCTTTCCGCGGAATCGGCTGGATGTTTCGCCCAATCCCTCCATCCTCTTCAAGGAGATTCAACGCGAATTCCCGGAGCTTGTCGGTTTCTTTGAAAACCTCTACAACGAGGCTGAAGGGTTTCGCAAAACGGCGCTGGAGCTGCTGGCCCCTTCACTTCCCATCGCGGACAAAAAGGAAAAAAAGAGGTTTGTCAAACTGGCCCGGGCCCTTCCCTATCAAAGGCTCTCTTCCCTTGTGGAGAAGACGCCTGTGGAGGTAGCCAGTTTCATCCGGTCCCAACTCCTGTTTCTGTCTCAGGGGGTCCTCATGGATCCGCTTTTCTTTCAACTCTGTTTTCTTCTCTCTCCGGAAATCTTCGCCACCTACTCGGTCAAGGGAGGGCTAACGGAACTGAAAAAAATCTTCTACGAAAAGATTGAATACTTTGGAGGAGCGGTTCAGAGGGCAACGGATGGTTTCGATCTGGTCATTCAGAAAAAAGAGGTCAAAGGGGTCAAACTCCCCCAGTGTGGTTTTGTGACTCGGTGCCGATACCTGCTGGGGAATACCAATATCCAAAAGATTTACCAGATGATTCCGAACCGGAAGATCTACCAGATGACCCCCAAAGGGTGGCTCACCCAAGGATTCCGCACAATGCAATTTAAAAAGAAGGCGTCCCGACTGGCGCCGGTCACTCACCGGATGAATCTTTTGTATGTTGTTGACAGTCAGGTCCTGCCAACCCCGATGAAGGAAAATCTTCTTTTGATCCAGGACCCGTCGCTCCCTTTATCCGGTAGCAACTACCTGCAGCTGAACCGGCAACCGATTCCCAAAAACATGAAGCAAGAAGGAGACACGTTGCTTTCTGTGAGTTATTTTCTGCCGCCGGAAAAACTGTCAATGACTGTGCCAGAGTTTGAAAAACTCCACGAAGAGATCACCGGTCTTCTCCACAGACTGATTCCGTTTGCCGGTAGTTCGCTCAAAAGGGTTTCCCCCAAGATTTTGCCGGAAGAGGATGGACTCTTCCCGGAAAGCTCCGAGGAATACAACGCCTTCCGGAAGGGCGCCGGCGCCTGCGTTGCCTACACCCCCTCTTTTTTCTTCCCGACCCTCACCTCTCCCTACGATAACATGCTGACCGTCGGGCCAAACCTCCTCCCCTGGCTCGGCACGGAAGGAAAGGTCCTCTCCGCCCTCAAGGCGGTCGACCTGATCTGGGGACGGGAACTGAAACTCAGGGAAGGTTAGAATTGACAATATTATTGTATACTGTATAATAATACTGTGCATATCATTGATGCCCGGCGATTTGAGGAGGCCTTGAAGGAGCAGGGTTATCCCTCCATTGGCGCCTTGGCGAAGGATCTCGGTCTCCATCGGAACACCATTCACTACTATCTTTCGGGTCATGGCGTTTTTCCGGCCGCCTTTGAAAAGCTCCTTTCAAGACTCCGGCTGAAACCGGCAGAAATTTTGATCCAGAGTGAAGAGTCCTCTTTATCCCCACTCGAACCGATCGCCCCCCTGATCAGTCAACTCCAAGAGGAGTTTCCTTCCGTAGCTTTTGTTCTGTTCGGTTCACGAGCCAGGCAGAAGGCGCAAAAATATGCGGATTGGGATATCGGTATCTATGCCGAAAAGGGGCTCTTCCACGAAATTTACCGGAGTATGATTCAAAAGAAGGGGGACTTTGAAGAATCTTCTCCCTATAAAATCGACCTCGTCAATCTCAACCGGGCCGACAACGATTTTTTGCGACAGGCCTCCAAGGGATCGGTTTTTCTGGGAGGGTCGCTCACCAGCTGGATTGCCTTGAACAAAAGGAGTCGCCATGAAGAAGCTAAAAGAGGCCATTGACGATCTGGAGCATGCCCTCTCCTTTCTGAACAAGGCCGAAAAAGACGATTTTTATTATTCGGGTATCGCCAAAAAATTTGAGATCTGTTTTGAATACGCCTGGAAGCATTTTAAACAAAAGGCCAATGATGAGGGGTTTGAGGCCTACAGCCCCAAAGAGGCGATCAAGCTGGCCGGCCGCATGGGGCTTATTGACAATGTCGAAAAATGGCTCGCCTTTCTGGAGGATCGCAACCTCGGCGTTCATGACTACCTGGGCATCGAACAGAACCAGTATCTCAAAACAATCCAATCGTTCTTTACCGAAGTTAAAAAGTTGAAATAGACAGCAAGGGTGATTCACCCATGGAGATTTGACGGCAGGGGGCGAAGCTCTTCCGGTGAAGTTCGGTTAAGCCGTAGGTCCGAATCTCCTTCAAATGAATCTTTGTCCCATACCCTTTATGGCGTGAAAACTGGAACTGCGGGTATCTCTCCTGCCACTCAACCATTGTCCTGTCCCGGGTGACCTTGGCAATGATCGACGCGGCGGCGATTGAAAAAGAAAGGGAATCCCCCCGGATAATCTGTGTTTGCGGGTAGGCCGAGGTGATCCTGAAATTACCGTCGATCAGGAGGTGATCCGGCGGAACCTTTAAATAACCGAGTGCCAGCTCCATCGCCTTTTTGGAGGCCTCAAGGATATTCATCCGGTCAATCTCATCCGGCCCCACAACCCCAACCCCCCAGGCGATCGCCTTTTCCAGAATTTGGGGGTAGAGTTCTTCCCTCTTCTGCGGACTTAATTTTTTGGAGTCATCCACGCCAGCAATCGTTAAATAGGGTGGAAAAACAACGGCGGCGGCAACGACAGGACCGGCAAGACAACCACGACCTGCCTCATCTAACCCCGCGACAAACCGAAAACCCTGGCGGTAACACTGCCCCTCAAAGAAGAACAGATCTCTAGGCTGACCGGACTTCTGGCTGGCTGGTAGCCGCCGGCGGAGCTTGGTTAGCTTCAGCAAATTCCTCTTCCCCTTCGAGTCTCGCCTTCTTGCCGGAAAGGTCTCTCAAGTAGTAAAGCTTGGACCGACGAACCTTGCCGCGCGAAACGACCTCCAGCTTGGCCACGGTCGGGGAATAAAGCGGGAAAATCCTCTCAACACCAACACCATAAGAGATCTTGCGAACCGTGAAACTCTTGCGAATCCCGCTACCGGCGATCCGGATCACAACCCCCTCAAAGACCTGGATCCTCTCCTTTTCCCCTTCCCGAACCCGGGTGGAAACCTTGACGGTATCCCCCGGCTGGAACTGGGGCAGATCCTTGCGGAGCCCCTCTCTTTCTATCTTCTGGACGGTATTCATGAGGGGGGGAGACCTAACAAATCCATTTTTCTAAGGCAATAGGGTTTTTTAAGTGGAAAAAGGGGAGGAAAATGATAGGTCCTCTGTGAGAATGCGCCTTTTCCCAGCGGCCTTTTTGGCAACCCTTCTAATCACCCCCCCTCTCTGGGCCCTCCCCCGTTATGCCGTGCAGGAGGGGGTCGGTTGCGTCTCCTGCCACGTCAATCCAACCGGGGCCGGCAAACGGAACGATACCGGGGGTTTCCTCTTTGCCAGAAAACTCTCGTTGAAAAGTACAAGGGTGATTCACCCAGGAGACCTTGTCCCTCTGGACTTACCCAACGGCCGCTTGAATAAATTTGCCGCGATCGGGGCCGATTTTCGGGTCCATGACACCACCACCCTCGGAACCGTCAACACCAACAATATCCAGATCCCTCAAGGAAGCCTCTATTTGGAGCTGAACGCCGGCCAGCACCTGACTGCCTACGCCGATTATGACCTCGCCAATACCGCGAGCCGCGAACTGTTCGGGATGGTCCATCAGCTCCCCGCCGGCCTCTACTTTAAGGTGGGGCGGATCAACCTTCCCTACGGCCTTCGGGTGGATGATGACTCAAGCCCGATCCGGACCAGTTTCAATGCCACCTTTGCCAATCAGGATATCGGTGGTGAGATCGGCATCGCCCCGGGCCCCCTGGAGATCATTACCGCCGTCTCCAACGGCGTCCCCGGAGGCACCAACGACGAAAATGCCGCCAAGGCGATCACAACAACCGTTCAGTGGGTTGGAAAACGGGGACGGGTCGGTAGTTCCTTTCAATTCAATAAGCGATCAACGACCCGGCTGATCTCCACCGGCCTGCATGGCGGGTTCACCCTGGGGCCCCTGATCGGACTGGGAGAAGTGGACCTCCAGCAGAACCATCCCAACAGTACCACGACTAGTAACGCCTGGGTCATTGCCGGTTATAGCGAGCTGGACTGGAAGGTCATCGACGGTCTTTCTCTCAAAACGGTTTACGATTATTTGGACCCGAATTATCTGGTCGGAGGCGACCTTCAACACCGGATCGGGTTCGGTATCGATTTATACCCCTTGTCCTATTCGCAGATTTCGGTACTCTATCGGGCGAATCTGGGAACCGGTCCCTTGGGGGATGACCAGATTCTGCTCAAGATGCACTTTTTCTTTTGATGGATATATTTTACATGAAACAAACCTTTCTTTTTTTTGCTGTTCTCTTGACCCTTTTTTCCGCCTGTGGGGGCTCCTCCGAGACCGATGCCACCGATGACACAATCACCGGAACACTCACCAGTCTCCAAACCAATCTCTTTACCCCGACTTGCGCCCTCTCCGGCTGTCATTCCAGCAGTTCCCAGTCTGGTTCCCTTTCCCTCGCGGCGGGGGAATCATTCGGCTCTCTCGTCGGGACCGCCGCGAATGAACTCCCCAGTATGAACCGTGTCACTGCCAACGACACTACCAAAAGCTACCTGATCCACAAACTGGAAGGGACCCAAAGTAGTGCCGGCGGGAGCGGCTCACGGATGCCGCTGGGAGGGTCTGCCCTGACCGAGGCCGAGATCCAGGCGACCAAGGATTGGATCAACAGTGGCGCAAAAAATAATTAAGGTCTCAAGACCAGCTGAAGCGTCACCGTCACCTTCTCCGCTAGCTTCACCCATAACACCTGCGGACGCTCGATCTGGTAGTCGGCCAAAAGGATCGGGAATGTTGAAGAGATCTGCAGTTCCTGTTTTGTCGGGTCGTACAAAACTTCCAACGGGATAGTCTCAGTCCTCTTGATGCCGTGCAGGTCAAAGCTCCCTTCGGCAGTCACGCCCCCTTTTTGCCCCGGCGTTAGCAACTTCATCCCGCCAATCTGTTTCAAGGTAAAACGGATTTCAGGGAATTGGTCGGTCTCCAAAAATTCACGCATATCTTTGTCACGCAGACGGTTGCCTGTCTTCAGACTGACTGGATTGACGGAAAAAGTGCCCTGCACCTTGGTCAACTGCCCGGCGTTCCCTTCCACCCAACCGGAGATCTCTTTCGTCTTCCCGACAAAATCTTCCAACGGGGCCTTTGAACTGAACTGAACGGAACTCTCCTCGGGAACGACCTGAAACCGGACCGGCTTCTCACCCGCTATTGCGAAAAAAGAAACAGATATCAGAAGAAAAAATAGTTTTATTTTCATCTCACCCTAGACCCTACTTTTTTAACAGATCCGGCCTCTTTTTACCTGTCTTTTCTTTTGCCATCCTTTGCCGCCAGTTTTCAATCTCCTTGTGATTCCCGGAGAGGAGAATCTCCGGAACCTTGAGCCCCCGAAAATCTTCCGGCCGTGTGTACTGGGGGTGTTTTAACTGGCCATCGGAGAGGGTGTCTTTCGCAACCGACCCCTGATCCCCCACCACCCCGGGGATCCATCGCACCACCGCCTCGATCAAGACGAGCGCCGCCGCCTCTCCCCCCATCACCACATAATCACCAATCGAAATCTCTTCATCAATCCAGCCTCCTTCAACAACCCGGGCATCGACCCCTTCATAGCGGCCGCAAACCAGGACAAGCTGGTCATAGGCGGCCAATTCTTTCGCCTTGGACTGCGTCAACAGATTCCCTTGAGGGGATAGAAGGAGTCTTCGACTCTTTTTCCCTTTTTGACACAGGGTTATTTTTTCGATCGCCGCAACGACCGGTTCCACCTTCATCAACATCCCCGGACCGCCGCCGTAGGGAGTATCATCCATGGTACGGTGACGATCGGTCGCAAACGACCTCAAATCGTGAAGAGAAACGCCAATCTTTTTGGAGACAATCGCCTTCTGGAGCAGGGCGACCTTGAGAGGTCCTTCAAAAAACGAGGGGAAGAGGGTCAGTATGTCGAAAGAGTGCACGGGCGCTTCAGCCAAAGGATAACTCGAGATTTTAGGAACGAACGGATCTAAGGATATGATTGACCGTCTCCGAAGGTTTGGCCCCTTTGGAGAGCCACCATTGGGTCCGTTCCTTATTGACCGTTGATTTTTCAATCCCCTTGGCCGGGTCGTAGGTCCCAAGGATTTCCAAACAACGCCCGTCCCGGGGAAAAGACTTGTCCGCCACAACGATCCTGTAAAACGGTTTCTTTGTTGCCCCAACACGCGAAAGCCGGATATGTGTCGCCACTTTTTCTCCTTAATGAAAGCGGGGGGAGCCTAGGGAATTGGCCCTTCAAAGTCAAGGGACAATGTAGGCCTTTGATTCTTCTGCCCAATATGCTAAATTAGCCCTTAATGTCTCACCCAAAGATCGCTCGCATTCGTGTTGCCGGGCCGGACCACAAAGGGATTATTGCGGCGGTCACCGGCTACCTCTCCCAAAATAATATCAACATCGAGGATATCGACCAGAGGATTTTAGAAGGGGTTCTCGTCATGAACATGGTGGTTGATTTTAAGGAGATGCGAACCCCCCTCCCCCATTTCCTGAAAGGACTCCGGGAGGTGGCCCGAAAGATCCGGATGGAGATCAGTTTTCATCCGGAAAAAGAAAAAAAATTAAAAGAGATCGCCATCCTCGCCACCAAAGAGCCTCACTGTCTGGAAGAACTCTTAAGACAGATGAAGAGGGGAGAGATCAAGGGAAAACCGGTGATGGTTCTTTCCAACCGGACCGACCTTCGACCGATCGCCGCCAGATATCACGTCCCCTTTTACTACAACCCGTCTCTCCGTAAAAAGGAACATGAGGAAAAAATTTTGAAAAAACTGGCCGGTTTTGACGTCGATGGGATCATCCTCGCCCGTTACATGCAGATCCTCTCCCCGGAGTTCTGTTTTCGTTACGAAGGGAAAATCATCAACGTCCACCCGTCGCTCCTCCCCTCTTTTCCGGGCGCACGGGCCTATTCACAGGCGTACCACAAGGGGGTGGAGGTGACCGGCGTCACCGCCCACTTTGTCACCACCGATCTCGACGAAGGACCGATCATCTGCCAGGAGGCGTTCCGGTTTGACAAGACCAAGACACCACTTGAAGAAATTATCGAACGCGGAAAAAAACTGGAGGCAAAGACCCTCGCCCGCGCAGTCAAACTGTTCTGCAACAACCGCCTCGTCCTCCGCCGCGGCAAGGTGATCGATAACCGGAAATTGCGAGAACTGACTGAAAAAACAAAGGGGTTTTACCGCTAAACCACCAACCCAAGTTTTTTTCAAAGCACCTTAACAATACCCTTGACGGGACCCTGTTGTAACAGTTGCCTCACTTTGGGCATTAGACGTTGGAAGGATTCCAAACGATTATTTTTTGTGACCAAAATGATAACGCCAATTTGTGCCGATTCCAGATTTTGCTGATAAGTAAGATTTTGGTCCGCCGTGAGAAACAGGTCGAATTTGGAGGCGGCCAATTTCAACAATTCGCCGTTTTTCTTTCCTGCCCAACTCATTTCAGGAACAGTGAAAACCTCGTGATACTCTAGGAGGTCGCCTTTCAATTTTTTGGGGAGACATTCGTCAAGCAATACGCGCATGAGGCCCACTCACAAGAGTTTCTTTGGCTACTTCCAAGATATTGAGAACCTGTTCGTGACTGACAGTCGGAAAATCTTCCAAGAAATCAGTGGTGGACTTACCCTCTTCCAGATAGTCTAAGAGATTCTGGATGGGAACCCTTGTGCCAGCAAAAACGGGTGTCCCCCCCAAAAGTTCTTTTGAACGCTGGATAATGTTATCGTGCCTCACAGGGACAGTATTGCACCCTCTCCATCAGGATTCAAGACAGAAATAGTCAATAAAACCTTAAACCACCAGCCTCTTGACCATCCGCCGGATCGCGAACCAGCAAAAAAACAGGGCCAGCAGGAGAATCCAGCTAAAGGGGAGGAGAAGATTCCAATCGAATCCCTTTTGGGCAAGCGTCCGGCAGAGGTGTACGGCGGGGGTGAGCGGGAGGATCCAGACAATCTTCTGTAAAAAGACCGGCATCCCGGAGAGTGGAAAAAAAGTGCCGGAGAAAAGAAACATCGGTTCTAAAAAAAGGGTAAAATAATAGGTAAAGAAATCATAATCCGGGGCATAGGAAGTCGCGAGCATCCCGAGCCCGGAAAAAAGAACCGCCGTAATCCCCATCACCGGGGCAATCCACAACGCCCCCAAGGGAGTGATGAGGCCGGCGACCACCATCGCGATCAACATCACGAGCCCGGCCAGACAGGCCTTGGTCGCCCCCCAGAGGATCTCCCCCGCCACCACCTCTTCCATGCTGATCGGTGTCGCCGCAATGGAGGCATAGGTCTTTTGTTTCTCCATCCGGGTAAAGGAACTGAAAGTGGTTTCAAAGGAGGCGCTATTCATCACCGACGAGGCGATCAGCGCCGGGGCGAGGTATTGAACATACGGGATCCCCTCAATCGGCGGGATAAAGGAACCGAGACCATAACCGATCCCGACAAAGTAGAGAACCGGTTCCCCCAACGCCCCAACGAGACTGGTGTGCCAGTATTTGGACCAGACGATTAAGTCGCGGAGCCAAACCTTGAAGAGACGTCTCCCCAGATTCATTCCCTTAAGTCCCTCCCGGTCAGTTTCAAGAAAACCTGTTCTAAATTTTCAACCCCCTGGTTTTGGATGAGGGCCGAGGGAGACCCTTCCTGAATAATCTTGCCATGATCCATAATCACCAAACGGTCGCAGAGCTCTGACGCCTCTTCCATATAGTGGGTGGTGAGGATCAGCGTCACCCCCTGGCCCTTGAGTTCTCTGAGTTTGTCCCAGATGGCGTGACGCGCCTGCGGGTCGAGGCCGGTCGTCGGTTCGTCCAAGATAAGGAGTTCCGGTTCGTTGATCAACGCCCGGGCGATCAAAAGGCGCCGCTTCATCCCGCCGGAGAGTTTGTCAATTGGGGCCTTTCGCTTTTCCTCCAACTGAAAAAATTGGAGAAGCTCCCCGGCCCGTTTCTGAGACAAACGGGAGGAGAGGTCAAAGTAGCGCCCGTACATGAGAAGATTTTGAATGACGGTCAGGTCCGGATCAAGGCTGTCCTCTTGAGGGACCACACCGATCCGTTTTTTGATCTCTCTTGCCTTTTTCTCCGGGTCTTCGCCAAAAACCAGGAGATCCCCGCCACTCCGTGGCGAGGCGGCATCAATCATTCGCATCAAGGTGGTCTTGCCGGCCCCGTTCGGGCCCAGAAAACCAAAACAGACTCCACTGCGGATCTCGAAGTCAACCCGGTCGACGGCAGCCAGGCCCCCAAAATTTTTAACAATCTGCCGGGCTGAGATAATAGAGGGTGACATCTAGATCTTCGAGGTCGTGATCTCTTTTTGGGCCTGATATTTTCCCTTTTTATCCTTGTAGGAGGTTTGGCAGAGATCGGTCGCCTCCAGAAAAAGGACCTGGGCGATCCCCTCCCCGGCGTAGACTTTTGCAGAATAGGGGGAAAGGTTGGCAATCTGAATGGTGACAAACCCTTCCCACTCCGGTTCAAAGGGGGTGAGGTTTACAAAAACCCCGGACCGGGCATAGGTCGACTTGCCGAAGGCGATCGCCAGAATATCCCGCGGGATCCGGAAATATTCGATACTCTGGCCCAAGACAAAACTGTGCGGAGGGATGATGCGGACCGACTCCCGTTTTTCCTCGAAGTGCGAGGGATCGACATTCTTGGGGTCGAGGATCTCTGCCTCCGGTTTGTCTGAAGCGGGTCGCAAAACCTTGAACTGATCTGAGAGGCGCATGTCGTAGCCGTACGAAGAAACCCCGTAGGAGATCACCCCTTTTCGAACCTGATCTTTGGCGAATGGCTCAATCATCTTTTTTTGTTCAGCCATCTCGCAGATCCAGTGGTCAGGTTTGACAGGCATTTAGCACCCCAAATGTCGTGAGATCACGATCCGTTGGACCTCGCTCGTTCCTTCCCCAATCTCCAAAAGACGCTGGTCCCGGTAAAATTTGGCGACCGGGTATTCCTCCATCAGGCCGTACCCGCCAAAAATTTGCACCGCATGATCGACCACCCTCCCCATCACCTCGGAACAATAAAGTTTTGCCATCGAGGCCTCCTTGGCAAACGGCCGCCCCTGGTCTTTCAGCCAGCAGGCCCTGTAAAGGAGGCCGCGGGCCGCCTCGATCTCGGTTGCCATATCGGCCAACTTGAAGGCGATCGCCTGATGCTTGGCGATTGGCACGCCAAAGGTTTTTCTCTCCTGGGAATATTTCAAGGCCGCCTCAAACGCCCCTTCGGCCCCACCCAACCCCATCGCGGCGATCCCCAGACGGCCGGAGTCGAGCGTCTTCAACATCTGACGAAAACCATCCCCCCTTTTGCCTAAAAGATTTTCCTCCGGCACCGTCACATCCTGAAAATAGAGCTCCGCCGTGTTGGAGGAACGCCAGGTCATCTTGTGGTGCATCGTCTTCGCCACAAAACCGGCGGCCCCTTTTTCTACAATGATGCAAGAGATTTCCTTCTTACCGGTCTGTTTTTCAACGCCGGTCACACATTGCACCGTTACACCGGCCGTGATCTCGGTCGAACCGTTGGTGATAAAAATCTTGGAGCCGTTGATGAGCCATTTGCCATTTTTGAGTTCGGCGTGGGTCTTGGAACTGCCGGCATCGCTCCCCGCCTCCGGCTCGGTCAGGCCAAAGGCCCATAGTTTTTTGCCAGTGCAAAGATCGGGAAGGTATTTCCGTTTCTGTTTTTCAGTCCCGAAGGCCACAATCGGCCCGATCCCCAAAGAGTTGGCCGCCGCCACGGTCGCCGCTTGACAGCCATCGACACGGGCCAGTTCCTCGACGCAAAGGATATAGGAGAGGGTGTCTGCCCCTTGTCCACCATAATCAGGAGAAATCGTCATTCCAAAGAGTCCCAAGCCGGCCATTCGGGCGGTCAGGGCGCAGGAAAACTCCTCTTTTTCATCCAGTTTTTGGGCGACCGGCCGGATCTCTTTTTCGGCAAAGTCACGGATCGTTTTCCGGAGCATCTCTTGCTCGGCCGTCAGATCAAAATCAGGCATGGGGACTTCCTCCTCAAAGGCTCAAGAAATTCCTAGGAAATAATTGATAAAAGTGCAACAACCAAACGTCCTTGACAGTCCCCTCAAAACGGCGCTAGCCTTTCCGGAGAGAAGCACTAAAGTATTTTTTCGGCCATTGAAGGAAACTATTCAGGAATCCAGCGAAGCAATCTCTTTCTCTTCTGGTCATCCCCTCCTTCGTCACCGGACTAACGCGGCGCTTTACCATCTCTACAAACAAGGTTTTCTGGAGGCCTCAGAGTCGTGGGCCGTCGGCAGTCGTCACTTTGCGCGGGTCTCTTTCCGTCGCTTTCACCAGATTGTCAAGGACTGGCGTCTCCTCCTCAGGGATTTTGAAATCGGTATGGCCGGAGGCGTTGTTACGATTCTTGCCGCCACCGCCAGTTTTTTTGTCGGTGCCATTGCTTTAAGACCGCACTGGTCGCAGTTTGCAGGCTCCTTTGTCCTCAGTTTTATCGCCCGTTTTCGAACCATTGTGAGGCAGGGGATCATGGCGGATGTCGGCCAATGGGCCAAGAAACGGTTTCCCTACCATATCGAATTCTTCCAGATCCGGGGACACCATTTCAGCCTGGGGGCCGCTTCCCTCGGAAAAATTTATGCCCCGATCGAACAGGCGTTCGAAAACTGGTTGGCTAATTCTTTTTACAATACCTGCGCCGGGATCGGTCTTTCCTGGAGCTCCCTCATCATCAAGTCAAGCGACCAGGCACTGGCCTCCATCGCCTTCACCCTTCCGATCGACCTCTTCATGGAAGACCCTAAAAAAACTGAACGGTTAAAAAGGTGGGCCGTCCGGCCGATTAACAAGTTCCTGACCTACTATTCGCTCGCCGGTCTGATGGCCTTTGAGAAGGGGATCCCCGGGCCGCCGTTGTGGGGTCTCGCCCATGGTACGCAAAGATTGTGCTCCATCTTGGGCGGCCTCCTCTCCATCATTACCCTCCCCAAAATCAGGCCGGTCGCCAAACAGGGTACAGACCCTATTGAACGGGGGCTGGACTGGGATGGAAAACCGCTCAACGTGGAGATTACCCTTCACGGTCAGGTGATTCCGGACCGAAAAATCCCCTCTTTTGAGGACGGGGAAGAAGATGTCGCCTCTCTCCGCAGCACCTCTCTGGAGTGGATCAATGTCAATGAAGAGGCCGAGTCGGGTAATTTGCGGGCGACTAATTCTTTTTTGGCCAATACTTCCGCCGGGGCCCGGATCAACCGGGGGAGCCTCGACTTCAAGACACTCAACAATTCAGAGCTGACTTGGCTCTGTTTAAAGAATACCGACTGCGCCCCCTGGCCCACGATCAACCGATACACCGGCTACAACGACAATCCGAATCTGGTAAAGTTCTATTTCCTTTATGAACCGACGGGCAAGATCGAAGAAACGGCCCTGACCCAACCGCCAATCACCTTCAAAAGTCCTTCGTACGGGATGGTTCATGTCCAGGGGCAACACCGGATGGGGGAGGTTTGGCGGCGTTCTCAGAAAGAAAGAAGACCCCTTTATTTCCCTACCTTCATGATTGAGATGACCGATGAAGAGATGGAGAAACTGGTCGTCAAACCATTCGGCGGGATTGAAAAGATCCCCCATTTTCCTCCCCCTTTCCTGAACCGGAGTCGTATCGGCGTCCAAAACCCGGGGATCGCCACCCGGAAACGTTTCTTCGTCAATATCCGGGAGGTCCTCAATCCGTTGCTCCAGAAGGAAATCGAAAATGCGCGGGCCAATTTCCTGGCCGGCAATCTCCCCTTTGGCGGGACAGGAATCGCCTGCGGGACCTTGAGCCCGACCCACCAGGGGCATCTCTCTCTCTGGCTTCAGGCAGTCCGTCAGCTGGGCCTGAAAAGATTGGTTGTCTTCACCGTCAACCGGTCACGAACCCACAAGGGACCGATTCTCTCCCATGCCGCCCGTCAGTCTATCTTGGTGAACAAGGTCCGGGATTTTCCAGAAATTGAGGTCTTCTCCCCCCTCGAAGGTTGGAGTATCACCGACAATATCCGTAGAATTATCTCTCTGACACCACCCCCCCATACCCTCGTCTGCGGGGGTGATACCGTTTCGCTCTACACGGAAGAACACCAGCTCCCCCCGGAGATGAAGATCGCGGTGCGTCCGAGGCTGGATTGCCCGATGCCGCCCCGTTCTGAACGGATCATCCACCTCCTGGATGACCCTGAAAATTCCTCTATTTCAAACCGCAGTACGATTGAGGTAGTTTCCTCCCTTTAGCCCCAAACCCCCGGGATTTTTTGCAGGCATTGGGGACAACAGCCAGACTGGAGGTTGTTCTTCAAGATTGTGTACCCAACCCTTTCAACCAGGAGGGTCTTGCAAGAGGGACAATAGCTGTTTTCCAGATCCCCTACCTTTCCCGGCAGATTACCGGCGTAGATAAAGTGGAGCCCTGCCTCCTGACCGATCCGCGCGGCGCGAACAAGAGTCTCCACCGGTGTGTTGGCCGGACCCCTCATTTTGTAATCCTTGTGAAAGGCGGTCAGATGCCATGGGATCTCTTTTGAAATCTTGGCGAGAAACCGGGCGATCTGCCTCAACTCTTCATCCGAATCATTAAAGCCGGGGATGATGAGGGTAACAACCTCCAGCCAGAACTGTTTTTCGTGAATAGCCTGGATCGTTTCAAGGACAGGATCCAACAGCCCCCCCAGTTCCCGATAATGTTTGTCGTTAAAACCCTTGAGGTCTACTTTATAAAGATCAACCCAAGGCCTTAGATAATTGATCACTTGTGGGGTCCCGTTGCCGTTGGAGATATAGGCGGTCTTGAATCCCGCCCTCTTCGCCTCTTGAAAGACAGCCACGGCCCATTCGCTGGTGATCAGTGGTTCATTGTAAGTGGAGGCGAGTGTCGAGGCCCCCCTTTCTCTGGCCATCGCCACCAATTCTTTGGGCGTCACCTTCTGCGGAGGGGCTATCGCCTTTGGGTCGCGCAGGGCCTGACTGGTCAGCCAATTTTGGCAATTCGGACAGTGATAATCACACCCCAGCATCCCGAAGGAGAAGGCCTCGGTTCCTGGCATCGCATGAAAGAACGGTTTTTTTTCGATCGGGTCGCACTGGAGCGCCCCCACATAACCAAAGGGGACCTGGAGTTTCCCTCCTTTATTAAAGCGGACCTTGCAAATCCCGATCCGTCCTTCGGGAATCACGCACCGGTGGCCGCAGGAAAAACAGCGGACCTTCTCCCCCTCCAGTTTTTCATAGAGGGTCCCTTCCTGGGTCATCGCACCTAGCAGACCGGCATAGTCAATGGTGTTCACTCTATCAACTTTAGACCTTTGATTTTCCCTTGGCAAGCGCGGGAAAAATCCATAAGATCCCTCCCGATGAAACTCGGAGTGCTCACAGGGGGGGGTGACTGCCCCGGTCTGAATGCCGCCATTCGTGCGGTTGTCCGGCGGGCCGTTTCCCTCAACATTGGCATCGATGGCATCCTGGAAGGATGGAAAGGGCTTCTGACTTCTCATTTCCGTCCGCTCGATATCGCCTCGGTCTCCGGCATCCTCCCGATGGGGGGAACGATCCTCGGGACGACCCGTATCAACCCTTTGAAGACACCGGAGATGAAGAGAAAGGTCATTGAAAACTTCCGGCGTTCCCCCCTGGACGGCGTATTGGCGATCGGCGGCGAGGGAACGATGCGGGTCTCCTATGCCTTCCACAAGGCCGGCATCCCGACGATCGGCATCCCCAAAACGATCGACAACGATCTTTGGGGGACCGATGTCACGATCGGTTTTGATACCGCGGTGCAAATTGCGACGGACGCCATCGATCGTCTCCACACCACCGCAGAATCCCACCACCGCGTGATGATCGTGGAGGTGATGGGACGTCACACCGGCTGGATCGCCGCCTGTGCCGGCATTGCCGGCGGGGGGGATGCCATCTTGATTCCGGAAGTCCCTTTTTCACTCAATCACTTGATAAGGCTTCTGAAGCAACGAGCCAGCCGCGGCAAGAATTTTAGCATCATCGTCGTTTCCGAAGACGCCCGGCTCTACGAAGGGGTTGGGAGGAAGAAAAAGATCCTCAAGACCCCCACCAAAAAAGACGAGTACGGCGACATCAAACTGGGGGGTATCGGGATGCTTCTCGCGAGGGAGTTGCAGAAAAGGACCTCGTTTGAGATCCGGGTGACGGAACTGGGGCATGTTCAGAGGGGAGGAACGCCAACCGCCTATGACCGGATCCTCGCCACCCGCCTCGGCGTGGAGGCGGTTAATCTCGCCCATAGCGGAAAATTCGGCCGGATGGTCGGGATCCAGGGGAACAAAATAATTTCCCTCCCGCTCCAACAGGTGGTCAAGAAGATCAAGACGGTGGATCCCGCTTTCTATAAGCTGGCAGAGGTTTTCTTCGGTTGAGAGTTGACTTTGAGCAACCGCTCATCTACTAAAAAGCCGCTTATTCGGGGATCGTCTAACGGCAGGACTGCGGACTCTGACTCCGTAAATCTAGGTTCGAATCCTAGTCCCCGAGCATAAAACAAATACCCTAAACCAAAAGTGATTCCAAAATTCGAAGACCCGCCGCCCCTGCTCGCCGTTTGATTTCATTCCAGTCGGTGTAAGGTTCTTTGAGTGATTTGTAGTGACTTAAATCAGTCTCTGTCAGATCCCAGGGCTTGGGTTCAGCCAGCTGTGTGGCGAGTTGTTTTAATACAGACTCCTCCCCCTCTTGCGGATAGAGATCATCCAATGAAGCCAGCGCCTTCAAAGATTTTTCAGCCCCGAAATGGTCGAAAAGGGCGACAAAATCAATAAAGTCCCGCGTCGTGTTTCTCTTGGTAATTAAGTAGCCTTTGATTCTTAAAATTTCGGCAACCGTCGGGACGCGAAGTCCTTTCACCATCGTTGTCTCCAGTGGTTTTTTCCGGATCAACTGGCGAATACCGGTCCGGACCCCTTGAAAGTTTCCCAAAATGAGAACCGGAGGTTCCATCCGGCTTGTTTTCCAGCCGGCTTCTTTCTCCACTTGAGCCAAAATTTCGGCGAATCGTTTTTTAAGATCAGGCAAAACGTGATCGGCATCCATAGAGACACGATGACCGGCATGAAGTGCCGCGGCTGTTCCGCCAACAAGAACAGACTCCGGAAAATGGGATTGGAAGAGAGCTTGTGCGGAAAGTAATTTTTCCCATGCAGGAAATGTATCGGCTTCTTTTTTCACAAAAAATTCCCCCGTAAATTGCCAAGGATCCCTTTCCATAAAGAAATGGTTCCGTAGATACTGATCGCATTAAGAACTTTCTCGAGCGCACCGGCTTCAGCGCCAAAGGGGTGATCGGCAATTCTGCGGCGCAGTTCTTTCCAGTCTCTCAAGCTTCCATGCGAGAGAACCTCTTCCAAATAGACCGGATTTCCCCAAAGCGCTCCTCTAAGACGCACACTGGACATGGATGACTCATGAGTTTTTTGAAGACCCCAACGCGTTTGAGCGGCATGCCTCGAAATAGCCTGACGGGCCGAAGGGGAAAGGTTTTTGGCCCGCCTCTTCCCCCCTTCCTTGCCCCACTGTTTAAAGACCTGCAAAGTCCTGGTTGAAACCGGCTTCATGCGGAACATTCTATGCTTAGGGGGTAGGTATTGTCAAGGCCCTATTTCGTGGCCATAACATATTGTATTCATTGATCCTAGTCCCCGAGTATTTTTCGTTGTCTTTCAGCCCTCTTTTGAATTAGAATCCTAAAAATGCGGCGGCTTTTCCTGTTGGGTCTGCTGATTTGTTCCCTTGTCTTCTCGCTTTCTTACTGTGGCGGGGATGACGACGATGACGACACCCCGGACAAGGAAGATCCGGAGTATACCGAAGATGGTGTCACCGGCGGAACCTTCACCTCAGAGGATGGTAAGTTTCAGGTCATTATCGCCGATGACAGCATGCCAGCCGCCCTCCGGGCCCAACCGGAAATCGAAATCGTCGACACCCCCTCCGATCTCCTGGAAGAGGGAGAAAAAACCGTTTCCAGTTCCTACGATTTAAATCTTGATTCCATCATGCACTTTATCACCACCCAGGATGTTACGATGACGGTTCAGCTGGATAACTCCTCCATCCCGGCGGCAGACCAGAACGCCATCAAGGTTTACATCAAGGTCTTTGATCCGGACAACAAAACGACCCTCTGGGTTCCTGGAAGTTTGAGCGGTTCCCAACTCACCCTCAAGCTAAAGGGACTTCCCAAAGACGCCATCTACACTGTCGTCTACAACCCCAACCTGCAGACCGCCACATCGTCCGAGGGCTCGTCGATGACCCTGGACCCCTCCAAAGAGGCAACGGCGGAGGCCCCGTGGAGCACCAATTTGTGGATCAGCTATTACAACCCGAGGGACCCCAATCTAAGGACTGTCATCTCCGGTATCTTGAACATCCCTGCCGCCAGCCTGACCGATGCCCAGATCCAAACGGTGATTGTCCAGAGGGTCAGCAATAACGGGGTGGCCGCCGGCGCCATTTACCAGGCCGCCGGTTTCCGACAACCGAACCTTCAGGTTATTGCCGTCGGCGGCAAGAATTATATGCCGATCTCTCTCTTCAATGGCGGAAGTAAGTTTGAACCGGGAGGGCTTGACGAAAGCGCCAATCATTTTGGTTTCAGCTTCGGGATCCTCTACGTCGGTTTTTCCCGAATCGCCGACACCACCGCCACCAACGCCCTGGGGACTGTCTTCGCCTCGGTGGCCCATGAGATGTTCCATTCGGTCCAAAATGGCTACGACACCGGTTTTGGGGATACCCTTCAGGGTTCCGCCGAGGGGAGTGCTGCCACCTACGGAGTAACAATCGACACGGCGGCAACCACCCCGCAGGTCCGCTCCGCTACCGCAACCGAAACGCATATCCTCTCCAATTATCTTTTGGTTCCAAACGCCGGCGGTTCGGAGGCTTATTCCAATCAGGATTTCTTCGCCTACGTCGGCCGTGTCTACAACAACAAAAGTCTCAGCTACCTCCAGACCTATTATGCCAAACTCAAGGCAGGGATCGATGCGCTCGTGGCGGACGGGACCAAGTCGGCGCCACTCGGCCCTCCCTGGGACACCGTCACCGACGCCCTCGACGCAACCCTCCAGGGCAAATTTAAAAAGGACCTCGCCACCGTCTATGCCAAATACGCGAGAGACCGGGCGATTGAACATTCCAGCGACAGCGTCCTTCGCTCCGGAGAAACAGCCGCCGGTGTCTTGAACACCAACCTCTTTTCCGCCAAATCGATCGTCGCCAAAACAGTCGACCCGGAAGAACTCAAAGACTCCAGCCTGACCGGTGCCGTGAAGAAGATCAACGAATTTGCCACCAAGGTCTTGAAGATCACCCCGACCAAGGCGGTCGAAAACGGCGTTGATGTCACCCTCACCCTTTCCCCCAGTGCCGGGGCCGTCGGTAATGCCGTTCGTGCCGCGGTTTACCGGGCCGGGGCCGCCGTCGGGACGGAAATGTCCGGGAATTCGGTCGGGATCAAGGGGTTTGGTGTTTCAACCGGCGACGTGTTAACCGTGGTCATTTCCAATGCCGCCACCATCGGACGGATTGATGTCGACTTTGAGCTGGCCAAGGTTGCTGAGGAAACGACAACGACGGCAAACAGTTTTTCGGCCACGATCAAGATCAACGGCGCCAATATCTCGTTCGACCCCAAGACGATCGTTGGCGGCTTCGGCACCTTTACGGGGGATGTCAAACGGATTAACCTCCCCACCGCCTTCGCCTCCGAAGGGGCCTCAGCCACAGATCTCACTCAAACAATGGTCAATATCATTACCGACCCTGACGATATCAATGCCGGCAATACCTACAACCTGAACGAAACCGATACCGTCTTCGAGCAAAATACCGGCTCTGCCAGTATCATCTTCAACTCTCCCAAGATCACCCATGATGATAACGGGGAACAGGTGGTCTTCGGCTCAACGGGGGGAACGATTACCCTGACCAGTTATGGCGAAACGGGGGGGAGCCGGATGACCGGCACCTTTACGGCCAATATGAGCGGTAAAAAACGTGTCGTCACCAACGGCGTCGAAAGCGATCAGACCCTCACTGGAACTATCTCCGGTTCCTTCGACGTACTCCTTGAGGCCAACTGATTTTTCAGTTATACTTGTAAGGTTCCATGGCCCTCAAGCGATTCGCCTCTCTTTTTCTGGCCCTTCTGGTTTTCATCCAGATGGTCATCCCCACTGCCGCCCAGGCTGTCTATACGGTCAAAAAGCTCTCCCCGGAGGAGGCGTTTGTCAGGAGTCTGGACCGGGGCTGGATCTATTCCCATGCCGACTATGACAAGGGGGTCGGGATTGTCGGCCAGATGGTCGGCGTCATTGAGTCCCCACCGGCCGAGGTCTGGAACATGTACCGGCGATCAAACGACTGGCCAGCCTATGAAGTCCCCACCTTGAATGACTGCCGCGCCCTCAGCGAAGGTTTCATCAAGGAATACCTGGTCAAGAAAACAAAGGAGATCAAGGAATTTTACCAATTGATGAACGGTCGACAATTCGATCAGGAGCAGGGGCGGAAAGCCGGCGCGCGTTGGGATTCCTATTCGTTCCAGAGTTTTGACATCCCCTGGCCGGCCAACGATAAATGGTTCATCCTCAAAAACAAAAACAACGAGACCCGTGAAAAGGAAGGGGTCTTTTCCTCGGAATGGGAACTGGTCGGCGGCAATGTGAAACATTTTGCCGGATCGGTGACCTTTGAGCCGTTCGAGGGGGATCCCACACGGACGAAGATGGATTACAAGGCGACCGTCATTACGGGCAACCGCGTTCCTAAATTCCTGCTGATTTGGGGGGCACAACAGGTGATGCCGCGGGTGATCAAGGCGATCCGGAAATACCTCTACAAAACCGGCAAGGGAAAGATCAGTAATTCACCTGAAGAAAGTTCTGCCCTAACGCAACCGGCCTTTTGATTGAAAGGTATCCCAGCTTTTGATGTAATTGAGGGCGGTTTCCTTCTGGTAGTCTTCCGGTTTTTGCTCCGGGGTTGCTTTTCCCTTTTTGCCTTTGGGTGAACCACCCTTGGGTGAGCCACCCTTGGGTGAGGTTTCTGCCTCTTTTTCGGAATCCTCTTCTTCCCCTTTGGGCGAACCGCCCTCCAGGTGCCCCTTGAGGTCCTTCTCGCGAACCACCCGCTCCCGCGGAGTAGTCGCCGTAGAGGCAATCATTTCCGGCTTCACCTCACCCACCTCAATATCCGGTTTGATCCCCTGGGCCTGGATCGACCGGCCGGAGGGGGTGTAATATTTGGCAATTGTCAGCTTGAGGGCCGAACCATCCCCCAACTCATAGACCGTTTGCACGGAACCTTTACCAAAGGTCGACGTTCCCAAAAGGATGCCTCGACGATGATCCTGCAGGGCCCCGGCAACAATCTCTGCCGCCGAGGCGCTCCCCCCGTTCACCATCACAATGAGGGGATAAGCGGGATGCGTCTTTTCCCTTCGGGCCTCTTTCTTGTCGACCTCCTTGTTATGGCGACTCTTGGTCACGACAATCGTCCCGCTCTCCAGAAACTGATCTGCCACCTCAACGGCCTCATCCAGGAGACCACCGGGGTTATTGCGAAGATCCAGGACAAGACCGGCCAGTCCCCCGGGCACCTTTTTTTCGAGTTCCCGCAGGGCACGATCCAGCTCTTTGGCCGTCCCCTCCTGGAAGGAAGTCACCCGGACATAGCCGTATCTTTTATCCACCAATTCCTTCCGGACACTCTGGATCCGGATCAGATCCCTCACCAGGGTGACCTGAAACGGTTTGCTCCCCTCTCTTTGCAGGACAAGGGTTATCCGGCTCCCCCTCTCCCCCCGCATCATCTTGACGGCATCGGTGAGTGACATCCCCTTGGCGGGGGTTTTGTTGATCCTGAGGATCCTGTCTCCCGCCCGTATCCTGGCGCGGTCCGCCGGTGTCCCTTCCAGGGGGGCCACCACCGTCAGAAAATTGTCTTTGGAGGTCACCTCGATCCCGATCCCGCCAAACTTTCCCTCCGTATCAACACGAAGTTCCCTGTAAACCTCCGCCGGCATAAAGAGGCTGTGGGGGTCCAACGCTGTGAGCATCCCACGGATAGACCCCTCAATCAGTTCCTTGTCCTTGACATCCTCGACGTAATCACTCTTGACGTGATGGAGAATCTTGGCAAAGAGCTCCAGGTCCTGGTACAGCTCCCTGGTGATTGTCTTTTCCTTCTTATCGGCCGCTGGTGACAGAGACGGCATGGCGAAAAAAGAAATCCCCAGCAAAAGGGCGACAGCAATCTGTTTCATGAGGGACACCCTTTCATGAAAAAGCAAAAAAGTATAGTTGCTTTTTTCTGCCAGCACCGCTAGGAGAAAACCGATGTCTGTCGTCAATGATCTCTCCTCACTCGCCCGGTTGGTTCGCTATTATACCCTGATCTCCACCTCAGAAGCCGGTTCCGGCCATCCCTCCTCTTCGCTCTCAGCCACCGACCTGATGACAGTGCTCTTCTTCAAATATCTCCAGGCGGATCTGGACCATCACAAAGATCCCAACAACGACCGTCTGATCTTTTCCAAGGGGCATGCCGCCCCGCTCTTCTATGCCCTTTATGGCGCCGCCGGTGTCATCAAACAGGAAGAACTCCTTCGGCTCCGCCGTTTGGGAAGCCCTCTTGAGGGGCACCCGACCCCGCAATTCCCCTATGCCGAAGCGGCCACCGGCAGTCTCGGACAGGGGTTATCCATCGGCGTCGGGATGGCGCTCAATGCCCGTCTCGATCAGCTCCCCTACCGTACCTTCGTCCTTTTGGGGGATGGGGAAATGGCGGAGGGATCGGTCTGGGAGGCGATCCAGCTGGCCTCCCACTATCATCTTGATAACTTGGTCGGGATTATTGACGTCAACCGGATGGGGCAGAGCGGTGAGACGATGTGTGGCCATGACGTCAAGACCTATGCCGAAAGGGTCGCCTCCTTTGGGTGGCATGTTATCACGGTGGACGGCCACTCCCTCCCTGAAATTGATGCCGCCTTCAAAGAGGCCCTGGCAATCCGGGGCAACCCAAAGGGTGGTTCACCCAAGATGATCGTCGCCAGGACCCTCAAGGGGAAGGGGGTCTCCTTTCTGGAGGACAAGGAGGGGTGGCACGGCAAGGCACTCTCCAAGGCCGATCTTGAAAAGGCGCTCCAGTCCTTGGGGCCGGTTGATACCAATTCTGTCGGGATTGTTGAAAAACCTGAAAAAATTAAACCAAAAAGAAGAGAGAAGCAGGAAAGGGGGACCCACCCGATCCCTCTCCCTTCTTACAGTCTGGGCCAAGAGATCGCCACCCGCAAGGCTTATGGGGAGGCGATCACCGCCCTGGCCGTCCAGTACCCGGAGGTGGTCTGTCTCGACGGGGATACCAAAAATTCGACCTTTGCCGAAATCTTCGCCAAAAAGTGGCCGGACCGTTACTGGGAAATGTTTATCGCCGAACAAAATATGGTCGGTGTCGCGGTCGGTCTGGCGGGACGGGGAAAGATCCCGTTTGCCTCCACCTTTGCCGCCTTTTTGACACGCGGTTTTGACCAGATCCGGATGGCCGCCGTCTCGAGGGCCAATGTCAAATTTGTCGGTTCCCACGTCGGGGTCTCCATTGGTGAGGATGGCGCCTCACAGATGGGACTGGAGGATATCGCTTTGTTCCGGGCGATCCATGGTAGCACCATCCTCTACCCCTCCGATGCAGTCGCCACGCTCGCACTCGTAGAAGAGGCGATCAAAAAGGAGGGGATTGTCTACCTCCGGACCAACCGTCCGGCGACGCTGGTTCTCTACCCGGCGGGTGAAAAGTTCCCGATCGGTGGTTCCAAGACAATCCGTTCTTCAAAGAATGACCGCGTCACCGTGGTCGCCGCCGGGGTCACCCTGAATCAGGCCCTCACCGCCGAACAGACACTGGCCCAGGCAGGGATCCCGGTCCGGGTGATTGACTGTTACTCCGTCAAACCGATTGATGCCGCCACGCTCCTGAAGGCCGGCCGTGAGACAAAGGGGATTGTTGTTGTGGAAGACCACTGGTTTGAGGGGGGGCTGGGAGATGCCGTTTTAAACGTCTTTGCCGGAGAAAGGAACGTCCCGATCCTGAAACTGGCGGTCACCAAGATGCCAATTTCTGGAAAGCCTGAAGAGCTGGTCGACGCCGCCGGGATTTCGGCGCCGCATATCGTCAAGGCGGTCAAAAAACTACTGATGTGATTCGACGCTGACCCGTTCCACCCCTTCCAGATTTTGGTCCAGAAAGAGCGACCCGACCCGGGCGAACCGCTCCGGCGAATCGGTGACAAAAAAAGACTGTTTCCCTGTGCGATCTTCCTGACTGAGAAGATTTTTGGTTTTCAGAAGGCGGGCCAGCTCCTTGGCCGTTTCTTCCGCAGAATCGATGAGCGCCACCGATGGTCCCAACAGTTCACGAATCACCCCCTTCAAGAGCGGGTAATGGGTGCACCCCAGGATGAGGGTATCGATGCCGGTCGCCTTCAGGGGATTGAGGTATCGTGCGGCGACCTTGCCACTCTCCTCCCCGGAAAGCCACCCCTCCTCGACCAAGGGGACAAAGAGGGGGCAGGCGACACTATAGACCTCCACCTTGAGATTGAATTTTTTGAGAAGGGTGGCATACGCCTGGCTCCGGATCGTCCCTTCGGTCCCGATCACCCCTACCTTTCCGTTGCGTGTCCGCGCCAGCGCGCCGCGAACGCCCGGTTCGATCACACCAAGCAAAGGGACGGAAAATTTTTCGCGCAAGGTCGGAAGGGCAAAAGCCGAGGCGGTATTGCAGGCGACCACAATCACCTTGGCCCCTTTGCCGGCCAAGAACCGGACATTCTCCAGGCTGTAACGAGTAACGGTCTCTGGGGATTTGGCGCCGTACGGAACACGGGCGGTGTCGCCCAAGTAGAGGAGATCCTCCCTCGGAAGGAGACGGGCCACCTCGCGGCTGACGGTCAATCCTCCGATCCCGGAATCAAAAATGCCGATGGGGGTTTCTATCGCGAACGACCTTTCCTTGAACCTTTTCCGCGCTTCATCATCCGGCGTCCCACATGATCCAGCTCCCTTTCCAATTTATGGATCCGCTTTTCACAGGAATCGAGATCCTGTTTGGAAGGGATGCTCATCACCTTCAAGACATCCTGGACATTGTGACGGATGAAACGACCGACCTCATCCTTGGTATGGATGATCTTGGTCACCGCATCAATGAATCGACGGCTGCTCACCAGATCAGAAAAGACCGCTGACTTGAGAACCTCACCAACGATATCCCTTTTTAACTTCTCACCCCTTTCCAGGGCATCCTCCAAAACCTCTTTGAGCATGAAGACCTCCTGTGCGGGGGGCATTATCCTTCAGCCCAAAGAGGGGTGTCAATCAAAAATAAACCTTGGGTAATTCACCCTTAGCAATTGACTTTTGAGACCAAATGAATAAAGTTGTTTTGCTTCAGGAGGGGAAATTCCTATGACTTCTCAGGCGTTTGCGGCAACAAGCAGTTCTCTCGGTGAAAACGGGCATCTCCTCCAGATCCTCTGGGGTGCCGACCCTGTCGTGAAACTGACATTCATGATCCTGGTCGGTTTTTCGATCGGTTGTTGGGCTATTATTTTCTACAAATCCAAGGAGATGAAACGGTGGCAGTTGGGTTCCCTCCGTTTTGCCGAACTCTTCTGGCGAACCACCAACCTGGAGGAGTTGATCAAGCGCGGAGGGGATGACAACCCGCTTTCCAATATCTTCCGGAGGGGTGTCTCCGATCTCTTTCGCCGCAAGGGTGATTCATCCAAGGAATCCGGAACGGCCACGGCAGAAATAATCCGGCGGAAGGTGGAACGGGCCACCGAAGATGAAGTGGAACGGATCGAACGCTACCTCCCGTTTCTGGCCACCACCGGCAGTTTTACCCCTTTTATCGGTCTCTTCGGCACCGTCTGGGGGATTTTGACCGCCTTCTGGAAGATCGGCCGGGCCGGCTCTTCGTCGCTCGCCGTCGTTGGACCCTATCTCGCAGAGGCGCTGATCGCCACAGCGATGGGGTTGGCCGCCGCCATCCCGGCCGCCATTTTTTACAACTACTTCGTCCGCAAGACACGAACCTACATCCGTCAGGTGGAAAACTTCTCGGAAGATCTCCTCTACCGTGTCGAAAAGGAATATTTTCGATGACCCCGGGGCATCACAAGGAAGACGGCCACTATCTTTCCGAAATCAACGTCACCCCTCTCGTGGATGTCTTTCTGGTCCTCCTGATCATCTTCATGGTCACCGCCCCACTCCTGCAACAGGGTCTGGATGTCGATCTCCCACAGGCGGGTGCCCCGGCCCTGGAAAGGAGCGAGGCCGATATTATCCTGACCATCAACAAACAGGGACAGATCTTTCTCCAGGATGACAAAAAGCCGTACACCCTTTCCGACCTCGAAGGCAAATTGGTGTCCGTCTACGCCCAGCGCGAGAAAAAGGAGATCTACCTGAGGGCGGATAAAGAGGTCTCCTATGGGTACGTCGTTTCGACGATCAGTCTCCTGAAAAAGGTCGGGATCGGTCGTGTCGGGATGATTACCCAGGAAAAAACGGGGAAGGAAACCTAAATCTGCTTGAACCATTCTCGCTACGCAAATATCTCTACTTCTCGGTTGCGTTCCATGCCGCCTTCGTTCTGGTGTTGAGCACGACCCCATTTTTTCAGTCGTTTCGCCGGCCGCTCTTTCAGGACAAGGTGACCTGGATCAATCTCCCTCTAGGACCCACCGATAAACTGGAACCCGGTTTCGTCAAAGCGAGGGACCTCCCGAAGAGCACCATCCAGGAACAAAAAAAGATTCTCTCCGTCCCGCCAACCGTCACCCTGCCGGAAAAGACCTTCAAGACACTGCCGGAGAAGGACAAAAAACCTGCTGTCAAAAAGGAAGTCCCGCTCTCTCCCGCCGCCCAGAAACAAAAAGAGCAGGATGAGTTGATGAAAAAGGCGTTGGCCCGAATCGGCGAGGAGGTTAAAAAGAACAAGGTGATCCAGCCGGAGGTGGGGCAGATCCCGGCCGGAAAGGCCGGCGGGGTCCCGTTTGGCTCGCCGGGAGCCGTTTATGTCTCCCGAAATGATCCAGAATACCTCCTTTATCAGGCCAAGATCCGGGAGAAGATCATGAGCCAGTGGCTTGTTCCCCTTACCCTTCAGGGGCTCGACCTCTCCTGCCAGCTGGTCGTCCATATCAACGAAAAGGGAGAGGTCCTGCAAACCGAATGGGAGAGAAAATCAGGGAGCGAGGCGCTGGATCTCTCCGTCTTGAGGGCGGTCGAACGGGCCTCCCCGCTCGATATCCCGCCGGATCGTCTGAAACCGGAGGCGATCAACGAGGGGTTTCTGGTAGAATTTAACACACGACAGAAAGGATCAATGTGAGGCAACGATTCTGGCTCGTTTTTTTCCTGCTCTTCGGAGCGGTGGCGGAGGCCCGCATTTACATCATGGTCGATCAGCCTCTGGAAAAAAAGTTCCCGATTGCGGTCCCGGACCTGATCAACACCGGTTCCCGTGATCCCGAGGAATGGGCCGAGACCTTGCCGGAGATTATTCGGAAAGACCTGCAAATCGCCGGTCTCTTCGAGGTGATGAATCCCGATTCCTTTCCCCGTCAGGATGAAAAGAATTTTACCGCGGAGACAGTCCGGTTTGCCGCCTGGAACCTGATCGGCACGCAGGCGCTCATCAAGGGGGCCTTTTCCTACAAAAAAGATGTCATCTCGGTGGAGATGCGCCTCTTCGACCCGGCCCTCGGGAAACAACTGGTCGGCCATCGGTACACCGCCAAGCTGAATGAGGCGGGTGTTGTCGCCCACCACTTTGTGGATGAGGTGATGGAGGTCTTGACGGGCGTTCGGGGGCCGTTTTCCAGCCGGATCGCCTTTGCGAGCGTCGTCGGCAAGAACAAGGAGATCTTTGTCACCGATGTGGATGGCGGCAATCTCCGTCAAATCACCGCCTCCAAGACGATCAGCATCTCCCCCTCGTGGGACCCTTCCGGGACACGGCTGGTTTATTCGGGCTACGTCAACGGTTTTCCGGAACTCCACGTCATTCCTGCCAGCGGCGGGAGACCGCAGAAGATCACCAACAACAAAAGTGTCACCCTCACCCCGGCCTGGGCGCCAAACGGCAGGGGGATTGCCGCCGCCACGGCGATGGGGGACGAGATTGACCTCCATCTCTACAACCTTCAGGGGGGGAAGATCCGTTTACTCACCAGCGCCTTCGGGATTGACATCAACCCCTCCTGGTCGCCCGATGGCCGTCAACTGGTCTTTGCCTCGGAGCGGGAGGGGCGTCTCCATATTTTTACGGCGGATGCCGATGGCGGGGATATCCACCGCCTGACCTTTGTCGGTCATCACAACGACAACCCGGACTGGTCCCCCAAGGGAGACAAGATCGTGTTTCAGGGGCGGGATGAAGGGGTCTTTGATCTCTTCATCATGAACACCGATGGCTCGATGATCCAACGGCTGACCTCCGATTCCGGCAACAACGAAAGCCCCTCTTGGGCCCCGAATGGACACTACATCGCCTTCAGTTCGACCCGGACCGGCCGTTCGCAGATCATGGTGATGATGGCGGATGGAGGAAATCAGGTCTCCATTCTGCCGAAAGGAAACGGGATCCATCCGGACTGGTCCAATTGGATCGCAAAATGAACGCCGCGATTGATATCGGCACGAATACCGTTCTCCTCCTGATTGCCGATTATAAAATCCCCCCAACCCCCCTTTTGCAAAGGGGGAGAAATGGGGATTTACGGATCATCCGGGATGAAGCGCGAATCACCCGCCTTGGCCAACAACTCCATGCCTTGCAACTCTTTCCGCCCGCCGCCATGAAACGGACGCTCGCCGCCTTAAAGGAATACAAGACCCTCTGCGATCACCATCAAGTGAAAGAGATCGCCGCCGTCGGTACCGCCGCCTTTCGCCGGGCCCGGAATGCGGAAGAGTTCACCCAAGAGGTTTTAGAAAAAACCGGGATCCGGATTGAAATTATTTCCGGGGAGGAGGAGGCCTGTCTTTCGTACGCTTCAGTCCTGAAAGATTTTGGGGATCGACACAAAAACCTGATGGCCCTTGATATCGGCGGCGGGAGCACGGAGATTATTTCGGTCGACGGGGCGGTCAGCCTGCCACTCGGTTGTGTGGAGCTGACGGAGCGGTTCTTGACGTCGGATCCAGTCCGGCCGACAGAGATAAAATATGCTTACGACATTATAGAAAATGGTCTTGCCGGCAAGGGAGGAAGATCGGATGGCAGCTCTCAGTTGACCCTCGTTGCCCTCGCCGGCACCGCAACAACCCTCTCGGCGATCAACCAGAAACTTCCCCTCTGGGATCCTGCTAAAATTCAGGGGTCAATCATCACCAAAACCGAACTGGACCGGATGACAAAAGAATTGGCTCAAAAGACAATCGTCGATCGCAAAAAAATCACAGGGATGGTCCCCGAACGGGCCGATACCCTACTGGCTGGTGCCATGATCCTTCAGAAGGTGATGGAACAATACCGGATTGAGAAAGTCTTGGTTTCGGATCGGGGCTTAAGGTTTGGACTGTTTTATAAAAGATTTATTCCGAATCACCATCAACACGCGTCCGTTCGGGAAGCTTGATCGTCCAAGCGACAAGGCATCCTCTTTCGTCTTTCGCCTGAAGCCCCTCGGATTCAAAGGCATTGTTGAGAATCCCCCGCACCCTCTCCTTAAATGTTTGAACCGCCGCCTCATCAACCCTTTTTGGGGAAAAAAGACGGGCCTGCCGGATGATCATGCGGGGCGGAACGGGCGGCGAGATCGGCGAAAAGGGGATATGGACCGTGATCTCCCCATCAATGGTGGCCTCTGACATCCTTAACTCCCGTATCGCCTCACCAAAATCTCCTTCCAGAGTCCCCATAATCCGTCCCACCTCCGCCGCCAGCGCGTCACAGTCAAGGACCCTCGGTCCTTCGAGAGCTCCACTCCTCCTCGCCTCTGCCGCCTCGGCCAGCCCATCCTCAAAGTCACTCCCGGCACGAGAAAACTCATCCGCCGCCTCTTCGGCCTCAGCGGCACCACCGGCCGGCATTGATCTCGGTGGTTCCGATTTCGACGTACGGATCCCCTTCAATAAATCCGCCTCAATAAACCCCGTTGCCACCAGTCTTGCTTGAATCCTCGCCTTTAAACTCTCCTGAATGTCCCACCGATCATCGCACCCCGCTAAAAATATCCGGATCCCCGCCAACCCCCCTTTGTCCCAGACCGAACCGATCTCATCTTTCAGGTTATCCCAGTCCGCCTCACCCAGGAAAGCGTCCGCAACCTCCCACTCCAGCAGACTCCTCACCCAGACTGTATTCACCGCTTTTTCATCTAAACCATACCCCACAGCCCTCTTCCATTTCTCCACTACCGGGAGTGAAACCACCCATTTCGGCCGAGAAGCCGCCTCGCGGATAAAGAGATCCAGCCCCTCCCGACCCCCACTATCCCAATCGGCCCTGATTCTATCCCTCAGATCATCCCACTCCATCTGGCTCAGATAATTATCGAACGACATCTTATCGACTAAGGCATCGTGAAAGGTCTGAGGAGGTGGGGAATCGGCAGCGGCTACTTCAGTGGGGGGAGGCCCCACCCGCCTAAATTGTAGAACCGCCCCCCCGACAGGCCTGCGGGTCTCAGCATCCAGGACACGGCCGATAACCCTGCCGGTCCCTGGGGCCGGTGGACCGGCAACCGCAGAAAGGGGGATAGAGGAGACAACGTCTCGAAGTGACATAAGAACCTCATCAGTATTATCGACTGAAAAACTGGGGAGTTGTGCCTGAAATGACTAGCAGTCTGTTGACAAACTCAAAATGACCCTTCGACAAGCTCAGGGTGTCCACTCCCATTGGCCGACCGAATAAATTCGGCGGCTAATCCAATGACAATTCCTTCCGGAATTCCAGAGGAATTGTTTTAAATTAGCCCACGAATTTATTCGTTGGGCCTCTTTGCCGCAAGGGCCTTCTGGAGCCGGGCTATCGCCTCTTCCGCCTCCTCCCTCACGGAGATCCCTTCCAGTCTCGCCCCCTGCCGGTCATGCCAGTCGACGTAGGCCCGGTACTCGGCAATTGCCTCTGTGTAGGCCTTTCGACGGGAGGCAACAGCGGCCGGCTTGTCCCCCTTAACCAAATCCCCCTTGGCCTCAAGGTCCCCCGCGATCAGATAACGGAAGAAACCCTCTTTTGACCGTTGCCGGTAGATAGCGATCGCCTCGTCGTATTTTTCCTGCTTTTCATAGAGCTGGGCGAGACCAAAAAGGAGACGTTTCAAGAGTTCTTCCCCTTCTTCACGGAGGGATCGATCCTGCCTCGAATCGGTCTTTGGGTGAGCCACCTTTGCCAGAAAGGCCTTGAGCCTCTCCTCCCCTTCCCGCAACGCCACCATCGCCTCCTCAACAACGGCCGGCGGACCCCTCTCTGACCTCTTCCCTTGGGCCAGGATCTCTTTCACCTCGGCAAAAAGGGCCTCTCCCTCCAGGTCGATCAGTCTCTGGAGATCAATCGTCATCTCCGGAGTCATCTTCGGCCTAATCTCCAATTCCTGATCGACCGGCTGGTACCCCTCTTTGGAAATATGCAGAGTGACCTTCCCGGGATGAAATTCGGCCCGCTTCAAGCGTCCGTTTCTGTCCGTCGTGACCTTCCCCAGGAGGGAATACGCCGTCCCATCCGTCGCCGTCCCGCCAAAGGTGACCTCCGCCCCTGAAATCGGTTTGTTGGATTTATCCACCAGATGGAGGGATAACCGGACTACCGGTTTGCGTGGCAACGGCCCACCGGGCAGGACTGGGGCCAAGCGACCAGCAGGGGGCAGGGGTGGTGCCGGAGGCCTTACCGCCGGGGGTTCTGGCGGCCCAGGTTCAGGAACCGGTGGAGGGGGTGGTGTATAGACCGCAATCCCACTCAATAAAGCGGCTTCAATAAAATTTGTATCAACCAGTTTGGTCTGGATCCTTGTCTTGAGACTCCCCTCGATCGTCCATCGTCCCCCACACCCGGAGAGAAATAACCGGATCCCCGCCAACCCCCCCTTGTCCCAGACCGAACTGATCTCATCTTTCAGGTCATCCCAGTCCACCTCACTCAAAACCTTAGGTGAATCACCCTTGTCCCCGACCTTCTCTTCCAGCAGACTCCTCACCCAGACCGTATGAACAGACTTCTCGTCGAGACCGTAACCGATTGCCCCCCTCCATTTCTCCACCACCGGAAGGTCAACCACCCAACCGGCCCGAGAAGCCGCCTCCCTGATGAAATGATCCAGACCTTCTTGACCCCCATCCGACCAGTGATCCTTGATTGAATTCTTCAAACCATCCCACTCAGACGAGGTAAAATGATTGTCTGACATCTTCTCGAATAGACTGTCATAAACAGTGGCAGAAACACCGGAGGGGGCCATCGCTAACGATGATCCCTATAAGATCAGACCGCTGAGATCAAGAAAATTGACAAATTCCCCCTCTCCCCTTGCGGGAGAGGGTTGGGGTGAGGGGGACTAAGGCCCTATATCCGGCAAGATCAGCCTCGGGGTATCCCCAGAAAAATCAATATCAAAGGCGAGGGGGTAGGATTCTTCCTTCCTTCCTCCATTCTCAGGGTTTCTGAAGACCCCGATATTCCGCCCCCTGAAGAATGCTTCCAAAGGGTAGGCCCTCGGATCGGTCTCAACCTCGTCCACAAAACCATCATCATCCACACGAAGGCCCACCTCTACCTGTTGAGGGCCGCCTTGTCTCTGCAGTGTCTCCCTTATGGATGACCATGTTCCAGCATTGATCTGATTAAAGAGGGAGGTCACCTTCGGCAGAAAGGCAACATACCCCAACTTTCCTAACGCCTTTTGGGCCTCGTCGTAATGAGGGTCCTTTTCTCCCAACTTTTTGTAATAAAGGACCGCCTCGGCATACTTCTGGAATATAGAGGCCCTTGATATCTGTTGTCCCCCCAAGACATCCAGCGCCGAGGCGAGGAGGTATTGCAGCTCCGACGACGTCTCCTCCCGATTCAGGCGCCTCCGGTGACACTGGACAATCGCGTCGGCATCCAGGATCGAATCGTAGAGATCCACAAGGAGGGAATCCACCTCTTCGGCAAGCCGGAGAAGATCGGCGGCAACCGTTCCATGCCTTAGGGCCTCTGTTTTTTCAAAGGCGATCCCCAGGAGGCTACTTGTCTTCTCCAGATCCTTAATTGCCTTCCGTTTGTCATCGTCCTTTTTTTTCCCGATGAATCCACGATTTGTCGGGACAAGGAGCTCCGTATCCCGAATCAACCGAAAGACGTTCTGCCCGTCAAGCTCAGACGGTAACGGGAGTCCCTCCTCCACCAGGGCAAATTGCCGGACAACCTTGTCCCCTTCAATAGTGATCCTCGCGTCGGGAAAGGACCGATACCCCTCTTTGTGGACCTTGACCCGACAATCCCCGGTAGGGATAGTTGCCGGAGCGATTGTTCTGCCACCCTCCTCACGCTGAAGCCGACCCTCTTTACCCGTATGATAGACAACAGGACCATAACTTTCCCCGTCGCCGCTGGAGGTCCCTTCCACGGTAACCGTCGCCCCCTCCAGGTAGGTCTCCCTCAAGAGGTCGGTCACCCTCCAATCAATCGGGACATGGGCAACCGGCGGCATCCGGACATTACGGGTATAGATCTTGCCCGGCGCCAAATCTACATCTGCCCCATCGTCAACGGTATAGGTCTGATAACCCTTTTTCCCTGTCGTGTATTTTAAGAGCCCTGTGGGGAGGTCGATGGAGGCGAAACCGTCTTTATCCGTTGTGAGAGGATTTCCATCGACAAGGTCAGAATAAGGGGGCATTCCTTCAACATCGGAGGCCTCCCCCCCCAACGTGATTGTCACCCCTGCCAGGGGGTGTCCATCCCCGTCGGTAATCTGCCATTTGACCCTCGCCTCGCCCGCTTTGAGGGGCCGTTCAGCCGTTGCAGGGGGAGGAGGAGTAGGTGGTGGAGCGGCCGCCTCGGGAGGAGCAGGTGGCGCGGCCGGTGGTGGAGGCGATCCCGCCCCCGGACCGGTTTCTTCATCAATAGTAAGACTGTCTGGCCTCGCTGTTCCTGCGGCAGGCGGAAGAATCGGTTCTGGTGCCGGTTCCGCCGCAGGTTCAGGCGGTGGTGGTGGAGCGGCCGGTTCCTCATGCACCCTGATCCCACTCAAAAGTGCGATACTCACAAACCCAGGCTTGACTAACTTCTCTTGAATCCTTGTCTTTAAATTCCCCTCAATCTCCCAGTGATTATCATGATCACCTGCCAAGAATAAAATAATCCCGGCCAACCCCCCTTTGTCCCAAACAGAACCGATCTCTCCCTTTAAACTGTCCCAATCGGTCTCACTCAGAACCTTGTCCCCGACCTTCTCTTCCAGCAAGGCCTTGACACGGGCGGCCTGGTCCTGCCGTTTCTGGATCTCCGAAACAGGTCCCCCCTCAATCCCTTGACCTGTCCCCTTGCCCCACTTCTCCAAAATGGCAGGATCGACTACCCAATTCGGACGATCGGCAACATCACTGATAAAACTATTGAGCCCTTCCTGACCCCCATCCGACCAAGAGGACTTGATCTCTTCTTTGAAGCTATCCCACTCGGATTGGCTCAGATAACCATCCGCCATTGCCTGTGTCAGTTTTTCATTAATGGAGGTCATCATTTAATACCCTGAAGTACTCCCTTCAACCGGTACCGGAACTTTGTAGAAACAGGTTCCTTCCCCCGCTGGAGTCCCCACAGAGGTCAACTTGGCAGTGGCCCGTAGCTTTCCCAGAACCGCTTCCCCAAAGGAAGTGTGATCCTGTGGTCCTTTTAACTGAGACACATCGACCTCAATAGACATTGTCCCATCGGATTCCGCCTCCGGGATATGAAACTCGATATCTATCTTTCCATGGAGGAGTTGGAATTGAGACTTGGCTTTGATATCCTTCAGCGACCCATGGGGCCCCAACAAGGGGGACAGGGCATCATTCACCCGCCCTTTGACGGCCTCACTACAAGCGGTTGTCCCTCTCACGGGTCGTCCGGCGGCGGGTGATGGAGGCGCTGGAGGAGGTTCAGGATCCCCTCCTCGCATTCTCGACGTTGCCGGAGGTGCCGGTTCTGCCGGGGCCCTATCATCACTCAGATCAAGCACCTCAAAATCATATCCCCCATCAGCAGGAGCGGGAGGAGGCGCCGGAGCGGCTGGCGGTGCCGCCTCCTCATGCACCTTGATCCCACCCAACAAAGAGGCCTGAACAAACCCCTTACTGACCAGCTTCTCTTCAATCCTTGTCTTTAAGCTTCCTTCAATCGTCCATCGATCCCCGTTATCTGCCAAGAATAAAATAATCCCCGCCAACCCCCCCTTGTCCCAAACAGAACCGATCTGACTCTTTAAACCATCCCAATCGGCCTCACTCAAAACCTTGTCGCCCACTTTTTCTTCCAACAATCCCTTAATCCTCAAGGCCTGTTCTTGCCGTCCCTGAATAACCCGAACAGGATCACTATCAATCCCCTGACCTGTCCCCTTGTTCCATTTTTCCAAAATGGCAGGATCCACCACCCAGTGTGGTTGTCCCGCAACCTCCCCAATAAAATCATTGAGCCCTTCCCGACCCCCATCCGACCAAGAGGTCTTGATCCCTTCCTTGAAGCTACTCCACTCGGGTTGGCTCAAGTAACCATCGGCCATCGTCCCCCTTAAACGCCCTGTAATTTCTGCCGCTGTCGCCATACAAAAGCCCTTTCGTTTCAGGGGGGTTACCCCCTGTTGGGATTATCGGTAAAACTGGGGGGAAGTTGCGGCATTTTCAAAAAGGGGCTACTTTCATCCATTTCCTCAATTGATTTATGAGATCTATCTCATAAAATCATGAGGTATGCTTACTAGAGATTTCTAGGCAAGGTGATTGAACTCTTCTACTTGACGCAGACGAGATTTCCTTCTGTAATTCTGATGAATTAAAAACCAAAAAGGGCGGTCCACCTGAAGGAGGACCGCCCTTGATCAAACTACTTTAACGAGCTTATTCAAATGTACCTGCAGGAGGTCCAGCAGGACTAGAGGTCGGGCGTGCCCCCTCCTGTCGCCCCCCCTGAAGAGCCGCCATCAAGGTTAAACCCAAGGACTAACATCGCTCCGTACTGTCCTTGCAATTCGAACCCGGTGCTCCCGCCAGCGGCGATACCACCACCCACCTCAGGCCTCACGGTAATTGACACAACATCACCAAAAAACCCTAGATCGACCGCACCGACCACCCCCAAATTCCATGGTTTTGCGGTATCAGTCGTTGTCGTTGATCTGTCCTTAGCCGTCGTTGCCTGAGAATAGGTCCGGGTTTCTGGGGCTGTCCCCGCACCGGCTCCTGCCGGCTGGCGTCCCCCGGGCGCCGGTACCCGTCCACCCGATTGAGTCCTGGCACCCATGTCATAAGAGGCATCCTGGGGATCAGTAACAGTCCCCTCAGCCGCCGGTGCCACAGTTGTCTTCCCTGGAACCGTTGTCGTTTTGATTAAATCATCAGGGTAGTATCGGAAACCGGTTTCAAAAAACCCTAAAAACCGGGCACCCCATCCTTTGGGTCTGGCCTGCTGACCACCAAAACGGGCCTCAAAAAGGCCAAACCCTCCATCACCAACCAAACCGAATCTACCAAACTCCAGACCTGCAAAAGTATTTTCTCCTAAGGGACCTTCGCCAACATTCAGATCGATGGCCAAGGTCTGAAGAGGCAGGTCGGTTGTCCCCATCACATGGCTATCGTTAAAGCCGGTCATACCGGTTCCATGAACCATCGAGGTTGATACCGTCAATTCTTGTGGACCAGCCATAACTGCCTCCTTATAGAGTAAGACCGCTTAACCGTTTCATGCCTATTATCGTTCCCCCCGGACCATAGTTGCTAATAATTTTAGTTTTTAGGAGAAATGTCCCCCCCTCCTTTATATACATCTTAAATAGGTCCTGGAGAGGACCCTGCCGATCCGGCCTTCGTCCTTTAATTTTTTTAGCAACCTTCCCCTGCCCTTTCCGATAATCCTGTTAGAGCAATGAACTATTCATTGTCAAAGGAGTCTACCATGAAGCTTAAACGATCTAGCGTCATTATGATCTCGGCAATCCTGCTGGGACTAATCGGGCAACCAGAGGCGAACGCCTTCGAGTTTAATCTCATCAAGGCCCCTCTCAACCGCCTCTACTCCTTTATTGGGAAGTTCAGCTCGGTCGGAAAGGTAAGCTCCTTCTTGGAAGAGGGCGAATGCGCCGATGGGGCAACCAACATCTTCAGAGACGGTGAAGACGGCGGCCCCAGGGATGTCTGCGCCATTGACGGGGATCACCTGGCCACAGCGATCGGCTACTTCAACAACCAGACCTATTGTTTTGAGGGAGATACCGACTTGACCACGGTCAAGCCGGTTGTCTTTTTTGATACAAAGCCAAACACTGTTACCCGTGATGAATTGGCCGGCGGGACTCCACCCAACTGTACGGATGAGGAGATCACCGTCACTGTTACGGAACCGTTTGTGATTAGTGGGGAGAATGTCGGGGATGATATCTGTGTTTCAGCGGACTGTCGTCGGACCGCCAAAGCGGGGTTGACAATCTCCGGTTTCCTCTCCAAGACAACGATTGATGCCATGGAGTACCTGACCGCCAACCCAGAGGGTTGCGTCTTTGACATCCGGGGGGAGGCTTCAAACTACCATACTTTGGCCTACCTCACGATTCTTGTCCCAGAGGGAGATGGGGTCAAAGACCATATCGTTTGCGTGGATGGTGCACCCCAGGCGGTAGACAGCTTAAGAAATCCATATACGAGTGCCAAGATGTTTTTAGACCCCTCCGTTGTTATTATGCAAGAAGGTGTTGCGGATGCGGATGGAGATGGGGTTGAGGATTCTGTAGACCAGTGCCCCGGTTCCAACCCGACGGAACGGATTGATCCGGCGACCGGTTGCCCGATAGCGGCCCCCGGGACCGGCTGTGCGGCCGATGATGCCGACCAGGGGGATACCGATGGGGACGGCGTCAAGAACTGTGAAGACCAATGCCCCGCCGAAGCGGCCGGAGCAACACCGGATCCAGCACGACCTGGTTGCCCGACAGGGACTAACCCGGGTGGCAGCAACGTGCCGAACTGTGTCTCCAGTGCCCCGACGGTGACCACGACAGAGACAGGGATTGCTGTCAGCGCCACCTATACCGCCCAGTTTGCCTCCAGCATCAAGGTAAGCGGCGGCTCGGCAACAGCGGTTGAGGCGGTCTGCCCCAATCAGGCTGATGATACCTGTTCGATTATCTTTGAAACCAGTTTTGCCCCAACACCGGGTGGAGACCAGGCGATTGAGTGCGAAACGAAGGATGACAACGGCGTCTCCCATATCCAGTCATTCCCTGTGGCGATCGCTGTCACCGGGGGGGGCGGTGGTGGAGGGGGCAACGGGGCCCCAGCCTGTCTCCCGAACGATGAGACCTGTGACTCGGATGGTGACGGCTTGAACAACGGGCAGGACAACTGTATCAACGTCCCGAACCCGGACCAGACCGATACGGACGGAAACGGCGTCGGCGATGCCTGCGTGCAGGCGACTTCTCTTTCCGACCTGGATAACGACGGCCTGACCGACTTTGATGAAGACCTCTGCGGGACCGACAAGAACAAGGTCGATACCGACGGCGACGGACTGGATGATTATGAAGAGTGCACCTCTCCGTTGTACCCAAGACTCTGCGCCCTGAATTCCGACTGCGATCTGGATGCGGTCTGCGACGGCGGGGCCGAGATCCCGAACGTCTGTAAAACGGGACCGGACAACTGCCGCATCGTCAAGAACGAGGGGCAGGAGGATACCGGCGGGATTGAAGGGTTGGGCGATGCCTGTGAAGGGGATATCGACGGCGACGGCATCTGCGACGGCGTTGACCCGATTGAAGGACTCTGCACGGAGGGACCGGATAACTGCAACATCGCCAATCCGGATCAGGCGGATGCCAACGGGAACGGGATCGGCGACGTCTGCGACGGTCTGCCAGCCCTGACCGCGGATAGCGGTTGTGGTTGCACGATCGGCGGGAGTGCCGCTCCTGGAATGCAGGGCTTCGGGATGATCCTGATCGGTATGGGCCTTGCCCTAGTCCGCAGGATGAGAAAACGATAATGTCCGAGGCGCCTCAAGCGGCGCCCCTACAAATTAAAACCCCCTCGGGATGACCGAGGGGGTTTTTTATTTTCTAAATCAACAAGTTGCACGCGTGCCTGGCACCAAAGGGGGGGTCTGGTGCCAGGCACCAGGCGAACTCATGAATAAATAACATTATAATCTAATCGGCAGGATCACGACCGGAATCCCCTGATTATAGAACCGTCGCTGGACCGCAAAGATCGTGTAGTTGTGGAGCCAGCGGGAAAAGAAGGAATCGTGCGGGAAGACCAACTGCCCCCCAAAGATGACCGCCTCCGGAAAACGCTCCATGACCTTTGGCATCAGACCGGCAACCTGTTCCACCACATCGGTCCCCAGAGACGAAACCGCCTCCGCGTTGTATCCGTGCCGCTTCATGAAGGCGACATACCGTTCCGTCTCCCTCTTGACCTTGGCCTCCAATTGGGCAATCTCCGCCTCCCCCTTGAAGACACCGGCATCGATGACACCCACCTGGATAAAGAGATAATTCTTGAAAACCTCTCCAAAGAGACGGATCACGCTAAAGAGGGTATGAAGACCCAGTCCGTTAAAGCCGTTTACCAGAAATACGGCGGTCTTGGCCTGCGGGTCGAGGGTCTCCCCGGATGACCTCTTTCGGGCTAGGGTCGGGTCTGTCTTGGTGGTAGTCGCCTCCGCCGCCTCAACAAGACTGTCCAACCTCTTGAGCATCCTCCCCGCCTGATCATAATGGCGCCGGATAGTAACCACCAAGGTCACCAATCCCCCCGTCACCAGCAGGGTTATCCAGCCCCCTTCATAAAACTTGATCAGGGTGACCGAAACGAGGATGAACGCCGTCAACCCGAGCCCAACACCACTAATCAGAATCTTCTTCTTCCAAACCCTTTCCCTGGAACGGAAGAGCCACCAGTGCCGAACCATCCCCAATTGGGATAGGACGAAGGTAATAAAGACGTTAATACTGTACAAGACAACCAGGAGCCTGACTGAACCCCCTGTAAAGACCATCGTCACGAGGGCCGAAGTCCCCATGAGAAGGATCCCGTTTTGCGTCACCAACCGGTCGGAGAGCATCGTAAAGCGTGTTGGAAACCAGCGATCGAGTGCCATGTTGGACAAAACCCGCGGGCCATCCAGAAAACCGGACTGGGCCGCCACAAAAAGGATCGACGCCTCTGAAACAAGAGCGGTCAGAATAAAAGTGCGGCCGATCCCTTCCCCCCAGGCCTCCGAGATCCTGTTGAAAAGGACGGCGTTCAAGGTCTTGCCCTGTTCTGGAGCCACACTGTAGAGGAGATAAGCAATCATCAATCCGACAACGGTCAGGGCGAGTGAAACCGCCATGTAGTTCATCGTCTTCTTGCCAGTCTGGACCCTCGGTTCGCGGAGGATCGGAAGACCATTACTGACCGCCTCAATACCGGTGAAGGTCCCGGCCCCCATGCTATAGGCCCTCATCACCAGAAACAGGATTCCCAAAAAGCCGATCTCGGCCTGTCCCCTCTGGATTGTTTCCACCGTCGCCTGCACGACACCGGGAAAATCAAAGAGATGCGTCACAATGGCGTAGGCGATGGCAAAAAAATGAGTGATGACAAATATCAGAAAGATCGGGGTCCAAACCACCACCGATTCACGAATACCGCGCATATTGAGCAGGGTCATTCCAAGAAGGGCAACCAAGGCGAATTCCAGCTTGAAAGGATACCAGGCCGCTGGCAGAAAGCTAAACAGGGCGTCCGCGCCGCTCGCCACGGAAATCGAGATCGTCAGGACATAGTCAATCAGCAGGGCGCAACCGGAGACCATCCCCAAGGTCGGATTGAGCAGTTTGCTCGCAACCAGATAGCCCCCGCCTCCGGAAGGGAAGAGTTCGATGATCTGCGAATAACTGGCGCTGATGACAAAGATGGTGATAGCCGAGGCAAGGGCGACGAAAATCCCCAGATGGGGATGCCCTTGCAGGGCCAAGAAGGCCTCTTCGGGACCGTACGCCGAAGAGGAGAGGCCGTCCGCCCCGAGGCCAACCCAGGCAAAAAAGGCGATGAGCGACATCTTGTGAAAGACGGAATGGTCGTAGGGATTTCTGGCACTCCCCAGGATGAGCCGCTTGCAACTCTGCCAGAAGGTCCGTTCTTGGGGCATAAGGGAATCAGGCCACTTGTTTCTTGCAATACTGAATATTGATTGTTATGGCAACTTAAATGTCTGAACGGATCTCGTTTCTGACCCTTCTCGCCTTCCTTTGTCTGGCGGTCCTCTGGCTCTTTCGCCCTTTTCTCTCCGTCATCCTGCTGGCGGCAACATTCGTCATCAGCCTCTGGCCGCTCTATGCCTCGCTCAACCGGCTGTTCCGGGGACACCGCTGGATCGCTTCATTCGTCGTCACCCTGTTTCTGGCGCTGGTCCTGATTTTTCCAGTCGCCTTTGTGATCAGCCTGGTCATTGAACAGGCGGTCGCCCTCGCCCATTTCCTCCCGGAAACGATGCAGGCCTGGCTCCCCCTCGTCAAGGAGTACAGCCACCGGTTCAACCTTCCGATCTCGTGGGAGGCGATCCTCCCCCAACTGGTGCAACAGGGGGCCCAGTTTGTCTCCCAGTTTTCGCCAAAACTCCTGATGCAAACCACCCAGTTCCTGCTCAATTTTGCCCTGACACTGCTCCTCGTCTTTTTCCTGTTTATTGAAGGACCTGCACTCTATGAAAATTTGCTACACCTCTCCCCCCTCAAGGAATCCTACGAGACTCACCTTTCCCGGGAGATCCGCAACACCCTGAACGCCTGCCTTTACGGCTACATCCTGACCGCCATCTCCCAGGGGATATTGGCCGGCATCGGCTTTACAATCGCCAAGATCCCGATCGCCGCGCTCCTGGGGGTGGCTACGATCGTCACCAGTTTCATCCCGATCATCGGGGCGGCCGGGATCTGGATCCCGGTGACGGTCTATCTCCTTCTCACCCAGCAGTGGGGAATGGGGATTTTCCTCGGACTCTACGGGGCTCTGCTGATCTCGGGAATTGATAACCTGATCAAGCCGCTCATCATCCAGGGGAAAACGCGGATCCACCCGTTTTTGATCTTCCTCGCCATCTTCGGCGGCCTGCAGGCCTTGGGGCCGGTGGGACTGCTCGTTGGCCCGATCATCGTCGCCATTTTCCTCGCCTGTGTGAAAATTTATAAAAAGGATTTTTTAGAGCAGACGTAGGTGGTACGCCTTGGGTTTCACAAAGGCCTGTATCCCCAAGAATGAAAGTGTGGAACCGATCCCTGAATTTTTCCGCCCGGACCACGGGAGGTAGGGGCTAACCCGATCGCAACAATTCCAATAACCGGTCCCGGCATTGATCTGTCTCAAAATCTTCTTGGCCCTCTCCTCACTACCGGAATAAACGGAGGCGGTGAGGCCATATTCGGTATCATTCATGAGTTGGACCGCTTCTTCATCCCCCGAAACTCTTTGGATCCCGATGACAGGGCCAAAGGTCTCTTCCTTCATGAGGCTCATCTTGTGATTCACCTCAGTCAAGACAGTCGGTTCAAAAAAACCCCCCTTCTTCCCCCACCGTCGGCCACCGGTCAAAACCTTCGCCCCCTGGCCGACCGCCTCCCGGACCTGTTTTTCGAGAAACTGGAGATGGGCCGGGCGGGCCAGAGGCCCTTGGGTCGTCTCCGGCTCGAGCGGATTGCCAACCTTGAGACGGCCAACCCCTTTTAAAAAATTTTCAAGAAACCGATCATAAATTTTTTGGTGGACATAGATCCTTTCAACGGCGCAACAACTCTGGCCGTTGTTGTAAAAAACCCCTTCGACCGCCGCGGCGGTAACCTTGGCGAGATCCGTGACATCCTCGGCGACATAGAGGGGGTCCTTCCCGCCAAGCTCCAGCCCGAAGGGGACCATCTTTGACGCCACTTCACCGGCAATAAACCGCCCGGTCCGGTAAGAACCGGTAAAGAAATAACCATCCAGAGGGAGATCCAAAAGGGCCTGGCCGACTGGAGCCCCTCCAACCACAATTTGAAAGGCCGATTCCGGCACACCCGATTCCCACAAAAGCCGGGCGATTTCCAGTCCGGTTAATGTGGCATACTCAGAGGGCTTGTAGAGAACAGCGTTCCCGGCGATCAACGCCGGGACAAAAACATTGACACCGACAAGATACGGATAGTTCCAGGCGGAAATGTTGGCGATAACACCCAACGGTTCAAATTCAAGGGATTCGGTCATCCCCGGCTCTTCATGCACCACCCTGGATTTTAGAATTTCTGCAGAGTGGTCCAGAAAAAACTGGATGCGGCTCCTGGCCCCTGCAATCTCATTCAAAGACTCCCGGATCGGCTTTCCCATCTCATTAGTCAAAATGCGGGCCAGTTCCTTTTTATTTTTTTCCAATTTTTCTGAAAATCGGGCCAGGCGCTGAATACGCTCCTCCAAAGGAACCTGCCGCCATGACTCCAAACCTTGGGTGGAGCACCCCCTCCGTAAAACTGATTCCTTTTTTCGCAAACTTTCAGCGGAATCTTCGGAAAGTTCCCGGATCAACTCTTCTGTGGCTGGATTAAAGACCTTCATGATCGCTAAGCGGAACCCTTCACCTTTTTCAAAAAATAATCGTAGAGAGGCTCCGGCCGGATCACCTGATCCTTCAGGGTATGCGAAAATTCCGGGTGCCACTGGACGCCAAGCACCAATTTTTCATCCGGCTTCTTGTAGGAAACCGCCTCCACCAGCTGGTCCTGCGGGGAGATCGCCTCCACCAGAAGATCCTTGCCCAGATCCTTGATCCCCTGATGATGGACCGAATTGACCTCCGTCGCCTTGTCCTCCTTGTAAACCTTGCCCAAAAGGCCTCCCGGCTTCCACTCAATCCGGTGGTGGACATGGTCATACCGCATCGCATCCCGATGAACGAGGGCCCCTTCCTTTTGGGAAGCGATATCCTGATAAAGCGTCCCGCCAAAATAGACGTTGATCAACTGGCAACCGCGGCAGATCCCCAGAACCGGCTTGTCCTGGCGGACGGCATAGTCTAAAATTTTCAGTTCATAGGCATCTCTCTCCGGGTCGCCGGGCCACCGCCCCTTGGAGGCCCCTCCCTGCCTGATCGGCTCTTCACCATACGACTGGGGGGCGATATCGCTCCCCCCCTGAAAGACAAAACCATCCATCGCCTCCAGAAATTCCTTCAGGTTCTCCTCTGCCAGATTGGGGATCAGGATCGGCAAGATGCCGCGTCTGGAGAGATACCGGGCCATGTCGCTTTCAAGATAGGTCAGCGTCTTCAGGCCGAAGACCGTCCGGCCGGGATCCGGGTAGAGAAAACAGGCGGAGACACCAATTTTAATCATAGGGCCACCCGGTAGATTTTCTGAAAATCGGACTCCGTCACCGGTTTCGGATTGCACTGATGGCAAACATCCTGAAAAGCGAGCCGTGAAAGAGGACCGACATCCTTCTCCCCCACCTTCTGGGAAGAGAGGCGGAGCGGGAGATGAATCTTTTCGTTCAACTCTCCTAAGTATCGGATGAGCGTTTGGCTCCCCGGGTCGGCAAGATTGAGGACCTTGGCAATGTTGGCCAGACGCTCCTCACAAACATCGGCATTGAAGGCAACACCATGGCGCAACATGATGGCATTAGCCAGGCCATGATGGAGGTCAAAAAGGGTCGAGAGCGGGTGGGCCGTTGAATGCACCACCCCCAACCCTTTCTGAAAGGCAACAGCCCCCATCATAGCCGCCACCATCATCTTGCTACGGGACTCCAGATCCGGCTTGTTGACCGTCCTCACAAAACTCTCGCCAATCAGGCGGATCCCCTCCAGGGCGATTCCGTCGCAGATTGGATGAAACCCCCTGGCCAGGTAAGACTCCATGTTATGGGTCAGGGCATCCATTCCGGTCGCCGCCGTGATGACGGGGGGAAGTTCCATCGTGAGCCCCGGATCGGCAAAAACTATTCTGGCCATCAGTTTCGGTGAAAAGAGGATCTTTTTCTCGTGGGTGGCATCATCGGAAATGACGGTCGACCGACCGACCTCGCTCCCGGTGCCGCTGGTCGTCGGAACGGCGACAAAATACGGGATCTCTCCGGTGACCAACCGCTCTCCCCCTTGCGAGTCTTCATAATCAAAAAGGTCCCTCGCATGGTTGACCTTGAGGGCGATGGCCCGCGCCACATCCAGCGAGGCCCCCCCGCCGATCCCGACGATGGCATCACAAGCCGATTTTTTATACTGACCCACCCCTCCCAGGACATCGCTCTTGACCGGGTTCTTGTGGATGCCGGAATAGACTTCGACCCCAACACCGGATTTTTTGAGTGAGGCGATAACTGTTTGAAACAGCGGAAGCAGGGCGAGACCAGGATCAGTCACGACGAGGGGACGACGAACCCCCTTTTCTTTCAAGTGCGGTCCCAACTCCTCAATCACCCCTTTGCCAAAACGGATGAGGGTCGGAAAATTAAACGTGTATCGTTGGTTCCAGTCCATCAGATCACCTCGAAGTATCTCTTCAGTTCCCAATCGGTCACCGCCTTGGAATACTGCCGCCACTCCCACTCGCGGGTCTGGCAGAAATGTTTCACAAAGACTTCCCCAAAAAGTTGGGTGGCCATCTCCGAGTTCTTCATCGCCACGGTCGCCTCTTGAAGATTCCTCGGCAAAGGCGCCGCCTCTTTGTTGGAGTAGCCACTACCAACAGTCTTCGGGATGGTCAAAGCCATTTTCTTTCTGATCCCATAAAGACCGGAGGCGAGACAGGCCGCAATCGCGAGGTAGGGGTTCACATCCGAACCGACGACACGAAACTCAATCCGGGTTGCCTCGGGGGAACCTTTCAAGACACGAACGGCGGTCGTCCGGTTATCAACCCCCCAGGTCGCAGTCGTCGGGGCCCAGGCCCCTTCGACAAGCCGTTTGTAACTGTTCACGACCGGGGCAAACATTGGCATGAGGTAAGGAAGGCAATGGAGTTGCCCGGCGAGATAATTTTTCATCAAGGGACTCATACTGTCCGGATCCCTGGCATCGTAAAAAACATTCTGCGTCTTTTTGGCATCCCATAGGCTTTGGTGAAGATGGCCGCCGCAACCGGGGAGGGTTTCATTCCACTTGGCCATAAAGCTGGGGGTGATCCCGTGACGGGCCCCGATCTCTTTCACAGCCGTCTTGAAGAGGGTCGCCCGATCGGCCGCCTCCAGGGCGTCGCTGTAAAGGATCGCCGCCTCATAGACACCGGGCCCGGTCTCGGTATGAAGCCCCTCAATCGGGATTCCAAACCGCCCCATGAAATCAAAGAGGTCGTTATAAAAAGGACTCCTCTGTGAAGCGCGGAGGACCGAATACCCAAACATGCCACCGGTCATCGGGATCGGGTCCCCGACAGCCCCTCCCGACTTGAAATTAAACCACTCAAACTCCTGGGAGAAGACTGGGGAAAACCCGATCTCACTCGCCTGCCGGATTATTTTTTTCAAAAGATTGCGGGGACAGATTTCAAGCCCTTCCTCTTTCTCATTCCTGAAATCAGCCAGAAAAAATGGGATCTCATGATCCCACGGGACCCGTCGATAGGTCGAAAGATCGATCCTCGCCTTCGCATCCGGGTAACCGGTATGCCACCCCGTAAAATCGGCGTTATCGTAGAGGGTATCCAGCATGTCCCACCCAAAGACGACATCGCAGAAACCGAAACTCTTTTCCAGGATTGAAAGGGCCTTGTCCCGATGGATCACCTTTCCCCTCAAGACACCGTCGATATCAACAATGGCCAGTTTGACCTTTCCGGAAGAATACTCGCGAAGTTCACGAATAATCTCTTCTTTGGTTTTCATCCGTTCTCCTCAACAAGGATGCCGCTTTTTCGAAAAAGCTGAAAACCGGCGACCAAAATTCCCATGATCGAAAAATAGATCAGCGCCAGTTTGACGTTATAGAAGATCATCGCCAAAAGAGAAACAGAGGCAATCAAAAAAGCAATGAACGGGAAGAGCGGATACCCCGGTGTCCGGAAGGGACGCGCGAGCTGGGGTTCCCTCTTTCTCAACTGAAAGAGGGAAACCATGGAAATAATATAAAGGGTCAACGCCCCGAAACAGGAGAGGGTGATGATTTCCCCGGTTTTTCCCGTCAAAAGGGCCAAGATACCGACCCCCATATTCGCCAAAAGCGCCTTGGCCGGCGTCCTGAAACGGGGGTGGGTTTCCCCCAGCGAACGGAAGGTATAACCGACACGACCGAACTCGAACGTCGCCCGGCCAGCCGCCAGGATGATCCCATGAAAAGAGGCGATCAGACCGAAAAGACCGATCGTGATCAGCAAGTGATAGAAGAAATGATTTTGTCCAACAACCTGCGCCAAGGCCAAGGGCAAGGGGGAATCCGATGGGATCGGCCCCGCCGATGGGATCGCCCCGGGCACGGCATAAACGATCCTCTCCCAGCCCCCCACACCGACAGAGCCCAGAAAGGTCAGGATACAAAGGACAACAAGCGTTCCCATCGCCGAACTGAACCCTAACACAATATTTCTCTGGGGGTTCACCGTCTCCTCCGCCACGTTGGCCACCCCTTCAATCGCCAGAAAAAACCAGATTGCAAACGGGATCGCGGCAAAAACCCCTTTATAACCGAATGGCAGGGAGTTTTGGGTCAGATGACTCCATTCCAGATGGGGTAATGTAATACAGGCGAAAATCAAAAGTTCGATCACGGCAAAAATCGTAATCCACAATTCAAATGAAGCGGCCGCCTTAACACCATAGATGTTCAGGGCCGTAAAAACAAGATAGACAAAAAGGGCGATCCCGATAACCGGAATCTGCGGGAAGAAGAGGTGAAAATAGGCGCCTATTGCCGCGGCGATCGCCGGTGGGGCAAAGACGAATTCAATGATCTGCGCCAGACCGCCGACGAAACCCCAAGTTGGTCCCAAGGCCCTCTTGGCATAATCGAACGCCCCACCCGCCCGCGGGATGGCGCAGGCTAGTTCCGCATAGCCGAAGGTAAAGGTAACATACATCAGGGTGATAAAAAGCGTCGCAATGGCGAGGCCTAAAGTCCCCCCTTGGGGGAGCCCGAGGTTCCACCCGAAATACATGCCGGAGATGACGTAACCAACGCCTAATCCCCAGAGCATGACGGGTCCTAAAACCCGCTCCAGTTTTGCCTTATTCTCGGCCATACCACCCTCCCTGCCGACTCCGAATGAGATTGAGAGCGGAACCGGCCTTGAACCAGGCGATCTGTTCCAAAGAAAGGGAATGATGGGCGGCGATTTTTTCTTCTTTCCCATCCCTGTGATGCAACAGAACAGTCACCAGACAGGCCGGTTTTAACTGAGAGAGCCCTATAACACTCACCCGATCCTCTTCCTGGACCTTGTCGTAATCACCGGGATTCGCAAAAGTGAGCGGCAGGACCCCCTGTTTTTTGAGGTTTGTTTCGTGAATCCGGGCAAAACTGCGGGTGATGACAGTGGCACACCCCAGAAACCGCGGGCTCATCGCGGCATGTTCGCGGGAACTCCCCTCCCCGTAATTTTCGTCCCCCACCACCACCCAGCGGATTCCCCGCTTTTTGTAGTCGCGCGCAATCTCGGGAAACGATTTTCCCCCTTCGCCCGTCAGGAGATTTTTTCCCTTCCCCGCCTCGCCGGTAAAGGCACTGATCGCCCCGGTAAACATATTATTGCTGATGTTATCCAGATGCCCTCGGAATTTGAGCCAGGGCCCCGCCGGAGAGATATGATCCGTCGTGCATTTCCCCTTCGCCTTGAAAAGAAGCGGCAGTTTTTCAAAATCCTTCCCATCCCAGGCGGGAAACGGCTCCAACTTTTGCAAACGCTCGCTCCCCGGCCTGATTTTGACCTCAATTGATGAAGGATTCTTCGCCGGCGCGAGGTAACCGGACCTGGCCCGAACAAACCCCTTTTTGGGGATATCGTCTGCCTTGGCGGGGGCTATCAGCCGCCATTTTTTTGCCCCTGCCGTCAATTCGTCCGTGAGGGGATTAAAATCAAGGCTCCCCTGGAGTGCCATCGCGACAACCAGTTCCGGGGAACCGATAAAGGCGTTAGTTTCGGGATTCCCATCATTCCGTCTCGGAAAATTACGATTATAAGAGGTTAAAATGGAATTTTTCTCCCCGGCCTGGGTATCCTCCCGCTTCCATTGACCGATGCAGGGACCGCAGGCATTGGCCAAGACCTTCGCACCAATCGCCTCGAGGGCCGCCAACTGCCCGTCCCGCTTGATCGTTTCAAAGACCTGTTCCGAACCGGGGGTAACCAGCAAGGGGGTTTTGACCTTGGCCCCGTGAGCCGCGGCCTGACGGGCGATATCGGCCGACCGCTCAATATCTTCATAGGAAGAATTGGTGCAACTCCCGATCAGACAATAGCGGAGGGCCAACGGATACCCCTGGACCTTGGCCTCCTCTCTCAGTGCGGAGATCGGTCTTGCCAGATCCGGCGTATGGGGTCCCACAACGTGCGGTTCCAGACGATTCAGATCAATCTCGATCAGTTCATCAAAATATTTTCCGGGGTCCTTTTCCACCTCCGGGTCGGCCCGGAGGAGAGTTTTTCGCTTTTCGGCCAGTCCCGCAATCTCTTTTCTCTCAGTCGCCCTCAAATAGTCGGCCATCCGTTTGTCAAAAGGAAAAAGGGAGGTGGTCGCCCCCAGTTCCGCCCCCATGTTGGTGATCGTCCCCTTCCCCGTACAGCTGATCGATTCGCAACCGAGCCCGATATACTCAATAATTTTATTCGTCCCCCCTTTGACAGTCAATTTTTCGCAGACCTTGAGGATGACATCCTTGGGGGAGGTCCAGCCGTTCAGTTCGCCGGTCAGGAGAACCGCTACTCTCTTCGGAGCAAGCACCTCCCAGGGGAAGCCGGCCATCACATCGACCGCATCCGCCCCGCCGACACCGCAGGCGATCATTCCGAGCCCACCCGCATTCGGCGTGTGGGAATCGGTCCCGATCATGAGGCCCCCCGGAAAGGCGTAGTTTTCCAAAACCACCTGATGGATGATGCCGGATCCCGGCCTCCAAAAACCGATCCCATGTTTTTGAGACGCACTTTCGAGAAAATGATAGACTTCTTCGTTTTCGGTGAGGGCGGTTTTGAGATCACTCGCCGCCCCGGCATGCGCACGAATCAGGTGGTCGCAGTGGACCGTTGTCGGGACAGCGGTTTCGAGCCTCCCTGCCGACATAAATTGCAAAAGCGCCATCTGGGCGGTCGCATCCTGCATCGCCACACGATCCGGCCGGAGGGAGAGAAAACTTTTCCCTGGAATCAAATCCTCTTTTTCCGGATTGTCGAGATGACCGTAGAGAATTTTTTCGGCAAGGCTCAAAGGACGCCCCAGCCGCTTGCGAACTATTGCAAGGTTCTTCTCCATCCTCTCATAGGCCTGGGCCACTAGCTCTTGGGTGGTTTCAATCGGCGGCATCGCGGCCGACCCTATCAGAATGATTCTTGATTTCAAGGCTGTTTCAATGGTTGGATGATGAAGATGAAGAAGATCCTTTTCCCCAATGAACATGGCGCCTGGGGGATGTTGACCGTTGCTTTTCTGATCGGTTGGCTCGCCACCCCCGATTTTTCACTTCGTCCCTGGTTCCTCGTTCCCGCCGCACTCGGCGGTTTTCTGGCCCGCTACCCCTTGGGGATCTATTTCAAAAAAAAGAGGGTCGCCCGGTCCCTTCAGATCCCGCTTTCCCGTGAGAAAAACTGGTTCTGCCTCTACTCCCTTTTCACCTTTCTTGTTACCATCCCCCTGTTCTACCCGCTCGGGTGGTTCTGGCTCCTCCCGCTGGTGATGGTTTCGTTTCTCTCCTTCGTGGGGCACCTCGTCGCGATCGTTCAAAGAAAGGAACGGACCTTTTTTGTCGAGTGGTCGGCGATGGTCGGCCTTTCCACACTGGTCCCGGCGGCCGCCTATGCCTCCATTCTCCGTTGGAGTCTTCAACCGATTATTCTCTGGGTGCTCTTTATCGGCTACTACAGCTGGCGGATCGGTGCGATCCGGAAGAAAGTGGCCGAGCGGAGGGAAAAACCGGTGGATTTGAGGAAGATCGGCAAAAGGGAGCTTTTTTACTCCGGGCTGTTCGTTCTAGCGATGATTATCGCAAGCCGGATTTTTGACTAGAAAAAATAAGCGGGAGACGGGATTTGAACCCGCGACCCTTAGCTTGGGAAGCTAATGCTCTACCCCTGAGCTACTCCCGCATGTTGAACAAAGGCTACTTCATGCAGACTCTGTGATTACAGGCGGGGGTCCTGCTTTTCGCTTTGTAGGACTCCCGCAACCGGGAGCTCGTTGTAATCGAAAACCCCACTGGAGGCAATTATTTTCTTGCAGGACCGGTTGGTGGTGTTGGAGGCGGGGGTGGAGTGGTTTCCGCTTGGGCCTTCCCAAGAATCACCTCCCGCGCCCGGACAACTTTTGCCGGATCGATGGGGCCTTCCCTTTTCGTTTCCCTATCAGGGCATCCATGGATACTTTTTATTCCGAAGTCAGGCTTCAAGTCTGCCTGCAGGAAACTGCTTGGATCAGCACAATCGGTTGTCGTCTTGCTCGTGACACTCCCATCCGGTCTCACATAAACATCAACCCGGACCCCTGGAGGATCTGTATCTTTCCTCCTTAATGAATCAGCGTGGACCTCGATCCCACCATCGGGGGTGGCCTCAACTGTGGAAAACGGGGGGATGCTGACTCCCAGTTCCCTTCCCACCCGTGTTGCCAGATCACCATCAAGAAAATCCGGTGGGGTGAGGGCTGACAGATCTATAGAAAGGCCTTCCCCTTTTTTTGGCCCTGCTGGTGGAGCTCCCATAGAACCTCCTTTGATGGTAGGATCATTTTAACAAAAAGGGGGGGGTGTCGACAACAAGAAATTTCTACGCCTTTCATTTAATCAAAGAAACCTTCGAGGCTTCTTCAAGCGCCTCGTCGAGGCTTCCCAACACATTTTTTTCTCCAAACTCGGCCAGAAGCCCGGACTGTTCCATCGCCATCAGCGGTTGGGCATGGATCCCGCAGAGGATCAGATGAACTTTGTAACGGAGGCATTGTTTCCTTAAATCCTTCAAGGCACGCAATCCGGTCGCATCCAGCAGCAGAACATGCCGCATCCGCAGGATCATCACCGGCGAGGGGTTCTTGCCAATCTCCATCATGTCCCGAAAGAGTTCGGAAACCCCAAAAAAGAAGGCCCCCTCCGCCTCATAGACATCGACCCCTTCAGGGATGGTCCGCTGGCTTGTGGCATCTTCCGCCTCACGAAGATCGGTCTCATCAAGGTCATCATCCAACGCCTCTTTGACTTCCCGAACACTGGTCACGTCGGTCATCCTCTTCATGAAGAGGATCAGGGACAAGAGCATCCCAACCTCAACCGCCACGGTTAAGTCCACAAAAACGGTCAGCAGAAATGTGGTGAGCAAAACCGCGAGATCCATTCGCGGCCCGCGAAGGAGCGCCTTGAACGCCCTCCACTCACTCATATGGTAAGAAACAATCACAAGGATGGCGGCCAACACACAGAGCGGGATCAGACGGGCCCAGTGGCCGAACAAAAGGACAATCACAAGCAAGGTAGCCGCATGGATCATCCCTGCCACCGGCGTCCGCCCCCCGTTTTTGACGTTGGTCGCGGTCCTCGCAATCGCACCGGTCGCCGGGATCCCTCCAAAAAACGGGACTACGACATTGGCGACCCCCTGAGCAATCAGCTCGGTGTTGGAACGGTGTCTCCCCTCAATCATCCCATCGGAAACCGTCGCGGAAAGGAGTGATTCGACCGCCCCCAGCAAGGCGATAGTAAAGGCGGGACCGATCAGGTTTTTCATCTGCACAAAAGAAAACGCCGGCCACTGGGGCGACGGCAAGGCCGCGGGGAGGGACGAAAAACGGGAACCGATCGTCTCCACCGGAAGGTGAAAAACTTGCACAAGGGCGGTAACGACCAGAATGACGATGATTGACCCCGGGATTGGGATCTTCCGGTTCAAGCGAGGCCAGAAAACCAGGAGGGCTATTGAAAAAAGGGAGAGGGACAGGGTTACCAGATTCAAAGAGCGAAATGTTTCAAGATAGACCTGCCATTTTTCCATAAAATCAGCGGGAAGGGTTCCGGTCTTAAATCCGAAGAAGTCGCCGATTTGCGAGGAAAAGATAACGACGGCAATCCCGGAGGTAAAACCGACCGTCAGTGGGTACGGGATAAACCGTATAATCGCCCCCATCCGGAGACACCCCATTAAGATCAGGATGACGCCGGCCATTACGGTGGCGATCATCAAACCGTCAACGCCGTAGAACTGGACAATCTGGTAAACGATCACCACAAAGGCCCCGGTCGGCCCACCGATCTGGACACGGGATCCCCCAAAAACGGAGATCAAAAAGCCGGCAATAATCGCCGTGGTGAGACCGCGGTCAGGAGAAACGCCGGAGGCGATGGCAAAGGCGATCGCCAGGGGAAGGGCCACAATCCCGACGATCAAGCCGGCGGAGAGATCCCCCCAAAACAGGGAAACGGAATAATTCCCCAAGGCCGAAACCAGTTTGGGGAGAAAGAGAGGCTGTTTCTTTTTTTGAAGGTTCACTTGAAAAAGTAAGCGACTTCAACCTTGGCCGTTTCCGGCGCATCCGAACCATGAACGATATTTTGTTCGATGTTGTCGGCAAAATCGGCGCGGATCGTCCCCTTCTCCGCCTTCTTGGGATCGGTCGCCCCCATCAAGCCGCGCCAATGGTTAATCGCTCCTTCTCCTTCCAGACAGGCCACCACCACAGGACCCGACGTCATAAACCGGATGAGACTTTGAAAAAAAGGCCTCTTACTGTGAACCGCATAAAACCCTTCCGCCTTTTTCTGATCCAGTTTGAGCATCTGGAGGGCCGTAACCTTCAGGCCCGATTTTTCGATGCGGGCCAGGACCTGGCCGATCAAATTTTTCCGGACGCCATCCGGTTTGATGATGGCGAGTGTACGTTCAAGTGACATTTGTCCTCCTATAAAATGGCTTTCAATTCTTTCCCAATCTCTGTCACCGCCCGCGCCACCTTGACTCCAGCCGATTCCAACGCCGCAATCTTTTCCCTGGCCGTTCCCTTGCCACCGGTGGGACCGGTCCTACCGGTGGGACCGGCCCCGCCGGTAATAATCGCCCCGGCATGTCCCATCCGCTTGCCGGGAGGGGCTGAAATCCCGGCGATGAAACTGACAACCGGTTTTTTCAGATTCTTTTTGATAAAGGCGGCCGCCTCTTCTTCCGCGGTCCCGCCGATCTCACCGATCATCACGATCGCGTCGGTCCCCGGGTCTTCATTGAGGAGCTTGAGACAATCAACAAAATTGGTGCCGTTCACCGGATCGCCGCCGATCCCGATACAGGTCGACTGACCCAAACCGATCCTGGTCACCTGATCGACCGCCTCATAGGTGAGCGTCCCGGAGCGGGAAACGATCCCGATCCGTCCCGGCCGGTGAATAGACCCCGGCATGATCCCGATCTTGCACTCCCCCGGTGTAATGATCCCGGGACAGTTTGGTCCGATGAGACGCGTTTTTTTTCCTTCCATGTGCCTCTTCACAGAGACCATGTCCAGAATCGGGATCCCCTCGGTGATGCAAACAACAAGATCCAAGGAGGCATCGACCGCCTCCTTGATCGCCCCCGCCGCAAACTTTGGAGGGACATAAACGACAGAGACCGTCGCCCCGGTTTGCATCGAGGCCTCCTTGACGGAATTAAAGATCGGGATTCCTTCAAACTCCTGTCCCCCCTTGCCCGGCGTCACCCCGGCCACCATCTTTGTCCCATAGGCAACGCACTGCCGCGTATGAAACTGTCCGGTCGAACCGGTGATCCCCTGGGTCATGACCTTCGTGTTTTTGTTGACGAGTATCGACATCTATTGTGCCAACCTCACAATTTTCTCCGCCGCCTGATCCAGATTATCAATTGAAATCAGATTTAGGCCTGACTCATTCAAAATCTTTTTACCTTGGTCCACGTTGGTCCCTTGCAGGCGGACAACGACCGGCACCCTGAGGGTGACCCCTTTTGCCGCGGCGACAACCCCACCGGCAATGGTATCGCACTTCATGATCCCGCCAAAGATATTGACCAAAACCCCTTTCACCTTCGGGTCGGCCAGAATAATCTTGAAGGCGGCCGCCACTTTTTCCTCCGTCGCCCCGCCGCCAACGTCCAAAAAGTTGGCCGGTTCGCCACCATGGAGTTTGATGATATCCATCGTTGCCATCGCAAGCCCCGCCCCATTCACCAGGCAACCGATTTTTCCGGAAAGACTGATGTAAGAGAGATCCTGTTTTTTGGCCTCTATCTCGGCCGGGTCCTCTTCATCCAGGTCCCGCAAGGACTCATAGTCCGGGTGACGGAAGAGGGCGTTGTCATCGAAATTAATCTTGGCATCGAGCGCCAGCAGATCCCCCTCTTGGGTGACAGCCAACGGATTAATCTCAGCGAGCGAACAATCGGCCTTCAGATAAGACTCATAGAGAGACCCCACGAAAGAGACAAATTTGGGGGTTAGTTTTCGATCCAGACCCAGTTTGCGAGCGACCTCTTCCGCCTCGCCGGGATTGACTCCAACAACAGGATCGACAGGCATCCTAAAAATTTTTTCTGGATGTTTGGAGGCAACCTCTTCAATCTCCATCCCCCCTTCGGCGGAGGCCATGATCGTAACGCGGGAGTTGGTCCTGTCCAGCACCAGACCGAGGTAGAGTTCACGCGCAATCGCGCACCCCTTTTCAATCAGGAGTTTTTTGACAATCTTCCCTTCAGGCCCGGTCTGGGGAGTCACCAGTTTCATCCCTAAAATCGCCTTGGCGTATCCCTTCGCCTCCTCCAGGGTCTTGGCCAGCTTGACCCCGCCCCCTTTGCCTCGGCCACCAGCATGAATCTGGGCCTTGACCACCACCGGCATCCCCAAACCTTCGGCAATCTTGACCGCCTCACCCAAGGAAAAGGCGACGCCGCCCGGTGACACCGGGACGCCGTACTTTTTCAAAATCTCTTTACCCTGGTATTCGTGAATCTTCATAAGAGCAAGTTACCAAAAGTTAAGGGGCGGGATCCCCCTTCCGCCCCTTCCTTATTTTTCTTTTCTTTAATCCCCTAAAATCTTTTTGAAGATCCGTCCGGTCATCTGCCGTTCCACATCGGCGATGGAAACGGTGAGCGGGATCTCCTTTGGACAGGCCCGCACACAGTTTTGCGCGTTGCCGCAATCGCCGATCCCCCCTTTGCCCATCAGGGCATCGAGCCGGTCATCCTTGTACATCCTCCCGGTCGGGTGCATATTGAAGAGCCGAACTTGCGAAATCGGCGCCGCCCCGATGAAATCGGACTTGTCGTTGACCTGAGGGCAGGCCTCGAGGCAACAGCCACAGGTCATACAACGGGAGAGTTCATAGGCCACTTCCTGGTCTTTTGGACTCATCCTCGGACCGGGGCCAAGGTTGTAAGTCCCATCGATCGGCACCCAGGCCTTGACCCTCTTCAAACTCTCGAACATCACGGAGCGATCGACACGAAGATCCCGAACGCAGGGAAACTTGCTCATCGGTTCGAGCGTGATCGGTTGGGAAAGTTTGGCAACCAGTGTGGAACAGGCCTGACGGACTTTTCCGTTGATCAACATCGAACAGGCGCCGCAGACCTCCTCCAGACAGTTGGAGTCCCAAACGACCGGCGCGGTCTTTTGCCCCTTGGCGTTGACCGGATTCCTCTGAATCTCCATCAAGGCGGAGATCACATTCATCCCCGGCTTGTACTCCACCTGAAACTCCTCCCAGTGGGCCTCCGCCTTCGGCTCTTCACGCCTTTTAATTTTGAAATAGACCATTTTCATTAGTCGTACTTCCTCGGCCTTGGTTTAATATACTGAGTGTCCACTTCCTCATACGTAAACTCCGGACCGTTCGGCGTATGGCGGGCCTTGGTGGTCTTCAGCCAATGGGCATCATCCCTGTCCGGAAACTCCGGCTTGTAGTGGGCGCCGCGGGACTCATTCCGGCGGAAGGCCCCTTGCGTGATGACGCGCGCCAAGACCAGCATGTTGTAGAGTTCACGCGCAAAAATCAATTCATTATTCGCCCAACCGGTTTTGTCCGGGAGTCCGATGTTTTTGTACCGTTCCATCAGTTCCTGAATTTTGTCATCAGCCTTGGCCAGTTTTTCGTTATAACGGATGACAGTCACATTCTCCGTCATCCATTCCCCCAAAGTTTTATGCAGAAGGTGCGGGTTTTCAGAACCGTCGGCCGTCATCAGCCGGTTACTAGCCTCTTTTTGTTTTTTCAATTCCTCTTCAAAGAAGCGCCCCGGGGCAGCATCCGACCCCTTCTTCATCCCCTGGGCATACCGGACGACAGAACCGCCCGTGACAATACCGGCGTAGATACAGGACAAGAGGGAATTAGCCCCGAGCCGGTTCGCCCCATGATATTGGTATTCACATTCCCCCGCAGCAAAGAGTCCCGGGATATTGGTCATCTGGTTAAAGTCGACCCAAAGCCCCCCCATCGTGTAGTGAACCGCGGGGAAGATCATCATCGGGACCTTCGTCGGGTCTTCACCGACAAATTTTTCATAAATTTCCAGAACGCCGCCCAGCTTGGCCCTCAAAATTTTTGGGTCGAGGTGGGAGACATCCAGGTAAACCTTCGGCTGGCCATCGATCCCGAGCTTGAGTTCGTAGACCACCTTAAAGATCGCCCGGGTCGCCACATCGCGCGGGACAAGGTTGCCATACTTCGGATACCATTCTTCCAAAAAGTACCATGGTTCGGGTGAACCACCCTTTCCTTCCTTGTAAACCCAGACCCGTCCCCCCTCACCGCGGACCGATTCAGAAATCAAACGAAGTTTGTCTTCGCCCGGAACGGCGGTCGGGTGAACCTGGATAAACTCCCCATTGCCGTAAAAGGCCCCCTGCTGGTACGCCATCGAGGTTGCCGTCCCGGTGCAAACCATCGAATTGGTGCTCTTCCCGTAGATGAGACCGACCCCGCCGGTCGCCAGAATAACCGCATCCGCCCTGAAACTCTCTGTTGCCATCGTGGCGATGTTGATCGCCGTGATCCCGCGACAGGCCGGCTCGTTATCCAAAACGAGGGAAAGCATCTCCCACCCTTCGTACTTTCGGACCTTTCCCTCCGATTCAAAACGGCGGACCTGTTCATCCAGGGCATACATCATCTGTTGGCCTGTCGTCGCCCCGGCAAAGGCGGTCCGGTTGTAGAGAGTCCCGCCAAACCGGCGGAAGTCGATCAGCCCCTCCGGCGTCCGGTTGAACATAACCCCCATCCGGTCCAACATAAAAACAATCCCGGGACCCGCTTCACACATGTTTTTGACAGGAGTCTGGTTGGCCAGAAAGTCGCCGCCATAGATCGTGTCATCAAAATGCTGCGCCGGGGAATCCCCTTCCCCCTTCGTATTCACGGCGGCATTGATCCCCCCTTGGGCGCAAACCGAATGGGAACGACGAACCGGGACAATGGAAAAGAGATCGACCGTCGCCCCGGCCTCACAGGCCTTGATCGTTGCCGAGAGACCGGCCAAACCGCCGCCGACAATAATTATTTTTGGTGCCATTTAAACGAACCTCAATAAAATTGCGAATCCTAACGCCGTCATCAGGACAAAACCAAACATCGAGACAGCGGAAGAAACCTTCTGAGCCTTCGGGCCGACGGTAATCCCCCAGGTCACGAGGAAACTCCAGACCCCGTTGCAAAAATGAAAGGTGACCGACGTGATCCCGATCGCATAAAACCAGAACCAGAACGGCTGGTGAAGCGTGTCGCTCATCTTCTGAAAGGTCATCTCCTCGTGGGCGAGCCAGGTGGCAATCCGGGTGGTGTAACTGTGGGTCGCAATGAAAACAACGGCGATCACCCCGGTTGCCCGCTGCAGAAAGAACATCCAGTTACGGAAATAGTTGTAGGAAGTGACATTGTTTCGCCCTCGGTAAACAATCGCCAGCCCCAGGACAATGTGCAAAAAAATCGGGAGGTAAATCGTGGAAAGTTCAATCAGCTCCACCATCGGCAGACTGGTCAGAAATTCCGAATGTTCATTGTACGCCTGCGCGGAAATAAAGACGTAAGAATTGGAAAAGAAATGTTGGAGCAAAAAAGCGCCGATCGGAAAAATCCCGAGGAGCGAGTGAATCCTTTTGACGACAAAATCAGACATAAAAGTTGACCCTTCGACTTGGCTCAGGATGTCCATGATTCACGGACATGGTGAGCTTAGTCGAACCATCCCTACAGTTTCACCTCAGCGACCAATTTCTTAACATGCTCCACACTTTCCGCAAACAATTTTTTCTCTGCTTCATTCATCTTTACTTCCAAAATTTTCTCGATACCTCCGGCACCGATCACCACCGGCACCCCCATGAAATACCCCTTCACCCCATACTCTCCTTCAAGCAGGGCGGCGCAAGCCAAAACCCTTTTTTGATCCTTCAGGTAAGATTCCGCCATTGCAATCGCCGCGGCGGCTGGTGAAAAGAAGGCACTCCCAGTTTTGAGGAGATTCACAATCTCCCCACCCGCCATTCGTGTCCGTTGGACAATCGCCTCAATTTTTTCTTTTGAAAGCAGGTCGGTCAAAGGGATACCCCCCACCGAACAGTAACGGGGCATCGGAACCATGTCATCCCCATGCCCCCCCAGGACCAGGGCAGTCACATCCTGCACGGAGACCCCCAGTTCCATCGCCACAAAGGCACGAAAACGGGAAGAATCCAAGACCCCCGCCATGCCGATGACCCTGTTCTTGGGGAAACCGGTGATCTTGTGGGTTGCATAGACCATCACATCAAGCGGGTTGGAGACCACAATCACAAAGGGTGGTTCACCCGACGCATTAGGGCAATATTTTTTTACGTTCTGGGCGACGTCACGGATAATCTCGACATTTTTAGCAAGGAGATCGTCACGGGACATCCCCGGTTTTCTCGGCATCCCTGAAGTCACGATCACCAGATCGGCCCCGGCGGTATCGGCAAAATTGTTGGTCCCCTTGACGATGAGATCGGAATTGTGGAGTGGCCGGGATTCCATCAGGTCCAACGCCTTCCCTTGAGGCATCCCAGGGACGACATCGTAGAGAACAATATCCCCCAGTTCCTTTTGGAGGGCCAGTTCCGCCAAGATCCCGCCGATTTGACCGGCCCCGATCAATGCTATTTTTTTGCGCGCCATAGATCCTCTCCTTACATATTTTTAATAATCTCTTTTCCGAACTCCGAGCACTTCAACTCCTTCGCCCCTTCCATCAGCCGGGCAAAATCATAGGTCACCGTCTTGTTCGCAATCGTCTTTTCCAACCCCTGAACAATCAGGGCCGCCGCCTCTTTCCACCCCAGATAGTCGAGCATCATCACGCCGGAGAGGATCACCGAACCGGGATTCACCTTGTCCTGCCCGGCGTACTTCGGCGCCGTCCCGTGGGTCGCCTCAAAGATCGCCCGACCGGTCATAAAGTTGATGTTGCCGCCCGGGGCGATCCCGATCCCTCCAACCTGGGCCGCCAAGGCATCCGAAATATAATCCCCATTCAGATTAAGCGTCGCAATCACGTCGTATTCGGCCGCCCGGGTGAGGATCTGCTGGAGAAAATTGTCCGCGATGGCGTCCTTAATAAGGAGTTTTGGAAATCCCCCTGTATCCCCCTTTGACAAAGGGGGACTGGGGGATTTTTGTTGTTCCTCCCAGGTAACGACCCGATCCCTAAACTCCCTCACCGCCAGTTCATACCCCCACTTCTGAAACGCCCCCTCGGTAAACTTCATGATGTTTCCCTTGTGGACGAGGGTTAAGCTTTTCCGTTTTCGTTCCAGGGCGTAACGGATCGCCGCCCGAACCAGCCGTTCGGTCCCTTCCCGGGAGACCGGCTTGATGCCAATCCCCGAGGTCTCCGGGAACCGGATCTTCGTGACTCCCATCTGGCCCTGCAAGAACCCGATCACTTTTTTGGCCTCGGGAGACTCCGCCTCCCATTCGATCCCGGCGTAGATATCTTCGGTATTTTCCCGAAAAATCACCATATCGATCAGCTCCGGCTGTTTGACCGGAGAGGGGGTCCCTTTGAAATACCGGACCGGGCGGAGACAGACGTAGAGATCCAACTGCTGACGGAGCGTCACATTGAGGCTCCGAATCCCCTTCCCGACCGGCGTGGTGAGCGGACCCTTGATCGCCACCAAATACTCCCTGATTTTTTCGATGGTTTCATCCGGCAAGAGGTTCGGGGGACAATCAGGGCCGTAAACCTTTTTCGCCTTTTCACCGGCAAACAGTTCAAACCAGGCGATTTTTCTTTTCCCCCCGTACGCCCTGGCGACCGCCGCATCAAAAACGGCGACGGAGGCGCGCCAGATATCAGGGCCGGTCCCATCCCCTTCGATAAAAGGGATGATCGGTTCGGAGGGAACCTCCAGACGACCGTCGGAACGGAGGGTTATTGCATTTCCTTCTGTGGGCCGTGTCAGTCGAAAGGATCCCATGAGGTCGAGCCCTTTTACGGGGGGTGACACCTCGTGTCAAGGGGTGGTTCACCCAAGGGTGATTCACCCAATGGGTGCTTCAACTGTTTAAGATCAGGCCAGGAACTATCTATTGTCAATCGGAACGTACTTCAAATTCCGGGGACCGGTGTACTTGGCAAGCGGACGGATCAGCCGGTTGTTCCGGTATTGTTCCAGAATATGGGCGGTCCAGCCGGAGGCGCGGGACATCCCGAAGATCGCGGTGAAGAGATCGACCGGGATCCCCATGGTTTGATAGAGCGAGGCGGAGTAAAAATCGACGTTGGCATTAAGCCCCTTCAGTTCACCCATGATCTTCTGGATCTCCACGCTGATCTCATACCACTTGGTATGACCGGAGGCCTTGCCCAGCGCCTCGGACATCTTCATCAGATGGACCGCCCGGGGATCGATCGTCTTGTAGACCCGGTGGCCAAAACCAAAAATCCGCCGTTTTTCCGCCAACTCCTCCTCAATAAAACCTTTGGCGTTAGAAACAGACCCGATCTGACGAAGCATCTTGATCACCTCTTCATTCGCCCCGCCATGCAATGGTCCCTTTAAGGTGGCAATCGCCGCGGTGGTTGCTGAATAGATATCGGTCAGCGTGCCGGCCGCGACACGGGCGGCAAAGGTGGAGGCGTTAAAACTGTGTTCCGCATGGAGGACCAACGCCACATCCATCGCCTTGGCCGCCTCCGGCAGAGGCTCCTTGCCGAAAAGCTGGTAGAGAAACCGGGTCGCCAGATTCTGCCCCTTCTTCGGAGGAACAAAATGCTCCCCCTTGCGGAACCGGTCAAAGGCGGCGATCAGTGTCGGGATCTTGGCGACAATCCTGAGCGCTTTATTTTCGTTGGCCGCCGGGGATCGTTCCCCCGCCTCCGGGTCAAAGTGGGCCAGCATCGAAACAAAGGTCCGGAGCATCCCCATCGCGGAGAGACGTGGCGCGATTTTTTCTAGAAAACCAATAATCTCGTGCGGGATCTCGGAATTTTCCTCCAGATCCAGCATCAATCTCTGCAACTCTTGCCGTGTCGGGAGACGGAGGTGCCAGAGGAGAAAGGCGACTTCTTCAAAGGTCGATTTTTCCGCCAGCTCATGGATGTTGTAACCGGCGTAGATCAGCTCCCCTTTTTCGCCGTCGATGTCGCAGATCTGGCTGGGGGCGGCGATGATCCCTTCAAGACCCAGTTTGATGTCAGGAGATTCCGGAGTTTTAAGCATAACCGTTTTTTCAAGAAACAGGCGGGACTCTAGAGTTTGTTAACGGAGGATGTCAACGAAAACTTCTGGGCGTAAAACTTCTGGGCGTAAAACTTCTGGGCGGCGTTCTGCGCCACGCGACAGTTCAACATCGAAAATCGGCCGTTCCAAAAGGAGGGCGGGACGAACCGCCTGACTGACCCCGGCCCGGGCCGATTGAACCTCAAACCCGGAGGCGACCAAAACCTGTGCAACGTCGGTCGCCAGCGCATAACCGGCAGGATCGGCAACCCCTTCAAACGCCCCGGCCAACCGGGCGCCGGCCAGTTGATACCGTTCCAAAAGACCGCCTCTCTCAAGAGTGGCCAACAACCCCGCCCGTGACGAGGGACCGGCAACGCCAAATAAACCCTCCAGCCACTGCCTCTGCGCCGGATCCGGAAGGGAGTCGACAAACCCTCTCCATCGTTCTGGTGCATAGACAAGATCTGATTCATCCGGACCGATGGAAGCAGAAGCGCTTGCCCCCGGACCGTTGACTGGCGGAGTCCCTCTCCCTCCGGAAGAAACTGGGGCGGCCGGCGTCCCTGAACCACTCCCCCGACCGGGATCAGGTAATCTTCCCCTGGCCTCCAGGGCCCTGGCCAAGACGGCTCTGAGCTGGTCCAGTTCATCACCACTCCCCCTCATCCCTCCCACAGCCAATATCAGGATCCTGAGATAGACAATCCAGCCGTCCAGATGATCCTGATAGGCCCGATAGGCCCGTTGAATCTCATCAAAGTCGACCACTCCTTGACTATTGGCAATCCTCCGCTCATCCGCAGTCACCGCCGTCTCAAAATCCTGGACAAGCTGTCTTAAGGCAGAGAGCCTTTCCCCCTCAAGAACCAACCTCTCCGTCCCCTCCAGGACGGTGAGACTGAGGCGTTCCTGCAGATAGGCCAGCCAACGACGGTTGGCATAGATCGTCTCCTCAACCCCCCGTGGTCCACCAATCCTTGAGGGATTGGCCCGGTATTCCCCGGGACAGGAAACAGCAACACTGTAGACCAGGCGGGCCAGGAGGATGGAAGAATCTCCCCTTCTTTGTTCCCCCCTGAGACTACGGAGGAACAGCCTTAGGTTTTTCAAATAGGGCAGGTCATTGCCAGCCTCCGCCACGGCGTCGTACGCCGTCAGCTGGGCGGTCACAACCCGTAACCTTTCCTCGGTCTCGGCCAGACGGCCGCGGAGATAATGAAACTCCGGCGAGGTTGAAGGAAAGGTCACCGAGCGGGCCCGGAGCTCAAAGGCGTACTGATCCAACGCCACACGAAGGGCATCGGTACTCTCCGAGAGATCAAAACGGAGGATCCCGATCCCGGGACGCCGCGCAGTCTCACGGGCGACAGTCTCGTGGCTCATTAGTTCCAGGACGATCAACCCCTTGGCACTCCGGAGGAGGGGGGAAGAGACCGGCTCATCCGCTTCCGTAAGGTTGTCCAAGACCCCTCGGAAAACCTCAACATCCAGCTCAAATTTTCTTCCCTCGGAGAGATCCGGTGAGGGACTGGGTTCTGCCGCCGTGGTGGTTTGGACCGGAGCTGTTCCGACCACTGTTTGTGATCTCGCGGCCCTCACGAGGCGGTAGAGCCATCCCAAACCCCAAGGGGGTCTCTTATAAGGAGGGATATAGGCATCCTCTATTGAAGCCCCTTGGGCGCTGGTATCATCTTCCGGTCTTGTCGGTGGACGGTTTTGGGCCAAGGCGGCAGAAACGACAAGGCTGATCGGGGGGAGGGCCATACCGCCGCCATCATCGGCCAGCCCACGACTGGGTTGCTAGTATTTTTAAGCCTTGACCGCCAGCCCCTTCGGGACGATTTCGAAGGCGGCCGGGAGGAGGCCCGGTTGCTCCCCGTCGACATCGAGCAGGACCTTCTCCTCGGAGGCGACATGGACCTTTTTCGCCTTGCGGTAGATGATTTTTGAGGAGCGGGAACGGTCAATCGTTCCGGCATACAACCGGGGCAGGGCCAGGACAAAATCCAGGAGGTGAAAATCGGCCACGATCAGGATGTCCAGGAGGCCGTCATCAATTTCGGCCTTGGGGGCGACCTTCAGCCCGCCGCCAAACGACTGACCGTTCGCCACGATCACCGCGCAGGCTCTGCGTGGCTCCAGTTTCTCCCCATCAATGGTGATGGTAACCTTCTTGTTTCGATAGAGTAAAAAACTCTCCAGACTGCTTCCGAGGTAGGCGATCGTCCCCCCCAAAAAACCGGGGAACTGCCCCAACCGCTGGAGGACATCCCCCACAATCCCGCAATCGGCGATATTGACAAAATACCGCTCTCGCCGCCTCCCATCCGGCGCCAGATAGGCGATCTTTCCCAGATCAATCATCCGCGTCTCCTTTCCATAAAGGAGTCGCAACTGTTCCTCCCACTTTTGGGATCTCCCCAGTGCGCGGATCAGGTCACTCCCTCGGCCGAGGGAGAGGATGCCGAGACAGGCCCCGGTTTTTATCAGGGTTCCCTGATGGAAAAAACCGTTGACCACTTCATGGATCGTCCCATCTCCACCGACCGCCACTACCATTTCAAAATTATTGCGCAACGCCTCGGTCGCTAGCTCTGTGGCATGCCCGGTTGCCTCCGTGAAGACCTCCTCAAAACCGTCAAATCCACCCGTCCGCAGGGTCTCCCGGATGCGAGGCCATCTCCGGTCCGCCTTGCCGCCGCCGGCCTTCGGGTTGATGATAAAAAATGTCTTAAGGTTTTTGGACAAGGTTTCCTTCGATCACCCGGATTAAATTTTTAACATGGATTTCTTTGGAATGACAACCCTTCAACTGAAGTTCGCAGGTCGGTGAATCGGTCACCAGCGTGCGGGCACCGGCGGCGGCGGATTCCGTCAGAATAGCCTCCGCCATCGCCCGTGAAACCTTGGGCGATGTGACCGGAAACAGTCCCCCGGCACCACAGCAGTGTTTCCCGTTCAAAAAACAGCCGTCGTGAAGGAAAATTTTTTTATCCTCTACCACGGAGAATCCTTCCGGTAAAAGCGGCGCCAGGAACTCGGACCGGTGCAAGATTTTCTTCTTGATCGGAAAACCGGCCTCCCGGTAGAGGGTCGTCAGGGTGGTAAAGCAAACCGGATCGGCGGTCACGATGGTATCATACTCGGCCAAGGCGTGGCTCATGATCTCGGCAATCTCCCGAAAACCATCCCTGTCCCCCGCCGCATACAACGGGTAACCACAGCACTGAATCTCCCCCGGATAAAGGGGAACGGGAAAATGATTCAATCGTCCGACCACGTTCAAAAAACTTTTGATGTTTTCCGGAAAAAACTCTGTCTCGGTGCAACCGGGGAAATAAACAACCGGGTCTCCCTTTTCAGCCATCTCCTCCTGTCCGAAAGTTCTCTGCAACTTTGTCAGAAGATCGATCCCATAGGGATTGCTCCGTTTCCTGAAGTGGAGAGAGGTCTCTTTCGCCCCCGCCGGGACGATCCCCGCGGCAAAGGCCCTTTCACGAAAGTGGTTCAGGGCCGCCGGCACCGGGTTGCCCAAGGCGCACGCCTCGGTACAGGCACCGCAATGGGTGCACTGATAAGCAAGCGCCGCTGTCTTTTGATCAAAAGGGATCTCCCCCTTGCGGGTGAGATTCATGACGCTCATCAACCCCCATGGCGTCACCGTCTCGTTTCCTTCAACGGCCGCCACCGGGCAGGCGTAATGACAGAGTTTGGGGCAATAGGTACAGTTCTCGAGGGCCTTTGTGATCGCCGGAGGGGTGAGGGTCTGTTCCGTCATCGCGGGAAAACCTTTAAAGTGGCCTCAACAATCCGTCCCCATTGACCGTGGGAACCGATAAAAATGTTCTTAAAAAGCGGTCCCGCCGCCGAAGCGGGACTCCTTTTCGTCTCATACCGGACCCCTTCTTGAGCGGTCAGCACGGCCACAGCGGTGCAAAGGTGCCAGAGCGACCCATACCGTTTTTCATCACGGTTCGGCAGATTTTTCTCCAGCGCCTCCTGAACGGTCACCTCATTGGCAGGAGCCGAGAAATAACCGGAGGTGTACCCCTTTTTGTTCAACGCCTTTTCGAGGGCGCGAAAAGAAAAACCGGTCTTGACCGTCACCAACCCGGAGAGGGTATCCAAGGTTTCAATCACCCAAGCCCCAGCTTTCCGGGATTCAGGATCCCCTGAGGGTCCAGTTTCTTTTTAATCTTCCGAAAAAGATTCATCAGAGACCCCAGTTCCTCTTCCATATATTTTGCCTTAAGAAGGCCGATCCCGTGGTGGTGGCTGATCGTCCCCCCCTGGGCCAGCGTTGTCTTCATGGCCCGATCCCAAACTTCATCGTAGAGGGCAACCTCTTCTTCCCGCCCGGCCGCGCCGACAATGGTAAAATAGATCGAGGCCCCATCATGATAGGCGTGAGAGAAATGCGCCAGCACAAGCACTTTTTCCCCCAATGCCTCCCGCACCGACTCATAAAGTGGCAAGAGACGATCCCAGGTCGCCGCAACCTCAATGGTGTCGGCAAACGCCCCGTCCTGAAAGATCCCGATCTGCTTAAAGGAAACACTGTAACGGTGTTTTCGCCAGTGTTCCCCCGGCCGACGCCCCAGATCCACCCCTCCCGACCGTTTCAGAAGCGGCAGGGCCTTTTTTTCTTCCTTCTCGGCTATTCCTCTTTCCCCCTCAAAACCGGTGATGAGCAAGACCTGCTCCGGGATCAGGGACAAAAATTTCTGGAAGAGCGCCGGGTGTTTTAAAATCTGGCTGATCCCTTTTTTCTTGAGTCCGCCTTCCAGAGTAGAAATAATCCTGGAAAGTGTTTCTTTTAAAACCCCCCGGTTTTTCCCCTCCGAGTCGTACCCCCATTTCAAGAGAAGGCTATCCAAAGGGTCATACAGACGGAGGACGGAGGGACGGAGCCCCATCTGCATCAGGCCACGCATCCCTTCGAGGGCGCTCGCCACATTCTTGAACCGGAAACCGCGGTACAGGGCGATCTCTGGCAACGGATGGATCTTGAGGAGCGCCTTCGTCACGATCCCCAACGTCCCTTCGGCACCGAGAAAGAGCGGTGTGAGATCCGAAGAAGGGGGTAAATCTAGCAACCGCGACGGGTCCTGTCTCGGGTTCCGCCCAGCCGTGCTCACCCGTTCCGCTCGGCCGGGCGCCCGACCCTCACCACCCGTCGTAATAATTTGCCCATCCGCCAAGACGACCTCAAGCCCACAAACCATATCTTCAATTTTCCCGTACTTGGAGGAGAACTGCCCGGCCGACCGGCAGGCGATGAAACCACCGAGGGTGGAGATCCCGATCGAGGCGGGAAAATGACCGAGCGAGTACCCCCGCTCGTTCAGTCCCCTTTCGAGATGTTCCCCCAAGATTCCACTCTCCGCCAGACAGAGATTATTTTCGGTGTCGACTGCCAGCAGGTGGTTCAACCGCTTGAGATCCACAACAATCCCCCCCTTGACCGGAACGGCACCACCCGAAACACCCGAACCGCCGCCGAACGGAACGATCGGGGTGCCTGAGGCGCCTGCCAGTTTGACGATTTCTGACACCTCGGTAGCAGAAGCCGGCCAGACAACAGAGTCCGGTTGGTTTTCCCCCTTGCCGGCGCGCCAGAGGAGGAGCCCGCGCGCCATCATGTCCCGGCTATAGAGCCGTTTATTGGCAGGGTCGGTCGCCAGATACGAAGGGGTAACAATTTTTTCGAGCGACCGGAGCAATGCGGTTGAAGAAGCCATCATTTTTTAAGTCAGCAGCGCCTGCTTCTTGCTTTCGATAAAATTAAAAATCTCTTTGAGCGGGACCTTCGTCGGGCAAACCTCCTCGCAATGGCGACAGTCTTGGCAGACCGCCTTGTTGAATGTCATAAAGGCAAAGTCCGGCATCCCGCGCGAAAGGGCCATCGCCAAATACGAGGGAGTCGTTGACTCAAGAGTCGTTGACTCAAGAGTCAGCGGACAACCGCTGTCGCAAAGGCCGCAACCGAGGCAGTGGGAGAAACGGTTGAGTTTTTCCTTATCCTCTCTGGAAAGGGTCACGATCCCATCGGCCTGATAGTTTTTTAAAAATTGCTCCAGCCGCGGCGATTTCCGAAAGGTCAGCCGCTTCCCGATCCTTTGGAGGAGCTGAAAACCGATCTTGAAAAAGGCGTAGAGGGTCTTGAGGCTCATTGGTAAGCTCTCCTACCAGCCGCCATCCCGGTCGCAATCGCGACACCGGCGCTCGTCCCGCCGGTGGTGGTGTCGTACCCGCCGAGGAGGGAACCGGCCGCATAAAGGTTGTCAACCCCCCCCTGGGGTCGAAAGTCGCTGTCGCAACGGAGCCCGACGGAAAAAACCGGTTGCGGGTCCAAAAATTTTTCATTCGTCAGACGCCCGATAAAGGTCTTTCGAACCGGTTCCCCCTTGCAAAAAAGAGGGAGGTCAAAAATCGTTTCGCGAAACTCCTCTTCCCGCTCAATCCCCCCTCCGATAAATTTTCCGGTGGCGAGGACAAACCGGTCCCCGTCAACTTTGATCTCAGGGCCCTGCTCCGGCTGTACCTTCAAGAATCGAATTTTCTGCTTCTCCTCCAAAAATCCGGTCACCCTTCCTGACTGAATCGTCGCACCAAGACTCGCAACCATTTCATTCAATGCGAGTCCAAGGCGAAACCCGGGGACTGAAACCGGAACCGCCGCCAGTTCAAAACAGGGAAGGCCGATCTCCTGCTCCATCTCGCGAAGTAGTTCAGCGCTTCTTTTCAAACCGATGAACGGCGGCAAGGCGAGATGCGTGAAACCCTTTCCTTTACAGAGCTTGGCCAAAGAGGCGGCGACCAGCCGATGGTTCTCTTCCATAAAACGAGCGATCTCAAAAGACCCGAGGTTCCTCCCCTCCACCCCGGGGAGTTCAACCCTCCCGGCCGACACCTCCTTTATATAGGGAACTTTCTGAAACCGGAGGGAGGCCTGCAACCCCTTTTGAACGAGGGACGGCGAAAAGGGACTCCCTTGAAAACCGGCAATCATCAGGTGCGCCTCACGAAGAGAGAGGAGATCCCCCGCCGCCATCGTCTTCTGGCAATAGTTGGTGGTTTTCAATGTCCCGAGCGGGGTCAGCAACAGTTGCGTCCGGCCCCCATCCCCCACCATCTCCAGCGGAAGTTCTTTTTGAAATAACCGGACCTCTTCCAGTAGCCGCTGGCTCCCTTCGTCAAACTCTCCGAACAATCGGTACGGATGCTCTCCATCATGGTGAAAGATTTTCTTGAGAATCTCAGCGGTCGTTTCCATTTCGTCCCACCGGCCGTCCGGTTGGGAAAGAAACGGGGCGGCCAAATCCCACGCCCCGGAGGAAAGAGAGGTCGCCCCGGGCCTTCCGGGGATCAGAACAACCTCTGCCCCCGATTTTCTCGCGGCAACCACTGCCGCCGCCCCAGCCAACCCTGAACCGATGATGACAACCCGTTGACTCATTGATCGCCACCCCACTCGGACACCCGAAGCACCCCCTTATAAATCGTCTGATTGATCTCTTCCTGCGCCAACTGCGTCCCTTTTAAAATCACACGACGTCCCCTCCAACCCTGTTCCAGGGTCTCTTTTAACTCATCCACCACCTGGGTCATGGTCAGTGATCTCTCCTCCCTCAGGCAGGAAACTGCCGGTACGAGACAGAGCGCCCCCTGGCAGGGCCCCTGGCCGAGACGGGTCCGACGGCAAATGTCGGAGAGTGTGAACGCCCACTCCTCTTGAACAACATGCCTGACCTCCATTTTCATGACCGGCTCGCAGGGACATAAAATCTGGGCCCCTTCAGGGTCTGGCTTTGCCTTTTCCAAAATCTCTTCTGCCTTTTGACCCTGACGGTAAACCAACCGACGGGCGGCATAAGGATCGAGCTTGAATTTTTGGGCCAGCGCGTGCGGGTCTGGCAGTGATTCACCGCCGGGCAACGGGACCAGATGAGTCTGGCAGACCGCAATTACCTTTAATTTTTTGCAGACGAGATCGGTCGCCTCCTCCGCCATCTCCCGGTAAGAGGAAAGTTTTCCCCCCGCCATCGAAAGAAAACCGGAAACCCTTTCATTTTTTTCATGATCAAAAACCTCATGCTCGCGGGAGAGATTGTCTTCGTAGCGGTCGTCTTGATACAAGGTGGGGCGCACGCCGCGCCAGGTGGAAAGGATCCTCGCCTTGCGGATCTCCGGATAAACCGTTTCAATCGCCTGAAGAAGGTATTCGATCTCATCTTCCGTCACCGGGATATTATCCAGATCCCCGTAATAGTCGTCGTCGGTCGTTCCCAGGAGGGTCGTGTTCTCATGCGGGTTGATAAAAATCTGCCGGCCATCGATGCACTTGGCGACAATCGCCATGTTGGTCAGCCGTCGGTCAAAAATCAGATGGATCCCCTTGGCGGGACGAAGTTTGACCGACACTCCCGCCATGCCAGCCAGCCTTGGGGCCCAGGGACCGGTCGCATTGAAAACAATCTTGCCGTAATATTCTTTTTCTTCCCCCGTCACGAACTGTTTGGCCAAAACGCCAACGATACTCTTTCCCTCCTTGAGGAGCGACAAAACCTCCGTGTGGTTGAAGACCACCGCCCCGTTTTCCTTGGCAGCGAGCGCGTTGGCGACGCAAAGCCGGTGGGTGTCGATGCCCCATTCATCAAAGGTGATCGCCCCGATCACGTCGGGATCGAGCGACGGTTCCAGTTGTTTCACCTCTTCGGTAGAAAGGCGTGTGTGGATCTTCCCTCCCTTGAGCGGGGAGTAGTGATCGTAGAGCTCAAAAAAAGTCTCGACCAGTTCCAACCGGATCTTCGCCACCAGAGAAGGGTCGTCCTTTTTTAAAACCGGGACCAGAAAAGGGATCCGAAAGACCAGATGAGGGGCGATTTTCAAAATGTGGCCGGCATCATGACAAGCCATCTTGGTGATGCCGACTTCGTGCATCAGGTAGCGCGGGCCGCCATGAATCATCCCGGAGGAGGCGCCGGTGGTCCCGGAGGCAAAATCATTTTTTTCGAGAAGCAGAACCTTAAGCCCGCGAAGCGCTGCGTCCCGTGCAATTCCGGTCCCGTTACAACCGCCACCGATCACAATCAGATCAAAAGAATCCATCCACCGACGACCCTAACGGATTTGATCAAACGCGTCAACATAGGCGTGGTTACGGATAATCTTGACTAAAATCTGATTTTCCATTAAAAATGAACTGCGTGGAGCGTGCCCGGGTCCTAGACAAACAAAGTTTCCCCCTTCCCGATTCTCGGGACTACCAGGCGGTCAGGGCGTTCATCAAAAATCATTTCCGCCATTTCAATGCGGCGGTTGTCGTTGATGCGGCCGAGGCCTACGAAGACTTTTGCAAAAAAGGGGGGAAGATGTTCATGACGCTCGCTGGCGCCATGAGCACCGGTGAGATCGGCGTGACATTGGCCGAGATGATCCGCCGGGACAAGGTCCAGGCGATCTGCTGTACCGGCGCCAATCTGGAAGAGGATATTTTCAACCTCGTCGCGCACGAACATTACGAACGGGTCCCGCACTACCGCCACCTCACCGCCGAGGAGGAAGTGAAACTCCGCGACCGCGGGATGAACCGGGTGACCGATACCTGCATCCCGGAAGAAGAGGCGATGCGCCGGATCGAACGGGAGCTGTTGCACTTCTGGCAAAAGGCGGACAAGGAAAAAAAGAGTTGGTTCCCCCACGAATACCTCTACCAACTCCTCGAGAGCGGCACCCTCGCCAAGAGTTACCAGATCGACCCGCGCGATTCCTGGATGATCGCCGCCTGCGAAAAGAAGCTGCCGATTTTTGTGCCGGGCTGGGAGGACTCCACCCTGGGGAATGTCTTTGTGGCGAACGTGATCAAAAAGAAACTGTCCGATTTCGGTCTTGTCAAATCCGGTCTGCACCTGATGGCCTGCCTCGTCGACTGGTACAAAGAAAACAGCACCCGTGCCTCCATCGGTTTTTTCCAGATCGGCGGCGGGATCGCGGGGGATTTTCCGATCTGCGTGGTGCCGCTGATCAATCAGGATTTGAAGCAGAAGGCCAAATACTGGGGTTATTTCTGCCAGATCTCGGACTCCACCACCTCCTACGGCTCTTACTCCGGCGCCGTCCCGAACGAAAAGATCACCTGGGGCAAACTGGATGGTTCCACCCCCCGTTTTGTGATCGAATCGGACGCCTCGATCGTCGCCCCGCTGATGTTTGCGTACCTCCTCGGAGGATAACCTCACGGCATGAAACATCTGCTGACTATCGGGATCGGCGGCGGCCTCGGTGCCGTCGCGCGGTATAAACTCGGCGGCCTGGTGTTGCACCATACCTCTGATTGGAAATTCCCGGCCGGGACCCTGCTGGTCAACATTGTCGGTTGTCTCGCCGCCGGCCTGCTCGCCGGTCTTGTGGAAAAGCAGGATCTCTTCGGCCCGGAGACCCGGATTTTTCTCTTTACCGGCCTCTTGGGCGGCTTCACGACATTCTCCGCCTTTGGTCTGGAAACAATCTATCTGTTCCAAAGGCACGAACTCTTCCTCGCCTCGCTGAATATTGTCTTGAGTGTTCTCTGCGGCCTGCTCGCTATCGGGCTGGGGCTGAAGATGATGAGTTAACCAGTACAAAGTAAGAACTAATTGCCTGCTATCAAGCAGACACAGTAATTGGCCCCCAATTGAGCGGCGGCCTCACAAGAACTACAACTCGCGCAGGGAAAGGTCACACCATTGACGATGTAATAAGCCCCGGTACAATTATTCTTGGAATCATAAATGGTACAGGCCGAGAGCGTTGTCCCCCCACAGACCGAGTTGACCGACTGACAAGTCCCTCCTGAATATCCCGACTGACTCCCCGAGGCACTGCAACTGGTGCTGACCGTCCCCCCGGAAGGGACAGTTTTACCACCACTGCTTCCCCCACTTCCAGTATTAGCCCCTCCGGGGGCATCGGCTCCAACAATGTTTGTTGTTGTCTCCACGGGGTCCCCCACAAGATCGGTACTGGCCAAGACCGGATTTTCAGGATCCGTCGTGTCATCAATAGGGTCTGTACAATTACCGGAGGCATCCTGGCCCACAACCGGTTGGACTTGTAAATCAAGAGTGTCCGTTGTGGTGGTCTCTGCCGGTTCAGTTTTATACCCTACCGAATTAATAACAGACCCAACCAACTTGCCATCGCCCACAGTCCCACGAGTGCAAGCCATGCTGGCACATTTAGCCTTCGGGGGGCAACTAAAGCAAAGCCCCGGGGTGCATCCGGTGGGGTCATCAAAGGTCCAATTAAAGGGAGATGATTCCAAAGTATCGGTGAGTGACGCGAAGGTAATCGTTGTTGTCGTGGTGGTGGTGATGGTCTTCCCATTAATCCTCGTAAATCGAGGGGTGCGGGATGGGTTACTCGTTGAGGTGGAGGTCGGCGCCACAGCGCTTTTAATGATCACGATGGGGACATTCTTGCCATCCGGACCAATGATATAGATATTTTCCAAATAGCAGGAGATATCCCCCTTGGCACAGGTTGGGGTTGGGGTTGAGGTTGAGGGAGTGTTTGTGTCAGGGGTACTCACCATACAGGAAAGAAAAAGAGAACTGACACCCACCATGAATAACTTCAGAAAAGTTTTCACAAGAGCTCCTGTTTTGAGGTTTGAAGGTATGCCGCGGAGGGGCCCTTGTCAACAACCAGCTACCCTTTCTGTACCTTGAACATCCAGACGGCGAGTCCGAGAGAGATCAGGAACCCGACCCCATTGGCGCCGATCGGGACCTCATGCGCCCCCACCATCTACCCCTTCAATGCTGTTTTTGGCATCTGGGCCTCCTTTACAAGTTGCGCTGGTTATACCAAAAGAGGAGGGAAAAGAAATTCTGCATCCGTAGCTCAAAGAGCGAAGGGGGGACACGGTACTTAATTAGGAGTTAGGTGTTGTGTCCCCGGAATTCCTAAATCCAATCGCAGTCCCGCTACTGCGTTCTTGCTTTTCGGTGCCACCGTATACGAGAAATTTTTTGACTTCTATTTTTTGAGTCGGGACTCCTGAGAAATAATTCAATCCTTTCCAGAAATCTGAGACAATGGTTTGTCCGGATTTGATCTCAATGGCGGTGAGACCCGGTGGTGTTTCCATGATGATGTCCACCTCGTTGTCATTGGAATCCCTGAAGAAATACAGGTTGCTCGCTGAATCTGGGTTAAAATCTGGCGTTTAATCATTGTTATTCAACAGGTTATGCATATTTATGTAAATTGAAATAAAATAATGCGAATTGCATAAGTTGAATTCTGATAGATTCGGAGAGAACTTGGGTTATGCACAGGGGATTTCCAATGCTTCTTGTTATTTTTCAATGATTTCTAGGCGTGCCTGGCACCGGTTGTTCTCACTTTCGCAGTTATACCAGTTATGTTCATCGAAGAGGAGGGAAAAGACAATTCAGTGAAAATCTTACGACTTTTTAGGGTGTTAGGAGTGTACCTGGTACGGTTTTCCCTGGTACGGTTTTCGGTTTTTCTTCTCTTGCCTTCAAAACCCCTTCTGAAGTATTCCAACAGGAGTGTTGCGCTTAAAGGTTGAATTCACAGGTACGAATTTATTAGTATTAAGCAATAAATGGAGGTTGTTTTATGAGAAAAATTTCTTTCTCCCTGCTTGTTTCTTTTTGGATTTTAATCTTTATCCCCGGCTGTGTGGAGTTTCTGACAGGAGCCGGCAGTAGGGTTAGTATTATAAGGTCTGAAGCCATACGTCCATTTTGTCAGGCTCTGCAGCGGGCTAGGTTAAATGATAGTGCTAATGAGGTAAGAAATGCTGGTGCTAAAGTTGGAGCTAATTATGTAGCTATCGAGGGAAAACCTAGCCTTGAAGAAGTTGATGTTGTGATGGTCAACTGTCCTGCGCTTGTTCAAATGACAGATGATGAAGTCAAAAGTAAATGTGAAGCAAAAGGTTCTAATGCCTGCATAGAACTGGCCTACAGATCGGGCAATGATGATAAACTATTACTAAAAAACCTTCAAAAAGCTTGTTCTTTAAAGAATGATGCCGCTTGCCAATTGGTTGTACAAGCAAAGGAGAATATTCAAATGGCAAAAAATAAAGAACAACATGAGCGGCGCTTAGCTAAAGCGGTAATTAATTGTGATAAAGGAAACAGTAAAGATTGTTTGATTGTTGCTGCCGCATATAACCAGACCGGAGATTACGATGTTGCGATTAGAATGGCTGAGCGAGCATGCTCTCTTGGCAATAAGGGGGGTTGTTTAATGCAATCTAATTTTATAAATCAACAACAGCAAAGACAGCAATTCTTACTACAAGCAATAATGATACAAAATCAGAATGCAGCGGCTGTACAGTCACAACTTTTACAGCAACAACAACTAATAAATGCATCAGTTACACAAATGCAGAACCAAGTTTTACAAAACACCGTTGTCCCTCAAACCACGAAGTGCAAGGGGCTCATTCACGAATCCGGCAGATTTAGTGCAACGTGTAATTGAAGAAAAGGGAATAGCTGTACCGGGTACACATCTAACTTAAAGTTTCATTTGTTTAGAAAAAACTGTACCGGGCACACCCCCAAACCACTGAAATATCTTCATAATATTACCCCCCGCACACCTTGCATGGCACCCCGCCCCGTTTGTAAGCCTCGGATCGGTGAATAATAACGCAATTTTTCGTGCACTTCTTTCCCCACGTACACGTTAGCTTATGCACTTTGAAATTGCTGAGATTAAAATAAACCTCTGTTTCGGCTAATCCGCTGACCGCTGTACCAAGAGTGATTAAAAGAAATAACGGAAGAAGAAAAGATCGAACTCTAGACTTGAAGTGCCCCCTCATCCTGAGTGGACTTCTAACGTAGCCTGGAAATAATGTCTATCTTGTTCTTCTAGGGAGTTTCTAGCAAAAATTAGGGTGTTGAGTATGTACCCGGTACCATTTTTGGGTATTCATCCCAAGGAAATATCCAAATATTCCAGCACCTTTTTTGCAAAGTTTTTAAACTCTTGATTTAGAGCCGTATCCGCTCTGATAGCCCCTGGAGCCAATTCAGCAAACCTGACCTTTGGCTCAACCTCCGGTGCCCATGATTCAAGCGTACCTTTGGGGACGATAAAAATTCCCTTCTGAGACAGCGCATCAATAACTAAACCAAATGTTGCTTTATTTTGGGTAGCCCAATCACTGGTGATGCCTGCTTTGTCCCTGTAGCCGACGACTTCCTTAATTGCTCTGTTCCTTATTGATTGATCGCCAGCATTCTTGATTTCATCTTTTTGATTTAGCAGACTCTCTATTTTTGATATAGGATCATCACTACCACCCAAGAGAGAATAGACTTCTTGTACTAATTTTGTTTCAAACAGAATTGCGTCAAAGTCGTAAATGAAGGCTGACTTTAAGCCCACTTTAGAGGCCATGCTCGCCATATGTTTCGTGCCACCTTTGCCACCGCAGGCGACAAAGCCAAGATCTTTGTCCGAGGTTTCATCAAAAGCTTCCATCATATTTTGATAAAAAGACCGATCCGAGGCACCCTCCACAACAATGCATCGCTGATAAAATAATCCCTGTAAAAATTGGTCTTGATTTCTCATGGCATTGGCATCAGCCATCCAGTTCAATTCACAAACTTTAACATTTCCATTGGCTCCGGCTTTGCGTTCAATACGGAACACACTTGTTTTAGTATTAGCATCCAGGATTCCCTGCAGAACCATCGGGTCGTGCGTTACAACAAACACCTGCTTCTTTTGATTTTTTGCAAGACTCACCAATTGTTTCCCCAGCCATCTCTTTTGCGATGGATAAAGATGCATCTCTGGTTCGTCTATCATGATGACCTGATTTACGGGCTCGAGAAGACTGGTAAGCAATCGGATCATGCTTCTTATGCCATGCCCTGTCTCTGACAGGACGGTGAATTTTTTATCCTTCCAGCTTTGAATCTTTTCGTACTCATCCTGAAGATTATTTGCGCTTGAACTAAAGGCAGGAGGATTCTCATCAGACAAACCCAAATACAACTTATTCCCGGTATGATCGAGCAGGGTAAAGTTAAATTTGAAAATCTCCTGTATCGTTCCGTCAATTTCTTTAAGAAGATTTCTGTTACGATGAAGGACATTAATAGGGTCCTGAGGCAGTTGGTCATAACCTACTTTGCCAACCTGATCTGGCAAGCTAAGACGGGCTTCGCAACTTGCGAAGGCAATAAAAGGCCTCCTGTATTTCATTTCATTTAATAGGGACTGATTATTTTGAGACTCCATTTGTTTGACTTCGCTTGGTGAAAACCTCAAATTATTTTCTATATCAACAGTGCCGTCTATTTTCTTCACAGCATGGGAATGATAGAAAAGATTCGTTCCTTCGTATTGTTTTGACAGCGATGACTTGAGAAGTTGCATGTCAGTTGCAATATCTTTCGTTGAATAATTAGGTTCCTGAATCCAAAAGTATTTATTTCTTTGAACGCCCGCTGACTTAGAGAACAGCTCCATAAGAAAGGTAGTCTTGCCGACTCCATTTCCGCCAACGAAGACATTAAAGTCACCGAATGGGATCTCTTCACCAGTTAACAATTTTGCTTTTGAAATTTGCATATCTATGAATTTATTTTTTCCAAATTAGAAACTCTGTACCAAAAACTCTGGAAAACTCTGTACCGGGTACCCCCCCAAACCACTGATCTTCTAGCCAAATCCACTACTCCCCTCTCCCTAACCCTCTCCCTCTCCCTCCCACAGGGACTCCCTTCGGTCGCAAGGGGCGAGGGGATCAAAGTTATAACCCTCTTTGAGGGCAGGATCATACTGAATTGAAACGGCTCCACACATTTAATCTCCCTTGAGCAATTTTTGCTTCTGCTCAATTAGGGTTCGTTCATGCTCCAATTCTTCAATCCACTCCTGCTCAGTTGGGAGGTACAATTTATATTTGGATGCGAAGATCTGTTTACTATCCTGAAGCACTGAATATTTTGCCACGGCCTCATTTTTCTTGGAGCAAAGAATCAATCCGATCGTCGGGTTGTCTTGCTCCCCGCGGCAATGCTGTTCGAACATACGCACATAGCTGTCCATTTGGCCGATATCCTGGTGGGCGAGCTTTCCGATTTTCAAATCGATGAGAACAAAACATTTGAGGATGTAATTGTAGAAAACCAAATCCACATAGAAATTTTCATCTTCAAATCGCATGCGCTTTTGCCTAGCCACGAAGGAAAAACCTTTGCCAAGCTCCAGTAAAAAATTTTGTAAGTTATCGATGATGGCTTTCTCCAATTCCGCTTCACGAAGGCCGGGGTAATCTTTCAGATTAAGGAATTCCAACACGTAGGGATCACGAATGAATTGTTCGGGTTCTACTTGTGCTAATTTTCCTGATGCTTCTTTGCAAACCGATTTTTTGTTTTTGCTAGCTAGAAGACGCTCGTAGTAAAGAGCATTAATCTGGCGCTCCAATTGACGTGTAGACCAATGCCCCTCGGAGGCTTCATTCACATACCATGCACGCGCCTGTTTATTTTCTACCCGAAGCAACAAACGATAATGCGTCCAGCTCAATTCTGAACGCAGTGCGTTCAGAATTGGGAATCCTTCGTAGAAAGAGCGCATGTACCACAGGTTGCGTTCATCAAATCCTTGGCCGAACTCTTGAGTTAAGCGCTTGGCAAGTGATCCGATGAGAAAGGAGCCGTAATCCGCCCGTTTTTTTCCATGCTGTTCTTCTTCGAGAATTAGCCGGCCTACATTCCAATAAGCCTCAACCATAATGAGATTGACGGCCCTGTATGCCTTGCCCCTTGCGTCGTGAATTACACCCCGCACTTGGGAGTAAAATCCCTGTCGGAGTATCTGGGCATCTTTTTTAACGGTTAAAGTTGTATTCTTTTTTCTCATATTCTCAAAAATGAACGCACTGCGTTCAGTATCCTATTTTGGCTTGATCAAGCACACCATCTCCTTCACTCCCCCTCCCCTACTTCTTCTTCACCTGAAAAAACCCTACCGGGTACACCCCCAACCCACTGATCTTCTGGCCAAATCCACTACTCCCCCTCACCCCGACCCTCTCCCTAAATGGAGAGGGAACAGGGATAAACTTATTTCTTCTTCACCTGTATCCCCAGCTCGTCTAACTTCCCACCTCTGTTCCTTCATTCAGGATCTTCAAATACTGATGATACGAAAATAACCGGTCCCTTTGTTTGCCCGTAATTTCGCCCAGGATTTTCATTTCCTGTAAATAAGCGAGAGCCTTGTTCGCGGTTGCGGGGGAAAGTTTCAGGGCCTCGGCAACCCGATTGGGGGAACAGAGGGGCGAGACTTGAAAATAATGATGCACCCGGAGTATGGAGCCCGCCACACGCCTTTTGCCCAAAAGCCGTTGCCGGTCTTTTTCGTAGAGGGACAACAAACTCTTTGCTGTCTTGACCGCACCATCCGCTGTTTCACGAACCCCTTCAAAGAAAAAAGCAAGCCAAGCTTCCCAATCCCCGTCAACACGAACTTTTTGTAGCAAGTCGTAATAAACAGACCGGTGTTTTTTGAAATAAAGGCTCAAATAAAGAAGTGGCTGGTGAAGGGCCCCCTGCCAACACATAAGCAGGGTGATCAACAGGCGTCCGACACGACCGTTGCCATCCAGGAAAGGATGGATGGTTTCAAACTGCACATGGGCCAAGGCCGCTTTTTCGAGAACGGGGATTTTTTCATCATAAAGAAATTTTTCAAAAGAACCAAGGCAATCAGAAAGCGCGTGGTGTGGTGGAGGAACATAAACGGCGTTGCCAGGTCTTGTGCCGCCAATCCAGTTTTGAGAAGTCCGAAAGGCTCCCGGTTGTTTTGCGTGCCCACGACCTTTGGAGAGAAGGATCTCGTGAATTTCACGAATCAATCTCAAACAGAGAGGGAAATCCCCACGCAACCGTTTAAGGCCGTGTTCCATGGCTGAAACGTAATTTGATACCTCAACGACATCACTGTTCTCAGGAAGCCCCGGAGATTCGGCATTTTCAAATGCCAAAAGATCCGACAGAGAAGATTGAGTCCCTTCGATTTGGGAAGAGAGAACCGCTTCCTTTCGAACATAGCTGTATAAAAACAATGAAGGCTCGGGCAAAAAGGAGGTCATGCTGTCGAGACGACCCAACGCGATGGCCGCTTCTTCCTGCTTTTGCACCAGCTCGGCGGACCAAACAATGGGTGGATCCGGGGGCAAAGGGTTCGGGACAAAGGCACGAACATTCTCACCGGCAACTGTCGTAACAACATGATTTCCAGTGTTTTTTCTCTTCATGGCACTATTTTGGAAACTAAAATAAGGACCCTTATTGTTTTACATAATGGCATATTTCTAAAATAACGCAATCTTTTAGTGAACCTGAGACTATAGCGATTATGGTTCGACTTCGCTCACCATGTCCCCTACTTCTTCTTCACCTGAATCCCCAACTCGTCCAGTTGTTTAGTGGCGACGGTGGAGGGGGCTTCGCACATCAGGTCGGTCCCTTTTTGGGTCTTGGGGAAGGCGATCACGTCCCGGATGGAGTCGGCCCCGGAGAGGAGCATCAGGATCCGGTCGAGGCCAAAGGCGATCCCGCCGTGCGGCGGGGCGCCGTACTCCAACGCCTCGAGCAGAAAACCAAATTTTTCACGCGCCTCTTCCGCACCGATTTTCAAGAGATCAAAGACCTGGCTCTGCACCTCACGGGAATGGATCCGGATCGACCCGCCACCGATCTCGTTGCCGTTCAGCACCAGATCGTACGCCTCCGCCCTGCAACGTTCGGGCGTTGTTTTCAGAAGAGGGATGTCTTCAGCCTTCGGGGCAGTGAACGGGTGATGGACCGCCACCAACCGTTTCTCCTCTTCGCTGTATTCAAACATCGGGAAATCAGTGACCCAAACGAACCCGTAAGAGGCCGGGTCGTAGAGCTTCAGTTTGGCGGCCAGGTTTTTGCGCAGGTTGCCGAGCGCCGCGTTGACCACCTTTGGCTGATCCGCCACAAAAAGAAGAATATCCCCCGCCTGCAGGTTCAGCTCCGCCTTGAGAGAGGTTTTTTCCGCATCGGAGAAAAACTTGACGATCGGCGACTGCCACTCGTTCGGCAGGATCTTGATCCAGGCCAGCCCCTTCGCCCCGTAAATCGCCACAAACGCGGTCAGGTCATCCAACTCTTTCCGGGAAAGCTCAACGCCGGAGAGTTTGAGTGCCTTCACCATCCCTCCCTTGGCAACGACATCGGCAAAAACTTTAAAGCCAGAACCTTTAAAAATACGGGTGATCTCTTGTAACTCCAGGCCGTAACGGAGGTCCGGCGTATCGACCCCGTACTTTTCAATCGCCTCCTGATAACTGATCCGCTGGAACGGCACCGTTAACTTTTGCCCCAGCGCCAGTTGCCAAAGCTCAGCAATCAACCCTTCCATGATCGGAAAAAGATCCTCCGGGGTGATGAAACTCATCTCAATATCGACTTGCGTAAACTCCGGCTGACGGTCGGCCCGCAAATCTTCATCCCGAAAGCAACGGACGATCTGAAAGTACCGGTCAAACCCGGAGACCATCAACAACTGTTTAAAAAGTTGCGGCGATTGCGGCAGGGCGTAAAATTTGCCGGGCGAGAGCCGGGCCGGGACCAGGTAATCGCGCGCCCCTTCCGGCGTGCTCCGGGTCAAGACCGGCGTCTCGACTTCAATAAATCCATTTTTTGAAAGATGCGCCCGGACCGCCTGCAACGCCTTGTGGCGGAGGAGGATATTTTTCTGCAGAGAAGGGCGGCGGAGGTCCAGGTAACGGTATTTGAGGCGGATATCCTCCCCCGCGTCGCACAGGTCGGCGATCTCAAACGGCGGCGTCTTGGACCGATTGAACAGTTCAAAGGAAGAGACCTTGATCTCCACCTCGCCGGTCACCAGTTTTTTATTTTCCATCCCGGCCGGTCTTTTCTCCACCCTCCCCTTCACCGCCAACACATATTCGCTCCGGAGGTGTCCCCCCAACTCATGCACCTTTGGGTCTGTCTCCGGGTTAAAAACAATCTGCGTGACCCCGGCCCGGTCCCGCAGGTCGACAAAGATCAGCCCCCCATGGTCGCGACGGTTGGCAACCCACCCCATCAAGACCACTTCCTTGCCAATATCCTGACCGGTCAGTTCACCGCAGGAATCGGTCCGTTTGAATTTTTTCAAGAAATCGCTCACGCCTTGAAACTCTCTTTCGAAATTTTCGCGAGCGGGACCTCTTTTTGCGCCCCGCCGGCCATCTCTTTGACCAGAACCACAGATTTTTTAAGTTCGTCCTCCCCCAAAATCAGGGTGTGACTGGCGCCGATCCGGTCGGCCCGCCGCATGGCGGATTTCAGGCTTTTGCCTTCATAATCCATCCCAACCACCAACCCCTGGTCCCGCAGTTTTTGGGCCAGCTTGAACCCTTCCCGGAGTCCCTTCTCCCCCAACGGGGCGATAAAAACGGAGTGGGGCCTTGGGGCCCCGGCCGTTTGAACTTCACCCCTCTTCTTGATCACAAGTTCCATCAGACGTTCCATCCCGATCGCAAAACCGAACCCGGCGATATTCGGTCCGCCGAGCAGGTGGACCAGGCCGTCGTAGCGGCCACCGCCGGCGATGGCGTTCTGGGCCCCCAGTTCGGTGGTGGTGAACTCAAAAGTGGTGCGGAGGTAGTAGTCCAGGCCGCGCACGATCCTTGCATTGATTCTGTACGAAGTCCCCAACGCCCCGAGTCCTTCCAGAACATGATCAAACTGTTGTTCGCAGGCGTCGCAGAGGTGGTCCTGGATCGACGGCGCCTCGGCTGTGATCCTGAGGCATCCCTCATTCTTGCAATCGAGCGCCCGGAGCGGGTTTTGCTTGGTCCGCCGGTGGCACTCTTCGCAGAGGGACGACTCCACCTTTTTTAAAAACTCGGTGAAGACTGCCAAAAATTTGGGGCGGCAGAGGGGGCAACCGAGGGAGTTCAGTTCCAGCATCACCCCTTCAAGGCCGAGCTTTTTGAAAAAGAGATCGGCCATATGGATCACCTCGGCATCCACCAGCGGGCTGGTCAGGCCAAAGACCTCAACACCGATCTGGTGAAATTGCCGGTAGCGCCCCTGTTGCGGTTGTTCATAGCGGAACATCGGACCGAAGTAGAAAAAACGGGAGGTCGGCTCGGAGACCGCCAGCCCCTTTTCAATAAAAGCCCGGACCACACCAGCGGTCCCTTCCGGGCGGAGGGCGATCCATTTCCCTTTCTTGTCCTGAAAATCGTACATCTCCTTCTCAACAACGGCGGTCGCCTCCCCAAGGGTCCTGGCAAAGAGCGCCTTGTCCTCCACCAGAGGGGTTCGAATCTCTTCATAGGCATAGCGGCCAAAGAGTTCGCGGGCGACCGATTCGACCTCCACCCAAAGGGCGGATTCCGGCGGGAAGAGGTCTTTCATCCCTTTGATCGCGTGGCTAGTCATGAACTTGGAGATTTAACCGAATGGGCCGGCCCAAGTCAATCCATTAAGTCCGCTTCGGACAAGGTCCGCCGCGGATGAAGATCTTCTTGAAGAAAAGGATGAAACTATGCTAGATTTCCGCCTGAAAGATGAAAAGATTCGTTTTTCTCATCCCAACGCTGTTTTTCCTCTTAGCCTGCGGCGCGTTTGACAGCCCGGACCCCACAGCCACCGAGGTGGTCCCGACCCGCGAAAGGGATTCTGAAGATCAGTTGTCGCTGGCCCTGGGAGGGGTCGGCCCCGGAATGGACGAGGTCTCTGTCAAGGGGGATACCGGGGGACAGCCGGTTGACTTTGATACCGGCGATAAAGAGCTGTTTGAATTTCAACCGCTCGAGGGTTTCAATTCCTTCACCGATGGCGGTGGGGCGCGGGTGATCCCCAAGAAGGTCGGTCTGGGTCAGATCTGGTATACCTTGGCTGGAAAACAGGCGTTGATCACCGAGGTTACCACACCGCCGCAGGTCTTGATCCAGATCCTGATCGGCGAGGCGAGAGGACAGCTGGCCGGTGAGGCCAAGACAGGAACCGATGGTAAAAAGGTGGATCCCTCCAGCGTGAGCCCGTCAGCGGATGGTGTTTCGGCGGTGATCCGGAACCGGATCGCCCTGATCGAAGAAAAAGGGTCTCCGGGGCTTTTTGTCGCCGATAAAACCCGTTACTACTCCTCCCCCCCCACCTCCCACTATGAAGCGGTGATTGAGGCCTCTTCCAAAGGGGGGTATCAGTTCTCTCCGGTCAATCCGGACGACCCGACGCATGAAAAATATCTCGCCGCCGCCTCCCGGGAAAAGGTTGTCGGTCTGGAGGAAAATATGGATACCGCCTATGACCAGGCGGTCCTGACCGCCGCAGATGCCTTTAACGAGGCGATGGAGGACCCGACGGGCGGCGCGTTTGCCTTCTACTCCCCCACCGCAGAACAGTACGAAAACCTGCGGCAGGCCCTTGAATCGGAAACCAAAACATTCCCTGCCAACGCCGGGACCTCGGATGCCCAATTTCCCGCTTTTTCACCGATCCAGGTCCTGATCCTGAAAAATGTTTCACCGCAACAATTTGACAACATCACCCCCTCTTTTGTATTTGTTCGGCAGAGGGAGAAAACCGAACCGGCCGTTACCAACGACCTATGAAAGTGAGAACCTTATGAAAAAGATTTTAGCCTTGCTCGTAATCCTCTGGAGTCCGGCCGCCTTGGGTGAAGCCCCCTTGGCCTTTTCGCCCGGCTTTATCAAGGATATGACCGATTCCCAAGCCAAGAGTGTCCTCGACGGCAATCCCTTTACCGAAAAGGATCTCGCCCGGTGCTGGGACCGGTTTGATGAAGAGGTCTTGCAGGCGTTGAGCGGTCCGAATGGCGCTTCTGCCGAAAAACTAAACCAACAGTTTGTCTGGGAAAAAATTATCAAGGTGGAAAAAAATAAAACAGAAGAAGAACCGATCGAATTGGGGGCGGTGGAGGCCAAGTTCTATTCCCTGCAGACCACCCCTCCCGTTTGGCTCGTCACCTACTACTACGGTTACGGGATCACCCCCGCCTCCACCTTCCGGATTTTCAAAAAAGAAGCCGGTTCATTCAAAGCGGTCTACAGTTTTGAGAATGACAAGACCTTGCCGGACCAATCGAAACTCCAATGGACCGCCCTTCAGATCCAGACCTTGACCGACGGGAAGGGAACGACACAGTTTAACAGCTTTCATCTCCCCCCCCAATCCGGCGGCAAGTTAAACCGCCTTCAGGTCGATTGGGAGTGGGACGGGAACCGCCTGAAAGGACTCCGCCGACGCAACGCCGACTGGCATCAGGAAAAGGGGCAAACCCTCCCCGGTCCCGGGAAGTATGTGCGGATTCGGTAACCACGGACATGGTGAGCGAAGTCGAACCATGTCCATTTCATCCGGGCGCGTTACTTCTTCTTCCCCCTCTTCTCCATCTCCTCTAACTGCTTGAGGTCGACCATCTGGGTCCCTTCGAGGTCGGCGCGGTAGCTCGCCTGAAGGATCGGGTGGGAAAAACCGGCCTCTTCGCGGGCCTGATCCATCTCCTTGAGGTATTCCTCATCATCGGCAAATTCACGAAGCATCCGGGCGTATACCTGCGCCGCCCGTTCTTCATCCTTCAAGTCCACACAATTTTTATACAGGTCCTTGAACCGCCGGCGGGCCGCCTCCATCTGCCCCATCTCCACCAACGTCTCCGCCCACAGCTGTTGCAACACAAGGTCCTTCTTGACCTCTTCGGGAACCGCCTCCAGCCGCTTGATCACTTTTGAGAAATCCTTTTTCTCAAAATATATCTTTAAAAGGGCACGGAGCATCGTGATGTTGTTCGGACGGTAAAAGAGGACCTTTTCATAGACTTCCACAAGCCCCTGAAGATTGTTCGTTCGCTTGTAAAGATCTGACGCCCTCTCGTATTCCTTGACCGAGGCCTCCTCTTCCCCTTCACTCTGGTACAGCTCCGCCAAACGGACACGGCTGGTGGCACTCGAGGGATCAATCGCCACAATCTTTTTTCGGATCGCCAACGCCTCCTTGGACATCCCTTTGCTGTCGTAAAATCCGGCAACGATCAGGTATTGGTTGATCGCATCCTGCTCAAGACCAACCAACCGGTAGAGATTCCCCAGTTTTTCATTCACCTCAATCAAGGTCGGGTTTAATTTGAGAACCGTCTTGTAGACCGCCATCGCCTTGAGGTGGAAATTCTCCTTTTCATAGGCGTCGGCTACTTCGCGATAACCTTTGATCGCCCGGACGAGATCTTTTTTCCGGGCATAGAGATCCCCGATCTTCAGTTTAACACGGAGATCGGCCGGTTCTTCAGCAACGATCTTCTGGTATTCCTTGATCGCCTTGTCCAGTTTGTTTTCCTTGATATACTTTTCTGCTTCACTGAGGATTTTTTCTTTATTCATTCCTTTTTCCCCTTGGCGAGGAGGGAGAGGACCCCGCGGAATCCCAAGAGATAGCTCTCCGGCCCAAATCCAAAAACAACCCCGGCCGCATGAGGGGAAATATACGATTTCTTCCGAAACTCTTCCCGGGCATGAATGTTGGAGAGGTGTACCTCCACCACAGGGATCGAAATGGCCGCTACCGCATCGGCAATCGCCACGCTCGTGTGGGTAAAAGCGGCCGGGTTGATCACCACCGCGTCATACTGTTTTTGGGCCGCCTGCAGTTGATCCACAATCTCCCCTTCTCTGTTTGACTGAAAAAAAGAAACGGAGACCTTTTCTTCCTGGGCCAACTTTTCGAGTGAGCGGTTAATCGCTACAAGGGTTGACGTCCCGTAGATTTCTTTTTCCCGTTGCCCCAACAGATTCAAATTGGGCCCATGAATGACCAAAATCTTTTTCATTTACCCCTCGTTCCTCCCCCACTTTTCCAGCAGGCGGTTTTCGACACGGGATTTCATCTGCCGGGCCCGTTCGTCCCCCGGTTCCCGTTCCAAAATCGTCTTGCAGATCTCAAGAGCGGTCTTGAGCTCTCCCTGCGCGGCATAAACCTCCGCCATCGTTACGGTCTGCCAGGGTTTCTCAACTTTTTCTCCATCCCTTCTCACTTTGGTCCCGGCTGCCTTCTGGAGGAGTTCCCGCGCCTCTTCATGCGTTGGCATTGTTTCCAAAATCCCCCCGGCCAATCCAATCGCTTCTTCGCTCTTTCCACACTCCCGGCAGATCAGGGCCAAAACCATCCGTCCAGTCACTGATTCAGGGTGAAATTCAAGCCCCTTTCGGCAGATCTCTTCGGCCTCTTCCAAAAATCCTTCCTTCCGGTAAAAATCAGCCAGTGGGGCAAAGGCGATCGACTGTTGATTGGAGCACCAGGTCTTCCAATAACGGACAAAATTTGGGTCCTGGAGGAGTTGATGAGGCGGTTCTTTCACAAGAGTTCCTCGGGGGTTACTGGTGTCACGACGGCTTCTCCAATCTTTTTCATAAAGACAAACCGGATCTTTCCACTCCTCATCTTTTTGTCAAGGAGGATCGGCGCCAAGAGGCGCCGCCTTTTTAGCAAAAATGGCTTGGAGAGCAGGCCATAGATTCCCAGAAGCTTCTGGAGGCGCGTCACCGTCTCCATCGTGCAAAAACCACGGGCGGCCGAGAGTTCCGCGGCAATGAGCATCCCCCGGGCGACCGCTTCCCCATGGAGCCACTGTCCATAACCGGTCATCTTTTCAATGGAATGACCAAAGGTGTGGCCGAAATTTAAAAGCATCCGGAGGCCGGTCGTCTCCCGTTCATCCTTGGCCACGATCTCCGCCTTGGCCCGGCCGGAACGAGTGATAAGAAACACCAGCGCCTCCGGGTCATGGGCCAAAATCTTCCCGACATTTTTTTCCAGAAAGTCAAAGAGGCCGGGATCCCCAATGACCCCATACTTGATCACCTCCGCCAGACCGGAACGGAAGTGGCGGTCGGGGAGGGTCTTGAGAAAAGTTGGGTCGGAAAGGACGAACCGCGGCTGGTAAAAGGCACCGACCAGATTCTTTCCCTGAAAATTGACACCACTCTTCCCCCCAATCGCCGCATCCACCTGGGCAATCAGGCTGGTCGGAACCTGGGCATAGGCAATCCCCCGAAGGTAGGTCGCCGCCACAAAACCGCCGACATCCCCCACCACCCCCCCTCCCAGCGTGAGGAGAAAACCGGATCGGTCGATCTTTTTCTGGAGCAAGGCGGTGTAAACTTTTTGAACCGTCGAAAGGGTTTTGAACCGCTCCCCATCAGGAATTTCTACCTTTTCAATTTTCCTGCCAAAATTTTTTAAAAAAGATCTCCCATAGAGGCGGGCGAGTTTAGGGTGGGTCAGGAGGACAATGCCGCTTGCCCCAGCAAGGATCGATCGGACCCGGTCCGGCAAATTTTCGGCAAGGCCGGCACCGACCAGGATCGGGTAACTTCTTTCACCCAAGTTGACTTGAATCTCTTCCATCACCTTCCCGCCAGTTGACAAACCAGTTCCTGCACCGTCTCTTCCAGAGTCGCGCCGCTGGTGTCTACCGTAAGAGAAGCCTCCTTATAGAAAGGCTCCCGCTCCCTCATTAATTTTAAAATCGTCTCTTTTTTATCCCCTTTTCCCAAAAGCGGCCGGCTCTCCTTCCCACCCTGAACTCGCTGAAGGATCACCTCCGGTCTCGCTGTGAGGGTGACCACCAGGCCGCTCTCTTTCATCAGACGTCTATTTTCAGGATCGATCACCACCCCCCCTCCTGTCGCCACCACCACCGATTTTTCCTTGAGGGTCGCTTGGAGTGCCTTCTTTTCCTGTTCCCGAAAAAACCCTTCTCCTTTTTTCTCAAAAATCTCCGCCACCTTCATCCCGCAACCCTTCTCAATCGCCTGATCAAGATCGGCAAAGCTGTACCCCAACCGTTTTGCCAACGCCGAACCGACGGAACTTTTACCAGTCCCCATGAAGCCGGTGATGACAATCCTGGAAGGATACGATCCTGAAGCCATTAAAACTCTCTGACCTGCTTTTGGTATCCCTCAAAATTCCTTTGCAACTCCTTGAGGGAATCCCCCCCAAATTTTTCGAGAAAGGCCTCGGCCAGCGTGAAGGCGACCACATTCTCGCCAATGACCCCCGCCGCCGGAACGGCGGTAATATCGGTCCGTTCGACCGCCGCCTGGTAAGGCTCTTTGGTCATGATATCCACCGATTCCAGAGGTCTGTAGAGGGTTGATAACGGTTTCATGACGGCACGCAGGACCAGATTCTCCCCGTTGGTTATCCCCCCTTCCAGGCCGCCAGCGTTGTTCGTTTTGCGAAAGAACCGGCGATTCTTTTTGTCATAAAAAATCTCGTCATGGACCTCTGACCCAAAATGACCGGCTGTCCCAAACCCCATCCCGATCTCCACTCCCTTGATCGCCTGAATACTCATCAAGGCTTGAGCCAGACGACCATCCAGTTTCCGATCCCACTGAACATGGCTTCCCAGGCCGACCGGGAGTCCTGCCACAATGATCTCAAAGACCCCACCCAGTGAATCACCACGCGCCTTGGCCTTATCAATCTTACCGATCATCTCCTTTTCCGCCTTTGGGTCGACACAACGGAGCTCGCTCGCCTCCGATCGTTTGGCAATCTCTTTGGGGGAGAGATCGGTCGAGACGTCCACCCCCCCGTCAACCCCCCCAAGATTTACAAGGTGCCCGACAATTTCTATCTCAAAGGCCGCCAGGAGTTTACGGGTGATGGCACCGGCCGCCACACGAGCCGCCGTTTCCCGGGCGGAGGCCCTCTCCAGGATATTCCGGAGGTCGTGGTGATCATACTTGATCCCGCCGGCCAGATCGGCATGCCCCGGCCGAGGGTGATGCACCACCTTCGCCTGCCCCAAATCATCCTGGGCGACATCCATGATCTTCTCCCAGTTGGCCCAATCTTTATTATTGATCTTGAGGGCGATCGGGGAACCGAGCGTCTTCCCGCCGCGAACGCCGGCTAAAATCTCGGCCTTGTCCTGTTCGATCTTCATCCGTCCGCCGCGACCGTACCCCATCTGGCGTCGGGCGAGCTGAAGGTTGATCTCTTCTTCTTTGATCGGGAGTCCGGAAGGGAGCCCTTCCACAATGACCACCAAGGCCTGGCCATGAGACTCACCGGCTGTTAAAAATCGAAGCGGCATAACGACGGGGTCAAGCCTACCCCAGAACTAATCATCAGGGAAGACTTTATCTTTATCGGAGAGTTTATAACCGAGGGCCAAGATAATCTTTCTTTTGGTATCCATCCGGCAATCCATCCCTTTTTCAACACGATCGATCGTCAGGGCGGAGATTCCAGCCTTCCGGGCAAGCTCTGCCTTGCTCATCAACTGAGCCTCTCGAAGGTTTCTAACATGATTATTCTTTGATCCCATAACCTAGCCACTGTAGCTCAAAAAGCGGTTAAAGTACACAAGAAAATACAAAAATATCAGGTTAATTGTATATATTTAATTATATTTATTAACTTACAAGTTTAATTATATTAAATTATACTTAATTAACCGATCCGGAGGGAGTGGAGATACCAGTCAATCAGCTCCCTCCCATAATAGAGCTGGAGGAGCCCGGCAAAGGAGAGAAAGGGGCCGTAAGGGATCTGGTACTTCATCCCCTTCCGGTAAAAGAGGATCAGGATCAAGGCGGCAACAAAACCAAGCAAGGCCCCGACCGGGAGGATGAAAAGGATGTTCTGCCACCCCAAAAAGGCCCCTAGCACTGCCGCCAACTTCACATCCCCTCCCCCCAGCCCCTCTTGCCCCCTTAATTTTTCGTAAAAATACCCGACGAGGAAGAGGAAACCGCCTCCGATGGAAAGGCCAAGGAGTGATTCCTTCAACGCCCCAAGATACGTCCCCTGCGCCAGAAAAAGACTGACCCCGACGCCGATCGGGATCCCCGGGAGTGAAATAATATCCGGGATGATCCGGTGCTCCAGATCAATAAACGAGATAACAATCAGGGGAGAGACAAGCAGGAAAAAATAGAGAAAAAAGGAAGGGGTGAGCCCAAACCGTTCGTAGGTGAGTAGGGCCAGGCCGACAGTGAGGAGCTCGACAAATGGGTATCTCCAGGAAATAGGGCGTCGGCAGAAGGCGCAACGCCCCTTTAAGGCGAGATACGAAACAATCGGGATGTTGTGGTAAAATTTCAAGAACCGGCCGCAATCGGGGCAATGGGAACGGGGGGTGACAATCGACTGGCCCCTCGGGATCCGGTAGATACAGACGTTCAAAAAACTCCCCAAGACCGCGGCAAAGAGGGTAATCAAGACAATCCAAAAAAATTCCACCATCACTGTTCGATAGCATGAATGTCTGTAAAAATCACTTCCTTTTCCCCCTTGCGGCCCTCTCAACGGTTATGTTAGGAAGACCCGTATGACGGTCGCCAAGCCATCCCAAACCGAGGAGGAATATTTTGCCCGGCTGGAGGCGGAAAAACTTAAAAAACAGGCCGCGAAAAAGAAAGAGGCGCTCTCCCAGGCAGAACAGGAAAAACTGAAAAAACTCCACTGGATGCGTTGCCCCAAATGCGGCATGGAACTCCACAGTATGGTCTACAAGGGGATCGTTATCGACAAATGTTTTCACTGCCATGGGATCTTCCTCGATGATGGCGAATTAGAAAAAATTGCCGGGGGCGAAGGAGGGTTCGTCAATGCCGTCCTTGGCCTCTTCAAGACATCATGAAACTGACCGCTGACGACGTCCAAAAAATAGCCACCCTCGCCCGACTCGAGATCAAAGAAGAGGAAATCGCCCGGACGGCAGAACAACTCTCCAACATCCTTTCACACGTGCAACAACTCAACACCCTCAAAACCGATTCGATCGAACCGACCGCGCATGCCGTATTAGTGCCAACCCCTTTTCGGGGTGACGAGGTCGTGATCGATACCGCCAAGGGTGATTCACCCAAAGAGCTGGCCCTGGCCAATGCCCCTGACCGTGAAGGGAATCTCTTTAAGGTCATCAAGGTCCTCTAGAAAATCTAATGACCCTCCATTCCCTAACACTCCATGAAATTCACGAAAAATTAAGAAAAAGAGAGGTCTCTTCTGTTGAACTGACCCAGGCGGTTTTAAAACAGATCGCCAAGACTGAAGATAAGATCCATGCTTTTATCACCCTGACCGAAGAACTCGCCCTTGCGCAGGCCAAACAGGCGGATGACCTGATTCAAAAGAATAAGGGTGCTTCACCCAATAATTTTGCCCCGCTGACCGGGATCCCGATCGCCCTCAAAGATATTTTTTTGATGAAGGGGACACGGACCACCTGCGGCTCCAGGATTTTGTCGAACTATGTCGCCCCGTACACCGCCACCTCCGTCGACAATTTATTGAAAGATCATGCGGTCATCATCGGCAAACTAAACATGGATGAATTTGCAATGGGTTCTTCCAACGAAACCTCCCACTTCGGGATCTGTCACAACCCGTGGGACCTGAAGAGAATCCCGGGCGGTTCTTCCGGCGGTTCCGCCGCGGCGGTTGCTGCCGGCGACTGTTTTGGGGCGACCGGAACCGATACCGGCGGTTCGATCCGACTCCCTGCCGCCTTTTGTAATCTTGTCGGGATCAAACCGACCTACGGACGGGTCAGCCGTTATGGCGTTATTGCCTTTGCCTCCTCGCTCGATCAGGTCGGGCCATTGGCGAAAGATGTGACCGACTGTGCGATCCTCCTCAAGGCGCTGGCCGGTCATGACCCGCGGGATTCAACGTCGCTGAATCTCCCGGTGCCGGATTATACCGCCTCCCTCACGAAAGATGTCCGGGGGATGACAATCGGGATCCCCAAAGAATATTTTGTGGAGGGACTCGATCCGGAGATTGAAAAGGCGGTCCGGACGGCGATTGATCATTACCAAAAACTGGGGGCCAAAATTATCAAGGTCTCTCTGCCCCATACTACTTGCGCCGTCCCGACTTATTACATCCTCGCCCCCGCAGAGGCCTCTTCGAACCTCGCCCGTTATGACGGGATCCGGTATGGGTTCCGGCACCCCGAGGCCCGTACATTGCTGGAGCTTTATACAAAAAGCCGTACTGAAGGCTTCGGCCCGGAGGTCAAGCGGCGGATCATGCTCGGGACCTACGTCCTCTCCGCCGGCTACTACGACGCCTACTACCTGAAGGCGCAAAAGGCGAGGACGCTGATCCGGAACGATTTTGAAGAGGCGTTCAAGCAGTGCGACCTCCTCCTCACCCCGGTCGCCCCGACCGCCGCCTGGAAGATCGGTGAAAAAACCGACGACCCGCTCAAGATGTACCTCTCCGATATCTTTACGATCAATGTGAACCTTGCCGGTCTTCCGGCGATGAGCCTCCCTTGCGGCTTCACCAAAGGGGGCTTGGGTGAATCACCCTTGGGTGAACCACCCCTGCCGATCGGGATGCAGTTGATCGGCAATCATTTTAAGGAGGAAACTATTTTTCGGGCCGCCTTTGCCTACGAGCAGGCCAACGAATGGCACCAAAGGAGACCGGCACTATGAGTTATGAAACAGTCATCGGCCTTGAGGTGCATGCCCAGCTGTTGACGGCGACTAAGATTTTTTGTGCCTGCTCGACCCGATTCGGCGCCGCCCCGAATGAAAACAGTTGTCCGGTCTGTCTGGGACAGCCGGGCGCCTTGCCGGTCTTGAATAAGAAGGTGGTCGACTATGCGATACGGGCCGGACTGGCAATCGGCTGTACCATTGCCAAAAAAAGCATCTTCGCCCGTAAAAACTATTTCTACCCCGACCTCCCGAAGGGGTATCAAATCTCGCAGTATGAACTGCCGATCTGCACCGGTGGTGCCATCAGCATCACCGTCAACGGAGAGAAAAAAACGATCCGTCTGACACGAATCCATATGGAAGAGGATGCCGGGAAACTCCTGCATGAACACCCGACGACCCGGTCCAAGGAGGCCTCGTGGGTGGATCTGAACCGGGCCGGTGTCCCGCTGATAGAGATTGTCTCGGAACCGGACCTCCGGTCGGCGGAGGAGGCGGTCGCCTACCTGAAAACACTCCGGTCGATCCTGATGTACCTCGATATCTGTGACGGCAACATGGAGGAAGGATCGCTCCGTTGTGACGCCAATATCTCGCTCAAACCCTCGGGTGCTGAAAAATTGGGGACTAAGGTTGAGATTAAAAATATGAATTCGTTCCGTCATATTGAAAAGGCGATCGCCTATGAGGTCCAAAGGCAGGAGGAGGCGCTCCAGGAAGGGGGAAAAATTGTGCAAGAGACAAGGCTCTGGAACCCGGAAAAAGAGGTGACGGTGCCGATGCGAAGCAAGGAAGAGGCGCACGATTACCGTTATTTCCCGGATCCGGATCTTTTGCCGTTATTGATTGAAGACAGTTGGGTCACCGCCATGCACCAGCACTTACCGGAACTGCCGACCGCCAAAAGGGATCGTTTTATTTCAGAGCACCAACTCTCCCCAGTCGATGCCGAGACGCTGACAAGTTCAAGAGACCTCGCCAACTATTATGAGGCCTGTGTCAAAGTTTACCCTGATGCTAAAAAAGTTTCGAATTGGATCCTCACAGAACTACTGAGGGAACTCAATAATTCAGGGAGATCGATAAAGCAGTGTCCAATCAAACCTGAACGATTGGCTGGACTTCTCCAATTAATCGACCAGGGAACGATCAGCGGCAAGATCGCCAAGACCGTTTTTCTGGAGATGTACAAAACAGGAGAGCCCGCCGACAAGATTGTCTCCCGACAAGGGCTGACTCAGGTCAGTGATACCGGTGCCCTTGAAAAAATGATTGAAACCATCATCGCCGCCAACCCGAAGGAAACGGAACGGTATCGGGCCGGCAACGAAAAACTGATTGCCTTTTTCGTCGGGCAGGTGATGAAAGAGACTCAAGGGAAGGCAAACCCGCAATTGATTAACGAAATTTTAAGGAAGAAATTAAAACCATGAACTTTAAAACGATCGAATGGAAAAAAGACCGCCTCCTCCTGATTGACCAACGGAAGCTCCCGGTGGAAGAGGCCTACGTCGAGTGTGCCGATTACAAGCAGGTCGCTGATGCGATCCGCAACATGGTCGTCCGCGGGGCTCCGGCGATCGGGGTGACCGCCGCCTTTGGAGTGGTCCTGGGGGCCCAAGGAATCGGGGCCAGGAACTTCAGCGATTTTTACCACCGGTTGGAATCAGTCTGCCAGACCTTGCAGGAAACCCGTCCCACTGCGGTCAATCTTTCCTGGGCCTTGAACCGGATGAAAGAGGTCTGTCGTCGTCATGAGGGAGCTGCCGTTCCCGAAATAAGAGAAAAACTGGAACAGGAGGCGGTCAAAATTTACGACGAAGATATCCAGACCAACAAGAAAATGGGACAGAATGGGTCGGTCCTCATTGAAAACGGGATGACCATCCTGACTCATTGCAACGCCGGTGCCTTGGCCACAGCCGGTTATGGAACGGCGTTGGGGGTCTTTTATGCCGCTCAGGAACAGGGGAAAAAGTTTGAGGTCGTGGCGCCAGAAACCCGTCCGTTTCTTCAGGGGGCCCGACTCACCGCCTGGGAATTGGTTAAAAACAGGATCCCGGTCACACTGATCACCGACAACATGATTGGGGCCTTGATGAAGCAAAAAAAATTCCAGCTGGTGGTCGTCGGCGCTGATCGGATCGCCGCCAATGGGGATGTTGCCAACAAGATCGGGACCTACACCTCGGCGTTTCTCGCCCGTGGGCACGATGTCCCATTCTACGTAGCGGCGCCGACATCAACCATTGATAAAAAAACTGCCGCCGGGGGCGAGATCCCGATTGAGGAAAGATCCCCCGCCGAGGTGGCAAATTTTTATAGACAACTCATCGCACCGGAAGGTATTAAGATCCGGAACCCGGCTTTTGACGTCACCCCGCACGAACTGGTCAGCGGCATCATCACGGAGAGAGGAATTTTGAAGGAGCCTTATGCAAAAAGCATCCAAAATCTGGCTTGATGGCAAGATGATCAACTGGGACGAAGCGAACGTCCATGTTTTGACACACACCCTTCATTACGGGCTTGGTGTCTTTGAGGGAATCCGTTGTTACCAGTGCGACAACGGTTCTTCAGCCATTTTTCGTCTCAAGGAACATATCGACCGGCTCTACAACTCGGCCCACATCCTTCAGATGAAGATCCCGTTCGAAAAAGGGATAGTTCTCAAGGCCTGCAAGGAGATTTTTCGTGTCAACGAACTCAAGCATGGCTACCTCCGCCCGATCGCCTTCATTGGTGACGGGGAGATGGGGTTGTATGTCATGAACAATCCGATCCGTGTGGCGATTGCCGCCTGGCCTTGGGGAACCTACCTGGGGGAAGAAGGGGTCAAAAATGGGATCCGTGCCAAGGTTTCTTCCTATACCCGGCATCATGTCAACAGCATCATGAACAAGGCTAAAAGCTGCGGGACTTACATCAACTCCATCCTGGCTAAACGAGAGGCGATCAAGGCCGGCTACGAAGAGGCGATCCTTCTCGACAGCGAAGGGTATGTCGCCGAGGCCTCCGGTGAAAATATCTTTGTGGTGAAAGAGGGCACTGTCAAGACAACCCCCTCCGGGGCCTCTGTCCTGGACGGGATCACCGCCAACAGTGTGGTAACTATTCTCAAAGATAAAAAGATTGAGGTGGCTTCACAAAAATTTACCCGGGATGAGCTGTATCTGGCCGATGAGATCTTTATGACCGGCACTGCCGCCGAGATTACACCGGTCAGGGAAGTGGATGATCGGATGGTTGGCACCGGCAAACCGGGCCCAATCACCCAAGAGGTGCAGAAGACCTTTCATGCCATCGTGAAGGGAAAGGATGAAAAATACCGCCGCTGGTTAGATGTTATTTAGTTCAGATTCTCTCTGCGAATAATCAGATGAAATACAAACTCCGTGGTTTGGGGATTAATCCGGTAATTTCTCACAACCTCTTCATGTGGCAGGTTGACACTGATCCGCCAGGCCTTTAATTTTTCAGGGATCGATTGCCGTCTTAAGAAAACGCCGCCACAGGAGAGGACCGCCGGCTTTTCCATCAGGTTGACCGCCTCCCGGATCGGCGCCGCCAACCCCTCCAAGAGTTCCCCCACCCTGGATTCATCCGCTGTCTTCACAGGCAACCTCCTCAATAATAAGAGGTAGCAACCGGTGTGCCAAAGAAAGAGAGACGGGGGGAATGGCACCTCAACCCTATGAAAAACCTGTTTTTATTTGTCTTCGAAGGGCAGAAAATAGCGTCAAAACAACCGACAAGGCTGGGTGAATTTCAACTTTTTTGACAGGGGGAGTGCCATTAAATTGACGTCGATTTTTGATAGGTTCCCAGGATCTGCCGATGCGTCTTTGCAGAGAGTTCTTCAATCGTCTCAAAGGGTGGATCAATCGGGGGGCCAATAGTGAGACGAATCGTACCGGGGCGGACCTTCCATTCCCCTTTTTTCATCCTTTCCCCTGAACCGCAGAGGGTAACCGGCAAGACCGGGCAACCGGATTCCTTCGCCATCCGGAACGCCCCCAACTTGAAGGGGCCAATGGAGCCATCCCTGGAACGGGTCCCCTCCGGAAAGACCGCCATCGGGATCCCCTTGCGGAGTTGTTCCACCGCCAACGCCACCGCCTGCCGATCACGCTCCTTGTCTTTCCGTGTCACCAGGACATGTTGGGAGGCCCACAAGACCAAACCGACGAACGGCACCTTGAAATAACCCGGCTTTGAAAGCCAGGCCATCGGCAAAGGAATCATCCCGTTGATCGCAAAGCTGTCGAACATCCCTTGATGGTTGGAGCAGACCACATACGTTTTTTTTGGGTCGACATGTTCCAACCCCTCAACCTGGACATGAACCCGGACGAGAAAGAGAATCCACCGGCAGAATAAAATATTGGAATAACGCACCCACGGACGACGGGGAAAGAGGGAATGAAGGATCGCCGTATAAAAACTGTGGAGCGTGATGGAAAGGCTGGCGATGACCCATTGAAAGATCGCAAGGATGGCGCTCATCGGCGAACCCCCAGGAAGGCCTTTCCCCGAAGTTTTTTATGGTAGGTGATCGCAAAACGATGCGCCTCATCCCGGATCTGCATCAGGAGGTGAAGTATTGAGGAATGGGGTTTGAGGAGAATCGGATTCTTCCGCCCCGGCAGGAAGACTTTGTCTTGTTTTTCTCCCTCTTTTTTCTTGGCAAGCCCAATGACATCAATCCCAGTGATCCCTAACTCCTCCAAGGCCTTCAGCGCCATCCCCAACTGCCCCTTCCCTCCATCCACGACGATCAGATCCGGTAATTGCCACCTTGATTTTCCAGCCTCGGTCATCCGACTTCGCATAAGCCGCCTCTTGAGGACCTCATACATCATCTCAAAGTCATTCGGCCCAAAAACTGTTTTGATCTTGAACCGTTTATAATGTTCCTTTGCCGGAATCCCATCGAGAAATGTCACCAGGGATCCCGTCGCCATCGCCCCTTGAGTGTTGGAGATGTCGTAGCATTCCATAACAGCGGGGATCTTTTTCAGAGAAAGCTGTTGTTGAAGCTGAAGCAGGAGATCGGCTGACTCTCCCTTTTCCCGAAAGTGCCGTTTAAATCCCTCCATCGCATTTTTCTCGGCCAATCGAAGGAGTTCTTTTTTTTCTCCCCTCTTTGCACGGGTCACAATCTCCTGGGGGAGGTAACGGTCCTCACCATAATACTGCAGAAGAAAAGAGGCGATCATCTCTTCTCCGTTTGCCGGTGATTGAAAATGATAGAGACGGGTCCCCTGAACCCGTCCCGCACGGACCATCAGGACGCAGAAGGTGAACTGCTCTCCCTCTCTATAATAAGAGACGAAGTCTTGATTGGCCGCTCGGTAGCGGATCATGCTCTGTTTCTCCAGCGTCTCCTTCATCGATTGGATCAGGTCCCGGAGACGGGCCGCCTTTTCAAAATCGAGCTTTTCTGAGGCCTCGTTCCTCTCTATTTTTAATTTTTGCAGAAGGTCTTTTTTTCGTCCTTCCAAAAAAAGTCTGACATTCTCCACAAGCTGGCGATACGGTTCTTCCTGGATAAACCCGACACAAGGGGCCAGGCACCGTTTGATCTGGTACTGCAGGCAGGGACGCGACCTGTTTTTTAGTTCATGATCCGAACAGGTGCGAAGCTGAAAATATTTTTCGATAAAATCGACTGTCTCCCGACAGGCAGAGGCACTGGAATAAGGGCCGAAGTAGGGCCCCTCCTCTTCCTTGATCTGCCGGGTGACGTAAATCCTGGGGAATTCGTCTTTGACCGAGAGCCTGACGCTCACATAGTTTTTATCATCCCGGAGTTGGATATTATATTTCGGTTTGTGTTTCTTGATGAGCGTGTTTTCAAGGAGGAGCGCCTCTTTTTCAGTACCGGTCACAATCGTCTCAATAACAACCACCCTCTTCATCAAGAATTGGATTTGGGTGCGGGAGGTCGCCTCTTTTGAGAAATAACTCTTCAGACGATCGCGCAGGTTTTTTGCCTTCCCCACATAGAGGACCTCCCCGGCCTGATTTTTCATCAGGTAGACACCGGGGGTGACAGGGAAAGAAGAGACCTTCTCAGCCAGAGCCATGAGCCGAGATTATTACAAGAGCTCGACGGTTACCCGCAACTAGAATCGTCAATAATTTGACCTTAACCGGTATGATTTAACCCCCTATCTGCCTCAATTCCCTAACAAAACCAAACCTCACCAATAGGCATGACTCTTGCACGGTCATTTAGGAAAAGACCAAAAGGAGACCGTCCATGCCAAGAAACCTGTTCCTGTTCCTGTCCCTTGTTTTCGTCCTGGGTTGTAGCGGGAGTGACAGCGGTTCGGTCAAGGGGGGTGATAAATGGAGCGCCCCGGACGAGCCCCCTTCGGAACAGCTCTTTAAGGGATGGAATCTCAAATCAAAGATAGAAGAAACTGATTGTTCCAAAGGTTTTATGATCGAAAATATGGCTGACGGGTATCTTGGTATTGAGAAAAAAGAGGATGGAAAGTGTCGGGTCATTGATTCTACTGGAAAAGATATTACCGAGCGGGGCGGCACGGTCACCTGCGGGGGGAATGTCGTCATCATAGAACAGAAGGCCGACAGTCTCGATAACAGCCCCTCTCCGGATTGCAAAGTCGGTATGACCTCCAAGGGGCGGCTTGAAGTTTCTGAAGATTGCAAGATGACGGGAAGTTTCGAAGGGAGCTTCATCGTTGAAGGGTGCGAGGAACTGACCCAGGCCGGTATTGATTACCTGAAGGATTGCAAGATGAACGGAACTTTAGAAGGCAGTTGCGGCAGTGCGACAGATGTCCCTTCTGATGTCCCTTCTAAGGTCAATGCGAAACCTCTCCCACCCCCCAATGGAGACGACTATCTGCCCGATTGCAAAGACCTGCCTGCCGACCTGACTCCGGAGATGAAGGCTCAGATCACTTGCAAGGCGGAGGATGGCACTATCGTCGGTCCTGGCGGTATTCCTACCCCTCTGCCACCGCCTCCTCCACCACCCCCCCCTCCAGCACCAGCTTTCAGCCCGATTTATATCAACGCGGGAGGAGCAGCCATTGCCAATAGTGTTTGGGGTGCGGACAACTTCTCTCAAGGAGGAAGCACCTACACCTACAGCGGTACCAATGCCACCTGTAACGCCCTGCCCAATCAATTCAAAACAGAAAGGTACGGCACTTTTAACTATACCTTCTCAGTCCCCAACGGAACCTACACGGTGGATCTTGCCTTCACTGAACTTGTCAAGACGGCGATTGGCCAGAGAAAATTTAACGTGGATATTCAGTCTACACGCAAATTGACTAATTTTGATATCTACAGCTCAACCGGTGGTCGGTGTAGGACAAGCGTGAAACGATTTAGTGGGATCATTGTCACTAACGGCACACTCTTCATCTCATTCACTCCGGGCAGTGCCGACAATCCGAAGGTTTCGGCGATATCGATACTACAGTAGGGGTTAAACCTTCACCCCGACCGCCAGTTCCGTTTGCTGGAGCCCTCTGATCTGGTCCCGGAGCTCAGCCGCCCGTTCAAAGTCCATCTGGCCCGCCGCCTTTTTCATCTCTTTTTTGAGATTTTCAATCATCTTGGGGATTTCATATAAAGGGATCCCCTTGAGTTCAGGCGCATCCATGCCACCCTTAGGTACCGTAAAATAATCTTTTTCGTAAACAGAGTGTAAGGCATCAGAGATCGTCTTCTTTATTGTCTGCGGCGTAATCCCCTCCTTCTTGTTGTACGCCTCCTGGATCTTCCGGCGCCGTTTGGTTTCATTCATCGCCTTCGCCATCGACTGGGTCACGGTATCGGCATAAAGGATGACTTCCCCATTCACGTTACGGGCGGTGCGGCCAAAGGTCTGAATCAGTGATCGCTCGGAGCGTAAAAAACCTTCCTTGTCCGCATCCAGGATCGCCACCAGCGAGACCTCCGGCAGGTCCAACCCTTCGCGCAAAAGATTGATCCCAACCAGAACATCAAAGGTCCCCAGTCGGAGGTCACGGATGATCTCCACCCTCTCGAGGGTCTCCACATCCGAATGGAGGTAACGAACCTTGACCCCCTGCTCCCGGTAAAACTGGCTCAAGTCTTCCGCCATCCGCTTGGTCAACGTCGTCACCAGGACCCGCTCCCCTACGGCAACCCTTTTTTTAATCTCTTTTAACAGGTCATCCACCTGGCCCGCCACCGGCCGGACGGAAACCTTGGGATCAATCAATCCGGTCGGACGGATCACCTGCTCCACCACTACCCCTTCAGACTCTCTCAATTCATACTCCGCCGGTGTTGCCGAAACATAAACAACCTGAGGCGCGAGCCGCTGAAACTCCTCAAACCGGAGCGGCCGGTTGTCCATCGCGGAGGGAAGGCGGAAACCATAATCAACAAGTGTGCCCTTGCGGCTCCGGTCGCCGTTGTACATCCCGTTTAACTGCGGGACGGTGATATGACTCTCATCGATAAAGAGGAGATAATCCTTGGGGAAGTAATCGAGCAGTGTCGGCGGCGGTTCGCCCGGGTTGCGCCCGGTAATAGGACGGGAATAATTTTCAATCCCCTTGCAGAAACCGATCTCCTCCATCATCTCCAGATCAAAACAGGTCCTCTGTTCAATCCGCTGGGCCTCCACCAAACGGTTCTCTTTTCTGAAATATTGAATCCTCTCCTGCAACTCGTCACGGATGGAATGCATCGCCCTCTTCATTTGGCCCTCCGGCGTGACGTAATGGGAGGCCGGGTAAATGGCAATTTTCTCCAGCTCTTTTAATTTAGACCCGCGAAGCGGGTCGATCTCAAATATTTTTTCAACCGTATCCCCAAAATATTCGAGGCGGATCACCCGTTCCGCTTCATGGGCCGGAAAAATCTCAACAACATCCCCACGAACTCGAAACGTCCCGCGATAAAAATCGACGTCATTCCGCTCATACTGGATCTTGATCAGTCCTTTGAGGACCTCATTTCGCGGAAACTCTTGCCCCTTTTCCAAAAAGACAAGCAGACCATGATAGGCGGCCGGATCCCCCAAGCCATAGATGCAGGAGACTGAGGCGACAATGATCACATCGTTTCTCTCCAGAAGGGAACGGGTCGCAGAATGACGGAGTTTGTCGATCTCCTCATTGATCGAAGAATCTTTCTCAATGTAGAGGTCCCGTTGGGGGACATACGCCTCCGGCTGGTAGTAGTCATAGTAGCTGACAAAATACTCGACCGCATTTTCAGGAAAGAGTTCCTTGAATTCTGCATAGAGCTGGGCCGCCAAAGTTTTATTGGGGGCAATGACAAGGGCCGGCTTGTTGATTTTGGCAATAAGATTGGCAACGGTGAATGTTTTGCCGGAACCGGTCACGCCAAGAAGGGTCTGGTGTTTCACCCCCTTCAGGAGTCCGTCACAGAGTTCATCAATCGCCTTCGGTTGATCCCCCTTCGGCTGGAAGGGGCTGGCTAATTTAAATTTCTGAAAGGGCGGCATGATTACTGTTTCACATGCCACTCCGTGGAACTGTCTGGATTGTCTTTAAGGATGATCCCCTTCTGCTCCAGCTCCTGACGGATCCTGTCCGCCTCGGCAAAATTCTTTGCCGATCGAGCCTTCTTCCGGTCTTCAATCAATTTCTCGACAAAAGAGGCATCGAGACCGGATTGACTGATATGCCTCCCTTTTTTTGCGGCCAAATACTGTGCAGGCTCTTTATCAAGAACCCCCAGCACAGCACTCACTTGCGCAATCTCACTCAAAACCGACTTTTTGAATGCTGAAGAAACCTGTTTTTTCTGTTTTTCCAGCTTATCAAGGGACTTGTTGAGCCGGCGGACCCAGTCAAAAAGGTCTCCCAGAAATTGAGTGGCGTTGAAATCGTCATCCATCGCCTTTTCAAATTTTGGCAGGAGATGAAATTCCTTCTCGTCACCCCCCAAATGGCCTTCGGAAAATTTCTTGAACCGGTCGATTGTTGCATAAAAGCGGTCCAAGGCCTCCTCGGCCTCCCTCATGTTCTGTTCGCTGTAGTCGATCGGACTCCGGTAATGGGCCGAGAGGAGAAAATAACGGACCGCTTCGCTGCTGTAATGTTCAAGAACGTCACGGAGCTTCCGGAAATGGCCGGTCGACTTGCTCATCTTTTCCTCGTGGATGTTCACAAAACCATTATGGAGCCAATATCGGACGAACGGCTTGCCGGTCGCTCCTTCCGACTGGGCGATCTCATTTTCGTGGTGAGGGAAAATAAGATCCCGCCCTCCCCCGTGGATATCCAGGCTCTCCCCCAAAAACTTGAGGCTCATGGCAGAGCACTCAATATGCCAGCCCGGCCTCCCTGGCCCCCAAGGACTCTCCCAGGAAGGCTCGCCCGGCTTGCTTTTTTTCCAAAGGGCAAAATCGAGCGGGTTCTTTTTCTTTTCCATCACCTCAACACGCGCCCCCGCCTCCAACTCCTCAATCTTTTTATGGGACAACTTTCCATATCCCTTAAAGCGGGAGACACTGTAAAAAACATCCCCCTCCGCTTCATAGGCAATCCCTTTTTCAACCAATTTTTGAATCAACTGAATCATCTCGGGGATATGTTCGGTTGCCTTCGGTTCCTGTGTGGGGGTTTTCAGATTGAGCCGGCCCATATCCCGCCGAAAGGCGTCAATATAAGTGGCGGCCACCTGGTGCCAGGGGATTTTCAGCTCCCGGCTTCTCTGAATGATCTTGTCATCAATATCGGTAAAATTCCGGACAAAGGTGACCTGGTACCCCTTGGAAAGAAGCACCCGATAGATCAGGTCAAACACTACCGCCGCCCGGGCATGGCCGATGTGGCAGTCGTCATAGACCGTCACACCACAGACATACATCTTCACCTCAGGGGGAGAAACCGGGTTAAATTCTTCTTTGTGTTGGGTCAGGTTGTTATAAACTTTGAGAGGCATCGTTATCGTTTTTTGAGAAGGACAACCGCCTGGGCGGCAATCCCCTCCCCTCGACCCAGTGCCCCAAGCCGCTCGTTTCTCTTCCCCTTTACATTGACCTGGTTTCTGGCAATTTTCAAGAGTCTGGCAACATTGGCCGCCATTGTTTCCTTGTACGGCCCCAGTTTCGGTTTTTCAAGGATAAGGGTGCTGTCGACATTCAGAACGACATAGCCGGCAGTCTCTACCTTTTTTAAAATTTCCTGGAGAAAAAACGAAGAATCTTTTCCCTTTAATGCTGGATCGGAGTCCGGAAAATGATCCCCGATATCTCCAGACCCCAAGGCTCCAAGCAAGGCATCGCTCACCGCGTGGTACAAGGCATCGGCGTCCGAGTGGCCATCGAGCCCCTTTTCAAAAGGGATTTCAACCCCTCCCAAGATCAGTTTTCTCCCCGGAACAAGGGGGTGGATGTCATAACCGATGCCGACGCGCATAAACGATCCCTTCTGCCAGCAACAAATCCTCCGGCCTTGTGATTTTTATGTTGAAAGGGGACCCTTCGACGACTGAAACCGGGTGACCATTCCTTTCCACCAACATCGCCTCGTCCGTCCCCAAAAAAGAATCCCTTTCGGCCCTGGCAATCGCCTGACTCAGGAGATCGTAACGGAAGGCCTGAGGGGTTTGGACAGACCAAAGCCGGTCCCGATCGACCGTCCTGATCACTTCTCTCCGCTCGCTCACCTCTTTGAGGGTCTCCTGAACCGGCAAGGCCAGGAGGGCGGCCCCGTTTTCTTTTGCCACAGTGATTAAGGCCTCCACCATTTTGGGGGTAACAAAGGGGCGAACCGCGTCATGAACAAGAACAATTTCGCAAGGGGGGATCGCCCTCAATCCCTTGATCACCGAGTCCTGCCTTTCCTGGCCTCCCGCCACAATCCATTGGAGCTTTTTGCCCCACGGGTGGTTCACCCAAGGGTGGTTCACCCAAGGGTGATTCACCCGCACCCCTTCCCCTAGTTCTTGTTCGGTTGTTGCTAAACGATCGGCCGCCACAACAAGGCAGATGGCATCAATAGCGGAGACTTGAGATAAGGCCTCCAATGTCCAGTGAAGGATCGGCTTTCCTTCCAAAAGGAGGAACTGTTTGGGTGGAGCACCCTTGGGTTGGGTCATCCCCATCCGAAGCCCGGAGCCGGCGGCCGGTATGATGGCAATTGTTTTCAAAGTGCCGGGGAAACTAGCGAACTTCAGGAGGGAAGGCAATAAGGATTAATTCTTAAAAATCTTCTGGATCTCTTTTAAAACGTCCGCTTCCTCTTTCTCCTGGGCAATCGCCAGTTCCTTGATCAGGAGGCTTCTTGCGGTATCCAGCATCTTTCTCTCCCCAAAGGAGAGTTCCTTTTCAAACTTGAGCATGGAAAGATCCCGGAGGACCTCGGCAATCTCATAGACTGAACCGGTCTTGATCTTGTCCATATACTCCCGGTACCGGCGGTTCCAGGTCTGATTGTCAACGGTGACATCCCGTTCCTTCAGGATGGCATACACCTCATCCACCTCATCCTCGCTGATCACCTCGCGCAGGCCCACCGACTTGACATTGGTGGTTGGCACCATGATGGTCATTCCATTGTCGAGGATCTTGAGAATGTAAAAGGTCTGGCGGTTGCCGGAGATCTCCCTCGTCTCTATCGACTGGACCTCACCAACCCCATGAGCCGGATAAACCGCCTTGTCCCCCGGCTTGAACATCTTCTGTAGCGCCATCTGTCGTCTCCCTTAATCTTTTAAAGACCCGTTCCAAAAAGGCCGCTTGGTATAACATAACTTCCGTTTTCCGTCAAATTCTATTGCACTCACCCTATTTCCCCTCTTCCATCATTGACAGCCCCCGATGACTTATACTATCCAACATCTTTATTTATTTGCTGTTTTTGGGGAGATAGCTCAGTCGGTAGAGCGGCAGACTGAAAATCTGCGCGTCGGGGGTTCGATTCCCTCTCTCCCCACACCTTGCACTTTCCGATTGGAACTGTCATATTTTAGCCAAATAAAAAGGGGGATCGTCTGATCCCCCCGTTTTAGATTGTCTCAAAAGGGCAACGCCCCTTCTGGACCTATTCTCGGTAGAAAGTTGAATTTGTTGCTTTAAAAGTGCTGGTCACTCTATTTTTTTTAAGATTTCTGGGTATGGTGGGAACTAGATCTCTTCATCTGGCCCTCGGGTCGTGCCAGAGTAAGGATTAAACTGGGTGTAGAACTGCTTGTGGGGCTTCAGGTGGTCTTCCAACGCCTTACCGGTCAGTCCCTTCGCTTTTCCCTCCTCCTCGGCACCCAGGAGACCTAAAGAGGAACCCAAGAAGAAAAAATGTTTGGCATTTTCACGCCTCTGTTCGTGCTCAATCCAAAAGATGGCATCCTCGATCAGGCCATTTAAGTACTCCTGCCGGGCTGGTTCCATATACTGGAACTCCGTCCCTTTAAGGAAGGCAAGACTGGGATATTTTTCAATGTATTGTTCAAAGGCCATATTAGCCGACCCCCAAGTCTGTAAGAAGCGCTTGCATGGTAATAACGTCAGCCCCTCTTAAATCAGGATTTTCACGCCCGGGACCATCGGCAAGTCTTAAAAAGGCAACCTCTCGCGGGTCTCTCGGTGTCGAAAGGCGGGCTGTCGCTGTCCGCGGGACACCGCTTGAGGTAATCTCTGCATAGCGGGTAAGAACAGCCGCCTCGATTCTGGCGATGCCTGGGGCATCCCCCCTGGCCACAGCAACCCTATGGGCTCGTTCCAACTGGGCGGCTAAAGCCGGGTCCTGTTCTCGAATACTTTGAAGTGCCTGTGGGAATGTGACCGCCATAAGTTATCTCCTCCCCTCTATACTTGCAAACCGTTTGCCAACCATCCCTATAATTATAACTATATGAAATTACTATATAATTTATTGATTCGCCTTATCAAAGCCCTCATAAACTGATGTCTTGGAACCCCAATTTGGCCCAGATTCAAGTGGATGGATTGTTTCTTCATTCGCCTCTATTATCGTCAGGGGGAGGAAAAAGTTGCCCTATACTTTTTACTGATAATTTCCTATAGGGTGCCCCTATGGCGTACCAGAGGAAGGATCGTTGGTATCAAAAGGCCAAAGAGAAGGGGTTTAAATCGCGAGCCGCCTTCAAACTGATGGAGATCAATAAGAAGTACCGTCTCTTGAAACCAGGGATGCAGGTCATTGATCTCGGGTGTGCCCCTGGCGGGTGGCTCCAGGTTGCCTCCCGTGAGATAGGCCTCTTGGGTAAGATCATCGGTATCGATCTTGAAGCGATTGAGGGGATTGAGGAAAAGAATATCTCTTTTGTGAAGGGGGATATCAACAACCCACTTGTCCAGCAACGGACCCTGGCAGCATTAGGGCGTAAGGTGGACCTGATCCTCTCCGATATGGCCCCTCATACCACCGGGATCAAGTTTCAGGACCAGTACAACTCCTACCAGCTGGCCCAAAAGGCCTTTCAGTGTTGCCCCCTGTTTTTGAGGGAACAGGGCAGTTTTGTGGTCAAAATCTTCCCCGGAGAGGAACTGGAACCCTATAAAAGGGATTTGAAACCGTTTTTTGACAAGATCCAAACCTTTATCCCGGAAGCGACCCGGAAAACCTCGACTGAGATTTATCTGATTGCCACCGGTTTCAGGGGTCCCCAAAAAAGCGAGGCCCCGGTCACCTAAGGCAACCAGGGCTCTCGATCAATGTTGGAAGAAGGAGTGGGGGATCGCGTGGGGTCAAGGTTTTCTCCTTCTTCCATCCTTGAACCCCAATCTCGTTTCATGCCTATTATCGCCGTTGGGGGCGCAAAGTTGCTAAGATTCTCCTTGGAATCACCCCTTGCAGTTTTAGCCCAAATCTCCTACAGACCAAAGCATGTTTAAAGGCTCCATGGTGGCCTTGGTCACCCCATTTAAAGACGGAAAGATTGACGAAAAATCGCTGCGCGACCTCGTCGAATGGCATATTTCTGCCGGTACCGACGTGCTCGTCCCCTGCGGAACGACCGGCGAATCGGCAACCCTCTCCCACGAAGAGCATGACCGGGTGATCCGTATCGTTGTGGAACAGGCCAAAAAGAGGGTAAAGGTCTTGGCCGGGGCCGGTTCCAACGCCACCGAAGAGGCGATCCGACTCACCCGTGAAGCCAAGAAGTCGGGCGCCGATGGGGCCTTGAGTATCACCCCTTACTACAACAAACCAACCCAGGAGGGGCTCTACCGGCACTTCAAGGCGATCGCCACCGCCGCCGGTCTCCCCCTTGTTCTTTACAACGTCCCGAGCCGGACCGGCGTCAACATGCTCCCGGAAACGGTCTCCCGATGCGCCAAAATTGATAACATCGTTGGGATCAAAGAGGCCTCCGGCAACCTCGTCCAGGTTTTAGAGATTTTGCGGCAATGCGGTGATAATTTTGACGTCATTTCGGGAGAAGACGCCCTCAATTTCCCGATTATGGCCTGCGGCGGGACCGGCTCTATCTCGGTCACCGCCAATGTTGTTCCTCAAGAAATGGCGGTCCTGTGTGACAGTTTTTTTGCAGGTGATCGTGAGAAGGCCAGATTTTTACATGAAAAATTACTGCCTCTTCATGAAGCGATGTTTTTTGAGACCAACCCGATCCCTGTCAAGACCGCCTTGGGCCTCATGGGAAAATGTTCCCCTGAAATGCGACTCCCGCTCTGCCCGATGGGGGAGGCCAACCTTGAGAAACTCAAAAAGGTCCTGAAGGAGCATAAGATTTTATGATCCGGTTGATTGTTTGTGGCGCGGCCGGCCGGATGGGGCGGCAGATCATCACTAACCTTTGCCAAGACCCCGATCTCAAACTGGTCGGCGCCATCGAATCCCCCAGCAATGAAGCCCTTGGCAAGGATGCCTGTCTGCTCGCCGGCTGTTGTTCCTGCGGTGTGATGATTACCGACTCGCTCCAGGAACTGGCGGGCAAAGGGGAGGCGATCATCAGCTTTTCCACCCCCTCAGGAAGTCTTGAACATTTGCAGGCGGCGGCACGGGCCAAGAAACCGATTGTGATTGGAACTACCGGTTTTTCCGAAGACGTCAGAGGAGAAATTAAAAAACTGTCCCGAACCATCCCGATTGTCTTGGCTCCGAATATGTCCACCGGTGTCAATACGCTATGGAAGATCGTCGAAGAAGCGGCCCGTGTCTTTGGAAAGGGATTTTCCGTTCAGATGAAGGAAGTCCATCATGTCCACAAAAAAGATGCCCCTTCAGGAACCGCCCTTCGCACCGCTGAAGTGATCGCCACAGCCTCCGGAAGAGAGCTGTCGGACATCCCTATCGAATCAGTTCGCGAGGGAGAGGTGGTCGGGGATCATACCATTCTTTTTTCCGGACCGGGCGAATCGCTAGAAATTACCCATCACGCCTCTTCACGGGAAACCTTTTCAATAGGGGCCCTCCGTGCCGCCAAATGGCTCATTGGCAAAAAACCGGGCCTCTACGACATGCAGCAAGTCCTTGGCCTGAAACCATGAAGATAGAACTCACCGATCGAATCAGAAACCTGCCTCCCTACCTCTTTGCCGAAGTCGATCGTCTGAAGGCCGAGCAGATCAAAAAGGGGGTTAACGTGATTGACCTCGGAGTCGGCGACCCGGATCGCCCAACTCCTGAATTTATCGTCAAAGAGTTGCAGAAACGGGCCGAAGACCCTGCCAACCACCAGTATCCCTCTTACAGCGGGATGAATCAGTTTCGGGAAGTGGCCTCCCGATGGATGAAGAAGCGCTTCGGTGTCACTCTTGACCCCGAGACACAGGTTGTCTCCTTGATCGGTTCTAAAGAGGGGATCGCCAACATCCCTTACGCCTTCGTCAACCCCGGAGATTATGTCTTGATCCCTTCACCGGGGTATCCTCCTTACACCAGCGGGACCCTTTTTAGCGGGGGCCAGCCTTATTTTCTACCCTTAAAAAGAGAAAACGGTTTTCTGCCTGATCTTGCGGAGATCCCCGAAGATATTGCCGTCAAAAGCAGGCTTCTCCATATCAATTATCCCAATAACCCGACGGCGGCGGCGGCCACCAAAGAATTTTACAAAGAGGTGGTTGCCTTCGCACAGAAATACCAGATCATTGTCTGTAGTGATGCCGCTTATGCGGAAATCTATTTTGACGGCAAGAAACCGGTGAGTTTTCTCGAGATACCCGGTGCCATGGAGGTCGGGATCGAATTTCAGTCCCTCTCCAAGACATTTAACATGACTGGATGGCGGATCGGCTGGGCTTGCGGCCACCCCGAAATTGTCGCCGGCTTAGGAAAGGTGAAGACCAACGTCGATTCGGGTGTCTTTCACCCGATCCAGTTTGCCGGTATGGTCGCGTTGGAAAAGGGAGAAGCGGCGGCGGCTGAGATTCGCAAGCTCTACAAGGCAAGGCACACCCTTTTTATCAGCGGCCTGAAGAAGATCGGTTTTGATGTCGCCAGCGCGGCGGCCACTTTCTACGTCTGGGTCGCCATCCCTGGTGGGTATAACTCCAAGAGCTTTGCCATGAAACTCCTGGAGGAGAATGGGATTGTCTGTACCCCCGGAAACGGTTTTGGAGAGCACGGCGAAGGGTTTGTCCGTTTTTCCCTTACCAAAGAGGAAGACCGTCTCCAAGAGGCGTTGGACCGTCTCAAAAAACTCAAAGTCTGATGTCGGAGATTGCTTTTATTGGTATCGGTTCCAACCTTGGTGACAGGCTCAAGAATTGTCGCCAGGCCATTGATCAGTTTTCTCTCTTGCCGAAAACAAGGGTCGTCCAGGAATCTCCATTCTATGAAACAGAACCGGTGGTCCTCCCCCATCAAAAGGGACGACAAGAGTGGTTTATCAACAGTGTGATTCAAATCAAAACCGATCTTGAACCTGAGGCCCTTTTAAAAAGGCTTCAAACGATTGAAAAAAATATGGGGAGAGAAAGCAAATCAGATTGGGCCCCCCGGACGATTGACCTCGACCTCCTTTTTTTCGACACCCTCATCTTGGCAACGCCAAACCTGACCCTGCCCCATCCGGAGATCGTCAAAAGGCGCTTTGTCCTGCAACCGCTCTTCGACATCGCCCCCGATTGGGAACACCCCCTCCTCAAGAAACCGATCCGGACCCTTTTAAAAGAGCTTGAAGACCGATCCCAAGTTAAGGTATGGCTAGTGAACAATCACTCATGAAAATATTTATCGATTCTGCCGATGTCAAAGAGATCCGCGAGGCCCAGGCGATGGGGGTGATTGATGGGGTCACCACCAACCCGACCCTCGCCGCCAAGACGGGGCGAAATTATAATGAAACCCTAAAAGAGATCTGCTCGATTGTGAACGGGCCGGTCAGTGCTGAAACCGTGAGTCTCGATAAGGACGGAATGATGAAGGAGGCACAGGCCTTCCGGAAGATCCACAAAAATATTGTGATCAAGATTGTGATGACGACGGAAGGGCTCAAGGCGGTCAAGCAGTGCGCCGCGGAGGGGATACCAACCAACGTGACCCTCGTCTTTTCGGCCAACCAGGCGTTGCTCGCCGCCAAGGCGGGGGCCACTTTTGTCTCCCCTTTTGTCGGGCGTTTGGATGACATCTCCCAGTACGGGATGGAACTGATCCGGCAGATCCGGCAGATCTACAACAACTTCGGCTTTAAAACCGAGATCCTGACCGCCAGTGTCCGTCACCCGGTCCATGTGCTTGAAGCGGCGCTAATGGGCTCGGATGTCGTCACCTGCCCCTTTCCCGTCATCACCCGGCTCGCCAAACACCCGTTGACCGATATCGGGATTCAGAAATTTCTCGACGATTGGAAGAAAATCCCAAAGTAAAAGTGGGCGATTACCCCTTTTTCTGGAGTTCCTTGAGGACCTGTTTGGCTACCATCTGCATCGCCTCCATGACCCCTTCTCCCTGGGTAGCGACTGATTCAAAATCCGGAAGCTTGGAACTGTTTAAGATCTCACGCAGTTGCGCCACCGGCGCCGCATTGGAAAGGTCCCTTTTGTTATACTGAAAAACGAGGGGGGGGATTGAACCCGCCTCTTGTTCACGAAGACTATCCTTGAGGTTGCGGAAACTCTCAATATTCGCCTCCATCTTTTCCACCTGTGAATCTACCACAAAGATAACCCCATCCACCCCCTTCAAGATAATCTTCCGGCTATTGGCATAAAGGATCTGGCCCGGAACGCTATAAAGGTGGAGACGAACTTGATAATCTTTAACCTTGCCTAAAGAGAGAGGAAGGAAATCAAAATAGATGGTCCGGTCCTGTTCCTCTGTCAGTGAAACGATTCTGCCATTTTTATTTTTGGAGACCTTTTCGAATACTTTGCGGAGGGTTGTAGATTTGCCAGAAAAGGCGGGGCCGTAATAGACAATCTTGCAGTTGATCTCCTTCTCTTTGGGATTGATAAAAGACATCGGGAAGGATGGTAACATGCCCCATTGAAGAGCGTCAATTTGTTTTACACAAACCCGGCGGCCTGCCGGTCGGCACGGTAAGAACTCCGAACAAGAGGGCCGGACTCGACATGGGCAAAGCCGATCTCCTCCCCGATCTCCCGGTACCGAGCAAACTGTTCGGGGCTGATATAATCAACCACCGGGTGGTGTTGTCGTGAGGGACGAAGGTATTGCCCGAGGGTCAGAATCTGACAGTCAACTTTTTGTAAATCCTCCATCGCCTCAATAACCTGTTCCCTGCTCTCCCCCAAGCCCAGCATCAGACCGCTCTTGGTCATCATCCCAAATTCTTGCCTCGCGATCCGAAGGGTCTTTAGGGACCAGTCATACCGGCTCTGAGGCCTGATTTTTCCCTGAAGCCCCCGAACTGTTTCCAGATTATGGGCCAGGAGATCCGGGGCCGCTTCGCAAACAGTTTTGAGGCAATCTCCCCTGGCATGGAAATCAGGAATTAAAACTTCGATCTTCAGGACCGGGCAGGCCTCTCTCACTTTTTGGATGGTCGTCGCCCAATGCGAGGCCCCTTCGTCCGGGAGATCATCCCGATCCACGGAGGTAATCACCGCATAGCGGAGGCCCAGTTTGGAGAGCATCCCCGCCACCTCCTCAGGTTCACGAGGATCCAAAGGACCGGGTTTTCCGGCAGGGACATCACAAAACCGACAGGCCCGTGTGCAAGTATTCCCCATGATCATGATCGTGAGTGTCCCATTGTTCCAACATTCCCCGATATTGGGGCAGGAGGCTGATTCGCACACCGTATGAAGACGATGCTCCCGGGCAAGAAGCTTCAAACGGTGGTATTCTTCCCCCTGAGGCATCTTCACCTTCAGCCATTCCGGATGCCTCGTGTAGGGTGAACCACCCTTAGATTTGAGCGACTCGTTGGGGTGAATCACCCCCGCTACCTGTTTCCTTTGATACCTCATGAATCATCCCCTCAAAAAGTTCCTGCCAGTAACCGGTAATTTTTGATTCTACTTCTGTTGTCGAGAGATCCACCCCCTCTTTTTGGAGGGAAGTGATTTCACAACCGACGAGACCACACGGATCGATCATCTGAAAACCGGTCAGGTCATTGTTGACGTTCAAGGCAAACCCGTGTCGCGTCACCCCATGATGCAGACGTAATCCGAGAGAAGCGATTTTCCTCCCGCGCGTCCAGACACCGATGATCCTGTCACGAGAATAGGCGACGACTCCAAAATCAGCAAGAACGCGAATTAACATTTCCTGTAATCGACAGACAAATGTGGAGATCGACAAACCGTGAAGGGCCAGTTTGACAATCGGGTAACCAACGACTTGTCCGGGATTGTGAAAGGTAATTTTCCCTCCACGATCGGTCTCCCTAAAGACGATCCCCTGACCTTCCAGAAATTCCCTGGGGACCTTGAGAAACTGCCATCCTCCAGAGAGACCAACGGTCATGACCGGTTGGTGTTCTAACAGGAGGAGGGTATCTGGAATTTTGTCAACGCACCGGAGTTGGTGGAGCTCCATTTGCTTTGCCAGTGCCTCATCGTAAGAGATAGGGCCCGGGCAAAGCGTCACCACCGGTTTTTCAGATATGGATCGCACACCCATAGGCATTGGCCGCCGCCTCCATGACCGCCTCCGAGAGTGTCGGATGGCTGTGGATTGACTGATAAAGGGATTCACCGGTCGCTTCAAGATTCATGGCAGTCGTCACCTCGGCCACCAATTCTGTAACACCAGCGCCCACGAGATGAACCCCAAGGATCTCGCCATACTTGTCATCAACGATCACTTTGACAAAGCCAAATGTCTCTCCGCTGGAGAGGGCACGTCCCGAGGCCTGAAAGGGGAAACGCCCGACACGGATCTTGTCCGTTCTTTCCCGTGCCTGTTTCTCGGTTAACCCCACATGGGCCACCTGCGGTTCGCAATAAACGCAAGAGGGGATCCGGTCATAATTGATCGGGCGCGGTTTGGGTGAATCACCCTTCTTGCCGGCAATCCCTTCGACAGCGGCGAGCCCCTCGGCGCTCGCCACATGGGCCAAGAGCGGCGGGCCGATCAGATCACCGATCGCGTAGATCCCATCTTTCGCTGTTTGAAACCGCTCATTTACTTTAACAAAGCCGGTTTTGGGATCTCCCTGGATGACCTTGCCCAAACGATCCCCGTTCCCCTGCATCCCAACGGCCAACAATAAAAGATCGGCCGATGTCTCTCCCTGTTGGTCCCCCGAACGGTAAACAATTTTCACACCATGACTGTTTTTTTCAACTTTTTCCACCCGTGCACTGGTATGAATACCCCATCCTTCCTTCTTGAACTGCTTTTCAAGCGCCTCGGAGACCTCCTGGTCTTCAAAGGGAAGGATGTTGGAGGCTACCTCAAAAAGAGAAATGGCCGCGCCAAGGCTGGCATAAAAATAGGCCATCTCTACACCGATCGCCCCCGCCCCGATAATCGCCAGATTTTTCGGGCACTGCGAAAGCTGGATCGCCTCACGATAAGTAATGATTTTCTCCCCGTCTGGTTCGATCCCCGGTAAACTTCGAGGGCGCGCCCCAGTGGCCAGCAAGATATTCTTGGCCTGCAGTTCTTTGGCGCTATTGCAAGAGGTAATACCCACTTCACCCGGCGCCAAAATTACGGCCTCTCCTTCGTAGAGATCAATCTTATTTTTTTTGAAGAGAAACTGGACCCCTTTTTCCAAACGCCCCGCGACCTGCCGGCTCCTCTTGATGACTTGGGTAAAATCAAACCCGACCGAGCTGGCCTTGAGACCATAATCCTCCGCCCTCTGCATCTTGGCAAAAAGATGGGCCGATTCCAGAAGCGATTTAGTCGGGATACAACCCCAGTTCAGACAAACCCCACCCACCTTTTCCCGTTCGACCACGGCCACTTTAAGACCCAACTGGGAGGCACGAATCGCCGCGACGTAACCCCCGGGACCGGTACCAATAACAATAAGATCATAGTTTTGAGTCATAAGGATTCTCCAATATTTCCTTCAATGTTTGCAAAAACCTCGCCCCCACCGCCCCATCAACAACTCGATGGTCACAAGAAAGTGTCATTGAAATTTCTCTTCCAATAGAAATTTTTTCTTTCTTAATGACCGGAATTTCACGTGTTTTACCAACGGCCAGCATCGCGGCGGCGGGGGGAACGATCACAGCGGTAAACCGCGTAATGCCAAACATCCCCAAGTTGCTAATGGCAAAAGTCGCTCCTTTGTATTCCTCTTCTTTCAATTTTTTCTCACGGGCTCTCTGGGCCAACTGTTCCAATTCAGCAGAAATCTCTTTCAGTGTTTTTTCCTCACAATTGCGGATAACCGGCGTGACGAGTCCTCCTTCTGCGATATCAACCGCCACGCCGATATCGGCATGGGGGCAGGTAAGGAGATGATCCCCCATGAGTGCATCACTCTGAAAGACCGTGTTGACAAGGGGGTGTTTTTTGAGGGCGATGGCCGCCGCCTTGATCAAAAGGGCGGTGATCGTCACGCCTGTTTTCTTTTTCTTGAGTTTTTGTCTAAAAACCTCCATCGGGGCAGCATCAATATCGATATTCAGGTAATAATGGGGAACGCCCGGTTTGGAGGACTGCATCGTCCGGACGATCGCCTTCCGCATCATCGAGAGCTTGACTGGTTCTCCTTTTTGAAAGGGTTTGGGGATTTCCTGTACGGGCGGTTCGCGAACCGCCCCTACCATTTTTTCAACATCCTGCCGGATAATCCGACCACCGGGCCCGCTCCCGACAACCGTTGTTAAATCAACTCCCTTTTCTTCAGCAAGCCTTCGAGCCAGTGGTGAAGCCTTGATCCAACCTTTTTTATCGGTAGGGACCGGTTCCGGTCTTGGGGGGATCACAACACCTTGGGGTTTTCTCTGACTCTCTTCTCCTTTTCTAATCCCTTCTGTCTTCTCAATCTTTTTTATTTTTTCCTTCTTTTCTATCTTCCCCCTCTTTTCTTCTTCTACCATTTTTAAAAACTCGCCGATATCCTCTCCCCCCTCATCCGCCACAATCGCCATCGCCCCGCCGACCGGGAGGGTTTCCCCTTCGGCAGCAAGCCTTTTCACCAAAACGCCCCCTTCATAACATTCAAACTCCATCGTCGCCTTGTCGGTCTCCACCTCGGCGATCAGATCCCCCGGCTCAATCTTATCCCCTTCCTTCCTGAGCCATTTCAGGAGTTCCCCTTCCTGCATGGTATCCGACAGTCGCGGCATTCTTAAAATATACGCCATAATCTTTCCTACCCTTTCATATACAGAACATCCCGGACGGCATCAATCACCCGATGAGCATCCGGAATCACCTGATGCTCCAGCGGTTTGCTATAGGGCATCGGGACATCCAGTCCTGTCACCCTTCGGATTGGGGCATCCAGTTCGTCAAAAATATGATTGTAAATAACATCCGCCACCTGGGCCCCCACGCCGTAAAAATGCCACCCCTCTTCTACAATCACACAACGGTGTGTTTTTCGAACCGATTGAACAATCAATTCTTCATCGAGCGGCCGGATTGTTCTTAGATCAAGAACCTCGGCAGAGATCCCAAACTCTTCCAATCGTTTGGCCGCTGTCAGGGCGACATAAACCATCTTGGAGTGAGCGATAATCGTCACGTCACTTCCTTCTCTCTTGATATCCCCCACACCGATCGGAATCAGGTATTCCCCTTCGGGAACATCTCCAACCGAACCATAGAGAATCTCCCCCTCAATAAAAATGACCGGATTATCATCCCGAATCGCCGACTTCAGGAGCCCTTTGGCATCCCTCGATGTCGAGGGCATCACTACTTTAAGACCAGGAACCGAGGCAAAAGTGGACTCAAAACATTGCGAATGTTGTGCCGCCAACTGGTGGGCCGCCCCGCCGGGGCCTCGAATAACGCAAGGGACCTTCACCTGCCCGCCTGACATATAACGCATCTTCGCGGCGCCGTTGACAATCTGATCAAGTGCCAAAAGGGCGAAATTAAAGGTCATCATCTCAACCACAGGTCGAAGCCCCCCCATGGCGGCACCGATCCCAAGGCCGGCAAAGCCGGCCTCTGTAATCGGCGTATCGATCACCCGCTTTTCACCAAACTTCTTGAGGAGCCCCTGACTCACCTTGTACGCCCCGTCATACTGGCCAACCTCCTCACCGATCAGGACCACCGCAGGATCCCTCTCCATCTCCTCCACCAGCGCCTCGTTCAAGGCTTCTCTGTAAGTTATTTTCTTAAGCATACACATCCGCAAAAATATCTTCGTAGCTTGGGAATTCAGACTCCATCGCAAACCGGACCGCCTCATCCAACACACCCTTGACCCCTTTTTCCATTTCCTTAAAATCTTCCTCTGTCACTGATTTTTCAACCAGAAGTTGATCTCTGATCTTCCTCAAAGGATCTCTCTCTTTTTGTTCCTCCAATTCCTCCTTGGTCCGGTAATGGGCCGGGTCACTCATCGAATGCCCTTTGAAACGGTAAGTGACCGCTTCCAAAAGTGTCGGGGTATTCTCCTGGCGAGCCCTCTCTACCGCCTTCTTCGTCGCCTGGTAGACCGCCTCCACATCCATCCCGTCAACCTGTTCGTGCGGCATGGCGTAACCGGAGGCCTTCTTGGCAATATCATAAATCTTGGTCGTCCGTTCGATGGCGGTCCCCATCCCATAGCGGTTATTCTCACAAATAAAGACGACCGGGAGCTCCCACATGGCGGCAAGATTCAATGTTTCATGAAAAACCCCCTGATTGGTCGCCCCATCTCCGAAAAAACAGAGAGAAACACGACCGTTCCCCAGATACTTCGAGGCGAACGCAGTCCCGGCCGCCAAGGGACAATGGCCAGCCACGATCGCATGCCCCCCCAAGAACCCTTTCTCGACATCAAACAGGTGCATCGACCCCCCCTTCCCCTGGGAACAACCACTCTTTTTTCCAAAAAGTTCAGCCATCACCCGCTTGGGGTCAGTCCCCTTAAGGATCGGATGGGGGTGTTCGCGATAAGAGGCAAAAACATAATCCTGGGGATTCAGGGTTCCTATCGCCCCTGTCGCCACCGCCTCCTGACCGATGTAGAGATGACAGAAACCGGTTACATACCCTTCCCCGTACATCTGGGCCACTTTTTCTTCAAAACGACGGATCAGGAGCATCTGTCTATAAAAGAAGAGAGTCCTTTTTTGAAAATCTTCCGGAGCCTTCATATTTTTATGGTTGATCAACTTTTAGTGAGTCCATTTTTGAAATGCTTTAGCTGTAAGCCTGGCGTGAGGTCAAGGCTCGGGCCAATGTCATCGGATCGGTGAATTCGAGGTCTCCCCCTACGGGGACCCCCGAAGCAATCCGGGTAATCGCCACGGGATAGTTTTTGAGCAAATCCTTAAGATAAAGAGCGGTCGCCTCCCCTTCCATGTTGGAATTGGTCGCTAAAATAAGCTCTTTCACGGCTTCCCCCTTAACCCTCTTCATCAAGGAATCAATCTTTAGTTGCTCCGGTCCAACCCCCTCCAGCGGGGCAATCACCCCGTGCAAGATATGATAGGTCCCTCGATAGGTCCCTGCCTTCTCCAACGCGATCAGATCGGCCGGTTCTTCCACCACACAAACAACGGCCTGGTCTCTCTCCGGATTCCGACACAAGTAACAGAGCTTTTCTTCCGCAAAATTTTGACAGCGCTCACAAAAATGAACCTTTTCCCGAACGGAGAGAATGGCATTGGCGATCTCACGCGATAGTTCACCGGGGGAACGCAAAATAAAAAAAGCAAGCCGAGTGGCCGTCCGCTCACCAACCCCGGGAAGACGTACGAGCGCACGGATCAGTTGATCAATCGGATTCTTTGACGGATTTCTCGGAACTTCTTTGATCACCGGTTTAGGAATCATTCGGGATCACCTTGGTTCTACTGCCTGAAAAAATGGAGATCGCCTCGGGTAAAAGAGGGTCTTTTATCAAGACCGGCGGTGGTTTCTTCTCGGCGGTCATCTGGAAGGAAAAACCGACCTCCTGAAGGAAAAATTGGCGCCCCATTTTTTTGAGCGGCTCCAGCCAGGCCGGATCCTGGAGCATTTCACCATAGACCGATCCCTTGGGAAAATTGATCTCAATACGGGGTAATGCAAAATGACCCACCATCCCGTGCGACAGGATCGCGCCAATCTGCGGTTTGGCCCTCCGGACAAAGGCCAAAAAGGAGGGCCAGTCCTTGCCACCAGACTCAACCTGTTTTCTGGACATCTCAACCTCTCCCATCCTGGGGGGCGTCATCACAAGGGGGGTCACAGATCCCCCCTGGGTGTCACACCCTTCCATCTGTTCTAATTTTCTCAAAATTTCATCCAGGGATTGAAGGGGGATACTATCGGTCATCCGGACAAGGGCTACTTCAAAATGGGCCTTCGGGATCGGAGAACGCTGGAGGTCCTGATAATTTTTAAGGGCCAGATCGAAGAGTCTTTCAAAATCGGTACGCCCTCCCAGCGCCACCATTTCTTTCAGAAACTGTTGTTCCTCTTCCGTTTTTTCAGACAAGACCTCAAGATCACCCGCCACCTTGTAGAGGAGGAGGTCCCGAAAAGACTCCAGCAGGTTGAGGGCTAATCTCCGGAGATCACCACCCGCCTTGTAGATGGCATCAACAATCCGGAGAGACTCTTGGGGTTCCCCTTTTAAAATCGATCTTGTCAGTTCAGCAAGTCGTGTCACCGGGGTCAGTCCCAGAAGCCCCTCCACAAACGAACTGGTAATTTTTCCATCCCCCATCGCCACCGCCTGATCCAGGAGACTCAAGCCGTCTCTCAGGCTACCGGCCGCCTCGCGAGCCATCTGCTGGAGGGCCGAAGTATCGACTGTAATCTTTTCTTGCAAACAGACATGCGCTAGCCGATCAGCGATCTCCTTGGAACCGAGCCGTCTAAAATCAAACCTCAGGATTCGTGAAAGTATGGTCAACGGCAACTTGTCCGCTTCGGTGGTGGCGAAAATGAAAAGGACATGGGGTGGCGGTTCTTCAAGCGTCTTCAGAAGGGCATTGAAAGCGGCGTTGGAGAGCATATGGACTTCATCGATGATGTAGATCTTGTACCGACCGCCGGCGGCCATGTAGCGGACACCGTCACGGAGTTCTCGCACATCATCGACCGAGGTGTTGGAGGCCCCATCAATCTCCAGGACGTCCAGGGACCGCCCCTCCGTGATCTCCACACAAGCGGTACACTGGTTGCATGGTTTGAGGGTAGGGCCTGACTGGCAATTGAGCGATTTGGCAAAAAGACGGGCGAGTGACGTTTTTCCAATTCCCCGCGGCCCCGCAAAAAGATAGGCATGATGGAGTTTTTTGAGACGGATGGCGTTCCGGAGCGTCGTGGTAACCGGCTCCTGACCAACCACCTCTTCAAAGGTCTGGGGACGATACCGTCTGGCGAGGGCCAAGTAAGGGTGGTTCACCCAAGGCATCGTTTCCTATTGGCAGAAGGAGGGGGGTAAAGTCAACTGTTTACACACCCCCTTCTTGAATGGTACGGCCTAAGGTCATGGAGGGTAAATTCAAATACCTGGTCTATGATATCGAAACGGCGATCGACAAACCGCTATTGAATAAGGTCCTTTATTCCGGTGAAGGGCTGGATGACAATGCCGCCTATCAGAAACAGCTTGCGGAGTTGGCGGAAGAGGATCGGGATTTTGTCAACCCCTCTTTTCATAAACCGATCTCCATGGCCGCTATTGCCGTCGCCGATGATTTGCAGATCACCAAGATCGGCCTGCTCGGCGGGGAAAAAAGGACAGCCTCTTCCATCGTCCACGACTTCTGGGAGATCTATAACACCAAACAACCCCACCTTGTTGATTTCAATGGAAAAGGATTTGACCTTCGCATCCTTGAACTCTGGGCCTTTCGTCTGGGAATTACTATTCACAAGAAACATTTTGATAAATACGGGGTCCGCTACAAATTTTCTGACGAATCTCATTTGGACCTCCATGAATTTCTGACAAACCACGGAGCGATCCGTTTTAAAGGAGGGCTCAATCTCTTTTCCAAACTCCTGGGAAAACCAGGAAAGACAACCACCAAAGGGGTGATGGTCCAGGAACTTTATGAAAAGGGAGAATTTTTCAGGATCGACGATTACTGCCTGGCCGATACGATGGACACCTACTTTGTTTTTCTAAGAACCCGCGTCATGGTCGGCGAACTTTCGCTCTCACAGGAAAAAGAACTGGTCCAGGCGGCCAGAGAAAAATTGGAAGCCAAGGCAAAAAAAGAAGGGTACTTCAAAGAGTATCTCGAATTTTTTGGAGAGTGGGTTCCTGAAAATTAGAACTGTCCCCTCAATTTCTTTTCGGCCGCCGTTAGATGAATCTTATTGTTGTAGCGAGCCCGGGAAATTCTCAAACTCTTCACTGGTTTTCTGCTCAGCCGGGCCATCGCCTGATCGAGCTTCGGAAAACAACGGGTCAGTTCATCAACAATCGTTACGGTGGCTGACCGGGCCGTTCGGGACAACGGATTCAAGTCAACGGTAACCACCTTTTTGCCGATTCTGCGAAGCGCTTGGCAACGATCACCATCTTCCAACGGGACAAAAACGACATCCGCCTTGGCAATCCCTTCAAGGTTCATTTTGCGGCGCGGATGACCAAGCCCCTTTAGGATTTTGTATGACCCACAGTGACTTCCAAGGACTTTTGCGGCCCCACACTGTTTGAGATACCGGATGAGGAGGTGTTCTCTTTTAGGATCATAATGAAAAATATTCACCTCAAGCGGGATTTTCCAGCGGTTTGAAAAACGGGCCAACTCCGGACCGATCAGCGCGGCAACGTTGCCATTGACGGAAATGACCGGACACCTGGCAGTGAGCAGATAAATGGCAGAGGCTTGAATGGCTTGCCATGCGAAAGGATGGGTCTTCTCACCCAAGAGATAATCGAACGCCTCCCCCCGGCCATGGGCGATCAAACCGGCCCGAGAGGTGATCCCCCGTTGCACTCCAGAAACGATCTTTTCGCGAAGCCGGAGAGAACGGGCCCGGGGATGGGACGAGGGGATCTTCACAACAGCCGAGCCCCTTGCTGGTCAATGTTCGTTTTCCAGACCTGTTTCCCATTGTCATCGGGGATCGTGCTGACAAGGGAATTGCCGATCATAATCATGAAACCGGCCCCCCCCTGCTCCCTAATTTTTCGGACCGCCTTGGCCACCTCCGGTGTCAACAAACCGGACTCCTGCGAAAATCCCCATGATACTTCACACAGATCGAACCAGGAAATCTGGGGAAGCCTCTGTTCCATCAACAGGATCGCCTTTTGCCCTGCCTGATTCACCTTCGCAAGAGCCTCTGGGGATTGCAAAATAGCCCTTGTCTCTATGGCCCCATACACCGAACAATAAAAATCAGGAACCTCCACTGGTAAACTGATCCGCTTCGGGTCTTCTGTGTGACGATACACAACCCCCCCCTCTATCTGGGCCGCCACATCCCCAACACCGGTTTTGTGTTCCACTTCGGCCAAGAAAGAGACAGTTTCAAGATCCTTTTCTGTCCTTTTCAGCCCGAAAAAAGCGTTGACGGCAAGGGCACTGCTCAGGGCAGAGGCGGCACTGAGGCCAAAACCGGCCCCGAGGGGCAGAGGAGTTTCCAAAGAAAGATGAATCGGAGAAGGGGAAAGTTGTTGAACGACAGTGGTTACGGTCGGAATCTCTATCGGATTCCCGTTGAGAAAGGTTTTGTTCGTTTTTTCTTCCCTAAGCGAGGCGGTCACCCCTTCACGAATATTAATGGATAAACCGGTGGAATGGGGAAGCCCCGTTACTTTGTCTCTTGTTATTTGAAAATAGGCGGTGATACTGCCAGGGGAAAAGGCCAGTGGTTTGGACTTCATCATCTCTTCGAACGGGCAATCTTTAAAGGAGGTTCGCGGTGCGTCGTTTGGGCCTCTGATGGGAACGACCCTGTCTGGACTTCGTGGATGTATTCCTGAACCGCATTCGTAATGATCGGATGAAGATCGGCGTAGACCTTGACGTGCCTCAAGCGAAGATCTGGGATTAATCCGAGCATGTCGTGGATCACCAGAACCTGCCCGTCACAGTGCGGTCCGGCGGCGATCCCGATCGTCGGGATTTGAAGCGACTCGGTGATCTCCTGTGCCGTCTCCGCCGTCACACACTCGAGAACAAGGCTAAAACAACCGGCCTCTTCAAGGACACGGGCCGTCTCCAAAAGTTCTCTCGCCTCCGGAAGATTTTTTCCCTTCATCTTGTACCCACCCAGGGCATGGATCGACTGCGGCTGAAGACCGATATGCCCCATGACTGGAATCCCGACACCGGTCAAGGCCTTGACCGTCGGCACAATCTCCATCCCCCCTTCCAGTTTCACCGCAATCGCCAGCGTTTCCTTCAAGACTCGGCCGCAATTCAAAAGTGCCTGCTCCCCTGAAACCTGATAACTCATAAATGGCATGTCGGTCACAATCATCGCCCGTTTCACCCCGCGGCCGACAGATTGGGTGTGATACAGAGACTGCTCAAAGGTCACCGGAAGCGTATTGTCATGCCCCTGAACCACCCGTCCGAGGGAATCACCCACCAAAATAATATCAACCCCTGCTTGATCAAGAATCTGGGCAAAGGTGGCATCATAAGCGGTCAGCATGGCGATCTTCCGCCGCTCCACCTTCATCTTTCGCAGTTTGGGAATAGTGACTTTCTCAGATAACATAAGTGTCTCCATTGTCGAAGGATCCCCTCACCGGCTCCCGCCAAGGGCGACAAAATTCTTCTGCCCCCGCTTCGTGGAAAGGATCTCCTTGACCAGGTTCTGGTAATCAACTTCATTTTTGACAAAATCGATTTTGGTGCAGTTCACGACAAGAAGCGGTGTTTCAGTATAGGAAAAAAAGTACTGGTTGTATGCCTCCGCCAGCTCCTCCAGATAAGGGGTGTCAATCGACTTTTCAAAGGGGATCGCCCTCTTTTTGATATTCTTGATCAGAACCCCCACCTCCGACTGCAAATAGACGACAAGGTCCGGCCTTGGGAGTGAACCGTCCAGAAGCCGGTAGATCTTCTCATAGAGCAGTTGTTCGTCACGGGAGAGATTGACCGTGGCAAAGATCCGGTCCTTCGAAAAGAGATAATCGCAAACGGTAATCTGATTGAAGAGATCCTGCTGGGCCAACTCTTTTTGTTGCTGGTAACGGGAGAGCAGGAAATAGATCTGGGTCTTCAGGGCGTTCCGCGCCCGGTCTTTGTAGAACTCCGGCAAGAACGGGTTCTCATACGCCTCCTCCAGGATGAGGCGCGCCTTGAAGGTCTCGGCCAGCTTCCGGGCAAGACTTGATTTGCCAACACCGATCGGCCCTTCAACCGCAATGTACCGAGGTTCGTGAGGCATGGGGTATCTTTATTATAAAGTATTGGCCAATGCCACAAATTTTTCCAGGGTGAGGGCCTCGGCCCTCACCAATGGAGAAATACCTGCTGATTCAAGCCCTTTCTGTATCTGCTCAGGAGAGAATCCCGATAAATGCCCCTTAAGGCTGTTGGCGATCATCTTCCGTCGGCTCGCAAAAGAGGCCCGAACAACCTCCCTGAAAAGGGGGAAATTTTTGACCGGGACCCTCAAATCAGGAAGGATTTTAAACTGAACAACGGCCGACTCCACCTTGGGGCGGGGATAAAAAGCGGCTCGAGAAACCTTCAGCACTATTTTGACATCGGCATGGATCTGGCTGAAGATTGAAAGAAGGCCGTAATCTTTGCAGTTCGGTCGGGCGACAATCCGTTCCGCCACCTCCTTCTGGAGCATCAAGGTTAATGCGGAAAAGAGCCTCTTGTGATCAAACAGGCGAAAGATAATCTCTGTGGCGATATTATAGGGAAGGTTTGCAATAACTTTTTTCCGGTGTTTCGCCTCACCTGTTTTCCCTAACAATTGTAAAATATCCCCCTCAACAATCTTCACATTTTGAAAACCGGCGAATCTCTCGCAAAGCGACGGCACCAACTCTCTATCCTTCTCAATCGCCACTACTGAGGCCCCCGTTTTGGCCAACGCCTCCGTCAAGATGCCGCGGCCTGCTCCGATCTCCAGTATCGAATCACCGGAGCCAACATCGGCCAGACGGACAATTTTTGCGGCAAGGCTTGGGTTGGTCAGAAAATGTTGGCCCAAATATTTCTTGGCTTGCATCTTATCATGGTTCGACAAGCTCACCATCCGCCTCAGGCGGACCCTGAGTTCATCGAAGGGTTGCCCGCATCCTGATTCGCGACGGCATTAAGACTCCAGGGGGAGGTTTGACCTTTTTTCAAATACTGATAACCGACAGCCGCAATCATGGCGGCATTATCGGTACATAACAGGGGTGAAGGGAAAAAGGCCTGTGGGAGTTTCTCTCTCAGGCGACTGTTGCAGGCAACCCCGCCCGAGACAACGATTGTTTTGACCCCCTTTTCCTCGGCGGCAAGAACGGTCTTTCTGACCAGATCATCCACTACCGTTTCCTGGAACGAGGCACAAATATTTTCAAGTAGGGGCGAGGTCACCTCGCCCCTACAGCTTTGCCGGACATAATTTAAAACCGCAGTTTTCAACCCGCTAAAACTGAAGTCAAACGGATGTCCGGAAATCTTCCCTTGAGGAAATTTGATCGCCTTCGGGTTCCCGTCTCTCGCCAGTTTATCAATCAAAGGTCCTCCTGGATAACCGAGTCCTAAGATCTTGGCGACCTTGTCAAACGCCTCACCGGCGGCATCATCCCGCGTCCCTCCTATCAGTTCATACCGGCTGAACAGGGAAACATGGTAAATCAGGGTATGCCCTCCGGAAACAAGAAGGGCCAGATAAGGGTACGTCACTTTGGGGTGCTCCAGAAGAGCCGCCTGAAGATGCCCCTCGAGATGGCTGACCCCCACGAACGGGATTCCTTGGGCAAAAGCGATCCCCTTGGCCACCTGCAAGCCAACCAAGAGCGAACCGACCAGACCGGGCATTACCGTCACCGCAATCGCTTCAATCTCAGCGAGCGTCACCTTCGCCTGATCTAACGCCTCCTGGATGACCGGCAGGATCACCTCCATATGCCGGCGGCTGGCCAGTTCCGGAACAATCCCCCCATATTTTTGGTGAACCTCCTGTTGCGAGGCAATGATATTGGATAAAATTTTGAGGGAAGAACCGTTCCCATGAACAACGGCCGCCGCCGTCTCGTCACACGAGGTTTCGATACCTAAAATAATCATAGGTGTGTTAATAAAGTAATTTTTTCAGGATGTTGAGAAAGGTCCCAGATACAAGGCGCCCGCAAAGGCACGACTGAGGCGTACTTAAATGTACGTCGAAGGAGGGCCTGCAGCGGGCAACGCAGTAGATGGGCCTTTGTCAACATCCTGTTATTCCCAATCCAGCGCCCGCCGGCCATAGATATAGACAAGCCCCACTGCGAGGATAAAGAGGAAGATCAGCATCTCCAGAAAAATGAAAAGTCCCTCCCCACGGGCGATAAAATCCTTGAAGAGAACCGCCCACGGGTAGAGAAAGACCACCTCCACATCAAAAAGGATGAAGAGCATCGCCACAAGATAAAATTTAACCGAAAAATGGCTCCGGAGATTTTCGACTGAATCGACCCCACATTCGTAGGGGAGATGCTTTTCGCGCGTGAACTTTTTTTTGCCGATCAGGTGTGAAACAAGGAGAAACGCCGCCACAAACAGGGCGCCAAAGGTAAAGAGAAGCAGAATCTTGCCGTATTCTTCCATAAATTAAAACAACATAACGGCTGACTCCCTCACAATCCGGACCAACGGGTCCCAAAAAAGCCCCATCGCCAAGGTCAGAGCGGCCAGTCCCGAAACGAGAACGGGATGGGATAACCCGCTAAAACGAAAAGGATTCTGGTCCGGCGGGTCAACGAAGAACATCACCTTCACCACACGGATGTAGTAATAGAGAGAAACGACACTGTTCAAGACCCCGACAATCGCCAGTCCAAACATCTTCGCCTTGATAACGGCGGTAAAAAGATAAAGCTTGCCGGCAAAACCGGCGAAAGGCGGAAGCCCGGTTAAGGAAAATAGAAAAACTGCCATCATCACGGCAAGGTAGGCCCCCTGCCCTCCCCGGCGGCCGATCCCGTTGTACCCCTCCAGATCCTCAACCCCCCTCTGGTTCAAGATCATGATCACGACCAGAAAGGCCCCGAGGTTCATCACAAAATAGACGATGAGGTAAAAGAAAACCGCCTGGATCGCCTCCTGGTTCAGCGCCGCAAACCCCATCAGCAGGTAACCGGCATGGGCGATGGAGGAATAGGCCAAAAGCCTTTTCAGATTTGTCTGATAGAGGGCCGCAAAGTTTCCGAAGGTCATGGTGACGATGGCCAGGAGGGTGATCAGTTCCGGCCAGCCGGCCAGTTTCAGGTCACCAAATTGGTCCGGTGACTTGATAGCAAGCGCCGTCAGGAAAAAACGGATTAGCGCCGCGAACCCGGCCGCCTTGGGACCGACAGAAAAGAAAGCCGCCACCGGCGTCGGGGCCCCTTCATAGACATCCGGCGCCCACATATGAAACGGGAAGGCCGCAATCTTGTAGCCGAATCCGGCGAGTGAAAGAACCAGCCCGACGAAGAGGACCGATTTGTCCGTGGCATGGGTAGAAAAATAGACAAACATCTCGGACATGCTGAGCGTCCCGGAAAGGCCATAGAGGAGGGAAAAACCGTACGCCATGATCCCGGAAGCAACCCCGCCATAGATCACATACTTGAGTGCGGCCTCCGAGGAGCGCCGGATCCCCTTCAGGAAACCGGAGAGGATATAAGAGGAAATGCTGACCATCTCCAGCGAAAGATAAAGCATCAAAAGGTTTGTCGAGGTGGCCAGCAACATCATCCCCAACGTCAGGGTCAAAAGAAGGATGCAGTAACTGGGGATATCCACCCGCTCCATCTCCCGGGAACCGGAGGAAAAGAAGATGATCACGATTGCCGAAAGGCTAAACAAGACCTTGAAAAAGGTCCCCGCCGCATCAAAGGCCACCATACCGGTAAAAAGCGAAGCGGCCGGCATCGATCTTGAGACATAAGCAGCCCCCAAAGCGGCCAGAAGACCGATCAGCGAAAGACCGAAAAAGAGCGGGGCCTTTTTTTGTTTCGTGGTAAAAAAGTCGGCGATAAAAAGGACGAGGACTGTTGCCGAAAGGATTGATTCGGGTAAAAATAACCTGAGGTTCTGCAAGAGTGCCATCTTTATAGCCCCGCCACCCAGGAAGAAGGAAGATAAGACTGCATCCCCTGACTCAAGGCCGAGAGTGAGGCCCCCACCAGGTCCAAGGCCGGCTTCGGGTAAACACCCAAAACCACCACAAGGATCACCAACGGGACCAGCGTCAGCATCTCACGACCGGAAATATCCGGCATCCCTTTGTATTTTTCATTGACCGGACCGAGAAAAACTTTCTGGAAGGTCCAGAGCATGTAACCGGCGGTCAAGACCACGCCAGAGGCGGAGAGGATCGTATAGAATCTCCAGACCTTGAAACCTCCCAGGAATGAAAGCGCCTCGGAGATAAAACCGGAAAGTCCGGGGAGACCCATCGCCGCAAAAAAGGCAATCGCCGTCATCACCGCATATTGCGGCTGGGTGGTCGCAAGCCCCCCAAATTTATTCAGATCCCGATGATGGGCCCGGTCGTAAACCACACCAACCAGCAAGAAGAGCTGGGCGGTGATCGTCCCATGGTTGAACATCTGCAGGACCGCCCCGTTGATCCCCTCCGGCGTGAACGAACTCATCCCCAACAGACAAAAACCCATGTGAGAGATCGACGAATAGGCGATCAATTTCTTGAAATCGGTCTGTGCCATCGCACAGAGGGCCCCGTAAATGATGTTGATGACCCCGATCACCGCCATCATCTGTGCAAAATAAACGGTCGCCTCCGGCAAAAGGGTATAGTTGATCCGCAGGATCCCATAAATGCCCATCTTTAAAAGGACGCCGGCCAGGATGACGGAGATGGCTGTCGGCGCCTCCACGTGGGCATCCGGAAGCCAGGTGTGGAACGGAAAGGCCGGGATTTTGACCGCGAAACAGATGAAGAGCCCCAGCCAGCAAACCAGCCGGAAATTGGGATGGGTGAGCGGCCCCAGATGACCCGCCTGATTGGCGAGCGTCACCAGGTTAAAGGAGTTCCCGTCACTGTAAAAGTAGAAGGCGATCATCACGAGCAACATCAGGACACTGCCGAGCAGGGTATAGAGGAAGAACTTGATCGCCGCATACTCACGCCGCGGACCGCCCCAAATCCCGATCAGGAAGTACATCGGCAAAAGCATCACCTCCCAGAAGACGTAGAACAGGAACCAGTCGAGGGCGCAGAAGACCCCCATCATTCCGGCATCAAGCAGGAGGAAAAGGGCGAAGTAGCCGCGGACCGATTTTTGGATCCCCCAGGAGGCGATGATACAGATCGTGGAAATCAGCGCCGTCAACAAAACCATCGACACCGAAATGCCGTCGATCCCCATATAATATTGAATATGAAAGGCGGGGATCCAGCTGTAGGGCCCCTCTACAAACTGAAAAGAGGCGGCGGACCGGTCAAAGAGAGCAAAGATCTTGAATGCGATGAAGAGCGGCGGCAGTGTCGCCGCAAGCGCGACCCAGCGAGCCCAGTTGGGTTTCTCTTTGGGGAGAAACGGGATGATCAACGCCCCCACAAGAGGGATAAAGGTCATCAAGGATAATGCGTGTTGCATGAGTTTTAGCCTCCTCTATCGACTACAAAAATTTATAAACAATCACCACCACAACACCACCCAAGGCCATATAAAGGTAATTCTGGATCTGGCCGGTTTGGATCCGGCGGAGATTTCGGCCGGCGACGAGCGTCGCTTCCGACAAGAGATTGACCAGACCATCCACAAGGTACTTATCCAAGAGGCCGGAGATCCAGGAGAAGATCCGCGTCACCAGTCCGGAGAGGTTGACAATCCCATCAATGACTTTTTGATCAAAGAGGTCTAACGCCCGATTGAGCCGGAGGAGGTTCTGCACCACAACCCTGTCATAGAACTCATCCACAAAATATTTGTTCGCCACCAACCGGTAGAGAGTGGCAAAGCGGGCGGCAAACCTTTCAGGGATATCGCGGCGCGAGGTATAAAAAAGATACCCGAGGTAAGAACCACCGACCGCAATGAATAACGAAAACCCCATCAGGAGATATTCGGCTACCGGGATAGCATGATGTTCTCCCTCTTCAGCAAGATGAAAAACCGGAGAAAGCCACCTTTCAATGAGATTCGGCAGATGAAAGAAATGCCCCAGGGAGGCTGGAACCCCCAAGAGCCCACCCAAAATAGAGAGAACCGCCAGGATCACTAACGGAACCGTCATCGAGGCGGGCGATTCATGGGGATGATGGTGCTTATCTTCAATCCCTTCTTCATGAATGGGTTCATGCAATTTACCTAGAAACGTCATTCCAACGAGCCGGAACATATAGATGGCGGTGCCGATGGCGGCAACCACTCCGAGCCCCCATTGCAGGTAATGCCCGGAGGCAAAGGTCCTCCAAAGGATCTCGTCCTTGGAGAAGAATCCGGCAAACGGAAAGATCCCGGCAATCGCGAGCGTCGCCAAGAGAAAGGTCTTGTAGGTCACCGGCATGAATTTTTTGAGCCCGCCCATTTTTCGCATATCCTGCTCGCCACTCATCCCGTGAATGACCGAACCGGACCCCAAGAAGAGACAGGCCTTAAAGAAGGCGTGGGTAACCAAATGAAAAATTCCTGCGGCGTAAGCCGCCACCCCCATCGCCCCAAACATGAAACCAAGTTGGGAGACGGTGGAATAGGCCAGGACTTTTTTGATATCATTTTGCGCGAAACCGATCGTCGCGGCAAAAAGCGCCGTGGCAAAACCGACGGTCGTCACCACAGTGAGGGCGACCGGAGAGAGCGAATAGAGAAAATGGAGCCGGGCAATCATGTAGACACCGGCGGTAACCATCGTGGCAGCATGGATTAGGGCGGAGACCGGCGTTGGTCCGGCCATCGCATCCGGAAGCCAGGTATAAAGGGGGATCTGGGCCGACTTCCCGGTCGCCCCAATAAATAGAAAGAGACAGATGAGTGTCACCACCGAAATACCACCCCAGGTCTGTCCCACCAGGAGCGGGGCCTGATCCCGGATCTCGGTAAATGTCACCGTCGGGTGACCGAGCTGAAAAAGGGTCCAGAACAAGAGGAGGAGACCGATCAAGAAACCCCAGTCCCCGATCCGGTTGACGATAAACGCCTTCATCCCGGCGACGGCATTCGGCTTGCTTTCATACCAGAAACCGATCAACAGATAAGAACAGAGCCCGACCCCTTCCCAACCGATAAACATCATGAAGAGGTTTGATCCCATGACAAGGAGCAACATCGCAAAACAAAAAAGGTTCAAGTAGGCAAAGAAGCGGGGGTAATCTTTATCATGCCCCATGTAGCCGGTCGCATAGATATGGATAATAAACCCGACACCGGTGACCACGAGCATCATGGTCAAGGTGAGCGGATCGATCAGGAAGGCAACATCGGTATGCAACGCCCCGACATCGATCCAGGGCCAGAGGGTGATGGTCAGTTCCCGCGCCTCCGGGGCGAGAGAGAGAAAATGGGCGAAGGTCCCGAGAGAAATCAAAAAAGAAAGGGCAATCGTGGCGCAGGCGACCCCATTCACGAAGCCCCGGGCGGGACGCCAACCGCGAAAACTGACAAACCCGTTTACCGCCGCCCCGATCAACGGGAGGAGAGGGACAAACGGAATGTAACTGATGAATTTCTCAAACATTTTGAGCCGGAAAAGTTGGCGCAAGAACTATGATAACTGACCCAAAAGGTCAAGGGGTTAGAGGGGGTTGGTGAAACAAAAATAAAGCTTCCCTAAGCCGTTTGCCGGGCGTAGAATGAAGGCAGTTTTCTGGAAGGGGGAAATATGATGAAAACAAGGGTCTCTCTCTTTGTGGGTGGTCTTTCTCTGATGACAGCCCTCTTTTTGATGCCGATCGCCTTCTGGGGCGCGGGGATCTGGGGGTGTGGTAGTAGCAGTGATGACGGAACCGGGGGGACCGGAACGGCCGATGTCTCTTCTCTCGCCTCCCTCCCAAGCGTGGATCTTTCTTCCTATGATAAAAGTACCGGGACGAGCAGTACCTCTTCCCTATCCGCCCTGGAAATGGTCCTCTCCTCAAAACCAAAGAGTTTTGGCGAGAACGCCCGGGGTGTTGGAAAACCGTCCCGGGCCGGTTGCGAGGTCCATTCCATCAAGGATGAAACCTTCCGGATGAGCCAGATGGCCCAGATGCCTCGTTGTTTCCTGGAAGGGATGGAAACGGCCGGGTTGATCACGATCCCGACTGATGGAAGCTTGGCCATTTACAAGATTGGCCCCCCTGAAGAGAAGGCGCCGGGAGGGGCCCCCGAAAAGGGGAAATTCTGCGGCGATATCCCGGCCTGTATGAGCAACGCCAAGGCCGCCTGTGAAAAAGGGGAAGAAGGACCTAAAGGAAAAGCGATCACCGTCCGGATCGGGAAAACCAGCTCTGATACCCTCCAGATCGATCTCTGCCAGGCTGGTAAACTGGTCGATGAATCCCTCTATCAGGCCAGCGGTTCCAAATACACGTTGAACGCCACCCATAGCGATACCTTCGGCGGCGAGGAGAACAAGGGAAACATCACCATGACGGTCGACGTGGGAACGAGCGGCAAGGTCACCAATGGCACGGTGGACCTGGGAACGGATGGCACGGCAGACGCGACCCTCAAGGGGCAGGGAGGTTTCGGTACGATGACGAGCCACTTTATCGCCTCGGCCGCGGATGGGAGCAATACGGTGAGCGGCGCCTTCACGAGCAGTTTTAAGGATGAGTGTACCGGTAAATCCAATGCGATGACAGGAAGGATTCACGGCCAATTCACCACGAAGGGGACCGCCAAATTTAGAGGGACGGGGAACCCGCCCCCGATGCCATTCAAGGATATGATCCCTTTTGATGTCCCCGCAGATAAAAAGGGACAGTTTGCCCAACAGATCGGGGCCGAGCTGGGGATAGCCTTGGGGGCCACCGATATCGAAACTGTCTTCTTTTGCATGAGCCCTGCCTTTGACCCGGCCAATCCCACCAAGGCCAAGGGGGTTCCCCCGATGATCCCCCTCCCTTCCACAGGGACCTGTCCCGAAATAACACATACCGGGACCGAATCGTTTGAGAGTAAAACCACGGAAAAGGAGGGGAGTTTCAAGAAACAGAAGGTCCAGGTCTTCACAACGATCCCGGACAGCGAGTCTCCCTTTTTCGATGCCGTCAAAGATTTCGATCTGACGACCCTCGATCCCAACATAGAGGCCATCGCCTTCAGCCGGAACTGGGATTGTTCCGGCAGTGCCACAGAGGTTGATTTCAGCAAGGCCGACCCTTCAAAAATGAAGGAGGCGATGCAGTCCTGTTTCGCCCTGGAGGAAGAGGCCCGGGCGAGGAATGGCCTCAAGGGACGACGGTGCGAGCAGGGAGATATGAAAAACGAGCTCGACAACAAGGCCCAAAAGGGAGGGGGAGGGACAGACTTTGGCACGTACGGAGGGGAGGGGACCTTGCAACAGAGCGACCCCTCTACCAACTGCGCCGTTGGGACAGCCCCGGACAAACTGTTTATCAAACCACTCGACACAGCCGCCAACAGCTACTGTCTACCGATCGATCAGAAATGTGATCCCTTCACTGTTTCCGTGGCGGGAGCGATTCCCGCCGCAACTGGTCTCTCGATCACCCTCCCCGGGGGATCCACGGCGACCGCTCTTAACTACCAGACAGCGAACCCACCACCGGGGTTCGCTGTGACTCTCAGAAACGCCGCAGGTGCGAGCTGTAACGCCACCTTCGCCTTAAGCAAACCCCAATTCACCGGCGGGGGGACGCCCACTCAAAAACAATTTCCTGAGGCTTGTCAGAAGAGGGGCCTAACCGATGAGGCCTCCTGCCGGGCCTATTGCGGGCAACCAAATTCCGGATGTTAAGTTAAAGTGGAAGAGTAGGGGCGAGGTGACCTCGCCCCTACTCTTTTTGGGGTAGTCGCTCGAATAACTGCTGGATCTCCGCGTCGCCTCGGCCGCTCTGGACAATCTCCTCAAGCAGACGACGGGCGGCTTCGAACTGCTCCGCCCCTATATAGGCCTTGGCCAACTTCTTCTTGGCATCAAGACTCTCGGGGGCGACTTTTACTATCTTTTCATAGACAGGGATCAATCGGCCATAATAATTTTTTTTGTAAGAGGATTCCGCCTGTTGCTGAAGGTAGCCTTCATATTCTCCCTGGGAGGGGATTTCAGAAAGCGGCCTGGGGGGTGCCAGCAAAAACTTCCAGGACAACAGGGCAATAATCCCTGTGACAACAACGATGGGGACCCAGAAACGCCAACGCATGAATGGTGAGGGTGCGATAACCAACCTAAAAGGTCAAGGGGTTAGAGGGTCTTTACTTATCATGCCCCTTGTTTTCTCGCGCTCAGGGTGCGTAGAGGCGGGAGACGATCAGCTGGGCGATATGATCAAAAGGGGTACAACGAAAATCACTAAGATTGATCGTCATTGTTTGCTGTCTGCCTAACAAGCGGTAGGTCACTGTATACCGATAATCTTCTTTATAACAGTTCCAAATGAGTGGATCATAAACAGTCCCTTCTATCGCCACCACTTGAGGGATCATCTGATCCGCTCTCACACGCATAAAGCCAGCTTGAACCTTTATCAATCCCCTCACCTGTGAAGCATTCAGATTGATGTAGGCCTGAACCAGCTCCGTCAATCGATCCATCCCATAGAGTTCAATTATCTCACTGATAGGTCCAGGCCGCGAAGGACGAATCTCATTGAAACGGGTCCATTCGTCGGCGGTAATTACCCCATCCGGGTCCGCTGCATTCCCGTTGGCCAGAAGGTCGGCAATCGCCATTTTCCTCTCCGAAGGTTGCACCGAAGACGAATCGTAATAAAAGACCGCAGGTCCTTGATTCAGAAGGACCTCGGCGACCGCTCCGGCCCCTTCATAAACAAAATCGAAATCACCATCCCGATCGGCATCAAACCAGCCAAACCGGTCAATCTCCGTAGCATAAAAAGAGGGAGAGGCGATTTGATTGCCAAACTCGAGGTGCCAGAAGCCGTTCCCTTCATGGACAAGACCATAAAAGGATTCACCATCAACAGTACGGTGGTCACTAAAATTGGGATTCCCGATTGGAGTATAAGGTTCATTGGGAAGGCTGTAGGACCCATCCAAACGATTCAGAAGAGCAAGATCTACCGTTTCATCGGCTATCGATTGCGGTGCCCCAAAATAGATGTCCGACATGTAAGCTCCTTTTGCCGGTCATTATCGGGGAGGGTTGGGAAGAGTTGCTTATAAAAAGTGATGCCAGAGGGCGAGAAACAGCCCTTGACCTCGTTCGGTCCCCTTGGTGTTCAGGTCGACGACCGTTCCGAATTGGAGGAAAAGGTTCTCCTTGATTTTAACATTGCCGGCAGGTCCGACATAAATCCGTCTGGCTGTCCCCAAGGAGTTGCCGGCGGCATCTTCGCTGCCAACCAGATGTCCCAGATGCAAGCCAAAATTAAGACCGAGGTTCGTCCGCTCCCCTATTTTTCGCCCGACGACACCATTCGCCACAGAGAGGGCGAGACCACCCCGTTCATCGGTCCGATAGTCTTTAAATCCCCATCCGACTGAAACAGGAACAATGGAGACCGACCATTTTCCCCATTGAAGAAACATCTCCTGATACCAACTGACGGAAAAAGAATTCCCCCCGATCCGGATCCCCTCTCTTTGGGTCGCCGTTGGGAGACCGACCACCAGGCCGTTATCAAACCAGACGTTGGCACGATCCCCCTCCACCAGATGCCAGAAATGAGAGGCGAGGAGACTAACCGTGCCGAGCCCTCCCCCCGATTTTGACCCCTCCCACCGGTACCCTAACGGGGCATGGATCAAAAAGAGGAGCTGGTCTTTCCGGTCAGCCCCGGTAAACCCTTCGGAAAAATATTCCAGTTCCAGCGCCGTTTCGGCGTCATGCGCATTAATTCCATTCTGGTTAAAATAGCTGGCAAAGTACTTGGCACACAGCCCCCCATAAGGGCCGGGCGCCCCGTTCCCCAAAAACTCCGGATTAAATCCGGTCTGGGCCCAGGCACACGGGACCAAAGAGCCTAGAAAAAAGAACAGACCAAATAAAAGGATAATGGATCGCCGCATGGGGATTTTTTTGACTACCCTTTCAGCAAGGTTGTCTGCGTGGTATCGATGTCCCGGTATTGTTGAAAAATGGCGACGACGATCGCCAGGGCGACTGCCGCCTCGGCCGCCGCGAGGATGATGATGAAGATCGCAAAGAGAGAGCCGGCCAGATCATTCCCGTTGAAATGCGCAAAGACGACAAAATTCAGGGCGGCGGCGTTAAGGATCAGTTCAACACCGATCAGCAAGCCAACCGCACTCTTCCGGGTAATCACGTTATAAAGACCGAGGCAGAAGAGGATCGCCGTTATCGTCAGGTAATGTTGGAGTATCGGCATCTATCGAACCTCCCTTCGCACCAAGACAACCGCCCCCAACAATGCGGCCAACAGTGCGATCGAAATCACTTCAAACGGAAGAAGATAACCGGTGAGCAAGGCGTTCCCGATCGGCACAACCATCGAATCAAATTTTTCCCCGTCCTGCACCACCCAGCCGGCAGAACCGGACAGGTTTAAAAGATAAATCAGGAGTGTGCCGCAGAGGACCGCCCCGATTATTTTATTGATCGATTGATTGCTCACCGTCACATCCTCAATTTTGTTTGTCAGCATCACGGCAAAGAGGACAAGGACAAGGATGCCGCCGACATAAATCAGAACTTGAGTCACGGCCACAAAATCGGAAGAGAGCATGAGGTAAAAGGCGGCGACGCCAAAAAAACTCCCCATCAGGGCAAAGCCGGAATGGACGATGTTCCGCGAAAAACTGACCACCGCGGCACCGACCACCACAAAAAAGGCAAAGGCCCCAAAGAGGACAAGGCCGATCATACGCTCACCCCTTCCGTCGTCGCCTCTTCCTTATCTTTCTTCGGAGCCTTGTACGGGACGATCGTCGTCCCTTCGGGGACGAAGCGGAAAACCAGTTCATCAAGACTCTCCGTCGCCTTTTCAAATTCGCGGGTAAAATGGATCGCCCCGGTCGGGCAGGGCTCGGTGCAGAGGCCGCAATACATGCATTTGGCCTCATCGATATCAAACTTTGTCAGGACCCGTTGTTTCGTCGCCTCATCTTTCTGGGTTTCGATCAGGATACAGTCGATCGGGCAATCGGTCATACAGGCGAGACAGGCGGTGCAGATCTCCATATCCACCTTGAGAAATCCACGGAACCGTTCCGGCAAGGTTTCCTTCAATGGTTTGGGGATCCGGTCGGGGTATTGGATCGTGACCGGCTTTCGGAAGAGATGGGAAAAGGTGACACTCATCCCCTCAAAAATGGAGGTGACCGAATCACTGATATTTTTAAAATATTGCGTCATAGTAATGGCCTAAAATCCAGCGCCACGTTTGAATAACGAAGTTGGTAGTAGACCCGCCAGAAAAAGTAGAGGAGTGTGACAAGGGCCAGACTTAATAAAAAATACCGGGTAAACAGAGAGCCCTGCGGCAGAAGGACCATCCAGACCGCAGTCCCCAGCACACAGACAAAACCGATCGGGGTCAAGTACTTCCAGCAAAGGGCCATCAGTTGATCGACACGAACCCGCGGCAGGGTCCAGCGGATCCAGATGATCACAAAAACAACCGCCAGTGATTTGGCGACAAAGGTGATCAGTTCAAAAAGGGGAGGGAGCCACGGGTTAATCCCAAGGGCCCAGTGTCTCAAGACTTGAGGAATCTGCCACCCCCCCATAAACAAGGTCACGGCGATCGCCGCAATCAGATAAAGATTGGCCCATTCGGCAAAAAAGAAAAAGAGGAAGCGCATTCCGGAATATTCCGTATTGTAGCCGGAGACAATTTCGGACTCAGCCTCCGGAATATCAAACGGCGTCCGGTTCCCTTCGGCGAGGGACGAAATAAAAAGGATGAAGAAAGCGATCATCGAAAACGGGTTGTTGAACAAAAACCAGTTCCAGGGGGCGGCCCCTTGGGCCTTGATGATCTCTTGCATCGAAAGGGAACCGGCCAGAAGGACAACCGTTAAAATCCCCAAACCGGAAGGGATTTCGTAAGAAACAATCTGCGCCGCCGAACGCATCCCCCCCAGAAGGGAATATTTATTGTTCGAGGCCCAACCGCACATCAGGATCCCAACAACAACAAGCGAGGTCACTGCGAGGATATAAAAGATCCCGACGTTCAAATCGGCAATGATGAGCGCACTTGAAAACGGGATCGAGACAAAGGCAGAGAACATCCCGGTAAAGACAAGATACGGGGCCATCCGAAAGAGCGGGCCATCCGCCTTGGCCGGGATCAGGTCTTCCTTGAGGATCGATTTGAGCCCGTCAGCCAGCCATTGAAGAAAACCGACCGGGCCAACACGGTTCGGCCCGATCCGGTCCATCATCCGGGCGGCAATCCGCCGTTCCACCCAGGAGGTAATCCCGGCAAATGGCGCAACAAAGAGGAGCAAAAGGACCAGGCCAAAAAGAATCTGGATGCCAACATAGACAAATTCTGCGGGGATTGTTTGAAGCAAGGCATATTTGGCGATCAGAAGGTTGGCCAGGTTTTGCATTATCGGTCAATCTCCGGCGCGACCACATCCAGGCTCGCAATCAACGCAATCAGGTCGGCAATCATCATCCCATGAGAAACCTTGTCAATGATGCTCATCGCGGTGAAGGAACTGGTGCGGAACCTCACCCGGTACGGCTTGTCCGAACCGTCGGAGACGAGGTAGACCCCCATATCCCCCCGCGTACTCTCCAGGCGGACATAGATCTCTCCCTTGGGGGGACGAACCTTCTTCGGAACCTTCACCATAAAATCCCCCGCCGGCATTTTCTCGAAACATTGCCGGACCAGACGGCAGGACTGAAGGATCTCTTTGACACGAACCATGTACCGGTCAAAACAGTCCCCCAAGAGGCCCGCCTCCCCTGTCCCGACCGGGACCTCAAACTCCAATTCAGGGTAAACAGAGTACGGTTCATCCCGGCGCAGGTCCCAGTTGACACCAGAGCCACGCAGGTTCGGCCCGACTAGATTATAATTGATCGCCTCTTCGCGTGAGATGACCCCAATCCCTCCCAATCGTTTGAGAAAAATCTTGTTTCCCGTCACCAACCGGTCAAATTCATTGAGCGACCTCTCCACACGGTCCAAAACGGGGAGCGTCTTTTCCACAAAACCGTCAGGGAGGTCGTAGATCACACCGCCGATCCGGGCGTAGTTGTAGGTCAACCGCTGGCCGCAGAGGGATTCCATCAAATCATTGATCGCCTCCCGTTCCCTCAAGGTGTGCAAGAACGGGGTGTAGGCCCCGACATCCATCGCCAGAGAACCGATCGCGAGGAGATGGGAGATAATCCGATTCAATTCCTGGGCAATGACCCTTAAGTACTCTGCCCGCTTCGTCGGCTGGATCCCGGCCAGTTTCTCGACCGCCATCGCATAAGCCACATTGCAATTCATCGCGGCCAAGTAATCGACACGATCGGTCCAGGGCATGAAGCCGTTGTAGGTAACCCCTTCGGAGATTTTTTCGATGGAACGATGCAGGTAACCGACATCCGGGATCGCCACATCCATCACCTCACCATCGGTCTTGACGATAAACCGGATCACCCCATGGGTACTCGGGTGCTGCGGTCCCATGTTTAAGGTCATTTCCTGTGTCTTCAGTTCAGTCATTGCAATAACGATGGCCTCGTTGTCGTGATCCCGTGGTAATCTTCCTCTTCCTTATAATCCTTTCTCAAAGGATGCCCAACCCAATCGTCGGGAAGCATGATCCGCCGGAGGTCGCTATGCCCCTCAAAATTTATTCCCAAAAGGTCGTAGACCTCCCGCTCCAGCCAATTGGCCACCTTCCAAACGGATTCCACTGTTGGGACCTGTGGTTTTTCCACCGGCAGTTTTACCTTAATCTCAAGGTGATGCCGGTGCCGGTAGGAAAAAAGGTGGTAAATAACTTCTAAATGGTCTTTCCAGTCCACCCCGGTCAAATCGGAGAGACAATCGAAATAAAAGATGTCGGAAATTTTCAAAAGCTCGCAGACCGGAACAATCTTTTCCGCCGGGACAACAAGGAAAGAGTCCCCTCCCAATTCTCCCGGAGCGGCCGGAAGTCTGGCGTTGACTAACTCCATGGCGACACCGGGGAACTGCAATTGCAACTCTCTGAAGATATCCTCAATGTTCATGGGTTCCTTTATTTTAAGCCGCTACCGGTTGATGACGGACCAAAAATTTCTCCCGCCTGATTTTCTCCTGGAGCCGGATCAACCCTTCCGTCAACGCCTCCGGACGGGGAGGGCAACCGGGGATGTAAATGTCAACCGGGATAATCTTATCCACCCCTTTCACAACTGAATAAGCGGGCTGGAACAGTCCCCCGCAGTTGGCACAGCTCCCCATGGAAATAACGTACTTCGGTTCCGGCATCTGTTCATAGAGAAGTTTCGTCCGGAGCGCCATCTTGTAGGTCAGTGTCCCGGCGACAATAATCAGGTCCGACTGGCGCGGCGTCGCCCGAAAGACCGAACCAAACCGTTCAAGGTCGGTCTTTGGCCCCCCGGTCTGCATCATCTCGATCGCACAGCAGGCGAGTCCAAACAGGAGATACCAAAGCGACGAGGCACGCCCCCAGTTCAGCAGGTCATCGACTTTGGTGGTAATCACATTAGCCGGCAGTTGGTTTTTGAGTGTCAACATTATCCACTTTCCTTGGGTGAATCACCCTTTCCTATTTTCTTCACCCACTCCAGATCCCCCTTGATCCAGACATAGGCGAGGCCAAAGAGGAGGATCAAGGAGAAGATCAGGATCTCCACAAGGGCGGTCAGCCCCTTCCCTTCGGCCACCCACTGTTTGAAGACAACACCGACAGGGAACATGAAGGCGATCTCCACATCAAAGATAATAAAGAGCAGGGCAATAATGTAAAAACGGATATTAAAATTAACCCAGGCCGAACCGACCGGTTCCTCACCGCACTCATAGGAACTCTGCTTCATGGTGGACGGGACCGAGGGACGGATAAGGCTCCCGATCAGGAGACTCGCCAACACAAACCCGACCGCGAGCAGGATAAAGACCAAGACATTCCCAAACTGGAATAACATAAGCGGGTATTTTTACACCGGCCAAAACCGTTCTGTCAAGCTATCGGATCACTTGTTTTTGCCCTTTGACCTCCAGAAAAAAACTGCCGTTTTTTTTGTCTTGTCTGATCTCCCGGGCCAATTCAAGATAACTCTTCCGGTTAAACCGGGCGGTCATGGTCCCGCCCCGAACACGGCAATAAAAAACATTTTTGGGGCCGACAAAGAGGGTTGAAGGATCCAATTTTTCTGAAACCGATCCTTGAAAAAAGAGGGTGATGGCTTCAATCATTTTTTTCTTTTTTAGAATCTCTACTTCTTGAATTACTAAAGCGGTATCGGCCGCCTTAAAGTAACAGGTCTCCCCCTGACAGAAGGCGACAAAACGGCCATCGTTTGTTGGTTTGATATTTTTGAAAAAGAGGCTGAGGACGGCCGGTTCATCCACCAGCGCCCCCTCGTGCCAGACCCCCCCTTCTTCATCGATGGAGTAATGATAGATTCTAGGAAACGACATTCTTGGGTCGTCCTCGAAGAAACGCCTCCGCGTTCTCCACCGCAATCGTGAACATCCTTTCATTCGATTCCCACGTCAGCCAGGCGATATGGGGAGAAAGAAAACTGTTCGGCGCCTTCAAAAGCGGGTCTTTGGGGTCCGGTGGCTCCTTTTCATAGACATCGATGATCGCCCCGGCAATCCGCCGCCGCTGGAGTACGGAAAGAAGCGCCTTTTTTTCAACAATGGCCCCGCGGGCAAAGTTGATCAGGATCGCGTTTTTCTTCATGAGGGAAAATTCTTTGGCCCCGATCAGGCCGCGTGTCTCGTCATTCAGGGCAACATGGAGGGAGATGACGTCGCCCTCTTTCAGGAGTTTCTTGAAAGGGAGATAACGAACCCCTTTTTTCTCCCAGTTTTTTTTGCGGTGCCGATTCCAGTAAACAATCTTCATCTTGAAAACTTTTGCAATCTCCGCCACCCTCTGGCCGATCTGGCCCAGTCCAATAATGCCAAGGGTTCTTCCCTCCAATTCACTCCCCATAAACATCATCTTTTCCCAGAAACGACCCGGGAGGGAGTGCTCGCTTGGGCGAAGTGATTTTTCAGCGGCGATGGAGCGGCGCAGGAATGTGATCAACTGCCCGAAGAGAAATTCGGCCACCGTGTTGGTGGAATAGGAGGGGACATTCGTCACGGTAATCCCCTCTTCTTTCGCCGCCCGGATATCCACCATATTAAAACCGGTGGCGACCACACCAACGTACCGGAGCGAAGAGGAAGCCATTAAAATTTCCCGTGTCAGGGAGGTCCACCCGAGAAAAACCGCATCGGCCCCCTGCAGGTGACGGATGACTTTTTGGGGATCCTGTTCAATAGTTCGGTAAAAGAGAACGTTTCGAGCGAGTCTCCGGAGCCTTTTTGTCAGGGAAGGGCTGACCGCGGAAAACTCGTTCCAGCAATCAATCAGAACGAGCTTGTTGAATCCCGTCATAGAGTCTGCACAATTTCCAGAACGCCACGCCGGATCAGCATTACCGCAATGGCCGCAAGAACAATCGCCCCAATCTTGGCAAAGGCCTTGGAACCCCCTTTTCCCAAAATCTTTCCCAGCCAATCGGCCCGATAGAAGGAAACCGCCTGCAAGAGAATACAGAGGAGACAGGAAAAGAGGGTCAGAAAGAGTCCGTAAAGATTAACGAGCAGAAGGGAAACGGTCAGAATGGCAGGCCCCGCGATCAGCGGCGTCCCAAGAGGAACAACGCCAGCGGTCTCCGGCGAACGTGACAGAGATTCATCTTCCACCAGGGTCTTGATCGAAATAACAAGGAGCAAAAGTCCGCCGGCCGCAGTAAAATCGGCAATCGTGATCCCCAACATACGCAGAACCCAATTCCCGATAAAAACGAACCCCACGATGATCACAGCCGCTGTAATCATCGATTGTCGCACGATCCGGTGTTTTCCCGATTTATCGAAATTTTCCGTCAGGGTCAAAAAAATAGGCACATTTTCAATAATCCCCATCGCCACAAAGAGCGGGATGAAGGTCAGCCAGAAATTGTGAAAAAGATCAGCCATGGGGCCAACCTAGTGGGGAGCCTATGGATTGTCAACCCTTCGACTCTCCGCCTGGGGCGGATCGCTCAGGGCAGGCTCCTTCGGACGGCAATGAGCGGGCTTACTTTGTGTCTGAGAAGCTGGGTCATCTCTTTTAAAGTCTGGTCTGCCTTTTCCTCCGGCCCTTCGTAACGAACCATCAAGACCTTATACCGGAGCTGGAGGACTTCCAATAAAATCCCTTTTTCTTGAAGTGAAGTGATCCGTTCTTGAAGAACTTCTTTAATTCGAAAAAGACGCTCCTCCGGTTTCATCATCTCAAAACTGACGGCATTCTCCCGTTCTTTTTCTTTCACCCTCTTTTCTTCCAGGGCGGACGATCCTACCGATCCGACCCGCGTGTTGATGATATTGCAGGCGGGGGCGACAATCAACTTCCAGGGGGTTCCGGGACTTTTGACCAGGATGAATTCTTTCCCAAAATAGGTTACCGCCTGAAGGCCGATAATATCAAAGAGCGGTGCGGCGTAAGGATCGGAGTTGGCTTCCTCCCGACTATAGAAGGACTGGGGCTCAGAAACGGGAAGTTCCTCATTGAGAACCAGCCGGATCCGGTTTGGGTCCTCAGCCTCCTCAATAATCTTCAAAATCCTGGCCATGTCCGGTTCTTCCCCTAACAGTGGGAAGGAGTCAAGGGATCATGGAGAGACCAGACGGATCTTCACACGGGGGATATCGGCGGGAAGTTCATCTTTTGAGGCCAGGCAGGCGTTGTAGGAATATCCCCCCTGGATAACCGGTCCCCTCAGATTGATCTCGATCCAGACCGGCCTTCCCTGCCATTCCCGGTTTGTCAGTTGTTCTCTTAAGACACCCTCAAATGCTGGAACAACAAGAGAGTCTTCAAGGTAGCGACTGAAAGGGATTGTCTTGGGATACTCCTTTGTGGTGTAGATCGCCTCGGTATGCAAAGTGATCTCCAGAGATCGTGCCCCGGGCCGTGTTTGAAATTTAGCGATGGAAGCTTGGACAGCCTTTGCCAGACAATCATCCGGGAAACCGCCAGCGAAATGGATTTCTTGATCGGCGGCTTCAAGATCAACATGATGCCAACCTCCTCCGGATTCGATAACATAAGGGGCATAAGGCTGTAAAAGGTAATAATCGAACAGTTCGGTACCGGTGCGGGGAGGAGGGGCATAAACATACACATAAGGAACCCCTTCCCGCCTCATCTGATTGACCAGAGCACCAACGGAATCCCGTATCGCCATCGAGGTATCAAACTGTCTCTGGGCATGGACAACAAACAAGGCACGGCCTCCACCAATATGAATTCTGGAAAAGTCTTCGTGGATAGAGACAAGATGGGGAAAGAAGCGAGGAGAGTCTGAGAAAGTCTGCCGGACCAGCGTATCCAGTGAATCACCCTCTTCCAAGACGTCGCGGGCCCCGGAGGCTTGGGCATAATGATAGGCCGCCACGTAAAACCTCTGCTTGAAGTGAAAGAGAGGATCCTCGGGACGGGGGAGATCTTTCGAATCAATATATCGGTCCTCAAGGATCGCCTCTAACGCCTCTTTTTGGGGATCTTCTTGAGAAAGCCAATCCAAGGCCTTTTGTAAAAAGGTAAAGGCCTCCCGCGAAACCTGAATCCTCTCCGGAATAGAAGGGGCAGCTCCCACAATGGGGGCATCGGCACCGGAACCAAGAAAGTTGCCTCAATTTCGGAGCGGTTTGCCGGTCATCAGCATTGTTTGCATCCGGGCCTGGGACTTTTCGGTGCCAATCAGAGAAAGAAACGCCTCTCGTTCAAGATCTAAAAGATGCTGTTCGGAGACACGGGTCAGATTGGCCTGATCCCCGGCAGTCAGGATCCGGGCCAGTTTACCGGCGATAAAGCCATCATGCTCCGTAATCAGTCCCTGATTGCGAAACCCTTGAATCGCTGACAGGACCGCCATCTCCCCACCACGCCCCGGAACAAGGATATCTTCACGCGGTTTGCCAGGCTGGTACCCTTTTGCCATCTCCAGAACATCCGCTTTCGCATCCGCCGTGAGTCTCTCACGGGAAAGAGAGATCTGGTCCTCCGAGGTGAGGTAACCGAGACTGACCGCCTCCTTGGCCGATGTTGAAACCTTGGCAAAGGCGATCGTCTCAAACGCCTTTTGCACCTTTGGAAACGGTCCATGGGCCGCTTTTTTCTCGCACCGTAAAACCATCTCCTTGCAACCACCACCGGCCGGGATCAGACCAACGCCGACCTCGACAAGCCCGATGTAGAGTTCTGCATGCGCCCGGACCCGAACCCCACCGAGAGCGACCTCACAACCCCCTCCCAATGTCAGTCCAAACGGAGCCACCACCACCGGTTTTTTGGCATACTTCATCCGCAGATTCACATTCTGAAAATCGCAGACTACCTTTTCAATCCCCGCCCAGTTTTTGTTTTGTGCCTCCATGAACATCAGGAGGAGATTGGCACCAACCGAAAAGTTCACCGCCTCGTTGGTCACCACAAGCCCGATACCGCTCTTTTCCACCGTATCCAGACCGAAATTGAGCATCCCGATGATATCATCATCGATCGCGTTCATCTTGGAGTGAAACTCGACACAAAAAACCCCGTCTCCGATGTCGATCAATGAGGCCGAGGCCCCCGCCTTGACTACCCTCTTCTGCTCCTTAAGCGATGAAAGGAGGACAACCCCCACCCGTTCCGGGACAGGCTTGTAAGAAAGTGACGCTGCATCAAAGTAAAGATTCCCGCTCCCTTCCTTTTTGTAGAATCGTCCCTCCCCCTTTTGTAGAACCTGCTCGATAATCTTGGGGACCGGAAGTCCTTCTTTTTTGATCCGTTCAGCGGTTGCGGCGACCCCCAAAAGGTCCCAGGTCTCAAACGGGCCGAGCTCCCAGTTGAAACCCCATTTCATCGCGTTATCAATGTTCCCGATGTCATCGGCAATCTCCGGAATCCGGTTGGCGGCGTAAATCAGAACATCCCGTGTCGAGCGCCAGGCCAGTTGCCCCGCGCGATCTTCACTCCCGACAAGGGTTTTAAATTTTTCATCCAGCTCCTCAATATTTTTGATCGCCCCCAACGAATCGTACCGGACTTTTTCCTGCGGCCGATATTCCAGTGTTTGAAGATCGAGAGACAAAATTTCTGAAGAACCGTCCTGTTTTTTCACCTTTTTATAAAACCCCTGCCCCGTTTTTTCCCCCAAAAGCCTTTTTTCAACCATTTTCTCGATCACCGCCGGCATTTTGAAGACTTCCCTCTTCTCATCCGAAACACAATTTTCATAGGTATGCCGGCCGACATGGACGAGGGTATCCAATCCAACCATATCGGTCGTTCGAAACATGGCGCTTTTGGGGCGACCGACCGCCGAACCTAAAATTTTATCCACCTCTTCCACCTTGTAATTGTTCTGCAAAACTTCGTTCAAGGCGGCAAACCAGCCATAGACACCGATCCGGTTGGCGACAAAATTGGGGGTGTCTTTGGCGATCACCACCCCTTTTCCTAAAATATCCTCCAAAAAGCGGCGGATTGTTTTGGCGGTCTCCGGATCGGTCTCCGGTGCGGTTACCAGTTCAACGAGCTTCATGTAACGAACCGGATTAAAAAAATGGGTGATCACAAAATTTTTCTTGAACTCCTTGCCCCTTCCCTCGCTCATCGCCTTCAGGGAAAGGCCGGAGGTGTTCGAACTCACTATTGTCCCGGGCCGCATGGTTTTTTCGATACGGCCGAAAACCTCTTTTTTGATCTCCAGTTTTTCAACAACCACCTCGATGATCCAGTCGCATTCGGAAAGTTTTTGCCAATCATCCTCAAAATTGCCGGGAGTAACCTGCTTCAGGTCTGATTTTGAATAGATAAGGGAAGGCTTTGAGACTGCCAACAGTTCAAGCCCCTTCAGGGCCAGTTTGTTGCGGGATTCGCCAGGGGCCAAATCTTTGGGAACAATGTCGAGCAGGAGAGAAGGGATCCCGGCGCCAGCCAGATGCCCGGCGATGCCGGAACCCATGATTCCAGAACCAAGGACCGCTACTTTTTTGATCACAACAACCTCTCAATCACCGTCGCAGCCCCTTGACCCCCACCGATGCACATCGTCTCCAAACCGATCGTCTTGTTAAAAGTGATGAGGTCATTGATCAACGTCGCCATGATCCGGGCGCCGGAGCATCCCAGCGGGTGCCCCAAGGCGATCGCCCCCCCATGCGGGTTTACCTTGTTGAAATCGGCATTGAGTTCGCGAAGGACCGCGAGCGACTGGGCCGCAAACGCCTCATTGATCTCAATGATCTCAATATCGGAGAGTTTCATCCCGGCCCGCTTTAAAACTTTTTGCACCGCCGGGACCGGCCCCATTCCCATGTAAGCCGGGTCACAACCAGCCATCGCCATCGCCCGAATCCTGGCAAGGGGCTTGAGCCCCTTTTTTTTGGCCAACTCGCCATTCATGATAACGACTGCGGCGGCGCCATCGGTCAACGGCGAAGAATTGCCGGCGGTAACGGAACCTCCTTCCAGAAAGGCGGCTTTAAGGCTCGCCAATTTTTCAAGCGCCGTATCCTCACGCGGGTTTTCGTCACGATCCAGAATAACTTTTTTTCCATCCGGCAGAACAATCTCCACCGGAATCATCTCGTTTTTAAATTTGCCTTCCTTGTGGGCCTTGACCGCCTTCTGGTGGGAGGCGATGGCAAAACGGTCCTGATCTTCCCGGGAGATCTGGTATTTTTTGGCGACATTTTCGGCCGTCATCCCCATCGAGATATAGGCCTGCGGCGCCCCTTCCTTCATCAGTTTTTCATTGAGACTTGGATTAAACCCCCCCATCGGGACATGGCTCATGGATTCGATCCCCCCCGCCACAAAAACCTCCCCGTTACCGGTCATGATATTGAGTGCGGCAAGGTTGATCGCTTGCAAACCGGAGGCGCAAAACCGGTTGAGGGTCAACGCCGCCGCTCCGAATGGAATGCCGGCCAGAAGGCTGATATTGCGGGCCACATTCATCCCCTGCTCCCCCTCCGGCATCGCACAACCGAAGATGACATCTTCAATTTCGTCTGTCTTGATTTGCGGGACCCGATGGAGCGCCTCTTTCACCACGAGGGCCCCCAGGTCATCGATACGCAGGTTGGTGAGAAGCCCCTTGCCTGCCCTTCCCATCGGACTCCGGACGGCTGAGACAATAACGGCGTCATTCATAATTTCCCCCTTTGATAAAAAGAAAAAAGGAGTGGGTCTGTAAGCCGGATCCTGTCCCCCGCCTTGAGGCGGGGCGATCATCATTTCTCTTAGGACCCCCATTACTGAGGGCCTCTAGCAGCCGACCCATCCCTCCGTCCCACTTTTGGCGGGAACTCAACCGGACTCGTTGAAAGGAGAGACCTATTTGGCCTTGCACCGGGTGGGGTTTACCGCGTTTCACCCTTCCGCCATAAGCGGAAGACTCGTCTCTGTGGCACTTTCCGTCGGATTGCTCCGCCAGGCCGTTAGCCTGCACCCTGCCCTTGGTGTCCGGACTTTCCTCCCCCGCTTATCGCGGGAGCGATGATCCGACCCACTCCTAATTTTAAAAGAGCTTACCTTTCGTCAATCGCCTGATTCGCCAACCGGTCGGCCTCAAAGTTCTGTTCCCGGTCGATATGGCCGATAGTATAATGCGGGATCTTTTTCAAGAGTGCAAGCGCCTCCTCAAACAGCGGTTTCAGGTTGGGGTGCTTCACCCGATACTGCCCCTCGATCTGCCGGACCATCAACTGCGAATCGGCAAAGATACAAACCTCCCGGGCCTTCAGTTCCACTAACCGCCGGAGTCCGGCAAGGAGCGCCTGATACTCAGCCACATTATTGGTTGTCTCCCCCAGATACAGCGCGATCTCCGCCACAACGTCCCCGTCGGGACGGCAGATATAGGCCCCGGCCCCGGCCGGACCAGGGTTACCACGAGCCGCACCATCGGTATAAAGCTGATAGGAATCGGAATTTCTACCCTTTATCAAGGAAGCCAAAGGTTTTTAAAACGATCCTCTCCTCGCGCGGGGTGAGGCAGGAGAGGAGACGTTCCGCCTCGGGTGAGAGGTAACCGTTCGATTTGGAATCAAAGGGGAGATTCTTCTCTTTTTCGGAAGCCGCCTCCCGACGGAGGGCCTGCCCAATCTCCCTCAAGGCCCGGCGGAGATCGCCGATTTCCACGGAATCGCCAAGGATTTTTCCTGTTTCCTCAAACGGCTCTGTATCCGCGATAAAATTTAACAGCTCCGCAACAACTTCTTTGGGAAGGGCATTTATTTTCATCATTTCCTCCGTTTTGCCGCTAATGATACCAATTCCTTCAAACCCCTGCAAGACCTTCCTTCTCCTTAATAGAGAGGATCCGGTGACAACTAGGGCAAGTATAAATAGCCTGTTGTCTCAAGATCTGGTTAAAGAGCTGGGGAGGAACATGCATATGACACCCCAGACAGGTCCCTCCCTCAACAAGGGCCAAAGGGTCGCTCCTGATCTTCCGAACCTTCTCATACTGGACTATCAGTGACGGCCCAATCCCATCCAGCAAACCGTTCCGGACCATGGAGAGTTCCCCCAATTTTCGGCCTAGCTCCTCCTCCTCCTGGACCAAGGCCTGATACTTATCCCGATGAGAGGCCTCTGAAGACCGGTATTGTTCTTCAAGCACGCTTACCTCTTTGGTCAATTCCTCGATCTGTCCCATCAGTTTCAGGAGGTGATCTTCCATCTCCTTGTTTTCTTTCTTCCCTTGGGACACCTCTTTGAGAGCCGCCTGGTATTCTTTGTTAGTTTTGATCTCATTGACCCTCGTCTCCCTTTTTTTCAAGGATTCCTGGGAAACCCGGAGATCCATCTCTTTGTCCCTTCTCTCCTTTTCAACAGAGACCAGGATCCCCTTTTTCTCTTCCAGATTCTTCTGGAGGAGAATCCATCCTGATTCTATCTCTTCCCGCAAACCAGGGAGTAGCGCTTGGCGCTCTTGAAACTGCCGGCATTCCTGGTCAAAGCGGCTTAATTTGAAAATTCTGTCTAACTGCTCTCGTAGTCCAGCCAAGGGTCCTCCTGAAATCACCGTTGCGAAAACAAAAGAGCTCTCCTATAATCCAGCTTTTGCGGGCCTGTAGCTCAATGGTAGAGCCCCCGGCTCATAACCGGGCCGTTGTAGGTTCGAGTCCTACCGGGCCCATACTAGTCCACAAAACTCCGCAACCGCTTGCTCCGTGACGGATGCCGCAGTTTCCGAAGCGCCTTGGCTTCAATCTGACGGATTCGTTCACGGGTTACCGAAAAATTCTTGCCCACCTCTTCCAGGGTGTGATCCGATCTCTCCCCGATACCAAATCGCATCCGAAGGACCTTCTCTTCACGTGGCGTCAGCGTGGCAAGAACCCTCTGCGTCTGTTCCGAAAGGTTCAGATTGACCACCGCCTCCCCCGGCGTCGGGATCGTCTTGTCCTCAATAAAATCACCCAAATGACTATCCTCCTCCTCGCCAATCGGGGTCTCCAGTGAAATCGGTTCTTTGGCAATCCTTAAAACCTTGCGCACCTTTTCCAGAGGGAGTTCCATCTTTTCGGCAATCTCTTCCGGCGTCGGCTCCCGGCCGAACTCCTGAACCAGATAACGGGAGGTTCGGACCAGCTTGTTGATCGTTTCGATCATATGGACGGGAATCCGGATCGTCCGGGCCTGGTCGGCAATCGCCCGGGTAATCGCCTGACGGATCCACCAAGTCGCATAGGTGGAAAATTTATACCCCCGTTTGTACTCAAACTTATCAACCGCCTTCATGAGCCCGATATTTCCCTCCTGGATCAGGTCCAAAAACTGCAAGCCTCGATTAGTATATTTCTTGGCAATGCTAACCACCAGGCGAAGATTGGCCTCAACCAGTTCACTCTTGGCCCCTTCGGCAAAATTTTCCGCTTTGCGGATATCCTTGTAGGCCTTCCGGATCTCTTCGACCGGCGCCCCGAATTCTCTAGCCACCTCACTGATCCTCCGCTCAGCCTGACGGATCATCTCGGCAATCTGCAAAATCTCCTCTCGTTCCATCTTGAGCGAGGCCGCAATTTTTCTTTCCATATACCGGCTTCGTTTGAAATCCTTGAAGAGTTTTTTCATCTCTTCCGGTTCCACCTGGAGCTTCCGCCGGCCACTGGACAGAACTCTTTCCTGCTCCTCAATCTGGCTGATAAAACCGTCCAGTCTTTCAATCAACTGGTCGATCGTCCTCTTGTTGAGACGCATTTCCTTGATCGCCTCAAGAATTCCTTCCCGGACGCCTCGTGCCTGCTCCTCGGCTTTCTTTCTGTTTTCTTCGCGGAGTCTGAGGTTGCCCGCCTTCGATTGAAACCCTTTCAATTCCTTGGCTGAATTGCGTACCTTGCTCATCAGCTTGAGGACCTTCAGGCGGTATTCTGATTCATCCAGCCCTTCTCCTTCTTCAATGTCATCAAAATCTTTAACAATCTCCGCCACGCGGATTTTGTTCTTGCCCAGATGATCCCCCATCTCCACAAACCGCTGCATCCCGAATCGGGTGCCGAGAAGGATTCGAATAACTTCATCCTCCCCCTGTTCGATCCTCTTGGCGATCTCGACTTCCCCCTCACGTGTCAGGAGCGGAACAGCCCCCATTTTGCGAAGGTAGAGTCGAACCGGATCGGTCGACTTTCCACCGGTGTCATCGACCACCACTTCCACATCCACGACTGGCGTTTCTTCTTCCTCTTCCTCAGAGGAAGCCGCCCCTTTTTCTTCGGTGCTCGCAGAGGCACCACCAGCCGCCACCGGTTTTTTCTTTAAAAGTTTGGCCCCTTCCTCGTCATCGACGATTTCAATATCCATTTCGTCGAACATCGAAAGAACGCCGTCAATCTGTTCGGGCGAAACGAGATCATCCGGCAGGGCGTCATTGACCTCCTCATAGGTCAGGAACCCCCGTTCTTTGCCAAGATGGATTAGTTGTTGAACTTCCTTGATCTCTTTCTTTTCTGTTGTCACCACGAGGCCCTCGTCCTTTCTTCACCTATCAAAACTTTGTCCTGAAGCAATTTATTTTTTAAAAGAATCAGTTCCGTCAGTCTTTTCTCATCCTTTTTATCCTCGGCCAACCGGATCTCCTGTGTCAAAATCTGGAGCTCCTTCTGAAAGCGGCGCCGGTGGACCTGTCTTTCGCAATCCTTCAAGGCCGGAACAATCTCTTCTTCCAAAAGCGGGCTCTCCATCGCGAGTGAAACCGCCAACTGCCTTAATTCGTCCTCCTCCAGCTCGTCCAGAAGAGTGGTGACCTTCACGGACAAATCACCTTCTTCGGCCAGAGCGATCTTCCGGACCCTCTGCCAAAGTTCCTGGAGCAGACGGTTCGAGAAATCAGACTCCTCAATCCCCGTAAAGACAGAAGCAGGAACCGGAGTTTCAGAAAGCACCAGTTGCAGGATCATCCTCTCGAGGGGAGGCAAGTTTCCCACCGCCAGTGGTTCCCCCGACCCAACGGCCCCACTAACATCGGTCGCTCGGGGGGCAAAAGTTGCTCCCTTTTTTTGGAACCGGTCGATCTCCTTATAAAGGAGGGATTCCTCCAGATGGAGAAACGATGCAAGCTTCTGAATATAAAGGTTTTTTTCAATTTCTCCGGTCAGCAAGGAAAGATTCGGCAAAAGGGTCTGGACCGCTTGGGATTTCCCCTGCGGCGATCGCTCCAAAGAGCGGGTTACTTTTTCCATAAAATATTCAAAGAGGGGAACCGCCTTCTCCAGCCGCTTGGCAAAGGCCTCCTGTCCTTCCTTCCGGAGGAGGCTGTCCGGGTCCTCTTTCGGCGGCAGGGCAATTGTCTTGGCCGGAAGCCCCAGTTTGAGAAGAATAGGTAACGCCCGTTCCCTCGCCTTCTCCCCCGCCTCGTCCCCATCAAAGAGGAGGAGAAAGTTTTCCGAGAATCGCGAGAGATACCGGACTTGGGCCTCCGTCAACGCGGTCCCGAGTGGGGCCACGACATTTTCAAAACCATGCTGGAAGAGACAGATCTGGTCCAGATACCCCTCCACCAGGATGATCGAATCCCTGACACGAATCGCCGATTTGGCCAGATTGAGGCCGAAGAGTGATTCCCCTTTATTATAAAGAGGCGAGTCGACAGAGTTGATATACTTGGCCTGATCCGGATCGTTGGAAAGGGTCCTCCCCCCAAAGCCGATGACACGGCCACTCGGGGCGATGATTGGAAAAATCAGACGATCCCTGAAAAAATCATAAGAGCGCCCCTCACTCCGGCGAACCAGCCCCAGTTTTTCCGCCATCCCCAGATTCACTTTTTGTGATTCCAGAGTGGAAAAGAGCCCCTGAAAGAGGGGGAGTGCCAGTCCCAAACCGAATTTTTTGATCGTTTCAGGGGAAATCCCGCGAGCTTCAAGATAGGCACGCCCTTTTTTCCCCACCTCCGGGTGTTGGAGATTCTGGTAATAGTACCGGGCCGCGAGACGGTTGAGTTTGGCCAGTTCCTCTTTTTCTTCGGCGGGAGGCCCTCTTCGAGAATCCTGACTCTTGGGTGAACCACCCTTGGGTGGACCACCCTTCACCAAACGGACCCCGACCCGGGCCGCCAGCTTTTCCACCGCCTCCAGGAAGCTTAAGCCTTCAAACTTCATCAGGAAGTTGATGATATTCCCTCCTTCGCCGCACCCGAAACAGTGATAGATCTGCTTTGGGGAACTCACCATGAAGGAGGGGGTCTTCTCCCCATGAAAGGGACAGAGCCCTTTCCAGTTGCCCCCCGATTTTTTTAAAGGGATCGATTCACCAACGAGGGCCACAATATCGGCCCGTGATTTAATCTCTTGCAATTGCTCTTCGGAGACTAACCCCAAAGACTCACCCCGCTAGTAATTTTCGAACCGTATCGCTCAGCAACTGCCCATCCACCTGACCGGCCAATTCTTCACGGAGCGCCTTCATCACCCGGCCCATATCCTTGACATCTTTGGCGCCCAGCTCGGCTATCTTTTTTTTCACCCGCCCTTCAACCTCTTCCGCAGGTAACGACGGGGGTAAAAACGCAAGGAGGATCCCCAACTCGCGCGTCTCTTTATCCACCAGGTCCTGCCGCCCCCCCTTGCTAAATTCAGCAATCGACTCCCTCCTCTGCTTTACAAGGGTTGCCACCACCTGAACCGCCTCGGGTTCGGTGAGCTCCCCCCTTTTATCAATTTCCTTGTTTTTGATGGCAGCAACCGCCATCCGGATGGTATCCAGCCGGACCTGATCGCGCGCCTTCAGTGATTCCTTCAGCGCTTCCCCCAAGGCCCCTTTGATTCCCACTTTAGAAAACCTCTCTTCGGATGCCCTTCTTGAGTGCCCTCTTCCGGGCGGCAATCTTTTTCTTTTTCTTCTTGACCGACGGCTTTTCGTAATGTTCCCGTTTCCGAAGCTCGGAGAGGATCCCGGCCTTCTCACAGGATTTTTTGAAACGCCGAACGGCGGACTCGAAAGACTCCCCTTCTTTTAATTTGATAAATGTCACCGGTCTTTCCCCTTTAAAGCCTGCGGAAGCTATGGAATTTGTTCTATAATGTCAAATGGAAAAAACCTGCCCATTTTTCTTATGTATCCTCTGAGAAGCTTGACAACCTTTCCTCCTTCTTGGTAGGGCGCTTCTTGCAGGTTGTTCTTTTCCAGCGCAAGGGGTGGAGGGAAGCCGGTGAAAGTCCGGCACGGTCCCGCCACTGTAAGGGGTTTGTAGAGTCACGGCGTCAGTCACTGTCCGCCTCCGGCGGATGGGAAGGCAAGCCGGCGCTCGGGGGAGCCCCAAGTCAGGAAACCTTACCTTTTGCATTCACTAACCTTTTTATTAGCTCTCCGCGGAGAGAGGGAGGATCAGATGTCCGAAGGACTCAAAGCAACAGTCGTGTGTGGTGCCGGCGGTGTCATCGGGGGTATTCTCGGTGCAGGTGCCGGGACCGTTGTTTGGCCCGGTGTTGGTACCGGTGCAGGTGCCTGGAAAGGAGCCGTCGGGGGGTGTGCGATTGCCCTTATGGCGGCCGGGTGTACCAATGACGAAGGATCCGTCGATGTCGTTGTCGATGGTCCTCACGGGACCGACGGGGGTCCAACCGAAGGAAAAGATGCTGGACCAGGCACGCCGGTTTCCAAAAAGCCGTACGCTGCCGTTCTGGAGGCCGATTTCACAAACCCGGCCGGGACGCTCCGGCTTCTGGAGTTGGGAGGTCTGGGTGAATCACCCTTTGTCTATCAGGATTCCCCCACCTTTCCGACACACAGTGATGCGGTTATCAGAAGCTCGGTGGCTGGTGGGCTTCCGCTCTGCGTGGTCAATCGTCTGGGGCGAGACACTGTCCAGTGCGTGGATCTCCAAACCGGTCAATCCACAGAATACCCGATGGGAGAAGGGACCAACCCGCAGGATGTTCTGATTTTTTCCGGCGAAAAGGCCTATGTCTCCCTTTATAACCCAACCGAACCGGGTGACCTGCTTGTCATGAACCCCCGTTCCGGTGAGATCACGACAAGAATTGATCTTTCCTCTTATGCCGAAAACGGTTCTCCCGCCGAGGCGGCGGCGATGGTTTATGTCGAAAGACGGGGGAGAGGCTTTGCCGTTGTTGCCTTGCAAGACTTGAACGGTTTTACCGCCGATAAAAACGGCAAACTGGTCTGGATCGACACCACAACCGACAGGGTCGACCAGGTGACCCCGCTGACGGGGGCCAATCCTTTCACCCTGGCCGCCACAGCGGATCAGGTCCTGGTTGGAAATGCCGGAACCTTTAATCCGGACGATTCTCTCGGCGGGGTCGAGGCGGTCTCGATCGCCTCCGGGATCTCTCAAGGGATCGCCATTGACGACCGTGACCTGGGGGGAGCACCGGGGGATATTGAGACCTCCTCTAATTCCGGTTTTGTCACCGCCAGTTTCATTGATCCGGTCACCAGTGCCTATCGTTCGCGCATCTTTCGTTTTCCTCTCAACCCGATCGGCGGCGCCACCGCCGTTTATGAAAGCGCCGGCTCCATTCAGGATACCGAATGGGTGGAGAGGGTCTCCGGGTTGCTTGTGGGAGACCGCGATCCGGGATTTCCCGGCGTTCTCCTGATCGGTCCGAATGGGGCTGTCCTCCACGACAAGCTAGCCGGAGGACTGCCACCCGCCTCCATCGCCACCTATGAACAGTGAAAACGGGTGCGTTTTTAATCGGAGTCCTGATGACGACACTCGTCACTCCCTTGGGTGAATCACCCTTGGAGGGTCGTGAATTAGGGGATCTTGGGGAGATCCAGGTCACGGACAAACAACGGGAAGGCCGCCTCGACGGGGCGGCCTTCTCCAATGTCCTAACCTCCCGCGATCTAGAAGGAAGGACCCTCACCCTGCCGGAGGTTCTCAGCGAAGAAGTCGGCCTGCAGGTCCGGCGTTATGGCGGGCTCGATGATTTTGCCACCCTCTCGATCCGCGGCTCCACTTCAGAGCAGGTGCAAATTTACCTGGACGGGGTCCCGATCAATGCGGCGCAAGGGGGAGCGGTGAACATCGCAAGCATCCCCCTTTCACAAATTGAAAAAATTGAAATCTACCGCGGTCAGACCCCCAGTTTTTATGAAACCTCGGCGATCGGCGGAGTCGTCGCCATCACCACCAAACGGTTTCATCAGAAGCCACAATGGGCCTTCGACAGTTCTTACGGATCCTGGAACAGTGCGGGTGCAGGCGTTTTTGGGGCGATCCCTGTTGGCTCCTGGGGTAGTTCGGCCGGGTATCATTTTCAGCACAGTGATGGCGACTTTCAATTTCTGGATGATAACGGAACCCCCTTCAATGCCTCGGATGACCAGACCCGCTCCCGAAAAAACAACAGCTTCAACCGTCATTCCTTTCTGACCCACTGGAACGGTAGTTTGGGTCACGGTTGGCATCTCCAGATTCACGAAAATTTTTTCCGGGAAGACAGGGGGGTCCCGGGTCTCGGCACCCTCACCTCGGAAACCGCTAGTCTCGCCACGACGAGGTCGCTGACGCAATTGGAATTAACCCAAGAAAACCTCTTTGATTCCCCCCTGGGTGGCACACCCCTGGCCCTCTCTTTCATCCCTTCCTTCGGTTACACCAAGAGCCAATTTTCCGATCCCCAGGGGGAGATCGGTCTCGGCCGGCAGGATAACGACGATGACAGTTTTCTCTACGGTCTGAAAACCAGGGCAATGATTCCACTCGGCAATCATCACAAGGCGATGAACACCCTCTCTTATCAAGGGGAACAGTTCCTCCCGGAAAACAGGCAGAGCACCCCCGGTTCTGACGCTTCCAGCCGGAGGGATAGTATCGGGTTGGTTGTCGAGGATGAAATCCGGCTTTTGAATGGACAACTGACGCTTCTTCCCTCCTTCCGGATGGAAAATATTTTCAATAACGAAAATAATCTCCACCTCCTCGGCGGAAAACTGGGGGTCAAACTGTCGCTGGGTGCTTCACCCTTGGGTGAACCACCCTCGGGTGGCACACCCTTTTCCTCAGGTCTTGCCTTCAAGGCCAATGGCGGCCGTTCTTACCGCGCCCCCAGTTTTTCGGAATTGTTCGGGGACCGCGGTTTTTTTGTCGGCAACCCGGACCTCCAGCCTGAAAAATCGGTCAACTTCGACCTTGGCCTCTTGTGGACAAAAGAAAGATGGCACTTTGAGATCTCCTATTTTCAAAACGAGATCCGCGATCTGATCCAGATGTTGCAAACATCCCAATACACCGTCCAGGCCCAAAATCTGGGAAGGGCCAGGATTCAGGGGATGGAGTTGGTCGCTCAAATAAAACCGATCCGGCCGCTGACCCTCACTCTCAATTATACCTATGAACAGGCCAAGGATGTCAGCGGGAATCCAGCCACCCAGGACCTCCTCCTGCCGGGGAGACCGATCCATGAATTATCGGCAAAGACTGATTATCAATGGCACTGGGCCCGTTTTTTTTCTGACCTGAATTTTATCGATGCCAACTTCCTGGATACGCAAAATATCCGTAAGGTAAACCACCGGATATTTTGGAATGTCGGAACAGAGGCCCGTTTTCTTAAATATTTTTCAGCGGCGTTCGAGGTGAAAAACGTCTTGAACGACCAGACGGTTGATATTGTTGGATTTCCCCTCCCGGGAAGGGGATTTTTTGGAAAATTGGAGATGAAAAATTGATGGTTCGACGGGCTCACCATGTCCATCAATCCCCCCCTCTTAGTGTAAGAGGGGGCCGGGGGGCGTTAGTTCTTATTTTGTTTTTCCTTTCCTCCATCGCTGGTTGCGGGTCAGTCACCGAAGAGACAGGTCCCGCCCCCACGCCGAGCGACTCTCCCAACCCGATTTTTTCGGCCGACGTCAACAACCCGCAGGGGAACACCGCCTTTGTCCTGGGATCCGATTTCCAAACGATCGGGACCTATGCAACACTCACACTCGAAGAGACTCCCCAGGTGAGTCCAAATCTGGGAACCACCCACACGGATGCGGTCGTCCGCTCTTTTAACAACCTCCTTTATATCGTCAACCGGAAGGGACAGGATAATATTCAGGTGGTCGACCCAAAACAGGGGTACAAAACAATTTCTCAATTTTCGGTCGGCCGCGGGACGGATCCGCACGACATTCTGGTCCTCAATCCAACCACCGCCTACATCACCCTCTACGAACCGGAGGCGAACAATTCAACGTTCACCGTCGACGACCTTCTGGTTGTCAACCCACAAACGGGAATAATCACTCAAACGATCGACCTCACCCCTTACGCCGACTCCGATGGAGAACCGCTCGCCCGGGCCGACCGTATTTTGTGGATCAATGGGAAACTGTTTGTCTCTATTCAAGACCTCGCCGAGGATTTTAAGGTGACAACGGAAGGGAAAATTCTTGTGATCAATCCTACAACCGGTAAAGTGGAAAAGGTAATCCGTCTTTCCGGTCGCAATCCTTTCGACATAAAATACTCCCCCTCTCGTAAAAAGATTTTTGTCTCCCTTGCCGATTTTTTCAACAATACAAGTCCTTATGGGGGGATCGAGGTTGTGGATACACAATCCTTGAATTCACGCGGCATCCTGATATCAGACAACCAGCTCGGCGGGGCACCGGCCGATATCGAATTAAACACAAAAGTGGGGTATGTCGTTGTCGGGAGTTATCGTGACGGCAATCGCTTTGAAACAAGTGTTGTCCGGTTTGATCCGGATGCCGGACCCGCCGCACCCTTCAAGACAGTTTATCAAAGTGCCGCTTACATCCCGGATATCGCCCTTTTGGGCGATCTCCTGATTGTGGGAGACAGCGATCCGGCGAACGGGGGGGTTTTCCTCCTGGATGCCGAAACCGAGGCTCCGGTGGCGGGACCGATTTCAGTCGGTCCACCGCCGGTCGCCATCACCTTTTTTAACCGCCCATGAAAAAAAACCTTTGTCACCTCCTGATTCTTTTTTTCACCGCCTGCGGCAATGGCGCAACGGAACCGTCTCTTTTTGATCCCGGTCCCTGGAAGAGTTTGGAGACGATTACAATCCAACCCTCGGCAGTGACCCTGGAGGAGGAAAAGGCGTATCCGCTGACCGCTGAGCTTCGGTTTAGCGGTGACCAGGTTGTCCCCAAGGTCCAAAAACAGTTCACCAACCCTCTCAATACTTTTAAAGAAAAAATTCTCTGGATCTCTTCCGATCCAGCCATTGTCGAGGTGGGAGAGACCGGTGTGATCCATGCCCTTCAAACAGGAACCGCTGAAGTAACTGCCTGGGTAGAAGGGAAAGAAGAGATCCGGGGAAAAACCGGAATCACGATTCTCCCCCAATCGGTTTCCGTTTCCGGATCAGCCTCTCTCCCGAATACAGTGCCGATCAATAACTGCCTGCCACCGGAGGAACCGCCGGACGAGACGGCCCCTTTTGCCGATCGTCTGGTTTCCTACAGCATCGGCCGGAAAGGGGGATTCCATGAGGAACTCCTGCCGGAGATCGTCCTCGGCCCTCCACACGGTGCCGGCAATGCCCCAGGCGGTTTTGATGTCTTCTCTCTCGGTCTTGGCGGCGAAATCATTTTAGAATTTACCGATTTTGTTCCGGTGGACGGCCCCGGCCCCGATTTTGTCGTTTTTGAAAATTCATTTTCCGGTTTTTTTGAACCGGCTCAGGTTTTCGCCTCGGCCGACGGGAACGACTGGCACCCTTTCCCCTGTTCTCCCACCTTTCCTGATTTTAAAGGATGCGCCGGCGGTCAACCGGTCTACGCCAATCCGGACAGAAACAACATCAGCCCGACCGACCCGACGGTGGCCGGTGGGGATGCCTATGATCTTGCCGATATCGGCCTCTGCCAGGCCCGTTTCATCCGGATCGTCGATATTAACGGCTGTGCCTTTTACAACGACCCGGCCCATTGTAGCGACAGCGTCTCTTCGGGAGTTTTGGGGTTTGATCTGGATGCGGTGGCGGTGGTGAATGGCATTAAAAAATAGCATTGCGATTTTAACCGTATCCCAGTAGAGGGTAAGCTTCGAGTCAGGAGGTTTTATGAAGATGAACCGATTTCTTGTCCTGGTAGGAATGGTTTTTGCCGTTGCCTTGACGCGACTCATCCCCCATCCAGCCAATTTTGCGCCGATTGTGGCGGTCGCCCTTTTTGGCGGCGCCTGTTTTGACAAAAAGAGAACAGCCCTCCTGGTCACTTTTGGGGCGCTCCTTCTCAGTGATCTCCTGATCGGTTTCTACCCGGATCTCCCCGTCGTCTACCTGGCCTATCTTCTTGTCTTGGGGCTTGGTTTCCGGCTGAAAGACCAAAGAAAGTGGCTCCCGGTAGCCGGATCGACTCTGGCCAGTTCCATTTTATTTTTCATCGTTACCAATTTTGGGGTCTGGGCCTTTCAACCGATCTACCCCAAGACGGTAGCCGGGCTCACCGCCTGTTACATCGCCGCCATCCCGTTCTTTCCGAATACCCTCGTCGGGGATGCCCTTTATGTCACGCTCCTCTTTGGTGGTTTTGCCCTCGCTGAGCGAAAATTCAATATTTTGAAAGAACCTCTGTCGGTTGCTTCTTAAGGCTTGCCCGTGAAAAGCCGGCTTTTCTTGGCACTTTCCGTCGGTCTTCATCTGTTGATACTCTCTCTCTGGGGGCTCTCGCAACTTTTCTCTCCTCTTTCCCCTGCAAAAGGAGGAGTGGAGATTATCACCATCGCCTCTACTGACAGTTCTGAGGTCTCAGGGGGATCACGGAGGGGGCGAGGACTGTCTGACGCAGCCAGGTTACCTGAACGGTTGCCGCCGGGAGCAGGGGAAGAAAATGGAGCTGACCTGGTCCTTGCTGAGATTCGAAAAAAAATCGAACAGACCAAACGCTACCCGGCCCAAGCCAGGCAACTGGGCCAGGAAGGGGTTACTTCGGTGAGCTTTTCCATCGATCGTTCCGGAAAAGTGAGCCTCCTCTCCCTTGAAAAATCATCATCATACCGGCTGTTGGATGAAGAAGCGTTGGAGACGATCCGCCGCGCCGCCCCATTTCCCCCCTACGAGAAACCGATCAGGCTCGCAATCCGTTTCTCCCTGGCTCCCTGAGAAAAGAATCGCTTGAAACCGGCTAAAGAGGAGGAATACCGCTCTGGACCTGCTGGCGCAGGGAATGGATCGCCGGCAACCAGTCTTTCCTGCCGGAAAGCAACCCCTCGGCCCGATCCAGAATCTCCAGAATCTCCTCGTTATCCCCGGAAAGGTATTTGGACCAGGCCAGATAATAATAGGCCGGCCCGTTAGAGGGATCCAGATTGATCGCCTCATGGAAGAGATTCATCGCCCCAGGGTACTCCTGGGCCTCCAGTTTTTCTTTTCCCTGGAGCAGAAAGTCATTGGAGGCGTTCCTTTCCGGTCGAGAGGGCTCCGGGACGGGTGGCGGCGCTTGAATGACCGGAGCGGGAACCACTTTTGGCGGGGTCGGCCGGACCGGCCTCTTTTTGACGGCCGGAGGACAGGCGGTCAGGAAAAAACAGAGGAGAATAAGGAAATATCTTAGACCCTTCGACAAGCTCAGGGTGTCCCTTTCTGCTTGGACATGGTGAGCCTGTCGAACCATGAATTGACCATGCAAGATAAATCCTGCACTGTCAATCACTGGTGGGTCGAGCATTTCTCGGTCGGTTCTGTCCCCTGGATAAACGGTTCCTCGGAGCCTTGAGGGCAATGAGAGGTAACCAGCCCTCCTGTCGCCGGGTCGATCGTCACCCAAGAGATCTTCTCCGGAACGGGAAAATCACTGGTGTCATTCCGGGAGACCTCTTTCATGAAACTGACCCAGATCGGCAGGGCCGCTTGGGCGCCGGTCAGACCGGTCGGCGTGTTGTCATCATAGCCAACCCAGACCAGCGCCAGAATCTTCGGTGTAAACCCGACAAACCAGGCATCCCGTGTTTCTGAGGTCGTCCCGGTCTTGCCACCCGCACTTCCTGAAAATCCCAAAGAGCGGGCGGAGGCGGCGGTTCCCCGCGTCAGAACCCCTTGCAGGAGACTTGTTACCAGATAGACCGATTCAGGGGAAAAGGCCCGTCTGATTTTTAGTTCCTTCTTCTCCAACACCTCTCCCTCACGGGTGACGAGATGGCGAACCGCCAGGATCTGCGACCGCACCCCTCCATTGGGGAAAAGGGTATAGGCCCCCGCCAGTTCCAGGGGGGTCACCTCAAAGGAACCGAGCGCCAGGGAAGGGTACGGTTTGATCGGGCTCTCGATCCCGGCCAGCTCTGCGGTATCCACCACCCGATCCAGACCGACCTCCATCGCGAGCCGGGCTGTTGCCACGTTATAACTTTTTTCGAGTGCTTCTCTTAAAGGAATGATCCCATGATTCTTCCCATCATAGTTGTCAGGCCTCCAGGGCCCTTCGGGGGTCGGGGCGGTCAGGGGGTTGTCATCCAAAAGACTGGCGAGGGTAAAGCTTTTGTCCCCCCGTCCCGGATCCAGTGCCGTCAGGTAGACAAACGGCTTGAAGGCAGAACCGGGTTGCCGGAGCGCCTGCAAGGGGCGATTGAACTGGCTTTCGGCAAAATCCCGTCCCCCGACATAGGCCCGGAGGTAACCGGTCTGCGGCGTGACCGCCACCAAAAGCGCCTCCAGTTTTTTCCCAGCCTCCCTCTGTTTCCTGATTTCAGGGAGTCGGTTCTCAACAGAGGCCAGTCCCTGGGCCACAGCCTTCTCTGCACTTTTTTGAAAATCAGGATCGAGTGTCGTAAAGATCCGGTGTCCCTCCGCCGTCAATTTTTCCAGCGGGAAGTTTTCTCTCAGCTGGGCCTGTACGAGATCAATAAAATAGGGGGCCCTGGCAATCTCTTTGCGGACTTCGGGGAGGATTATTTTTTCCTTCAACGCCTCCCGGTACTCCCCCTTGGCAATCATCCCCTTCTCAGAAAGGGTCTTCAGGACCAGATTCCGTCTTTGGATCGCCTTTTTGATATTTCTAAAGGGGGAATACTCCCCCGGAGAGCGGATCAATCCCGCCAAAAGGGCCGCCTCTGAAAGATCAATTTGACTGATTTTTTTTGAAAAATAGAGTCGCGCCCCCTCCCCGACACCGGCCACCGAGGCGGCCCCCCTCTGCCCCAGATAGATCTCGTTCAGATAGGCCTCAAGGATCTCCTCCTTGGAATAACGCCGCTCCAGGAGGAGGGCCATCAGCATCTCGTTAAATTTTCGGACAAAACTCTTCTTGCCGGTCAAAAAATAGTTTTTCACCAGTTGTTGCGTCAGTGTGCTCCCCCCCTGAACCAGCCGTCCATGGATCAGGTCCACCACAAAGGCCCGAAGGATCGCAATCGGGTCGATCCCGTGATGCTGGTAAAATCGCTCATCCTCGATCGCAATAATAGCCTCGATGAGCGAGCGCGGGACTTCACTTAACTTCACCAATGTCCGGTCCTCCGTCTTTTCGTCGAAGACCGAGGCGACCAGTTCCGGTTCCAGGCGAAGGGCGGTAACCGGCTCTTGGGTATCCAGCCTGACAATGTTGGAGAGCTCCCCCCGGCCCCACTGCAGATAAACGGGGAACCCCTTAAAATCTTCCGTCGGGTAGGAAAAGTCGTGGAGAAAGATCAGGAGGCCTTGAGGGGCGCGGTTGTACTCACCGGGGGCGCCGATCTTGGTGCCGGGGACCCTCTTGTAATCGAGTCGGAGGAGTTTTTGCTCCAACCTCTCCGGCGCGATTGCCTGACCGGGGAAGAGGTACGAGGCGTCCGAATAGACCCGTGAAGGGAGGTTCCAACGGTGGTGTTCAAACTTGGTCGTGATCTGGTCGTTCAGATAAAAGAGATAGATCCCGAAAACCGCCGCAAAGAACCCGGTAAAAAAGAGGATCTTGAAGAGACGACGGAAAAAGGTCCGGAGGGGTGCCATGTCAGGAAATTGACATATCTTTGGCAATTTCTCAATCTGAGAAAATACCCCTCTCCAGGCCTATAAAAAAATTAATAATTTCAATATGTTATAAATCTATCGCCTGGACCTTTTGGCATAAAACCTGCATACTCTCCTTAATAGGGGGCCCCAGGGTGACACCTTGAGAGGGGTCAACGGACGAAAATAGGTCAAGAGGTCTGGAGATTTTATGACGGTTTTTGGGACAAGAAATCAGCGCACCCGAACAATCCTTTTGATCGGTCTCCTCTCCATTTTTTTCTCCACCCTCGGGTGTGATTCTAAAAAAGAGGAAGAGGAGGGAGGCCCTCCGCCTCCCCCCAAAAGGGACGATGTCAAACAGGAGGCGACGGGGAATGGCGCTGACCCGGGGGAGGCTCCACCGGCCCCTGGTGGTGACCTGCCGGCGGCCAATGCTGGAAACCCACAGGCACCGAAAGGGATCTGGACCGATGCCATCCCTCTGGATCAAGCCTCCTCCCAAGGAGCTGACTACACCGATATCGCCTCTGACTCTGCCGGAAACGGCATTGCCGTCTGGCGGGAAAAGAGGACCGTGCCGGCAAGGGGCCTCCAATTTCAGGTCGTCGCCAACCGTTATACCGTCGGCTCCGGCTGGAGCGGCCCGGAGGTCATTGCTAATCCCGCTTTAGGCGATATCCCTGAACCAGGTCCAAAGATCGCGATGGATGCCAACGGCAATGCCTTCGTCGTCTGGAGTGAAAAGAGTGGCACTCAGTTTCACATCAGGGGGAGGCGGTATCTGAAATCCTCCGGGAGATGGGAACCTGCTTTCACTATCAACCAAAATGTCCCGTCGGATGACCGATGGGTTGATCTAAATGCCACCTACCCGAAGATCTCCATGGAACCTTCCGGGAACAGAGCGGTTGTCGTCTGGAATATGGAAGGGTTAAACAAGTGTCCTCGTGGGCAGGTGGATTGCCGGACGCGAACGTCCTACGGCCTTCGCGCCCGTGTTTTTAAAGAAAGGGGCTGGGAGGATACCCAATTCGTCTCCCCCACTTCCATGGACCCTATTCGCGATGCCTCCATCGTCGTCCATGACGGCAAGGCACTGGTGATCTGGAGCCAATCCAACCCGAACGCCCGTCCGGGAGACCGAGACAATGACCCCGATAAAATTAGGAGGCTCTGGTATTCTTCTTATCACGGGACCCGTTGGGGCCTGGGGGAACCGGAGATGATAGATACTACCAATGCCGAATCCCCGAAGATCGTCATGGACAGCCAGTGGAGCGGACTGGTGACCTGGCAGGAAAAAGATCTGGCGACAGGCAAGCATACCCTCAAGGCGAGGCGTTTTTCAGGATTCGGAGGTGGATTTGCCGGGATTCGACAGTTGAGCGAACCAGCAGTAGACGTTCTCCGATCAGACACAGTCATGATTCTCTCTCCTGTCTCCCAATTCATGATCCTCTGGACCCAAAAAAGCGGCGCCGACGGTATCTCACAAGTCATGAACAGTACCTGTCCCTTCGGTGCACTCTGCACCGGTCCTGTCAGTTTCCCCTACCGTCCAGCCAATGCCCGGTCTCCAATGATGACCGTTGACCAGGGGGGCAATCTCTTAGCGGTCTGGCATGAAGTCCTGGAGGGGGGTGCCGGTTCCAATATTATCTCCCGCCGTTATGAGGCAACCAACGGCTGGGGGGAGGTCATCCCGCTGACCGATAACCCGGCGCAAAGACCGGTCTGGCCAAAGATAGCTACCGATACAGAGGGACATACCATTCTGATCTGGGAACAAAGGGTCGGGGACCATCGGATCTGGGCCCGACGGTTTGAATAATCATAAATTTTGTTTTATCCGTTAAATCCACGAAGCGCCCGAGCCAGTTGGGCGGCAGAGACGCCGAGAGGACTGCTTTCCAGAAGCTGTTTGGCAAGAGCCTCCAGCCGATGATTGGCCGCCCCGACAGCGGCCGGTTCCGGATTTTCACCCAAGGCGTCGACTTCCCGCTTTGCCTCTTTCCAAAAGGCGGCAATCTTTTTCAAAAATGGCGTCAGTTCTGCCATCGTTTTGAGATAGAGGGGATCCGCCTCCGCAAGGGTCTGACGCAAATCGGGTCTCAAATTCGCAAGCGGGAAAGGACCTGCCGATTCCGGCCGTGCCGGGTCGCGGTTAAACAGCTCATACCCCGGCGCCATCAGGTCATAGACCTCACTCCACACGGAAGGGTGATCCACCCAAGGGTGATCCACCCGAGGGTGACTCATCCGAGGGGTCCAAGAGGCCTCTCCCCCGGTAACAACCGGTCCTGCCTCCACCGTCCAGGTCTCCTGGTCATCCTCGACATGAATCCCCTCGCGCCGTTCCACCTCCGCCTTGAGGGGGTCAAAAACCTCGGGACCCTGGAGGATCGCCATGTTTTCTCTTAAGTCCCGATAAATCGGCAAATCCCCGAAAACGGCAAGATTCGGGAGGTAAAAACGCCGGACCGCCTGGACGATCTCCTTGGCCGGAAGCATGGTCAGGAGTCTCCGAAATGACTCCAGGCCATAGTGGGAGAGGTAGTCACGAAATGCAAAACCGAGGCCGACAAGGGCCATCGGGTAGTAGGTTTCACTCGCCGCGTTGGCGGTGATGGCACGAATCGGGATCTGGCCCGGATCTGTGGCGGCCATCTGGACAAGTTCCACCCACCCCTGCCGGGTCCTGGCCAGGCCTCGTGGCCGGATCTTTTCATCCAACACCCGGCTAATTAAAAGATTTAAAGGGACCGTCTCCGGCTGGACCGTTTCGAAATAACGCCCCTCTTCCAGAAGATGGCTGAAGTTTTTAAATTCCTCCGGGGTGACGGCCCCAAACTCATTCACCCTCTCCCCCTCACCGGGGTCTCCCAGATAATCTTGTAATTGCAGTTCGAAGGTGCGTGCCTGGTTCGGCGTCATCACCTGGATCATCACTTCATGCCCCCGCGTTTGCATCGTGATGAGACGAACGTTGGGAGGAAAAATGTTGAGTAAACTATGCACCCCCCAGTAAGGAGAGCGGAGGGAAGTGGCCTGCCGTGGGTCGCCATCTTCGGCCTCCACCCAGACCGGTTCACCGCCGAAGGGGTCCGGCATCCCGTTTTGCCTCTGGAGCGCCTCCCCCGATCCCATTTTTAAAATAATATCGGTGCCATGGATTTCATTAAATCGGGCCACCGCCCCGGCCGCCTCCAGGAAAAGGCGAAGGGCGACAGGCCAGCTCGTCACACGGCTCAAGTCGGAGCCGGCAATAAAGACCTCGTTCACCCTTTGTCTGAACCGGGCCGGTCCCAGTTCTCCCCACAGTTGTTCCAGTGTTTCCGGTATCCGTTCCACCGACGGACGATCCTCAAAGAGCGGGACCACGGTCAGGTGATCGAGGGGTGGTTCCCCATCGACAAAGTCGACAATACGCCTCAGGTCTTCGGCCCCCTGGGTGTTGCAAAGAATGACCTTCGGCACCAGCGCCTTGCCGCCGGAGGTGACCAGGATACGGGCCGTTGCCAACACCCTCTGCATCTGCTCAAGACGGTCCCGCTGGGGGGGAGTCATCGCCTCCGGTCCTGTGTAAGGGATCTCCGCCGACTGATGATCAAAACGGGGGATGTAGGAAACCAGCGGGGCGAGGTCCGAATAGCGGGAAGGGTCAACATCCGTCTCTCTCAGGTGTCTCCCAATAATCTCCCCCGCCCCCCTCAACTCAGACAACCGGCTAAGAAAACGGGAGCGGAGAATCTCCTCCGGCAGGATTTCATCCAGGAGACGGGCCATCTCTGAACCAGCCTCGGGGGAGACGGAACGACGGAGTGCCTCGGCAAGACCGACCTGGACCTCCACCTCCCGAACCGCCTCGATAGAACCCTCCAGACCTTCCAGAGAAATCCTTTGCCCCACCGGCAGACCTTCGACGAGCGAGGCCTTGCGCCGGATATCCTGAATCAGAAGGGTGGCATAGGTGTGGAGGGCGAGCGAGGTCGGGCGGGCCGCCGCATCAAAGTCGATCCAGAAGGCGACCTGGTGCGGCAGTCTTCCGGCAACAGCGCTGTGGTTACGAATCAAAACCAGCTCGTAGGAGGCCCTCTCCAGGATCTCCAGGGCCTCCGTCGAGAAAGGGGAGTCTCGCTCCACGAAATTTCCAGTCGTGGCCCGAACAAGACCTTCAACCCGTCCGCGCTCCAGCGGGGTTTCCCCCCTTTGGACTTGGGCCAGATAATCGGTCAACTCTCTGGCACTGGAATCTTCCTCAACAAAGGTGGACCCCAACCTCAACCCCCGCGGGGTTAGCTCAAGACTCGACTCCTGGGCCACCCTGCCGACGAGGGAGACCACCATTCCCCTCAACGACCCGGCCACCGTTGCCGCCTCATGCCGTATCCTTCCGGCCCCATCGCGGTCCCCTTCCATCAGGTAACGCAGAAGGCGGCCATACTGGCGGAGGAGGACGACAAAATCCCGCTCGATCCGGTAGAGCTCCATCCGGCTGATCTGTGTCGGGTGGATCGTCCCCTCATAAAGGATGGCGCGGATCTTTTCCCGCACCTCCGCATCGCTCATCGGCCGGAGCGTTTCACGGTGGAGAAAATCCCCCACAAGCTCAACCAACAGGCGCTCGAGCCGCTCCAGGGTCTGGCCTAAGCGGCGGGCCATAAACTCCTTCCGCCGGGCCTGACGGGCCTCCCTCTCCGCGGGAGAAAGCCCCTCAAGCCCCAACTCGCGATCGAGAACCCCTCCTTTATTTCTCTCCTCCCAGACCTGATCGACCCAGTCGGTCACACGGGCCCGCTCTGTCCGGATCATCCGGACCGCCGCCCCGTGAACAATCGCCTGCGCCAGAAGAAACCTCTCCCGCCAACCGAGAACAACATCCCCGTTCAGCCTCTCAAAAAGGCGGAAAATATCTTCCAGATTTTTTTCTTCCGGCAGGCGTTCCAGCTGATCTGTCACATTCCGGGTCAGGGCGACCTCCCCCGCCACAAATTCACGCAGGAGTTGTTCCGGTGTATTGAATCCCGCTTTTTCACGGATGGTTTTTTCCGCCCCGCGCCAATTGCGATAACTCTCGCCGGCCAGGTCCTTCAGCCAGCCCCGTGTCGGGTGCGGCGCCAGCGAACCCAGGAGAAGGCCTCCCGCCTTGTTGCCCAGGTGGATCGGGATAAAACCGAAGGTCCCCGACCAGAGGGAATCGGCAATACCCCCTTCCAGGTCCGGTCCGCCCACCAGATCAAGAGAGGCCCGAACGCCGGTGTGCAGGCCGGTGCCGACCATCGCATCCACGGTCCACTGTTCCGCCTTGACCGCCTGACGATTGACCGCCGTTCTTATCCTGCCGCCGGTAGCCGGCTCCTCCCACCGGGGCAAAATCCGGCGAGAGAGCTTGAGATCCTGCCCCATCCCGAAGAAGCGGATAAAGATCCATGTCTCAAAGGCCCCCTGCCAAAACGAGGCGTCATCTCCCCCTTGGGCGAAGCGCCCTTGAATCCCTGAAACGACACCATGGACTGTAGTCGCATTGAGCGGACGGGCGAGCATTTCACGCAGGGCCAATTCTCCCCATGTCATTTGGCCGTTCGCCCCGAGCGCCGTCCCAACCCATGACGTTTGAGGCACGAGGCGTGTCAGACCGACAAAATAGCGGGCCGCCCCGACCGGAAGGGTTTTTGCGGCGGCACGAACCGCCTGCGAGCCGAGCCAGATCATATTTTGCTCCACCACCATCCCGGCGGTCCCCCCTAAAAAGAGGGAGCCTACTTCGACACCGGTGACGACAAACTCGTGATAAACCCGGTCCATCGAGGCGGGTGACAACCCCGCCCTCCACCCCTGGCTTGTCTGGTCCCAGTGCCGGCCTACAGAGATCCCCTTGTCGACAGCCAGCCCCCCGATCCCTCCCAGTATCACGTACACCGGCGCCGCCGTCCCCCCCGATCCCCAAAGGACGAGCCCTGAACCGGCGGTCACCAACCCCATCGTAAGCCACCGGCTGTTTTGTCCCGAATGAACCACGATATTTTTGGCCAATTCCCGGACAGACCCGGCATTAAAGTCCTCTTTGATCTGGCCGTTGGGTCCGATCAGGAGCGGCTGGCCTTCGGCATCAGACACCCTCCAGGCCCAAAAGGAAGGGGCCCTCGTGGTGAGGGCGGTGCGGGTCTCCCCATACCGCTTCTGGACCTGATCCCGGATATGGACAAGCCCTTCCTCCGGTTTTCCCGATTCAAAGAGGGATTCCCCAAAGACCAGATGCGCCTGGGCGACAATCTCGGCGAGGTCAGCAAACTCCCCTTGAGTAAACCACCCTTCCAGGGTATCCAGAAAACGGCGCGCCTTTTGCGAGGCCTTTTGCCAGGCTTGTTTGTCGTCATGATCCCGCAGGGCGATCACCATCTCCTGACCGGCCAATTCCGTCAGGGTCAGAAGCCCCATCGCCATCTCCTTTTTGAGGGCCAACGACTCCTCTCCTTTTTTGTTCCCCTCGTAGAAATGGAGAAGGGCCGTTATCTTGGCCTCCGCTGAATCGGGCTGATGACGTCGCATATCGAGCGCCGCCGCCACCACCCGGTTCTGGGCCAGGAGGATCTTTTTCTGAACGGGGTCCTCTAATCCCTGGATCATCTGGAAGGCGGCCTCCAGCTCGCGGCCCGCCTCCTGTTCCTCTCCCTTGGGTGAAGCACCCTTGGGTGAATCACCCTTGTTGAGCACAATTTCATGGGTGAGGAGGATCGCCTGTCCCCGTGCCTCCTCCGAATCGCGGCTCCAGAGGGACTCCCGGACACGGCGGAGAATAGCGTTCGCCTCGGCATTCTCTTCCATGACCTCATAGGTTCGGGCGAGCATCAGTTCCCTGGCCAGATCCCCCTCGGACCCTTCCACAGGGCTCTCCCCCCAGGCCAGGGCAACCAGTTCCCTTACCTCGTGACGCAGTTCTTTCCCCTTTTTCTCCAAACGGTTGAACCGATCGAGCAGTTCCCGTCTCTGCCCATAGAGCCGTTTCAATTCTGTTTCAAGTTGCCATCGCCGAATTTCTTGCGCCACCTGGGTCCCCGGAACCAGGTCCGCAGTAAAAATCACCGGAGAGAGGCTTTGCAGTTCCCGACTGTCCCTCGCAATTTTGCGATCGACTTCCCCTTGTTCCCGTTGAACGGACGCCAGTTCCTGACGATAATTCAGGCGCCCGGAGAGAAAAGAGACCTGCAGTAACTGACCGGCCCGTTCCGGCGTCGGGTTGATCTCTTGCCACATTCTGAGGTAGAGAACGGCCGTTTCGAACCGTCCCTCCGCCAACGGCCGGTTCACGAGGAAACGAAGTTTGGCCTCCAATTCGTGTGAAATAGCGCGCCGGGATTCCGGCAGTATCTCTTCCTGGCTTCTCACGAGATCGGCAACATGGAGATAATCCTCAAAGGCCTTGGCCTCCTCGTCCCTGGCAGGGACGATATTCCCCTTTCGTTCTTCGGAGAGGGCACGGAAAAAGGCCGCCTCGGCGCGGGCGTAGTGATAATGCAGTTCCTGTCCCGGAACCCCCTCAAGCACCCGGACCGCCTTGTCGAAATAAAAGAGGGCCTTTTCCGGATCCCCCTCAAGACCGAAGAGCTCGGCCGCCTGTCCATAGTAAACCGAGGCCTGGGGGAGATCTCCGGAACCGATGGCCAGACGGGCCAGCATTAAAAAAGGTTGGGCCGGGGCCGGTTCTGGCGAGGCTAGTCCAACCGGCCCGGTCTCCTGAAAATCGTCCCCGACGGGGGCGAGATAACGGTCTTGTACCGGCGCAGGATCCGGCAGACCGGTTAAAGACGGTTCACAGAGCTCCGGTGAGACCAGTTCTGGCGAGGCCAGTTCTGGTGCCTCACAAACGGAGATCTGACGGAGGGAATCGGTGTGGCAAACGGGCCAAGGGCTGTTGAAAGTCCCCATCGTGGCGGCTTATCGCGGACTAGGGGGTGAAGTTGCTTGATTTCCTGCCTCTCCTGCGTTAGAGGTTTTTTTATGGGATTCCGGATGGAAACGGACTCGATGGGGCCGGTCAAGGTCCCGGAGGAGAAACTCTACGGCGCCTCCACCCAGCGGGCGGTAGAGAATTTTCAGGTGAGCCATAAACGCTTTCCCCGCCGCTTCATCCAAGCGCTGGGTCTCATCAAGTGGGCCGCCGCCGAGGCCAATAAAGAACTTGAAAAACTGGAGGCCAAACTGGCCGATGCGATCGCCACAGAGGCGCTCTCTGTCGCCTCCGGGAAATATGACGATCATTTTATCCTGGACGTTTATCAAACCGGTTCCGGCACCTCCACCAACATGAATGCGAACGAGGTGATTGCGAATCTGGCGATTAAAAATCTTGGCGGGAAAATAGGGACAAAGTCTCCGGTCCACCCGAACGATCATGTCAATATGGGGCAGTCCTCCAACGATGTGATCCCGACCGCGATTCATGTCGCGGCGGCTGTCGGTCTCCAGGAGGAACTGTTGCCGGCGCTGGCCCTCCTCGCAAAGGAACTGGATAAGAAGGCCAAGGAATTTAAGGATATTATCAAGATCGGCCGGACCCACCTGCAAGACGCGACGCCGATTACGCTCGGCCAGGAATTTTCCGGTTATGCGGCGCAGATCAAATCAAACAGCCATAGGGTGGAGCAGGCGATCGAGGGGTTGCTGGAGCTGGCGATCGGTGGGACTGCGGTCGGCACCGGGATCAACACCCACCCGGAATTTGCCGGCAAGGTCGCCGGACGTCTGAAACAAAAAACGGGGCTTGGCTTTAAAGAAGCGGCCAATCACTTCGAGGCCCAGGCGGCCAAAGATGCCTGCGTCTTTGCGAGCGGCGCCCTGAAAACCGTTGCGGTCTCTCTCTTAAAGATTGCCAATGACCTCCGGTGGCTCGCCTCCGGTCCCCGTTGCGGGATCCACGAGATCCATCTCCCGGAGTTGCAACCCGGTTCCTCCATCATGCCGGGCAAGATCAATCCGGTGATCCCGGAGATGACGATGCAGGTCGCCGCCCAGGTAATGGGCAACGACACTGTCGTGACCCTCGGCGCCCAGCACGGCAATTTTGAATTGAACGTGATGATGCCGGTCGTCGCCGTGAATCTGCTGGAATCGATCTCACTGCTCGCCAACGGTTCCAAACTTTTGGCCGAAAAATGCATCGCCGGGTTGACTGCCAACAAGGAGCGTTGTGAAGAGTTGGTGGAAAAAAGTCTTGCGCTGGTCACCTCACTCGTCCCAGTTATCGGCTATGACAAGGCGGCGGCCATTTCCAAAGAAGCGTACAAATCCGGCCGGACGATTCGTGAACTTCTTCTGGAAAATAAAATGCTGTCCAGGGCGGAGATTGAGAAACTTCTTGATCCCAAAGGGATGTTGACCCCCCAGAAATGAAGAAATTACTTTTTATCGTGATCGTTGCCGGTTTTCCGGCCTGTGGTTCCTCTTCTTCGGGGGATACCTTAAGCGAGGCCGAAATCCTGGAAACAAAGGCGCTGGCCGGAGGGACCGTAGCCACCGCAACCTTTGTGCTGGAATCAGAGTTTTTCCTGGGAGACACGGAGATCAGCATTACTGATGCCACAGGGTCCGGGGTGAAGGTGGCAGTCCTCCAAACGGCGGAGGAGGTGCAAAATCACGGGCTTCCCGATTTGACCGGTAGCGTCGATTTTTCAAAAGAGTGGGTGATCCTGGTACAGACCGTCCAGACCGGCGGCTGTTTTACCGGTTATACCCTCTCCCGCGTAGCGGAAAGAGGGGCGATTGATGTGGAAACAGGGTCTGCCCTCAAGGTCTTTCTCAGAGGGGCCGATTCCTCTGTGGGGGAGGAAGAGACTCCTTGTACCGCGGACCTTCGGTCCGGGTACAACCGGTTTTACAAAATCACCCCGACCCAAATCGACACGGACGGTTTCACCACTGTCGCGGTGGATTACCGCTGTTCTTCGGATACCGTCTGCAAGATCCTGCCTTAACCTGACCATCGGTGGGAGGGGTTAAGGTTTGACAAAAGTACTATTATCTGGCACGGCAGGGCAGTCTGTTGCCAAGATCGGTCCATGCCCTTGCCGCGGCCCTGGAGGTGAGCCCCTCTCAAATTCTTGAAGAGGATGGTGTGAGGAGAAAAGATTCCAGGAGATTGATGCGTCAGCTTCAACAGGTCTTGAACCAGAATCCGGACCTGGAACCTGATAATGTCCGACATACCCTTCTTCTGTTACAGGAACCACCAATTGATCGTTTACGAAGGAGTCTGACACGTGCCCAAAAATTTAATTTTTACCGATAAAGAAACAGTCTTCCTCAAGGAGCTCATCAAACATAAAGAATTATTAAAAGCAAAGAGGCCGCTGACCGGGAAAAGGACCGTCTTGTTCTTCCCGTTCTCCGGCAAGTTCTGAAAACGGTAAAGGCCGTAAAATAATATTTTCGAGCCTCCTCGGTCGGGTCAGTAATGGTGGAGGCGGCGGGAATCAACAGTATAGCTGGTGCTACGCCCGCGCGCGGGGTCTTTGACCAGGATATGCCGCGTGACGAGATCGTCAATGTCACGCAATGCCGTGTCCTGTGAGCATTTGGCCAGCTTCGCCCATTTCGACGAAGTGAGTTTGCCTTCAAGCCCATCGAGTAGGCGGTTGATGACAAGGCGCTGCCGGTCGTTCAAGGATTGGCCCTCCTGTTCTTCCCAAAAGCGCGCTTTTCTCATCACACCCGCCAGGATGGTCTCCGCGCCGTCAAAGGCGCGATCAAGACAGCTTAAGAACCAATCAAGCCAGGGCGTGATGTCGAGATTGCCCTTCTGTGTCGCTTCGAGAATGTCATAATAGGCCTTTCGCTCCTCCCGGATCTCAGCCGACATGCTGTAGAAGCGTTGTACACTGTTCTCTGAGCGTGCGAGTGTAAGGTCAGCAATGGCACGTGCTATACGACCATTGCCGTCGTCGAAAGGGTGGATAGTGACAAACCACAGGTGAGCCACACCGGCCTTGAGAACCAAATCGTCGGGTTCATCTTTTTTATTAAACCAGTTTAGAAATGTCTTCATCTCCGTGCACAAGCGGCCCGTAGCGGGTGCCTCATAATGGACCCGTTCGCGGCCCACCGGACCGGAAACAACCTGCATCGGGCCGGTCTTGTCTTTACGCCATGCCCCAACCGTGATCTTGGTCATGCCGCTACGCCCGGTGGGAAACAGGGAGGCGTGCCATGCGAGCAATCGGTCGGTGGTCAGCGGGTCGGCGAATTTCTGAGTGGCATCGAGTATCATTTCGACGACCCCTTCCACGTTGCGGTCGGCGGGCGTCAGTGCCCCGATATCCAGTCCCAACCGGCGTGCTATTGAGGAGCGGACCTGGTCCTTCTTGAGGATCTCGCCTTCTATCTCGCCTGACTTGATGACCTCCTCAGTCAGGGTCTCCAAGGCGGCCTCCGCGCGTAGCTTGAAGCCAAGCGCTTCCATTCGGCCAATGAACCGTCCCTGCCGGTGTCGTACGGCGGCCAGCTTGGAGGCTAACCGTTCGTGGTTCCAACGAAACTTCGGCCACGCCTTCAGCTCATGGATATAGGTCGCCATAATCTCCGCACTTTCTGCGGTTATTATGGACCTTATTCACCGCAAAAGGCAATAACAATCTCCGCATAATTTGCGTTGATTATTCTTCCTCATCACCGCACTTCAGGAGGGTTTCATCTGTGGTCTATCTGCCACTGGCAGCGCTCACCGCCGTTCAATTCCCATCCTTCCAATAAAAAAACGACTCCCCAAAAGGGGAATCGTTTTTTTGTGGAGGCGGCGGGAATCGACCTAGCCACCTAAGTTCTTGTGATTACTTGATTTCATCTTAAGTCGTCAAGTCAGTTGCCCCCAAACTTGCCCCCATGCTTGTCTGTTAAGCCGCCTTTTTCGTGATATTGAACTCCACCGCCTTTCCCAACCGGGCAAGATAGACGACCAAGAGATCCAGACTAAACTTACCTAGCTTCCCCTTCATCAATTCTGAGATCCTTGGTGGTTTGACACCAAGCCGCTTTGCGACCTCTGCTTGAGAGAGGTTGAGTTTTTTAATCTCCCTTTCCAGAAGAATCATCAGCGCACTACGAGCCTCTAGATTGGCCGATTCCGCATCGGAAAATCCCAAGTCCTTAAAAACATTTTTGGAGCCTTTTTCAGCCTTCATCGCTATTTCCCTCTTCTAAGATTCAAAATCTCCCGATACGCCTTCCTTGCAACCTCCACGTCCCGTTTATCCGTCTTCCGGGTCTTCTTTGCAAAGGCATGGAGGACGTAAACAGTCCCCTCAAACTTGACCACAGTGACCACCCGGTGTTCATGTGGCTCATGGAGCCTGATTTCCATTGCACCGGGGCCAATGCCAGCCATCGGCTTCCAATCGCTCGGCAACAACCCCTGCTGAACCCGGCGCAACTGATACCCTGCCTGTTGCCGCGCCAGAACGTGGAAATTCCTAATCTTGCTCCTCGAACCTCCCATCCATGTAATCGACTTGTCCATTAAGTATGTTACGTTATTACGTAACTCATGTAAAGACTAAAATTGCAACGATGAAGTAAACACCTATGTTCATTGTATTATCTGCCAGTTATCGCCTCGTCAATCTTTCATCCAATGAACTTTCGAGCGGCCTCCAGATTGGCAACAAGCTGACGGACCTCATCGTTGGATTTTCCTGCAATGCGGGCGGCATTGACCGCCGCGACTTCGCTTGAGGGCCAACCAACGGCTCGCGCTCCTAAACTCACAGGCTTGGGCCACAGGCCGTCTGTAATTCGAGCGTAGAGTGAAGATCGGGAGAGCCCACTAGCGGACTTGACCACGGGGAGTCTTAAAATGGTTTGAGGTAAGAAGGCGGGCAACGGATTTTCTGGGAGATTTTTCATGATCAGTTTATTGGATTTATCTTGAGTTCAAGAAATTTATCCCCATAAAGACGCGCCATGACTTTATTATCAGCGTGATAGGCCAAGGTAGCGGTATATATTTTTCCCCAAAGTCGATTTCGCGCTCTTGAATCAAGGCGTGGCAGTTGTTGAAGATACTCGATGAGTCTACGGATCGATCGCTCAAGGTCGTGATTCTCGATTGTTGAGACAGAAATCCCTAACGTTGCGAGGAGATCAATTTTGGCCGAGTCCTTCCGCATCTTCAATTCGTAATTGTGGATCGACCCGTCGACCTCAATCACCCATCCTCTCATAATCGGCTTTCTCACAATCTTCTCTCCCTTTACGATAGGGGAATGAAGCTGGCCAACAGCTGGACAAAACAGGTCGACGTTCCGGTTCACGATCCAGAGTGATTTGAAGAATTGGAGATTTGTTACTCTCCCGATTGCGTTGGAGATGACCTGTTCCGCAGGAGTCCTCACAGCGCACTCGGGAAACCTACGATTCAACGCTCGTTGTAATGCCCCATACTCTTGTCTCAACAATTCCAGAGATGGCTTGATCAGCACACGTTTTCGCCTTTCCAACCCATCCAGGATGGCTTTCCTGCACCGGTATCGCCTAACCAGTCCCACTTCTGAGTCGAGTTCATTCCTCAATAAATTCTGAAGCATCATATTTTCTCCACACACAAATCCTCCTGATCTTATGATGTAGGAGGGAAAATCATTGTCCTTTCAGACAATTGCTTATAGATCCACTTCATCAACGCATATGCTTTTACCATGCGTGGGAAGAACCAGTCGAACCAGAAGTTAAGCCAATCTTTTTTTATTTTTTTATGGGTAATTTGCGAGAGGGCCTATGAACGAGCTAGAATTTGAAGAGTGGAAAGTAGTTTTTTATCGCTTGGCTGAAAGTGAGTTAAAATTGCTCCTTTCTCCCAAAAAGGAGCAATTGAAAGGATTGAAAAAACAAGCGAAATTGATCAGAGAGTTTGTCCGGAAAGTTGCGAAAGTTGTCCTCGATCCTCGCTACAACCCAATTGAGAAGATCACAAGGCACCTTGAACTAAACCGCCTTCTGGACATCCAAGACGAGGCAAAAAGAATTGAAACAATGATCAACAAACACCAAAAAAAAGGCCCAAAAACTTGGCCCAAAGGAATAAAGAGAATGCTGATTAACGCCTTGGAACAATCCAAAGGAGATCAAAATCCTTTGGAAAGGATCAGGCTGTTTCTGTCAGCACGTGGGGAGCTAAGAAAGTGGCTTAAGTCCTTGGATTATGAAAACTTGTTGGCTGTGACTGCAATTAATTTTGACCCAACCCTCCCCACAAAGTGGGCCAACGATCTGAAGAGAAATATGATACGTAGCTATGTTCTCGAAAACTACCCTGATGCAATGAAACACAAAAGAAAATTCAAGAAATACAAGGGTGAGCTACTGAACGAAATAAGGGTTGATATTGAAAGGCGTCGCAATTCGGCAACAACCTGACATTACAGGATGCTTCTACCGAACAAAGCCAAATTCGTCACGTTTGGGCCTCTGGAATGCCGTTTTCAGGGGATAGGAGAGAGATCGAGCACCTTCGCTGTCTTAGGGTCTGGACCTGTCGGAGTTCGTAGAGAGTATGATAAAAAGCCCGGTCCAAGGCGGACTCATAGCGACCCAAACGTGAGAAAGCATCCGAATCTTTAGCCGCTCCAATAAACGCCATTCCAAGGCCATTGCCAACCGTTGGGCTAAGATTGAACAACTCACTCTCGCCCCCTCCTTGCTGAAATATCTCTGATTCTACCTGGACCAAACGTCTCCTCCGCCAAGCCAGAGAAATGAGGCCCTCTACCAGAAGGTTCTCCAATGCCCCAACAGGCTGAAATTCTGCGAAAAGGTCCTCGCTCAGAACCTGCCATTCGTTCTTTTTTTCATGGGGAAGCAGGATAGACCGCGCACAAAGTCCATGTTTCAGGGCATTGTGGGCAACAACCGCCTTGCCCTCCGTGGTCCTGGGGCCTGTTGATTTTTGGGCATTCCGCCGGTTCGATTCTATTTTGGTTTGGGTAGCCACCCTCATTTTTTAACACGGATGGCCTGGTCGGTACAGGAGAAAAAGTTTTACCGCTAAGGATTGCCGGAAATTGCACCACCGTCCACACTTTGTCCGGTGGAACCGGCATCTGCACTATCAAAACAGCTAAGGCCGGTGATCTGAACATCGTCCACATACCAGCCAGGGTAGGTAACCGAACCGTCTGACCTAAAATGCCATCGGATAGTTACATCATTTCCGGCGAGCGATGAGAGATCAATCGAGACGGGGGTCCAAGCGAGCGCAGCGTTCCCCCGAAACTCTTGAAGCGCGATCCACGTGCGACCAGCATCGATTGATGCTTCAACAACGCCTGCGTCACAGCACGATTCAGTCTGCAACCACTGCTGGAACTGGAGCACCGGAGTCGTGCCCGCAGAGAGATGCAGTATGGGCATCGTCAGGGTGGCGTTGGCGTCATCGGGGTAATTCTGGGAGAGATTTGTGCCCCAGCATTTACTACCGTTTGCCGCACCACCAGGGCCTTGGCCACGATGGGGCGTACCCCACTGCCAAAGTGTGGGCGGATTACCTCCAGTAAGGAATCCGCCGTCGTCTGTTTCGAAATCGTAGCGGATTCTATCACACCTATTTATAACGCCGCCATCAGTTCCAGGTTGATGTGATGAGCCAGCATCGGAGACCAAACCGGCATCTAAGCCGCCGTCGGACTCTGACTGATGAACTCCACCGGCATCAGATAAAAACCCCGCATCTACATCAGGGGTAGCTGTATCTTCAAATAGGGTAGGGCCTGCACGGAGTAGGTAATCGGCGGTCGCACTATCAAGAACCACCACTTCTTGTGGGCAAATGGTAATTTGACCACAATCATTGAAAGTGGCGATAGTAATCGAGACATTGCCTATATTCTGGATGGTTTTTGTATTTACGGCATCACAGACGTGACTGTCATCATAGGTAAGGATGCATTCATCTCTGTTTCCATTGGGATGTTCATCTTGAGTAGGTCCAGCATCAGGAGAAACAGACATCCCCCCATCTGTCGTAGTGCGACCTGCATCACGTCTCATTGTAGTTGTTCCGGCATCATGCCTCATTACAGACATTCCGCCATCTGCATATCGTGGAGAAAACAAACCACCATCTCCTCCGTCAGCAGGAGACCACAGAATCCCTCCATCTGTAGGTATGGCAACCCCAGGCGTTCCACCATTATTGTCTACTGGGGAAGTATCAACTTTAGGCGGTGGACCTGCATGTAAATCCGCACAATCCTTAGCCCACAAAGCCACTGCTCCTACACCTGCTACAAGCCAAAACATAAAACCCCCTAAATTTCTCTGGCCAACTGGGTTAATGCTCTCATGCGATGTTGTGTTGTCTTCGGCACTCCTCCAAAAAAATTGCTTGTTTCATCACAGACCCCTCTATCGACACTTCTCGTGATCGTGAACGTATGGACACACGCTTGGAGAATAAGCAGAAAAAAAAGGAGGCACCTTTTGAATGGTGATTTAACGTACCTCAAGGATTGCCCCCTGATCGACCCTGTGATCCGTCAGATTCCCCCATCCTGTAAGCCTTCCCGTATAGGTGATCGTCTGGCCCTTCCTCAATTGTGAAGCCCTTGATTCCTCTTCCGGCTTGAGATCGAGATACACATCGGAAACGAGTGAATGACCACTATGCTTGACCAAGACATGAAGTCCGCCAAAGGTACCTTTATCGACCTCCACAACCCGCCCTCTCCACTTTACGAAACCGTTTTTGAATTTTGAGTCGAAAAGCTGGTCTTTCTGCATCTCGGTGAGATCGCTGTTGATGTCAAGGTAGCGATTATACTCGGCGAAGTCCGTGCTCACAAAATTGTTATTGTTCTGTGGTAACGACGGTGTAGACGAGCCCTGCATCATCGTGTACAACTTGCTGGGGCTACCATTTTTTGAAGATTCTGGGTCCGGCGGGCTAATCCATGCCCAACCAACCCAGGCTAAAAGAAAATATCCAAAAAATCTCAGACGGGGGTAACTGATGCCCCGCCTCATAAATCTATACGGGTTTATTAACCCTATCACCAGAACGACAATTAAAATCAAAGGCACGAGTTTATCCATTCGTTTATCTCCTTATGAAAACCCACTGACACTTTTTGCCTTGGCACATACAAACTCTCTCGCTGTGGATCACCTTGACCGGCCTAGGAGGCGGTATGCCACACGCAGACCAGTCAGACCCAAAGGCTTTTCGAGACGATCCGAGGGTCAATGAACTGAAGATGATGATAACCGACAAGGTTTTCAGTGTTTTCATTTAATACGCCAGTATAGTTCGTAATAAATTGTATCTAGTTGATATTTAAAGGGCTGTCAACCGACTTACGAACAGTCTGTTCGTTACCATTTCTCTTAATTTCGGCCATTGTTAGTTCATGCGATGGCAAACATTGGCACAACGAATCGGGGTGAAGGTGCGCGACCGCAGAAAGAACAAAGGACTTTCGCAGGATAAGGCATCCGAAATGGCAAAGAATTTATCCCTCCGTTATTGGCAATACATCGAAAAAGGAGAGCGGAATCTTACCCTTGATACTTTGGTCAAAATCGCGAAGTCTCTGGAGGTAGACCCTGAAGATTTGCTGAGACGCTAATTTTCGCTAGTACGCACTGACAGTTCGTTTTTAGCTCGCCCCTTCAATGAACATGTTGTAGAGGGGGCTGATGCGATTCGACAAACGTTTTGGCCCCACCGCCCTCATTCTTGTCGTTCTTCTTCCATTCTATTTTGGGTGTACCCACAACGCTACTTTCGAGAAACGAGGTTGTTTCCCGACCGTTTGCTTTACCCCCGGTGGCGACTGTACCAGCATCATTGTGGGGGAGATCGAGAAGGCCAAGAAAAGAATCCTCGTTCAGGCATACTCTTTTACTTCTGTCCCCATTGCCGATGCCCTCGTAGACGCCTTCCATCGAGGAGTGAAGGTAGAGGTCATCCTCGATAAGAGCCAAAAGGGGCAAAGGGCCTCTATGATCGACCTGCTAGTCGATACTGGTATTCCGACGTATATTGACACCCAGCACTCAATTGCTCATAACAAGATCATGGTGATCGATAGAACTACCGTTATTACAGGATCATTCAATTTCACGAAGGCGGCTCAGGAAAAGAACGCGGAAAATCTCATCTTCCTTCATGCCCCGGCCTTGATTTCACGGTACACGAAGAATTGGATGGGCCATCGGGAGCATTCACAACAAATTGCCGTGAGTGGCAGGCTCTAGTTATTGGGGAAGATCAAAAGTGAGATTGAAGGAGGTGGGTATGAGGGATTTTAAGTATGACGTGGCATTTTCATTCTTGGGTCAAGATGAAGGACTGGCCCAAAGGCTGGCCGATATAATTAATGAGCAGTATTCTGTTTTTTTGTATAACCAGAAACAGAAGGACCTAGCGGGTAAGGATGGTGAGCAAGAATTTGCCGATGTTTTTTCAAATCAAGCTCGTGTCGTTGTTGTTCTTTATCGTCAAGATTGGGGACAAACCACTTGGACTAGAATTGAGGAGACGGCCATTCGTGGCAGAGCTTATGACCATGGCTACGATTTTGTTCTTTTTATCCCTCTTGATGATCTAAAAAAGGTTCCTGTTTGGCTTCCAAAAAACAGATTATGGTGTGACCTTCAAAGATTTGGAGAAGAAAGTGCCGCTGCAATAATTATCAGCCGAATAAACGATCAATGTGGAGAACCACGACCATCATCGCCAGTTGAAGAAGCGAAAAAATTTGAAAATGATCTACGGTTCAAAGTAGAACTCGAACGCTGGAGATCCTCGTCAGAGGGTGTCCAGCAAGTTATCAAAGCCGTTGAAAGTCTTTACGAAGATTTAGAAAGCCAAATCAAACTTATTGCATCAGAACACCCAACAATTAAGTTCCAGATCGATAAAGGGAGACAACGCGATCTCGTTGTCTATTATCCACCCGTCTCAATGACATTTGACCTTAACATCACATACGGGAACAGTTTAAAGGATGTTGCATTATCCGTTATCTGCTGGAAAGGGCCGATTGTGCGAAGTCAACCGGCAATGTATTTTCATGAACCTGAGCAAATATCTGAGGAAAGATTTGTTCCTCAGCTTGGGCGTGACAAAGTGATCCGATGGCAAAACTCAAATCGGTTATTTAATCAACAAACAATAGCAGAGTATTCCCTTAAAAAGCTGATGAATAAAATCAGGGAACATTAGCGATAATGAAAGGGTCTCGGTGCCCACCAGTGAGTTGGTGAGGAATGAATAAAGTATCAAGCCACCCGACCATTCAGAGGTATCACCTTTGCCCCAGCCTTCAAATCGTCCAGATAATCCGCCCATTGTTGCATCATCTTTCGTCGTTCAGGTAAGTGACTTGTCCGATTATAAGCCCGGCCAAGTGGGCCGTGAACAGCATGGGCTAACTGGTGTTCGATGAAGTCAGGGCGGACCCCTAACACTTCATCAAGAATTGTTCGGGCCATTGCCCGGAAGCCGTGGCCAGTCATTTCATCGGTGGTGTATCCCATACGTCGTAGAGCGGCCAAAATCGCATTGTTGCTCATCGGTCTGATGTTTGTGCGTGCACTAGGGAAAAGAAAGCGACTGTTATTGGTAAGGGCGTGAAGCTCCCGCAGGATTTCTATGGCCTGACGTGATAGTGGAACAAGGTGTGGCTCTCTCATCTTCATCCGTCCGGCAGGGATATTCCACTCTGCTTTTTCAAAGTCTATTTCTGACCATTCACCCCCCCGCAGTTCTCCAGGGCGCAAAAATACTAAAGGAGCTAAACGCAAGGAACACTTGGTGACAAAGTATCCCTCGTACCCATCAATCGCCCTCAGCAGTTGACCTACCGCTTTCGGATCAGTAATCGCCGCAAGGTGACTCTTCTTTACTGGTGACAATGCGCCGTGCAGGTCGCGGGAGGGATCATGATCAGCGCGTGCGGTCTGGATTGCATAACGAAAAACCTGCCCACAGTATTGTAGTGTCCGATGTGCCGTCTCCATCGCTCCACGTTCCTCAATTCGACGCAGGACAGAAAGGAGTTGGGGGGCAGTAACTTCGGTAACAGGGCGTTCACCAATCCACGGAAAGACATCCTTCTCAAGACCCCGGATGATACGTTTGCGGTGCTCATCGGATAACGTTAGCGAGAGCTTGGCAAATCGTTCTCGTGCAATCACTTCAAAGCTATTGCCAAACCGTTCAACCCTTGCCGCCCTAACTGCCTTGCGGTTTTCGCTTGGGTCAGTATCGGCGGCCAACAACCTCCGGGCTTGGTCCCGTTTTTCTCTGGCATCCTTTAAGGTCACGTCGGGGTAAACACCGAAGGAGAGCCGCTTTTCTTTGCCGTTGAAGCGATACTTCAGCCGCCACCACTTGTTTCCAGTGGGTGAGATCTCAAGATTCAGACCACCACCGTCCCAAAGGCGGTAAGATTCTTTTTTTGGTTTGGCGTTGCGGATGGCTATGTCGGTTAGTGGCATATATCTCCAATCTGGGGGCATCTCACTAATTACAATCCAGAGTTGCCCCCAAAAATGCCCCCATTTGGGGGCATCTGTTGGTGGACAACATAATTTCTTGTTGGACGAATGTAAAGCACAAAAGCCCGTTTTTACACGGGCTTTTGTACATTACTGGACTTTACTGGACTACCTTCTGGTGGAGGCGGCGGGAATTGAACCCGCGTCCGAAAGGGATCAACCTCCCCGAACTACATGCTTAGTTCCGCGTTTTAGGACTCCCAGAAACTCCCACGGGCCGGATTTTCTGGGACATGCCCCTTTATTGTTTAACGAGTCTCAAAAGAGGCGACCAAGACTCGCGATCCCGCTGTTGGCGTCTCTCAAACCCCGCGGGAGAAGACTCGAGAGACGTGGCTGCAATTAAGCGGCCATAGGTAGAGTTGCGTCTACTTTTGTTTGCCAGTTTTTTACGAGGAACCAGCAACCTCGGCATGCCGGGTAAGGCGTCACTCCTTCCGTCGAAGCCAGTTCGCCCCCAGACCCGAAAGGATAAGCGATCCGACCCGATCTGACAAGGGGATTTCCTCTGACCCATTCACCCAAAATCCCCTCCCCATCCGGAAATAAATAAGGTAGAAGGCTCGTCATGCGTTTTGATCACCTTTTGCCCGAGGCAATTTTTCAGACGGTTGCCCTTCAGGGGTTTCGGCCAACCGGGCTCCTTTTTCCGCTGAACAGTTATGAAAACCGGGTCTACGAAGTGGGGGTTGAAACGGAAGAGACGCCCGGTGCGGTCATCGCTAAATATTACCGCCCCGGCCGCTGGTCGGCGGAGGCAATCGCCGAAGAACACCGGTTCGTAAAAACCTTGGCCGAGGCGGAGATCCCGGTCGTAGGTCCCCTGCCCCTCAAAAAACAGTTTCCTGCAATAACAACGCTGGCACAAACCGATACCGACTCCGGAAAAATATTTTATACCCTGTTCCCTAAATTTCGCGGGCGCGAACATGCCGAGATCACCAACGACGACCGCCGCTGGCTCGGCCGAACGCTCGCCCGGATGCACAATGTCGCCGAACATTTTGTCTCAAACCATCGCCTTCACTTGACGCCGCAGACCTACGGGCACGATAGCCTTTCATTCATCCTGACCCAGACCTTTCTGCCGACCGATTTAAAAGAACTGATCGAACAACACCTGCTCCAGGCGCTTGAACTAGTCGCCCCGCACTTCGGCAAAAATCTCAAAACGATCCCGCTCCACGGCGACTGTCACCCGGGCAATATTCTCTGGAGCCAGGGAACCTCACTCATGGAGGGGCCATACCTGCTCGATTTCGATGACATGGTGGTCGCCCCACCGGTGCAGGATATCTGGATGCTCTTTAACGGCAGTGATGCGGAAAAACAGGAACAACAAGAGGCGTTTTTTGAAGGGTACGAAATTTTCCGAGAGTTCGACCGCGCCACATTGACGCTCGCCGAACCGCTCCGCACCCTCCGGATGATCCGGCATGCCGCCTGGATCGGCCAACGGTACGAAGAACCAACCTTTCAACGCGCCTTCCCCTACTACACGGAGCGACGCTACTGGGAGGTTTTTTTGCAATCAATCAAGGAACAGATCAGTCTTCTTCAGGAGTTGGCATGGGGATAAAAGGCAAACTCTCGCTCCTCGATCGTTACCTGACCCTCTGGATCTTCCTCGCCATGGCTGGAGGAGTTTTCCTCGGTTCTCTGGCGCCCTGGGTCGTGCCCACCCTCAAGGGGATGAGTATCGGCACCACCTCGATCCCCATTGCCGTCGGCCTCATCCTGATGATGTATCCTCCCCTCGCTAAAGTAAAATACGAAGAGCTCGGCACGGTTTTTAAAAATAAAAAGGTCCTTGGACTATCCCTCTTCCAAAATTGGATTCTTGGCCCGGCATTGATGTTCGCGCTCGCCCTTTTGTTCCTTCGAAATCACCCGGAATACATGACCGGATTGATCCTGATCGGGCTTGCCCGATGTATCGCCATGGTTATTGTCTGGAACGAACTGGCGGGAGGGAACACTGAGTATTGTGCGGGGCTTGTCGCCTTCAATTCGATCTTTCAAATTATTTTCTTCCCCATTTACGCCTGGTTTTTCATCACCATCCTGCCGGGCTGGTTTGGACTTTCCACCATTGAGGTTCATATCACCATGGCGGAGATCGCCAAGTCGGTCGGCATTTATCTTGGCATTCCATTTTTCGCGGGGCTCGTGACAAGAATCCTTCTGAGACAATTCAAAGGGGATTCATGGTACCGCGAGACGTTTATTCCAAAAATTAGCCCCATCACTTTGATCGCGTTGCTCTTTACGATCGTTCTTATGTTCTCTCTTAAGGGGGAAAAGATTCTCGAACTTCCCTATGACGTCGCCCTGATTGCCCTTCCGCTAACGGCCTACTTTCTGATCATGTTTTTTGTTTCGTTTACCTTAAGTCGCGGAACAGGAGCCGATTACCCACAAACGGCCACCTTATCATTGACCGCAGCTTCGAATAATTTTGAACTAGCCATTGCCGTCGCTGTTGCCACCTTTGGGATTAACCACGGGGCCGCGTTTGCGGCGGTCATCGGTCCTTTGGTGGAAGTCCCCATCTTGCTGGCTTTGGTCAAGGTTTCCCTGAAGATAAAACCGAACTTTGCCAAAAACTCTTGAGTTTGAGTCAAAAATCTGTTGGGTAGCACTCTTTCATGAAACAGTTCCCTTGGGTTTATTACTTGGGATTGATCAGTTCGATCATCCTTCCTTTTTTTAACTTCCCCCTCATGATCCGGATCCTCCGGCGAAAATCGGCCGATGATTTGAGCCTGATCTGGCTCCTGGGGGTTTTCACCTGTCTCCTCCTGATGGAACCGGCGGCGCTCGCCTCTCCAGACCCGCTCTTCCGCTTGTTCGGAACGCTAAACCTTCTCTTCTTTTCCGGGGTGACTTTTTTGGTGATTTATTTTCGCTGGATCAAGAAAAAATAAGAGGCGGTCCGCCTTAAGGCGGACCGCCCCCATCAAACTGACGAAAGACCCCGGCTGGGTAAATTACCCTTACTTCTTGGTGCAGGCTGACGAACAGGAGAGCACCAACAAACCGAGAATGACCAGCACCAGCCAGCTTGTCCCCGACGTATGCCCCAAAAACTGCTTGTAGAAGTCGAGGATGCTACCGATCCAGCCCAGCTTGCCGGTCAACAGATCGAACAGAAGTCCGATCATGGCGATTGGCTTGGCCAGGCTCCAGACCTTATCTGCCGCATCATGCAACAGATCATAGAGACTACTGATCAGATCATGCACCGGCTCAAAAAGTTTTCCCATACCCCCCCCTTTCGAGGCCCATTGTAGTGATTTTTTAGGAAAAGACAAATGAAAACAATAGGTTGCCTGCGCAGTGCGTCAAAGGGATCTAGAACCTCTGGAGAAAGGCCTTCAGGCGCCGGCGGCCGCCGAAGAGGATCAGGGCGACGAGCCAGATCAGTCGGTCATCCAGGAAGGGGTATTTCTCATTCCCCACATAACAACCGCAACCCCCTCCTCCATCCCCGGTAGCCGGTTCCTCGGTCCGGTAGCTTTCCTCAATGGAGTTTTCGTTGTCACCATCGACACCGGCCCGCGTCCCATTCCCGATCAGGACAAATTCGGTTAAGTGATTCGTCTTGCCGCAGGCGAGCCTGTTTTCTTTATCCAGCGTCACACTGGTCAGGTTGATATAGGAATCAGTGGACCTGTCGCGATAGGCCATTCGGACATCGCCTGTTGTCAGGCTGAGGAGATTTAACTGCTCGTCATTGACCGGCATACAGAGGGTGATGTCAGCATTAAACTGGGTAATCGGGGCCCCCGACGCATCCTTGCAAGTAACGTCATAACCATAGAAGGAAGAGGGGCGCTTGGCCGCCTGGTACGGAAGCATTGTGGTCGGTTGCACTGTGCAGGAACAATTGGCCCCTTTGTTCCCCAGTGAGCTGGCGGGAAAGGCTACAGAGAACTTGTCGGAGAGGGTCAGGGCATTATCAGTCCCACAATCCCAAGTCTGGTTAACGGCATCCGGTATCGTAGCTGCAGCGTTCAGTTTAAAGAAGACCTCCTTCGTCTTTTCCCCGGAGTCAGCAGGAGGAACACAGGTGATCTCACCATACTCAGAAATGTAGGCATTCCCCCCCACCTGATTGAGCGCAACGCAATACCACTTGTCGCCGCTGGTGCAGGGAACCGAGGTTTCACAAGACTCGTTGGTCGTCGCCTCGGCATAACCGCCGAGATCGGAGTAACAAGAAATCATCGCATTCTTGCAGATATCGTTCGACAGACTCTCGGAGTTCAGTATCGGACTCGTCAACGCCTGGAAGGTCTGTGTGTTGGTTACCGCCTCCTTGCCGGCCGCCGCCTTTACCTTGACCTCGCTGTCCATCACCCGGAATATAAGCGTCTTGGCCTCCACCGTTTCGCCGGGGAACACCTTGACAACAACCTCCTCCGGGAGGGTTAATTTCTCGTTGTTCATCTCGCTCCAGGGGCGGAAGGCACGGAGGAAGTAGGTGGTCCCCTTGGTAGCCGCCCCGACATAGGCGGTACACTCACCGTTGCTGTTGGTATAACAGCCGTTGTTCCAGTAACACCGTTTCTCCTCATTCCCCCCCTCATCCCCGGCGGAATAAGGGTTGGCATCCACCCAGACCCACTTCATCGGTTCGTCCAGGTCGTTCTTCACCGTTACCTTGATATAACCAACCTTGTAAAAGATCAGGTCATAGGTCTTGGTCTCCGCCGAGCCGATCTGGAGGGCGGTCTTCGAACCAGGCGGCTGGGAAACCCACCCGCTGTTCCAGTCAAGCCAGAAACCGATCGCCCACTTCCCGGCAGAAACCTTGCCGGAATAACCAGAAGGGCCAGCAGTGAAGGTCCTCCAAATGTTCCCTTTGGTGCCGTAGACAGAGAGATAGTTCACACTGGGGAACATCGAGTTCCCGTCGGAATCAACATACTCCCCGGAGATCGTTGCATTAGACGGCACCATCTGAATGGGGACCCGGGTGTTCTCACCCGGCTCTCCGGTCTTGAAACAATGCTCCGTCTTCTCCGGATCATAAGAAGGAATGCCCCACGTATAGATATTGGCACAATAGTCGGTCTTTGAAGAAAGCTTCTTGGTTACCGTCCCGTTAGAGGACGAGAACCAGGAACCACACCAGTACTGGTTATTGGTCTTGTTCTTGGGACGGATATCCCCCCCACCGCCAAGACCACTGGTGATCGGCTGGTTATTTTCATCCAGCATCACAAAGGTAGCCGAACTGTCCCAGACATCAAAGGTGTGATCAATCCCCGTGGCGGGAGAGGTCACCGACACCAACGCCTCGCGACTGCAGTTGGAAATCGATTGATCGTTGCCCGACCCATCCCAGTAATAGGCTTGGACGCTATAGGTAACTCCTTTCAAGGTGTTGAGGCAGTAATTGCCGGAGGCATCTGTTTCCCGGTTCGCCCAGTCATTGACACCATTCCCGTAAGTCCAGGCGGAGACCCAGGCCTTGGGCAACCCATTACCGTTCCCAGCCCTCACCGTCCCGCAGATTTGGCTATCCTTTTTGGCCAAAACGATATTCTCAGTGGTTGTCTGATTCACCGTCAGCGTCACCGCCTTGGAGGCACTGCTATAGGTCACCGCGTTAGAGTTGTTGTTATAAGGAGGATAGACCCAGAGTGTATAGCTTCCTGACGGAAGGCTAAAAGAAAAGTTCCCGCGGTGATCCGTTTGCGCCCACCCTGAGGCGTAACAGGAATCCGCACCGCTGTAATCGTAATTGCCGGCGCTGACAGAGACCCCCGATAACGGGGCGCCATCGCTTCCGGTCACGGTCCCTGCCAGGATCGCCGAGTTCCTCTTTGCCTTGAGGGTGACCTCTTTGACCAAATCCCCCTCTTTCACCTCCACGGTCTTGTTCGAAATGCAGGAATAGCGGGAGTAACGGTAATCGGTCGGGTAGGCCCCAACCCAATACTGCCCCGGCGTTACGTAGTAATCCTTGAACTCCCCATCAATCTCCTTGTAGCTGTAGGAGGGGCCGCTGACATACCCTTGTAATCCATAGGTGACCGCTCGCCCATCATCATCCACGACCCTTAAGCGAATAATGATGTTCTTTGAGGGAAGCTGACAATCGGCTACAGTGGTACCGTCAAAATTGATCGTGACGCCCGTAGTTGTGCAACTCCCATACCTGTCGGCCATGGAAGAACTCCATGGCGGTGTTGCGGTAACCTTGTAACGTTCCGTCGCAAAGGTCTGCCCGACATACCAGCCATTGTTGTCATTCTCGATGCAGTATTTAGAGCAACTGGCATTCTTCCAACTGCAATACCGATTCGTCTTCCCACTCCAATAGTCATAATAGCTGTAGTAGCAGGAGGAGGCTGGATCGGTCTCCTTTTTAAAGGAGTAATTCCCCTGGCTGTCAGTACAGGCACACTCGTAGGCATAGTAATAACCGCTAAACCAGGTCTCCGGATTCAGGCAGACGCTGGCATCCTTGATGCCGACCCCCCCCGCCGTGATCGTCCCGGAAAGCCAGGTATTGCCGTTACCGGTTCCGGAAGACCAGCAGTAGGAATAAGCTTGAACCGTCCCCCACGAAGCCATGGATAAAAAGAGGACTGACAAGAAGAGGACGACCCTCGAAGATTTGAACGGAACAGGTTTCATGCCGACCCCCCATGAATCAACCGCACCCCTTCCCCATGGATGGGCTGCATATCGGGTGCCACCCCTTTCGAGTCTTGATTTTATTGAGGAATCAAAAAATGGAAATTAAGAAGGTGGGGTTTTTCTGACTCCCCCACAGCCCGATTAAAAGGATTTGGAGGTCCTGCAAGACTTTTAACAGACAGGTTTTTTTTGCCCCACCCGGGTTGAATGAAACCCGGTATTATGCGACTGGACCGCGTTGGAGACGACGGACCGTGATCCCCAAAAAGAGCGAAAGGCCAAAAAAGGCGACAATCACGGCGCCCGTGGGCCAGTCAGCCAGATAGGAAGTGGTGATCCCGGCAAGGCTTGTCAGTCCACCCACCAACCAGCCGAGCAAAAGTCTCCGACGCAGGTCCGGATAAAAGAGAAAGCCGATCAGGGCCGGTACGATCAAAAAGGAGAAGACGAGCAGAATCCCGCCGATCTGGACCGAACTGGTAATGACCAAACCAAAGGAGAGATAAAAGAGGAGGTCCCAGAACCAGAGCCGGAGTCCCTTTCTTTGGGCCTCCTCCGGATCGGTGGAAACCAGCAAGAAGGACCGGCGGAACCGGTAATGCAAAAATCCGAGCGCCGCGTAGATCACCGCCGTCTTCGCAATCTGGTGCCAACCAACCCAGAGGATATTCCCGGTCAGGATGAATTTTAAATGCTCTGAACCGTGGGGAAGTCGATCGGCGACCAAAAGTGCCAGTGCCGAACTGACCGCAAAGGCAACACCGATCACCGCCTCCTGCGGGATCCGTTTTTCCCGAAAAAAGGCAAAAAAGAGGGAGGCGGCAAAGGTAAAGACAAGACCGATCCCGTAGGCTATCTGACTCTCCGGGGCAAAACCGAACAGGAGGGCGACCGTCATTCCCAAAGCGGCAATCTGCGCCAGGGCGATATCAATAAAAATAACCCCCCGGCTGATTACATGGATGCCGAGGTAGGCATGGATGCCGGTCAGGATGAGGCAGGCGATAAAAGAGGGGAGCAGAAATTCAACCGCGGTCATGGGAGCCCCTCCTTGAGTTTCCGGATCAGACGGTCAAAAAGCGCCTCATAGGTCCCAACCCCCGCCTCTCCCCCCACCGAGGTAGGAAGGATGAGGACCTTCGCACCGGTCTTTTGGCCGATTTCACGGGACGGTTTCGGATCATAATAATTTTCCGTGACCAAAAGGGAAATATTTTCCTGCCGGACCTGATTGATCAGTTTCAAAAGATGGGAAGGGGGAGGCGGGATCCCCGGCTTCGGCTCCACAAGACCGGCAACCTGAAGACCGACCCAATCGACAAAATAGGAAAAACTCTTATGGTGGGTCACAATTCTCTTCCCCCGAAGAGGGGCGGTTTCCTTTTCCCATACCGCTATTCGGGCCTTCAACCTTTTTTCAAAATCGAAAAAACGCGCGGCATAATCCCCCTCCGGATCGATCTCCTTCAGGCGGGAGGCGATCTGGGAGGCGATAACCAGGCCGTTCCGGGGATCGAGCCAGTAATGGGGATTCCCCAACGGGTGGACATCCCCTTGCGAGCGATCAATCGGGCCATGCGGTATTTCCAAAATACGGACGCCGGAGGTCGGTTCCAGATAACCCGGACTGCCCGGTTGGATTTTGGGATTACGCGACTGGGTTAAAAGGACCGGCAGCCAACCGATTTCCAGATCGAGACCGACCGCAATCAGAAGGTCGGCCCTATTCAGTTTAACAGCATAACTTGGTTTTGGTTCCAGATAGTGTGGGTCTTGATCCCCTCGGGCGAGACTGATCACGGCAACCCGATCTCCCCCGACTTCTTTTGCGAGTGCCGCCAAGTCCGGCGTTGTCGTTACGATATTCAGTTTGGCGATTGCTGATAAAGGGGAAATAGTCACTAAGAATAAAATAAGTAATTTTTTCATTTATCAAAATGCATGCGCTCCATGCGGCCCCATGTTAAATTGCAGTTGTAAAAACGCCTCATGCCCCAGTTTGTCCGTGCCACCGGTCACCACAAGATTGTACTGGGCTCGGAGTCTGAAGAATTCGGAGGCCAAAAAAGTGAGATCAGTGGCATAGGCCCGTCTCCGAAAATCCTCCTTGGGAAGACCAATGAAATCAAAACGGACGCCGCTTTCCCACCGTCGGGCGAACCGTAAAACGAGAGAGGAATAAAGCCCCCCTTCAACTGTAACCTGAGGGACCTCATTTCTCCGGCGGAGGAAATACTCCGTTTGCCATTTCAAGCCGCTCTGGTTGGATGGTTTCCAGCGAAGGTAGAGGTCCGCCCCGTAGATCTGGGTCAACTTACCCTGGGCTGTGTCATTAAAACCAAAGGCCGCGGAAAACCCCGATTGCAAAGCCAGATCATCCGTCAGGTCAAAACCGTTGGTCCAGTGGCCCAAGTAGGCAAAATCCCTCTTGCGGAGGCCGTCGAAGTTCCCCTTGTTTTCCCCTTGAAGAAATTCAAAGGTCAGTTCCGAGAACCAGGGGGCCGGAAAGAGGAGTGAGATCTCAGCCCCCAATTCGCGGAACCCTTCCGTCCCGAAGAAATACCGGTTGGTAAACGACTGGTCGACAAAGTTGAGTTGTTCCAGATGTCTTGTATTTTCCCGTCCGAATTTTGCCAGTAGTTTCCCGGCACGGAGCTGAAGGTTCCAAGGAAGCGCAAGCGTTGTCACCGTCGCCTCTTCCACCTCCACCGCGTCTTCTTTGAAAAGGATAAAAATATCCCCTCTCACATAAGGGTCGATGACCGACTGCAAGGCCAGCTCCATCCCTTGCAGATTAAAACCGGTCCGTGACGGATTCTCCCCCTGATCGCCTGTGGGATCTTCCTTAAAATAAGCCCCCGCAAAGGAACCGATCAGGCTGATATCGGGCAGAAACGCCTTGGCCCCGCTGGTTGGACGACTCTCTTGGGCAAAAGAGGAAGATAGAAACAGGAAACTAAAAAATAGGAGGCACTTTTTCATGGTTTTAAGCAGTCGGTATTCCCATCCATCCAGGAAGGGGGCTTCACCCCGACTTGGGTCATGACGATGGGGAGGAGATCGACCAACCGGATCGGGCAATGACTCATGGCCGGTTGAATCCCCGGTGTATGGAGGAAAAACGGGATCCGCATCGACTTTTCCTGAAAACCGCCATGATCCCCCAAGAGGGCATAACCGGAATCGTCCGCCAGTTGAACGACAAGATCCGGCGCCTGCCCGGAGGCGGAGGTATTCAGAAGGGTGACTGGATCCAAAAAAGGAGGGAGATGGGGACCACGGTAAGGAGAACAACGTTCATAAAAGTAAGAGTCCCCTTCCCCGTTTTTTCTATAAACAGCGATAGCCGCCGGCATTTGACTGAAATGACGACATTGTGCCGGGACATCCCTCTTGGCCTCTTCATTCAACCAGATCCGGTTGGCGGTTGAAAGAAGGGCGTTCTCGACGCGGCCATCAAGCCACTTCCGGGCTAAAACAGACGGCTTGTAGTCACGACTCCGTTGAAAAGGACCGTAGTAAAAATTGTCGTGGCCATCGTGTCCTGGCCTTTGTCGTTCGCCATAAAAATGTTTGGCGGAGGAAAGACCGCCATGGTCAGCCGTCACAATGAAAATGGTCTTCTCCCAGAGCCCCCTTTTTTTCAGATCAGCCACCAGACGCCCCACCTGTTCATCCGCAATTTTCAAAACACGACGAAAATTGTAGGGGAAATCGGCCGTGGCCTTTTGTTGCGCCGGGTTATCCATCTCTCCAAAGAGATGACCGATCTTGTCGACCCCCCCCAGAGTCACCAACAGGACACGCCACTCCGGATTTTTTTCAATGACGGCAAGGGCAACATCGGTCGTCCAAAAATCCCCTCCCCAATGCTCCGGATCCTCCCCCGGAACATAGCGGTTCCCATCCAACGGGTAGAGACTCCCCTTCGTCCCATAATCATCCCGGCAATCGAGCCAGAACCGGCCCCCCACCGGTTTGGCAATATAGGATGGAACGTTCAGTCCGTCCGGCCGACGCCACCCCTTCCATTTTCCCTTCTTGATTTTACCCGAAGGGACAATGACCCGGTCGGCATCCAATCCCCCCATCGTGATCGCGGCGTAATCTTTCTGACCGATCGCAATCACCTCCCCCCCCAACTTTTCCTTCAAAAGAGACAGCGCGGTCGGACGGGGGAGATTTTTTTGATAAATTTTTCGAAACTGCTTCAGACCAAAATCGGCGGTAATCGAGCGCTCCCCCTTCGGACCGAACCACCCCTCCCGGTCCTCATACAGTTCATCGCTCCAGCCGTAATGCTTGGGAAAGAGCCCGGTCCCGATCACCGGATGGCTCATAACGGTATTCGTGGGAAAATGGCCAACGTTGGCATTTTTGAAAGAGAGAGAATTGTCTCGCAATTTTTTAAGGTTCGTCAGGTTGTAGGTCTCAATATAATCCGGCCGCATCTGGTCGAGGACGACAACCATGACCCTCTTGGGTGAATCACCCTTGGGTGAGGCAAAAACCAAAGAAGGAAGGAAAAAGAGGAGGAAAAAATTGATAAACCAACGTTTCATTGGGGTGAACCGTCCTTTAGAATGTCACCTGCATTTGTGTTCGAATGCGGTGGTCCTTGAGGTCTTGCCCGCGGTTATTGATAAGAAAAGTGTAATCGGTTTGCAACTTGATTGGATGTCCTTTGATAAAATAATTAAACCCCGAGGCATACTCATACTGGTTAGGGACGGCGCCTGAAAAAATGGTGCCGCCGGCCTTACCCACAACCTCGAACTTTTTGGGGATCACAAACCAGCCGGCCTGCCCGTTGTACCCCCAATTGGTAAAGGCGGCCGTCTCATGGGTCCGGGTCAACATCCCTGCCCCCTGAAAAGACCATCCTTTATGTTTGTACCCCAAATCGATCGTCGCATGGGAGGCCTTGGTCCCGGCGGCAATCGTCCCTCCTTGTGTCGCATTGGCCGATTTGTTGAAGGCATAGGCGAGACCGGCCCCCAGATTCGGTTTGTCAGAATCATCGCTATCCGATTCCGAATAAGAATATTTGCCAAGAATTGGGAATTCCAGACGGAGCCCTGTCAGCACCGCCTTGTTTCGGTTCAGATTGTTCACCCCTTCACCATTGACCACAAAGATGGCATAACCGAAATGATCGGAGAGGTTTCCATGCAGGGAGATCCCGATATCCCTGCCGAAGTTGAAAAAATCGGTGGCGAGGGATCGATCCACAAACTGCTGTTTGCCATCAGAGGTCAACTGCTGGATCAGGAAAGGAACATCAAACTGGCCAAACTTGATGCCAAGGGTCTCGGTCGGTACCCAATCGATAAAAAAATCCTCGAGGGTCGCCAGGCCGGTCGTACCCTCCGCAGTGACCGCATTGGCGGTCTTGGTACAGCCGGCATCCAGACAGACCGCTGTGGTGGTTGCGGCGTTCCGAGTGGCCAGGTTTATCTGGAGACCAAACTGGAGCCTTTTTTCAAAGACAAACCCAAAGACCCGAATCTTGCCCCGTTGGATCGCGAAGGTCTCCGTATCCGCCACGGCGTCCAAGGCATTGTAGGTAAACCGCCCCTGGACCCGTTCCTGAAAATTGATCTGTCGGGATCCATCGGCTGAAGTGACTTGCAAACCCTCGCCAACCTTATACTCAACCTTCGATGACACCTCTTTTGTCCCCTCCGTCTCTTCGGCATGGAGCGGGGGAACGGCCAAGAGGAGCAACCAGATCATCAAACTCCACCGGATCAGCATTGTCTTCATCGTCTGTTCCTCCTTACGTTAGGATGAATGAATCGTAAAGAAAAAAGAAGGATGATAAGCAACAGAAGAAGATCATTGACGAGGGCAGGTGCGATCATTATAGGGGTAATTCCATGTCACTCTTCCCCAAATCAACCGCCTTTTTTGACCTCTTCGAAAAGGCGGCTAACAACAGCATCCACGGGGCGCGTCTCCTGGCCGATTTTGTTTCCGATTACACCCGCCTGCCTGAAAAATTAAAGAAATTAGAAGATGCGGAGCATGCGGGGGATCAGATTACCCACGACACGATTGAAATGCTCAACAAGACCTTCATCACCCCGATTGACCGGGAAGATATCCATGCGTTGATCAGTGAGCTGGATGATATCCTCGACCTGATCTACGGCGCCGCCAACCGGATGGTCCTTTATAAGGTCTCGACACCGGGGGAGGATATGAAAAAGGTGGTCCGGATCTTGGTCAGAGCGGTTGAAGAGGTCGCCAAGGCGGTCTTGCGCCTCCGAAACATGAAGAAACCGGAGATGATCCTGGCCCAATGCATCGAGATCAACCGGTTGGAAAACGAAGCGGATGAGGCGATGCGGATTGCGATCTCCAACCTCTTTGAGAAGGAAAAAGACCCGATCAGGGTGATCAAGGAAAAGGAGGTCCTGGAAACGTTGGAAAGCGCCGCCGACTGTTGTGAGGATGTCGCGAACGTCCTTGAAGGAATCGTCCTCAAGAATGCTTGAGTCCCATTCACTCCTGATTATCATCCTTGTCATTGTTGTTGCCTTGGGCTTTGACTTCATCAACGGTTTTCACGACGCCGCCAATTCCGTGGCGACGATTGTCTCCACGCGAGTCCTTTCCCCGAGATCGGCCGTTGCCTGGGCCGCCTTTTTTAATTTTGCCGCCCTTTTCGTCTTCAAGGTCCATGTCGCCACCACGATCGGCAAGGGGATCGTCGATCCCACCGTCATGAGCATCTCGGTGATCTTTGCGGGATTGATCGGGGCGATCGTCTGGGACCTTTTGACCTGGTGGTGGGGACTGCCTACTTCCAGCTCCCACGCCCTCGTCGGCGGTTTTGTCGGCGCCGCCATCACCAAGGCCGGGATTGGTTCGCTGATCGCCAGCGGCCTGATCAAGATCTGCATCTTCATCCTTGTCTCACCGTTGATGGGACTTCTGCTCGGATTCATCGTGATGACACTGGTAAACTGGCTTTTCTACCGCTCCGCCCCCTCCCGTGTGGATAAATACTTCCGGCGCCTGCAACTCCTCTCCGCCAGCCTTTACAGCCTCGGGCATGGCGGCAACGATGCCCAGAAGACGATGGGGATTATTGCCATCCTCCTTTTTTCCACCGGGCATCTGGGGAGCGAATTTTACGTCCCACTCTGGGTGATTTTTCTGTGCCACCTTGCTATTGCGATGGGGACCATGTTCGGGGGGTGGCGGATTGTGAAAACCATGGGGATGAAGATTACCAAACTACAGCCGGTCGGCGGTTTTGCGGCGGAAACAGCGGCCGCCACAACACTCTTTATGGCGACCTTCGCCGGGATCCCGGTCAGCACCACTCACACCATCACCGGCGCTATTATGGGGGTCGGTTCGACCCGGAGGCTCTCCGCCGTCCGGTGGGGGGTGGTTAATTCGATCCTCCTCGCCTGGCTCCTCACGATCCCGGCGGCAGGAATGGTCGCCTCTCTGACTTACCTTCTTCTGAAACTTTTTTGATCCCGCAGATCTTGACCTTCATTGTTTAAAAACCATGTAGAGGAAAAATGGCCCCTTACTCCCTCGATTTTTCCAGCTTCCTTTTTCCGATCGAGCTGGCAGGAATCACCTTTGTGTTCGTATCGGAATTCAAGTAGGGATGTTTTGTCCGACAAGCCAGGTAGCTCCTCTCAATACGTTTTTCACCATAGAAATCTTTCAGGGCCTTGATTCCCTTCCAATCACTTCCGGACGGTGATTCGGCAAATTTTGCTTCAATCGCAATGAACCTCCCCCCCCGTTCAATCAACAAATCCACCTCATCCCCATAGGCAGTCCTCCAAAACCACAGCGGGTATTTCTCGCCCCGAGCGAGAAAATAGCGAACGACCTCCCCAACAATAAACGTCTCCCAGATCGCCCCGGTTAATGGGGAACGGATCAAATCTTCCCAAGAGGAAATCCCTGTCAGATAACAGGCGAGACCCGTGTCCATCAGATAGAGTTTGGGTGATTTAATCAGCCTTTTCCCATGGCTTTCGAAGTAAGGTTCCAGAAGATAAATTTGTCCTGAGGCTCTGAGGATGGAGATCCACTGTTTTGCAGTATTGGGTGCGATGCCAACGTCACGTGCCAAATCTGAATAAGAAAGAAGCTGGGCCGTTCTCGAAGCGAGGGCTCGCAACAATCTTTCAAAATCCCTCAGATCTCCAACGTTCCTGACGTTTCGGACATCCCGTTCTAAATAGGTCGCCAGATACGATCCAAACCAATCCTTCACGTTCTCAATGCCACCTTTGTAGAGCTCTGGGAAGCCTCCTTGGATAATATATTGAGCATCAGACACACTTGAGTCATGGCGACTGATTTCATCAAGGGAGAGGGAGTGCATCTCGGCAATGCCGCAACGGCCGGCTAAGCTTTCAGAGACCCCTTCCATCAGTGAAAAACTTTGCGATCCGGTCAGGAAGAATCGGCCGTTCTTTCGGTTTCGGTCAATGAGCACTTTCAGATGACGAAAAATCTCCGGCACGTACTGGACTTCATCGAGGATGACCGGTTCCTTGAGAGAGGCAAAAAACTCGTTGGGATTTGACTCGGCTTGCCGGGCCACAGCGGGATGATCAAAACTGACATAGGTAGAATGAGGGTAGTCATGTCGCAATAGGGCCGTCTTGCCCACCTGCCGCGGCCCTGTCAATAAAACGGCAGGGAATTCTCGGGCAAGCCTCTCGCAGACGGATCCATAATAGCGCTCAATCCACATGCGGATAATATGCACTTATACTGCATAAATGTCAATAACATAAAAACGCCTTAGCCCCCGGGTAAAAATCTCCAAGAAGATTGGTGATCTCATCGTTCAAAAACCATCCGGCGACTCCCAAGGGCCGCCCTCTCCGCCGCCCCCCGTTCTAAAAGGACCCCGCCGTGAACCGCCTCTGAACCGACCCTCTCGACCAAGAGTGCTTCATACAATGGTGTGTCACCCGACCCTTCCGGCAGGTTCCCAAATTGTGCCTTCTCCCCAGGAGTCAGCCCTTCCCATACTGTCCGAAGTCCTTCCGTTCGAAAAGGGGTATTTGGATCGCCAGGCACGATGGATGGTGAAGGACCAACAGGGGCGAACCCGGGGCCTCCCCGACCTCGGCCTCCCTCCGGTTCCAAAATCACATCTTCTCCCATTAAATCGACCCGAACCTGCATGGAATCGCCATCCTCCTCGACCAAACGGAAGATGATCTCGACCTCCGAAACACCCAGAACCTCCAGACGGGCAACAAGGTAGGGGTGGGCGATCTCGTAACGAATAACATTGAGTCCCAGGTCGTGGACCTGCTCAAAGACGATCGGTCGCTGGTTGGGCCCCCTGACAATGCCGGCCCATCGAGGGTAAAGCCTCTTACCCGGGTCATAATGGTAACGACGTCCATCTCTGGCAATAACCGGACTTAAACCAAAGAGTCCTCCCTTCCAATTCTGTACGGTGGCATCTTTAAAAAGTCCCGAGGGGTCCCACCGGGTGAGCATCCGGTCGTTCCCGGCACGAAAATAATCGACCCGGTCACCCTCATTATCCCCCTTAGCCCCGCACATTTCTTGCAGCCATTCATCAATGCCAAAAAAATTTCGGATCCAGGGGTCAGCATCCCTCTGCCTGCCCTGAACCCGAATAAACCGTCCCTCCGAGGAACGGGCAAAACGCCCCTCCAGTGAGAATGGATTCCCAGCCGCCGTTCTCCCGGCTAAAAAGAGGGTGTCGGTTTGCCGGTCAAAACGGAGCATCACCTCTTTCCGGGAAAAAGGAAAAATGAGAGAAGGTCTCCGTTGGTCAGAAAACCGGCTGGTCACCACATGCCCTGTCGGCCGGTGCCGGATGATCCAGGCATACGGCGCCCCCTGTCTGGAAAGAACGACTACGCTGTATCTCGGTGAGAGATAGATGCCAAACCGCGGGACTATTTCATCGGTTATGATTCGCTGGAGGGTTTCTATATCCCGACTGACAAGGTCGGCCTCCTGGGGTGTAAAAATCCTGCCCCCCTCGGGTGATCCCCTCAAGGCCTGACGAACCTGATCGAGAGACCCTTCAAAGGTCTTCTCAAAGCCGTCTGCCCGGAGCAATGGGGGAAAGGGGCTTGCAGAAAAAAGAGAGGGACTAAAAGGTTGCGTTGGCGCCGCCTTGCCAGCGGCCGGCGGACTCCCTCCCTCAACGATTCTCCTTAAAACGGTCCATGCCTCAGCAAGGAGGTTGGCAAAGCTGGCCTCCCGCGAAAAATGGAGGTACCGCCCGCCAAAAGAGAGGACCACCCGCAACGCCTCTTGGGCCTTTGCGTCCTCGGCGAGCCTGTCACTCTCTCCGGCCGCGAGCCAATCCAATGCCTGTTCGGCCCTAGTCATCTGCTCCGACGTTGGGACTTGGGAATATTGTTCCCGACGGGCGCGATTCCAAAGACTGGTCAGCGTATCCCTAAGGCCTAAAGCATCACTTTGTGTTAGCCCCATAAATCCTCGATTGACGAGACTTATCGTCTGTCCTCAAGGATCGTTGCGGGGTATTTATCAGGTTTTAAAGGGTTATTTTCAACCACTCGCCCCCAATTTCATCCAGATCGTGCCGGGGCCGCTATCGCCGGTATCGCTGTAGATGATCCAGAGGTTATCGATGGCACCGGTCGGTTCATCGATCGGTCCCTGTTCCGTCGTGTCATTCCAGTTGGTTAAAATCAATTTCCGCTTGGCTCCATAATCCGCGATGGCCCAGGTGGTCCAGTCACTGGCGACAATCGAGGCGACACACCAGGTGCCACTCGAGGAGCCGAAGGTCCAGCCACCGTCGGCATCCAGCACCACCAACGTGCTGGGAGGGGTGACCGTGGAGGGGGGAAGGCTATTCGTATAATATTTGGTCTCCGTCAAAATCCGCCAATTGCCAACCAACGCCGTCTCCACCGTGCCATCGCAACTGGTTTTTGTAGGAGTATCTGTCTTGCTCGTACTGCTGTCCCCACCGCACCCGAGCCACAAACCGAACCCGATGACGGAAACAAGAATGGCCAACGATTCTTTGGAAAACATACCCCCCCCTTTTTTTAGATTTTGCCCAATCTATCACTTTTTGGGTAGGAAGACTAGAGGGAACACTAAAAACGCTTTGAAATTCTCCACTTGAACCGTCTCTGGACATCTGTTAGGAAACCAGGTCGGCATCCTATTTTTTCCGGGGTAGCTCAGCGGCAGAGTAGGTGACTGTAGAAAGGAGGTATGGTGGCTAGACGGGAGACAAGAAGGTATCAGGACCGCCGAGAAGCGAATATTAAGGCGGTTGCTAAACGGAGAAAGAAAGTCCGTCAAATGGCAATCGACTACAAAGGCGGCCAATGTAACCTTTGCGGTTACATGAAATGCCTGGAGGCCTTGGAGTTTCACCATTTAGATCCTCTCCAAAAGGATTTTGCCATTTCGCAGTATGGTCATTCGCGAAGTTGGCAACGTGTCCAAAAGGAATTGGATAAATGTGTGATGCTCTGTGCGAATTGTCACCGTGAAACCCATGCCTCAATGCAGCTTCCACGGGTGACCGTGGTCGAAAAGTGGGTGAACTCAGGGAACCCTAAATCCCAGCTAAGGGACACGGCAATCCTGAGCCAAGCTTCCCAACCTCAAAAGTGGGAGGAAGGTGCAGAGACTAGGGAGTGACGAAAGAATAATCTCCCCTCGAGCGCCCACTACCCTCTAAAAGAGGGTAAAGAGATAGTCCAGGCCATCATGAAAGTGATGGGGAACCTGTAATCACTTGGTCGTGGGTTCGAATCCCACCCCCGGAGCATCAATAAAAAAGCCTCCCTCGTGGAGGCTTTTTTATTGAATTCTGTTGGTGGGATGAGAACGGCGCCGAACGCCGACCGATGAGGGAGGATGAGGCGGCCAATTCCGGCCGCCGGAAGTGAGGCGCTGACGCCCTGAGCGTGATTGGCCTGTCTTTAGCGAAGGGCGAATCCCACCCCCGGAGCATCAATAAAAAAAGCCTCCCTCGTGGAGGCTTTTTTATTGAATTCTGTTGGTGGGATGAGAACGGCGCCGAACGCCGGATGCCGTAAAAAAACAATTTGACCTTAGAGTCGACTCAAAGGTTTATAATGCCTCTATGCATTCGGGGTTGTTTATTGGCGAGTTGGCAAAACAGTGTGGTGTCGATCCGTGGACGGTCCGGTACTATGAAAAGGAGCGTCTCGTCCCTGTGGCTCCGAGGTCTTCCTCTCGCTACCGTCTCTATCCGCAGGAAACAATTGATATTATCCGATTCATCAAGACGGCACAGGGGCTTGGATTGACCCTTGATGAAATCAAGAAGGTGATCGAGGCAAAGAGGCTTAAAGGAAAGCCCTGCGAACATGTGGTGGAACTCCTTGAGACGAAAATCTCGACCCTGCATCAAAAGATGAAGGAGATGGGTCGGTTGAAGAAAACAATCGGGGGTCTTCTTAGAAATTGGAAAAGGGTTCGCAAGAGTAAAACGACCTGCATTTGTGAGATTATCGAGTCGGCAGGTCGTCGAAAGAGAGGGGGAAAGAACTGATGCAACTCTCACGAATCACCGCCGTTGGGGCGAGTGCGACCGCCCTTTTCGGTTCCTGTTGTGCCTTGCCGCTTCTTTTGTTGGGACTGACCGGAACTGTTGGTTTTGCCTCGGCCCTGGTCCCCTATCAGAAGTATTTTACGATCCTGACCATCCTCTTATTGGGGACCGCCTTTTACCTGGTTTATGGAAGGAAACAGGCGGTTTGCCTGCCTGCCGGCAAGGCAGGCGAGGATGCCAAGCTCTGCAACCCGACGAGTCAGAAATGGACGAAGATTCTCTTGTGGATCTCAACGGCATTGGCGGCGATCTTTTTGATCGGACCGCATTTGATTGCATCTTAAGGAGCCAACTATGGGAAACTGTTCTGACGGAGAGTGTGAAGTCAGCGACAAGGAGACAGCCCAAGCCCCGGCATCTCCTGTGAAAGAGAGGTATGATTCATCGCCGATCTGTTACTGTTTTCATATTTTTAGGCAGGATATCGAGCAGGAGATCAAAAAAACCGGAAAGACAACAATACCGGATTTTTTAAGGGCGCAAATAAAAGCCGGTAACTGTCGGTGCGAAGCTGTCAATCCAAAGAAGAGTTGCTGTTTGGGAGATATTGCAAAGGCAGTCAAAGAAATCCAAGGAGGAACAAAATGAAACAAATCATCACTGTCGTCATGGCATTACTTCTGCCGGGACTGCTGTCAGCGGCGGAACCACAGACTCTCAAGATGAAGATCGAGGGGATGACCTGCGGGATGTGCGAGGCGAAGGTCAAGAAGCAACTCTCATCACTCTGCAAGGAGATCACGATTGATCGGGAAAAGGGAGAGGGGATTTGCAAGTACGGATCACCCGCGACCGCTGACCAGATCATTCAGGAAGCGAACAAGACGGGGTTCAAGACCTCCAAGCTCAACTGACCCGAAGGTGTGTTTTTAGGTCGGCGAGTTTTCCTTCCAGCACCTCTCTTGCATGGATTCGGCAATCGAGGAAGTGGGCGAGGAATTGAGGTTGGTCTTTGAGCATCTCTCTGACCTCTGACTCCGGAACGTCGAGAAGGGCGATGGTACTGACGTATTCGTTTTCTTGATCGCTGGGATACCTTTGGAGGAGCGTCAGCGTTGGGGTCTTCTCAATGAATTTCTCCCGGACGATCTTCACGAGCAGGTCAGGAGGGATGGCGTACTGATACTGGGGGCCATTGCCTTCTGGAAGGGAGATTATTTTTCTTCCCGCGTCGAGTCCGTCAACCCTAATCAAGGCAAAACCTCCATCAAAAAATACAACCGCCTCGGCGAAGAAAAAAGTCCCTACCTTCTCCAGCACAAAGACAATCCTGTTCATTGGTTCCCGTGGGGCGATGAAGCCTTTCGAGCGGCACGGGAGGAAAACAAGATCATCTTTCTCTCCATCGGTTATTCGACCTGCTACTGGTGCCACATGATGGAGAAAGATTCGTTTGAAAGAGAGGATGTTGCGGAAATCCTCAATAAAGATTTTATCAGTATTAAAGTGGATCGGGAGGAACACCCGGATGTCGATCAAATCTACATGGATGCGGTCGTCGGGATGACCGGCCGCGGCGGCTGGCCGCTCTCTATTTTTCTGACTCCCGATTTGAAACCGTTTTTTGGCGGAACGTTCTTCTGGCGTCCACAATTCCTTCAACTTCTCTCTCAAATTCAGGACTCATGGCAAAAGAATCCGGAAAAGATTCTGGAGTCGGGGACCAAAATCACCGAGTTTCTTCAAAAAGAAAGCGAAGTCTCCGGCACGGCAAATGCGGATACCCGCACTCTCCAAAAGACGTTTCAACAGTTGGAGAAAAACTTCGACAAAACAAACGGTGGTTTCGGAGGTGCACCGAAGTTTCCACACAGCATGGAGCTTTCACTTCTCTTGAGAATCCATCGCAGGACGGGCAGCCCCAAGGCCCTTGCCATGGTGACGCAAACCCTTGATGCGATGGCCCGTGGAGGTATCTATGACGACATTGGAGGCGGGTTTCATCGCTATGCAACAGATAAAGACTGGAATGAACCCCACTATGAAAAAATGCTCTACGACAATGCGCTCCTCGTTTGGACATATCTCGAAGCATACCAAATCACCAAAAAGCAAAGGTATGCCGAGGTTGTCACACAATCCCTTGATTATGTCTTGAGGGAGATGACCCACCCCGAAGGGGGATTTTACTCTGCACAAGATGCCGGTGAGGTCGGAAAAGAGGGAGATTATTATCGTCTCAGCAAGGAAGAACGATCTAAAGCCCCGCCGTTGCACAAGGACGACAAGATCCTGACTTCCTGGAACGGGTTGATGATTGCCGCCATGGCAAAGGGATACCAGGTCTTGGGAGAGGCTCGTTATCTCGATGCCGCCCGGAAGTCGGCCGCCTTCATCCGGCAAAAGCTATATCAGGACGGAAAACTTTTACGGAGATACCGCGATGGCGAGAGCCGCTATTCCGGAACGGTCAACGACTATTCTTTTCTCATCCATGGTCTTCTCACCCTGTATGAAAGCGACTTTGACCCGCAATGGATTGGGTGGGCAGTCGATCTTCAATCCCAGCAGGATAAACTCTTTTGGGATCAAAAGAATGGCGGCTATTACCTGGCCGAGGCGGAAGAAAAATCACTTCTGGTTCGTAAGAAAGAATTTGATGATGGTGTCACCCCATCCGGAAATTCCGTTTCGGTCCTCAATCTCTTAAAACTTCATGATCTGACCCTCGATCAAGGGTATCAAAAGAGATTGGGGGAACTTTTGAACGCCGTGTCGGGCATTGCCGCCTCATACCCCGCCGGGTATTCCATGCTGATGACAGCTATTGATTATCACCTCGATCGGTCCAAAGAGGTGGCCGTCGTCGGAAGGCTGGATGATCCAACAATGCTGGAAATCAGAAAATTCTTTTTTGAATCTTTTATCCCCAACAAGGTCTTGGCAATGGGGGAGGCTGCCCCTCTCGGTGATTCAAAATACCCCGCGATCCTGCAAGGCAAAACAATGCAGAACGATCAACCAACGATCTACGTCTGCGAGAATAATATCTGCAAGCGCCCGACAACGAGCTTGGAAGAAGCCAAAAAGCTCATCAACGATTTTGAAAAATATAATCCTTAAATTTTTTCCCCTTCAATCAAGAGATAGGTATCCGCCTTCAAATAGGTCGTGCGAGTTACCTTGAGCGATGGAAACGCGCGAAGATGATCCAAGGTTTTTCGATCGAACCGTGCCCCATAGACAAACTCGACAAACGGAGCGAGGATTTTCTGGCGGAGTCGTAGGGCGCGGTCTTTGGAATAAAGGATCTCAATCAGGCGGAACCTCCCCCCCGGTTTAAGAATTCGCGCCATCTCTTTCAGGGCAATAGGTTGCAAGCGGTCGGGCATTACGCAGAACATGAAAGTCGAGACGTACCAATCAAAAATTCCATCGGTGAATCGGTTCAAGTTTGTGGCATCGGCCTCTTGGAGGTCCACTCTGCATCGGACCTGTCTTGCCCGTTTTCGCGCCTGACCAAGCATCCCCGAACTTAAGTCAATGGCAGTGAGGTTTACGGACGAAGAATAGTGACGCAGGTTGTGTCCTGTTCCGACTCCGGCCTCCAAAACCCGGCCGTTAACGTCTTTCAAGATCTCCGGCCGCCACTTTCGGTATTGCCGCTCCCACGGATAATCGAGGAGGTCATAGACCCATGAGGTCCATTGGTATTTTAATCGTAGACGGTGATTCTCATCGGTCATTCGGTTTTGACCCCGAGGACATCAGTCATCTTGCGAAGTTTTTCGACAAACTCCTGATGCCGTAACGGCGGGTTGCAAAAGGCAAAACGAACCGTGACTGCATCAGCCCCTTTTTCAAAGGTGAGTGGATCTTCCTGAAAATGACAACGATTCAAGGCTTCATGGATCGTCTCCAAGACTTTTTCATTCTCTTTTGTGACAACCTCGTAACGGAAAACCCGACACTTGCTCTTAATTTTTTCTTCGACAAATCCCAACAGCCGCAGGGCAATGAGAGTGAGAAGAACTCCTGCACCGGCCAAGACGTATTGTTGAAATCCGATGGCAACGCCAAGGCTTCCATTAACCCAGATGAGTGCCGCCGTTGTGAGTCCCCGAACATTTCCCTTCTGTTGCCAGATGACACCGGCCCCCAAGAACCCCAACCCGGTCAACACATTGGCGGCAAGTCGGATGACCTCTCCGCCAAACAACTGCCCCGAAATAATAAAGAGGGTCGTCCCCAGGCTCACAAGGACCTGGGTGCGGAGTCCGGCCGGTTTGTGCGACATCTCCCGTTCCAGTCCCAAGATCATCCCGGAGAGAAAACTGACACCGAGCGGAATCAAAATCTCTTTCATACCCTTCCTCCTGCCTTTTGAACCAGAAACTCAAAGAGACTCTCTTTGAATTCCGGATCGAGTTGCGGTTTCTCAAACATTTTCCCCAACGCGGCCGTCTTGCGATAGGCCGCGATGAACCGCTGGCAATTCTTACACGCCCTGAGGTGTCGCCCCACCGCCTTCATTGTCGATGAATCCAAAGCCTCCTCCAAAAAGTCGTAGGCGAACTGTTCCACCTCCTCACAGGTCGGGAGTCCCATGAGGCCAAACATGGCCCGGATCATTTTGTGCTTAACGGACATACTTCGCCTCAATCTTTTTTCTCAAGAATAGCCGGGCACGGTGAACCCTGTTTTTCATGGCTGGTTTGGTGAGCTCTAAAACCTTGCAGACCTCATCCTCCGGCAGTTGCTCGACATCCTTCAAGAGATAGGCGGTTTTGAGATCATCGGGCAGGAGTTCAATGGCCGACTGGACAAACTCTTGTATCTCTTTTTCGGCAAACCTCTCGTCCGGGAGTTTTGCCCAATCCGAAAACTCCTGCGTGTGGATGCCATTCTCATATTTTGGCAAGACATCCTCCCACGAAACGGTTTTCTTCCCTTTATCGGGCCGAAGCCTCATCAACGACTCGTTCACGGTGACCCGATAGAGCCAAGTATATAATGAAGAGGAACCTTCAAATGTGTCAATCTTTTCCACCACCTTCAAGCACACCTCCTGAACGATCTCCTGGGCCTCCTCCGGGCGTCTCAAGAACCGGAGTGAAAGCCGGTACAGTTTATCCGACCAGCGAGAGATCAATTCGCGAAAGGCCCAATCGGCCTTCTCGCGGAGGCCCCGAATCAAATCCTTCTCACTGGTGTTAGATGCGGCAACGGGGGAAACATCTTGGGATTTTGGAAGACTTTCCACAAGGGTTGCAAATCTAGCATAATCTCAAGGAATGGGAAGACAAAATCTCTCAAGACTTTTTCCTGTCCCCGGCATCAAAACGTATAGAAACCAAACAAAAGGGGGACTTATGAAGATCAACATTAAGAAGGGGATTCTGGCAGGGATTCTGGGGACGGTGGCAATCACCATCGTTGCCACCTTCGGCGCCCCGATGATGGGGTTACCGAAGATGGATATTGCGGGGATGTTGGCCGGGGTCATGGGGGGATCGGTGACACTCGGTTGGGTCGCCCACTTTATGATCGGGACGGTTCTCGCCTTTGGGTATACCTTTTTTAGTGACAGACTTCCCGGACCGGCAATCATCCGTGGTGCCTTGTACGGGATTGCCCCTTGGCTCATGGCCCAGATTGTCGTGATGCCGATGATGGGGATGGGATTCTTCTCCGGTGCCGTGGCTCCGGCCATGGGAAGTCTGATCGGTCACCTCGTTTATGGCGCGGTGGTGGGGGTTGTTTACGCGACACCTACAGCGGCGAGTTGTAGCTCTTGCAATTCATAAAGAATTCATGAATTGAAGAGGCTTCCATGAACCTGAGAAAATACCACTTGATTGTCATCGGCGCCGGATCGGGTGGCCTCGTGTCGGCGGCCGGTGCGGCAGGGTTGGGAGTAAAGGTCGCCTTAGTCGAGAAACAGAAGATGGGCGGCGATTGCCTCAATACCGGTTGTGTCCCATCGAAGGCGATCATCCGAACGGCGAAGCTTTTATATGATGCGAGGACGGGGAATCGGTTTGGCCTTTCCGATCTCAATCCGGAAATCAATCTTTCCCAAATCATGAAATCGGTTCGGTCGGTGCAGGAAAAATTGGAGCCGCATGATTCACCCGACCGGTTCCGTGGACTCGGTGTTGCTCTTCACTTTGGTTCCTTTCGATTCATCTCCCCCTACGAGATCACCGATGGAACCGTCACCCTGTCGGCAAAACGATTTGTCATTGCTACCGGAGCCTCCCCCTTTGTGCCACCGATCAAGGGGATTCAAGAAGTGCCGATCCTGACCAGCGATAATATCTGGGGGCTTACGGAAGTTCCAAAGCGGCTTGTCGTCCTCGGCGGAGGCCCGATTGGTGCCGAACTGACACAGGTCTTCACCCGATTGGGATCGAAGGTTACTGTCGTTGAAATGTTGGACTCCCTTCTTATCCGGGAGGATGTGGAGGTTTCTGCTCTCATCAAGGAGAGATTTGAACGTGAAGGGATTGAGGTCTTGACGGGACACAAGGCGGTTGAAATTAAATCGGGTGAATCTTTTGAGCTGACCGTACAAGAAGGCCAAAAGGAAAAACGAATCCCGTTCGACAAAATTCTAGTCGCCGTCGGTCGTGCCCCAAACGTGAACAACCTTGACTTGGAGAAGGCGGGAATAAAATTCTCAAAAAAAGGGATCGAGGTGGACGACACTCTCCGAACTTCCTCCAAACATATCTATGCCTGTGGCGATGTCGTCGGTCCTTATCAATTCACCCACACCGCCGATTTTCAGGCTCGACTGATCCTAAGAAATGCACTCTTTCCCGGAAAATCGAAGATCGACTACCGTGTTGTCCCCTGGTGCACCTTCACCGATCCGGAGGTGGCGCGAGTTGGCTTGAACGAAAAAGAAGCCAAGGAAAAGGGTCTCCACCATGACATTTATTCTTATTCCTTCAAGGATTTGGATCGCGCCGTCTGTGACCGTGAGGATGAGGGATTCATCAAGGTGTTGACCGAGAAGGGATCGGACCAGTTGTTGGGTGTAACCATCGTCGGTTCTCATGCCGGGGATCTCCTGCACGAACTTGCGTTGGCGATGCACCAAAGGATCGGACTGAAAAAAGTCGCCTCGATGATTCACATCTATCCGACACTCGCCGAAATCTCCAAACGGATCGCCGACACCTATCAGCGATCCCGACTTTCTCCTCGAACACAAAAATGGCTGAAAAGATTTTTCCAATGGAGGTTCGAATGATCAGCGTCATCATTCCTTCTTTGAACGACGGCGTTCATCTCAAGCGAAATCTTTCCGAACTTGAGAAAGATTCTCAATTGGAGGTCATCGTTATTGATGCGGAAAAGACAGGAATCGCCAATCGTGCCTATCAGATGAATGTGGGTGCGGCGAAGGCAAAAGGAGACTTGCTCGTTTTTCTTCATGCCGACACAAAAGTGAATCCGGATGATCTTATCGAACTTGCCCAAGTCATGAATCAAAGGCCGGAACTCGTAGGCGGGGCCTTTCGATTCGCGTTGGACCAAAATGGTTTCAAGAGTTGTCTGATCGAGTTTGGTGTTCGGCTTCGCGAAAGAATTTTTCAACTCCCCTACGGCGATCAGGCGATTTTCATTCGCAAGGCCCATTTTAAAAAGTTGGGGGGTTACCCGGAGGCACCACTTTTGGAGGATGTCCTGCTCATTCAAAAGATGAAGACCTTAGGCCCTCTTTGTTTCTACCCGAAGAAAGCAGTGACAAGTAGCAGGAGATGGGAACGACACGGTTATCTCAAGACAACGCTGGTCAATTGGCTCACGATGATTTTCTGGCGACTGGGGGTTTCGTTGGAAATAATTGTCAATTTTAGACGGAGGGTTTTTCATGATCCCGTTCATGGAGATATTAAAAAAGAACCGGCTCGAAATCAGACGGAAGCCGCTTGAGATTTTGCAGATCAATGTCGGCAAGCTGTGTGATCTCGCCTGTCTTCATTGCCATGTAGAGGCGGGGCCGAAGCGGACCGAGATCATGGAGCGAAAGATCGCCGAACGGCTCATGGAACTTTTGAAGAAGTCACCCACGATTCGGACGGTTGATCTGACCGGCGGGGCGCCGGAACTCAATCCGAACTTTTGTTTTCTGGTTGAGGAATCGAGAAACCTCGGACGCGAGGTGATTGATCGCTGTAATCTGACGGTTCTTTTTCAAAAGGGCCAGGAGGAGACTCCGGGTTTCCTCAAGGAACATCGTGTTCAGATCGTCGCATCACTTCCGTGTTACTCTAAAGAAAACGTCGAGGCCCAACGGGGCCACGGGGTCTTTGATAAAAGTATCCGGGCGCTTCGGCTCCTGAATGAGTTGGGATATGGAAAAGAGGGAACCGGTCTTCTCCTTGATCTTGTTTACAATCCGGTCGGTCCTTTCCTACCACCACCTCAATCGGAGTTGGAGGACGATTACAAAAAGGAACTGAAAGAACTCTTCGACATCGAATTTAATCACCTGCTCACGATCACCAACATGCCGATCAAGAGATTTCACGATTATTTGGAACGTCGAGGTGAGTTGGATCAATACACCGACCTTCTGGTGACCCATTTCAACCAAGAGGCGGCCGGTCATGTGATGTGTCGCAACCTCGTTTCCATAAGCTGGGATGGCAAAATCTACGATTGTGATTTTAATCAGATGCTTGAGATTCCACTTGGAGGAAAAAGAAGAACGATTTGGGAGATCGAGTCATTTGATGAACTGGCATCCGACCCGATTCAGTTTGCGAATCACTGTTACGGTTGTACCGCAGGTGCTGGAAGCTCCTGTTCCGGTTCACTGATTTAAGAAAGGGAGGAAATTCGCATGTCACAGATAATGAATCCAAAAGAAGAAGTTAAAAATTATTACGGGAAGGTCCTGACGGGAAAAAAAGACCTCAAGACCAACGCCTGTTGCGGCACCAATAGTTTTCCGTCCCATCTCCGTAAAATTGTGAAGATGATTCACCCGGAGATTATCGAAAAATGTTATGGCTGTGGCTCTCCGATCCCATCGGTCTTGAAAGGGCTGACGGTCCTGGACCTTGGGTGCGGCACCGGACGCGATTCCTACATCCTTTCCAAGTTGGTCGGTCCGGAAGGTCAGGTCATCGGCGTCGATATGACCGACGAACAACTGGAAGTGGCAAGACGACATCTCCCCTACCAGATGAGGCAGTTTGGCTACTCACAATCGAACATCCGTTTCTTAAAGGGATACATCGAGGATCTTGAATCGCTTGGGATCAAAAATAACTCCGTCGATCTGATTGTCTCGAACTGCGTCATCAATCTCTCATCCGATAAGCGTCGGGTCTTCTCCGAAATCTTTCGTGTCTTGAAGCCAGGCGGAGAGCTTTACTTTTCTGATATTTTTACCGGTCGCCGGATGCCGAAGGAATTGTCGGAAGATCCAGTCCTCTTGGGTGAGTGCCTCGGTGGTGCCCTTTACCTCGAAGACTTTCGCCGTCTTCTTCTTGAGGTTGGATGCCACGATTATCGTGTTGCCTCCCGTTCCCGGATTGAGTTGAAAAATCCGGGGGTGGAGGCAAAGGCGGGGATGATCGACTTCTGGTCGACGACGATCCGGGCATTCAAAATGAAACTCGAAGACCGATGTGAGGATTACGGACAGATCGCTACCTACTTGGGAACAATTCCGGAATCACCTCATGCCTTCTTTCTGGATGACCATCACCTCTTTGAAAAAGGACGACCGGTTCCGGTTTGTAGCAATACCGCCGCGATGCTTCAACAGACACGGTATGCCTCACACTTCAACGTGACCGGCGATCTCTCTACCCACTATGGGCTTTTTGATTGCGGATTGAAAGTGGTCGGAGAGATGCCTCAGAAAGGAAACTGTTGTTGAACAACCGTCTCCTCATCTTTGCGAAGTACCCAGAGGCAGGGAAAGTGAAGACCCGATTGGCCCGAACCGTGGGCGCAGTCGAGGCGGCCCTTCGCTATCGGGAAATGATCGAGACGGTCATAAAAAAGACGCTTCCATTGAATGGTGAGTATCGACGGACTCTATGTTTCGATCCTCCTCAAAAGGAAAACGATTTCAGGCAATGGTTTCCATCTTTGGAGATAAAGCCGCAAGGTGATGGAGATTTGGGACAACGAATGTCAGCGGCCTTTCAGGAATCGTTAGTGAATGGTTCAGACCGAACCGTCTTAATTGGCACCGATTGTGTCGAGATAGACCGATCACTCTTGTGCGATGCCTTTGATCATCTGGATAAAGCCGATCTTGTCCTCGGCCCGGCCAAGGACGGGGGTTATTATCTGATCGGGATGAAGAAGGCGCATCCCTTTCTTTTTGAAGGAATTCCTTGGAGTACGGAAAAGGTTCTCAATAAGACTCTTGAAAAGGCCAACAGAAGCCGCCTCAAGGTCGAACTTTTAAAAACACTCTCGGATCTCGATGAAGAATTTTAAGCCACTTCTTTTTCTGTTGATCTTGGTTGGCGGGTTCGCCGCCTACTTTTTTACACCCTTGCGGCAACTCTTGACTCCAAGCCATCTCATCGCCCTTACAAAATCAGCCCATGAACTCTGGTGGATTCCGATTGTTCTCATTCTTGTCTATGGCATCGGGGGGTTGTTTGGTCTTCCCGGTTCGGCCCTGACTTTAGCCATCGGTGCCCTGTATGGGGTCATCCCCGGATTTTTCTACAACGTGATTGCCTCGAACCTTGCCGCCGGTGCCGGTTTCTTCGGGGCACGATACTTGGGACGGGATTTTGTCTCGCGTTTTCTGAAAGGAAAATGGAAGGAGTTCGATGAACAAGCGGCGAGTCACGGTTTTCGCCTGACCTTTTATCTCAGGCTCGTCCCTCTTTTCCCTTTCAACGGAATCAACTTCGGTGCCGGTCTTTCCAAGGTCCGATTTACCGACTACGCCCTTGCCTCTTTTTTGGGGATGATCCCCGGCACCTTTGTCTATACCTACTTCGCCGCCTCCCTTCTAAGCGGGGCAACGGGAGCCAAAGAGAAGGCGACCTTCCATCTGATCCTTTCAACGATTTTGTTCGTGCTGTTGTCGCTTGTTCCGGTGATTTATAAGAGATTCAGAAAGTGAGCCGATGGGAATGCATTGGTTTAAAAAGATCGTGAACCAGAATTAAGACGCGACAAGATTTGATTCACTGTATTGCTCTGCCACCGTCCACCATTCTTGGTCGGGATCCCAGAATTCGTTAAATAGCGGGCAATCTCGTTGAGGCTAGACCCCTTCTGGCGCATTTCCCGCATCTGTTTGAGGATGAATTGCTCCAAGGGGTCTTCTATAAGGGTGCCATTGATGTTCTTGAACCCGAAGGGGGTTTGGCCGTACATAAGAGGCTGGCCTGAAATAGGGTGGCATTTTGGCCGTGGTGGACCTATGTTGACGTGAGTCTTGCGGAGCAATTGAAGGGGAATCGGTTCGTCAGGCCGGACGAGGTAGTGGGTGTAGTTCCGGAATCCGGTAAAGACGCCCCCATGGAACTCAATGGTAAACGTTTTATAACGCCGGAGTTCAGTTCGGGTTCGCACCCAATACGGGGAGCATCAATAAAAAAAGCCTCCCTCGTGGAGGCTTTTTTATTGAATTCTGTTGGTGGGATGAGAACGGCGCCGAACGCCGACCAATGAGGGAGGATGAGGCGGCCAATTCCGGCCGCCGGAAGTGAGGCGCTGACGCCCTGAGCGTGATTGGCCTGTCTTTAGCGAAGGGCGAATCCCACCCCTTTATTTTTCAGGGATTTAGGCGTGTACCCGGTACATACATACCGGTACATACAAAAACGGGAACCTCAAAGAGCCCATTTTAAACGTGGACAACCCGTTTCATATTTGGGTACCGTTCAGTGAGAAAATAATCATTGCCCCGATTGAGGGGCATCAGGAGGATTTATGGATAAGAAGAGGTGGGGACTCACAGCCGTCATCGTGGCGGTGGTCGTTACAATGCTCGAAGCAATCTTTCATGGCCTATTCTTGAAAGAAACCTATGCCACAACCGCATCAATCTGGAGGCCAATGACAGATATGAACCGGCTCATGCCTCTAGGCTGGTTTTCAACGCTCATCACATCGTTCATCGTCGTCTATATTTTCCACCGCGGCTATGAAGGGAAGAGAAGCCCGCTTGCCGAGGGGCTGCGCTTCGGTTTGACAATCGGTCTCTTGACCGCCATTCCGATGTCGGTTTGGACCTACATCATGTGGCCGGTTTCGCTCTTTCTCGCAGTCGCGTGGTTTGTCATCGCAATGATCGACATGCTGGTCGCCGGCATGATCATCGGGGTGATGTACAAGAGGTCATCAATGGAGGGATAGGATGAAACTCGGCCTTGTTCTCTATTCCAGCGATCCTGAAACCGTCTGGAACGCCTTTCGGCTTGGCAATTTTTCCTTGAAGAAGTTTGAATTTTTATTCAGAATTTAGTTCGCCGTACCCCAAACTCCCTATTGTCCTCCCAAGATGATCGGCAATCCGTCCTTTCCGCTTCCAATGACGACCAGCTTGCTGTTTTGACCGTCGGCGAGCTTTGATGTGGCCTCAATTCCCTTCCAGCGAAGAAATAAATCGGTAAGCCCGGTGGTGACGATCTTCTGAAAGTCGGCGATCCCTTGGGCCTCGATCCTCTTTCGGTCGGCTTCTTGCGTTTCTTTATTAAGAACGAACTTCATCTGTTCCGATTGTTGTTCCGCCTCCAGCTTTTTTTCGATCGCCGTCGCAAGAATAGCCGGCAATGTGGCACTCCTCAAGAGGACTTTTTCAACGGTGACCCCGCGCTCCAAGAGGGGTCCCTGCAAATGGGAAAACATCTCGTTCGCGATCGCCTCACGCTCTGAGGTATAAAGAGCTTTTGCTTCGTAGCCAGCGGTCACACCCCGGATCACTGATCGAAGTTGTGGAATAACCACGACCCGAATGTAGTCGGGCCCGACCGTCTTGTAGACTTGGGCCGCCTTCTCGGGATTGAGGCTGGATAAGAGTGAAACATCCAAATGAACACTCAAACCTTCTTTTGAGGGAACATTGGCCTGTTCTGTCACTTCTTGTGTCCGAATTGAAAGTTTATGGATTCTGAGCAATGGATTGACGAGGTGCAATCCGGCAGAAAGTGTCCTATCCGAGACATTCCCGAAGAAATCCTTTAATCCCACGTGTCCTGCGGGAATAATCGTAACTGATTTGGCTATCGCGATGAGGCCAAAAACCAGAACCACCAGGGTCAATTTTTTCCTTCCCTTGGGAATAAGCCCCTTTATGTAGTTTTGCAACTCGGCAATCTCGTCATTTCCATTCATGGTCTCCTCCCGCGTTATTTTTGTACCTCAATCACATCTTCCGGCCTCACCCAACACGAAGATGGTTTTTAGTCAATCCCGAATCTGACCTAGGTCCTGTTTTTTTGAGCCATTAATTTATTTCATTTTATAATGCGTCAGCCTTCCTTTACCGAAGCGCTTAATGAGATCCATCTCCAACAATTTTTTAAAATCGAGTGCCCGTGTGGCCTTGGCCCGTTGGGTCAATTTTGAATAATCGCGATCAGTGATGAAGTCGTTCTTTTTGATGAAATCGAGTAATTTTTTGTGATGCGATTGTAACACAAGCTCTGGCGATGCCAGTTCCGTCTCTAGTTCTTTTTTGACACGCAACAATTCATCGATAATACCACCGGTAAAATATTCCAGCCATTGCGTAAAATCGATAGTGTCTGACAGTTCATAATAATTTCCCAATATCCCAACATTTTGAAAATAGGCGGCAACGTTTTTGTTGTAATAATTTTCGAAACTAAAAAGATTGAATGTATTGAGGCCCATGTCGGCAAGCAGGGCCTTGGCTACAAGACGTGCTGTACGTCCGTTCCCATCCATAAAGGGATGAATGATGACAAGCTCCTTGTGAAAAATACCGGCCAAGATCAGAGGTTCAATGTGACCCCGTTTTTCTTTTACAAACCGGATCAGGTTATCCATCATCTTTGGAACATCTCGATGATCCGGAGACCAATAAACCGTTTTTCCGCTTCGCGGATCATTGACAAAAATTGGTTCCGTGCGTAATTTCCCACACCGGAATTTTTCGATAAGACCGGTGGTGATTTCTTGCTGAACACAACAAATGAAGGGGATGTCGATTGCGATGGAACCCCGTTTTATTTTTTCGTTCATTTCTTCCAGTATACGGTTGTAATTGAGAATTTCTCTTTCCGTATCCCGAATATTTTCAGGTCTTGATTTCAAAAGTTTTTTGACTTCCGTCAGCGGTAACGGATTCCCTTCGATGCTGGTGGAGGTATGAGTAGAGAGGACATTGGCTTTTTTTTCAAAACTGGCTAACACGGTTTTAGAAAAAGATTGGCGGTTTAGTTCTGTTGTGAAGATAGCTATCTTCTTGATATTATTTAATAATAAATCGGATACGCTGAATTTAGGTTGAAACATGTTAGACGAATAATAGACGATAACTGGACGATTGTAAAGGTTCAAATGATTTTAAAGAGGAAGCGTCTGCGTAGACAGAGGAAAAAACTGGAGGTATTCCCCATACCCCTCCTTATCCAAATCCTCCTTGGGGATGAAACGAAGCGAGGCGGAGTTGATGCAGTAACGAAGTCCTGTTGGGGCGGGGCCGGTCCCGCCGGTGGGGCCGTCGGGGAAGAGGTGACCCAGGTGCGAGCCGGCCTTGCGGCTCTTCACCTCGGTCCTTTTCACGCCAAAACTGTTATCTTCGTTCTCAACAATATTTTGAGGTTCGAGTGGGCGAGTAAAGCTGGGCCATCCGGTCCCGGAATCGAACTTGTCGAGGGAACTGAAAAGCGGCTCGCCTGAAACGACATCGACATAGATCCCCTCTTTTTTGTTATCCCAATATTCATTTTGGAAAGGGGGTTCCGTGCCGCCGCATTGGGTCACCTCATACTGCTTCGGATTGAGGGTGTTGCGGAGCAGGGACTGCTCTCGGCCGGAGTGTAAACTATAAAGGGCATAGCGGACCGGATTTTTGCGAGAATAATCCTGATGGTATTTTTCAGCCGGATAAAAGATTGTGGCTGGAAGGATCTCGGTGACAATCGGTTTGTTGTAACGCCCCGATTGACTCAGTTCTTCTTTCGATTTCTCGGCGATCCGTTTTTGTTCTTCATTTTCGTAAAAAATGGCAGTCCGGTACTGGCTCCCGCGGTCCACAAATTGCCCGCCGGCATCGGTCGGATCCACCTGTCTCCAGAAAAAATCGAGGAGCCCGAAATAGCTGACTTGAGAAGAGTCGTAGGTCACTTCAATCGCCTCCAGATGACCGGTTTTACCCGAAGAGACTTCTTCATAAGTGGGGTCGGCGGCCCGGCCGCCGATATAACCGGAGACAACCTCGGTCACCCCTTTCAACCCCCGAAAGGCATGCTCGACACACCAGAAACAGCCACCGGCAAGGATCGCTTTCATCATCCGCCCAGTAAATATCGTAGCGACCAAACGGCCGCAACACCAATCATCATTGCCAAAAGGATATTACGGGTCCGCCAAGCGACCAGAATGGTGAGAAGGGCGGAGAGTTTTTCGGCCGGTCCACCCATGATGATCGATGGAGCCACAATCGAAACCAGAATTGTTCCGGGTAACACCTTGAGCCAGGCCTCCAGACGGGGGGTGATCGCCATCCGGTTGAGACACCAAAGCCCGCCGATCCGGGAAAGATAGGTCACCAGGGCCATCCCGAGGATGGTGAAGAAAGCGGTTCTACCGATTTCCATAGCGCCAAGCCCCCACAAGACTTCCTAAAAAGGCCCCGACCAGGATGTACCCCTTGCCCGGCAAAAAATGATGGGTGACGACCGCCGCAACCGCGGCAACAAGCCAGGGCCAGAGATCTCCACGTCCCTGCCAGAGGCTGACAAGGAGCGCCAGAAAAACGGCGGTAAAGGCAAAATCGAGTCCCCAGACTCTCGGGTCGGGGATAATTTGCCCGCCGGTAAACCCGATCCACGAAGCCGTAAACCAAAAGGTGTAGATAGAAAACCCCCCGCCGGCCAGAAAGGCCAAGTCTTTTTCCCCCTTTTGAAAAGAGGCGAGGGAGAAGGCCCAGTTCTCGTCGGCACAGAAGAAGAGACTGCCGTACGCCTGGTGTGGTTTGAGCGATTTGAACCAGGGGTGTAACGCCGCCCCCATCAAGAGGTGCCTGGCATTAATGACAAAGGTGGTGACGATGATCGCCAAGACCGGGAGAGGAGACTGCCAGAGGTCGGTCGCCACCAACTGCGAGGCACCGGCGAAAACGGTCAAACACATCAGGAGCGTCTCGGCCAGCGACATCCCCGCCTTCTGGGCCAGCATCCCGAACAAAAGACCGTAGGCGCCAACACTGAAGGCCAGTGGGATCGTCTGCTGGAGACCGCGTCTAAAACCGTTCCAAGAAAAGGTCATCGGGGAACTCACTCGTTAAAAGCTTAACTGTCGACCTCCCTGAAGAGGGATTGTCAACCAAGAATTCCCTACTTTCGAAACGTGGCCGAGAGGGTATTCTTGCGAAGGCGGATGTTTTTGGGGGTGACTTCGACCTGTTCGTCATCCCGGATGAATTCAATCGCCCGTTCCAGGGTCATCGGCAGGACGGGGCTCAAGGTGATATTTTCGTCCTTGCCGGCGGCCCGCATGTTGGAGAGTTTCTTTTCCTTACAGGGGTTCACGTTCAGGTCCTGCTCCCGGTTGTTCTCCCCGATAATCATCCCTTCATAGACCGGGACACCGGCCTCAATAAAGAGAATGCCGCGCGGTTCCAGATGGAACAGACCATAGGCGACCGAATCCCCCTGCCGGTCGGAAACTAAAGAACCGGTCACCCGGCTCTTGATCTCCCCGCGGAAAGGCTCGTACCCCTGCACATAAGAATTCATCAACCCCGTTCCCTTGGTGTCGGTCAAAAATTCGCTCCGGTAACCGATCAAACCGCGGGAGGGGATCGAAAACTCCAGCCGAACGCGGCCGGTGCCATGGTTGACCATGTTGATCATCCGTCCCAGTCGTCGGGAGAGTTTCTCGGTCACAATGCCGGTAAAGTCCTCGTGGATGTCGACGAATAAATGTTCCACCGGCTCTGTTATAGGGGCTTGCGTCGCCCCCTCCACCGGCAAAGCCGTTGGAGCCTCCCCCTCAACGCCCCGTTGGGGCTGATTTCCATATTTAAGGATAACCTTGGGTCGACTCACGCTCATCTCAAACCCTTCTCGCCTCATTGTTTCGATCAGGATCGCCATCTGGAATTCGCCGCGCCCCTTTACAATGAAGCTGTCGGCATTTTCCCCCTCCTCCACCCGGAGTGCCACGTTATGGAGCGTCTCCTTCTGGAGCCGCTCCCAGATCTTTCGCGACTGCACGAAGCTCCCCTCCTTGCCGGCAAAGGGGGAGGTGTTGATCATGAACTTCATGGAGACGGTCGGTTCGTCAACGGTGATCCTCTTCAACGCCTTGGGGGCATCGCCGGTACAGATGGTATCGCCAATCTCCACATTTTCAATGCCCGAGAGGAGGATGATATCTCCGGGGTTTACCTCTTCCGTTTCAGAGAGTCGGATGCCGTCAAAAACCTGAAGGCTGGAGATTTTGAGCGGTCTCGGTTGGTTGTCCCGGGGCAGGCAGACAAGATTGTCATTCTTTTTGGCCGAGCCGTTAAAGACCCGCCCGATCGCCAGACGGCCAAGGTAATCGGAATAGGAAAGGTTAGTGACCAACATCTGGAAAGGTTCGGCTGGGTCATAACTCGGAGGCGGGATCTCCTGCAAGATCGTTTCGAAGAGCGGACCCAGATTTGTCCCCCTCCCCGCCAGGGTTTTTTGGGCAATCCCTTCGCGACCGATCGCATAAAGAACAGGGAATTCGATCTGGCTGTCATCGGCATCGAGATCGATGAACAGACTATAGACTTCGTTCAAGACCTCTTGAGGACGGGCATCCTTGCGATCAATCTTGTTGATCACCACAATAATTTTGAGGTGGGCCTCGAGCGCCTTTTTTAAAACAAACCGGGTCTGCGGCAGTGGTCCTTCCGAAGCATCCACCAGCAGGATCGCCCCATCGACCATCTTGAGGCCACGCTCCACCTCGCCGCCGAAATCGGCATGGCCGGGGGTATCGATGATGTTGATCTTGACCCCATTCCAGTGGATGGCACAGTTTTTGGAAGCAATGGTGATGCCACGCTCCCTCTCCAGATCCATGCTATCCATGACCCTCTCACTCACCGCCTGATTCTCCCGAAAGGTGCCACTGGCCCGGAGCATGAAATCGACCAGCGTCGTCTTGCCATGATCAACATGGGCAATAATGGCGATGTTGCGGACCTTGTTATTCTGAACGAGTGGTTTCATAGAGTAAAACCGACCACAATCGGATCGTGGTCGGAGAGTTTGTAGCCGTTATGGGTGAGGTTTCCGACAATCCCGGGGTTGGCCGGTCTTAGCCCCTTACCCGCAAACCAGTCCAGCTTGAACGGGCATTCCCCGTTGTGTCCCCTCAGGGACCATTCAATGAAACGAAAACACCATTGCGGGATCCAATCCTTGAGATTTTTATAAGCCCGGATATCGTCAACGTGATAGTGAATCGTCCCTCCCCCATTCTGATTGAAATCTTTATAGTTGAATCCCTCTTTCTCCAGACCCCGGAATAATTTCCGTTCAAACCAGTGGTCCGGATGCTGGTAGTGATTGCTGATCACATGACCGGTCCCCATGAAGACGCGCCGCCAGAATCCAACAATGGCATAAGTAGCCCGCCGGGAATTATAGGTGCTGGTGTTCCAGTCACCGCCGACCAATACCGGATAAGGGTTATCCCGCAAGGCCTTGAGAATCGTCTTCATCTGGCAGGCCCTCTGCCGTTGCGAGGAGTGGGCATCGAGATGGACACAAGCTACCGTCACCGTTCCTGCCGGCAATTCAACATCACAGACCGGGATTCTTTTGTGACCTAGTCGTTTCTCCTTTCCCTTGAATTTGTCCTTAGCATTTTTCAGCGCCACCGTCCGGGGATTCTTGATCGGGTAACGGGAAAGGATACTGATCCCATGCAAACCAACCGTATTCTCCCCCTCCGCCTCAGCCTCCAGGCCACTCCCCTTGCAGAGGTTGAGATAGGACGGGGCAAAGAAATAGTTGAGCCTCAGGGACTGGGCCAGATCGCGCGCAATATGCCGGTTTTGGGAACGGGCCATCCCCCAATCGGTCTCCGGGATAAAATAGAGATCCCCACCCTTAAGTAGAGGATGCTCCTTGAGAACCTTCTCGATCCCGTCGTAGCGGATCCCCCTCTCCAGATTCCAGGCCACCGCTCTGTAAGGGCCTTGAGTTTTCCCATCTTCATTTTTCGCAAACAAGCCGACGTCGACAGAGTTCAACAGTTTTTCGAGCTCCGGCCGGACCTTGGAATAAACTCTGGACCGCTTGAGTTTACGGGTGGAGGGGATCTTCTGGAGTTCCGCAAAATACGGATACAGGTTATGGGCCATAGGGGGGAGGAACCTAATAAGGAGAAGTGCCCCTTGTCAATACTAGCGAATCAGCCTCTGCCGGAGGGGGATCATGTTATAGCGATTTTCGAGAGGGACTTGACTGACCGGTGGCTGGGGTTGGATCTTCTGTTTGAGACAGGCCAGACGATTAATTAGCTCTGGAGAGAGAGATCTCGGCAAAAAAAGGACCTCCACCGGCCGGGTCGTAATGTTCATATGGAGCATCCCCGCCTCGATCGCTTCCAGATCATCCTCCACCTCCGCCAGTTCATAGAGAGGGGGGGGATTTTCCTCCTGAAGCTTTTCCAGAATATTTCTTAAGTATCGTACCCAAACGCGGGGGTAACGAAAATCTTCGAACCCGCTGGCGGCAATATGATGCAGGGCACTCGCTGCCTTTCTCTGAAGACACCGGATATTCAGATGAGGGGCCGTCTTGACGACAAACTCCCCTTCCTGTACTATTCTAAGCCGCGCCTGCATTGGTTCTCCCGCCTTTCAGTTCTCATCATATAGAAAAACAGCCATCTTGCAAACCAAAAAGAAACGAAGTGAAAATATTTGTTGATAAGAGTCGTCCAAGGCATGACTTTTGCACTTCAGTGGGCTTTTAAAAAAAAGTGGACAGGGGCTATTCTTAAGAAGTATCTTTGTGTACACTATGATATTAGGTCTTACCGGCCGCAATGGGGCCGGCAAGGGGGAGGTTGTGCACTTCCTCAAAAAGAGCGGTTTTGAGCCCCTCTCCCTTTCAGACATCCTTCGGGAAGAGTTGACGCGCCGGGGTCAACCGGTCACCCGAGAAAATCTCATCGCCACCGGCAATGAGCTTCGGCGACATCACGGGGCGGGTGTCTTGGCCGAAAAAACCTTAGAAAAGCTCTCCGCAGATAAAAACTACGTCGTTGATTCGATCCGCAATCCGGCTGAGGTTGCCGTCTTCAGGAAGCGTCCCGATTTCAAGCTAATGAACGTCACGGCCCCGGAGAAGATCCGTTTTGACAGGATCAAAAAGAGGGGGCGCGAAAATGACCCTCAAACCCTGGACAAGTTCCGTCAGTTGGAGAAGGCAGAACTTGAGGGGAAGGACGAAAACACCCAGCAACTCCTCAAGACAGCGGCACTGGCCGACGGGACCATCGAAAACGACGGCACCCTTGTTGAATTGCAGGAGCGAATCGCCAAGATCGTGCAAAATCTCTCGGCCTCGATCGCCCGTCCTGATTGGGACGAGTATTTCATGAGCATTGCCAGGGTGGTCTCGCTCCGGAGCAACTGCCTGAAGAGAAAAGTCGCCGCGATCCTGGTGAAAGACAAACGAATCATTGCGACCGGTTACAACGGCACCCCCCGCGGCGTGAAAAACTGCAACGAGGGGGGATGCCCCCGTTGCAGCAGTCTGGCACCGTCCGGTTCACAACTGGAGGAATGTCTGTGCTCCCACGCCGAAGAAAACGCGATTACCCAATCGGCCTATCACGGCGTCAACATCAAGGGAGCCACCCTTTACACCACCTTTTCCCCCTGCCTGCTCTGCAGTAAAATGATCATCAATTCCGGTCTGACCGAAGTCGTTTTTAATCATAATTACCCCCTCGCAGAAATGCCGCTCAAACTCCTTCGGGAAGCCGGAATTAAAATTCGACAGATTTAATCACAGACCTGTTCCACTGAGTTGACTTCCTTTTTAACCTATTATAGCGTCCCCTGGACGAAAAGGAGGTTTCCCCCATGCCGTATGTGATTAATCAGGAGTGTCTCGGTGAACGGTACGCCGACTGTGTGGATGTCTGTCCGGTCAATTGCATCTACCCCGGAGATTATAAAGGTCAGGCCTTCATGGTGATCGACCCGGAGGTCTGCATCGATTGCGGGGCCTGTCTGCCGGAGTGTCCCGTGGAGGCGATCGTCGCCTCGGTTGATGAGGCCCCCGAATGGGCCAAGATGAATGCGGAGTATTCCCCTCAATACAAGGATAATGCCGCTATCACTCCCCGTCCACCCAATGATCCACCCAAGTTAAAACACCCTAATCCTGATCTGAAACCTTGAGCAAGACCACACCGAACCGTCTCCAAACCGATTGGGAAAGCGTCCAACGCTTTGTAAAGACCGAGTGGCCCCTCCTTACCGATTTTGATTTAAAAGAGATCGACGGGGAGTACGATCGCCTCGTCTTGAAAATTAAAGAACTCTACCACGGTCCCGCCTGGATTACCCAAGAAGCGGGGATTAAAGACAAGCTCCAGAATTTTTTAAATAGTTTATCATCCTGACTCTTATGGCGTTAATCACCAAAAATCCTTGCAAACTCAAGTTTGGGGATTCGGCCCCCGATTTTTCACTCCCCGGTGTCGATGACAAAACTTATTCCCTCGCCTCCTTCAAAGACAAAAAAATCCTCGTGGTGATGTTTACCTGCAATCATTGCCCCTACGTTCAGGCGTATGAGGAAAGGATTATCGCGGTACAACGAGATTATACCACCAAAGGGGTGCAATTGGTTGCGATTAACGCGAACGAGACCAAAAACTACCCGGAAGATAATTTTGAGAACATGGTGATCCGGACCAAAGAGAAAAGATACAACTTCCCCTACCTCCGTGATGAGACACAAAAAACGGCCAAGGCCTATGATGCCGCCTGCACGCCGGAAATTTATGCCTTTGATGAAAAGCGGCTTTTGCGCTTTCATGGAAGATTAGATGACAACTATGAAGAACCCGAAAAGGTCACGAAACAATTCTTGCGCCAAGCCTTGGACGAAATGCTCACCGGAAAACCGGTTTCGATACCGGAATCCCACCCGATCGGCTGTTCCATCAAGTGGGAGGGTTGACAGACCTTCCCCGTTTGTTTTAGGCTTCTCCCCTATCCGACGAAAGGGAAACAGACCATGACTAAGATTCAACTTGCCGAAAAATTAGACGATTTTGAGGGAAAAACCGCCGAGGAGGTTCTTGCCTGGGCCCTGAAAAAGTTTGGGGACAAGGTGGCGCTCGCCTGTAGCTTTGGGGCGGAGGATGTCGCCCTGGTCGATATGATGGTGAAGATTGACCCCAGGGCTCGAATCTTCTGTCTGGAGACAGGCCGTCTGAACCCTGAGACCTACGACGTGATGGACAAGATCCGCGACAAGTACAATATCACCATCGAGGTGATGTTCCCCAACACAACGGCGGTTGAAAAGATGGTCCGGGCCAAGGGGATGAATCTTTTTTATGACTCGATTGAAAACCGCAAGGAGTGCTGTGGCGTCAGAAAGGTGGAGCCGCTCAATCGGGCGCTGGCCACTGTCGATGCCTGGATTACCGGCCTGCGCCGTCAACAGTCGGTTACCCGAACAGCGGTCCCCAAGGTGGAGATCGACAGCGCCCATAACAATATTTACAAGATCAACCCGCTGGCGGAGTGGACGAGCGAGCAGGTCTGGCAATATATCAAGAAAAACGGCGTGCCGTACAATATCCTGCATGACAAAGGGTACCCCTCAATCGGCTGTGCCCCCTGTACCCGGGCGGTAAAACCGGGAGAAGATGAACGGGCAGGACGATGGTGGTGGGAAAACCCGGAAACAAAAGAATGTGGCCTGCATGTTAAAAAGTAATTTTAAGGAGGTAAAAATGAAAGCGGTTGTCCTTTCTGCAGTCGTCGTTGCCTTGAGTTTCTCGCCGACCCTCTTTGCCAAAGGCAAAACCGGGCACCCCGCCGGTTATCCAAAGATTTTCTCCGGAGGGGGGGCCAAGGCGGTTGGTCACAGCACCTTTAAATGGGAAAACCCTTCTGACGAGTTGATTGCCAAGGCGATGCACCAGCTGACGGCCAAACCACTGTTTGTGATTTACAACGAAAGGGTGACCAACCATCAGGACTGGGGCTCCATCTGCGAAAAGTTCAATGTCACCTATGAAAACCTCGAGGAAACCTTCAAAAATTTCCAGAAAACCTTTAGGGAAGAGGTGAAGGAGAAGGAAAAAAAGTTTGACGAGGCCTCTTCCACCCTCAAACAGGATAGAAAGGCCTGGAAGAAAAACCGCAAGAAGGCATGATCCCCGCCCCTACCGGCCTTTTCGATCCCGCCGCCCAGCATGATTCGTGCGGGACCGGGTTTGTCGCCAACATCCTGGGGTACAAGAGCCACGACATCCTGGAAAAAGGGCTGACGGCGGTCACTAATCTCACCCACCGTGGGGCAGTCTCTTCCGATGGCAAGACGGGGGATGGCGCTGGAATCCTGGCCCAGATCCCGACCAAGATTTTTAAGAGAGAAGTCAAACGTCTCGGTTACGAGTCTCCGGATGACGAAGATCTGGCAATCGGGATGATCTTTTTTCCCCGAAATGACCTGACCCGTGAGAGGTGCCGGCAAATCATCGAGGAGATTGTTGGAAAATACCAACTCACCCTCTTTGGTTGGCGACCGGTCCCGACGAACCCGGAGGCGCTTGGAGAAAAAGCGGCAAAAGTCCAGCCGGCGATTGAACAGATCCTGATCGGCCGTTCAGGTCCCGTTCCCAAAGCCAGCTTTGAACAGGTCCTTTTCACCATCCGCAAGGAGATTGAGGCCCACGTTCTGGAACTGTCAATCGACGATTTTTACATCCCCTCTTTCTCTTCCCGCGTCATCATCTACAAGGCCCTTTGCATCGCCCCTCAGCTTGCCGAATTTTATCTGGACCTCAAAAACCCTGACTTCGAAACCGCCCTTGTCCTCTACCACCAGCGGTTTTCGACAAATACCTTTCCGACCTGGGCGCTGGCCCAACCGTTCCGGTACTGCGCCCATAATGGAGAGATTAACACCATCGCCGGAAACCGAAACTGGATGAAGGCCCGTGAACCGGAGCTCTCTGTTTTTGAATGGTCCAAGACCCCAAAAACACTCCGGCCGATCATCCAGCCCAGGGGGAGTGATTCCGCCTCTTTCGACAATGCCCTGGAAACACTGATCATGGGGGGACGCAACATCCTCCATACCGCAGCCATGTTGATCCCCGAGGCCTGGGAAAACAAGACAGAGATGGATCCGGACCTGAGGGCCTTTTATGAATACCACGCCCTCTTTACTGAGGCCTGGGACGGCCCTGCCGCCATCGCCTTCTCCGACGGCCAGATCGTCGGAGCCCTCCTTGACCGAAATGGACTCCGCCCGGCCCGCTACATCGTCACCGATGACAATCTGATCATTATGGGTTCCGAGGTCGGTACGATTGAACTGGATGAACGCCGGATTATCAAGAAGGGAAGGTTGGGACCCGGAAAGATGATCGCCGTGGATACCGTCAGGGGGAAACTGCTCACCAATGAAGAGATCAAAAAACAGCTCTCTTCCTTCAAACCATACCGTCAATGGCTTGAGGAAAATCTCCTCGTACTCAAATCGAACGAGGAGACCTCAGCTCCCCCAAAAAAAGAACCGGCCGATCCCCTGACCCGCCGGCAGAAGATGTTTGGTTACTCGGAAGAAGAGATTCAATTGGTGGTCCGGGCGATGGCCATGGAGGCGAAGGACCCGGTCTTCTCTATGGGGGATGACACTCCTCTCGCGGTCCTTTCCGGTCGACCGCGCCTGCTCTACAGCTATTTCAAACAACTCTTTGCCCAAGTGACTAACCCGGCAATCGATCCGATCCGCGAGGCGATGGTGATGAGCCTCAACACCTACCTCGCCCCGCGCAAAAATATTTTTGCCGAGACACCGGAACATGCCCGGCGCCTGAAACTTTCTTCCCCAATCCTTCTGCCCCACCAGTTCGAGGAATTAAAAAATCGAAAGGAGACCGGGTTTGAGTCGGTCACCTTGCAGGCCCTCTTTCCTGTTTCAGACGGCCCGGAGGGGTTGGAAGAAACCCTCTTCGACCTCTGTGGCGCTGCCTCCCACGCCATTGAAGAAGGAAAAAGGATTCTCATCATTTCAGATCGTGACGCTGATGAACGAAGGGCCCCGATCCCGATGCTTCTCGCCGTGTCGGCGGTTCATCATCACCTGATCCGCGAAGGGCAAAGGATGATTGCAACGTTGGTCACTGAAACCGGCGATGCCCGTGACATCCATCATTTTGGCTGTCTGATCGGTTACGGGACGGCGGCAATCTACCCGTACCTCGCCTATGAAACACTCACCCATGAAATTGAAAGGGGGTTTTTACCCAATCTCGACCTGGCAACGGCCCAGCGGCGATTTCAAAAAGCGGTGGAAACAGGACTTTTGAAAATCATCTCCAAGATGGGGATCTCTACAATCAGCTCCTACCGGTCGGCCCAAATTTTTGAAGCGATCGGCTTACAGCGATCGGTTATAAACCGATACTTTACTGGAACCCCCTCCAGGGTCGGAGGGATCGGTCTGGAAGAGATCGCACGTGACACTTTGACTTGGCACAATCAGGCTTTTTCTTCTGACATTGTCCTTTCACTCGGCGGTTATTATCGTTTTCGCAGGGGCGAGGAGTACCATGCCTTCAATCCTGACGTGGTCAAGGCGATTCATGCCTCCGCCAAAAGCGGAGTCTATGAGGATTATAAAAAATACGCCAATCTGGTCCATGAAAGACCCCCTACCACCCTTCGTGACCTCCTCGAATTTAAGATCAGAGAACCGATTCCTTTAGAAGAGGTGGAACCGGTCGAAGAGATCCGAAAGAGGTTTACCACTTCTTCGATCTCCTATGGAGCCCTTTCGATCGAGGCCCACCGCGACCTGGCGATCGCGATGAACCGGATTGGAGCCAAAAGCGGGAGTGGTGAAGGGGGTGAAGACCCGGCCCGTTACAAACCGTTGCCGAATGGAGATTCCGCAAACAGCGCGATCAAACAGGTCGCCTCGGCCCGCTTTGGGGTCACGACCGAATACCTCCTCAATGCCAAAGAACTCGAAATTAAGATGGCGCAGGGGTCCAAACCGGGCGAGGGGGGACAACTCCCCGGGCACAAGGTCTCCGATGAAATCGCCCGCGTCCGGCACGCCCAACCGGGGGTAACGCTGATCTCCCCGCCACCGCACCATGACATCTATTCGATCGAAGATTTGAAACAGTTGATCTACGATCTCAAACAGGTTAGTCCCGAGGCCCGTATCGGGGTCAAGCTGGTCTCTGAAAACGGGGTCGGCACCATTGCGGCTGGCGTCGCCAAGGCCCACGCCGACGTCATTCTGATTTCCGGACATGAGGGGGGGACCGGGGCCTCTCCCGCCTCTTCCATCAAAAACGCCGGTTCCGCCTGGGAACTGGGGCTTGCCGAGGCCCAGCAAACACTCGTGATGAATGACCTGCGTGGAAAGGTACTGCTCCGTGTCGATGGCGGGATGAAGACCGGACGGGATGTCGTTGTGGCCGCCCTCCTGGGGGCCGAGGAATACGGTTTCGGTACCGCCCCGTTGATCGCTGAGGGGTGCGTGATGGCCCGCCAGTGTCACCTCAACACCTGTCCCGTGGGGGTTACCACCCATGATGAACAGTTACGAAAAAAATATGTCGGTACGCCGGAACGGATTATCCATTTTATGAACGGTGTGGCTGGCGAGGTTCGCGAGATTCTCGCCTCTTTGGGTTTTCGGTCTCTGGATGAGGTTATCGGCCGGGTCGATCTCCTCCAACCAAAAAAACGGGTCGAACAGGACAAGATCAAGCACCTCGATCTGTCGCCAATCCTGACCGATATCGACCCTGAAGGGAAAAGGGCCAAAAAGAGAAATACCCCCCGCAATAATTTCCCAATAGAACCGTCGCTCGATCAGAAGATCCTGCAGGATGGGCGGGCCGCCATTGAAGGCAAGGGTGATTCACCCAAGGGTGATCCACCCAAGGGTGTGTCACCCAGACGTTCCGTCAAGCTCTCGTACCCGATCCGTAATATCCACCGGACCGTCGGGGCCCGCGTTGCCGGAGAGGTCGCTAAACGATATGGAGACAAAGGCCTGCCCGATGGCATTTTGCTGGAATGTTCCTTTAAGGGAACTGCCGGTCAAAGCTTTGGGGCCTTTGCCGTCCCCGGTCTCCGGTGGATCCTGATCGGTCAGGCAAATGACTACGTCGGCAAAGGGATGACCGGCGGCGAGATTGTGATCCGGCCGCACCCGAAGGCCCGATACGCCTCCCACGAAAACGTGATTATGGGGAATACCGTCCTTTACGGGGCAACCGGTGGTTCCCTCTTCGCCTCGGGACAGGCGGGGGAGCGTTTCTGCGTCAGAAACTCCGGGGCCGTGGCCGTCGTTGAGGGGGTGGGTGATCATGGTTGTGAATATATGACGGGTGGGGTTGTGGTCGTTCTTGGGGAGGTTGGCCAGAATTTCGGGGCCGGCATGACCGGAGGGGAAGTCTACCTCTTTGACGAGCTGAAGAGTTTCGAATCCCGTTACAATCAGGAACTGATTGAACTCTCGCGCCTGGAAAACACCGAGGATGCCGACAAACTGCACCAACTTGTCCTGAAACATTTCGAATTCACCCAAAGCCCTCATGCCGAACGGATTTTAAAAAAATGGAACCGATTCCTCCCCCTCTTCTGGAAGGTTTCACCAAAAAACCTAAAACAGATCCAGAATCTTACCGCGGCTGTTGGGGAAACCGACCAACCGAAAGATTTTCAGCAAAATTTACGCGCCTGAAGACAAGGACCGATTCCACCGTCACCCCGAGGGCCAAAAACAAGAGGAGGAGTGCCACCACCCCGTTGATGATAGGGAGGACCCCAGCCGTTGCCTCACGAACCAGAACCTGCTGGTAGGCGACATCGATCTGTTTCAAGAGAGACCAGAAGGTGATGATCATCACAAAAACCATCGGAATCAGGGTGAACCAGTATCGCTTGCCGACCCGGTGGAGCCAGACGGTAATCGCCAGAAGGGTCAGGGAGGCGAGTAGTTGGTTGGAAGTTCCAAAAAGAATCCAGAAGAGTTTCCATCCCCCCTCCTGGGCATTCATAATAAAGAGGGCCGGGACCCCAACCGTCGCCAGTGTCGCCAGTGCCCCCGTTAACCGGTCAGTCCGACCGGTCTGACCGGTTCGACCGAAAAGCTCCTGCAGAATGTAGCGCCCCAAACGGGTCGTGACATCCAGTGTGTCGAAGACAAAAGTTGAGAACGCCATCGCCCCGAAGGTAATGGCAAACAGTAGATTTTCCTTACCGATCAATAGAGTCAGGAACTGACCGAGACCGGCCCCATAAATCGCACCGGGAGAACCTTTCACATCCCCCGGCGCCATGATCATAATGGTTGCCAGGGCGATCACCGCAACAAACCCCTCAAGCAACATCCCCCCATAACCGACCGGTTTGCAGTCCGATTCCCTGGCAATCTGCTTGGAGGTTGTTCCGGAACAAACGAGTCCATGGAAACCGGAGCAGGCCCCGCAGGCAATGGTGACAAAAAGAAAGGGAAAGAGAGATCCCGTCAACCCCGGGGCAGACCAGGTCTTGAACGATTCCTGCTGGATCTCATAACCGCCAAAGAAGATCCCGATCACCCCTAGAATCAGCGCCATATAAAGGATGAAACCACCCAAATAGCCGCGCGGTTGCAGGAGCATCCAGACCGGAAGGAGAGACGCAATAAAACAATAGACAAGGATGATCAGTCCCCAGGTCTGCTGGGAAAAGAGGAGCCAGGTAGAAATCTGGGTCCCAAACCAGACCACCGACAGGGTGGCCGGGACAAAGACGACCGTCAAGAGCCAGAGGGGGGGATTCCACCTCTTCTGGACCACCCCCATGAGGATCGCCAGCAGAAGATACATCGTGCTGGCCGCCGCCACCGCCCCTCCCCTTTCGAAACCGACCTGAACCCCTTCCAACTCCTCCACCCGGCCGACAAAGGTGCCCGCGGTGATGTCGGTGAAGGCGATAATGACATAGATGAGGGCAATCCATAAAAAAATCATCATCGCCAGCCAGGCCCTCTTGCCGATGTTCTGCTTGACAATCTCGGCGATGGAGTGGCCTCCATGACGGATACTCACCACCAGTGACGAAAAATCGTGGACCGCCCCGATGAAAACAACGCCGATGACGATCCACAACAGACAGGGGAGCCAACCAAACTGCTGGCAGGCAAGGATCGGCCCGGCAATCGGTCCGGCGGCGGCAATGGCGCTAAAATGCTGCCCTAAAAGATAAAACTTTTTTGTCGGTACAAAATCAACACCGTCATTCTGGAGGTGGGCCGGTGTCGGTGTAGCATCATTCAGGGCGTACTGGCGCGCGACAAACCGGCCGTACAAGGTGTAACCGACAAAAAGAAAAATGATAACCGCCCCGGCCAGAAGCGGAAGACTCAGCATAAAACCAACTTAGTAAAAAACAGTTTGCAAGAAAAGCCTTTTTTACCTTAAAAGGAGAGTCATGGGTTCCAGAAAACCATTGATCGGCATCATCGGGGCCTCCAAACCGAAAAATAATGACCTGAGTTATGCCCTTGAGGTCGGCCAGCGGGTCGCTTCCAACGGGTGGATCGTCATCTGCGGGGGACTCGAAGGGGTGATGGAAGCGGTCTCTCGCGGGGCCTCTGAAAAAGGGGGGGTCGTTGTCGGGATTCTCCCGCGGGGGAAGGCTTCTGAAGCCAACCGTTATGTCACTATTCCGATTGCCACCAACATGGGGTATGCCCGGAACGCCATTATCGCCCAGGCCTCTGATACCCTGATCGCGATCGGCGGCGGTCCCGGAACGCTCTCCGAGATCGGTCATTCCCTCGCCTTTAAGAAATTAGTCGTTGGGCTGGAAACCTGGCAAATCCCTGGTGTCATTCAATGCAGAACCCCTGCGGAAGCGGTCTCCCTCATTGAAAAACATCTGAAAAAGTCCGGTTTAATCTGATATAATCAGCAGGATGAAGCCTCTGATCGGTCTCGTCTTGTCCGGTGGCGGTGCCCGTGGCGCCTACGAGGCGGGCGTTGTCCACTTCATCCGAACGGCACTCCCCCAAAAAGATATCCGTTTCGACATTATCACCGGCACCAGTGTCGGCGCGATCAATGCCTGTTTCCTGGCGGCGACAGCCGATGATCCCCAATTACAGGGACGCGAGATCCGTCGGCTCTGGGAAACACTCTCCCCTTCCCGTATCTACAAGACGGGGGCCCTCTCTATTGGCAAGGCGCTCCTCCAGACCATCAAACATGACCTGTTGGGATGGATCAAGGAACGGCGTCGTGATGAAGCGGTCCCTTTCACCTTTTACAAATCGTTGCAAGATACTTCTCCCCTCCATGAGTTTCTGGGTCGTGAGATCCCCTGGCAAAATATCCCGCAAAATATGAAAAAAGGGGTCCTCGGGGCCCTGGCCCTTTCCACAACCGACATCCGGACCGGCCAACTGGTTATTTTTTTAGAAAAAACCTCTCCCCTGGCGTACATCGGGACACCGGATGCGGTGAAAACAACAATCACCGAGACCCATGCGATGGCCTCGGCCGCTATCCCGATTCTTTTTCCGCCGATCGAGGTCGATGGGGCCTATTATTGTGATGGGGGTCTCCGGCAAACAACGCCGATCTCGCCGGCCGTCGCCCTGGGGGCAGAAAAGGTGCTGATCATCGCGCTTCGCTATTCTCCGCTCCAACAAAAACCGGTAAAAAAAGCGGTTCCCCCTTCACTCGGGCATATTGTCGGCAAGGTTTTTAACTCCATTTTTCTGGACCATCTTGAATACGACCTGACGATGATGAAGAGGATGAACCGGATCATCGACTGGTCAACAAAATTGTACGGCCCCCAATACTTGGAGGAATTGAACAAGGCGATCGCCCAGGATGACATTCTGAAACATATCCCCCGCCGGGGAATCCGAAAGATCGAAGAGCTGACGCTCTACCCATCGGCCGATATCGGTTCAATGGCGGCCGACTTTGTCAGAAGAAACGGCTTCAAGATGGAGCTGGCCCTCTGGCACCGGATGTTTTTCAAGGCCACGCAAGCGGGTCAGGAAACCGAATCCGATCTGCTCTCCTACCTCCTCTTTGACCCGGCCTATCTCAAGGAATTGTTCGAACTGGGTTACGAAGATGCCCGGAGACAAAAAGACAAATTGATCCAGTTTTTTGAAGAAGAGGTTTTGGTTGGCAAGATCCGACGAGGTGAGACTGTTTTATAACAACCCCAATACCTTTCGATTAATGGAAGAGGAGGGGTAGTTGGCCAGTTGCCCGGGGGCGATCCAGCGAAAATCGGTATAAATGTTTTTCTGGGGCGTCCCGCCTTGAACCTCTCCCTTTACGACCGGAACTACGAACCGTTCGTTCATAATGGCATGGGAAACCTTGCCCATCAGAACGGTGTTCCGGATCCGGATCCCTAAAACCTTTTCGGTGATTGTGGAGAGCGAACCGGGGATCTCCTCATTTTTAAGATCAAAATTAGGAAACTCCCACAACCCTCCCATCCGTTTTTTTTGAGGCCTTTGGGCTAGAAGAAATTTTCCCTGCTTTTCGATCAAGGCTACCAAACGATACCGTTTTACATAAACAGTTTTCCATTTTTTTTCAGGAAGTTCTGCTTCGATTCCCAACCTTCTCGCTTCACAAAAGGATTGAAGAGGGCAAAAAAGACAGAGCGGCTCCTTCGGGAGACAAACGGTCGCCCCCAGTTCCATGAGGGACTGGTTGTGATCACCACACCGTTCCTGCGGCAGGAGAGAGCTCGCCCTGGTCCATAATTCTTCCAAAAGCGGCGTTTTTCGTGGATCCCCGCGGAGGGCAAAGAAGCGGGTCAAGACCCGAACCAGATTCCCATCCAGAACCGGAACTTTTTCATCGAAGGCGATTGAGGCGATGGCACCGGCGGTGTAACGACCGATCCCCGGAAGTTTCTGCAGCCCCTCCGTACCCTTTGGAAATTTCCCCCGATACTTTTTCACAAGGATACCGGCCGCCTTGTGCAGATTCCTCGCCCTGGAATAATAACCAAGACCGGACCAGGCGGTGAGGACCTTGTCCAATGGACTCTTCGCCAAGACCAGCAAGGTCGGAAATTTTTGCAAGAAGCGCTCATAGTACGGCAATACCGTCTTGACGGTTGTCTGCTGGAGCATGATTTCAGAAATCCAGATCCGGTAAGGATCCTTATTGGCGCGCCATGGGAGAACCCGCTGGGATCGGTCAAACCATTCCAGTAATTTTTTGGAAATATTAAAGGCCACTCGCTTGGGTATTGGAATCACGGCAGATCGAGGCAAATCCTGTCACAATCTTCCTGGCCATCTTTTGCAAACTGGAAAGATGAACCGGTGTCTCTTCCAAAATCCGCTCCACCTCGGTGGGAGTCAACTCTCCGTGCGACTCACCCACCCAGGTCCGGATCATCGCCTCGGTCATCTCTGGATGAAACTGGAGCCCATGAGCGTTCCCGTTAAAACAAAAAGCCTGACAGGGATAATGTTCGGATTTTGCCAGGCGATACCCTTCGACAGGGACATCAAAGGTCTCTTGATGCCACTGAAAAACAACCAATGGCTCTTTCAATTGGAAAAAGAGCGGGTTTCTCTTGGCAAACCAATCATCCAGGTGCACTTCATGCCAGCCGATTTCTTTTTTGGGCCCTTTGTAGACCTTCATCCCACAAGCCCTGGCAAGCATCTGGGCGCCAAGACAGATTCCCAGGATCGGCCTCTTTCGTTCCAGTGCCGCGACGATCAATTTTTCCTCGTTGGCAAGAAAGGGGTGCCTTTTCTGGTCATTGACGCTCATCGGCCCCCCCATTGAAACAATCCCGACGTAATTTTTGAAAAACTCCTCCTCCCCCGGAAGGGGGTCTCCCTTGTAAAGGTGCCGGACATCCAACTCAAATTTTTTCTCCTTCAACTCCGATTCAAGGGTCCCTAACCCTTCCGCGGAGGCATGTTGGAGGACAAGGAGTTTGGGCATCAAGGCTTCCCTCGATAAGCAGCGAAGGAGGTGTGCGTCTCCCAAACGCGGATTTCGGCCACAGGCAACCCTTGAGACTTGGCCTGGTCGTAAATTAGTTTCGCAATCGCCTCTGCGGTCGGATTCGTATCAAAAAGATAGACCGGTTCATCCAGTTTTTTAAGGGCTGGGACTAAAGGATCATCCTTGTGTAGGAGCATTTTGTGATCCAGTTCCCGGTCAATCCATCCTTTGACAATCTCCTTCAGGTCACCAAACTCGTAGAGGATGTGCCGTTTATCCAGTGTCTCGCTTTCAAGCTCGATATCGACCTTCGCATTATGCCCGTGGGGGTGCATACAGGGCCCGTTGTAGTTCATCAAACGGTGCCCGTAGCAAAAATGGATCTCTTTGGTGACCCTGTACATGAAGGTTTTTCTACCGTACCTTCCCCTGAATCGTCAACAGTCCTTTGAGCCTGGCATAGATAGTTGGATCGGGAATGCCCGCCTTGAGGAAATAGCGGTGTCGTTCTTCGCACCGATTGCAACCACCACAGTGTTTGCCTTTCCGCGGTTGGATGCAACTGAGTGTTAGGCCTAAAGGAAAATGCTGGCCCCGCCTGATAACAGCTTCTTTTGTCAAATGGGCGAAAGGACGTCGGATACCGATTTTACGGAGGAAGGCGATAGAGGCCAGACGTTCCAGTTGTTCAAAAAAAGAGTTTTGACTATCCGGATAGGGGTTGTTGGCAAGATGCCCCAGCATCACCAACGGGATCCCCTCCCGGGCCGCAAAGACTAAAACGGGAGGGACGAGTAACAGATTCCAACCCGGCAGGTAGACCGATTCATCAGAACTTTTGGCCAGAGGCACTCTCCAGCCGGACAAGGCCCAGTGGGTTGAGGGAAGAATTGTCGAGACAGGTAGCCGTAACTGGGTCAACGGTTTAATATTCTTATAAGGAAGGTGTCTTAAAAAATTTTGCAGGGCCTGAAACTGGGCCTTTTCGAACGAAACACAGGTTCTGACACAAACAGGATAAACCGTTTTCCCCTTCGCCGCCAACTCAGCAACGAGTACGGCGCTATCCAAGCCGCCGCTTGCCATGACAATAACAGTGTTGGGCCGCTGCCGTTTGAGCGCCTTCGATAAAACCCGTGCCATCAGTGGAGTTGCTGCCTTCATTTTCCTTTTGATTTTTCGGCCGCTCCCCTCTATAGCCTGAGAGAGAATGGATGTTCAAGATAAAATTGTTCTTGTGACAGGGGGGGCTCGAAGGCTGGGGCGCGAACTCACCATCGCCTTGGCGAGAGCAGGAGCCAAAGTGGCGCTACACTATCGTTCTTCTTTTAAGGAAGCCCAAGAGACGGCATCTCTCATCCGTCGGAAAGGAGGCACCGTTGAAATCTTTCAAGCCGACCTTTCCCAGAAAAGTTCTCTAGAAAAAATGGTTCGTGCCGTTGAAAAAAAACTGGGAGGAATTAGCATCCTCGTCAATAATGCCTCTATCTTTGAAAGAACTCCTTTTGAAAAAATTACGGAAAAGGATTGGGAAAAAAATTATAGGACCCACCTCCTGGCCCCCTTTTGGCTCAGCTATTTGGTTGCGCCTGGAATGAAAAAAAGAAAAGAGGGAAAGATTATCAACATTGCCGATCGTACTGTTTTTCGAACCTATAAAAATTACCTTCCCTACGTGGTTACCAAGGCAGCCATTGCCTCTTTGACCAAAACGCTCGCCCTTGAACTGGCCCCGGAGATTCAGGTTAATGCCATCGCCCCCGGTCTTCTTCTCTGGCCTGAAGAAAAACAGGAACTTTCCAAGAAACGTTATGTCAAAAACGTCCCCCTTCGTCGCATTGGCTCAGCCGACGATTTCGTAAAAGCTATCTTGGCACTGATTGAACTTGATTTTGCGACCGGTGCGATTCTGCCGCTAGACGGAGGAATCAGTCTTTAATATCCCTACCTGCTAGCTTCTGCTTATAATACTCCGCCTTTTCAGGCATCTTCCAATCATTATAAATATCGGCCAGACGGGCGACGACTTCCTGATTATCACCACTCTTCTCTAGGACCTTCTCCAGATAACGGGTCGCCTGGGCGTAATCCCCAACCTGCTGGGAGAGACGGCCGACCATCAGGAGGGAATGGGCATCGGTCGGGTTCCTCTCCGCCTTCCTTTTATAAAGTTCAATCAGTCGGCTCCGGCGTCCGTAATCTTCCGGCATGCCATGGGAGGTCAACCGTTCCACCTCTTCATCAAGGGGATCCTTGGGTAAAACCACTCCTTTGGAGATCTTGGAAAGAGAGGCCTCAACATTTTTTGGCTTTTCAATGTTAACTTTCTTCGGTTGTTCCACCGGTTTCGGCTCCGGCGTTTTCACCATTTCCGACTTCAGTTGTTCCAGCTCTTCAATCTTTCTCTGGTTTTCCTCCAGTGCCACGTTGACCTGCTGGAGAATTTCAGAGGTTTGCGAGGTCAGTTCTCCCAGCGACCGACTGCTCTCTTCCAGTTTCTGCTGGTAGCCCGCCAACAGGTGCTGGAACCCGTTGTAAGCCAGGACCACAAGACCGGCAATAAAGATCCCCAACACGAAGGAGGTCACCACCATCAAAAAGGAGGGCATCGCCCCTTTCTGGTTGGAAAGTGACGTCTTGATCTCTGCAGTCACCTCAGGTCTTTTGGGTTTCCACGGAACACCAGTGAGTGTCATACTTCAGGCGTCTCTATCGCCTACCAGCATTGTTTGTCAACATCGTTGACAATAGGGTGCGATCATTTATAGGAACGGGTCCTGTGAGAACAACAGAATCCGAACGGCTCTTTTCACAGGCAACTCAACTGATGCCCGGCGGGGTCTCCAGTCCCGTCCGTGCTTTTAAAGGGGTCGGCGGAACGCCACTCTTTATCAAAAAGGCCAAAGGCCCCCATCTCTGGGATACCGATGGCAACCGATATATCGATTATGTCGGCAGTTGGGGGCCGATGATTCTCGGGCATAATCACCCCTTCGTGATTAAAAAAGTAAAACAGGCGCTCAAACGGGGGACTAGTTTTGGAACTCCCACAGAATCGGAAATAACCCTCGCCACTTTGGTTCAAGAAGCCTTTCCCTCAATACAGAAAATCCGTTTTGTTAATTCCGGAACGGAGGCGGTGATGGGGGCCTTGCGTGTCGCCCGCGCCTTCACCAAGAGAAAAAAAATAATCAAGTTTGACGGTTGTTACCATGGCCATGCGGACACCCTTCTGGTCAAGGCCGGTTCCGGTGCCGCAACACTGGGGATTCCCAACAGCGCCGGTGTACCGGAAGAGTTTGTGCAAAACACATTGATCGCCCGTTACAACGACATCGCGGGGGTTGAAGAACTCTTTCAAAAAAATCCTGGGGCGATTGCGGCGGTTATTATCGAACCGATTGTCGGCAACATGGGAGTCATCCTCCCCCGCCTCGATTTTTTGAAAAAACTCCGGGAACTCTGCGACCGCGAGAAAAACCTTCTCATTTTTGACGAGGTGATGACCGGTTTCCGCGTGGCCTTCGGCGGAGTTCAACAGCTCTATAATATCCGGCCGGATCTGACAACATTAGGAAAGATTATCGGCGGTGGTTTTCCGGTTGGGGCCTACGGCGGCAAAAAAGAAATTATGCAACTCGTCGCCCCCGAAGGGCCGGTCTACCAGGCAGGAACTCTTTCGGGAAACCCGATCGCCATGGCCGCCGGGATTGCCACACTGGAGGCGCTGAAAAAACTCAACCCTTATGAGTCCCTCAGTCAAAAGACCCAAATACTGACCAAAGGATTCAAAGAAGCAGCCAGCCGATATGGAATCCCGGTTACCGTGGAACGGGCTGGCTCCATGTTTACCATTTTCTTTTCCGCAGGACCAATCACCAATGCTGAGGAGGTTCGAAGAAGTGATACCCAAAAGTTTTCAAGATTTTTCCATGCTATGTTAGATCAAGGGGTCTACCTCCCCCCCTCCCCGTTTGAGGCGGCGTTTGTCTCCATCAGTCACTCTGAATGGGAAATCAGCAAGACACTGGACAGCGCAGAAAAGGCCTTTCAGGCACTCTAGCGGCCGATGTACCATTCCATAAAAATACTGGCCCTGATCCTGGAAAGGGCGTAGAATAAGGTATGTGTTTTCTTCTCTTCGGCAAATCAAGACTATTGCTGGCCGGTGGCTTCTCGTAGGTCTCCTTTTCTTCTCGTTTGGTCTTTGGTTCCTCCCGTTTGGTTTTTGGGGGTGTGGTGGTTCAACCGAAGATTCGGAGGACGGGAGTACCTCCCCAGAAAAAGATGCTACCGCACCAACCCTTTCTACCCTCAAGGATTCCTCCGGTAACACCCTGGCCAGCACCGGCTCCACGGTCAGGGTTAGTTCCTCCTTTTTGTTCACATTCACCGAGGCGATGGACACCACTTCGCTCTCTACAAACACCGTCACCCTCTCCTGCAACGGAACCGCCGTGACTGGTAAGGTCGCCGCCTCTACCGACTCGGATGGGATTGCCGACAACGAATTCACCTTTGACCCCGATGCCAACATCTCCCAGCGACGTTCCTGTACCTTGACGGTTGTCGGAGGGTCGGACGGCGTCAAGGATGCCACAGGGAACCCTTTGGCGGAAAATCTTGCCTATACCATGACCAGTGGTTGCGGCAGTTCCGATGATTTTAGCAATGCAGAAACGCTGGCGAACTGTTTTGTCTTCAGCAATAGCTCCAACCAGAAGAATGCCGCCGGCGGTAGCTCCGGAGCAGCGATCACCCTGGCCAGTGAGCGTGTCAAGCTGGACCACTCCACCGATTTCATAAGTGTGGAAAACGGCTTCAACACGGTCCCCTCGCTCGCCAAGGAGGTTTCCGGTGATTTCAGTGCCGAGATTACCTTTACTTCGATGTTTCTGGAAGCAACAACTACCATCGTCGGCATCGGTGTGGCCCCAACAATGGGTGAGGGAACAAGCAATCTCCTCCTCTGCGGGCAGGTCGCCACCGGTTGTTCCACAACAACCTACACCAGTGGTACCCTTGCCGCCCAGGGAGGGAGTTCCTGCGCCCTCACTGAAGTTGCCATGGCTGGATCCATTAACCTTACCGTCTCGACCAGCATCACCTTGAGGGTCGTCCGGAGCGGGACAACTTTTAGTTGCTTCCGAAAGGCGGAGGGGCAATCTTCATTTACCCAGATCGGCAATAACATCACTCAGCCCAATCTCTCCGGCAATCTCTTCCTAGCCATCTATGGGGCTTCCTACGGCATGGGCGGAACCACAGAATTCACCGCTGATAATCTCACCTTTAATTCCGGAAGCGCCGTGGAGCAGGATTAAAACCTTTTTTTATTCAGTTCTTCCTCAAAATACTTCTTGTAGAGGATCTCCCACTCACGGCTCCCTTCAGCGATCCCTCGTCGCTGAGAGGTAATCTTGGCCCGGACAGTCTCGTCGATCGCTTCATCCAGGTGGAGATACTCCATCAACACCTTCTTGATTTCTCTCAAGGCCTTGTCCTCATCGGGATAGTCAACCAGGTCATCCTTGTAGAGGCCATCATGGATCAGATGGGCGAGATGCGTTAATCTGTCTTCGGAAAAGTGCATCGTGTCTTACGTAAGGGCGAGGTCACCTCGCCCCTACAGGATAAAATTCTTTTCTTTGGCGATCTGTTTCTTGATCATCAAAAACATTTTTTGGGGATCAACCTGTCCCCGGCTGATTTCGGTCTGGTACTTCTCCAGATATTTCCGGACCTGCTGGTCAATCGCCTCTTCCTCATCCATGTTTTTCAGGACCACCGCATCGGCCTTGGCCAGGATCTTTTCCTCAGAAACCTTGAAGACAACCCCCTTTTCCTTCAGGCGTCGTGTCACCAACGCGGCAATCCTGTGGATCTGTTCTTTTTTGAGTTTCATCAATCCTCCGATTAACACGGGATTTGCCGCTTGACAAGGAGCTTATCAACAGAAGAAAGAGAGATTGTGATCATCGTCATGAAAATCGGCGCCGGCAAGGAGTCGCTGGACGCCGTTGTTAAAAAGGTCGAAGAGCTCGGTTTCAAGCCGCATATCATCCATGGCGAGGAGCGAAATGTCGTTGCGGCGGTCGGGCATGACAAGAAAAAAACTGACCTCCTGGACCTCCAGAGTTTTGAGGGGGTGGAGGCAGTGGTGCCGATTTCCAAGCCGTACAAGCTCGCCTCGAGCGAGATCAAAAAAGAAAAAACGGTTATCAAGGTAGGGGAGGCCCGGATCGGCGGCAAGGGGATCTGTGTGATGGCCGGTCCCTGTTCCGTCGAGAGTGAAAGGCAGATTTTGGAAACCGCCCGGGCCATCAAAAAGATGGGGGGCCAGATCCTCCGCGGGGGGGCCTTCAAACCGAGGACCTCTCCCTATGACTTTCAGGGGTTGGAGGAAAAGGGGTTAAAACTGCTGGCCAAGGCCCGTGAGGAAACCGGGCTCCCGGTCATTACGGAGGTCCTCAATCAAAAAGATGTGTCGTTGGTCGCTAAATATGCCGATATCCTGCAGGTTGGGGCGAGGAATGTCCAAAACTTTTCCCTCCTTAAAGAACTGGGGGGGTGTGAAAAACCGGTCTTCCTCAAACGGGGGATGTCCACCACCATCAAGGAATGGCTCCTCTCCGCCGAATATATCATCACCGGCGGCAACCCGAATGTCATTCTTTGCGAACGAGGGATCCGGACTTTCGAAACAGCGACGCGCAATACCCTCGACCTGAATGCCATCCCGGTCCTCCGGAAGGAAACACACCTCCCGGTGATCGTCGATCCTTCCCACGGGACAGGTCATTGGGCTTATGTCATCCCGATGGCGATGGCCGGCATCGCCGCAGGGGCCGATGGGGTAATGGTGGAGGTCCACCCCTGCCCTGAAGAGGCGCTCTCCGATGGGGGACAATCCTTGACGTTTGCCCGTTTCGAAGAGTTGATGAGTAAACTTAAAACCCTCGCCCCCGTCATGGGACGAATTCTCTGATGGCCCTTAATGACAAAAAAAAACCAGACTCTTCTCTTATCGCCTTTGGTATTTACGGCGCAGTTGGTTTTCAGCTTGCCATCACGGTCGTTGCCGGTTTGATGATCGGGGCCTACTTCGATAAAAAATGGGGTAGTTCCCCCTGGCTCACCCTGACCGGTCTGCTGATCGGTTCGATCGGCGGCTTCTACAACCTGATCCGTCTCTTGACATGGAAGAACAACCGAAAGAAATAGGACTCGGTCGCCTCCTGATTGGTGTCAGTGGCCTCATGATCCTTGGAAGCCTCTGGACCCGATCGGTGGAGACCGTTGTCAGTCTGACAATTGGAGTCTTTGTTGGTTTGGCCAATTATTTTTTGATCCGGCAGATCGTCCGTAGTCTTTTGGGGCTCTCAACAGCAGGAAAGAGGCGGCTGGTGGTCACCTTTATCCTGAAATTCCTCTTCGTTTTCGTGATTATCGGCTTGATTCTTCTCAAGACCCATGTTACGGCAGTCCCGCTTTTGGTGGGGCTTTCCAACATCTTTATAGCCGCCCTCCTCATAGCTGTTAAGGATATACTTCATGCATGATTTTACCTGGTTTTCCCTGATTTCATCGGCGATTGGTCACCACAACATCCATATGTTCTCGGCCGGATTGGTGGTGTTGGTTATTCTCATCACCGCCTTTCTGGTCTCCGGGAAATTAAGACAGGTTGAAAAGAGGCTGGTGCCGGAAGGAGGGCTGAGTCTGGTCAACCTCTACGAGGTGGCTGTCGAAAATATCCTCTCACTGATGGAAGGGGTCATGGGGTCTCAAGCCCCAAAATATTTTCCCCTGATCGGCACCCTCTTCATCTATATTTTCTTGTGCAATCTCCTGTCGGTCATCCCCGGCTTTCTCCCCCCGACGGACAACATTAATACCAACCTGGCCTGCGCGATCACGGTGTTTCTCTATTATAATTACCAGGGAATCCGGGCCCACGGGTTTAAAAATTACATGAGGCACTTTATGGGGCCAATCGTCTGGCTCGCCCCGTTGATGTTTGTGATCGAGATGATCGGCCACCTGGTCAGGCCTGTTTCCCTGTCACTGCGTCTCTTTGGTAATATCACGGGGGATCATCTTGTCTTGGGGATCTTTTCCCATCTGGTCCCCTTTTTGCTCCCTGTCGTTTTTATGGCCCTCGCGGTTTTCGTGGCCTTCATTCAGGCGTTTGTCTTCAGCCTCCTGTCGATCATCTACGTTGGCTTGGCCACCGCCCATGAGGAACATCACTAAATTTTAAAGAAAGGAGGAAAGTCATGAAACGGTTTTTGATTGCTCTCACAACATCAGTAGGGAGTTTTCTGATCACAGCCGTAGCGTTTGCCGCAGAACATGAGGCTGCCGTTGCTGACGGAGGCAGTTTAAAATCAGCCCTGGCGATTGCCGCCGGTTTTGGCATCGCCATCGCCGCCTTCGGCGGTGCCTTGGGTCAGTCGCGTGCCGCCGCAGCGGCTCTGGAAGGGATTGCCCGCAATCCCGGTGCCGCGGCCAAGGTGCAGACGTCGATGATCATTGCCCTGGCGCTGATCGAGTCACTGGTCATCTACGCCCTGGTTATTGCGTTCTTGCTACAAGGCAAGATCTAGTAGTCCTGTTTGACTTTGAGAGAAGACCCGGCTATTCCTAGCCGGGTCTTTTTGCGCAAAGCACCTGTCCCCAAACTAGGGACAAGCGCTCGTAATCGCACCGGCCGCCTACGCGACCGCTGCTCAACAAGCGCCTGTAGCTCAGTGGATTAGAGCACTTGCCTACGAAGCAAGGGGTCGCGTGTTCGAATCACGCCAGGCGCGCATTTTTACTACTTCGGGCTGATTGTTATTTCCTGAATGCCCGAAGGGTGATCCACCCGAGGGAGATTTTTCAACTCCACGGTAACTCTGTCGGCCAGGCTGGACTGGAGTGTTGCCACTAGATCAGCAGGTTTTCCGGTAGAAGTCACTTCAAATTCAATCAACTGCGGTGTCTCAGAAACCGGGACCATTTTTACATTGGTCGCCGACTGCCGGATCTTCTGCCGGATTTCCCTGAAAAGACCATAATCGGAAATCCTGGAGATCACGACACGAAAGGGTGATTCACCCAAGGGTGTTTTTTCTTCGACAGGCAAACCGTAGGCCGCCCGAGAGAGAAGGAAAAACAGGCCCCAAAAAAAGAGTTTTCTCATCATCCTCACCCCTCCAGAATCTTAAAAGAGGTAATCCGTTCGATCTCCAAAACCGCCTTGTCCTCCCGATCCACCACCTGGATCGTCCCCTTCTCCCAATCGACCCCCTTCAAGAGACCGGTGTAGGAAAGGGAAAAGGCGATCACCTCCACCCTCTTGCCACAAGCCCGCTCCAGTTCCTTCAGGTCAATCTCCCTATCCATAAAAAAGATCTGCCGATCTAACTCTGTTTAAAAATGGTGTCAAGAATTTAGGGTTTCTAGCCTCCCCATTTATGGTACAATCATAATGAGAGATATATGGGTATAATTAGACTCACTAATTTGGGACGACTCGTCCTATTGGCCCCCCTCTTTTTCTTGCCGGGGCCGCTTTTTACCGGAGGGGTCTTGGGTGAACCACCCTTGGGTGAACCACCCTTGGCGAATTACTATGAACAGGGGCTTTTCGAGGAGCGGGAGGGGTGGAACCTCCTCGATTCGGAGCAACTCTTCTCCCCCCTCTTGGTAAAAGATCCCAACGCTGCCCCTCCGGTCAGGATTGTGATCAACATCCCTGCCGGAAGGCTTCATTTCGATGACGGGGAGGGGGGGATCAAGGATTACCCGATCTCCGTCGGGACCGTCGGTTACAAAACCCCTACCGGCAGTCGGGAAATTGACACCATTGTCTGGAACCCCTGGTGGCTCCCCCCGGATAGCCCTTGGGCCGCCGGGGAAAAACCGACACCGCCGGGTCCAAACAACCCGCTCGGACCGGCCAAGATGCCGCTCGGCGAATCGCTCCTCCTGCATGGCACCAACAAGGAGCAGTTCATCGGGCAGGCCGCCTCCCACGGCTGTGTCCGGATGAAAAAGAAGGATGTGATCGAGCTCGCCTGGTTCCTGCAAACCCATTTCTCGGAAAAAAAAGAGGCCTCCTACCTGGATCTCTACTCGCGAAACAGGACACAGACCTTTGTCACCAGACTGGCCAAGCCTGTCCCTGTGGAGGTGATCTACGACCCTGTCCGTGTGGTGGATGATTCCCTGGTAGTCTATCCGGACATCTATGGCCGAAGGCCCCCGTTATTCCCCATGATTTTGGAGAAACTCCTCTCCCTGGGGATCGACTCAAGGGATATCAATATGGAGAAGTTGGGCCCTACATTGACCCCCGCGAAGAAGGTAGAAATCCCCCTCGAAGAACTTCTTTTATAGATTACCAATAACGGACAGGGCCAACATCCACATGGACAAAGTGTCTCTGTGGGTAGTAACCAACGCCGCCGCTTTGAAGGCTCTTGGCGTAGTCTCGGAGTCGGCGGGCTGGGACACCGGGGAGTTGGATATCCATCGCCATCCCCTGCATATGAAGACTATGGCGGGCCACCCGGCGGCCACGCCTCCAGAGACTCTCATTTAAGGTCGGACTCCGGTAGCCCGAAAGGACGTGGACCTCACTCGCACGAAAATGATCCTGGATCCGGTCGACCAGTTCGATCAGCGCCAGCGGGATTTCGGCCTCCGTCCCGGTCAGGCGGCACCGGAGGAGGTGACGGATCTCCGCAATCTTCGCCAGATCATAGCGGCCATTCTCATCCCGGTAGCGGATATCCAGCTCTTCATGATTTTTCGGGTTGACGAGGTGAAGGTGCCCATCCCCCTCAAAATGCCGGGCGCTATTTTCTCTCCCCTGTTCCAGTTCAAACAGCAAAAATGGGTCTTTCAGGGCCAAGGCCCTGATCCCCCCAAAGCTCGGCTGTCGCGCTGACTCCTGGGCTATCGCCAGAGGGGTCAACAAAAGAAGGAGGGATGCAAAAACGGTCTTCATTGATCTCACGCGGAAAATCCTCCTTAAATATCTATTTATCTTGAGGAACGGGCCTATTATCGGCACCTGGCAACGGGGGTTGCTTCCTTTCTTTGACAAGATCATCGGTTTGTCAATATCAAAGAGCGGGGTGGACATCGGGATAAGGCGGCAGGCCTTCTAGCTAAATTCCTTTTCCACCGAGACAAAATTGACACAAGACCCCAAAATTTTTCCCAAAATTGAGGCAAAAATGGACCAGTTGCGGCTTTGCCGCGAGCCCGATCTGCCAAGAGGGAACCGGTTTCTTGACACACTATATCTTGTGGTTGTATATGCTTAAGCATACAATATAGAGTGTTTTTAAAGGGGGGGTCATGAAGCCAGCCGTTCAAGTAAAAAGAGAAGAAGTCGCTGGAACTGTCGGGAAAGGGGGGGTCCTCCAAGGGTGTGCCACCCAAGGGGCGAAATCCCTCCAAACCGTTGGGGAGGGGATGCGTTTTTCCCGGAAATTCAGCCAGCCTGGCTTGTCTCCCTTCGACCAGATCGAGTGGGAAAAGCGGTCTTCCGTTATTACTGAACCGGATGGAAAGGTTGTCTTCGAAATGCACAACCTGGAGATCCCCAAATCATGGTCGCAACTAGCCACTGATATTGCCGCCTCAAAATACTTTCGAAAAGCTGGGGTACCGGGGATGGAACGGGAAACTTCTGCACGACAGTTGGTCTATCGTGTAGCCCATACGATTCGTGAAGCGGGAGAGGGCCAGGGGATCTTTGCGAATGCCGAGGATGCTGAAACTTTTGAGATGGAACTGACCTCCCTGCTCATTAATCAGAAAGGGGCATTCAACTCCCCGGTCTGGTTTAACTGCGGTCTTTATCATGAGTATAAAATTGGTGGAAGCGGTGGCAACTTTCACTGGGATCCGATTTCTCAGACGATCCGTGAAACGACCGACGCCTATTCGCACCCCCAGTGTTCCGCCTGTTTCATCCAGGCGGTGGATGACGACCTGATGAGCCTCTTCGACCTCGCCAAAAATGAGGCAAAGCTTTTTAAGTACGGTTCCGGAACCGGGACTAATTTTTCAAAAATACGAGGCCATCAGGAAAAACTCTCCGGCGGCGGGACTTCCTCCGGCCTGATGAGTTTTCTCGAAGTCCTTGACAAGGGGGCCGGGGCCACCAAATCAGGTGGCACGACCAGGCGGGCCGCCAAGATGGTGGTCCTGGACATTGATCATCCCGAGATCACCGGCTTCATCAACTGGAAGGTCCGGGAGGAAAAGAAGGCAAAGGCCTTGATCGATGCCGGGTTCCCCGCCGATTTTAACGGCGAGGCGTATCATACCGTCTCCGGACAAAATTCCAACAACTCGGTCCGGGTCACTGATGAATTCATGAATGCCGTTCTTCGCGGTGACAAGTGGCAAACCACCTTCCGAACCACCGGCGAGGTCTGCGACACCCATGATGCCCGCTGGCTCATGCGTCAAATTTCGGAAGCGGCCTGGCACTGCGCCGATCCCGGTCTGCAGTTCGACACCACCATCAACGACTGGCATACCTCCTCCAATACTGATCGGATCCATGCCAGTAATCCGTGTAGCGAGTACATGTTCCTCGACAACAGCGCTTGCAACCTGGCCTCGCTCAACCTGATGAAGTTCCTGGATGACCAGGGACGTTTTCAGATCGACGACTTTCGTGACGCCTGCCGGATCTTTATCACGGCCCAGGAGATCCTTGTTGATTTCTCCTCTTACCCTACAAAAACCATCGCCCAGAATAGTCATGACTATCGCCCCTTGGGTCTCGGTTACGCCAACCTTGGGACACTTCTGATGTTCTGGGGGATTCCCTACGACAGTCCGAAGGGGCGGGCGATCGCCGGTGCGCTAACAGCGATTATGTGCGGTCATGCCTACCGGACCAGTGCCGAAACAGCCAAAACAACAGGTCCCTTCCCCGGTTTTGATAAAAACCGGGAGCCGACACTCCGGGTTATGAAGAAACACCGGGATGCGGCCTACCAGATTGATGCCCGTCTCTGCCCGTCTGATCTCCTCAAGGCGGCCAGGGAAGATTGGGACGAAGCGGTCCGGATGGGGGAAAATCACGGATATCGGAACGCCCAGACGACCGTCCTTGCCCCAACGGGAACAATCGGTCTCTTGATGGACTGCGATACCACTGGTGTCGAGCCGGAATTCTCTCTGGTCAAGTGGAAGAAGCTGGCCGGTGGTGGTCACTTCAAGATCATCAACCAGTCCGTTATCAAGGCCTTGGGTCAGCTCGGCTACGTAGCCAAAGAATGCCAGACGATTCAGGACCATATCCTGGAAAAAGGGACGATCGAAGGGGCCCCCGGACTCAAGGAGGAACACCTTCCGATCTTTGATTGCGCCAACAAAAGCGGTGACGGGGTCCGGTTTATCGAGCCGATGGGGCATGTCCGGATGATGGCGGCGGCCCAGCCATTTATCAGCGGCGCTATCTCAAAGACGGTGAACCTGCCGAATCATGTCACCATCGATGATATTGAAAGGATCTACATGGAGTCCTGGCGGCTGGGGCTCAAGGCGATCGCCCTCTACCGCGATGGCTCCAAACATTCGCAACCGCTCAATACCGGCACCAACAAGGCCCAGTCCAAGGGAGGAGAGATCAAAGAAGAGAAGATGGAACTGGTCCGTGGGGAAAGACGGGGTCTGCCACAAATCCGGAAGGGGTTCACCCTCGAATCGTCGATCCGCGGCCACAAACTCTTCCTTCGCACCGGTGAATATGGAGACGGCGCCTTGGGTGAAATTTTTATCGATATGTACAAGGAGGGGGCGGCTTACCGAAGCATCATCAACTGTCTCGCCATTGCTGTCTCGATTGGTCTCCAGTACGGCGTCCCTCTTGAAAAATTCGTCAACTCCTTCACCTTCACCCGGTTTGACCCACAAGGGATGACCGATCACCCGAATATCAAGATGTGCACCTCGCTCGTTGACTTTGTCTTCAGGGTTCTGGGGATGCACTATCTGGGGCGGACCGATTTTGTCCATCTCAAACCGAAGACGGTTGATGAAATCCCGGTGACAAATGGGAACGGACATTTACCAACGACGCCCGCACCTGCGGGAAAATTAACCGGTCCTGGAGATGAAGTGACTCAAGAGAGTGGTCCCTCAGAGATGGACACCGCGCTGGCCGAACTGATGGGGGATGCCCCGATTTGCGACATCTGCGGTCATGTCACCGTCAGAAACGGTTCCTGTTACAAATGCCTCTCTTGTGGAAATAGTGTGGGGTGTTCGTAAAGAAGCCGACCGAATAAATTCGGCGGCTCGAAGCGGTCCCCAAAGAGAAGTCCTTAGGTAAATTCCTCCCGGAATTTCGTAAGAGGGTTTTTTAGAGTCAGAGTCCTATGGGTTTTGATGATTTTTCTCTTGTATTTCCTATAGAACTACCCAAGATCACCCTGTGAAGTTAAACTTGACTCGATCCTACCATCGCCTTTTCTATCATCTCGTTTGGTCCACCAAAAACAGAGAACCATTCATTCAACCTGAGGTTGAAAAACGACTCTATCCGTTTCTCAGGAAAAAAACGGTTGAGCTCAATGGTGTCTTTCTAGAAATGAATGGGATCGAAGATCACCTTCATCTCCTTGTCCAGCTTCCCCCGACTCAAAACCTTGCTCGCTTTATGAAGGATCTAAAAGGGAGCAGTTCCCACTATCTGACAAACACATCTGGCTTGGGAGTAGATTTTAAATGGCAAGTCGGTTATGGAGTTTTTACTGTTTCAGAAGATGTTATTCCAAGGATTCGGCAATATATTAGGAACCAAAAGGAACACCACAGGGAAGGATCCACCCTTGGGGAATGGGAGAGAGACAACGAGATTGCGAAAGTAATCCACACCGCCGACCAAATAAATTCTGCTGGCTAAAATTAAAGGAGTCCAAAAATGATCGTCATTACTGCCGCTTGGAAGGCCAAAGAAGGAAAAGAAAAAGAACTCGCCGGTCATCTAAAAAAGATGGTGTCGGCTGTCAAAAAGAATGAGCCGAAGTGTCTTCAATACACGCTGCACCAAGGTCTCGAGGATAAAACTCTCCTCTATTTCTATGAGCGGTATACCGATAAGGTAGCCGTTGAATACCACAAAAACACGCCACATTTCAGAGAATTGATAGCTTCTACAGAAAAGTTGATTGCTAGACCTGTTGAAGTCGGCTTCTACGAAATCCTCGAGTAAGGAACAATTCCGGAAGGAATTAAAAAATCATTTAATGGTAAAAAATTAGCCGCGGAATTCATTCCGTCGGCAAAGGGCGATTCGCCCTAGGCAAAAGTTAGACCTTTGGATTGCCGATATCGCCGGGGTTGGAACGTCGGGATGAATGCCCCGCACGGATCCCCTCCAGACGGGTGAGATCCGTGGCATACCGGGCGCGGATTTCATCGGGGTTCCGGTCAGCGGTCACAGCCACTGGTTTCCCTGAAATGAGCGAAACCCCGCTTTCCTGATAAACAGGGGCTGGCTTTGGGTCGGTTGTGCGAATTGTAACCATAGCTACCTCTATTATCGCCCCTGTGAGAGGGCCCAGTTGCGTCCCTGTCTCACTTTTTCTAAGTCCTTGAAATCGTTTCCCCTTGAACTCCCTCCAAGGATAACATATACCCCCCCAAAATGAAAGGGGTGATTTACCCAGGGGTTTTTATCACCTTAGAGGGGGGAGAGGGATCGGGTAAGTCGGTCCTCTGCCAACGCCTCGCAAGACTATTCAAAAGGAGGGCCCTGGTTACCCGAGAACCGGGGGGAACCGCTGTCGCCGACAAGATCCGAAAGATCCTCCTGGTTCCCTCTTCCGAAAAGATCGCCCCGCTGACGGAACTCCTCCTTTACAGCGCCGCACGAGCCCAACATCTCCAACAAAAAATTATCCCTGCCCTGAAAAAAGGCAAAATTGTCTTTTGTGACCGTTTTACCGACGCAACCGTCGCCTATCAGGCGTATGGTCGGGGACTTGGCCTTTCTTTGATTCAGCAATGCAATCAGATAGCTACCCTCGGACTAAAACCGGACCTGACTTTTCTTCTGGACTGCCCGCCTGAAGTCGGACTCAAGAGGGCCCGTCGGAGATTCCAGAGACAGCGAGGGAAAAAAGAGGACCGGCTCGAGAGGGAAAAAATCTCTTTTCACCGAAGGGTGCGCCAGGGTTACCTGAAACTGGCGCGTGCCGAAAAAAAACGATTTCAGATCGTGGATGCACAGCAGGAAGAAACTGTTGTTTTTAAAAAAATCGTCGAGGGACTCAAGGCCTATGAAATTCTCTGACCTCATCGGCCAGGAAAAGGCATTGAACCGGCTGACTCTCTTGGTGACGCAGAACAAGGTTCCTTCGACCCTTCTCTTCCACGGGCCGGAGGGTGTCGGGAAAAAAACGGCGGCCCTCCTTTTGGCCCAAACAATCCTTTGCGAACAACACCCAAGGGAGGCCCGGGGGGCCTCCCAGGCCTGTGGTGTTTGTCCCTCCTGCCTTCGGACTGACAGGGGAAACCACCCGAACCTCCGCCTCCTCCTCCCCGAGGGGACAAGCCACAAGATCGAAACCGTCCGGGAGATTCTCCGTCAGATTTCTCTCAAACCGTATGGGGAAGGCTGTCTGATCATCATCATCGACCAGGCAGAAAAGCTGACGGAGGCAGCCGCCAACGCCCTCCTCAAAACCCTCGAGGAGCCTCCACCGGCCGTCCTCTTCATCCTCGTCACGGCGGCCCCCGGTTTGTTGCCGGCAACTATCCTCTCCCGTTGCCAAAAAGTCCCCTTTCAACCGCTCTCTGAAGACTGGGTTCAGAAAAAATTAACCGATGACGGGCTCCCGCAAGAAGAGGCCTCGCTGATAGCCAAGGCAAGTCATGGAAGCCTCGGCACCGCCCAGAATCTTGCCGTGACTCTCCATGACCAGGAGCTTTCTCTCGGCCAGTTTTTCTCCCGATTCCCCCATTTCACGGCTCGTGAAGTGACACAATGGACCGAAAAAATCGCCAAGGACCCAGAAACAACCAACACCTTTCTCCTCCTCCTCCGTCATTGTCTCCGGGAAAAGCTGCTTGAGGGAAAATCCCGTTTTTCGGTCTGGAACGCCGTTGATGAGGCGGAACGGGCGATCCAGGGACACTCTCCACGAAACCTCACCCTCGAGGTTCTTCTCCACAGGATCACCAGATGAGACAGCTCTACATCACCACCGCCATCGATTACGTCAACAACCTCCCCCATCTGGGAACCGCCTATGAAAAGATTGGTGCCGACGCGATCGCCCGTTTCCGGCGGATGGAGGGAGACAAGGTCCATTTTCAGATGGGGAATGATGAGCACTCCGCGGGTGTCAAGAAGGCGGCTGAGAAAGAGGGACTTCCCTCAAAAAAATACTGCGACGGGATGAAGGAAAAATTCACCTCAATCTGGGCCTCCCTTGGGATTTCCTACGACGATTTCATCCAGACGAGCGAAAAACGACACTATACCGCCGTTACCACCTTCATTGGAAAAATGAAGAAGGAAGACCTCTACAAAAAACGATACGAGGGATGGTACTGTGAACCCTGCGAGGCCTTTACCCTTGAAAAAGACTTAGTCGACGGGAATTGCGCGACCCACAAGAGCAAACCAAGGTGGCTTTCCGAAGAAAACTACTTCTTTAAACTTTCTGCCTACCAGGACAAGCTGCTCCAGCATTATAAAGAGCACCCTCGGTTTATCCTTCCGGAGATCCGTCGGAATGAGGTGAGAAACTTCGTCAAGGCGGGGCTTCAGGATATCAGTATTTCACGGGCGGGGCTCGATTGGGGGATCCCGTTTCCGGGAGATTCCTCCCACACGGTTTACGTCTGGTTCGATGCCTTGATTAATTACTTAACGGCAACCGGCTACGGATCGAAAACTGTTAACAAAAAAATAGGGAGGCTGAGCCTCTGGCCGGCGGAGTTGCATCTGGTGGGGAAGGATATCACAAGATTTCATTGTGTCATTTGGCCAGCAATGTTGATGAGTGCCGGTTTAGCGTTGCCCAAAACTGTTTTCGGGCACGGCTTTGTTTTTCTTAAAGGGGAAAAGATGAGCAAGACCTTGGGGAATATCGTGACACCTCTGGACATTATCCCCCGCTACGGGGCCGACGCCTTGAGGTATTATCTCCTGAGAGAATCCAGTTTTGGGGCTGATGGTGATTTCACCTGGGACAATTTTACAAAGCGCTACAATGGGGATTTGGCAAACGATATCGGCAATCTTCTGAACCGGACACTGGGTATGGCCAACAAATACCTGGAGGGTCATCTTGTGCCACTGAAGAAGACCAAGCCACTACCTGAGGATACTGTTTTAAAGGATAAAATAACCGGCGTCTTGAAGATTGTGCGTGAGGAAGTGGACTGGCAAAAATCAGGAGATATTAATTTTCACAAGGCCTTGGCGGCCATCTGGGAGGTTATCGGGGCCACCGATAAATATATCGATAGTTCTGCCCCCTGGCGACTCGTCAAAGAGGAGAAAACTGAAGAATTAAAAAAAACACTTTACAACGTCGCCGATTCACTTCGAAATATTGCCCTACTGATCGCCCCGTTTCTCCCCAAAACCTCGCGGGAGATCTGGTCACAGTTGGGATTGGAAAAGAAATTAAAATGGGAAAAACAGGTTTTCAAAAATATCGGCTGGGGGAAGACACCCGCAACTCAGGTCACTGCGGGAAAACCGATATTTCCGAGGATTGATATCTCCCCCTCCCTTCCCTCTGTCCCAACCAACAAGGAGAACAAGATGGAAAATCAAATTGAATTTTCTGAATTTCAAAAGTTGGAACTGAGGATCGCCGAGGTCAAACAGGCCGCCAAGGTGGAAAAGGCAGATAAACTTCTCGTCCTTCAGATCGATATCGGCGGTGATGAGCGACAGATCGTTGCCGGTATTGCCCAACATTACACGCCCGAAGAATTGATCGGGAAAAAAGTCGTTGTGGTCACCAATCTTAAACCGGCTGTCATCCGGGGAATTGAATCGAACGGGATGTTGCTCGCCGCCACCGATACCGCCACCGGCAAGGTCATCGTTCTGACGCCGGAAAAAGAGGCTGTTGCAGGGAGCAAAGTCAAATAAGCTAGCGAGGGAGCGGTTGTCTGCCCTGGGTCTTTCGCGGGGAGGGTTGTGTCGGCTTTTTGAAACCGTACCGATAGACCGGCAGGCCGCCGTTGGAATCGACCACCTCAATCATTCGCCCGGTCTGCTGTTCCCATTTTCTTAAACCTTTTTCCAAAAGCGGTTGGTTCATCGACCAAAGCTCCGTCCCTTCTTCCTCGAGCGTCTGTGAAGAAAAGAAGGTATACCCGATGGAAAAAGACTGAAACCCGGTCTCATCCGGTCCTCCCCAGATAATGAGAGAGGCCGGTTCCTGGATATGGATCCGGATCGGGTTGGACGGGTCCCAGGACTTCCGCAGGAACCCGATAATCCCCAGATTCAAACGGAGTGTCCAGATCGGTTCTTTCAATTTTTTCATCATCAGCATTAATTCATCCAGAAAGGTCTGCTGATCCAGATTTTTCTTCACCACCTTTTGGGTCGCATTGTAGGTGATGATCTCCAGATTGTCCGGGGCTACAAGACCAAAAAAGGCGCGCAAGAAATTAAATGTCTGCTCGAAAAACCAGACGTTATTCTCCTCCGGTTTCATCCGGGTAAAATTCAGGTTGGAATTGAAACCCCAGGAACCGACGACCTCGCCGCGATCGTAGCTGTCGGCGAGAAAATCGTCGAGCCCTTTGAGCATAGATTAGTAATCCAGAATAAACTGAAGCAGGGTCCGGACCATCGAACCGGTCCCCCCTTTGGGGCAATAATCAAGATCCTTTTCCGTCCAGGAGGGGCCGGCGATATCAATATGGGCCCAGTGTTTGTGGTCCCCGATAAATTCCTGGAGGAACAGCGCCCCGTTGATAGTCCCTCCCCATCGACCCCCAACATTTTTGACATCGGCGATTGGTGTCTTGAGTTCCTCCTTGTACTCCTCGATCAGGGGGAGTTGCCAGACCTTCTCACCCGTTTTTTCCCCGGCGGCAATGATCTTCCGGATCAGTGTGTCGTCATTTCCCAGAATGCCGGCACAAAGTTCCCCGAGGGCAATAACGCAGGCACCGGTTAATGTAGCGATATCAATCAGGAGATCCGGTTTTTGTTTGAGGGCAAAGGTCAGCGCATCGGCAAGGATTAACCGTCCTTCCGCATCCGTGTTAAGAATTTCAACGGTCTTCCCGGAGAGACTTCTGGCGATATCCCCAGGTTTGTCGGCAGTCCCGGAAGGCATGTTTTCCGTGGCCGGGATAAAACCATGGACGGTGACCGAGGGGTTCAGTTCAGAGAGGGCCCTGAAAACCGCGAGCACGGCGGCGGCACCGCTCATGTCATCTTTCATCGTCTCCATCGACTGCGCCGTTTTGAGGGAGAGCCCTCCCGAATCAAACGTGACCCCCTTGCCAACGAGGGCAACGATCCCGCTACTTTTTCCCTTCGGTCTGTATTGGAGATGAACGAAGACGGGCGGTTCGGCGCTCCCCTTAGCCACGGCGAGGAAGGAACCCATCCCGATCTTTTCAATATCGGCCTTCCCATAAACCTTCGCCGAAATCCGCGGGAGTTTTCCAATCTTTTCCGCTTCACGGCCAATAACCCGCGGGGTCATATCGGAGGCCGGCGTGTTGATCAGGTCCCTCGCAAAGTTGGTGGCTGTGGCCAATTTCTCTCCCTGACGAATCGCCCCATTAAAAGCGGCTGGTGCCATCCTCTGGCGGGAGGTGAACACCACTTTTTCAAGTGGGGAAACATGATTTTCTGATTTGTAACGACCAAAACGATAAGTCCCCAGAAGGACCCCTTCCACCGCCGCCTGGACGACGGCCGTCGATCTTTCCCGTGTCAGGGACGGCAATTCCAGGGCGAGGGTCTTCGCCTTGAGCCGCGTAGCCTCCTTGGCGGCACGGGCAACCCCCTTTCGAACGGTATCCAATGTCCCCTTTTTCGCCTCACCAGCACCGATGAGGAGCAGGTAGTTAAGAGGTTTACGATCGTAAGTTGGAAAGAGCTTGGTCTCCCCTATTTTTCCTTTAAATTCTTCTTGATGAAGAAGGCGGGAAAGCGCCCCTTTGAGATGCTGGTCCAGGCGTGCCACGGCACCACCCAAGGGTAAACCACCCTTGGGTCCTGAACTGAAATGAAAGACACCCAGGAGTTCGGCGGTTTCTTCAATCGGTCGGGTTGTCTGTTCCCACTGGATAGACATCAGAAGGGCCCACCCTAGCGTACCGGTCCAAAAGAAGTCAAGTCCGGCGTGTGAATCGGCGTGTGAATCACACTTGTGACTTTACCGGAATTATTGTAGAAATGAGACTGATGTCTTTTTTGAAGAAAATCTTTTCCACAAAGGCCCCTTCACCGGCCTCTTCAAAACCAGTCTTACCGAAGGTCAACCTCACTTTTGTGGATAAACTCCAAGAGATGATGACGGTTGCTGAAGAAAGAGAAATCCATCCGCGCATCCCGCTCCTCAAGGGAGAGCGGGTCTTGCATATGGCCGAGAACACCGGAACCCTCAATCCCCTTTTTCTTGAAAAGGGGGCCGAACTCATTTTTAATGCCTCACTGCAATCTTCTTCTGTTAAATCGAGCGATGACAAAATAATCCTGATCAAGATTGATAGCCGACGTCTCCCATTTCAGCAGGAATCAATCGGTTTCATCCTGGCCTCTCTGGATTCTCAACCGGCGGATCGTCTTCCCATGATGATTAAGGAAATGGGACGTGTTTTAAAAAAAGGAGGGAGGGCGATTGTCACTGACTGGCACCCCTTCAATCCGATGGCCAAGAAGGGACGTCCATCCTCTGACGGAACCGGGGGCTTGGATGAGGGGCCGATCGGTTTTGAAAAATACTTTAAACTCTTTCGTGAACAATCACTTGTAATTGGCAACTTGAAGGAAATCTTTATTGACGGGGCATTCCGTTCTCTGATGAAGAGTGAGGCCGACAAGAAATTTTTTCAGCAATACCATTCTAATCCCCTTGCACTCTTTTTCTTTTTGTCTAAGGGTGGCGCCCGTCATGGCGCCACCCCTCTCGATCGATCAACGACTTCTGGAACTGCAGATCACACTCCCTGAAGTTCAGTCGGCTGGTCTTTATCAACCAGCTGTCCGGTCCGGAAATCTCCTTTTTGTCTCAGGCCAGCTACCTCGCAGCGAAGGAAAGATCGCCTTCAAGGGGAAACTGGGTCAGGAGGTCAATCTGGAATCGGGGAGGAGGGGGGCACGGGTTGCCATGATCAATGCCTTGGCGGTCATCAAGGGAGAACTGGGGACGCTGGACAAGGTCAAACAGGTCCTCCGGCTGACCGGCTATGTGGCATCGGCCACCGGTTTTACGGATCAACCCAAGGTTATGGATGGGGCCAGTGAATTGCTGGTGGAGCTCTTTGGAAACGCCGGAAGGCACTCCCGGGCCGCCGTCGGGGTTGCCGAATTGCCCCTGGGGGCCTGCGTGGAGGTCGACCTGATCCTTGAGATCAAATAGAGTGATAATTAATATTAATTATGTTTAATAAACAACTTGACTTTAAAGGGACTTTTCGTTATAAGGGGCCTCAAGTTTGTAGAAAGCTAACTTTGTTCATCAAGTTTAAGGCGGCAATCAAGTTTCGGAAAGGGGGTGCTCTCCAAGAAACCGGCTCGCTTTAAGTAGCATCAAGCAGTTATTTTCAAATCCAAGGAGAGGAAAACTATGAAGAAACTACTTTCGTTAATCGTTGTTCTCCTTTCTGCCATTACCTTCTCCACTGTTTGGGCCCAAGAGGGTTCCGAACTGGAGATCTCTGGAAACGTAGATGTCGTCTCCGGGTGGCAGAGGGGTCTCAAGAATGCCAACTACGTCAGCACCGGGTTGCTGGGTGACGGCCTCCAAGCCGCTGCCGCCGCCAAAGGGACTGACCAGTTTGGTTTTTATGTCGATCAGGTCGAGTTGGACCTTGCCAAGAGCTTTGGCGAGAATATCCGTGCCCGCGCTGACCTCGACTTCAGTCCGCACCGATGGTCCGGGGATGGGACAACCTTTGTCAACATCGTTGGAACCACCGCCAATTTTGTGGGCGGCGGTGTCGGTGGCGTTTACGTCGAACAGGGGTATGTGACAGCCAATGTCCCGGCAGGAAATGGGATCGAGTTCCTTGTCGGTCGTTTCAATTCCGGTATCGGTTTTGATCCGATCGATAGAAATGAGTTGAAGACGGTATCGTTCTCAACGATCCATCGGACACTCGTCCCCCACAACATGACCGGTGCCCGCCTGGGGTATCAGGCGAGTGATGCCATCTGGTTTGACCTTTATGTGGTCAACAACCTGGTGGATTCGTTCCCAGCCAATACGGATCTCCCTTCAACGGGGGCCAATTTCAAGTATAGCTGGGGTGATGAAGGAGAGAAGAGCTGGGCGAAGATTTCAGCCGCCTTCGGTCCGGAACAGGCGACCAACACCAACTTCAGCTACTTCGGTGATCTCGCCGCCAACGTGGCGGTCTCCGACGGTTTCTGGCTCGGTGGTGAAGGAATCTTCCGTATCGATAATGGTGCCGCAGGGGCCAACAGCCAGTTGATCGGCGGTACGCTCCAGACCACCTATGCCTTCTCCGATATCTGGGATGGAACCCTCCGTTATGGTTTCACCTGGGATCGTAAAGGAACCATGAACGTGAATGCCAATGGCTTGGGAAGCTTCTTCAGCGCAGCATCCGCTGGAGCCGCCGCCCCGGCAGCGTTCACTGGCATTGGTGCCAAGGGCTCGTTGCATGACATCGCCCTGGCCACCAGCTACTCAATCACGGATGGAGCCAAGTTCATCCTCGAGGCTCGGGTTGATCTATCCCGTCCCTCCGGTGGATCGACAGGCTTCCACACCGGATTCGGTGGGCAGTTTGCCTATAGCTTCTAATTTAAAGAGGCTACGTTTTTAAGAAAAGGCCCCGGTTGATGGTTTAAACCGGGGCCTTTTTCTTTCCTTCTTTTTGTCCTTGTGTTAAAATCAGTCGTTGGCAGAAAGGGGGTCTCCTATGCCGTTGGGATTCAGACCGGTGGATGATGACGACGATGAAAAGGAGGAGGGTTGGGAAGAAGAGGAGGAGGAAGAAAATAACGATGAGCTAGAGGAAGAGGAAGAAGAATCTGAAGAAGAAGAGGAGGAGGAAGAGGAAGTCAAATACTATCAGAAGGGGTACCCAAACGAGAAGTGGAAGTGACCCCTCCCTTCACCATCGCGCTTGTCCAACTTGAATCCATAGTCAAAACGGAGTGGTCCCACAGGGGTCACGTAACGAAGGCCGAGGCCCGCCGAGTGTCTGAGACTTGACAGGTCAATCTCAGCAAAGCGATTGGTCAGACTCCCGCTATCCAGAAAGACGACCGCCTTGACGTTTTTGACCAGTTTTGTCTGGATCTCAAAATTATGGAGGAGAAGAATCCTTCCCCCTTCCGGCGTCCCATCAGCCGCAACCGGCCCCGCGGCATCCTGTGAAAAACCGCGGAGGGTATAATCACCCCCGGCAAAAAGCAGCTCCTGGATCGGGACCGCCTCACTCCCGAGGTTCCTGATTCCCTCCATCCGGAAACTGTTGGCAAAGGTCAGACGGCCGGCAAAGGTCTTGTAATGACCAAACCAGCCCCGCAGTTTCAGGAAACTGCTACCACCGCCAAGCATTGTGGCGGCGACATCCGCGCTATTCATCAAAAATAGACCGCGGGTCGGATCGGCAAAATAATCCCGGGTGTCATAGGTGAAGGAAAAACCAACTTTGGAGGTGGTATTATCCCTTTTTGTTTCATTATCCGCCGGGTCCTTGTCAGTAATGTAGGACCTTTTAAATTCGTAACGGCCCAGAAGACTTATCTCGGGATCAAATTCCTTTAATACAGAAAGGATACCGCCGCTCTCGAAGGCATCAAACGCCGGTTTGTTCTCATACTGTGAAAAACCGGTTCCGATGACCTGGAGATTGTAACCGGCAAAGTGGGGGTCGATCAGGTTGAACTCTCCCCTTTGCAGCTTTTCCCCCCCTTTGAATCGGAAGTTGCCCTGCTTCGCGAGGCCAAAGAGGTTGCGATGCGTCAGGGTAAGTTCACCGGAAAACCGTTCATAAGTATCAAAGGAGGTCGCCAAATCGGCAACCAACGTCTTGGACTCCTCGAGTTTGACCAGGAGATGAACGACAGATTCCTTTTCTACAAGGCCGATAACCTCGATATTCACAGTATTGTACGCCCCGACCCTTCTCAGATTGGCGGCGCTTTCCAGAACCTGGCTCTGGCTAAAGGGGTCTCCTTCCTTGAGAGAAAGAATTTTGCGAATGGTCTTCTCCCTCGTCAACTGATTCCCCAGGACAAGTATTTTCCCAACAGTGACCGGTACCCCCTCATCAATCTTGTAATGAATTGAAACCCTTCCCGTTTCCTCATGAACCACAGGAACCGCCTGTACCGTGGCGTAAGGAAAACCGTTATCGGTATAAAGAACCGAAATTTTTTCACGATCCTCTTCGAGACGACGGCGTTGAAAGACCTTTCCTACCCTTAAGGTTGTCTTCTTGAGTAATTTCTTTTCGGTAAAAAACCGATTCCCTTCAAAGAGCACTTCCTGCACGAGGCTCTTTTCTCCCTCAGCAATGCTGAGTGACACAAAAACCCTTTCCTTGTCCCGACTCCATCCCAACTCATCAGCAGTCACCTTGGCCTTGAGGTAACCTCGGTCCTGATAAACCTCAGGGAGGCGGTCCAGATCCTTTTTGTAGGAATCGGGGTTGAAAGGGGCCCAATGGAAAAAACCGGCTTCTCGAGTCTCCATTTTTTTCTTGAGTGCCCCTGGGGATAACTGCTCGTTCCCCCGGAAGCGAATCGAATGAACCTGGGTCCTGGGGCCCTCGTTGATCCTGAAGATCAAGACCGTTTCACCAGGACGAGGGGTTTGGCGGATCGGTTCGATCTCTGTTTCCAGAAACCCCTGCCTTCTATAAAAAGAAAGGAGCGACCTGCGGGACTGTTCGACCTCGTAACGATCGTAATCCCCTTCCTGTTCAAAGGTCAGGGACTTTCGCAAGGTCCGGTCCGACAGACGCCGGTTTCCTTGAAAACGGACTGCGACCCGGTCATGTTGATCGACCCTGATCCAGAGATCAACCTTGCCCCTCTCGGTGTCAAACTCAGTCTTTACCAGCTTGGCGTGGGCCTTGTAAAAACTGTTTTGCTGATAATCATGCCTCATCTTCTCCATCGCCTCTTTGACCCGCGGAGGCTGATAAGGGATCAAGGGATTGATCTGCGAGACAAAATAACCGTCAGGGAAATAGGTATTCCCCTCCACAAAGATCCTGTTGATTCTGTACCTCCTCCCCTTCTTGATCCTGAAAAGAAGCTGGAGATGCCCTTTTTTGCCTTTCTTTTCCTCGACAAAAACCTGCGTCCCGGCATACCCCTGCCCTTCAAAAAAACGCACAATCCTCCCCGTCTGCTCTTGAACCGTCTCTGGATGATAGATTTCTCCAACGTGTAGATTAATGACTGTCATGATCCGCCGCGTGAGGAAGGGATAATGCCCTTTAAGATGGATACGGGAGATCACGAGCCCCGCCTGGAGGTGGAAAATTAAAACGACACCCTCTTTTTCAACCTTTTTTTCGACATTCACCGTTTCAAACCGGCCCCACTGTTTCAAATAAGTGAGCGCCTGATCGAGCCGCCCCTGATCAAAAAGATCCCCCTCCTTGAATGGGAGGACCTGGCGCACCGTTTCTGCAGAGACCGTGGGACCCGGATCGACCACAATCTGATGAATGACAGGCTCCTTGCCAAAAAGGGAAGGCATCCATAGAATGGACACAATAAGAAATTTGATAATTTTTTTCTTCATCATCTTCCCTCAAAACGGAAGATCAGGTTAAACCGATAACGATTATTCACCTCGGCCGTCCGTGTCCGCCGGGCCGACAAAAGAATATGATCCGTCAGAAAATAGTTTGTCTTCACAGTCCGTTCAGCCGTTTCAGGCGCAAAATCGGTGGTGAATTCCAGATTCAAGCGGTCCGTTAAGGTCTTGCCAACAGTCACCTTTGAAACGGTCGCCTGATCAGCCCCCCCTGTTTCCAGTCTGAAGATATCCAGTCTGGCAGGACCTGTGAGTGACTCATCCACCAATGATGAAATCTGTTCCCCTACCAAAGAGGAGGCGATGGTCCCTCCGGACCTCTTGCTCCCGCCTTGTTGGGCCTCGCGACAAGTCACCCCGTAGAAGATAAGACAAGAAAAATCCCGTTGATCCGCGGTTGTTGTCAAGGGAACCAGTTTCAGATTGTCCATGGGGCCCGTTATCTTCAGACCCACCCTGGCCCTGTTGGCTGAAGTGATGTCATCAAGGTACTGCTGGGCCGTAATTTCCAGACGGGGGTTGATCCGGTAGGGATCGGAAAAATCGATCCGACCCTCGGTCACCTGAAAACGGGTCCCGAGGAGCCGGATGATCCCTTCCTCTCTTCCGAAGGCCTGAACGACATTAATGGAACCGGTCAGGACCGGATTTTTCAGGATTCCATGAAGATGAAGGTCACTCAAAAGCGACAGACGATTGACCAGATTGTTTTGTATCTTCAGATCACCGCTGTTTTTGACCTCAATGTCCAAACGGGAGGATTCAAGCCAGGAAGGCCAGGGGAAAACCTCTTCCCGTGAGGAACGGACCGGTTTGATCACTAGTTCACTGATGGTAAATTTTTTGGAATATTTCCCCTCTGTCAGATCAATGGACCCGCGAATCGTCGGGCTGGGCGTGGACCCTTTGACAGACAAGGTCGTTGTCAGTTCAAGCTTGAGCTCTCCAGGGATGACGAAATTGATATCCCTGGCCTTGAGATCAAGATCAAACCGGGTGGGAGAAAGTTCCTGCAGACCCACCTTGCCGGAGGCCGAAAAATCCCCTTCATCCAGCTCCCCCTGAACCCCTTGCAAAGTAACCTCTGAGCCATTCATCAAAAGCCGTCCTGTGAGGTTGGAAAACCGGCCTCGCAAGTTTCTAAAACCAAGGGAGGTTTTTTGAAATTCCAGAGAACCTTGGGCCGCCAGATGCGGAAAAGACCCCTTCAGACGAAAATCGAGGAGCAGGGCCCCTTCCCCTTCCTTAAACACCGATTCAAAAACGCCGAGATCGGCGGCCGGCAAGGGCCCTTTGAAAGAGGCCTCAACCAGTGCCGGGGATTGTATCGAACCAGAAGCCTTGAGAGAACCGTAAGGATTCCCGTAATCCAGGGAAGTCACCACCAGTTTCTTTTGATCAATCAGGTAATCACCAACAAAACTAAAAGAGGCCTTGGGCCTCGCTGTGATATGGACCTTTTCATCACCGACTTCAAGATGAACAGGATTTTCAAAGAGCCACTTTCTCTCCTCGGAGTGAATAACTTCCACCGAATCAAGGAGCCAGCTCCTTTCCTGTAGTTGGAGTGACGCGGTAATCTTCTGAATGGGGAAATGGGCTATCGTGACATTCTCCACAATACCATGTCCCGTCCCTTTCAAGAGGGCCCCCTGGTCAGCCAGGACCAAAGAGCCGCTCAAGGCCCCTGCCAGTTTGCCCTCCGGCAAGATTTTCTCCAAGGAGGCCTTGGAAAAGTGGACATCAATTTTCTCAACATGGCATTTGAGACGACCTGTTTTCGGGTTTTTCCCTTTGAAAAGAAGATGTCCCGTGGAGCCCCAGGCGGCTGATCCCCCCTGGTCCACCTTGGCCTCGTAGGAGAGGCGTGGCCAGTCTACAGCCACCTCGCCCGTTGCCTTTTCAGCGGCAATCGCCAGATGGCGAAAGTCGAGCAGAGTGACATTGGCCTTGGCCCTCAACTGGGGGAGTCGACCGGAGGCCTCTCCTTCGACAGTATCCGCCATGGCTACCGAGTGGTGAAGAATCGGGCTGGAGGATTTGCCAAAGATCGCCTGAAGCGGAAGATGCCGGGCGGTAAAGGGGAGACGATACTCTTTTTTGGCCAGATCGAAAAAACCCCTCCCTTCCAAGAAAGCCCCCCCCATCTGGGCCTTCAACTCCTGGATGAGAAATAACGAGGGTGGTTCACCCGAGGGTGATTCACCCTTGGGTGAACCACCCAGGGATGATGGTTCGGAAGAGGCCTTGAGACTGATCTTGAGAGGTTCCTGCAACACATTCGGGATCTCCAGACCGATCCGGAACTCCAGCTTCACCTTTTTTAAATCCCTAAAACGGGCCTCTCCTTCGAGATGACCAGCGAGTCCTTCCCTCGCCACCTTCAACGAGTCAACACGGAATCGATCCTTATCCAGTGAAACCGCGGTTTCGAAGAGTTTCAGGATCTCTTTCCCCTCTCTACCTATTTCATCCACGCGCAGGGTCAGATCCCACCCAAACTCGGTGAGGAGATGAGGACTGAGTGACAGCTCAATCGCGGCAATAGAAACAGGGGCTTGATCCTGAGAGGATAGGGTCAGGTTTCGGATCCTGGCATGATCTACAATAAGCGACCGCAAAAAACCAAGTTGTTCCAATTGCGAACGAAGAGAGGCCAGGGTGATTGGCCCAAGATCTCTCTTCGTTGCGGAACGGTTTTCGGGTAGCTGGAGACGAACCCCTTCCAGATCCAGTTTAGAAACAAGAAACTTTCCACGGAGGAGTGACAGCGGGCTCAATCGCAGGATAAGAGAGTCAACCTCAGCGTGAAGGCCCTGAGGGTTGGAGACCACTACTTTTTTAAGTGAAATCTCGCCACGGGCAATTTTAAACCGCAAGCGCTCAAAATCAATCGTGGGTGAACCACCCTTGGGTGAACCACCCTCGGGTGAATCACCCTTGAGTGGAACTGTGCGGCTAAAACTGTGGAGGAGCAGTTTTTGGAAGTGGGTCGAATTAACGAGCCCCTGGACGCCAAACACAAAAATGAAAAAGATCAGAAAAACAATAATGAGCTTGAGGTGTCTCTCCAAGGCCTTCACTGGAATCGTTCCTTCAAGGTTTCCAAAAGTTTGCTGTGAATCCCCCCGAACCCGCCGTTGGACATCACCAAAAGGACCGCAGGGGGAACAACCTCCCGAACAACCGTGGAGACGATTTCCGGAACAGCGGGGATAAACCGGGCCCTTGTTCCCCCCTGGGTGATATCGCCGGCCAGTTTTTGGGGATCCAGTCGTTCTCCTGCCGGAATTTTTTCGGGTTGGTACAGATCGGCAATAACCACCTCATCGGCGCCGGCCAACGATTGGACAAACTCCCCTTGAAAGATGTTCCGGCGGCTGGTATTCGACCGTGGTTCAAAAAGGGCCCAGAGAAAATGTCCGGGGTATCGACTGCGAATCGCCGTTATCGTTTCCGCAATCGCTGTTGGGTGGTGGGCAAAGTCATCGACCACAATAACATCGTGAACGGTTCCCCTCACCTCCTGACGCCGTTTCACCGACTCAAACCGGGCTAAGGCCCTGTTGATCTCCTCAAGGCAGAACCCGATGTTTGTTGTCAGGGCAATCACACCAAGCAAATTCTGGATATTATGCCGACCGGCCAGGGGGGACCGGACCGATCCGAGCCGTTTTCCTCTATAAACAACCTGAAAATTAGCCTCTTCTGCCGTGAAGGTAATCTGTTCGGCACGCCACTCGGCCTGAAGAGAGAAACCATAGGTGGTCTTGCGCCCGGAAAACAGGGAGGCCAACTTGAGGGTCTGCGGACTATCGGCACAGGCCACCAAAAATCCGTTTGGGGGGATCACAGGGATTAATTTCTCAAAGGCCCCCATGACGTCGTTCAAATCTTTGTAAATATCGGCATGATCGAACTCCACAGGTCCCAAAAGAACCATCTGGGGGGCATAATGAACAAACTTGGGCCCCTTATCAAAAAAAGCGGTATCGTACTCATCCCCCTCCACGACAAAGTACGGGCCTCCTCCGAGATGATACGATTTTTTAAAATTCTTCAAGATGCCACCAATCAGGAAGCCGGCGTCCCGCCCGGCATGATTCAGGATCCAGGCCAGGAGCGAGGCTGTCGTCGTTTTCCCATGGGTGCCAGCAACCACAAGCGGCGTTTTTTCTTTCAGAAAAAATTCAAACAACGCCTGCGGCATGGAAAGGGTTGGTATTTTCTTTTGGGCGAGTCGCCCCCCTTCGAGCAGGGCCGTCACCTCCGGGTTTGTCCTGGAGACCGCATTGCCGACAATGACCAGATCCAGGTTTGAAGAAAGGTTTTCAGGCCGGTACCCCTGATAGAGGGGGATCCCGAGAGATTCAAGCTGAGTACTCATGGGCGGGTAGATATTGTCATCCGAACCGGTTACCTCAAACCCTTTTTCCTTGAGGAGACCAGCCAGGGACCCCATCCCCATCCCGCAGATAGCAATCAGATGAACCTTTTTAACTCTTCCTAATGATTGTTTCGTAGGCGATATCATGGAAGAGCGGCCTCCACTCTTTGATCTTTTCATTGTTTCGTGACGGGTGAATCCGGTTGGTAAAAAGAATAATGTGAAAATTCTGCCCCAAATCAATCCAGAGGGAACAACCGGTGAATCCGAGGTGGCCAATCGATTGGGGTGAAAAATACCGCCCCGCCTGTGAATTTTCAGGGGATGGCGTGTCCCACCCCCCTTTGATCTTGTGTCTTGGGCCGATGAGATCCATCAGAAGATCGGGTGAGAAAAAGGAGCCTTCTCCCCGCAAAGCCTTTAAAAGGGCCCCAACAAAAAGATGACAATCCCGGGCCGTCTGAAAGAGGCCGGCGTGTCCAGCGACCCCCCCCATCGCATAGGCATTGTCGTCATCCACCTCCCCTACAAGAACCTTCTCTCTCCAAGGACAATCTTCAGTGGCGGCAAAAACTGCCCCTTCAGCCTCTGGAGCCTGATCCCCCAGCGGGTTGAAAAAACTGCCCCTCAAACCCAAAGGTTGGCAGACCTCGTTTGCAAAAAAGCGGTCCAGCCTTATGCCACTTATTCTTTCAACAAGTTCTCCCAAAAGCATAAATCCGAGATCGCTGTAGAGACGACGATACCCTGTAGGGATTTCCAGTTCTTCCTGACAGATCCTGGAAAGAACCCATCCCCGCGCGGCAGAGGTCCCAACGATTTCTGGCTGGCTCCGTCTCATCTCTTCAAAATAGGGACGCCACGCGGCAAGTCCTGAGGTATGTTTCAAGAGATGACGAAGGGTAATTTTATTTTTCCCTCCTTCATCAAAATCGGGGAGGAAATCAACAACGCGGGCATCCAGCCTTATTTTTTCTCGGTGCATCAGGAGAAGAAGAGCACTGGTGGTGACAATCGGTTTGGTCAACGAGGCCACATCAAAAAACGTCGCCGGGGTCACCTCGGCGGCCCCTCGTTCTGAAGAAGTCCTCCCCTGGGATGATTCAAAAAGGACCTCCTCCCCTGAGGCGACAAGACACTGGGCCCCAGGAAAAACCCCTTGACCAATGGCCTGTTGGATCTTTTCTTCAATCGCCGTTGTCATGAAAATGGATTTTTGAAAACCAAGCGAGAGGTTTTTGAATCCAGGGAAGCCATCACCCCGACCGGAAGCAAAACGGGATGGGAGGCATGGCCAAAGGGAAGACCAAAGACAACAGGTCCCTTGACCTCTTTGAAATACCCTTTAAAAACCTTCAAGAAGGGAGGAGGAAAACAACCGATGAGGAGTCCTTTCAGTTTCTTGAATTTGCCGGCATTCTTCAGGTGAGACAACATCCTGTCAACAGCATAAGGCTTCTCCCCCGTATCCTCAAAGAAAAGAATCGCCCCATCCGTATCAATCTCGAAAGGGGTCCCCAAGGTCCCGACAATCAATGAAAGACAACCCCCGATTAAAAGCCCCTTGGCCTTCCCACGCTGGAGAAATTGACCCTTCTTTAAAGGGATCACCAACCGCTCTCCTCTGAGAAAAGAGGCGACCCTTTTCAGATAAAAACCAGAGTTCCTGGCGCAGAAGTGGGGAAGAAGCATCGGACCATGCAGGCTTGGCAGGCCAAACCGTTTCCAAAGGTAGAGTTGGAGAAGGGTCATGTCACTATAACCGATCAATAACTTGGGATTATTGCGAATCACCTTTTCATCCAAGTAGGGGATGATCCGCGAGGAACCGTACCCCCCGCGAACAGCCAGGATTGCCTTGACTTTGGGATCCGCAAAGAGGCGGTTTAATTCCCCGGCCCGGCGCCGGTCGGGGCCGGCAAGATACCCTTGACGTGAAAAGATATCTTGTCTATAACGCGCCGCAAAGCCGATCCTCTGGATATTTTTGACACCTTGCCGAAAGAGGTCTTTATCGAACGGGCTCGCAGGGGCTGCAAGACCGATCAAGTCTCCATCACGGAGGGAAGGAAGGCGACGTCGCATCCCGGTCATTATAGTGTTATTTTCCTTGAGCGCAATTGGAAATTGCCTTAAAGGAGTCTTCCCTGTGCCAACTGAAGCTTGGCTTCAGTGCGCAGTCCGCCACAGGCGGACGAAGCAAATGCGGAGTTAAAAATGGCCCGTCACCTCAAGGTAGCAACAACCGAAACCAAAGAGACCAGCGCTATCCCGCGGGAGAAGCTCCTTTCGATGTATTATTACCTCCTCCTGACCCGGGAATTGGAAAACCGGGTTCTGACACTTTATCAGAACCAGAACCCTATGGATCCGTTGATCGTTGGGAAGGGGTATCTCTCGACGGGTCAGGAGGCGATCTCTGTCGGGAGTGCCTCGACACTGGAAACCGAAGACTGGTACTGCGCCTCACACCGGGATATGGGGGCCCATCTGGTCCGTGGATTCACCCCCAGGGAAATTTTCCTTCAATACGGATGCCGGGAAGGGTCCCCCACAAACGGCAAGGATGGCAATGTCCACTTCGGCGATACCAAACGGCATATGATCAGCTTTATCTCTCATATGGGTTCCAATCTGCCCGTCGGCAACGGGGTTGCCGCGGCCGCCCTTTATAAGGGAGAAAAAAGCGTGGTCATCGCCCCCTTTGGGGACGGGGCCTCTTCTCAGGGAGTCATCCATGAAACGATGAATTACGCCGGTGTCTTCAGGCTCCCTGTTGTCTTCGTCCTGAATAACAATCAGTGGGCGATTTCTACCCCCTTGAGCCAGCAGACAGCGGCCAAGAATCTTTATGACAGGGCGATCGGCTATGGATTTGCCGGCAAGGCGGTCGATGGCAATAATATTATCGAGGTCTATCGCGCCGTCAAGGAGGGGGTGGACAGGGCACGGAGTGGTGCGGGGCCAACCCTGATCGAGTGCCGAACGATGCGTCTCGCCGGTCACGGAACTCATGACCCGGCCACCTATATTCCCAAAGAGCAGCTGGAGGCCTGGAAGAAAAAAGACCCGATCCCCACTTTCAGAAACTACCTGACAGAAAATAATATCCTCTCCAATGAGGCAGATAGAAAAGTCCAGGAGAGGGTTCAGACGGAGATTGATGATGCGGTTGAGTATGCCCGGTGCCGGCCGATGATCGGCCCGTCTCCGGAACTGTATCAAGTTTTTTCGAAACCTTAACCTTCCTATGAGACAACTTTTTTACGGAGAAGCGATCCGGGAGGCGGTCCGTCAGGAGATGCGGGCCGATGAAAGGGTCTACATCCTTGGCGAAGATGTCGCTGTTTATGGCGGTGTTTATGGAATTTCCAAGGGGTTATTTGAAGAGTTCGGACCAAAGCGGGTGAAAAACACGCCGCTTTCTGAAACGGCGATTATCGGAGAGGCCATCGGGGCTTCGATTAACGGTCTTCGACCGGTTGCCGAGATGCAATTTTCCGATTTTATCACCACGGCCCTCTCCACCCTCCTGGATGTAGCCGCCCCTTTCTACTTCCGTCTGGGGACAAACCTTCCGTTCGTCCTCCGGTGCCCTTTTGGCGGGGGACAGAGGATCGGACCCTATCATTCCAAATGCCCCGAGGCCTGGCTTTTCCATACGCCGGGGCTCAAAATCGTTACCCCCTCGACCCCCTATGACGCCAAAGGGATGTTGATCGCCGCGATCCGCGACCCTGACCCGGTCGTCTACTTTGAACACAAGAAACTCTATTATGAACTCAAAGGGGAAGTACCTGAGGAGAGTTACGAAGTCCCCCTGGGAAAGGCGGCCGTTATCCGTGAAGGAAGGGATATCAGCCTTATCAGTTACGGAGGAATGATCCACACCGCCTTGAAGGCGGCGGGGTTTTTGGAAAAGGAGGGGATCTCCCTGGAGGTGGTGGACCTCCGATCTCTCTGCCCCCTGGACGAAGAGACAATGATCCGCTCCTTCAAGAAAACCAATAAAATAATCTTCCTCCACGAAGCCTGGATGCGAGGGGGTGTTGGGGCCGAACTACTCTCTATTATCTGCGAAAAGGCATTTGACCATCTGGCGGCCGCTCCTGTGCGGATTGCCGCAAAGGATACCCCTGTCCCCTACTCCCCGCTCCTGGAGGATGACTACCTTCCTTCTGTCGATAAGATTATCGACGCGGCGAGAAAGTTGAAGAGGTCCTGACATGCTCCTGGCCCTGCCAATGCCAGCGATGGGGGAATCGATCCGCGAAGGACTCCTGGTCCGGTGGATCAAGAAGGAAGGCCAGAGGGTGGCCGAAAAGGAACCGATCGTTGAGTTGGAAACGGAGAAGGCGGTCTCCGAGTATGAGTCCCCTTTTGAAGGGAAACTGATTGAATGTCTCGTTTCAGAAAGCCAGAAGGTCCCGATTGGGACCTCCTTGGCAGTCTTTGAGGTCACCGAAGAGAAGGCCAAAAAATACCTTTCTCTGGGTATCGGTATCCGATACGATACTAAAATAGTACCTGCTTCATCCGCGATACCTGCAGAATCTGGCATGAGACTTCCTCCTCTTCTCCGGAAAATTATTGAAGAGCACAAACTCTCGGATGACGAGGTAAAAACCCTGACAGACGGCGGCCGGCTCACCAAGGAAGATCTCCTTCACTATATTGAGACCCGAAAAAAAGGACCGCCCCTCTCTGAAATGATCACTCTCAGTCCGGTCCGTTTGAGAATTGCCGAAAACATGAGCCAAAGCAAAAGAACCATCCCCCACGCCGGGGCCATGGTCGAGGTGGACCTGACCCCCCTGGAAGAATGGCGCCGGGCAAACAAAGAGGCCTTCAAGAAGAAAACCGGTTCTTCCATCGGCTACCTGCCTTTCGTCATGATCGCCGCCATCAAGGCCTTAAAAAAGTTTCCTGTCTTTAATGGCTCTTTTAAGGAAGAAGCTGGGAAAAAGTGGCTGGAGATCTATAAACAACACAACATCGCCTTTGCCCTTTCGACCCCCCAAGGGTTGTTTGCCCCGGTGATCCATAACGCCGGCGCGATCGGTTTTATTGCACTTTCCAAAAAGATCGAAGAGCTCAAAAAGAAGGGGCCAGAGGGGAAGTTTGCCGTTGGGGAGCTGACGGGGGCAACATTTACCGTCAATAACCCGGGGGCCCTCGGCAGTGTCCGCTCCAATCAGATCATTGCCTACCCCCAAACGGGGATCCTTGCGATCGGTAAACTGGTCCGACGCCCATGGGTCGTGAACAATACCATCGTTATTCGACAAATCGCCTGTCTGGACTTTTCGTTTGATCACCGCGCCGCCGACGGGAACGAGGCGGTACAGTTCCTCGAAGAGGTCCGCAAGAACCTGGAACAGTTCAATTTGAGAGAGATTTTCTAAAAGCCAAAGATAAGATTCCAGGCAATCCGCCGGGATTCCTTTTGATGGGTCGTCGCCCCTACTTCCTGACCATAGGTCGCAAATTCCAGTTTGCCGTATTTGAGATCCGCCGTCAAACCACCGGTAACATACCCCTGATAGGCCCCGGCGCGAACAGCGGTATGGAAGAAACCGAGCGGGGGTAATTCAACCTCGTAACCAACCGCCAGTTTTGTCAGGAATTCGGACGACTGGTTGAGTTCCCGGAAATCAACCGCAAAATGACTGCCAAGACCGTCACCAAGGGGCAATGTCGGGTGGAGGGCAAAGCCGGTGCTGACCGATTGTTGCGTGTTGGAGACATTCCCTGAGAATCGGGTGTTGCCGATATCCTGATAGGTCAGACCAACGGTCGGCTTCAAATAGTCCAGGATCTTGTTTTCCATCGTCGGAATCTTTCCCTTTAACCCGAGATCAACACCAACCCCTGTCCCGCGCTCAAGGGTAACACCCAGGTCATTGGTATTCAGGATATCGTCCGAGGTGACCACCTCGCTAATTTCAAGACGGTGCAAAACTTTAAGATTGAGCCCTACCTGAAGCTGGTCATCCAAGAAGCCGTAGGCCCCTCCGATCACCCCTCCCCCATCGGAGCGGGAGAAGATCTCAAAATTGGTGAAGGCGGCATTCCGAAACGAGATCGTCGTCCGGGTATCCACAATCATCGCAACGCTAAACCACTGGTGATTGACCATCGCCGGGATGACACGGGCATTGACGGAATCAAAATCCCCGATCCGGGTCTGGACAAAGGTGTTAAAGGCGTTAATCTTCCCCTCTGTTGTCGCCGCCGCCTTGATATCGTCCTTGAGTTGGAGGACATCAAAGATCAACGGGATGGCGCCGGCAGAGATATCCCCTTGAACCCCCAAGAGATTATACCGCATCTTCTTTTCATAATCATGGATGGCCGCCGGGTTATAAAACCACTCGGATTCATCGCGAATCATCGCCGTCTGTGCCGGCAGGGCGATACCGGTATTCCCCATCCCCAACTGCCGGATCCCCTTGGCCAAGCTTGGATTTTCGGAGGCGATCGTTGTTGTTTCCGCCCAGAGACGGGGACTGATCAGAGTTAGAAGAAGGGACAAAAAGAGACCTGCAAAATAGAATAAATGTTTCATAGGACTTTTCCTCTTCCTTTGTCTATAAAAGGTCATTTGGTATCCTGTCCGCCACAGGTAGAAAGTGCTGTAGGGGTTCTCAATGTTGTGCAATCACCGAGCGAAAGCGCCCCATCACCGTTGTAATCCTGCTCCGGCATCGCGGTCCCTGAAAGGGTGCACCGCATCAGGTCTCGCAAACAAGGGGCCGTATACCCTGCCGTCGCCCCCAGGGGCGTCTGAAGGGAACAACGGCAGTAATTTTCACGGAGCGGCCTCAAGATATCATCTTTCGTGGTCCCACTGGCAATCATGTTGTTATCGGCATTGAGGAAGTCCTCTTTGACAGTGGTGGTGGTGGTAGCATCAATTTTGGCGACGTTCATGGCCCCAACGCCGGCAATCTTGACCGGCCGGATGAACGAATCAACCCCCTGAAGCATCCCCAGCTGAAAAAAAGCGGCCTTGTTGGTTTCATCCGGTGTGATACCCGTCAGCACGTCGGTGAGAGGTTTCTTCGAGGCATCGAGCTCTGCCAAGTCAATCTCTCGCCCGTTCTCGATTTCTGTATCTGTGACCAAAAGACGAAACTCCAAAAAGTCATCCTGATTGTCGTTCGTCAGGCCGGTCAGTCGTGCCCCCAGTTTGAGTGAGTTAAAACCGGCAAGACCCAAGTGGGCCGAAGACTCCAGGACAGCGGCATCGATATTGTTAGGATCCGTCGTCTGAATCTCGTCCATCTTTTCTAAGGTGGTCCGGCAACCATCAAGCGTGGTCGCATCCGTCGGCTTGCAACTGTCCATCAGGAATTTTCCCTCTTCGATCAAGGTGCCGTTCCCGCTGGCGCAGGCATAAACCAGCCCCAGGCTGACCAACAGGCCTACGATCACCCTTGTTTTTTTTCTCATAAGTCCCCTCTCGTCTTTCTCCTGCTACAATGTAAGCCAGCTACATAGCTGGCTTTTTTGACAAGGGCAAGGGTTTTTTGGTTTTTTGGTTTTTTTTACTTTTTGGGGGGTAAAGAAATATTTGACTCCGAAGAGGTTTTTAGTGGTAGAATAAGGTTCATTAAGGAGGGGGGGTTACTTATGAGAAACCAAAAGATGACCTTGAGGGCCTTGGGGGCGGTTCTGGTTGTCCTCTTGGTCGGTTGCGGTTCTTCGAGTGACACGACAACGGACGCCAATACCACGGCCAAAAATGATGCCTCCAGTGCGGAAACCAACTCCTTGACCGTTGTTTCAGACGCCATCAATACGGCCCTTAAGGCTGAGGGGAGTGCCTTGGTCAGTGCCTACACGGTGGATCAAAACAAGGCGGCCACACGTACCGTCAACAAGGATGTCGGCTGTCCCGGAAACAAGGAAGGAAGTTCAGTCACCGTAACAGGGACCGTCATTACTGATGACGATGCGGATGGAGGGGGTTCCTTTGACCTCTCGGCCGTCATCACCAACTGTCTCAGTATCAATGGAACGCCTACCGCGGTGGGCAGTTATACAGAAAGCAATGGCGTCAAGACGGCCACAGGGACACTCAACGGGACAATAACTGTCGGTGGTTGTGATACCACCTTCAGCGGCACAACGCTCTTGGTAACCGTTGATGCGACCAATACCGTGACCAGCGCACAGGTCAGCGGGTCTGCCTCGGCGACATGCGATGGGATACCAGTCAGTTGCAGCTACGCAACCCCCACTGATGTTACCAACCAGGTGGCTATCAATGCCGGTTGTAGCACTTAAAGTAAATTGAAAGATTGTTTGAAAACGCCAGCCTTTTTGGCTGGCGTTTTTGTTTGGATGAATCACCCTTTTTAAGATTTGCCTTTTGGGACCACCTTTGTTAGCAGGGTGGGTCCACAGATTATGTCAAAAAAACCCAAAAGACTGCGTTTGGGCCTCCCGAAAGGGAGCCTGCAGGAGTCGACGTTCCGGCTTTTTAAGAAGGCCGGTTTTAATATTACCGTCGGTTCGCGGGCCTATATCCCGACCATGGATGACCCTGAGATTGAGTGTCTCCTGATTCGAGCCCAAGAGATGGCCCGCTACGTCCAGGATGATCTTCTCGATATCGGATTGACCGGCCACGATTGGGTGATGGAACAGGAGGCCACTGTAGAGATCGTCAAAGAACTCCGTTACGCCAAGGCGGGACTTCGACCAATCCGTTGGGTTGTCGCTGTTCCCAATGATTCACCAATACAAACGATTCAGGATCTTCAGGGAAAAAGGATCGCCACCGAACTGGTTGGCTTTACCCAGCGTTACCTCAAAAAGAAGGGGGTGACCGCCAAGGTTGAGTTTTCCTGGGGGGCGACAGAAGTAAAACCTCCCCTTCTGGCCGATGCCATCGTCGAGTTGACGGAAACCGGCAGCTCCCTCCGGGCCAATAATTTGAGGATTGTGGAGACACTCCTTGAATCGGTCACCGTTCTTGTCGCCAACAAAAAGAGTTTTCAGGAGTCCTGGAAAAGGAGAAAGATAGAAAATATCGCGATGCTTTTGGAAGGGGCGATCATCGCGGAAGAAAAAGTTGGTTTAAAAATGAATGTCCCCAACGCCAAGCTGGATGCCGTTTTGGCCCAATTGCCGGCGCTACACACACCAACTATTTCTCCACAGTCCGACAAAAAATGGGTGGCGGTTGAAGTGATGATTGATGAAAAAAAGGTCCGTAACCTGATCCCGGAACTCAAGCGGGCCGGCGCCGAAGGAATTGTGGAGTATCCCCTGAATAAGGTAATCTACTAGTGATGAGCGAAGTTTCTTCACAAAAACCAAAAAATAAGGCCTTGGTCGAAAAAGATTCCTGTGTCGGTTGTGAATATTGCGTCCACTGGTGTCCCGTCCCGGAATGTCTCTGGATGGAGGGAGGAGAACAAGTTCAAGGAAGTCTGCCGTTGGTCCATGTGAATCTGGAGACCTGTATCGGCTGCAAATTGTGTGAACAGAATTGTCCCTATGACGCCATCCATGTCTACAAGCTGGTGCCTGATGAAATCGAGCGATTCAAGCCGGATGACGGGATCATCCCACTCCCCTATCATAAAATATAAAAAATAATTTATATTCAGTAGGTTATATTAAATAGATAAACCTAAAAATAGGTTTATAGTCTAATTGGCTTAAATATAGTCTCTATCTACCGCGTCTGAAAAATCAAAAATCTTTTGAATTTTCAAATAATTAGGCCTTATTTTCCCTTGACAGGACGCTCCTCTTTCATTTAGTATCCCACAAAGTGGTATAAAGTGGCATAAATTGGAGTAATTATGTTCCGCGGACGGTTCGAACACACCATCGATCCCAAGGGGAGGCTTTCCATCCCCTCTCGCTTTCGGGAAACCCTTGTCACCCATTATGAGGAAGAGAGACTGATCTTGACCAACTTTGATGCCTCACTCTGGGCCTACCCGCTCAAAGAATGGAAGCTGGTCGAAGAAAAAGTGGCGGCACTCCCCCAGTTCAAGAGCGAGGTCAAAACATTACAGCGTTTTTTCATCTCCGCCGCCTGTGAATGCCCCCTGGATAAACAGGGAAGAATCCTGATTCCACCAACACTCCGCGATTATTCCGGACTCTCTAAAGATGTTGTGATCGTTGGCATGACACGCCGGATTGAAATCTGGTCCAGAGAGCGATGGCAGAAAATCTTCTCCGACGCCGAACGAGATATCGAAAAAATGGGGGACAACCTTGCCAATCTCGGACTTTAAGAATTATTCTGATATTTCTGTTATTGAACCCACCGGAGAATTAGGCCGAAGAGAGATTGCCGAACTTTGCCAAACCATTGATTCCCTCCTGCAGAGCGATTGGGTTCGTATCGTTCTCAATCTTTCTCAGGTCACTCACCTCCACTATGCCGCCATCGGGCATTTGGTAAACTCCCTTCTCCATTTGAGACTGGCCGATGGTGATTTGAAATTAGCACATCTGGATCCCTACAATAAAAAAATTTTCCAGTTTGCGGGGATTCATAATTACTTCGAGACGTATGATTCTCTGGCCGAGGCCGTTTTAAGTTTTGAGAGGCCTCTTGAGGGATGAGCCTCTGTTTCAAACGAAGCACCAGCCTGTCCTCTGCGAGGAGGTTGTTTCCTATTTGAGGGTTTCCGGCGGCCAGGGTGGTTCGCCCAAGATTTATGTCGACGGGACGGTAGGAGAGGGAGGGCATGCCGCCCGGATTCTGGAGGCCAGTTTCCCCTCCGGAATCTTGATTGGTCTGGACAGAGATGAAGAGGCTATCCGTCGTGTCAGGGAGAGGTTGAACGACCTCGACAAAGAGCGCTCAAGACAAAGGATTATCCTGATGGCAGAAAGTTACTCTTCACTCCCTCTTCTCTTGGAGAAAATCGGTTTTACCAGTGTGGACGGTGTTGTTCTGGATCTCGGCCTCTCCTCCCGACAGTTGGGGGAGGCCAATCGGGGGTTCAGTTTCCAAAAAGAGGGACCCTTGGACATGAGATTTGACAACAAGACAAGACTCACTGCTGAACAGATCATCAACCGCTGGCCTGAAAACAAGATTGCTGAATGTCTCAACGAATTTGGTGAGGAAAGCTGGTCCAAGAAAATCGCCTCTGTCATCTGTCAGAGACGAAAAAAACAAAAAATCCAGACAACAACGGAGTTGGCCTCACTGGTTCGCTCAGCCATCCCCAGACAATTCCGATCCCGGAGAATTGATCCAGCCACAAAGACTTTTCAGGCTCTGCGTATCACTGTGAATCAGGAACTGAACGAATTAAAGCTGTTTCTCAATTCGCTCGAAACAGTTCTCAATGATGAAGGACGCGCCGCGGTGATCTCCTATCATTCCCTGGAAGATCGTCTGGTGAAAAATGCGTTTCGGGCCGGCGCCCAAAGAGGATTATTCTCCCTCATCACCAAAAAACCGGTGCTTCCTTCGGAACAGGAAAGGAACAGCAACCCAAGGGCCCGTTCAGCAAAACTCCGTGTCGTGGAAAAAAGGGAAAGCTTGAAATGATACAATCTCGCACAATCTTTCAGACACTCCACCATCCCATCCGTCGGGGCAACGAGTGGGGTCTCTCTCTCTTCCAGAAAAAACGGCTATTGAAAGATTTCACGGTTCTCATTGTTTCTCTCATGGTCTGCTCTCTTTTTTATGTCTGGTCACGAATCCAAACCCTTGAAAAGGGATACCGTCTTGGAGAGCTAAGAAAGACCCATGATGAATTAAAGGAAATTTATCACAGTCTCTCCCTGGAAGCCGCCACCCTCAAATCACCACAACGGCTGGAGACGATCGGCCGGGAACGTTTCGGTCTTGTTCCTCCACGAGAGAGTCAGTTGATCTTTCTTTCAGAAACCACCGGGCTTGGGGGAGATCCAAAACGATGACGAAGGAAAGGATCTTTATTCATGAAGTGGGACGTCAAGGGATCAAAAAACGGCTCCTGTTTGTCGGATTGGTCCTGACGCTGGGATTTGGCATTGTCCTTTACCGTTCCTACTCGCTCCAGGTGAGACCCCAACAGAAATTGGGTCGTCTCGCGGAACAGCAATATCAGAAAAAAGTCTCCAATGTCGTCGATCGGGGTTCAATTTATGATCGGAAAGGGGAAGAAATGGCAATTAGCGTCCCCAGTTACTCGGTGGGAGTACACCCCCGCCAGGTCAGGGAACCAGCCAAGATCGCCCAACAGCTCCAATCCCAATTGAAACTTCCCAAAAGAATCCTTTCTGGGTTGTTGAACAGTCCCCAAAAATTTGTCTGGCTCAAAAGACGCCTCTCCCCCAACGAAGCGTCCATCCTCCAAAACCCGCCAACGGATGGACTTCGTCTGATCAAGGAATCACAACGGTTTTATCCCAACAGGGAACTGGCCAGTCCCCTCCTTGGGGCTGTCGGGTACGACAACCAGGGGCTTTCCGGTCTGGAACTCTACTACGACAAGGTGCTGAAGGGAACTCCCGTACAGGAGGTCGCCTACCGGGACGCCCGTGGAGAGATCTTTGATTCACCAAAGGGTGATTCACCCAAGGGCGGGGCACCCAATGGGGTGTCGCCCAGGGCCCACCTCACCTTGACCCTGGACCAACAGATTCAGTTCGTCACAGAGAGGGAATTGCAGGCGACCGCCTCGCGATTGAAGGCCAAGGCCGGGGCCGCCGTTATCATGGACCCGACCAATGGGGCGATCCTGGCCATGGCTTCTTACCCCTCCTTTAACCCCAACAGCTACTCCTCCTATGACCTCTCCCTTTGGAAAAACAAGGCGGTGAGTGAGCTCTTTGAACCTGGCTCCACCTTCAAGACAATCGGAGCGGCGGCTGCCCTGGAATATGGCGTTGCCCGCCTTGAGGATCGTTTTTTCTGTGAAAATGGTTCGCTGAAGATCGGCAAGAACATCATCCATGATCACAATCCGTACGGCCACCTTTCCTTTCTCGAAATCCTCAAGGTCTCCTCTAATATCGGGATCTACAAGGTGGGGCAAAAGGTAGGTAGAGAACGATTCTACACAATGATCCGGGATTTTGGTTTTGGTGAAAGAACAGGAATCGATTTCCCCGGTGAGATTCAGGGAAAAATCTCCCCCCCGACAACTTGGAGCGATATTGACATGGCTGCTATTTCATTTGGGCAAGGGATCGGTGTGACAGGACTTCAAATCACCAATTCTTTTGCCACCATCGCCTCCGGTGGTCTTCGCTGGCGCCCCTACTTGGTGCAAAAGATTGTCGACGAACATGGAAAAGTGCTTCAAAACACGACGCCTCAAATCGTCAAGAGGGTTTTGAAGGAAGAGACGGCCAAGAACCTGACAGAAGTCTTAAAGAGTGTTGTTTCAGAAGAAGGGACGGGAAAGTTGGCACTCCTCCCCGGCTATACGATTGCCGGAAAAACAGGAACGGCACAAAAACTGGATCCAAAAACGAGGCGTTACTCCCACACCAAATTTTTGAGCTCGTTCGTCGGTTACCTGCCTGCCGAGGCACCACGCCTCGTAATCTTTGTAGCCATCGATGAACCGGTGGGGATCACCTATGGAGGGCAGGTCGCGGCCCCCATTTTCAAAAATATCGCCCTGGCCGCTGTCCAACATTTCGGGATCCCGCCGGATCAGGCTAAAGCCCCTATCGTAACCGATTCTGCCTCTCCTTCATCCGGTAAAATGGAATTGTTGAACAGAAGTCCTGTTGAAGAGGGGTCGCTGGCCACTATACCTGACCTGCATGGGCTTTCGATGAGGGAAGTTGTGACTCTTCTTGGAGAGCGGGGCATCAAGACGGAGATCCATGGGACTGGATTTGCCGTTAACCAGAGTTTAACGCCCGGCAAAACGGTACCCAGGGGGACGCTGTGTCAGATCACATTTCAGCCCAATTATTAGAGGATTATTCTTTGATAACCTTTGAGACCCTTATCGATCCATTACCTAAAAAAACAGCGGGAAATCTGTCTATTCCAGTTTGCGGGATTACCTGCCACTCTAAAAAGGTGCGGCCCGGTTTTATCTTTGCCGCGCTACCTGGATTAAAAACGGAAGGCAAACTCTTCATCGAGGAAGCCATTGATCGGGGTGCTGTCGGAATCTTGTCTCAGGACCCGCCTCCATCCCCCTGGAATACCCAGTTAGGTTGGGCCCAGGTCAAGGAACCGCGAAAGGCGCTCGCCCGGCTCTCTTCCAATTTCTATGGAGAACCCAGCCGCGCCCTAAAATTAATCGGCATTACCGGGACCAATGGCAAGACGACATTGACCTACCTTCTGGAATCAATCTTTGCTGCCGGCCATCAATCTTCCGGCATTATCGGAACTATTAACTACCGGTACGGGAAAAACCGCTTCACAGCCCCGACAACCACACCTGAATCGGCCGACCTCCAGGAACTCCTCGCCACCATGAAATCAGACGGCGTGCAGTATGTAGCCATGGAGGTCTCTTCCCATGCCCTTTCCCTCGACCGGGTCTCTGCCTGCCACTTTGATGTCGCCTGCTTCACCAATCTTTCACAGGACCATCTCGATTTTCATAAGGACCTCAATGACTACTTCGAGGCGAAGTGCCGTCTGTTCACCGACGTCCTGCAACAGAGCGAAAAAAAGACCCGGTTTGCCGTCCTCCCCGCCCCTGACCCCTGGGGAGAAAAGATTCAAAAAAGGATGCCGTCATCGGTCAAGGTTCTCACCTACGGCCTGGAGGCCCCTGCTCAAATCCTGGCAGAAAAAACCTCCCTCTCCAGCCGGGGGATCCGGGGCGTCATCAAAACACCTCGTGGCGAGGTGAAACTCGTCTCCCCACTCATCGGTGAACATAATCTCAAAAACATGCTGGCCGCTACCGCCTGTGCCGTTGCCCTTGAAGTCCCTTTAGAGCAGATTCAAAAAGGGCTTGAGGCCCTTTCCCTGATTCCAGGACGTCTCGAAAAAATCCAGAATAATAAAGGAATACACCTTTTTGTCGACTATGCCCACACACCAGAGGCCCTCCAAAAGGCCCTCGAGACACTCCGTTCGATCACTCATGGGCGTCTTATCGTCGTCTTCGGGTGCGGCGGTGACCGGGACGCCAAAAAGAGACCACTCATGGGGGAAGTAGCCGCCCAAGGGGCGGACCTTATCCTCCTGACCTCCGATAACCCGCGCACCGAAGACCCACAGAGTATTGTCAGGCAGATCCTCGCCGGAGTGACCAAAGCGGAAAAGGAGGCGCTTGTCATCGTCGACCGTCAGGAGGCGTTAAAAAGAGCCGTCGTTGTCGCAGAACCGGGAGATGCCGTTCTGGTCGCCGGCAAGGGGCATGAAGATTATCAGATTATCGGCACAGAAAAGAGACATTTTTCAGATCAAGAAGAATTAAGAAAAATTCTGGGGTGAACGAAAATAAGAATTGTGAATCATGAATCTTACCCAAAACGACATTTTAAAAGCTGTAAAGGGGAAATTTCTTTTTTCCGAAACAGGGAAAAGGGTCGCCGGAATCTCCACGGATACACGAACAGTCCGCAGGGGGGATCTGTTTATCCCTCTGAAGGGGGTTCACTATGAGGCCCATTCCTTTCTGGCGGAAGCATTTAAAAAGGGGGCAGTCGGGGCTCTTGTTGAAAAAAATAGCGGGAATCACCTTCGGTTCAGACACCGAGGCATTTTTCTTATCCAAGTGGTCTCGACACTCGAGGCGCTGGGGGATCTGGCCGCTTTTTGGCGAAGGCGGTTTAAGATTGCGGTCGTCGCCATTACAGGGAGCAATGGAAAGACAACAACCAAAGATATGACCTCTGCCATTCTTGGAGAAAAATACAGCGTCTTAAAAACGGAAGGGAACTTGAACAACCTGATCGGTCTGCCACAGACCCTCTTTCGCCTCACACAAAAACATGACGTGGCGGTGGTCGAAATGGGGATGAACGCCCCCGGTGAAATCGACCGTCTGGCCGAGATCGCGGCGCCCCAGATCGGTGTCATCACCAGTGTTGGGAGGGCCCATCTTCAAGGACTAGGAACCCTCCGCGCCGTGGCAAGGGCCAAAGGGGAACTCCTCCGCCATCTTCCCAAGACAGGAACTGCTGTTCTGAATGCCGATGATTCCGAGACTATTTTCCTTCAATCCCTCTGTCGTTCACGGCGGGTAACCTTTGGTTTCAAGAAAAAACCCACTTACAGGGCAAAAAAAATAAATTTCTTGGAGGACCAACTTCAATTCTCCCTGGAAAAGGGACAAAAAAAACAGGTCGTAAAACTCGCCTGTATCAGCGAGGCGGCGATCAGCAATGCCCTGGCAGCCTTGGCCGTGGGTGATCTTTTATCGGTCCCCTGGTCCCGAATGGCCAGGGCGCTTCACCGTTTTCATCCGGCCTCAAACCGGATGGAGCTCCTGTCGATCGGGTCTCAACGGGTCCTCAACGACACCTACAATGCCAATCCTGATTCGATGATCATCGCCCTTCAAACCCTCCACCGGCTTGCCTCAAAAATGGGGAGACGAAGGGTGATTCACCCAAAAGTCGCCATCCTTGGAGAAATGCTGGAATTGGGAAAATTCGAAAAAGAGGGGCACCTGGAAGTCGGCAGGATGGCCGCCCTTTGTGGTCTCGACCTACTCATCACCGTGGGCCGAAAGGCGCGGCTCATTGCTGAAGGGGCCCGAAGAGGGGGGCTTCCTCCGGAAAAAATCCACTCCTTTGATGACTATGAGGAGGCCGCCCAAGAGGTGCCCCAGCTTTTGGGCCCGAAGGATCTTATCCTCCTCAAAGGATCACGGGGGACCCGGATGGAACGATTTTTAGAACTGATCCCAAGAAAGAAGGCGACCTCTTAAATGCTCTACACCTTTCTTTACCCCTGGCACGAGACATTCAGTCTGCTGCATGTCTTTAAATACATCACCTTCCGGACCTTTGGGGGACTCTTCACCGCACTCTTTTTCTACTTCCTGATCGGCCGATGGGTCATCCGTTTTTGCCAACAGTCCCGATGGACTCAAGTTATCCGAAAAGAAGGGCCCCAGAGCCATTACCAAAAACAGGGGACCCCCACAATGGGAGGGCTTGCCATTCTTTTCGCAGTCCTTTTTTCCGCACTCCTCTGGATCGATCTGAAAAATCTCCAATTTTGGCTGTGTGCCGGACTGCTCCTCTTTTATGGATTGATCGGATTCTATGATGATTCCCGTAAAATCCGTTACGGTTCTTCACAGGGGCTCAAAGGACGGCACAAATTTCTCCTTCAGGTCATGGGAGCCCTGATTGTCGGGGTTCTCCTGGTCACCCTGTTTCCTATTGAAACGAAACTTTCCGTCCCGTTTTTCAAAAATTTCCAACCGGATCTGGGGCTCTTCTATCCCCTCTTTGCCGTCTTTGTGATTGTCGGTGCTTCCAATGCCGTCAATCTGACGGATGGTCTGGACGGACTGGCCACGGTCCCCCTGATCTTCTCGTTTGCCACTTATGGCCTCTTTGCCTACATCGCCGGTCACTTTGCCATCGCCACTTACCTCCAGATCCCTTACCTCGTCGGGACCGGCGAGCTCTCAATCTTCTGCGGAGCCATGATCGGGGCCTTACTCGGCTTTCTCTGGTTCAATACCTACCCCGCAGAAATTTTCATGGGAGACGTTGGTTCTCTCTCCCTGGGAGGGGTTCTGGGGCTGTTGGCGCTTTTGACAAAAAATGAAATTCTGCTGGCGGTGGTCGGTGGTCTGTTTGTCCTTGAGACAGTGTCGGTGATGACGCAGGTTCTCTCCTTCCGTTTGACCGGAAAGAGGATTTTCCGGATGGCTCCGATTCATCACCACTTCGAACTGAAAGGGTGGCCTGAAGCGAAGGTGAGTGTCCGTTTCTGGATCATCTCCTTCCTGTTGTCGTTGGTCGCCATCGCCACTTTAAAACTGAGGTGAGTCATGGAACTTAAGGGAAAAAAAGTTTTGGTCGTTGGGCTCGCAAAATCAGGGGTGAGTGCTGTCCGCTTCCTGACCCAGAAAGGAGCGGTGGTCACCGGTACCGATTTAAGAAAAGAGGAGGAACTGAAAGGTTCCCTCGATGCCCATTCATGGACCTCGCTCAAATCGGCCCCCGTCAAGCTGGCCCTTGGCGGTCACCCCCCCAAACTCTTTGAAGCGGCCGACCTGATCGTCCCCTCCCCCGGCGTCCCGATCGACCTCCCTGTCATTCAAAAGGCACTGAAAAAGAAAATTCCGGTCTGGGGGGAGATGGAGATCGCAAGTCGCTTTATCACCATCCCGATGATTGCCGTGACCGGAACCAATGGAAAATCAACCACGGTGACCCTGATGTATGAAATTTTGAAAAAAGGGGGGAAGCGGGTCCTTCTGGGAGGAAACATCGGGACACCGCTCCTTGATCTTGTCGAACCGGCCCGAAACAGCGATTTTGTCGTTGTGGAGGTCAGCAGTTTTCAACTGGAAACGATCCAGGCGTTTCATCCCAAGATCGCCGTTCTCCTGAATATTACGGAGGACCACCTGGACCGGTACAATCGGTTCGCCAATTACGTGAAGGCCAAGGCGAGGCTTGTGCAGAATCTGGATCGATCAGACCTGCTCATCGTCAACGCCGGAGACAAGACCTGCAGAGCTATTGCCAGAAAGACAAGGGCCAAGAAATGTCTTTTTAGTTCGGGAAAAAAGATCTCCGGTGGACTTTTTCTCAAAGATTCCGAGATCCAGTACCCGTTCGGCAAAAATCATGAAAATTATCTCGTCCGCAACAACCACTTGGCCGGCCTTCATAATAAAGAAAACATGATGGCCTCCATTGCGGTGGGAAGAACTCTTGGCGTTTCCACAGAATCGATCCAGATGACGCTGGATACCTTCCTGGGTCTTCCCCACCGGACCGAGTTTGTCCGCGAGGTCGGGGGGGTAACTTACTACAACGATTCAAAGGCAACCAACGTCAATGCCACACGAATGGCTTTGGCCGGTTTCCCTGACAAAAAAGTCCTGCTGATCGCCGGGGGAAGAGACAAGGGGTTCAATTATAAACCACTCGCCCCGTTTTTGAGAAAGAAGGTCAAACGGCTCTACCTCATTGGAGAAGCGGCTGAGAAGATTCGTCGCAATATCGGCAGTGCCGCACCGTCGGTCGTCGCGGAGACGCTGGAAAAGGCGCTCTATCTTGTCTCTGGAGACGCCTCGTGGGGGGATTCCGTTCTCCTGTCACCAGCCTGCGCCAGTTATGACCAGTTTCGAAACTATGAACACCGCGGGGAGATCTTTAAAAATCTGGTGATGCGCCTATGAGAAAGCCCTTTGACACAACCCTGTTTCTGGCCACCGTCCTCCTCGTGGGGCTCGGGATGACGATGGTCTTTTCGTCGTCAGCCATTTTTGCCAGGGAAAAATTCGGCCAGAATAGCTATTTTCTCAAAAAAGAAATCTTTTATGTCCTGATCGGTTTTGTGGGGCTTTTCGTCGCTCGAAAGATTCCCTTTGATTGGTACCGCCGTGGCATTTATCCCCTTTTCATCATCAGCCTTGGATTGCTCCTGGTCGTTTTCATTCCTTCGATTGGGCTCAAAGCCGGTGGGGCCCACCGTTGGATCAATCTCTTTTTCTTCTCCTTCCAACCCTCGGAACTGGCCAAATTGGTTTTGGTGATTTACCTCGCCTATGCGCTTTCCAAAAAGCAGGAAAAGATCCGTTCTTTCCTGATCGGTTTTGTCCCGCCAATGATTCTCTCTGGAGCCATGATTGCACCCATTCTTTTCCAGAAAGACCTGGGGAATGCCCTCCTGATGACGGCGACTGTTTTCACACTCTTCTTCGTGGCCGGGGCCCGTCTCTCTTACCTTGTCACTGAAGTCTTTTTGGCGATCCCTGCCTTCATCCTCATGATCGCCTCAGTCAATTATCGGCGCCAGAGGATTCTGGCCTTTTTGAACCCCTGGGAGCATCGCGAAACATCCGGTTTTCAGCTCATTCAGTCATTGGTCGCCTTTCAAACCGGTGGTTTCTGGGGACAAGGTCTTGGGGGAGGAAAACAAAAACTTTTTTACCTTCCCGAGGCCCACACCGATTTTATTTTTTCAGTGGTCGCCGAGGAATTGGGCTTCCTGGGAGTCTTGGGGATGCTGATCCTCTTTGGGGTCTTCCTCTACCGATCCTTCGTCATTGCCTGGAGGGCTCCTGATTTTTTTTCAACCTATCTGGCAAGCGGCATTGCCATTCTCTTTGGGCTCCAGGTTTTGCTAAATATCGGTGTCGTCATCGGGTTACTCCCGACAAAGGGGCTGACGCTCCCGTTCATCAGCTACGGGGGATCTTCACTCATCATTTCATTGATTGCGGTCGGTATCCTGCTCAACATCTCAAGCCAAGGACAGGACAATGATCACCGGAGAAAGAATTGAGTGTTCTTAAAATTATGATTGCTGGCGGCGGGACAGGAGGACATATCTTTCCGGCCTTGGCCTTGGCAGAGGCCTTTCGTGCAAGGGACCCAAAAATGGAGATCCTTTTTATCGGCACTGCCAAAGGACTGGAGCAAAAATTAGTCCCTGAAAGGGGTTACCCGATCAAATTGATCCCGGTCAAAAGACTCAAAGGGGAGTACTGGACGGACAGGATCCGAACAGTAACCGGCATCCCGAAGGCCCTCTTTGGATCAGCCCGTCTGATCAAGGGATTCCAGCCGGATCTCGTTGTCGGCGTTGGTGGTTATAGCTCAGGACCGGTCGTACTGATGGCCAAACTGATGGGGAAAAAAACCGTGCTCCAAGAACAGAATTCAGTAGCCGGTATCACCAACCGGATTCTTGGCCGCTTTGCCGACCGGGTTTTTACGCACTTCCCCGAAAGCAACCGTTTTTTCAAGAAACCGGTTTTCTGCCTCGGGAACCCGGTTCGACCGGATTTCTTGGAACAGTTCGCAAAGACTGAAAAGAGGGGCCTTCTTTTTACCGTTTTGGTCGTCGGCGGGAGTCAGGGGGCGAAAAGACTCAACGAGGCGGTAACAGGGGCACTCCGTCCCGATTTTAGAGACCGTATCCGATTCATTCACCAGACGGGAGAAAACGACTTCCGGTCGGTCGCCGAGGCCTATCACCAGGGAGGGTTCAAGGCGGAGGTTTTTCCCTTTAGCAACAAAATGGGGGAGTACTTTAAGGAAGCCGATCTCGTAATCGCCAGGGCCGGGGCAATGACAATCACCGAATTGGCTGTCTCCGGCCGCCCATCGATCCTTGTCCCCTATCCCTTTGCCGCCGACAACCATCAGCAGAAGAATGCGGAATATCTGGTCCAGGCAGGGGCGGCACGCCTTCTCCCCAACGATCAGGCTACAGGAGAAAAAATCGCAGAGATTTTCGACGAGTTTTTAAAAGACCGGGCCCTGTTGAAGACTATGGGTGAAAAGGCCAAAAATTTGGGCCGCCCCCTGGCGGCACAACAAATTGTGGAGAACTGTTGGGAATGGATACGGCATGTATAAGACCATTCAAAAGATCCATTTTGTCGGCATCGGGGGAATCGGCATGAGCGGCCTGGCCGAGATATTGATGAACTTGGGTTATCGGGTGAGCGGTTCTGATATCAAACGAACCCCTATCACCAACCGCCTCCGCCGCCGCGGCGTGAAGGTTTTCTACCAACACAAGATGCAAAACGTTGACGGTGCCCAGGTGGTTGTCACCTCCTCGGCCATTTCCAGACAAAATCCGGAAGTGCTCGAGGCAGTCCGGCACCACATCCCGGTGGTGGCCCGCGCCGAGATCCTGGCAGAATTGATGCGATTAAAATACGGTGTCGCTGTCGCGGGGACCCATGGGAAGACAACAACCACATCGCTCATCGCCGCTGTCTTGGAGGAAGGGGGGTTTGACCCGACAGTCGTGGTGGGGGGGCGTGTTCGAAGCCTCCGGTCCAACGCCAGACTGGGGAAGGGAGAGTTTCTTGTCGCCGAGGCGGATGAATCGGATGGTTCCTTTCTGAAACTTTCTCCCACAATCGCCGTTGTCACAACTATCGACCCCGAACATATGGACTACTACAGAGATTTCGCGAAGGTCAAAAGGACCTTTGCGGAGTTCTGTGCCAAGGTTCCCTTTTACGGTCTTGTCGTCTGGGGGATTGATCATCCCGTTGTCCGAACACTGGCCCATCAATTTCAGAAAAGGAGCCTGACCTACAGCCTTGGCGGAAAGATTGCCGCCGACCTCACGGCGACCCACCTGACACATAAAGAAAACCAGAGTGAAGCCCTCATCCATTTCCATGGGAAAAAGTTGGGGCGTTTGAAGCTCCAGATCCCCGGCCGTCACAACGTGAGCAATGCCCTTGCGGCCATCGCTGTTGGCCTGGAGTTGGGGATTCCTTATACCAAGATTGCCCGTGCCCTCAGGCGATTCAAAGGGATTTCCCGACGGATGGAGATTCTCTACCAGGACAAGAATACCCTCGTCATGGATGACTACGGTCATCATCCGGAAGAGATCAAGGCAACACTCCGGGCGGTGAAAGAGGGATGGGGGCGAAAAACCATCGTTATCTTTCAGCCCCATCGCTACAGCCGGACACGGGATCTCTTTGATTCCTTCCGGACCGCCTTTGGCCTGGCGGACCAGGTGATTTTGACCGACATCTATGCCGCCTCCGAGGAACCGATCCGGGGGATCACCGGAGAACGGCTGGCCCGGGCGATCAAAAATCCGAACGTCCTCTATGAACCTGATTTCGGGAAAATCATCGATTTAACAAAACAGAGGGTAGGGGCGTACGGCCATACTCCCCGACTCATTTTGACACTGGGGGCCGGTGATATCTGGAAGGTGGGGCGCGAAATCGCCCGACAACTTGAACATTAATGCAACAGACTGAACTTTCACAACTGTTTGGCGAATCGGTCCAGTTTAACGAACCACTGGCCCCCTACACCTCGATCAAGGTGGGAGGACCGGCCGACCTGTTTTTGACCCCCAAGGACAGGGATGAATTGAAACGGTTTGTCCTCTACACCCGCGAAAAAGAGATCCCACTCTTCATTCTGGGGGCCGGATCCAATCTCCTTATTCGTGATGGAGGGATCCGCGGGGCTGTGATTTTCCTTAAAAATTTCAGCCATGTTGAACTCATTTCGGAAACTTTTCTCACCGCAGAGGCTGGCCTCTTCGTCCCCAAACTGGTTGAATGGACAGCGAGTCAGGGACTGACTGGTCTGGAACCGTTGATCGGTGTGCCAGGCTCCTTGGGGGGCGCCATCGCCATGAATGCCGGGACACGCCAAGGAGAAATCGGTTCTCTCGTGGAAGAGGTCACCGGACTCACCAAAGAAGGGGAAGAAGTAAGAATTCCTAAATCAAAACTGGAGTTCAAATACCGTTCCTCCAAGATCCCACGAGGGGTGGTGATCCTCTCAGCCATCTTAAAATTGGAAAAGGGGGAGAGAACCGAGATTGAGAACCGGATCCGTGAGTTCAAGGAGTACCGATTAAAGACACAACCCCTGAATTATCCCAATTTAGGATCCGTTTTTAAAAACCCGCTCCCAGGGTTCGCGGGGCAGATGATTGAAGAGGCGGGCCTCAAGGAGGTCCGGATCGGCAACGCCCGGATTTCGCCAAAACATGCCAACTTTATCATTAATGAAGGGGGGGCCACCGCGAAGGATATCCAGATTCTGATCAACCTGGTGAAAGACAAGGTCAAAGACCGATTTAGTGTGAATTTAGAACCCGAGGTAAAAATTGTCGGGGAGGAAAGATAATAAATGGACTTTAAGGGTAAAAAAATAGCAGTGCTAATGGGAGGGATGTCGCGGGAAAGGGAAATCTCGCTCCGAACCGGTGCGGCTATCTCGAAGGCCCTTCAAAAACTGGGGTATCCCTTCGTCACTATCGATGTCGGCTGGGATATTGACCAAAAGCTACGCACCGTAAACCCGGATATCGCCTTTATCGCACTTCATGGACGGTACGGTGAGGACGGTTGTATCCAGGGGCTTTTGGAAATCCTGAAAATCCCCTACACCGGTTCCGGACCACTCGCCTCCGCCGCCGCCATGGACAAGGCGCTGACAAAAACACTCCTGTTACCAACCGGTCTGACGATGCCTTCTGACCAGATTTTTCTGGAAGGGGAAGACCTCAAGGGATTTTTAAAAAAGACCCCGGCCCTGCCACTGATTGTCAAACCGAATCGGGAGGGATCAACCATCGGGATGACGATCGTCCGTCAGAAAGAGGCCTTGGAACCGGCGGTCCGTGAGGCCCTGCAATATGATTCCACCATCTTGATTGAAAAGTTCATTGAGGGAACGGAGGTCACCGTCGGTGTCCTGAACGGGAGAGCACTCCCCCCCTTAGAAATTATCCCCAAGGGCGGATTTTATGACTACCAATCCAAATACACCAAGGGGATGACTGAATATATCGTCCCCGCGAGGATTTCTCCTGAGTTGACCAAAAAATTAAAAGAGGACAGTGAAATGGTCTGGCGGGCCATGAATCTCGCCGGTGTTGCCCGCTCCGATTTTATCATCAGCCGACAAGACGGAAAACCTTACTTTCTCGAAGTCAATACGATTCCCGGCATGACAGAAACAAGTCTCGTACCGAAAATGGCCGCGGCGGCCGGGATCAGTTTTGAACAGTTAACGGAAGAAATCCTCAAAGGGGCAAGCCTTAAGGTGAATCAAGTATGAGAAAGAAGACGACACTAGCGACGTTGAGAAAAAGATCATGGATCATGGCGGCCCCGATCATTCTGATCCTTTTAGTCCTCGGGGGACGGCAGGCCTCACGGAACTTCTTCACCCTCCGTGAAGTGGTGATCCGTGAAGCGACCCCTCACCTCACCGAAGAAGAGATCCTCAAACTCTCCGGCATCCAGCTCGGAGCCAACCTTTTGACCCTACGCCTCTCAGGGATCGAGGAGAATCTCCACCGCTTCAGCTGGATCAAAGAAGTTTCCCTCCTCAAACGATACCCCGGACGCCTTTATATCGAAGTTAAGGAGCAAGAACCGGTCGCCCTGGTATTTTTCGGCAACTGGTTCTACGTCAGCCCGGAGGGAACGATTTTCAAGAAACTCACCTCCGAGGATTTTACTAATTACCCGGTACTCACCGGGCTTGAGCCCAATGGGTCCGAATTGTTAAATCAGGCGGTTTCTTTCCTGACCGATTATCAAAAAACAACAGCCTCCCGCACCTTTGGGATTTCGGAACTCCATTGGGACCCCTCGGAAGGATTTTCGGTCTACACCCTCCGCCCCTCCTTCAGAATCCTTTTCGGGCAGGAGAATTTAAACAAAAGGCTTGCCCAGTGGGAGAAGGTTGGCGCCACCCTGTCAAGAAGGGGAGAAAACAGGCCACAATTCGTCGACATGACCTACAACAAACGTGTTTTTGTTAAAACCAGAACTACTCAAACCGAAGGGAGGAAGCAAGATGCCTAAGAAAGAAGATCGCGTGGTTGGCCTTGACATAGGCACGACCAAGATCTGCGCCATCGTCGGTCAATTGACAGACGATGGAATCGATATCATCGGGATCGGTTCTCACCCGTCCCGCGGCCTTCGCAAGGGGGTCGTCATCAATATTGAGAGCACGGTGGAATCAATCAAACGGGCCGTGGAAGAGGCCGAAATGATGGCTGGTTCCGAAATCACCTCGGTCTATACCGGTATTGCCGGCGGTCATATCCGCGGCATCAACAGCCACGGGATTGTCGCCATCAAAGAACGCGAGGTCCAGCAAACGGACATAGAAAGGGTTATCGATGCCGCACAGGCGGTAGTCATTCCCCTCGACCGGGAAGTCATTCATGTCATCCCTCAGGAATTTATCATCGATGAGCAGGATGGGATCCATGACCCGATCGGGATGAGTGGCGTTCGTTTGGAGGCCAAGGTTCATATCGTCACGGCAGCGGTCACCTCCGCCCAGAACATTGTCAAATGCGCCAACCGGGCCGGATTGAACGTGAATGACATCATCCTGGAGCAGCTCGCTAGCGCCGAGGCGACACTGACTCAAGAGGAGAGGGAGCTTGGAGTCGCCCTGATCGACATCGGCGGGGGTACTACCGACATCGCCATCTTTTCCGGAGGCAGTGTGGTCTACACCTCGGTCCTTTCACTCGGCGGCAACCACATGACTAATGATATTGCCGTGGGTCTGAGGACGCCCGCCGCAGAAGCGGAAAAGATCAAGCAGAAGTACGGCTGTGCCCTTTCTTCCATGGTGCGGAAGGAAGAGACGATCGAGGTGCCGTCCGTCGGAGGGCGAAGCGATCGGATTCTCTCCCGCCAGATCTTGTCGGAGATTATCGAACCGCGTGTTGAAGAGGTCTTCAACCTGGTCCGTCAGGAGATCACCAAATCAGGCTACGAAGATTTGATCGCCTCAGGGATCGTCCTGACCGGCGGGAGTACCCTGATGGAGGGGATGCCGGAGCTGGCGGAACAGGTCTTTAACCTGCCGGTCCGACGCGGCATACCGCGCGGGATCGGCGGGCTGGTAGAGGTGGTCAAGAGCCCGATGTATGCGACCGGCGTCGGCCTGGTCCTCTATGGAAGCCAACATATGGCCAACCGGAAATTCCGGATTCGCGACAACAATGTCTACAATAAGGTAAAAGATCGGATGAAAGAATGGTTGGGGGAGATATTTTAATTAATCTTTAAAATAAGGAGGCAAAAAACCATGTTTGAAATTATTCCTGAGCAGGAAAAAGAAGTCATTCGAGGCGCCAATATAAAAGTAGTGGGTGTCGGTGGTAGCGGCGGGAACGCCATCAATACCATGATCCAGTCGGGTCTCTCCGGTGTCGAATTTATCGCCGCCAATACCGATAAACAAGCTCTTGGGGCCTCGCTGGCCGGCCACAAGATCCAGATGGGAAAGGAACTGACTCGTGGTCTCGGGGCCGGGGCGAATCCGGACATCGGCCGTTCCGCTGCGATCGAAAACGAGGCAGAGATCACTGAAGCGCTCCAGGGGGCCGACATGGTCTTCATCACCGCCGGGATGGGGGGAGGTACCGGCACAGGGGCCGCTCCTGTCATCGCACGCATCGCCAGGGATTGCGGCGCCCTGACGGTGGGCGTCGTCACCAAACCGTTCGCCTTTGAAGGAAGGCGTCGGGCCCGTTTTGCCGAGCAGGGGATGGAAGAGTTAAAGGAATCGGCGGATAGTCTGATCATTATTCCCAATGAGAGACTCCTCACCCTTGCCGGAAAAGAGACCACCATGCTGGAGGCCTTCCGCAAGGCCGATGAAGTCCTCTTTCAGGCGGTCCGCGGCATTTCCGACCTGATCCTGATCCATGGCCTGATCAACCTCGATTTTGCCGACATCCGCACCATCATGGGAGAGATGGGGATGGCCGTCATGGGGACCGGTGTTGCGTCCGGAGAGAACCGTGCCGTTGAAGCCGCCACACGGGCCATTTCATCGCCGCTTTTGGAAAACATGTCGATCACCGGGGCCACCGGCATCCTGATCAATATCACCGGTGGGAAAAACTTAACCCTCTACGAGGTCAACGAGGCGGCCAAACTGATCCAGGAAGAGGCGGATCCTGAGGCCAATATCATCTTTGGGTCTGTCATCCACGAAGGGATGGGGGATGATGTTCTCGTCACGGTGATCGCCACCGGCTTCAATAAGGGGACTTCTTTTCAAGCAAAGAAGGTCTCTCTTTCTTCAATCCAGCCGCCAGCCCGTTTGAAATCCGTCACACCGGCGGTCCCAAGGCAGACCGGAGGGGTTGGGGGAGTGATTGATATCAAGAAGATCGCCCAGGAGATCGGAATAACCGAAACGGGGGAGGATGAATATGACGTCCCAACATTTTTGAGAAAGCATGCGGACTAGCGAGCCTTATTATATTTGACAGGAAGGGCCGACGAACGTTATATTCAAGGGGAGAGTGACTATGAAAACACGGAATCAATTCCTGGGATTAGCCGCTTTTGCCTTCCTTTTCCTGGCCGGTTGTTCCGGGGCGTCCAAATCCCCCGAAACAGCCCATAGAACGGACCACTCCAGGGTAGCGGACTTTGATATCCCGATCGTCATGAACGATAAGGTCCAGGGCTGGCTTGATTTTTTCCAGGGGGCGGGGCGGGAACGGTTTGCACTCTATCTGGAACGGTCCCATAAATACCTGCCGATGATGCGGGCGATTTTTAAAGAACAGGGCCTCCCTTCCGACCTGGTCTATGTCGCCCTCATCGAGTCCGGTTTTAATCCAAGGGCCTTCTCCAGGGCGAGGGCTAGCGGGACTTGGCAGTTTATGTACCGGACAGGGGTGCGCTACGGGCTCAAGGCGAATGCCTGGGTTGATGAACGAAGGGATCCCAAAAAGGCGACCCTCGCCGCTTCCCTGTACCTCAGGGACCTCTACGCCCTGTTTAACGACTGGTATCTTGCCATGGCCGCTTACAATGCCGGTGAAGGGAAAGTCGGCCGGGCGATCCGGCGTTATGACACCCTCGATTTCTGGGAGGTGGCCGGACACCCCTATCTCAGGGCCGAGACAAAAAATTATGTCCCGAAGATGATTGCGGCGGCGTTGATCGCCAAGAATCCCAAGAAGTTCGGTTTCAAACAGCTCAATTATGAGGAACCGCTGGACCATGAAACCGTTCTTGTCGACGGAATGATGGACCTCCGGGTCGCCGCCCGCCTTGCCGAAAGAGACTACGAAGAGCTCAAAGAGCTCAACCCTGAATTGAAACTCTGGCTGACCCCCCCGAACACAACCTATGAATTGAAACTCCCGACCGGGACAGCGAGGCGGTTCGAGGAAAATTATGCCGCCCTCCCTCCGGAGCAAAGAATCGCGGAAAAGGTCGTCGTTGTCAAAAAGGGGGAGACCCTGCACAGGATCGCCAAAAGGGAAGGACTCCCCCCCACCTATGTTTCAACGGTTAACGGAGCCTCTCCTGTTCGGCCGGGTCGGTCCCTGCTGATCCCGTACCCGCCCCCCGAGGGTGAGCGGTGGGCCCTGGTTGACGAGTCAAAAAGGAAGGTAAAGGCCCGTCACAAAGGTTCCCGGAGCCGCAAGATGGTCCTCGATTCGAAGTCCCCCGAAAAAAAACAGAAAGCCAGCAAACCCAAACCGGCCGCCCCCCGCGTCGCCAAAACAGACAAAGAAGTGTAGTTGACATCAAAATCGAAAACGATTATCAATTTCAGTTATGGAGTGTACGCCGACGACGATCCCGGCCGAGACCTTGCCACGCATCGCGCTTGTTGGTAATCCCAATGTTGGCAAAAGCGTCATTTTTGGCTTTTTGACCGGCCGTTATGTCACCGTTTCAAACTACCCCGGGACGACAGTGGAGGTCTCACGGGGAGTTTCCCGTCTCGATAACAAGGAAGTGCAGATCATCGACACGCCAGGGATCAACAGTCTGGTGCCGATGTCCGAAGACGAGCAGGTTACCCGAAACATCCTTCTCGAGGAACGCCTGGATGGGATTATCCAGGTAGCTGATGCCAAAAACCTCCGCCGGGCCCTCTTTATTTCTTTGCAACTTGCCGAAATAGGACTCCCCTTTTTACTGGACTTGAACATGGAGGATGAGGCGGCGGCACGTGGGATCACCATTCATAAAGAAAAACTCTCTTCACTCCTCGGGGTTCCCGTTGTCGGGACTATCGCCATCCAGAAAAAGGGGTTAAAGGAGATCCGAAAGAAGAGTCTTTCGTTGACACCCTCCACCCACCATTTTTCCTACTCCAAAGAGATCGAACAGGCGATCCAGAGGCTCGAGGGACTCCTGCCGGAGTCTTTTATCTCCCGCAGGGCGGTCGCCCTGATGATCCTTTCGGGGGACAAAAGTCTGAAAGGGTGGCTTGCCAAACTGAGTGATACCGCCATTGACTCCCTGGAACAGATTCGCGGGGAATTGGCGCGCCGCTACAGCGAGCCTCTCGCTTATATTATCAACCGCCAGAGGCTCCGATCCGCCGAAGAACTGCTATCGGTCATTGTGAGGCAGGAAGATTCTCGTCGGGAAGGATGGGCCTCCTGGGTTGGCCGGATGGCGATGCACCCCCTCTGGGGGCTTCCCGTTCTCGCAACGATTCTCTTTCTCATTTACGAATTTGTCGGTCAATTCGGGGCCCAGACGGCGGTGGGTTGGCTGGAAAATGGCCTTTTCGGAAAATTTCTCAATCCCTGGTCCATCACCCTTTTTTCAAAAATATTTTCGTTTTCCCCATTCCTTCGTGACCTCTTTGTCGGGGAGTTTGGAATCATAACGATGGCGCTGACCTACGCCCTCGCTATCATCTTGCCGATCGTGATCACCTTCTTCATGGCCTTTAGCCTGATGGAAGACTCCGGCTACCTCCCCCGACTGGCGGTCATGCTCAACCGGATCTTCCGGATGATCGGCCTGAACGGCAAGGCGGTGGTCCCGATGGTCCTGGGTCTTGGTTGTGACACGATGGCAACAATGACCGCACGGATTATGGACACCCAAAAAGAACGGATTATTTTGACACTCCTCCTTGCCTTGGGGGTTCCCTGTTCCGCCCAGTTGGGGATCGTCCTGGCGATGCTCGCCGCCCTCCCCCTCTGGGCCACTTTCCTTTGGTTGGGGGTGGTGGGAGGTGCCCTGATCCTGGTCGGATTTTTGTCGGCACAGATCCTCCCCGGAGGAAGCTCAGACTTCATGATGGAGATCCCCCCGATCCGAAAGCCGACGCTCGCCAACATCCTGACCAAAACCATGGCCCGACTGGAATGGTACCTTAAAGAGGTAGTCCCCCTTTTTATTATCGGAACCCTCTTTTTGTTTTTTTTGGACAAGCTGTCTCTTCTCCCAAAAATTCAAAATCTGGCCTCCCCCATTGTTGAGGGATTTTTGGATCTCCCCAAGGAGGCAACCGAGGCCTTTCTTGTGGGGTTCTTGAGACGGGATTACGGGGCAACCCGTTTTTTTGACCTCTTCGGACAGGGTCGTCTCAGTGTCGTTCAGGCGATTATTTCACTCATCGTGATGACCCTCTTTGTCCCTTGCCTTGCCAATACCTTGATGATTCTTAAAGAGAGGGGGGTGAAAACGATGCTGGCGATCGTCGGTTTCATCTACCCGTTTGCCTTTTTCGTGGGGGGTGTCTTAAACTGGGGGCTGAGGGTCTTCTAATGACTTGTCCTTTATGTCAGTATAATTTTGATGACAAAGGGGCTTGCCATGGCTGTGGCCTGACCGATGGCTGTACCATGATCAAGTGCCCTAACTGCGGGTATGAATTTGTCGAGCGATCCGTGATCGCTGACTTTTTGATGAAACTTTTTAGGCGATTCAGGAAAAGGAAGGAGAAGCATCCTCAATGAAATCTCTTAAATGCGGCGAGGCGGTCACACGCCCCCATGAGATGGACGAGCTCCTGGAAAGGGTCTGGACCCAGCGGGAGCAGGGGTATGAAAATCGATCATCACTCCTCGAAAATACACCGATTGAAGAGGGAGAGCGATGGTTGCAAGCCCTTGCTAACGAAAAACTGATCCGGATACAGGGGGAAAATGTGCTCCTGACGCCTGCCGGTGAAAAAGAGGCCTCGGCCATCATTCGGCGTCATCGTCTTGCAGAGCGTCTCTTCGCAGACGTATTAAAAACCAGCGAAGCTGTTTGGGAGCGGGAGGCCTGTGAACTGGAACACCCGGCAGTTTTGACTGAAGAGGCCGTCAGTGCCGTCTGCTCGTTCCTGGGGCATCCTCCCACCTGTCCCCACGGGAGGCCGATCCCCCACGGCCCCTGTTGTTCTGAATTCAAACGGGACATCGCCCCTTTTGTGATCCCCCTTTCCGAGGCCTCCGTGGCTGATCATTATAAGATCGTCTTCATGACGCCGGAAAATCACCGCCGGCTGGACCGCCTCGCGGTGTTGGGCATTATGCCAGGAGGTCTTATTCGGATTCACCAGAAGAAACCTTCGTACGTCATTCAATGCGGCGAGACCGATGTGGCGCTCGATGCCGAGGTTGTCAGGGATATCTACGTCAAGAAGGTTTAAGCCTTGGGTGAACCACCCTTGGGTGAATCACCCTTCAGCTGATGGAGGTGTTCATTGGCAAAGGCCACGAGGGCTCCCACCAGGACGACCACCCAGGTATAATAGATCCAGACCAGAAAAATCGGCACCATCCCCAGGGAGCCATACACCTTATAAGTGCTGACAACCTGTGTGGCATAAAGGGTGTAACCCCATTTGGCCACTTCCCAGAGGCTCCCCCCGATTATCCCTCCCAGGAGGGCGGAGCGGACACGGACTTTGGTGTTCGGCATAATCAGGTAAAGGGCCGTAAACATCCCGAACGTGACCAGCCAGGGGATCTTGGCAATGAGAAACCGCTGGGCCCCGCTCAAGGACAGGATATCATTGACCAGCCGGCTACTCTGCAACGCCCCGGTCAGTGAGAGGGAGATCCCGAGAAGGACCGGCCCGATTGTGATGATTGTCCAATAGGAGGTAAACCGCCGGATAAAGGTCCGGCTCTTTGGGATTCCCCAGATATCATTGAAGGCCTGCTCAATAGTCGCCAGCACCGAGATGACCGACAGGATGAGAAGCATAAAACCGACCAGCCCGACGGCACCGCTCCGGAAATTTTCGATGAACTGGTCGAGGTAGGTAATAGCGGCATCCCCGGTGCCGGTCGCCAGATTGGAGAGGACAAACCTCTTGATCGGCTCCATCGCCTGGTTCAGGCCACCGAACGCCTTAAAAAGGGAGAAGGTGACCGCCAAAAATGGGACAATGGAAATAAGGGTGGTGTAGGCCAGGGCGGTGGCCCTCACCGGGATCTTGTTTTGCCGGTACCCCTTCACGACCGTGGCCACCAGCCTGGCCAGATAGATCGGGATACGACGGTACCACCGAAGGATAGGGGTATCCATCTCCCAGAGGGTCTGGGTGAAGAAAGTCTTCACTCTTTGGAGAATCTTCAAGGCGGGTTTAAGCCTACCACTTTCCTTTATTCAAAACAAGCGGGGTTCGGGGCTTGAGGCACAAGGCATTCCTGCCAATAGGCCTCGTGGATAATCCCCTTCAGGGTGGTGCGAGAGGAGGCCAACAACTGCCCCGGAATACCAAAGGCAAAGGAACCGATCACCCCATCAGGGACCCAGGACAAATTGGGGTTTGTTTTCACCTCAAAGATAAATTCTGTCTCCCCATCCGCCTGTTCCGTCAAAACAATCTGTCCCTCAACAGAGTTTACTTCATGTTCCAACGGTTTTAACCGGTAAAGCCGCTCCTGATCCGGGGTCAATCGCCTCATCGTAATCGTGACTCTCCTCCTCCCACCCCCTGATCTCTGCTCCTCGAGGGTGATATGGGCATAGAGCTCCCTATTGGGGAGAAGGGGGACATACGCCTCTTCATAAACGGTCATCCCTCCTCGAATCAGGTGGACTCTTTCCCTTTCCTCGTCTTCCGGGGTCAAAGGGGGCAAGGTCACCTTTTCTACACGGGCAAAGAGTTCGGAAGCATACCGTGGCATCAGTTCAACCATCCGGTCGTAGAAAACATCCTTAAGGGGGTTGATATCGATCGGGGCCTTTTTCACCACCCTCGCCTGAATCACACTCCCCGGCAACTGACGAACCGTAATATTCCCCTTTTGTACCGCCTCTTCAGCCCAGTAACCCATCGCCCGATCGAGGGCCTGCAGGGCGACCGGCCTATTCTCCTGAACAAACCGACGGAGGTGAGTCCGCAACAGGTCAACCTCTTCGTCACTATCAATCGCCTCACCATTCGGGCCATTCCCATCCGCCGCTTCTTCCAAAGTATCTTCATAAAGATCACTAAAGAATCCTTTGTTTAAACCGGCACTTTGAAAGAACGAGTCATCAAAAATCCGGGAGGCCTTCGTCTTGACGAGATGGCGTGAGGAGGGAAAGACCAGGATTTGCCGGTGGAAATCAAACAACTCGGACGGGGTTATCTCCCCATCCGCAAGGAGTTCCCGGACCGCCGCCGGCTCCATCAGGAGTTCACCGATAAGAACATTGGTCACTTTTTCCCTGAAAGGGGGTGCTATACCGACAGGACTCGTCATGGTACCCCTCATTTCGCCGATCGCCTTGAAAAGTTGCCTTAAAAAAGGGTAAAAAAAACCACTTGCCAACCTTTGGCAAATCCCCTATCCTCCTTCTTGTCAAAGCGTTGTAGTACTGGAGTACGTAGGGTCTTAAAATGACAGTGGTGAGTCAAGAGCTCCCCTCGAGGCATTTCGCCTCAACCCTTCCGTTGCCCAAGGCACTACCGCAATAAAAGAAGGAGGACGTTTATGTCCAAGAAAAAAGGAACCGTCAAATGGTTCAATGACAGCAAGGGGTATGGTTTTATCACCCCTGAGGATGGTGGCAAGGATCTCTTTGTCCATCACACGGCCATTATGGGAGATGGTTACAAGTCTCTCTCCGAAGGTCAACAGGTCGAGTTCAATGTCGGCCAGGGTCCCAAGGGAGAGCATGCCACTGAAGTCACTAAGGTCTAACCTAGAACTTTAAAGTGCGATAAAAACCGCTCCAGTATTGGGTGAGGCACCCTTCCTGGAGCGGTTTTTTATTGTCTGAATCGTTAGTCCTTCAAAGAGCCTGGCAGGGTCGAGTTCAAGCGGGCAAGGGTGATATCCAGCGAAAGGTCTTCGGCAAAGGCGTTTCGGATGTATCGGATTGTTTGGCGGATACCGTTTACGGTCTTGAGGTCATCGGTCGGATCCAACGCGATAAAGGTACTGTCCAACCGGGTGGAAATGAGCTGATTCAACTGATGGAGCAGCCGTTCCATCTTCAACTGTTCCTCCCTTTTGAGGACAATCAGCCGGCGGGGGAGAAAGTCGGTTTCTTTTTGGCCTTGTTGATGGGCCAGCGCCAGGGCCTCCTTGAGATACCAGATCCTGTTACCCGCCGCCTTGAGGTGCGACTGGAGGAGACGCAATTCCGCGAAAACCGCTTCAAAGGTGCCCATTATTTATTCTCCGCTGCCCTTTTATCCTGATACTGTTTCACCAAGACTTCTTGTACGTTTCTGGGGACCGGGGCATATTTCAAAAATTCCATCTGGAATTCCCCCTTCCCTTGCGTACTGCCGCGCAGATCGGTGGAATAACCAAACATCTCCGAGAGCGGGACCTCGGCATCCACCTGGACATACTTGTTGACCGTCGCCGTGCTTAAGATCAGGCCGCGGCGCTGGTTGATCTGCCCCACCACAGACCCCTGAAACTCTTCGGGGGCCTGGGTCTGAAGCCGCATGATCGGCTCCAAGACAATCGGCCGACACTGGTGATAAAATTCACGGACCGCCGTCATCGCGCAAATTTTAAAGGCCATTTCGGAGGAGTCGACATCGTGGTAAGCGCCGTCGTTAATCACCGCCCGAAAGCCGACAACCTGAAACCCGATCAGAAGCCCTTTTTTCAACTGTTCCTGGAAACCCTTGTCGCAGGCGGGAATAAATTCACGCGGGATTCGACCCCCGACAATATCATCGACAAATTCATAGGTCGTTGCCGCATCGGGCGGGAGCGGCTCAAAATAACCGCCTATCTTGGCATACTGTCCGGCCCCACCAGTCTGTTTTTTGTGCTGGTACATGAAATCTGTCTTCTGCGTGATCGTCTCGCGGAAGGCGACCTGCGGCTTGCCGGCGATCACCTCGCAGGCATATTCCCTCTTCATCCGCTCGATATAGATCTCCAGGTGCAACTCCCCCATCCCGGAGATGATCGTCTGGGCGGACTCTTCATCCCGGTGAACCCGAAAGGTCGGGTCCTCACGGGAGAACCGGTTCAACGCCTTGGAAAAATTGGCCGAGGCCGCTTTTTCCTTCGGCGCCACCGCCAAAGAAATAACCGGGTTCGGCACATGCATGGAGGTCATGGTGTACCGGATGGTCCCATCGGTAAAGGTATCCCCTGAGGCACAATCGACGCCAAACATCGCCACGATGTCGCCGGCACTGGCCGTCGAGATGTCATGCATCTCATCGGCATGCATCCGGACGAGCCGCGGGATCTTGACCTTCCGTTCGTTCATGGAATTGACGATAAAATCTCCCTTCGACACCTTTCCCTGATAAATCCTCATATAGGTCAGCTGGCCGAACCGCCCGTCTTCCAGCTTAAAGGCGAGACCGACAAACGGTTTTTCGGGGACTGACTGCAACACCACTTTTTCCTCGTTTTTTCTCTGGTCATGAGCCTCATTGTGAGACTCAGCAGGATTCGGTAAATAATGGCCAACGGCATCCAGAAGAAGTTGAACCCCCTTGTTTTTGTAGGCGGAGCCCATCATCACCGGGATAAACTTAAGCGAGAGCGTCGCCTTTCGGACTGCCTTCCGGAGGAGTTCGTCAGAAACCTCTTTATCATCAAGGTAAAGGTGGGCCACTTCGTCGTCAAAATCGGCGGCGGCGGCAACAAGCTCATGACGCAGTCCCTTGGCCTGACCGAGAAGGTTGGCCGGAATCTCCTCTACACGAACCTTCTCCCCGTTGCCCCCATCATAATAATTGGCCTTCATCTCAATCAAATCAATGACCCCCTGAAATTTGTCCTCGGCCCCGATCGGCATCGCAATCAGGTGGGCATTGTGCCCCAGTTTGTCACGAAGCTGGTTCATGCAACGAACAGGGTCGGCGCCGGCCCGGTCCATCTTGTTGACAAAGGCGATGCGCGGGACATGGTAACGGGTCATCTGCCGGTCGACCGTGATCGACTGGCTCTGCACCCCGGAAACGGCGCAAAGGACAAGGACGGCGCCGTCCAAAACACGGAGGGCCCGTTCCACCTCAATCGTAAAATCGACATGGCCGGGGGTATCAATGATGTTGATTACGTACCCCCCCCACTCACAATAGGTCGCCGCGGACTGGATGGTGATCCCCTTCTCCCGCTCCAGGTCCATGAAGTCCATCGTGGCCCCGACACCAGACTTGCCGCGAACCTCCTCAATCTTGTGGATCTTCTTGGTGTAGAAGAGAACCCGCTCGGTCAGCGTCGTCTTGCCCGAATCAATATGGGCGGAGATCCCGATATTCCTGACCTTTTCAATCCCTGCCATAATTCCTTCTCCTTTGGAATAGAAGGGTGGGCTTCTAGCCTATAGTCAGTCTGTTGTCGAGGGCTTTTTATCCAGGAATTTCTCCATCTTCTCCAGGGTCTGGCGTTCGGCGGCAGTCGGGGCCCTTGTTGCCCCCACAGCGAGGTCTCCCAGATGGAACGGTCCGAAGGCGACCCGTTTGAGACGCAGGACCGGATGACCCACCCCCTCAAAAATCCGGCGGACCTCCCGATTCTTTCCCTCTTTCAGGGTGATCTCAACCCAACAGTTATGGGGATTGATCTTCATCAACCTGACTTTTGTACGATTGGTCGGCCCTTCTTTCAGGGGAATTCCTTGGCCAATCCGGTCCAATGTCTCTTTGGAAATAACCCCCTTGACCTTTACCTCATAGGTCCGCGGCACCTCAAAACGGGGGTGGGTCAGGCGGTGGATTAGGTCGCGGCGTGAAGTTAAAAGGAGGAGCCCCTCGGAATCAAAATCGAGTCGTCCTACCGGCAGCAGGGACAGACGGTGGTGCGTCTGTACAGAAGGGAGATCGTAAATCGTAGTCCTTCCTTCCGGGTCACGTCGGGTAACTATTACATTTCTCGGTTTGTGGAGGATCCAGAATTCTTCTCCCGCGGGAGGAGAAAGCGGCTTCCCATCCACCAGAATTTTGTCGACCATCGAAGCCTTGGTCCCGAGGGTCGCCTTTTCCCCATTCACCGAGACACGGCCCCGTTCGATCCATTCCTCGGCCTGACGCCTGGAACAAAGACCGGTGGCGGCGATGATTTTCTGAATGCGCTCCATATTAGTTCGCTAGGGTAAACAATTTACCCGATAAGTTCTAGACATTTTCTTTTCTCCGCATATGATCCTTTGAAGATGGAAACCTTGTCGCTTCCCCTCTGGTCTGCCCTTCCATTCGCCGGTCTTCTCCTCTCAATCGCCATCCTTCCCCTCAAAGCGAGTCATTTTTGGGAGAAAAATAGAAATAAGTTGGCTGTCGCACTCCTCTTTTCCGCGCCGGTCCTGGCCATTTTTGTCCCGCATCAGACCGGCCCACTCCTTCACTCGCTGGTCGAATACACCTCGTTCATCATCCTCCTGGGGTCTCTCTTTGTCATTTCCGGGGGGATCCGGCTTACCGGTGACCTGAGGGCCTTGCCGGCGATCAACACCACCTTTCTGGCAATCGGCGCCCTCTTGGCCAATTTTATCGGGACCACCGGCGCCTCGATGCTCCTCGTCCGGCCATTCCTCAAGACGAATAGTGAACGGCATCATGTTTTTCACATCCCTGTCTTTTTCATCTTTGTGGTCAGTAACATCGGCGGCCTTCTAACACCCCTGGGGGACCCCCCCCTCTTTTTGGGTTATCTCCGCGGCGTCCCGTTTTTTTGGACCCTCCGTCTCTTCCCCCAGTGGCTAGTGGCGGTCGGGTTAGTCCTTCTTGTTTTTTTTATCTGGGATAGCCTGGCTTACCGCAAAGAAACGGCTGTGGATATCGTTGAGGATGTCATCCAGGAACAGCCGCTTAAGATTGAAGGGGTCCGGAATTTTGTTTTCCTTCTGGGGGTCGTCGGTTCCGTGTTTCTCCAAACCCCTTTGAGGGAGATCGGTATGCTGTTGATGGCAGGACTTTCCCTGATTACTACCCCAAAATTGGTTCGCCAGGAAAACGGTTTTGGCTGGAACCCAATCAAGGAGGTGGCGATTCTCTTTTTGGGGATCTTTATCACCATGGTCCCGGCGCTCATCCTTTTGGAAAAACATGGGGCCGAATCGGGGATTACCCAACCCTGGCAGTTCTTCTGGCTGACCGGTGGGCTCTCCTCTTTGTTGGATAACGCCCCCACTTACCTGGCCTTTGTGTCGCTTGCCCAAGGGTTGCACCTCTCGCCGGAAGTCATTTCCATCCCTGCAAAACTTTTGGCGGCGATTAGTTGCGGGGCGGTCTTCATGGGGGCCAATTCCTACATCGGGAACGGACCAAATTTTATGGTGAAGGCGATCGCCGAGGAGATGGGGTTTAAAACCCCCTCTTTCCTGGGCTACATGTTCTATTCCGGCCTGATTCTTCTGCCAGTCTTCGGGCTGATCACGCTGATTTTCTTCCTGTAGGGCGATTCACGAATCGTCCCTACACCTTTTTAACCGTCTCCTGCCAACGGGCAAGGTGCCGGGCCACCTCTCTTTTATCCATCTGCGGCCGGAACCGGCGGTCTTCTTTCCAGCCGATCTCCAGGTCTTCCATATCCTTCCAAAAACCGACTCCCAGCCCCGCCAGGAAGGCGGCCCCCAAGGCTGTCGTTTCCACCATCCGTGGCCGGATGATTTCAACCCCTAAGAGGTCCGCCTGAAATTGCATTAAAAGATTGTTCGCCGAGGCCCCGCCATCGACCTTGAGGAGTTTTAGTTTTTTACCAAGGTCCGACGACATCGCCTTGAGGATGTCGTGTTGCAGAAAGGCAATCCCCTCAAGGACGGCGCGGGCAATATGTTTGGCGGTCGTCCCACGGGTGATGCCGTTAATCAATCCTTGCGCCTCCGGCCGCCAATACGGTGCCCCCAAACCAACCAGGGCCGGCACGAAGGTCACCCCGCCGCTATCCGGGACCTGAGAGGCGAGATCCTCAATCTCGGCCGACTCCTTAATAATCTTCAGGCCATCCCGGAGCCACTGAACCGCTGCCCCGGCGACAAAGGCGGAACCTTCCAGGGCATAAACAACATCCTCCCCCAGCTTCCAGGCCACCGTTGTCAACATTCCGCTCCTGGAGGAAATGATTCTCGAGCCGGTATTCATGACCAGAAAGGAACCGGTGCCATAGGTACATTTGACCTCCCCCGCATTGAAACAGGCCTGGCCGAAGAGTGCCGCCTGCTGGTCCCCTGCCATGCCGGCAATCGGGATCCCATCCGGTAACCCTTCAACCCCCCTGGTTTGACCATAAACCTCCGAACAGGAAACAATTTTTGGGAGAATCTTTTCCGGGATGGAAAGAATTTTTAAGAGGTCTGGATCCCAGGAAACCTCCGCCAGATCCATGAGCAAGGTTCGGGAGGCATTGGAGGCGTCCGTCACATGGACCCGGCCACCGGTCAACCGATAGACCAGATAGCAATCGACCGTCCCGAAGGCGAGACTCCCTTGCACCGCCTTCTCCCTGGCCCCCTCAATATTGTCCAGAAGCCATTTTATCTTTGTTCCTGAAAAATAGGGGTCTAACAGGAGCCCAGTCTTTTTCTGAAATTTTTTTTCAAGCCCCCTCTTTTTCAAGGCCTGGCAGATCGGGGCGGTTCGCCGGTCCTGCCAGACGATCGCCCGGGCGATTGTCTCCCCCAGATTCCGGTCCCAGAGGATCGTCGTCTCCCTCTGGTTCGTGATCCCGATCGCGGCGACCCGGTTGGCAGAAATTCCGGTTTCCTGCAGAAGCTCCTTGAGGGTGCGAAGGACGGTCTCCCAGATCTCGTTTGGGTCATGCTCCACCCAGCCTGTCTGTGGGTAGTACTGGGTGATCTCGTTCGTCTTTTTCCCCACAATCTGGAGGTCATGGTTGATGAGGAGGAGCGTTGTGCCGGTGGTCCCCTGATCGATCGCAAGAACGAGGTCTTTCATCTCTCTCTCCCTTTGGGTGAATCCTCCTTGTGACTGAGCGACTTGAAAAATTCAACCATTTTCCGGACAACCACCTCTTTTTCGTAATCCATCGAGATAATATGGCCCGACCGCTCCAAGATCAAGAACTCCTTTTGGGCCGGGATCTTTTCACGGAAAAACCGATTCGTCTTGCCGGAAATAAGCGGGTCTTTCCGGGAATAGATCACCTGAAGAGGCGTTTTGAATCCCCCCAGTGCCGGGCGGAGCTGGTCCTGAAGTTCACGGATGCTGACAATCGCCCGGATCGGCATTTTCGGGTGGCTCCATTGGCGGAATTGCCTCAACCCCTCGGGATCTTCAAGGCTCGCCTGCCCAAACTTGGGCTGAAACCGGTAAACTTCACGGACCGGTGTCTTCCAGATCACTGGCAGGAGAAATCGGGCCAGAAAACTGTCGAGATAAAGCGGAGTGGCGAGACAGGTTACCCCACGGATCGCCGGCCCAACATCCAGGGCCAGCTTCAAAGAGAGCAACCCCCCCAACGATTGGCCGGCCACAAAAATGGGGGAATACCGTCCCACCATCTCCCGATAGGCCACACGGACCGACTCATACCACTCCGGCCACCCACTCTCCTCATACCCCTGCCAGTCTCCCCCATGACCGGCAAGGGCCGGGGTCACCGTGAAAAAACCGGCCTCTTCCAGAGATTTTTTGAGAAACCCCATGACGGGGGGGGTAGCGGTAAAACCATGGATGAGTAAACAGGCCGGCATGAGAGGGGGAACTAACATCATTGATTCTCTTTGACAACTCCCCCATCACAGGGCTATCCAAAACCCCCATGATGGAACTCGCCCCAATTGCCCTCCCTGTCCGGGAAGAGCTGGAAAAGGTTGAAGAGCTGATGCAACTGAAGCTCCATTCCAGCGTCCCTTTTGTCCGGCATGTCACCGAATATGTCCTCAAAAACGGGGGAAAAAGGCTCCGGCCGCTCTTAACCCTCCTCTCTGCCCGAATTGCCGGTTCCCAGGGGGAGGCGGCGATCCAATCTGGTGCCGCCCTGGAGTTCATGCATACCGCCTCACTCCTTCATGACGATGTCATCGATAACGCCGAACTCCGCCGCGGCAAGGTCTCGACTAATGCCCGGTGGGGAAATCAGGTCAGTGTCCTCGTTGGGGATTTTTTCTACTGCCGGGCCTGTGATATCCTGGTCTCCCTCAAAAATCTCCAGATCCTGAAACTGGTGACCGATGCGATGATCGAAACCACCGAGGGGGAGGTCCTGGAGATCGCGAAGAGCAACAGCATGGATGTCAACGAAGAGGATTATTTGCAGATTGTCACCCATAAAACCGCCGTTCTGATCGCTACCGCCTGTCAGGTCGGGGCGATCCTTGGCAATATCTCTGAAGAATTCTCCGTCGCCCTGAGGAATTACGGGCTCTCTCTCGGAATCGCCTTCCAACTGGCCGATGACGTCCTCGACTACTTGAGCGAACAGGATAAATTCGGGAAACTGAAAGGAACCGACCTCCGCGAGGGAAAATTGACCCTGCCCCTGATTATCGCCCTCAAAAAGGCGCGGTCTGAAGAGGTCCGGATTATCAAAGATGCCCTGATCGCCCGGGAAGTGGGGGAAGGGCATTTAAAGGAGATTGTGAGTATTATCCAAAAATATGACGGGATCAGTTACACCCTGAACCTGGCCAAACGGTACGTCGAACGGGCCAAGGGGGAACTGGTCCTCTTTAAGCCTTCCATTGAAAAAGAGGCGCTGACGGCGCTGGCCAATTACGTCATCGACCGGAACCGGTAGCACCGGAGCCGGTAGCAAAATCGAACCGACGGTTCGAAAATCGAACTGTTCCCCCTAAAAAAACCAGGGAGGGGAGAAGTCTCTCGAACTGCCGGCGGTCCTTTTTGCCCCACAGCCGCAAAAAGTCCGCCTGCGCTCTCGACCCTCATGATTCTAAGGCTGCACGGTGATGAGGGTCTGCGAGAGCCACTTCTCAAGACCCCTCCCCTCCCTGGTTTTTTCCATTTGGCACGCCTCTTGCTTAGCAACCTTTTACAAAGGAGGTTTCTATGGAAGAGACAAATCTCAAAGATGTCTACACGATTACCGAGCGGGGTAGCGAGGAGAAAAACCTCTGGACCCGGATCGGGATCGGGTTTGTCAACAAGGACAACTCGATCAATGTCGTGCTGGATGCGATCCCGGTCAATGGCCGGATCCATATCCGTGACCGGCAAAATAAAACAAAGAAAGGAGGAGACTAAGATGAAGCTCTATCAGAAACTGACGATCTTCGCGGTTCTGGCTTCCCTCTTGGCAGGAACAGGCCCTGCCATGGCCAAGAGGAAAAAGAAGGTGAAGGAAGCCAAACCGAAACATCATCTCAAGGTCACCAACCCCGCCAAGGGGGAGTGAAGTTGAGGGTAGTTCGCTCAAGGGGAAAACGATCAGCCGGGGCTCTAGGCCCCGGCTGATCTCCTCCCCAAAGTTAACTATTGACGGATGTGTATATAAACTATAATATATACACATGGCTAAAATGAGACGAAAACAATTTATCTTGCCGCAGGACAAGTTGAACCAGGTCAAAAAGATCCTCAAGGCCAAGACGGATACCGAGGCGGTGGTCCTTTCTCTTGAAACCGTTTTGAGGCAGAAGAAACTTGAAAGCTTTGCCCGTTTAGGGGGAAAGGTTCATTTTACTCTCACACTCAAGGAACTTGAAAGGATGCGGCGTGATTCTGATTGATTCATCCTCATGGATTCATTTTCTTAATCAATCCGATCTTATCACGGCCGAGATTATCAGTGAACTCCTTCAGGCAGACCAAGTGGTAACCTGTGGGCCAGTTATTACTGAGGTCCTTTCAGGTGCTGAGAGGAACACTGAATACAAAGTATTAAAAGAACACTTCTCTGTCCTGCCTTTTCTCTCTCTAGAAAAAGAGGATTTCTTCGAAGCAGCATTGCTCAGAGGGTATCTCAGAAAAAAAGGGGTTGAAGCTAAAACAGTGGACAGTCTCATTGCGCAGTTATCAATGAGGACAAAGATGCCCCTGTTTCATCATGACTCAGATTTTAACCATATTGCGAGGCATACTGATCTAAAGATTCAGAAAGGTTCTCTGGGGTCCCCTCTCTAGGGGACAATCGCCCGGACAGGGAGTGGTTCTCGAGCCCCTCTTTCACCAAACCGCTCACGACCCTCTCGACCTCCCGCTTCGCCAGGAATCCCTGAGGCAGGGACTGGACCAAGGAGTCTCATTCCCCTCACAACGGCCCGTTCAAAAACCGCCGGTGTCATCGCAGCGTCAGACCCGCTCGCCACCAACACCGCCGCCAGGTCACGAGCGAGAAGGCCAACCTCGAGAGAACCGTTATCTACCATTGCCAAGCCACCGCGAACAGCGGCAAATTTATCGGCAGAAACACCATAGGCGGCCAAGAGTTCACCCCTTGTCGCCGGACCTCCAAGAGTCAATACCCTGAGTCGTTGACGAACCTCTGGTGACTCAGCAGCCAGCCCATCCCAGAGCGTGGCCCAAGCGGCAACATCATAGCTCACATTCGATTCATCGGGACCGATAGAACTAGCCGAAGCGGCCGGAGTTGCTGGCCCGCCTTGACTCGCAGGCGAGGCAGGGGCCACCGGTGCCGCTGAACCCCCTGCCGCAGTCGGGGTGGAAGGGGAACCAGGGCCATAGGGTGGATCCTGAAGAATGGCGAGCAAACCCCTCGCCCTCTCAAGATCAAATGCGCAGTCTGCCAACTCCTGATCCAGACCGGCAAGACCACTCGGGAAACCTCTGAAGAGATCTCTATCCCCCTTTTCGAGGAGCGGACGAACCCTTCGGAGCACCGCCACGTGACGATCCAAAGCGGCAATAAATTCTCGGAGGTGGCCATCCAAGGCGCCCCTTCCCTCAACAGAGACGAGCAGTTTCTCCCGGTGTTCTCTGATAAGGACACGAAGATCAGAGACGAGATCCCAGCCTGCTTTATCCCTCTGGTTTTCAAAAAACCGCTGTTCTTCGACAGGAACTCCTCCCGCTAACCGTCCTTCCAGATAACTGAGGCGACGTCGATCCCAAAAAATATTATCCGATAAACGAGCATAAGACCTTGTCTCCACAACCGGTCTTTGATCCATACGCGTCACCAACAAAGAGGGTGTTGTCCTTGCCTCTCCTCGGAGCAGAGCAACGGTATCCCTCTGACGATCCACCGAATAGGCGACAGAAAGGACGAGGCTCGCCAAGGCTGTATCAGGATTGGTCTGCGCTTCTTGAAGAAGATCCGTTAAGAAGGCGCGGCTTAATTCGAATTCCCTGGTGGCATAGGCCACGTTAGAATCGTCTGTCCTCGGCAACTCTACCCGCTGGGCCAGTTCTTCGATCTCTCTCAAGACCTTGGTTACCAGGGCGGAAGAATCCCCTCCCCCTCTAGCCACCAGCCGTCTCACAGCGGCAACAACGGAGGCACCAAAAAATGGGGTCGGCTCAAACCCCCGCTCACCGATCTCTCCCCCTCCTTCATAATCCTCAGGACGTTCAGGACCTCCAAAAGAAGGAGGGACGTAAGGTTGTAGGTAGGCATCCCCGGCCGGTGCCGCCGGTTCGCGGCTTTCCGGAAATTCTGACACAGGGCCATCCCCCGCCGGCGGGTTACCGGCTGTTTGCGCAACGACACTAGTTCCAACAAGGCTTGCGGCAACTGTTCCGACCGACATATCTCCTCCTTTTAAATCTGTTCCTGTGGCGGCATTATCGGCTCCTCCCAGTAATGGTTGCGTCCTTTCTGCATCTCCCGCAGGAGCGGCAGAAACCGGTTCGGCCAACGTCCTGTCCAAAAGGTCCAGGTCCCGTTCCATCTCAGTCATCATCCGCTCACCAACCGGTTCTTCACCGACAGCCCCGGAACTCCCCGCCACCGAGGGGAATTGGTGGGCCCCCCGCATCAGCTCGGCAAGATTCGTATAAAGACGATAAATCACCGCATGGATGGTGCCACTCACAGAACGGTAACGGCCTCTCGCGGCAATCATCAACCCCAAATGGGCCCGGAGTGATTCAAAGCGGGCAATGAGTTCAGGGGAAAGATCAATCAAAAGGGCCGCCGCAACGACCTCTCCCCAAGCCTGGTCAAGGTTTGACAAAAGCGTTGTCACCTCTTCCCAGGTATAGACCGTCTGTGGCTCGGGGCCGGGCCTTTGATCCAAGACCCTCCTTTCAATCAAGGCCCGGATCGCCTCCAGCCTTTCACGAACCACCGCCAGGATATCTGGCCGAACTCTCGTCGGGTTCCCAAGTCCCTCTTGAGGCGGGATCTGGTCCAGGAGTGAGAGAAGTGCCGCCGCCGCCCGGACCTGTACCCGGAGTCCCTGCCAGGTCTCCTCCGGGGTGTGTTCCATCGTGGTTATATCCCCATAGATGGCGGTCGCCGCGGTGTTGTACCGCTCAATCACGATCCGCAAAAGCATCGGGAGGGTTTCCAAATCATTGAGGGTCGCCCCGTAATAATCGAGCGTCACCTGCAGATAATCAGCCACGTCCGGATAGGCGGTGAGATACCGCTGGACAAGCCCCCGGACATCCAGACCATCTTGCTTCCTTTGAAGGGCCAAAAAGTGGTTCACCACCCGGTCAATCGCGGCGGCTTTGGCTCGAACCGCTTCCGGCCAAACCTCTCGGTGATCCCAGTAGAATCTCTGTAAACGGCGCATCGCCACCTGCCGGAACAGCGCCCGCCGCTCTCCCAACTGGGCGCGAACTCTTTTTTCCTCCTCGTGTAAATCCCCTTGGGTGGACCACCCTTCGGGAAAGAGCGGCCCCTCTCCCATCACCGCCACAGCGGCATGGTCCCCCACCAGGGCAAGGTCCCCAACCACCCCCCTTAATTCCACGAGAACCGCCGGGAGTTGTTCAAAACCATTCCTGACCTGTTCCGGATTTTCTGAAACGAGATTGACGAGTATGTTCGCAACATGGTGAAGAACTCTGAAAAAACGATTTCTGTCTCCATTCGTGGCATCCGAGATGTTATAGACAGAAAGCCCGTAAAAAATGATCTCCGCCTCGTTCGCCAGATCAAAGAGGAGGTGTTCTATCTCATCCAATCTCTCGACAAGCCTCGAGGGCTCCAGCCGACTCGTCTCGGATGTATTGGCCAAATAATATCGCGTATGGTCCACCCGTTGCATCATCTCACGAAGGAGGCGTCCAAATCCCTGTGGATCATAATGGGGAAGACGATCCAGAGGCGCCCGATCCGGGTGGGCTTCATAAAACATCGCGCCCGCCGTCTCCAGGTCGATTCCCCCACTCGCCACCTCCTGAAAGATCTGGGCCACCCCTTCCCAAAACTGTGTTCGCTGGGTAATCGCTTGACGAAAGCAGGCATTTCTCCCAGATCCATCATGAAGGGTTAGCGGAAACTCCGGTTCATACGGTCTTTCGAGGAGGAAGCGGGCCACGGCGGCGGTCACTTCCATCGCGGCCAGTCGGCGTTCCCCAGTGTCCGTCAAGAAGATCTCATGCTGACGACCGGGAAAGACGACATGATGGCGATACCCGCCAAAGTGATCCCTCAAATCGGCCAGTGACCGGTCATTGATGGCCGACCGGTCATCTCCTGCCAGGATAAAGAGCGCCGGGGTCTCCACCGGCCTTGCCGGCCAGGAATAGATATTGGCTGGAATCGGTTTCCCCAGGCGTTCCCAGGCGGCGGCATGTTCCTGAGTGATCTCGAACGCGGGGACCACCGCCACAAAACTAGAGACAGCGGCCGGGGACTCCTCCAAATAACGCCTGGCAATCACCGCACTGGAACTGCAGGTCACCAGGTGGATCCTTCTCCCCGGATTCTCGCCCCTCACCCGATCCAGAAAGCGGGAGAGTGTCCCGGTATGATAATCAATATCGAGGGAGAAGGGAGGGATATAGGTGTAGGTGGAAAAGCCGGCGCCGGTAAGCGTTTGAATCAAGATATGTGTGGAGAGATCGGTATGAGAATCCGGTCCTGTCAGATAGACGACAATATCTCCCGCCGAGGACGACAGCGGTGAAAACCGGAAGTATCCCCTTTGCATCCCGGCCCCATCTTCAAAAATCGCCTCCTCCACGGCCGGCGCGGCGGGGATTATTTCCCCCGTGGGACCCACCAGTAAGGCGCCGGTCCCAGAGGGAATAACAGGAGGAGCATCCTCAAGAGTCACCTCAACCCCGTCCGGCACCGGCAAAAAATGGTCTCCCGGCGAGGGGGGATCGGGGGAGAGTTCGACAAAACCCGAAGGATCGTTATCGCCATCCTCAACGGATGGAGGGGAACCAGTCGGGGCTTTAGGATCGATAGAACCGGGACCAGCCATGCCTGGAATATCGGCTTGAAGCAACTTTAAGTTGCTGTTAATTTTTCTAGAAATTTCCTACGATTACAGCTGGTTATTCACCCAACGCCTTCATGACGACCCGTTTTTTGCGCTGGCCGTCGAATTCGGCATAGAAGATCTGCTCCCAGGGGCCCAAGTCCAGTTTTCCCTTGGTGATCGGCAGGGTGACCTGGTGATGGGTCAGGGTTCTTTTGAGGTGGGCATCGGCGTTATCCTCGCCGGTTTGGTGATGGAGGTAGTCCCCGGCGGGGGCCAGTTCTTCGAGCCATTTCATTAAATCCTTCTTTAACCCCCCCTCTTCATCATTGACCCAGATCCCGGCGGTAATATGCATCGCCGAGACGAGACAGAGCCCCTCCTGGACCTCTGATTTTTTGACGAAATGCCCGATCTCCTCCGTAATATTGATCAGTTCCTTTTTGTTCTTGGTCTGGAACCAGAGGTATTCCGTTTGACAACGCATGACGGGACAAGACTTAAGACTTTTGAAAAGTTGCGTCAAGGGGTGATTGCCAATCGGCCCAAAACAGGCTAGAGGTCTTCCTGTGCAACATCCGTTGACACCGGAAGGGAGAAAGAAAAAAGCGGTCCTCTTTTCCGTCGGGGTCTCCGTGGCCCTTTTTATTTTAAAGCTGGCCGTTGGGGTGGCCAGCCATTCCCTCGCCCTGATCGCCTCGGCCCTCGATTCGCTCCTGGATCTCTTCAGTTCACTGGTCAACTACCTCTCGATACGGATCGCCGACAAACCGGCCGATGAAGACCACCCCTTTGGGCATGGCAAGGCGGAAGGGTTGGCTGGCCTCTTCCAATCCTTATTTATCTTTGCCTCGGCAGGGGCGCTGATCTACGCCGCTACCCAAAGGATGCTTCATGATGAACAATTAAGCCAGATCCCGCTCGGGATCGGGATGATGGTTTTTTCGATCGTGGTGAGCCTGATCCTTGTCCGATACCTCCGGAAGACAGCGGCAAAAACGGAATCTCTCACCCTGAAGGCGGACGCCCTTCACTACGCGACCGACATCTTTACCAACACCGGCATTATTGTCGCACTGGTCCTGATCCAGCAGACCGGATGGACACTCATTGACCCGATAGTGAGCCTCGGGCTCACCCTTTCTATCCTTTGGGGAGCCGGTCGTCTGGCCAAAGAGGCCTTGGATGAGTTGATGGACAAGGCGCTCCCGTACCACTACCGGGAAGAGGTGAATACCATTATTCGAGGCTACCAACCCCACATTACCGACTACCACGATTTTCGTTCCCGCCGCTCCGGATCACGGAAGCTGATTGAATTCCATATCGATGTCGACCGGGCCAAGAGTTTTGAAGAGGCCCATGAATTGACAGAATCGCTCCGGCTTGCCATCGAAAACCGGATCCCAAACTCCCACGTCACGATCCACTACGACCCGGCCGGGTATGAAGACAGAAGGGCAACGATAGAACAACGATTAAAATAAAACAGGCCCAAAGGGCCGTTGAGGGGGAGGCTCCATCCGGCTCGGCCGGTGGAGGGGGCGACGCGAGCCCCTGTTACTTACAAATCAAACGACTCACCGTATTTGGGGATAGTCGTTTTCCAACCGAATTTGGTTTTTATTTTCTGCTGAAGACTCTCCGCCGCCTCTTTCTCGCCATGGACAATATAGGTCATCCGCGGCGGTTTTTCAAAGTTGGCAAGCCAGGTGAGGATTTCGCGATAGTCCGCGTGGGCCGAGAGGCTGTCGATATGTTCGATGCGGGCATGGACGGGGATCGTCTCTCCGTGAATCTTGACCGCCGCCGCCCCCCCAATCAGGGCACGGCCGCGCGTCCCTTCCGCCTGAAAACCGACGAAGACGACCGTATTTCTGGCCTGAGGCAGTTTTTGCTTCAGGTGGTGCAGGATCCGCCCCCCCTCCGCCATCCCGGAACCGGAGATGATAATTACCGGCGAATTCAGACTGCCAAGCCTTTTGGACTCCGATGATTCATGAACGAAATGGAGATTCCCGCACTCCAGGGGGTTCGTCGCATGATCGGTCAGTAATCGCGGGCTGATCTTGTGCCCCTCCGGGTATTTACGAAAGATTTCTGTCGCATCAATGGTCAAAGGACTGTTCACATAAATCGGCAGGTCCGGGATTTTCCCCTTTTCCTTCAGTTGGCGGAGGAGGTAAATCACCTCCTGGGCCCTTTCGACGGCAAACGAAGGGATGAGGATTGTCCCTCCTCTGGCCGCAGTCGAATTCACAATCTCCTGAAACCGGTCCCGTACATCATCATCGGAATGTTCCCTGTTCCCGTAGGTTGATTCAATGACCAGATAATCGGCCTTCAGGATTTTGGCCGGCTTGATCATAAACGGAGAATGGGGACGGCCAAGATCACCAGTAAAGAGAACCCTCTTCTTGCCGTACTGGAACCGAAGCTCCACCAGAGAGGCGCCCAGGATATGACCGGCCGGATGAAAGGTTGCCTCGACTTCTTCGTTCACCAGAAAATTCTTTTCCATCGGCCAGGTCTCAAAAAACCGCAAAGAGGCCCGCGCCTCTTCCTCCGTATAGAGAGGAAGGGCCGGATGGTGTTTTGAAAAACCCTGTTTGTTGGCATACCGGGCATCTTCTTCATGAAGGTGTCCCGAATCCGGCAAAAGGATAGAACAAAGTTCCGCGGTCGCCTCCGTCGTCAGGACCTTTCCGTGAAACCCATGCTTCACGAGGAGGGGGATATAACCGCTGTGATCAATATGGGCATGGGTCAGGAAGACCGCCTTGACAGAAGCCGGATCAAAAGGGGGGGGGTCCCAATTCTTGACCCGGAGCTCCTTGGACCCCTGAAAAAGGCCACAATCAATCAAAAAATTGTTTTTGTTTTCGATCAGGAATTTGGAACCGGTGACTGTCTCTGCGGCGCCGTAGAATGTCAATTTCATCAGGATCTAAAAGTATTGTGGATCATCGCACCTCAAAGGTCAACGTGATCTTTTCACCCCGATCCGGGGACAGTGACTCTCAACAGGGCATTTGGAACACCAGGGAGAGGTCGGGTGACAGAGGTTCTGACCAAACGTGACAAGAATATCGTTGTAAGTTTTCCAATACCTTTTGGGCAACTGCCGGCGCAGGACCATTTCTGTTTCCTCCGGTGTTTTTGTCCTCACATACCCCCAGCGATTGCTGATCCGGTGGACGTGCGTGTCCACACAGATGCCGTAGTCATCGTAGCCAACCGTTATGACGAGGTTTGCCGTTTTCCGGCCCACACCGGGTAGGGCCAACAATTCTTCCATCTTCCTCGGAACCCGGCCCCCATGCCTTTGGATGAGGAGACGGCAAACCTCAATGATGTTTTTGGCCTTCGTGCGATAAAAACCGGCCGGGTAGATTAATTTCCGAATCTTTCCCCTCGAAAGCCGAACCATCTCCTGCGGTGTCTTGGCCTGATCAAACAGCCGAAGGCTGGCCTGTTCGGTCACGGCATCTTTTGTCCGGAGGGAAATGATCGTGCTGATCAGGACATGAAAGGCCCTATCTCCGGGACGCTCCGCCATCACCCCGACCACCGGAATCTTCCACTGCGGAAGAACCGCCTCCAATTTTTTTAAGACCAACCCGATCGTTCTGTTGTCCATGTAAAGGAATTTCTTGGATGCGGCACTAGAATTCGACAGCGATGGTTCCGCGAAGACCGAAGGCCCAGTTGGCCCCATCAAACGGGATGGTGTTGACGGCGGAGAGGTTGCCGGGATCAAAGACGTTCACATCGACATCATAGGCCGAACCGGGGAGGAGAAAACCGGTATCCAGCCGGGCCAGAAGGAAATCAAAGAACCGTCCCTCAAGGCTCGAATCTACTTCAATCCCATACCACCGCTTGCTGTTGGTCACCCTGGGGAGCCCCTGAATCCCGGTAATTTCGGAAAAATCGATGTTAAAGTTGGACTGGTGGGTCCAGCCAGTAATAACCTTGACACCGGCCTTCACATCCCGGCTCTTGGGGATCAGGCTCTGGATATTCAGGTGATGTTTGTAACCCAGGGCGGTGTAAATGGTATTATTGATGAAATTGCCGGTCACCGGGACTCCCCCCACCAGCAGGCGGCTCCCCTGGCCGTTGCCGTTGGCCTGGGTGATGGATGGCGAACGCCCCAAGGGGACATGAAACATCAACAGCCCCAACTGATAGTCCGGTCTAAAACCAAACTGGGTGATCTTGCTGGAGAGCGGGTCTGAATCGCCTGAGGCGAAACCACTCTGGAGCAGGAATTCGCCAAAATCGTAATTCGCCTCCGCCTCCATCGCCGCCATATGGACCTGAAATTTGTTTTGATCCGCAAGTTCATACGGCCCGAGGGCATTGGCCGGAAGATTATTAAAGGGAACGGCATCAATCGCGAGGCCTGTGGAGAGCTTGCCACCCAGGTAAACGTACTCCAGCTGGATCTTGTAGTGCCTCAAGAATTTTAGCTTGGTGTAGATATCGGCAAAATAGAGAAAGGTGTTCCCGTCATGACCTGCCGGGAGGGGATCGGTCAGCTGGGAATTCCCGCTCGCATCCAGATCGGGGATCCCGTTGTTGTCGGCATCCAGGACCCGACGCGCCGTTGTCGTCGTATCCCCTTCCTTCCCGTTGCGATAGCGGATCCCGGAAAAGGTCCCGAGTGAAAAGGCGGCGTTTTCCCCCTCTTTTTCATACATGAGGATCCCGGCGAACTGCCGCATATCCTCTGTCACCCCACGGATCGCCCCCCCAAGACCGCTGATCCTCGGATCTCGCTGATTGGCAAAGGTGATATCAGCCACTGTGCCAAAACTGAACGTCCCCGCCTTTTCGGTATCCAGGGCGGCCAGATAAAGGATCCGGTCAAAGGTATCGCCAAAGTCATCCTCAATCCCGTTGCCATCATTCTGAAAGATCCCAAGCCCCCAATGGGAGGGCTGACGTCCAAAACGAAAAACCCCCATCGGGGTCAAGAGATTAACCCAGGCCCTGCGGATATGAAGAACCTTGTTCTCCCCCGCCTCCCCCCCCACGACCCCCAAGGCCCCTCCGGAACCGGGGAGTTGGACGGTCCCGACAATCGGAGAGACAAAATCGAGCTGTTTGGTCTTCTCCGTCCCAAAGATGAGATTATCGACAATATCCATCTGCATATGAAAGGAGATGTTGTCATTGACCTTGAGCATCGGTTCCACACGAAGCCGATGTTGGTTGAAGAGGATACTGCCGAAACAGTCGTTGTCCCCCGGTTGACCAGCCTGTGAGGCATCCGGTTTGCATGGTTTATCCCCTAAGCCGGGTTGAGCGACACCACTATTGGGTTGTTGGGTATCCAGGTCGTGAAAGGTAACGGTCCGGTTCCGGTAATAGCCGTGGGCGGAAAAATCAACCGCGAAGAGCGGCGCCGGGGAGCAAAAGAGAAAAGCGGCGGCGACGGCCGACCCAGGGTGCTTCACCCAAGGGCGATTCGCCCAATGGAAACGACTCACGTGAATGGTTCCTTCCTTTTCCTAAAAGACAAAAGCCCCGCGCGCCGCATCCCTTCTAGCGCGTCGGGGCTTTTGAAGTCAATTGAATTATAGGAGCTTACATCATCCCGCCGCCCGGAGGCATTGGGGGCATCTTCTCCTTTAACTCCGGCTTTTCGGCAACCATCGCCTCCGTTGTCAGGAGGAGAGAGGCCACCGAGGCCGCGTTCTGAAGAGCGCAACGGGCGACCTTGGCGGGATCAATGATCCCGGCCTTCAACAGGTCTTCGAAACGGCCGGCCTCGGCATTGTAACCATAGGCCGCCTGCCCTTTCTTGACCTCCTCCACAACAATGGCCCCTTCCAGGCCGCCATTTTGTGCGATCCAACGGAGAGGTTCCTCAATCGCCTTCTTCACAATATTCACCCCGAACTGCTCCTCCGGGGAGATTTTCAATTTATCAAGAACCTGCAAGCAACGGATCAACGCCACACCACCGCCCGGGACGATTCCTTCCTCCACGGCGGCACGGGTAGCATGGAGGGCATCCTCCACACGGGCCTTCTTTTCCTTCATCTCCGTCTCGGTCGCAGCCCCCACATTGATGACGGCTACACCACCGACCAGCTTGGCGAGTCTCTCCTGCAGTTTCTCCTTGTCGTAATCAGAGGTGGTTTCCTCGACCTGGGCTCGGATCTGTTTCACACGCCCCTCAATGTCGGCCTTCTTGCCGGCCCCATCAATGATCGTGGTGTTGTCCTTGTCGATCGTGATCCTCTTCGCACGGCCCAAGTCCTTGAGCTCCACCGCCTCCAGTTTGAGACCCAGCTCCTCGGCAAGACACTTCCCGCCGGTTAAGGTCGCAATATCATCCAACATCGCTTTGCGACGATCCCCAAAACCAGGGGCCTTGACAGCGGCGCACTGCAAGGTACCACGGAGCTTGTTCACAACCAGCGTTGCCAGCGCCTCTCCCTCAACATCCTCAGCAACAATCAGGAGGGGACGACCGGAACGGGCTACCGCCTCTAATACCGGCAGAAGCTCCTTCATGGCACTAATTTTCTTTTCATTAATCAAAATATAAGGATCCTCGAGGACGACTTCCATCCTTTCCGGATCGGTCACAAAATAGGGAGAAAGGTAACCACGGTCAAATTGCATCCCTTCCACCACGTCAAGGGTGGTCTCCATCGACTTGGCCTCTTCCACCGTGATGACCCCTTCCTTGCCAACCTTGTCCATCGCCTCGGCAATGATATTCCCTATTTTTTCATCATTGTTTGCGGAGATGGTACCCACCTGGGCGATTTCCTTTCGGTCCTTGGTCGGCTTCGCAATCGCCTTCAGTTCCGTCGTCACCGCCTCAACCGCCCTTTCAATCCCGCGCTTCACCGCCATCGGGTTGTGACCGGCAGAAACAATCTTCGCCCCTTCGCGAAAGATCGCCTGGGCCAGAACAGTCGCCGTCGTGGTTCCGTCACCAGCCACATCGGAGGTCTTGGAGGCCACCTCCTTCACCATCTGGGCCCCCATGTTTTCGAATTTGTCCTCGAGCTCAATCTCCTTCGCCACCGTGACCCCGTCTTTGGTGATGGTCGGAGAGCCGAACGATTTTTCCAGGATAACGTTTCGTCCCTTTGGACCAAGGGTTACCTTGACGGCATCCGCCAGTTTGTTGACCCCCTTCAGGATCGACTCGCGGGCCTTCTGATCATAGATGATATCTTTTGCTGACATAGGTAGTGCCTCCTTAAATAATGTTAATTTATTCGACGATTCCTAAAATATCGTCTTCCTTCAAAATAAGATGTTCCTCCCCTTCAATCTTGACCTCAGCTCCGGAGTACTTGGAAAAAAGGATCTTATCCCCAACCTTGACATCCAGCGGAGAGATTTTACCATCTTCCAAGACCTTCCCCTTGCCGACCGCAATCACTTTCCCTTCTTGCGGCTTCTCCTTGGCAGAATCAGGGATAATGATACCCCCCTTGGTTTTTTCCTCCTCTTCCAGTCTCTTCACCAGGACCCTGTCTTGCAACGGACGGATCTTTAGTTTCTTCTCGGCCATAACTCCCTCCTTTTAAATTTAAGGTTGCTCTTAAATGACCTTTCAACAGCCTCTTTTAGACTTCTTCAAAGGCGGGGGGAATATAGTGATTCTTTTCCCCTTGTCAAGGGGGCCCTTGGCAAAATCACCATTGACGGAGGGGTTCAAAGCTGTATACTTTCGCCCCGCCATGAAAACCCGCGTTGGAATCAATGGGTTGGGACGCATCGGGAAAGGGATCCTCCGCGCCTGGGTGGAGGGCTCTTTTGACGATTTTGACATTGTGATGATCAATGACAAGATCGACCCGGCCGGTTTTGCCCACCTCCTCAAATATGATTCGATTCATGGGCGTCTTCATGCCGATCTCAAGGGGGAGGATGGTCATCTTTCGATTAATGGGAAGAGGATCCGGCTTGTCTCGCACCAGGAACCCTCCGAAATTCCGTGGAGGGAGGAAAATGTCGACCTTGTCCTGGAGTGTACGGGGAAATTTACCGCTCGCCCGGCGGCGGCAAAACACCTCGTGCAAGGTGTCAAGAAGGTTATCATCTCCGCCCCCGGTAGAGAAGCCGATGCCACCTTGCTGGTCGGGGTGAATGAGAAGACTTACGACCCGGCCAAACACCAGATTATTTCCAACGCCTCTTGCACCACAAACTGTCTTGCCCCTGTGGTCAAGATTTTGCATGAAAACTTTAAAATCCGCCGCGGTTTTATGACAACGATCCACTCCTACACCAACGACCAGAAAATTCTGGACAAGTATCACAAAGATCTCCGCCGGGCCCGCGCCGGTGCCTTGAGCCAGATCCCGACAACCACTGGCGCGGCTAAGTCGATCGGGGTTGTCCTTCCGGAGCTCAAGGGAAAACTGGATGGCATTTCAATCCGTGTGCCGACTCCCAATGTTTCATTGATCGATCTGGTTTGCGAAGTGGAACAAGAGGCCTCAATTCCCGCGGTGAACCGGGCCTTTGAGGTTGCCGGCGGAGGTCCCCTGAAAGGAATACTTTCCTGTTGCTACGAGCCGCTGGTCTCCATCGATTTCAACGGAAACACCGAGTCGGCGATCATTGACATGCTCTCCACCAATGTTCTGGAAAAGCACCTGGTCAAGGTGCTGGCCTGGTATGATAACGAAATCGGTTTTTCCTACCGGATGGTGGATCTGATCAAGATTGTTTCCAAGCATCTTTAAAAAACCGATGTCACTCAAATTCATCGACCAATTTGACCTGAAGGAAAAACGGGTCTTCCTCCGTGTCGATTTCAACGTGGCCCGCAATGATCAAGGTGACATTACCGACGACACCCGGATCCGGGAGTCGCTCCCGACTATTCGTTACGCCCTGGAAAACAAGGGGCGTGTTATTCTCGCCTCCCATCTGGGACGCCCCAAGGGAGGATTTCATGCCGAAGACAGTCTTGTTCGGATCGGTGAACGCCTCTCGGAACTCCTGGGGCAGGATCTCCTCTTCCCGGAAGATTGTGTCGGGGATGCGGTCCGGAAGTTGGTCTACGAGTTAAAAGAAGGACAGGTTCTTTTGCTTGAGAACCTCCGTTTTCATGAAGAAGAGGAAAAAAATGATCCGGCCTTCGCCAAATCGTTGGCCCTCCTGGGTGATATCTATATCAATGACGCCTTCGGCACCTGTCACCGGGCCCATGCCTCGACCGTCGGGATGGTCTCCCATTTCAAGGAGAAAGGAGCCGGATTTTTGGTCAAAACAGAGCTTGAATTTTTGGGAAAACTACTGGGCAAGGGTGATTCACCCAAACCGGCAAAACCGTTTGTTGTCGTCCTCGGCGGCGCCAAGGTTTCCGATAAAATCGGCGTGATCGAGAATCTTTTGGGCAAGGTGGACGCCCTCCTGATCGGCGGGGGGATGAGTTACACCTTTCTCGCCGCGGAAGGGGTTGAGGTGGGGGCTTCTCTCAAGGAAGAGGAGAAGGTCCACCTGGCCAGCAGGATCCTGGAGAGGGCCAAGACCCGAGGGATCAGGATTTATTTGCCGACAGACCATCGGGTCGCCGCTGAAGCCAGGGAAGGATCTCCGGTGGAGACAACCTTGTCTGCCAACATTCGGAAGGGGATGAAGGGGCTGGATATCGGACCGAAGACACTGGATAATTTCTGCAAGATCCTCCGTGAGGCAAAGACCATTTTTTGGAACGGACCGATGGGGATGTTTGAACTTCCCTCATTTGCCAAGGGGACCCTCACCATCGCCAGGGAGATCGCCGATTCCGGGGCGATTTCCGTAACCGGTGGTGGTGATTCACTGGCGGCCGTCAAGATGGCGGGTGTTGAATCAAAGATCACCCATCTCTCCACGGGGGGTGGGGCCACCCTGGAATTCCTGGAAGGAAAAGAACTCCCGGGGATCAAGGCCTTGGAGGACTAAATGACAAATCTCATTGTGGCGAACTGGAAGATGCATGGGACGATCGGTGATACGCTGAAGCGTCTCACCGAATTCCGTTTTAAACTGGCAGAGACCACCGGTCTTGAGATCGTTTTTGCCCTCCCCTTTACCACCCTCTATTCGGCGCATATCGCCCTCCAGGAAACCGATTTCAAGACCGCCGGTCAAGACCTCTATTGGGAACTGGAGGGGGCCTATACCGGGGAGATTGCCGGTTCCTTCCTGAAAGAGGCCGGTTGTCAGTACGTCCTCATCGCCCACTCCGAAAGGCGCCGCCTCTTCGGGGAAACCGACGAAACCGCCAACAAAAAGGTGAGAGCCGCGCTGATGCAGGAGTTGATCCCGATCCTCTGTATCGGCGAGACCGTGGAGGAAAGGAACGCCGGCCAGGCGATGGAGGTCCTTGAACGCCAGCTCAAACGGGCCTTGCAGGAAATTGCGATGACCGACCTCAAACATTTTGTGATCGCTTATGAACCGGTCTGGGCGATCGGAACCGGGAACAACGCCACGGTGGAACAGGTGGGAGAGGTCCACAGTTTTATCCGCAATACCCTCGCCAAGATTTACGATGCCCCAACAGCGGATCAGGTAAGAATTATCTATGGCGGTAGTGTCAAACCGGACAATGCAAAAGAACTTTTGAGGGTGAAAAACGTCGAAGGACTGCTGGTGGGTGGGGCGAGTCTCGTTGTTGACCAATTTATAAAAATCTGTCAGAGGTAGTCTACCATGGAAACCTTAATCACTGTCATTCATTTTATCGTTTGCATCCTTCTTATCACCGTTGTTCTTTTACAAGCTGGCAAGGGGGCCGATATGGGGGCCACCTTCGGCGCCGGTGGTTCGCAGGCGATGTTCGGGCCACGCGGGGCGGCAACATTACTTTCCAAAATCACGACGGTCTCCGCGATTGTCTTTCTGGTCACTTCGATTCTCTTGGCCCAGATGGCGAAACCAACCACCTCCAAATCGGTGCTGGATGATAACGTCCCACCCCCGGAAACCCAGCCTTCGAAATAGTTCTCTCTTGCACCGGACCACACATTCTTTTATAAGGCTCCGTACTGTAGATTGCCCGGGTGGCGGAATTGGTAGACGCACCAGCTTGAGGGGCTGACGGTAGCAATACCATGCAGGTTCGAGTCCTGTCCCGGGCACAGAAAATTTGGCGCAGACAAATTTTCCACGAAGAACGAAAAACGTCAACGAACTACGCCAAATTTCGTTCACGTTCTTCGTAATTCGTTTTTCGGAAAAAACTTATGAATGATCAGTTTGCGTTTGAAGGCTTGGATGTTTATAAAAGAGCTTTCAGTTTCTCCAAAAAGATTCTGACAATTACCAAAGAGATCAAAAACCAGTACAGTTGGTGCGATCAGCTCAATAGAGCTGCCACAAGCATCACTCTCAACCTTGCCGAGGGTTCTGGTCGTTGGCATGCAAAAGACAAAGCAAATTTTTACTACATTGCCCGAGGATCTGCTTTTGAATGTGTCCCGCTCATTGAACTGGGATTCGAACTGGGCTTGATAGTTGGGAACCAGAAGACTGAGTTACGAGACGATCTTCAAGCGATTTGTCAAATGTTGACGAAATTAGTGCAAAGTTTGAGGAATCAATGAATGCAAGTCAAATCAACATTCGTCCACTGGGCCAATCTGATTGGCCTATAGTGGCAGAGATTTATCTTGAAGGTATAAAAACCTGTCACGCCACATTTGAACAGGAAGTATCCACATGGGAAATATGGGATAAGGGTCATTTGAAAAAATGTCGGTTGGTTGCTGAAAAAGAGGGGCAAATTACGGGGTGGGCGGCACTCAGCCCTGTTTCGGAAAGGTGCGTTTATGCCGGTGTTTGTGAAGTGAGTGTTTACGTTGCAACTGTAGTACGAGGCAAAGGCATCGGCCATCTTTTGCTGAATGCTCTGATTGGAGCATCTGAAATAGAAGGTATTTGGACAATTCAGGCAGGAATTTTTCCAGAGAATAAAACAAGTCTGGCCTTGCACAAAGCTTGCGGCTTTCGAGAAATAGGAATCCGAGAAAAAATAGGTAAGATGGACGGATGTTGGCGAGATGTTGTCCTACTTGAACGTCGAAGCAAAACAATCGGCATCTGCTGAAGGCGACTTAGCACACTCATTTTTAAATTGTTCGGTCAGGCACACATTTATTGAATCACGTTAGCAGAGCGATTTTTCCTCTAGTCTGCCAGAAGGCGATCAGTGCAATCACACCGTTCCCCAAGATACCATTTATGAAATAGCTGTAGAGGGCTATGAGGAGAAAAACGGTGCCGATCGAACAAAGAACCCGAAATAACATAAAGTGTGCTATAGCTATTGGTGAGGGCCGATAATGTCAAAAATAAACTCTTTCTAAAAATGGTCTCTCTCGACAAAATCATTCAAGATTTTCTGATCGAACGCTACTACTTCCCGGCCAAGGGGAAGAGGCCTCCCTCTTTTCCTTACGGTTTTTTTGAAAAAGGGGTCGCTGAGCTCAGCCTGTCGTTCACCAGCGACAGGGGATCGCTCACCAAAAACTATTTTAATCAGAAAGAACTGCGTTCCGGCTACATCGCCTATTTTCTTTTGGTGAACGCCCTCAAGATCCCGCCGCTCCTTCGTCAGGCCCCAGCCGACAGTTGGCCAGACACAAAAGAACCGATCAAAATTTTGGACCTTGGGAGCGGGCCGGGCACCGGGCTTCTAGGGAGTCTTCTGTTTTTTACAAAAGCCTCCATTCACTATACCGCGGTCGATCAGAATAGCGCCATTTTGGAAGAGGCACGGCTCCTTCACCAAAAACTTTCACCCCATTTTCCCCTCCCCTCCAAGTTCCGTAGTGTCAAAACCGATCTCGAAAGAGAACCCCTGCCCGCTTTTCTGCACCACGACCGGTATGACTTGATCTTGATGGTCAATACCTTGAATGAGATATTCCATCCGGAGAAACGCCGGAACATGCTGATCCGGCTCCTCAATCATCACCTCACCCCCCAAGGAAAGATTCTTATTGTAGAACCGGCCCTCCGAAAGACAACACTCGAATTGATGGAACTCCACGATGCCCTCCTCAGTAGTGAGAACCCTCAAAATATCCCGATAACCATTGCCCCCTGCACACACCAGCGGCTCTGCCCGATGCTCAAAGAAAATCGGCGCGATTGGTGCCATACCTACATTGAATGGGAACCGACAGAGATGATCGAGGAGTTTGACCAGAGGATTGGCATTCGAAAGGATTATTTAAAATGCTCGTATTTGATTCTAGCAGGATCAGACAGGGACGGGTGGCGAGGGTCGGGCGCCCGGCCGAGCGGAACGGGTGAGCACGGCTGGGCGGAACCCGAGACAGGACCCGTCCCAAGTTGGCGTGTTGTTTCTTCGCTGATGAGATCCAACGGCAAATCGGAGGTTGTCTTGTGCGGGGAGGAGTCGGCAAAATCCGGTCAGCTCCTCCACACCGAAAGACTTGATCGCGATCGTTCTCCAATGAATACGCCATTCGATCGTCTTAAAAGGGGTTATATTGTTGAGATGGAGGCGATCAAAAGGGTCGAGAAAGAGACACCCCTAAAAATTATCAGCTAGCGCCCCTGGGTGACACACCATTGTGTGGCTCACCCTTGGGTGAATCACCCCTGGGCGAATCGCCCTTGGGTGGACCACCCTTCGCGCAGGCGATCGATAAGCCGTCGAAAATCACGGGGAGGTTCAGAAATTAACTCTATTTTTTTGCCGGTCACCGGATGACGGAAACAGAGGGTGTTGGCATGGAGCGCCTGACGCTTGAAAGACGACCCATCACGAGAAGCGGTCGATCCGTAGATCCGGTCCCCCAGGATCGGATGCCGGATTGCTGCCAACTGGACACGAATCTGATGGGTCCGACCGGTCTTGATCGAAATCTCCAAAAGTGTTGCCTTCCCGTAACGCTCTAAAACGGTATAGGTGGTGACCGCCCTCTTCCCCTTTCCCTTCGGAACCAGTTTTATCTTTTTACCACCGGGAAGATTGGCCTGAGCGAGGTACCCCTCCAAAACTTTTTTCTCCCCCTCTACCCTCCCCTCCACAAGGGCCAAATATTTTCTCACCACCGTTCGTTTTTTAAACTGCTCCGTAATCTTGTTCGCCTCTTTGGTCTTGGTATAAATAAGAAGTCCGGAGGTGTCGGTATCCAGACGATGAACCAGTCCGACATAGTGGGCCGGAAGATGGGGGTGGGTCTTTTTTAAATACTGATTGACCATCGCCACCATGGAGGGGCGCCAGGCAACCGGCGATTTTTCACAAGGGATCCCGGCATCTTTTTCCACAATGAGAAGGTCCGAGTCCTCATAAGCGACCTTCAAAAATTGGGGCTTGGTCTGGGAAGGATCTTCCTCGGACCTTTCTGAAAAAACCTGAAGTTTATCACCCTGATTGACCTCCCAGGAGGCGATCACCACCTTGTGACCGTTGATAAAAATCTTCCCACGGTCCAGGAGCGCCTTGACCCTTTTTCTGGAAAGGGAGAGTTTCTGGACAAGGTACCGGTCCAGTCTTTGATCGGCCTCGGAGGCAGAAATCCTAAATATTTCAGGTGGGTTAGCCATAACCGCCGGTGGGTAAGAGAACCTATTTAAGCCGGTTTGGCAAGAGGTGAGGAGCCGCAGAAGAAAATAACGAAACAGTAGCCGAAAACTACCGATAATACCTATGGATTTTTATGCCGACGATTCGAGAAAAATTGCAGGCGACCGTGACCGATGACCAGCTCCTGACTATCCATGAATGGAACCAGGTCGCCCCGGAGATCCTTGACCAGTGGGAGAGCGGCGGTCAAGAGGCCTTGAGCCAGTTTCTTAAAGAGGCTGCTAAAGACCTATCCTGGACGATCGCCCCGGCCATCCTAAGACTCCTCCAGGAGAAAAAGGTTGATCCCGAAGGGTCGGTCACCACGATCCAGAAGCGGCAGGAGGGGGCGGAAGAGGTCTACCGGCTCCTCCTTGCGAAAACAGTGGATGATAACAATTTCAGTAGGGAGGATCTGCAGGGACTGGCCGGGGCCTTGAACGTCTACAACAAGGGGAGCCGTCTCCGCGGGATGGTCTTCCTCCTGGATACCATGAGGAGTTCCGGGGGAAAATATCACCTTGATTTGTGGATTCGAAACTCCCTTGAAAAGGGAGAGGCCGCCCGCCGTGCCGTCGCTCCATCGCTCCTCGCCTCCATCCCCGATATCTTGCCCGAGATCGAACCACTCCCGGGCACGGTCGTTCCCCCTCCCGAAGCCCCCCCAACTCCTCCCGCGGGACCCTCTCCGCCACCACCAGTCCTCCCTGAGCCTCCCAGGGATTATCGGGCTCCGTTTGGTAAAATGGGGATCCAGATTATCGAAGTCGGGAAAAGACAATTTTCCAACGAGGAACTCCAAGCCGCCCATAAAATTATCGCCCGACTGAAAGAGGCCGATAGAAAACTCTTGAAACAGCTGGTCCGGAGGCCAAGACCGGTTCGTCAGGAAAACGGTTTTGTCGCCCACACCTTTGCCAACTTTATCGGCGAGAACGGGGAGACCCGGATCGAGATCTACGACAAGCTCTATACGGTAAACCGCCCCAAGATTCGTGCTGAAGCCAAGGAACACCCGATGATCGAACGATTTAAAGACTATCTGTGGCACGAAGTGGGGCACCTTCTGACCTACCGGCGCCTTCTGGCCTATCAGGATCTCTATGGCCCTCTCTTGCGGGGCGGCGGACCGGAAAGGGCCCTCCTCGCCTCCTCCCCCCTGGGGCAATGGGGGGAGATGGCCGGGTGGGAGACACGCCTTTCTACCCGGGAAAATCCTGCCCCGGATATTACTGGTCCAGGGCACGACCAGTTGACGATCCTTCGGCTGATGAACCGGGCCTTTGTCTCTGCCCCGCTCCTGGAGACTGTCTCCAAAGAATTCAGGGAGATTACCGACAGCAATCTGAGAATGGCCCGTGTCTGGTCGCAGAAAAAGCATGGTTTCTGCACGGATGAATACTCCTGCAAAGGCCACCCGGCCGAGAGTCTTGCCGAGGCGATCTCACTCCGATTCCGGGATCCAAAAGCCTTTGAGGAGAGAAAAAAAGAAGGGGGTGTCGTTCAACAACAACTGGAGTTTGTGGAGAGGGAGTTTTTCTCCGACGGGCCGGCACAGTATCAGGTTTGGGGACAATTTCTCGACGCCTCAGGGAATCCGTTCGAAGGAAAGGTGGAGGTTGGAAGGGTCTCTATCCCGATCGAAAAGGAGGGCTGGCTGAAACCGACAGCAATTTCGGAGGGGGATTACGATCTCTTGGTCAACGGTCGCAAGATTGACAGATTATCGGCCCGACAACACCTTTGGTTGGGGTATCGTTTTGACAAGGAACAGGCGGTCGGCCTGCTGAAAAAACGGTTCGGCATCAGTGTCGCCGAAGAAAGGGATCGCCCGTTTGAACCGGAACTTCTCTGGAGCGCCATCGAGATCCTGCAATCCCTCCCGCCCGAACAGGCGCACCTCGTCAAAAAACTGGTCCGGAGGGAAAAATGCCCTTCGGGCAAATGTGGGTTTGCCTCTACCAATGCTGAGAGTGGAGAAATTGAGATCTATGATGATATCACCAATGACACCTTTTACGCAGAGCACTTCCCTGATTTCCCGACCACTAACATCGTGGAACGTTTCCAGGAATCCTCCCCCATGAGATCGGTCATATCGTCGTTCATGCCAGGACACACCCCGAGTTTGAACGACTGAGAGACCGCAAACCGTCCCCGGGACTTAAATTTTTGGAGGCGACCGAGGAGGAAAACCGGTTGATGGAAGGGACCCTCATGGCCCGATGGTCGGCGATCAACGGGTGGACAATGCCAATCGGTATTGGGGCCGAGGTTGTTAAGAAAAACCGTGTCCTCCGCCATATGCAGGGGGAGCATGGGAAAAATCTGGCGCTCGCCGGGTATGACAAAAGTGATGAGAGGGGACACTTCGCCGCTCTCAACCAATGGGTTGTCGAGGAGCGAAACTGGCAGGTAGCGGATTCCTCCTTTGTCACCGCCAGCGCCGGGGACCTCAAGCGCGGCCCGGAACATGCCTTGGTCGAGATTTATATGATGTACGTTACTGATCGAGCCAGCTTTGAGGCAAAGGCCAAATCAAACCCAACTCTTCAAAAACAATACGATTTCATCCAGGCTGAATTTTTCGGTAATCCTTAAACCTGATAAATTCATAGCAACTCCCTTTCACCCTATCCGATAGAGAGGGCATCATGGCCGATTTCTGGGATCGCTTAAGGATAGGACTCGCCATCAGCCCGATTGCTGGTAATAGAAACGGGGCCACCCTCGATTCCGTCGACTTCGCTACTGTCCATCCCCGCCATCCGACAGCCCAATTTGTCGATGCCACCGTTGTTCGTGAAAACTCCGGCCCTCGTTTTGCGGCGGACTTGAACCTGAGATTCCTTGTCGGCGGCGGGCGGAAGTGGAACTATTCCCTCCTCGTCGAGGGAGACACCGCCTTTCACAAGATGGAAGACTGGCGGGCCTATGAAACGGCCGAGGCCGGTCTTCAGTTTAACCTTCAGGCGTTTTTTGTCGCCCTCATGGGGGGGCCGGCCTTCGTCATCGGCGGGGGACCCAAAGAGGGGGAAAAGGTTGGCGGGACCGGAAAGCTCCGGCTGGGGGTGGAAATCCCGACCGATTCCTTTGTCCACCCGGTGATTGCCTTCGAGGCGGGGGGGCTCTTTGTCGGCCGGAATGGGCCGGAGGTGACCGCCTATTATGGGGTGTGTGATGTTACCGACTACGGCTACCACGGGGGCCGTACCTGTTACACCACCACCCACCGTCTGGACAATTCGGGTGGTTTTGTCGGGCTTCTGGTCGGGGTTGTCCTGGATCCTTCTAAGATCAACTAATCTCGTCGTTTACAAACAGTGTTCGTGATGTTAGGGTAAAAAAGCTTATGCCAAAGATTGACCTTGCCGGACTGGAAGTGGTGATACCTGAAAATTGGCAGATCCAGGGGATGGTGACCCTGACCCTCCCCTCCCCGGACCCGAAGGTGAAACCGAACATCATCCTCACCCGGGAGAAACTCCCCCAGCCGATGACACTCCAGACCTATTTTCAGAAAATCAAGGAGGCGATCAGCCGCCGGGGGATCAAGGATTTCAAGATTTTGCAGGAAAACCAGATCGCCGTCAGCGGGATCCCCGCGATGCAGATGGTTTGCGTCTGGGACGTTGCCGCCATGAAGGCGATGATGGGACCGCCAGGGACTCCCCCGCCAGCCAAGCCGCAGGCCCCCCAGCTCGTCAAACAGATCCAGGTCACACTCCTGCGCGAAGATATGACAGCAGTCAACCTGACCGCCAGCTTCCCGGCAGACCAATTCGATATCTACAACCGGCCTTTTCAGAATTTCCTGAAGACCTTGAAGTTTTAAATATCGAGATTTTTGACATTCAGGGCGTTGTCTTCGATGAACTGCCGGCGAGGCTCTACCTGGTCCCCCATCAGGACGGTAAAAATCTGATCCGCCTCAATGGCATCATCGACCTTTACCTGCATGAGGGTGCGGCGCTCCGGGTCCATGGTGGTTTCCCAAAGCTGTGTTGGGTTCATCTCCCCTAACCCTTTGTAACGCTGGATATACTGCCCCTCCCGCCCGTTGGCCAAAACCCTTTCCTTCACCTGCTCCAGATTTTTAAAAAGTTCCCTCTTGGTATCAAAGACCAATTCAAAAGGGGCCTTCAGTGTGGCAAAATCGGCAACGAGTTTACGAAGCTCCGAAAATTCCGCCGAGGTCAGAAAACCAACATCAATGATTGTTTCCCTCGGGGCGTTATTGACCGCCGTCTTGTAAACAATCCTGGGGGTTTGATGCTCCGCATCTTCCTGGGCCTCCAGGTCAAAATCACTGAGGTCGGGGTAGCGTTTTTTCAGGTAGGCGGCGATGTTGTCCAATTCGGTGTCCAGTCTCTTCCCACTTTTAAGAGAACCTCTCTCAAGACCCGAACCAGCCACGACGGCGTCAATAATCCGCGGATCCCCTTCCTTTTTGGCCAAGTCCAAGAGACGCTGGTAACGGATCAGTTTTTTGACCAGTTTCTCCATCTCCTGGCCCACCAGTTCTTTCCCCTTGGGTGAATCACCCTTGGTTGCCAACCGGACGTGATCAACCCCATTTTCAATGAGGTAATCTTCCAGTGCCGTTTCATCCTTGAGATACCGTTCCGTCTTTCCCTTCTTGACCTTGTAGAGCGGGGGTTGGGCAATATAAAGGTGGCCCCCCTGAACGATTTCCGGCATATGCCGGTAGAAAAAAGTAAGCAGAAGCGTCCGGATGTGGGAACCATCCACGTCGGCATCGGTCATGATGATGATACTGTGATAACGAAGTTTGGCGAGCCGATCTACGGTTGTTGCCTCCTCTTTGTCTTCTTTTTCACCCTTGGGTGAATCACCCCTACCGTTGGGGCCTGAGCCGACCCCGACACCGAGGGCGGTGATCATGGTCCGGATCTCTTCGGAGGAGAGCATTTTGTCAAAGCGGGCTTTCTCAACGTTCAGAATTTTCCCCTTGAGCGGCAGAATTGCCTGATTCCTCCGGTCCCTTCCCTGCTTGGCCGAGCCGCCGGCGGAATCCCCCTCAACAATAAAAAGTTCCGAGTGAACAGGATCCCTCTCCTGACAATCGGCCAGCTTTCCCGGGAGGGCCCCCGCTTCCAGCGCCCCCTTGCGACGGACCAGATTCCGTGCCTGTCGTGCCGCCTCGCGGGCCCGTGAGGCATCAATAACCTTATTCACCATCTTTCGGGCCACGGAGGGGTGTTTTTCAAGATACTCGTAGAGCTTGTCATAGACCAGTTGTTTGACGAGTCCCTCCACCTCCGAGTTTCCCAGTTTTGCCTTGGTCTGTCCCTCGAACTGCGGATCCGGAACCTTCGCGCTGATGACCGCGGTCAGCCCCTCCCGGATATCCTCCCCCACCGGGTTTTCCTTCAAGTCCTTGAGGAGATTGTTAGCACTGGCAAACTGGTTGATCGCCCGTGTGATCGCCGACTTGAACCCGGAGAGGTGTGTTCCGCCATCGTGCGTATTGATATTATTGGCAAACGAGAAGAGGTTCTCCGCATACCCCTCATTGTACTGCATCGCTACTTCAACGATCGTTTTATCCTTCTCGGCGGAAAAATAGATCACTTCATGGAGCGGGTTTTTGCGCTGGTTTAAAAACTCAATAAAACTGATAATCCCCCCCTCATAGCAAAATTCATGCTTCTTCCCCTTTTCCCGTTCATCAGTGATCGATATCTTAAGACCCTTGTTGAGGAACGAGAGTTCTCTCAGTCTTTGAGACAGGGTATCAAAGGAATACTCGGTGGTTTCGAAGATCTGTGGGTCCGGTTTGAAGGTGACCTTCGTTCCTTGCTTGCCCGTCTTTCCGGTCATCTCCAAGGGGATTTGCGTCGCCCCCCGCTTGTACCACTGATGGTAGACCTTGCCATCACGGTAGATTTCCAGATCGAGCCTCTCCGACAGGGCATTCACCACCGAAACCCCAACGCCATGGAGTCCACCCGAGACCTTGTACGTGCTGTGATCAAATTTGCCACCAGCGTGGAGTTTGGTCAGGACAACCTCGGCCGCCGATTTCTTTTCTGTGGGGTGAAGATCTACCGGAATTCCACGACCGTTATCAACAACCGTGACACTATTATCGATATGAATAGCGACGTCTATCTGTGTGCAATAACCGGCCAAGGCCTCGTCAACTGAATTATCAACAACCTCAAAAACAAGGTGATGGAGCCCGGTTCCTCCCGTAGAACCGATGTACATCGCCGGTCTCTTGCGGACGGCATCAAGTCCTTCGAGAACCTTGATTGTTGCGGCATCGTATCGAGAACTCTCTTTTTTAGGGGCGACAGCCATTTTTGGGAGCTATATTCTCATCGGCATGATAAGGGAGAGAAACCCCCGGTCGAATTCGGAGCGGATAAGACAGGGGGAGACTTCATCCTTGAGTTCAATAACGATCTTCTCATCCTGAATGACCGCAAGGACATCCAAAAGGTACCTGGCGTTAAAGCCAACCTGGAACGATTCCCCCTTGTATTCCACCGGTAGTTCCTCGCGGGCCTCCCCGAAGTCCGGGTGGCTGGAGGTGAGTTCCAGATGGCCTGGGGAGATTGAAAAATTGACCCCCCTGGCCCTGTCGACGGAGACTAAAGAACTCCTCTTGAGGGCCCCTGTCAGGACCTCACGACCGACCGAGAGGATACGATCCAGCTTCTTGGGAATAACCTGCTGATAATCGGGATATTCTCCCTCCACCAGGCGCAGAAAGAGGGAGACATCGCCACGATTGACAGCGACCTGTTTTTCCTCCAGGGCCATTGCCAGATCCCCTTCACCATCTTCCACCAATTTTTTCAGCTCAACGATCCCTTTTCGGGGAAGGATGACCCCCTTGTCTATCTTCAAATCCCCCTTGATCTCCTTATCCACATAGGAAAGACGATGCCCATCTGTTGCCACCATCCTGAGGGTCCCCTCTTTTCCAGCCCCTTCCAGATAGACTCCATTAAGGGTTAAACGGGTTTCATTGGTTGAGACCGCATAAAGGGTCTTTTCAATCATCTTCTGGATAGTCTCTGGTTCTAACCGAAACCTTTTGTCTTTTGAAACCGGCAACGTCGGAAATTCCTCGGGGTCCATCCCAACAACCCTGAACTTTGACTGCCCCGACCTCAGTTCCAACCATTGATTCTTTTCCCCCTCAACCCGGATCTCCTCTTGCGGGAGTTCCCGCACAATATCATAAAGGTTTCGGGCATTAACAGCTACCTTTCCTGTTTTAAAGACCTCCGCCTTTACCTCAACAAGGACTGTTGTTTCCAGATCGGTAGCCGCAATCTTCAACTTCTTCCCAACTGTCTCTAACAGAATATTTGCCAGAATCGGCATCGTTGTTTTTCTCTCAACAATCCCCTGACTCCACTGCAACGCTTTAAGAAATTCTCTCTTGCCTATTTTAAATTCCATGCTCATCCCTTTCTCCTATCTTCTTAGTGTTAATATTTAAATATAGTAGTCGTAGTATTCCCTGTCTACAGGTGAACAACTTAAAAACTGGTTGAAACAAAAAGAAAAACAGCCGACCCTGTCTTGTAGGAAGGGCTGGAAAGTTCTCCACACATTCCGCCCTGTAAGTTGTCCACCATTTATCACCACGCTGATCCCCAAGGTTATCAAGAGAGATTCAGGCGGTCTTCCAAGGAGCTAATATCGTTTTTGAGTGAGCCGTCAACAGGGATTTTTTCCTCAATCTTGTGGACGGCATGGATGACGGTTGAGTGGTCCTTCCCTCCGAACTGATGGCCGATCTGCGGGAAAGAGGCCCGGAGGTGTTTACGGCAGAGGTACATGGCGATCTGCCGGGGGAGGGCAAACCCTTTGAGCCTCTTGGCCCCGGTGAGATCGTCAAGCCGGATCCCGTAATGATCGGCAACCGTCCTCTGTATCTTTTCAATGGTCAGTAGCCGACCCGATTCCCCAAGGATGTTTTTTAATACCTCCTGGGCCAGGTCGAGACCAAGGGGTACCCCGGCCAGGGAGGCAAAGGCAGAAACCCGGATGAGGGCCCCCTCTAGCTCTCGGACGTTGGACTGGATCCGGCTGGCGAGGTACATAGCCACCTCGTCACTCAAGGGAATACGATCCTCCTCCGCCTTTTTCTTAAGAATGGCAATCCTGGTTTCCAGATCAGGGGGTTGAATGTCCGCAATGAGCCCCCATTGGAAACGGGACCGGAGGCGTTCTTCCAAGTTACTGATCTCTTTTGGGAATTTATCACTCGTGACAACAATCTGCTTGTGGGACTCGTAGAGGAAGTTAAAGGTGTGAAAGAACTCGTCCTGAGTCATTTCCTTACCGGCGATGAATTGAATATCATCCATCAGGAGGAGATCACAGGAGTCCCTGTATTTCTTTCTAAAATCCCCCATCTTCTGAAAGCGGACGGCATGGATGAATTCATTCATAAAACGCTCTGTTGAGATGCAAACGACCTTGGCCTGAGGTTGCCGCTTGATCAGTTCGTTGCCAATCGCATTCAGAAGATGGGTTTTTCCAAGACCGACCCCCCCATAAATGAAAAGGGGGTTGTAACTTTCCCCGGGCTTATGCGCCACCGATTGGGCGGCGGCGTGGGCAAACCGGTTCGCGGCACCGACGACGAAGCCCTCAAAGGTGTATTTGCCAATAAGAGATTCATGAACCAGGCTCCTCTGCCTTTTGGCAACAGGGAGTGTTTCGTCCACCCGAGGGGCCTCGGGAACCCCCTTCGTTTTATCTTCAGGCTGGAGTCGGATCTGGAGGGTACAGGGGGACCCCGCAATTTCGGAGAGCTCTCTTTGCAGCACCTCAAGAAAGTTGTCATAGATCCAATCGCGGATAAACTTGTTGGGAACCTCAACAACAAGGCAGTTCTTGTCGAATGAAACCAACTTGGTTGGACGGATCCAGGTGTTGTAATGGAGTTCGCTGACAGTCCCCTTCAGGGATTCCTGGAGGCGGGCCCAAACTTCACTCATGACGAGATACCCACAAGGTTATCCACAACTGTTGAAAACTTTAAACGAGCCCGCCTCTTTCGACAAGATACTGACGAAGACTGTTCAAACGCGGACGGACTGTTAGCGGAAAGCTTTTTGACTGGCAAGATGAAACTGGAAAAATTTTTTTGGAAAAGAGAAGTCAGCGAAAGCCTTGACGAAAAAAATCGATCTTGACAAAGCCTGTTAAAGCTCCTTACTCTCGCGCGCGAAAATGTTTTTCGCAAAGTCTTTAACCGTGTGACTTGGATATGAAGAGAACCTTCCAACCTAGTAAAATCAGGCGAAAGCGGACGCATGGTTTTCGAAGCAAAATGAAAACTAGCGGAGGACAACGTGTTTTATCACGACGACGCGCCAAAGGGAGGAAGAGACTCACGGTGAGGACGAGTCAAAAATAAATTGTCTTTCGCCAAAAGCACCAAAAAATTTTCTTTGCCAAGTTTTGTTATTACTCTTCGGTCGAGATCGTTTCGGCCAGGATCGCAAAAAAATTCCAGGAAGACAGGACTGACAGTGATTGTTTCCAAGAAGTCGGTTCGCCTTGCCGTGGAAAGGAATCGGATCAAAAGGGTTATCCGGGAATACCTGAAGGGGCGTCATCTGTTGGGGCCCGATCAGGAACTCTCTTTTTGGATCAAGGCCGGGGCTGGGGAAAGGACAAATGCCGAGTTATTTTCAGAGCTTAGGAGCTGTTGGGGATAATTTTTTAAGGGGGCTTTCGCTGGGGGTCATTGCCCTTTATCGGGGGGTCCGCCCCTCTTTGGGGCTCCTCTTTTTTCCCTCTCATTCCTGTCGTTTTTGGCCAACCTGTTCCGCGTATGCCTGGCAACTGTTCCAAAAAGAACGATGGTCTCGGGCGATGGTCCTCTCCCTCCGTCGCCTTTTACGGTGTCACCCCTTTCAGGAAGGGGGGGTTGATCTTCCCCCCATTTCGTTGGAGAGGAGGTCTTAACCATGGAGACCCAAAAGAGATTACTCCTGGCCACCGTTCTTTCCTTTCTCATCTTTGTCGGGTGGTCTATTATTTTCAAGCCGACGGAAAAACTAGCCCCCGCTGAAACACCCACAACCTCTTCGACAATAAGTCACGACTCTTCTACCCCTTTGCCCAGCCTGTCTGGCGGCAAGGAGATTTTTCCCCTGGCAACGGGGGGTGGTGGGGAAGATTCAATCGAGACCGGTTTGTACAAGGGTTCACTGGCACGTCGTGGCGGAGGGCTTATTTCTTTTACCCTTTCTCGTTTTCAGAAACATCCCCTGATTAGTGAGGGAAAGGAAGCCGGTCTGCTCCTTGTTTGTGAAGGGTGTAATTTTAACCTTCCGGTTCAGCCCCTCTTTGAAAAAAAGAGCTCCTCACCCGGAGAGGTTGTCTACGAGTGGTCTTCTCCGGAGCTCCTCCTCCGGAGGATCTATCGATTTTCTGAGGGGAAATATCTTATCGACCTCGGGGTCGAGATCGAGGGGCGCAAACCAGGCGGTCTGACTGGAAAGCTGGGGTTGGCCTGGGTCGGTTCGGAACCGGAAAACAATTCCGGCGGTTTTCTTAGCTTTTTAAAGGGGCCGCCCGATCTCAAGGGGATTGTCTATCTGGCGGGCGGCCGTCTGGTCCATCAAGGGGTGGAAAAGGAAGGGGTGAATGGCACCGATTCCGGTCTGATCGCCTGGGCCGGCCTTGAAGACCGGTATTTTATCCGCACCCTTATTTCACGGGGACTCACACAGGAACAACCGATCACCTACTCCATTGACAAGAACTCGTCACGCCTGACGCTCTATACCCCCCCCTTCGCCATCCCGGCCTCCGGAGGGCAGGCCTTTCAGTTTTCGGCCTATCTGGGGCCTAAACAGATGGAACCGTTGAGGGAGTTGGGGATCAGTCTGGACAAGACGATCGATTACGGGATGCTTTCCTTCCTGGCGCTACCGATCCTCTATCTCCTCAAGTTTTTCCATAATTTTGTCCCCAATTGGGGTATCGCCATCATCCTTCTCACAATTTTTGTCAAAATTTTGCTGAACCCCCTGACACTCAAAGGACTTCGCCAGATGAAGCAGATGCAAAAGGTCCAGCCGGAGCTCACCCTTTTGCGCGAGAAGTACAAGGGTGACAAGCAGCGTCTCAATATGGAGACGATGAATCTCTTCAAACGGCACAAGGTGAACCCGTTGGGGGGGTGTCTCCCGATGATCCTGCAGATGCCGATCTATATCGCCCTCTACAAGGTCTTGTACAGTTCCATTGACCTTTACCAGACCCCGTTCTTCGGTTTTTACAAGGATCTCTCGGCCCCCGATCCCTATTTTATTCTTCCAATTTTCCTGGGTCTCTTTATGGTCCTGCAACAAAAATTGACCCCCAACCCATCCGCTGACCCGACCCAGGCCCGGATGATGATGCTCATGCCGATTATGTTCACCGGTTTTATGGTCTTCCTCCCGGTCGGCCTGGTGTTGTATATCCTGGTCAATACGGTGATGAGCGTCCTCCAGCAGTGGATGAGTAGCCGCGACATCCGCTGGCGGGACCTCCTCCGGGGCCGGATCGTTTCCAGGCCCGCTTGATTTCCGCGGGATTCTCTTGTAGGCCTCCGTCATGCCTTTGAAGAATAGCCTCGACGACACCATCGCCGCTATTGCGACCCCCCCAGGGTTTGGCGGGATCGGGATTTTGAGGGTTTCCGGGGAAAAAGCCATTTCTATCGCGGACACTGTCTGGCAATCTTCCCAAAAACTTTCCAAAATTCTGCCCCGGCAGCTGGTCACCGGCCAGATTTTTTCAGATACAGTCCTCGCCGTGGTGATGAAGGCCCCCCATTCCTACACCGGTGAGGATGTCGTTGAATTTCACTGCCATGGGAGCCCGGTTCTTCTCCAATCGATTCTGGCGGTACTCTTCAAAGAGGGGGCCCGGCCGGCCGAACCGGGGGAATTCACCCAACGGGCGTTTTTAAACGGTAAGCTGGATCTGACCCAGGCCGAGGCAGTGGCGGACCTGATTGAAAGTGAGACTGAAAAATCGGCAGAACTGGCGGCTCGTCAACTCTCCGGGGCCCTTTCCCTGGTTGTTGGTAAATTGCGGAATGATATGAGCGTCCTCCGGGCCCAGATCGAGGCGATGATCGATTTTCCGGAGGATGAGGATGTTCACGGGCTTTACTCCGAAGAAATTCAGGGGCGGCTTAAGGATTTGAAAAGACGGATCCGGACCCTTCTCTCCAGTTATGAAGAAGGGAGAAAATTTCGGGAGGGGGTCCGGGTGGTCATCTGTGGCCGGCCGAACGTCGGAAAATCAAGCCTGCTCAATGCCTTGTTGCAAGAGGATCGGGCGATTGTTCATGTAACCCCCGGAACTACGCGTGACCTGATTGAAGAGACGATCAACCTGAGAGGCTTGCCGGTCCGGCTTGTGGATACAGCGGGGATTCATGGGACGGGTGGCGAGGGTCGGGCGCCCAGCCGAGCGGAACGGGTGAGCACGGCTGGGCGGAACCCGAGACAGGACCCGTCCATCGTGAATGACCCTGTCGAATCCGAAGGGATCCGCCGGAGTTGGCAACAGGTCCGGTCGGCCGATCTGATTTTGTTTCTTGTGGATGCCAGTGTCCCATTTGGTTCCGAAGATGTTGCCCTGTATGAAAAGATCGCGGATAAAAAACCGCTGGTGATTTTTAACAAAAAAGACCTCTCCCCTTCCCCAGTCCCCCCTCCCCTCACACCGGTCCTATCAATCTCCGCCAAAAATCATGAAGGGATCGAGGAGCTCAAGGGACTCCTTTATGGGCGGTTGATCGGTTCTCCCTCGATGACCTCGTCAGAGATTCTCCTGACCAACAGCCGCCACAAGGACTGTTTGCAAAAGGCGCTTGTCGGCCTGGAAAGGGTGGAAGAGGCTGTTCAGGCCCGGATGTCGCTGGAATTCCTGGCGGCCGATCTCCTCATCGCGACCAACCATCTCTCTGAAATTACCGGGGAAATCACCAATGACGAGATCCTGGGGGAGATCTTCGCCCGTTTCTGTATTGGAAAATAAGGCGCAACCTTACCAAAGACCTGACGAGAAAGGGGCCAAGTTTATGGGCTCAGAGGCGCAATCACCATCTTGGGTCGTTCATTCCTCGGATCGTTCCTACCTATCGCGCCTGCCGGTGGTCACCGAAAAGGTTTTTCTCGAAGTAGAACCGGGGGATCAGGCGGGCGATGGGGAGGTCACCCTTCGGGTCCACCGGGGTCCGGATTGCACTGACAGCTATCAGGTCACCTATTCCCCTCAACAAATCAAAATAAACGGCGAGACCTGCCGGGGCAAACCGATTATCTCAACACACCCGATGGCCGACAGTCCCCCCGACTGGCGGTGGCTCCCAGTTATCTTCGAAAAATACGACCGGAATACCGCCGATAATATCGGTCAGTGGCGGCAGGAGATCGTGACCTTTGTTTCCCATCCGGGACAGGAGGGGAATCTCCGGGCCTTGACCGATCCGGTCTATGACCCGCTCAAAGAGTTCTGGGTGGCAACAAGGAGGATCCCCTCCAAGGAAAAGAGGGATTCATTAGTGGCGTTTGTCAATGGGTTAACTCCTCTTTTGGCTTCAGGGTCGTCGTGGAAGACCTTGGAGGAGGCGACCTTTGGGACCTTCGGCAGGGGTCACCTGATGCCGCAAACGGATGAAGAGGGGCTCCTCGCCTTCGCGAATTATTTTGCCTTGGAACGCCAGCCCGCAAGACTAGGGGATACCCCCTTTCGATCGGAGGATGAGGCCGCCTATTTTCTGACCTTGCCCGCCGTGAAGAGCCTCGTAGCAAAGGAATCTCCCGCCTTTTTTAAAGTCTTGGATCAGGCTCGGGGAGGAAAGAGCGAGGCCTTGGAGGCCTTTCGCACCCGTTACCGAGAGGCTTGGCTCCGGGCGGTCTCGGAAGACCCCGATGGGGCCGCCCGTCTTAAGGGGCTAAAAGGGCAGATGAGGGATACCGGGGGACAGAGTCCCCTTTCGTTTGTTGAGGAGCGATATAAAACAGCGTTGACGGTCATCATTGAAAGAACCCTTTACGGCCGGGAAATTGCGAGGAGTGAAATAGCGCTGGATGAACAATTGCTGGCTTTGGGAATAACTATCGACGTAGAGGCGATAGACGAACAGTTTCGGAAATTGTTTGAGGAACGACTGACTGCCCCGGAGGCTGATGCCGCGGAATTTGAGGCGATAAGGATTGCCTCCATCGCCCTCTACTTCTACAATGTCAGACGGGTGGAAGAGACCGTAGGCCACCTACTGACGCCGGAAGAGGTAATGAGATGGCGTTCTTTTTTTAGCCAGCGTTTTGATAAGGATGTAGTGGGGGTCGTTGCCCGGAAGATCATCTCTCTCGGGGAGACCCCACCCCTCGTCACCGCAAGGATCGCCCGTCTCTACCCGTTGCCGGAGGGGGAGACCCTGACTCCAGAGAAGATAGCGTCAGCAACAGAACCGCTCGTTTTGGAAAGGATCAATAAGGGGAGCCTGTCGATCGAGGCATTGCTCGCGACCACTCCTGACCCGGCCCACCCTGAGCAAGGGGAGGCGTTGGAGATCCTCAAAGGGGCGATCCAACAAGCGTCGCCGGAGGTTCCTTCTACCTTTACTCATTCTTGGGAAGATAGCCGGAAGGCGAGGGATCTCCTGGAGGAAAAGGTTGTGGGGAAGGGAGAGATCTCCTGGTTAAAAGGGGTTATCTTGATACTCCTGGAGGCCTCTCGCGGCGATCAGCTCCGGCTGGAACCGGATGCCCGTCTGGAGTGGCTCGATTTCCTGGCCAGTCATGGAGAGGTGGTCCGTTTGGGAGATGTTGAGGGGCCACCGTTACAGTCTGTAGTATCTCCTATGCCCACTGCTCGTGCCACAGGGTCGGCAGGACCAGCAGAGACCGCCCCTTCTTTTGGCTGGGGAGAATTTGGGAGTTCCTTTGGGGTTGCCGTTGCCGGGGCGGCCGGTGTTTTAGTGGCGGATCATAACCGGCGGGCCGATTGGGCCCAGATCGCGACAGGGGCGGCGGTGGCAGGCACCTCAAATCTCTTGACACAAATCATTTGGTATTCTTTGGATCCTAAAGGGGAGTCTCACAACCGGTGGTACCGTCGTTTAGGGGCCCTCGGTGTGGGGGCCGGGGTCTGGGGGGTCAGTTGGAGGATGGATCTCTTTACCCCTCCACGTCCATTTCAGCCCGGGAAACCGGCCGGTCCGGACAAACCGGGGGACAATCAACCCCCAACAGGGAATGACCACCGCCGTCCCCCGGAGTCGGGGATCGAGGGGGGGGATTAAACGATGAGAAATTTATCCAAAATCTTTTTTCTGATCCTCTTGGGGCTGACCCTTCTTGGCTGTTCTGATGATGAAAAAAGATTCTTTTCCAACCGGGGGCCGCAAAAGACGGTAACCCTCGCCTCCCCCTTTCAACCGACGACGGTGATTTTCCAAAAAGGGGGAAGTGGCCAGCGCACGGCAGTTTCCAAGGGTGATTCACCCAAGGGTGGTTCACCCACGGGTGGGGTCCAGGAGGCCGAGGTCGGGATTTTGCGAAGAAAGGGGTCGTTGGAAGGGAAAAAGGCCCTGGATCCCCAATGGCTCAAGGCCGCTTCCCTCCGGTGGGGGATGAGTGAGAAGAGGCTCTCTTCGCTCTGGAAGAAGGGGGTTTTTAAGCCGTACGAGGGGATTGATGACAAACTGCTGATCCAGCACGACTTTCGCCGGCTCTTCCCCTCTTTCCGCTGTTTCGCCTGTGACAAGATTTTTAATGATATCTGGGATCATCCCCTATTCCTGACGGGGGTCGCAACGAACCCTGTTTCTGTGGCGTCCGGGGGGAGTGAGCCGGATGTCGCCTATGATCCGGACAGGCATCACTATCTGATCGTTTGGAGTGAGGAAGGCCGGGCCGGGAGGCAGGATGTCTACGCCAAGCTGGTCGATCGGGACGGCGTTGCAGAACGGGTCTCTCGAAGGAGGATCAGTGTCGAACGCCCCACCCACGGTTGTCTCTACGACCGGTTTACCGAGGAGTTCGGCCTCACCAACCCGACCGACTGCCAGGAAAACCGGGAACCGGTTGCGGCCTACAAGAACGGGCGTTTCCTGATCGCCTGGACCCTAAAGGGAACAGCCAGTCACCCGAGAGGGGCCTCTTTTAGCGTCATCTTGGGGCAGATGGTGGAGGCCGAGACGTTGGAGCCCGTTAACACCAACTGGACCGAGGGGCGGCTCCTCTCCAAGATTCAGCTCTTCTCCAACCAGGATGGGGTTCGTCCGCGAAACGATGACGAGATCATGTCCTGGAGCAGTCACGAGAAACCCCATGTTATTGCCTTGAACAACGCCGATGCCTTTTTCACCGTCTGGCAGACGAACAAAGACACTATCTCCTGCGTGGATAGTGACCGGTGGCTCTCGCGGTCTGTTTACGGACGCGTCATCGATTTTGATTTTGGTCCGGGGCGTTCCCGCAACAATCCCAATAAAGACCTGATCCGGATCTATTCCGACAGTTCCAACAATCCTGATGATGATTCTCATCCTGAATACCGTGATCATTGTGTGCCGCGAGCCGATGTGGTGACAACCACCAATCCCCGTGTCGCCTTTAATCCCGATATCAACAAGCTCCTGGTTGTCTTTGAATCCAGGGTTCAAAGTGTGGAGGCCCGGTTGGCAATCGCCGGCCAGGTTTTTGGTCTCAGTGGTTCCCTGGACCCCCAGACCTTCAACCCCTGGAATGCAACGCCCATTGATTCGACCGATTCTGGGAATAGTAATAACCCGGATGTTGTTGCCCTGGACGACCGTTTTGTGGTGGCCAATGATCAGGACAAATCAGCCCTGATGTTACAGACCGTTCGTTACAGCCCAGCGGGCTTGGTGCGGGTAGGGACACCGGCGTTGCACAGGGTCTGCGATGGAGAACTAGACGGACGAGGGCTGTGCCCCGAGGACCAAATCAGTGTCGCCAGCCGACCACGGCTTCTGGTCAGTGCGAAAAATGATTCCGAAGAATTAATTGTAAGTTATGAAAAGAGAAGCCATGTCGGGGATACCGCGGCGGTGATTGAGGCGAGTGCCTTAAATGGGAATCTTGATTTCATCGAACGACCTGTTTCACTCGCTGCGCCGGATCGTACGATAAACATTCATCAGGAATTGGCCCCCGGAGAAAACAGGTTTGTGGCGGTCTGGTTTGCGAAGGGGGACGGTCGGGGGGATGTTTTTAGCTCCCTTGCGGAGATTGTGGCAACCCCTGTCAATGAGAGGCCGACCGCGCGCATTGAAACCGTCCCTTCGGGGATCACGGAAGTAAGGCCTCGGGAGAGGGTAAACCTGAGCGGGGGCCGAAGCAGTGATCCCGAGAATGGGACCACCGATCTGGTCTACCATTGGGAAGCGATCTCCGACCTCCCGGTAACCTTTTCTCGGAACAATACGATGGAGACCTTTTTTGTAGCCCCTTCCCTCGAATGTTCCCAGGGGGAGACCGAATGTGAGGCGCCGATAGAGATACGACTGACAGTGACCGATCTTAATGGTCTGCCGAGCGAACCGGCCTCGGTGACGATCCGAGTGAAACAGAGCGTCCTGCCCAATCAGTCCCCAATCGCTCGCCTGCAAGTTAGCACAATCAACGTTTCGGAAACCCAACCGGACGGGAGTCGAACAAGGGTAACTTTAGATGCCGGAAGCTCAACCGACCCTGAGGGGACTCCGTTACGATATATTTGGACGCCGGAAGACCCATCCCAGCTGTCGAATATCGATGATCGGGGCTCTACCTACTCCTTCTTGGTACCGGACGTTCACTACCAAAGCCCGCAGGAGCCGGAGGTTATTCATATTCAATTGGTTGTCAGTGACGGAGAACTGAGCTCCACCCCTGTTGAGGCGACGGTGACCGTTGACTTTGTCAACCGACCGCCCGTTGTCGATCTCGGTCCGGACCGGGAGGTGAACGAGGGGGAAGAGGTTATACTGATCGCCGATATTTCGGATCCGGACGACCCCCAACCGGTACCGTTTGCCTCTTGGGAGCAGGTTTCGGGGCCTCCAGTTTCTATTATTAATTTTGAAGGGGGAAGACAAATTTGGTTCACGGCTCCCTCGGTAGCGATGGATACCCCTCTTGAATTTGAGATCTCCGTCTTGGATGAAGGTCTTCTGGGGGCGACCGATCGGATACAGGTCCTTGTCAAGGATCGTATCAATGCCCCTGTCTCGCAACGCCCTGCCGATGGGGTAGTATTATCGCCGACAAGGGTTCTTCTTCAGTGGGACGAGGTTGAAGAGGAAGGGGTGGATTATACCGTCTTTTTTGAACCGGTTAATCCCCCGATGAGACCCGTAGGGGGTTGTGAAAACATAGGTCGTACCTACTGTGTGGTTGATAATCTTGCTCCGGAGACAACCTATTTCTGGCAGGTAGAGGCGAGAAAGGTTGGAGGCGGGCGGGCGGTGAGTTCCTCCTTCCGTGTTGTCACAGATAACTCTGTTGCCGGTTGGTGGCGGTTTGATGAGGGTCCCGGGTTTTTTATGTTGGGTGATGCCAGTGGTCACGGAAATAATGGGGCCCTCATGGGAGAAGACGGTCCTCCTCTCTGGCAACCGGGATTGATAGGAGGAGCTCTTTGGTTTGATGGTGTTGATGACCGGATCAGTTTGCTTTCCCACAACGGTTTTCCTCTCGCTAGAGAAGAGAGAGGTGTCTTTCTCTGGATTTCCTGGGAAGGGCCGGATGATGATCGGTGCACTTTCTCAAGTCCTTTTTGGTATGGATCTGCTTCGCCGGGGAGTGCTAATGCGATTGACATCAAAAGGGATTCAGGGGCCCTGAGGATTATTAGTGTTGTGGATGATACAGCCTTGACCCCAGTCGGTATTAGTCGTGCAACCTGGAACCAAGTTGGCTTCACCTATGACGGGACTTTGGTGCGTATTTACATCAATGGCGAGGAGGTTTGGTCTGAGGAGAAATCCTGGGATACCCTTTGGTCGGAAGGAGAATTCGGTCGTCGTTTTTCTGATTGTTACTTCCGTGGCCTGATTGATGAGGCAGTGGTCTATTCGAGAAGTATTTCTCCGGAGGCTATCAGAAGTAACTATTGTGTTGTTCAAATTCAAAGTGACGCTGGTCCCCTTCCCCCTCTTTGCCAGTAAATCTTCCCCCTGGGTGAATCACCCCTTGCCCTTTTGCCCTCCTTTGATTTAGAAACTCGTTCATGAAGCCCGCTGGAAAATCATACGACGTCATCGTGATCGGTGCCGGTCATGCCGGGTGTGAAGCGGCTCTTGCGGCCGCTCGGATGGGGCACCCTACCCTTCTCTTAACTTCCAATAGTGATAACATCGCCCAGATGTCTTGCAACCCTGCGGTTGGCGGGCTTGGGAAGGGGCATCTGGTGCGTGAGATTGATGCCCTTGGCGGTGAAATGGGGAAGAACGCCGATCTGACCGGGATCCAGTTCCGCCGACTGAATGCGAGCAAGGGGCCTGCCGTGCGTGGGACCCGCTGTCAGTCCGATAGCCTGGCCTACAAGCTCCGGATGAAACAGGTTCTGGAAAACCAACCTCATTTGGAGATCAAACAGCGGATGGTTGATGAACTTGTTGTCGAGAACGACACTATTTGTGGGGTTCGATGCCAGACCGGTCAGTTTTTTTCTGCCAAGGTGGTGATCATCACCACCGGAACCTTCCTCCGAGGCTTGATGCATATCGGTTTTACCAATCAACCGGGAGGGCGTGCCGGAGACCTTGCGGCGCGAAGGTTGTCGGGAAGTTTCTTGAACCTCGGTTTCGAACTGGGTCGTTTGAAGACCGGGACCTGTCCTCGGCTCGATGAGAAGACGATCCATTTTAACAAACTGGAGGTCCAGCATGGGGATGATCCCCTCCCCCGCTTTTCCTTCTCAAAGACAGAAATCACCATGCCGCAGGTTCCTTGCTACATTACCTACACAAATGAAAAGACCCATGCGATCATTCGTGGAGCCCTCGATCAATCCCCTCTCTATTCCGGCCGGATCACCTCCAGGGGCCCCCGTTATTGCCCTTCCATAGAGGATAAGGTTGTCAAATTTGCCGATCGAGGGCGACACCAGATATTTCTAGAGCCAGAGGGACTTTCTACCAAACAGTGGTACCCCAATGGTCTTTCCACATCCCTCCCGCTGGATATCCAGTTGGCGATGCTCCGGAGCATCCGTGGGTTGGAAGAGGCTGAGATCCTGAAACCGGGGTACGCGATAGAATATGACTACCTCCCGCCAACACAGCTCCAGCCAACCCTGGAGACAAAAAAGGTTGAGGGTTTATACCTTGCCGGTCAGATCAATGGGACGACCGGCTACGAAGAGGCGGCCGCTCAAGGGTTAATGGCCGGCATCAACGCGGCGCTCAAGATTAAAGGGCGCCCCCCCCTCCTCCTCAACCGTTCCCAGGCCTATATCGGGATTCTGATTGATGACCTGGTAACGAAGGGGGTTGAGGTTGAGGGAAGGGCCGAGCCGTATCGGATGTTTACCTCCCGCGCTGAATACCGCTTAGTCCTCCGTGAAGACAATGCCGACCTTCGTTTACGGGATATCGGCCATCAGATTGGGCTGGTTTCACCGGAGGATTATCAGGTCTATTGTGAAAAGAGGTCCCAAGTAGAAAGATTGCGGGCCTTCTTGGAGGCAACCCACGCCTCCCCTTCCCCTGAGGTCAATCAGAGGCTTGTCGCTATCGGGAGTTCTCCCTTGAGGAAGACACAAACCTTGGCCGAGATCCTGTCTCGTCCCGAAATGACGCTGGTGAAGATGAGAGCGATGATTAGCGGACCACTTTTTGATTCAGCTGCTGAAGTTCTTGAACAAGTCGAAATCCAGATCAAGTATCAGGGGTATATTGATCGGCAAACAACAGAGGTCTCCCGTTTTGAGAGGATGGAGTCGGTGGGCATTCCAAAAGATTTTTGCTACGAGGCCGTTTCCGGCCTCTCCAGCGAATTGATAGAAAAATTTAATAAAATCAATCCTTTATCAATAGGACAGGCGGCCAGAATTTCCGGGGCGACCCCTGTCGCCCTTTCTCTCTTGATGGTCGCCCTGAAGAAAAAGAAGGCTGCGTAGTGTTCCTATGTTTTCATCGGATGAAAAAAATTTTCTGGTTGGTGGCTTAAGGCCATTCGGGATTTCCTTGTCGGAGATAAATCTTCAGAAGCTGGCTTCTTTGGTCGAGGCCCTTCTTGAGTGGAACAGCCGGATCAACCTGACAGCGATTACGAAAAAAGAAGAGGTCTTGGAAAAGCACCTCATTGACTCTCTCGCCCTGCTCCCCCACCTTAATGATGGATCCCTGATGGATGTTGGGGCTGGGGCTGGATTTCCAGGATTGCCAGTAGCGATTATCCAACCTGAGAGAAGGATTGTTCTCGTTGAGGCGACGAGGAAAAAGGTCGAATTTATAAGAGAGGTGGTCCGGATTTTAGACCTTCCAGGCTGTGAGACGACTTGGGCCCACCTGCCAGATAAGAAGATCATCCTTAAGACCAACCAGATTGTTTCACGTGGAACATTCAAGGTGAAAGACTTTTTAAGGGGTACCCTCCCCTCTCTTGAACCTCACGGAAGGTTAATTTTAATGAAAGGGAAGCTCCCCTCAGATGAACTCAAGGGGATAGACCAATTGATCCATAAGGCTCGCTTGAGGCAGTCCATTGTCCCCTATCAACTCCCCTACTCCCGCGCCGAAAGAACCCTGATCATTTGGGATAAATTGATGGCTTGAGCCAGGGTCTTTTGGAGTACCTCCAAGACCCTGGCTCAAGTTATTCTATTGCACCTGAAATGTTCCACGTGGAACATTTTTCTTGATTTTGAACATATATCTATATTAATGTAGCGTCAAATCTAGTTAAAAAATACCTAAATGTCTAAAATCATAGCACTTTGTAACCAAAAGGGGGGGGTAGGGAAGACGACGACCGCTGTTAATCTTGGGGCCTCCCTTTCTGTCAGTGAAAAGAGGACCCTTATTGTTGATTGTGATCCCCAGGCCAATACTACCTCAGGGCTCGGAATAGATAAAAATTCATTAAAATCAAATACTTATGACTTATTCTGGGGGGAAGGGGAGGCCTCGGGCCTGATCCTTTCCGGGGGCCTCCCCTTTTTGGATATTATCCCCTCCGGTTCCAATCTTGTCGGTGCCGAGGTGGAGTTGGTTGGGGTTGAAGAGAGGGAGTATCGTTTGAAAAAGGCCTTGGCCCCACTCCTCCCCCGTTATGATTACCTCCTGATCGATTCCCCCCCTTCTTTGGGACTGCTCACCCTCAACGGCCTTGTCTCTGCCGAATCGGTCTTGATCCCGGTGCAGTGCGAATACTACGCGCTGGAGGGGCTCAGTGAATTATTGAAGACAATCGATCTTGTGAAACAATCTTTGAACCCAGATCTTTCGATTGCTGGAATTCTACTAACGATGTTTGATGCCCGGAACAACCTGGCCCGTCAGGTTGAGGGGGAATTGAGGAGTCACTTCGGCGAGACGGTCTTCCAAACGGTTATCCCGCGGAATGTCCGTCTCTCTGAGGCGCCATCGCATGGGAAACCGGCACTCCTCTACGATGTCAAGTCAAGGGGTGCCCAGAGCTATCTTGAACTGGCCGCAGAATTTTTGAAACGGATGGAGGGTCAAAACCAGCAGGTGGTTAATTTATAGGGAGAGCTTATGGAGAACCGGAAAGGGTTGGGACGAGGGCTGGCTTCACTGATACGGCCGGTGATGGTTGCTTCCGAGCCGTTACCACAGAAGGTGGAAGGAGGGGAGGGAAAGTGGGGCGTTGAGGAAACGTCAAGAAATGATTTGCCCCACGGGTATTCCTTCATTTCTGTCGACCAGATTCAAACCAACCCCCGACAGCCGCGCCATATTTTTGAAGAAGAGGCACTCCAAGAACTTTCAGACTCAATCCGGGAAAAAGGGATTCTTTCACCACTCATTGTCAAAAAGGGGATCACCGGTTTTGAATTGATCGCCGGGGAGCGGCGGTTGAAAGCGGCCAAGAGGGTAGGCCTGAGTGAGGTCCCGGTGCTCATCAAGGAAGTTTCGGAGGGGGAATCGCTTGAGCTGGCCCTGATTGAGAATATACAGAGAGAGGACCTTAACCCGATAGAAGAGGCCTCGGCATACCAGGTTCTCATCGATCGGTTTTCCTATTCTCAGGAAGAGGTTGCCCGTAAAGTGGGAAAGGATCGGACCTCGGTGACCAATATGCTCCGTCTCCTCAAATTGCCGGGGAAGGTCAGAAATCTCCTGGGAGAGGGAAAGATCACGATGGGGCATGCCAGGGCCCTACTGGGAGTTCCCGAGATCGAAAGACAGCTCTACTACGGTGATAAAACGGTCGCTGAAGGGTGGTCTGTCCGGGAACTGGAAAGTATCATCGCCCTGGCACGCCCTCTAAAAACGGGAAAGGGGGATTCATCCCGGGGGAGGGGAAGGGGGAACAAGGAACTCTCCCCCGGTTTGGCCTCACTGGTCAACGATATGAGAAGGGCCCTCGGAACCCAGGTCCGCCTCATCTCCTCCGGCAAGGGGGATTCACCCAAGAGGGGAAAGATTGTTATTGAATATTATACCCCGGATGATTTAGACCGTGTCTATCATCTGATTGTCAAAACCGCTTAAAGGTGGTTCACCCAAGGGCGATTCGCCCAAGGGTGAGTCACCCAATGGGGTGTTACCCAAGGAGGCTATCTATGTTCGGAGAAAAGGCAGTGAGGGAGGTGACCACCTCCATGAATGGACTGCTCGAGAAAGGGTGTGAGTTCGAAGGCAAGCTCACCTTCGAAGGGACGGTCCGGATCCATGGGAAGTTTACCGGTGAGATCTTCTCGGAAGGGACCCTGATCGTTGGTGAGGGGGCCGAGGTCGATGCCAAGATAGAGGTGGGTAGCATCATCATCCACGGCCAAGTTTCCGGCACAGTCACGGCCAAAGACAGGATCGAGATGCACTCCCCAGCCACCATTCGGGGGGATATCGGGGCCCAGACACTCGTGATTGAAGAGGGAGTCATCTTCGAAGGCTCCTGTAGCATGGGAAGACAGGCGACGGTTCATAATCTGGAAGCGGCTACCGCCACAAAGAGTTATTAGCCTGGAAAACTGTTCCTCCCCGCTTCTTGACAAGGTCTTAGCGGCATACTAGGTTTCCGCCTCTTCAATGATTGACCTCTTCCCCAATGCCACCTTTTTTGTCCAATGGGCGCTGTTTCTCATTGCTTTTTTGACACTGCGACAGGCTGTTTTTCTGCCAACACTCAAGATTTTAAAGGCCCGTCAAGAGAAGACCGATGGCGAACGGCAGAGGGCAGACCAGCTCGAAGGGGAAACGGAAAAAATGTTCCTGCAGATTGAAGCGGTTTTGGCCCAGGCGCGGACCCGAGGGTTGAAGGTGAAAGAGAGGCAAAGAGGGGAGGCCACACAGCATCAGGCCCAGGTGTTCCGGCGCGTGAGGGAAGCCGGTCAGAGGCATTTGCAAGAAGTCCAGAAACAGGTTGAAAGCCGTGGGCACGAGGTTGCCCTTCAGCTCCGCCAGTACGCCCAGCAACTCGGTCGGGATCTGGCCGAGAAAGTCTTGGAGCGGCCTTTATGATTTGGCCAATCATCAATTTTTTAATTTTTATAGGGGTTCTCTTTTTTCTCCTGCGAAAACCGGCCAGGGAGTTTTGGAGGAATCGCCGGTTGCAGATTTCGATGCGGCTTGAAGAATCGGCCCGCATGGTGCGTGAGGCCTCGGAAAAACACCATGGGTATCAAAAGAGGTTAAATCATATCGAGGAAGAAGCGGGACGGTTGGTCGAAGAATTGACAAAAGAAGGGGAGTTGGAGAAGCAAAAGATTTTTCGGGAAACGGCCGACTGGGAAAAAAGAATGGTGGGAGAATCGGCCAAGATTGCCGATCAGGAAGTCCGCAAGGCCAGTGCCGCCTTGCAAAAGGAGGCCGCTTTGCTGGCCACAGAAATTGCTGAAAAATTAATTCGAGATCATTTGAAGGAAGAAGACCGCCATCGGCTTGCCGACGGGTATCTCAAAAGATTAGAGGAAATTCAATGAATCCAGGGTCACTGGCCAGAAGGTATGGAAGGGCTTTTTTTCTTGTCGTGGAAGAGGCGGGCAAGATCGACCTCTTGGGGGGCGAGATTGAAAAGGCTGCGCTCTTTTTTCAAAAAAATCACGAAGTCATCAAGACCCTCGCGGATAATTTTTACCCTCTTTCAGAGAGGAAACAGCTATTCAGCCAATTTGCCGATCATTTGTCACTTTCCATCGAAACAAGAAATTTTTTAAATCTTTTACTGGATAAAAACAGGATTTCATTTTTTCCAGAAATTGCCTTTGAATTTGGACGGTTGTTGGATGAGGTTCGGGGGATTGTGCGTATCGAGGTTGCCAGTGCCGCCCCACTTTCCAGAGATTTTTTAAAGCGGGCCGGGCAGTTCTTGTCCCAGAAAACGGGGAAAAAACCGGTGATCGTGGAAAAGATCAATCCGGACCTCGTGGGTGGGGTTGTGTTGAGAGAAGGGGGCGTCTTGTACGACGGCTCTGTCCGTTCGGAAATCAGAAAATTGAAGGAACAATTAATCGGGATGGTTTAGGGTGGTTCACCCACGGAGACAAAAAGATGGAACTACGCGCTGAAGAGATCAGTTCGATCATTAAAAAACAGATCAAGGATTATGGGAAAAAGGCCGAGGCCTCCGAGGTTGGAACCGTCCTTTCCGTGGGTGACGGGATCGCCAGGATTCATGGTCTGGACAAGGTGATGGCGGGGGAATTAGTGACCTTTGAAAACGGGGTGAAGGGGATTGTTTTAAACCTGGAGGAAGACACGGTCGGTGTTGCGGTGATGGGAGAGGTTTTAGAAATCAAAGAGGGGGATACCGTTGCCAGGACGGGGCGGATTGCTGAGGTTCCGGTAGGGAAGGGGCTTCTGGGACGTGTGGTGAGCGCCCTGGGTGAACCGCTTGATGGTTTGGGCCCCCTATCGGCCAAGGAATATCGCAAGATTGAGATCAAGGCGCCTGGAATTGTCGCCCGCCGTGGGGTTCATCAACCGCTCCAGACCGGGATCAAGGCGATCGACTCGATGATCCCGATCGGCCGTGGGCAACGCGAACTGATCATCGGTGACCGCCAGACGGGGAAGACCGCCATCGCTATGGATACTATCGTCAATCAAAAAGGGGGGGACGTTTTTTGTATCTATGTGGCGATCGGTCAGAAGCAATCAACGGTGGCCCAGGTGGTCGATAAATTGAAGAGTTTTGGGGCGATGGAATACACCATCGTGGTGGCCGCCAATGCCAGTGATCCAGCCCCACTCCAGTTTCTGGCCCCTTACGGCGGTTGCACGATGGGGGAATATTTCAGGGACAACGGGATGCATGCCCTGATCATCTATGACGATCTTTCCAAACATGCTGTGTCCTACCGCCAGCTCTCTCTGATCCTTCGAAGGCCCCCGGGGCGTGAGGCGTATCCTGGTGATGTTTTTTATCTTCATTCGCGTCTCCTCGAGCGTGCCGCCAAGATGAGCGAGGAAAAAGGGGGAGGATCGCTGACCGCCCTGCCGGTAATCGAGACCCAGGCGGGGGATGTTTCTGCCTATATCCCGACGAACGTTATTTCAATCACCGATGGGCAGATTTATCTGGAGACCGATCTTTTCTACGCCGGTGTCCGTCCGGCGGTTAACGTTGGGCTTTCGGTTTCCCGTGTCGGCGGCAATGCCCAGATCAAGGCGATGAAGCAGGTGGCTGGGACCCTCCGTCTGGAACTGGCCCAATACCGCGAATTAGCCGCCTTTGCCCAGTTTGGTTCCGACCTGGATAAATCGACACAGGCCCAGTTGGCCCGGGGGGCCCGGCTGGTTGAGGTATTGAAACAGGGGCAGTACCAGCCGATGCCGGTTGAAAGACAGGTCCTTTCTATTTTTGCCGCGACCAACGGTTACGTGGACGAGGTTCCTACAGAGAAGGTTCAGAAATATTTAACCGAGATGACCCTTTTTATGGAAACCAAACAGGCTGGTTTGGTCAAGGAGATCAGGGAGAAAAAGAGCCTCTCGGAGGAGTGGAAGGAAAAGGCCAAACAGGCGCTGGATGAATTTAAGGGGCGCTTTGCCGTCTAAACCATGGCGACTCCCAAGACCATACGCAAAAGGATCGGTTCGGTGAAAAACACACAAAAGATCACCAAGGCGATGAAGATGGTGGCGGCGGCCAAGCTCCGCAGGGCCCAGCAAAGATTGGTGGCGGGACGCCCTTATGCTACGAAGTTAGACCAGCTGGTCCACGACGTGGCCGATCGCTACCGACAGGCCCAAGAGGAGGGGAAGACTGTTCTTGAAATCCCCTTACTCAGAAATCAGGCCCAAAGGAGGGCCGATTTTTTTATCCTCAGTTCCGATCGCGGTCTCTGTGGTGGTTTTAACGGGAACCTCCTCCGGAAAACGGAAGATTTTATTCGGCAGGGGAGGGGAACTTACCAGGAAATCAATCTCTCCGTCGTGGGTAAAAAGGGGCGAGATTTTTTCCGGGCAAGGCAGGTGGAAACTCCGAAGGTTTTGACCGGCCTCTATGATGGTTTTGACTTTGACCAGGCGGTCCAGCTGGCCCAGGAGGTTGCCGAGGGATACCAGAGCGGTCTCTTTGACACCTTTTTTATTGTTTACAACGGTTTTAAATCGGCGATCTCTCAGGAAATCAGAATTCGGCAGTTATTGCCGATTACGGAAACCGCTCACCCGGAAAATAAGTCCCTAACCAATTATATCTACGAACCCTCCGCCGAAAAAGTTTTAAAGGTGTTGTTGCCAACCTGGCTGGCGACGCAGATCTTTATTGCCTTTCTTGAATCGATTGCGAGTGAGCAGGGGGCCCGGATGGCGGCGATGGAAAATGCGACCAACAATTGCCGGGATATGATCTATCGTTTAACACTGCAACTGAACCGCATCCGCCAGGCCGCAATCACCAAGGAGTTGATGGATATTGTTAACGGAGCAGAAGCATTAAAATAAACAGGACATTTATGAAAATGATAACTATTGAAGGAGAAAAAGGTATGAAAGCCAAAGAATTATCACGAGGGAGAATCACTCAAGTCATCGGGCCGGTGGTCGATGTCCAGTTTTCGATCTCGGAACTCCCCGAAATCTACACGGCGCTCAAAGTCACCAATGCCTCCATTAATGACAAGCCGTGGAATCTGGTCTTGGAAGTGGCCCAGCATATCGGGGAAAACACGGTTCGCTGTGTGGCGATGGATGCGAGCGACGGTCTTGTTCGTGGGGGAGAGGTCCTGAATACCGGTGAACCGATCCAGATGCCGGTCGGGGCGGAGGTTTTAGGGCGGATTATCAATGTTGTTGGTGAACCGGTGGATGAAATGGGACCGATCAAAACGAAAAAAAGCTATCCAATCCACCGCAAACCCCCCTCCTTTCTGGAACAGTCCACAGCCGTCCAGATGTTTGAGACAGGGATCAAGGTAGTGGATCTTCTCGCCCCCTACGCGAAGGGGGGAAAGATCGGTCTCTTTGGCGGCGCCGGCGTCGGCAAGACGGTTATCATCATGGAGCTGATCAATAATATCGCCAAACAGCACGGCGGTTTCTCGGTGTTTGGTGGCGTTGGAGAGAGGACCCGCGAGGGGAATGACCTCTGGCATGAGATGAAGGAATCCGGTGTTATCAGCAAGACCGCCCTGGTTTACGGGCAGATGAACGAACCCCCCGGGGCCCGCGCCCGTGTCGGTCTTTCAGCGCTCACGGTGGCCGAGTATTTCCGGGATGAGGAGAACCAGGACGTCCTTCTTTTTGTTGACAATATTTTTCGTTTTACCCAGGCGGGCGCCGAAGTTTCGGCCCTCCTTGGACGGATCCCATCGGCCGTTGGTTACCAGCCGACCCTTTCCACCGACCTGGGTGAGTTGCAAGAGAGGATCACTTCGACCACGAAGGGTTCCATCACCTCGGTTCAAGCGATCTACGTCCCCGCCGACGACTTGACCGACCCGGCGCCGGCAACCACCTTTGCCCATCTGGATGCAACGACGGTTCTTTCACGGCAGATTGCAGAACTGGGGATCTATCCCGCTGTGGACCCGCTCGATTCGACCTCCCGATTACTAACACCGCAGGTTGTGGGTGAGGGGCATTATCAAGTAGCCCGCGATGTTCAAAAGATCTTGCAGAGGTATAAAGACCTTCAAGATATTATTGCCATTCTTGGGATGGATGAGCTTTCTGAAGAGGACAAGCTGACTGTCTCTAGAGCCCGGAAGATCCAGAAGTTCCTTTCACAGCCGTTCTTTGTGGCGGCCCAGTTCACCGGCCTGGAAGGAAAATATGTCAAGTTGTCCGACACGATCCGCGGTTTTAGGGAAATCGTGGAAGGAAAACATGACGATGTCCCGGAGCAGGCGTTTTATATGGTTGGAACGATTGAGGAGGTCTTGGCCAAGGCCCAGAAATTAGCGGCTTAAGTGGGTGTCCGGTAAAAAAGGAGAAAATCATGGCTGAAAAACTAAAACTGGCAATCCTGACCCCTGAGAAGGCGGTCTGTCTCGGTGAATCGGCCGATTCACTCACTGTTCCCGGTCTTCAGGGGGAGTTCCAGATCCTTCCCGGACACACCTTTTTTCTGACAGAGCTGGGGGAGGGGCGTTTGACCTATACCAGCGGCTCTGACACAAAGTCTTTCCAGATCTCCGGTGGCTTTGCCGAGGTGGCGGAAGACCGCGTGACCCTGCTCGCCCAGAAGATAGAAACGGTCGCCTAAAAAGGGCGCAACCAAATCCCTCTGTAGGCGATAAAACCCCGCAAGACGCCACTCCTATGACCGTTACCCTTTGCACAGAAGACCCTCTTCGTCGCGCGAGCTCCTGTGTGACGATTGATGAGAGCAATGGTGTTTTTTCGGCAGGGGCCCCTCCTGAAGTTGCCCTTCCCCCCGTTGACTCTTTTTCTTTGGGTCCCCCCAATTCGAGCGGCACTCCGCCATCCCCCCCCTCGGGAGACCCACTTGAGAGGAGGACCAAAGAAATCGGCCGTCAGTTGCTTGTAGAAGCAACGCGGTACAAGGATGAGGTCAAAGAGACCTGGTTCCAGCGGCTGGTCATGAATTTTATTGCGAGGGATCCGGAGCGGTTGCGACAGATCCTTTTTTTGACCTCGGCCTTTCCAACGATCGAAAACGATCCTGCCGTTGTAGCCGATCATGTCTACCAGTATGTTGTTGAGAACGACCCTGTTCTTCATACGATGGACAGGTTCTTGGGTCATCCGACCGGTTATCTAAAAGGTTTGATCACAAAGATGGTGCGGGCCCAGATTGTCTCGATGGGGCGTCGCTTCATCCCGGGCGAGAATCTTACCGGGGCCTCCCCGGAGCTGGACCGGCTGGCCCGCCATCGGATCTACGCAACCGTTGATCTCTTGGGGGAGGCGAGCCTGAGTGACGACGAGGCGAACCGCCAGGTCACCGCTTATGAAGAGATGATCAAGGCCTTGGGCCAGAAGTATGCCGGCAGGCCTCGGACCACGGGTGGTAAATTGCTTGCCGAGGTATCGATTAAACTGACCGCCCTGGAACCTCACCTCGATCCGCTTGACCGGGAAGGGAGTTACCAAAGGGTCGCCCCGCGTCTCACCAAGATTTTTGAAGCCTGCATGGAAAATGGCGTTGCGATCACCATTGACTTGGAACAATACGATATCGCCGAACTCTCCTATTATATTTTTATGAAGGTCCTTTCCCAACCGCGGTTTCGAGAATTCCGGGACGCCGCCATTGTTATCCAGGCCTATCTTAAGGATGCGGAAAATTACTTGAATCGTCTTGAGGGTTGGGTGCAAAGACCGGTCAATAAAGTTGATGACTGGGATCTTCCGGGCCGCGGCGGTACCCCGATCGGGATCCGTCTCGTCAAAGGGGCGAACTGGGATTTTGAAACATCAATCAGTGCCCAGAACGGTTGGGATTATCCGGTTTTTGTCAATAAATGGGAGACGGATGCCAACTGGGAGCATCTTGCGAGACGTCTGATTGCCAATTGGCGTTTCTTGCGTCCCGATCTTGGGAGCCACAATGTTCGGAGCCTTGCCAGGGGGATGGCGATTGCTGAAAGGTTGGGGGTCCCCAAAGAGGCGATCGATTTTGAAATGTTGGCCGGGATGGAAGGGGATATCTTGCGAGCCGCGGTCGAGGGGAGGGGATACAACGGCCGGTTTTATACCCCGGTCGGCCCACTGATCCCCGGCATGGCCTATTTTGTGAGGAGGGTTTTGGAAAACAGCTCAAACTCAGGTTTTGTCCAGAGCCGGCGTTCGAGACCAGATCCTGAAATCCTGCTCCGTTCCCCAACTGAGGTTGCCGCCCTCGCCGCCGCTTCTCAAGGGGTCAATCAACCTTTGGGTGAATCACCCTTGGGTGAAGCACCCTTTGCCGACGGTCCGTTTGGACCCTTCCGACCGGAACCGCTCCTCGATTTTCGTCAAGCCTCTGTCAGGGAAGAGTTTGAGCGGGTGGTGGCCTCTGCCCGTCAAAAAGAGATCGGTTCAGTTCCTGATTCAACCCCTGAGGTTGTCAATCATGCCATTACTATGGCGGCCGCGGCGGCCACCGGGTGGAACAGAACACCCCCCATGACACGGGCCGAGGTGATTCTCGGTTTCGCAAGACTCCTGAGGCGGGACCGTAATCGACTGACCGCCCTGGTGATGACCTCCGGAAAGATCCGGCGTGAGGCGGATGCCGATATCGCCGAGGCGATTGACTTTGCCGAATGGTATGCCCGTCTCCTGATGGAGGTCGATACCGATATTTACAGAGGAGGGGGGGTCGGGGCGGTCATCTCCCCATGGAATTTTGCCTCGATCGGTCTCGGGATGACTCTTCAAGAAGTAGCCGCCGGGAATGCGGCTGTCTGGAAGCCGTCGGAACGCTCCACCGCACCAATCATCGCGGCAGAATTTGTGGGACTAATGAGAGAGGCCGGTTTTCCACCGGGACTGGTCAATCTGGTTTTTGGGGCGGGGGATCTGGGAGAGCTGTTGGTCAATGACCCTCGCGTGACCTCAACCGCCTTTACCGGTTCTAAAGCGGTTGGTTTGAGTCTTTATGAGAGGGCGGTCACCCAGCCGTACCTCCCTTCCTTTGGGAGCAGTCGTCGGGCGGTGACCGAGATGGGGGGACGAAACGGGATCATCATCAGCAAGGATGCCGATATGGATGATGCCGTGCGGGGTTTTGTTCAATCGATGACCGGTCATGCCGGGCAGAAATGTTCCGCCTGTTCAGTCGTGATTATCCACGAGGACCGTTACGCCGAGTTCATGGCACGGGTTGTGCCAGCGCTCCGGAGCCTGAAGGTTGGAGACCCCTTTGACTCCGGAACAGAGGTGCCGCCGTTGATCGATGAGCGGGCAAGACGCACCATCGATGAGAATCAGTTAGGTCCGGCCCGGGAGAGACTGAGAGACACCGCAGAATTTTACAGTCATGGAGGACCAATGGAGGGGAACGGTGCCTATGTTTCCCCCACGCTTATTGTCCAGCCGCCACCTTCTGATCCTGTTCTCCGAGAGGAGATGTTTGGCCCTATCGCCTCTGTCCTGACGTTTAGCGATTTTGACGAGGCGCTCCGTTTGTTAAATGATACAGAGTTCGGCCTCACAGCAGGGCTCTACTCACGCAACCCGCGTGAGATCCGGCGTTTCACGGTCGAGGCGAGGGCCGGCAACCTCTACATTAACAGAAGGATTACTGGTGCCCGCGTTGGCATTGAACCGTTCGGTGGTTTTGGGATGTCCGGAACCGGTCCCAAGGCAGGCGGGCCAGACTCCCTGACCCCTTTCATGCGTGTCCGTCCGGAGAGGCGCCCAGAAAGGGCAAAGCGGTCCTATACCTCTAACACAATGATCCCAGTTGAGCTGGCCCAGAGGTCGGACAGTTTAAGGCGACGCCTTGTAACGGATGTTTCCCCTGATTTTAATGGGATCATTGAAAGGGCTGAGATAAGCCAAGCGGCAGAGTTCCGATGGGAGACAAGAGAAAATTCGCTGAATCGTTTGGCCGCCTATGTTGCCGGGCATGAGGATGAACTGGTGGCGTTGCTCGCGACGGAGTATGGGATCGGCTATCTCGATGCCCAAGAAGAGGCCGTCGGTGCGGCAACGGTGATCCGGCAGATGACTGTTAGTGCCGCGCGGCTTGTCGAACCCCAACCGACCTCTTTCAATCCCGGTGAAAGGACAGAGTTGAGGTACCGTCCAAGGGGGGTTGGGCTTGTCATCGGTTCAGACCATACACCACTTCCATCACTGGCGGCCCTTTTGTCCGGGGCCTTGGCTGTTGGTAATAGTCTGATTTTGACCTCCACAGAAAAAGGGGACAGACTGGTGGCCCGGTGGTTTGCCGATGCGGCCCGAAGGTTTGGATTACCGGTCCAGTTCCATGCGCCGTCGGCCGGTTCAGCGGCCCAACTGGCCATGCACCCCCGTTTGGGTTTTGTCGCCTATGACGGGACACCGGAGGAGGGGACGGCGGTGTTGCGGGAGACGGTTCGTAATCTTCCTGTGCGTGGGGCTCACGGAATCCCCGCCTTTATCGGAACCCCCTTTGCAACGGTTCCTGAGGCCGATGATTTTGTCCGGCGTTTTGCCTTGGAAATAACGGTGAGTGAAAATTTGATGAGTCATGGGGCGAACCTCGGGCGCCGTGAACTGCCGGTGCCGAATAAAGGGGGGCCGACGCCTCCTCGCGGTTTGACCCCTTCCATCCCAACGGCGGCCCTTAATTCCCCAGATGGTAATTCACTAACGGCCCAGCCGGGATTAGAGGCCCTCTTGGAAAGGGGTGGCTATCCTCTCCCCCCTTCGGAGTCCCCTGTGGGGTTGAGGGAAGCAGTTATTGATCGGATGATGGAGGGGAGGGGAGATCCCGCACTACCACTCCCAGCGACATGGCCTGTGACTGAAAGGAGCCTTCTTCCAAAGGTTATTCCCTAACAATCGGATATCTCTTCATTTTTCTATTTTCCGCATCTTTCCCCACAACTCCGCCCGCCTCCTGACGATAATACTGCTGAATTTAAAAGGGGGTTTTTCTTATGGGTGAACCAGGATCAACAAGGACAATCGGCTTTCCAGGAACGCAACCGGTGACCTATTTGGAGGATCTTCCTCTTCGGCAAGATGTCGAAGAGGCGCTGGCCGGTCAGGTTGGCTTTTATTCCGTTTGCGTCAAAGGAGAGGTAGAACTTCCGGAGATGCCGCCGGACCAAAGTCCTCTTGTCCTTCCCTCCCCGACAGTCCAGGAAGATGTTGTCCTGATGGTGGGGGATCTCCCGTGTGCCAATAGTTCTCTCACGAGACTGACCGGTTCTCTCCGGGATGTTTCAAGCCCGGATCTTTTACTGCCTGGTTGGAATGACCAATGGGTCAAGATTCAACGGGGGGTGATTGACCCTGCGGACACCGCCTACCGGAGTCCGTTGATCGCGATGGCGAGGGATGATTTAACAGGACGGGTCTTTCTGGTGGCGGACCGGGTCAATGACAGGACCAAGAATTCACTGGCGGTCAGGGAAGCGGACGTTGAGATACCTTACTCCTTTCGAACGAACGAATCATGGGAGGCGTTGACCTATGCCGCCTGGGGAAGGATCCAGGGGGACTATCTCCGAAGGCAGGGGGGGGCGTTACTCGTAGGAGGACTGACGAGGGATCAGTTTGAGATCTGGCGGGAAAATCTTGTCGGGAAGGGGATCGGTGATTCCGGGGTCAATCTGAGGGAGATGGTGGAGGCCAAAAAGGCCGGTGGTGAAACAGGATTGGCTGCGTTACGGGCAAGATTACCGGAACACCTCCGCAATCTCCCGATTGAGGTGGACGACCCGGCAAGGGTGGAAGAGTTTGCCAAGGCGCTCATGAAGGTGGCGCCAAAGGCGCCAGAGGGGGCCCCCGGGTGGGGTTGGCTTGTCTCTGTCTTTGTGGTGGGTGGGGCGGTGGCGGCCGTCTTTGGTCATGGGATCATTGAGGGGCTCCGGCATTGGTGGAATAACCGGAGAGGTCCTCCCGGTGGTGGTGGCGGTTTTGATCGTGAAGCAGTTCGTGTTACGGTTGTTGAAATTGTTCGTGAGTTAGCCAAAGAAGGGGTTCCAGTCAGGACCATTGATACCCCTCCGGGAGCTCCGGCATTGCCGGGCGATGGTTCGCCTGGTGGTCGTGCCCTCCCACCGGGAAATGGGGCCAAGAGGATTCTTGTTGAAGGACCTTCTTTTTGGAAAGAGCTGGTTACCACCGCCAGAAACGATTGGGAGGTGATCCGGGGGACCGCCGTTGAGGTCCCGGGGACGGTCGTGGCGGCCACCGCCGCGGTTCTGGGTGCGGTAGCCGTCGCCTCTCGAGTCGCTCCCCTTGTCCTTCAGGAGGCGGCGGCCGGGTTTTTGATTGTCCCTGCGAATATTCTACAACCGGAAACGGTTCCTTCAGAAATCTGACACCTAGGGAACCACCTCTTCTGATTCTGTTGCCAACTGGACCGCATGCGGGTCTTGGGCCTTCGCCGTGGAAAGGCCTGTGATCGCGACCGACTGAAAACTGAAATTTTCCCCTTGATCCTTGCTGATCCCGACGATTAAGCCCGAAGAGCTGGAACCGGTCCCGTCCTGAACATAAAGGTAAACCTTACTGCTATTTGTTTTGACTGCGGATGGGGCGGAGGCCTGATCGCGAACAACATTGGTCGCCACCGTTTTGAAGTTTGAGCCTTCTGTCTTCTTGGCGACCCCAGCGGTGTAATCCAACCCGTCAGAGGATTCTGCGGCGTAAATTTTCTGTTCCGCCGCATCGGTACTCGTCTCCGAAGGGGCCCAGCGGTAGAACATCAGAAAGGTCCCATCCTCTTTTTTGATGACGGTTGGGTCACAGATGACCCCACTCCCGTGGCTGTTCACCAGGGCCCGGGCATTAACCGAAAGAGACCCCTCGCTGGTGCTATAGTTAGATCGTTTAATAATTCCGTCGGCGCAGTGAAAGGTCACTATCGTGGTTGTGGTCTTGCCCGATTCATCTTGGCCGGTGGCGGTGATGGCGTGGGTGGAGGAGTTTCCCCCCTTGTCCCAGTCAAAGGTTGTCTCTTCGGTAAAGGTGCTGTTCATACTGTCTGCAGTCGCCTTGAAGAGCCGGTTTTCCTTGGTGGTAAAGAGGACAAACTGGTTGGAAACCGGTTCGAAGAGATCGGGGTGACGGGCGCCCGTTTTTTCAAAGCGGGTCCCCGATTCCTCCGTAAAGTTGACCCCGTCGGCCGAGGTGGCGGAAAGGATCTTGCCGGTTCCGGACCCGACATAAAAGAGGCGGACAAAAGGGACCTGGATTGTGACGTCGCCGGAGCCGCAACCAGCAAGGATGAGAAGGAGGAGGGGCCAAAATCGCTTCATCCCCGAAAGGGTAGCGCGAAGCGGGGAGGGGGGCAACCGAAAAATCAATTGTCCTTTCCCCCCCTTTTCGCTACTAAGGCCTCTGTGAGGTTCCTCGTTCTGGTTCTCTTGTTGGGGGTTGCCCCTGCGGCCTTTGCCCTTCCACCGGTAGTGGCCTTCCCCCAGGCGAGGCGGTATCTCCCCTTTGTGCTTGGCAAAAAGGAGCCTTACAAGGCCAAACCGATTTCCGAACCGGAATGGAGCGGGGGAAAATCCCACTGCGAATCGCTCCGTCGTCAGTGCGTCCTGATGGAAAATCAGGTGGCCGATACCCATAACAAGATGGCGGTGGTGAAGTCTGTTTCGGAAAGGGACCGGCTCCACCGCAAGATTGAACGCCGCCAGAAACAGATGCAGGGGTGTTACCAGAGGCATAGGCGATGCCAAGGGACCGGTGGAGCGGCCGATGAATAACCGGGTCATTTACAGTCTTCTCCTGGGCCTGATCGGTTTTTCTTTTAATAGCGATGCCACCAGTCTCTCTCTCCCGCCGGGGCATGGCCGTTTCTTTCTTGAGGGGGATGGGACTGTTTCACTCCAGGAGTGGGGGAGTCACCGTCGATTGAAGGTCTCCTACCGGAACAAGGAGAAGGATTATTCCGAAGAGGGGAGGAAGGCGATCAATCAGTTCTTTGGCGCCGATCAGTACGGAGACCGGATCGCCCTCCGGTTGATTGCCCTTTTGGACTACCTGGAAGATAACTACCGGATTCGCCCGATCCAGATCCGCTCCGGCTACCGGAGTCCGGAGGAAAATGAACAACTCCGGAAGGCCGGGAAGATGGCCGGGAAGGCAAGCCTTCACAAAGACGGTCTGGCGGCTGATCTGCAACTGAATTACAATCTGGCCCGGAAAATATGGCAGGAACTTCGGGATAAGGACTGTTGCGGCCTCGGTTTTTATCACACGAAGACGCTTCATCTGGATACCGGAAAGCCCCGTTTCTGGGATGAAACCTCCTCCAAAACCGGAACCACGATTGCGGACCACAACAAGAGGATCTTCCTCACCACTGATTTTGACCGGTACCCTCCCGGTCAACCGGCAGAAATTTCCTTCGTGCAGGTGACCGATTACCCGTTTGGGGTGAAAGAGGTCAGTCTGGTCTCAGAGGGGGGAGGAAAACAGCCTCTTTTTAGGCCCAAAGAGGGGTGTGCTCTGGTCAAGGAAAAAGGAGAGACTTTTTCAGTGTTGTTACCCGGAGATGTTTCTTTAGGCAGGGCTCGCCTACAGGCACTCTTCTGCCAGAAACCATTTGCCGAGATGCCGGATGAGGTTACCTCGAATTTTATAGAGATCGAAAGGAAAAACCAATGAGTGCTACCGTCTGGAGGTATCTTTTGTTTGGTCTTGCCGGCTGGATCGGGGAGATCCTCTATACCGGTGTGAAGGATAGGGTCAAAAATAAAAGCTGGCGGCTTTCTGCCAACACCTCTCTCTGGATGTTTCCGATCTATAGTCTTATCGCCTTTCTCTTTGAACCGGTCCATAATCAGCTGGTCTATTACCCCCTCCTCTTTCGGGCCGTTGGTTATATGCTGGTCTTTTTTGGGGTGGAACTGGCGAGCGGTTTCCTCCTCAAGAAACTGACCGGCGACTATGTCTGGCACTACAGTTCCCGGTTTTCTCTCGGTGGTTATATCAAACTCTCGCATGCCCCGGTCTGGTACGTTACCGGCCTCCTGGTCGATACCTATTACGGTAACATTGTCTGGCTCTCAGAGCTGTTGGCCAAGATGTAGTTTCAACCCCCCGGTTCAGGGGGTTGAAGACCCCCCTTGTTTCAACCCCATTATCTTTAACTAGCTGTGATCACTTAACTTTATTGATCCGTGGATTGGCATGGAAACTGCAAGATTATCCCTTGGTATGCTCTTGCCCAAACTCAACCCATATGGTTCTGCCCAAAAGGTGGACCGTTCTGAAAAGAGTCAAGTGGGGTCTACTAAAAAGGAAGGGAGTTTTGCGGCCCTTCTTCAGGAAACTTCTTCCAAACCAAAAACCGGTATTTCCGAACAAAAATCGTTCCGGCCCCTCAGTGCCAAGGAAGAGGAACAAGAAGAAATTAATCTTGCCGTTCAGGAGGCTTCCTCAAAATATAACCTGCCGCCCGAACTGATTAATGCGGTTATCAAGCAGGAGAGTCATTTCAACTCCCGTGCCGTTTCCCCCGTTGGGGCTCAAGGGTTGATGCAACTGATGCCTTCCACGGCGAGAGAAATGGGGGTTAAGAATTCATTCGATATTAGGCAGAATGTGGATGGCGGTTCCAAATACCTTCGTCAGATGATCGATCGTTTTGATGGAGACCTACCAAAGGCGATTGCCGCCTATAATGCCGGTCCGGGAGCGGTTGAAAAGGCGGGAGGGATTCCCCCGTACGCCGAAACCCAAAACTATGTACCATCAGTATTGAAAAACTTCTTTGCCGAACTGGGGACCCAGAGTGGCTACTGGGACAAGGGATTTTCAGGTTTGAAAGAAAGCGGCCTGGCGCTCTTGGGCGAATCGCCCTTGACGGGTCTGATGCCGCAACCCTCCTCCAACGACACCCCCCAGAACAACGGGCAGGACCGCCTTCCCCCTCAACAAAAGGTTTTTAGACGGGTTTAATTCAGTTAACGGCCGGGTTGGTGGTTCCGACAAAGCGCGACATCTGATCAAAGACAAAGCCCAAAAACTTCTTTTTGTCCTTCTCTTCCATATGCCGGATAATCGCCCCGGTTTCAAAACTATTTTCAGAGACCTGATTCTGCCAGACCACCTCACCGCTGGCGTGGATGGGGCTCCCCTCCTGCTCCGGGGTAAAGATTTCCAGGTCGAGGGTCGACCCATTCTGGAGGGCAGCCGGGGTCATCAGTCTTAGGCCCCCGGCGCTGATATCGCTGCTGATCGCCTCCGCGTAGGGACTGAGCTCACCATTACCGGAAACAACGGCGTAACTAACGGTGACGGCAATATCGAGGCGGGCGTACTTCCTTCTTTCCCTTCGGGCCGTACTTTGGTTTTTATCCATCGTTTCCCTCCCTCACCCGGGACTTATCGGAGGGGAAATGGCAAAAGTTGCCTTAAAAACTGGGGGGCTAAACGGCCCCTCCTGAACCGGTACCGGGGAAGTCGCGGTCCATCACCGTCTTCCGCCCCTCCTGCTGGGCCGTCTGGATCGCCTGGTCACAGGTCTTTTTAACGATCTCGGTCAAGGCCTGGAGTGTGGAGGCTGAGGTGTTCATCCCCGATTTCTCACGGATGTATTGTTTTACCTTTGAGGCTACAACAAGCATGTCGCTCATGGCTTCTCCTTTGGTTAGAAGCAACCTCTTGTAGCAGAAACTTTTTAAATATCAAGGTTGAAAAACTAAGGCTGGAAAACTTTAGTGGCCCCATATTCCCGCCGGAAAAGGCCGGTCTTGGCCTGGGGGCTCTGGTGGGTTTGGCGGCAGTCATCCGGGACAGATTGGTCATCGGCGCATTTGACGCAGAGCCAGTACTTATCCAGACTCCTCTTGCGATGTTGGTAATATTCCACGTCCGGGGAACTTTTTTGGCACTCCTCACACAAGGTGCGGATGTGATGTTCATGGACTTTCTCAACCGGCTTGGGGGGTCGTGGGGTCGATGGTCTCACCGCTTTTTTTGGGGGATTGGGACGGCCCCTTCTCTTTGAGGCCTCTTCGGCTGCCTTGATTTTTTCCTTGGTGATCAGTCCTGTTTTGAGGAGGGCTTCTTTGAGCGACTGCATCGGTTTTTAATATGTCTTATGGTGAGAAAATCGTCAATGATCCTCTTGCAAGTTGGTGATGCTCCGGTATAGTGCCTTTATGGCCAACACGGTAACTCTGGGACTTGTCCAGCGGGCCTGCAGTGGGGACCCCCGGCGCAATTTTTCACAGGCGGTGGAAGATATTAAAAAATTGGCCGACCGTGGGGCCCAGATCATTTCTCTTTCAGAGCTTTTTCTCTCCCGTTATTTCTGTCAGGTAGAAAACAAAAAGTTCTTTGAGCTGGCAGAGAGGATTCCCGGGGATTCAACCGAGAGACTGTCAAAGGTGGCGGCTGAAAAGAAGGTTGTTTTGGTCGCCTCCCTATTTGAGCAGACAGAAAATAAAGTTTATTACAACACCGCCGTTGTTTTTGATGCCGATGGCTTCCTGGTTGGAAAATACCGGAAGACCCATATCCCGGATGACCTTACCAATTATTACGGGGAGCGGTTTTATTTCTCACCGGGCGACCTGGGGTATAAGAGTTTTCAGACCCGCTATGCCCGGATCGGTGTTTGCGTCTGCTGGGATCAATGGTTCCCGGAGGCGGCCAGACTTCTTGCCCTGGATGGGGCCGAGATTATTTTTTACCCCACAGCGATTGGATGGCCCGTTCAGAAAAAAGGTCAGCAGTCGTTGAATGAGAAAGAAAGACAAGCCTGGATTACCATTCAACGAAGTCATGCCATTGCGAATGGTGTCTTTGTCGCCGCGGTGAATCGGGTCGGGGAGGAAGACCACCTCCATTTTTGGGGGAGCTCTTTTGTGTCCAGTCCGTTGGGAGAGGTGATTGCCCTGGCGAGTGATCGCAAAGAGGAATTGCTCTTGGTTCCTTGTAATCTTGCAGAAATCAATGCCGTCCGCAAGGACTGGCCCTTTTTGAAGGCCCGCAGGACTGATACGTACAGCCGGTTGGTCAAATAATTTTCATGCCTGGAACACCGCCACAGTTAACCTACCGAATGCCGGCCGAATGGGAGCCGCATGAGGCGACCTGGCTCGCTTGGCCGCACAATCCGGAGACCTGGCCCGGGAAGATGGACAAGATTCCGGTCGTTTGGGTGGCGATGGTAAAGGCGCTCTCTCCCCGGGAGAAGGTCCCTATTTTAGTAAATGATGAGAAATCAGAAAAACAGGCCTTGGGGCTTTTGCAAAAAGGGGATGTTCCGATCTCTGCCAATATTATTTTTCATCGAATCCCAACCAATGATTCCTGGATCCGTGATTTTGGACCTATTTTTATAAAAAATGGAAAAGATGTTGTGGTGACCGACTGGATCTTTAATACTTGGGGAGGGCGGTGGGAGCCACGGCCGCTCGATAATGCCGTACCTGAAAAAATTGCCACGCTAACGGGGCACAAAATTTTGTCGACGAACATCGTTCTGGAAGGGGGCTCAATTGATGTGAATGGGAAGGGAACCCTTTTGACGACCGAGTCCTGTCTCTTAAGCCCGACACGCAATCCGAATCTTTCACGGGGAGAGATTGAACAAAAACTTTTAGAATATCTCGGGATTAAAAAAGTCATTTGGCTTAAAAGTGGGATTGCCGGGGATGATACGTCGGGGCATATTGATGATATCGCCCGGTTTGTGAACCCGACGACCGTTGTTTGCATTTCAACCAAGGATTCCAGGGACCCCAACTACGAGATTCTTCAAAAAAATCTTGAACTCCTCAAGGAGGCGACGGATCAGGATGGGAATCGTTTAACGGTCATCCCGTTGCCGATGCCGAAACCGATCCCGGGCCCGAAGGGGATCGGGTATCAGGACGACTGCCTCCCGGCCAGCTACGCCAATTTCTATATTGCCAATGGGGTTGTGTTGCTCCCGGTCTTTGGGCAGGAGACCGATCGGGAGGCGACCGCCATTTTGCAATCGGTTTTTCCAGACCGTAAAATTATCGGGATCCGTGCCGAAGATCTTGTCTGGGGTCTCGGTGGAATTCATTGTGTGACGCAACAGCAACCTTTGTGATCCATTTTTCTTTCATCCTTGTCTCTCCGTTGTATGCCGGCAATGTCGGCTCTTCCGCTCGGGCCTTGCACAATATGGGGTTTGCCGATCTTCGTTTGGTTAGCCCGCGTTGTGATCCCCGCAACTTGGAAGCGGTGAAAATGTCGATGGGGGGAGGGGAGATTCTCAAAAAGGCCAAAATTTTTAGGACCATCCCTGAGGCAGTGGCCGATTGTCATTTTGTAATTGGCACCTCCTGTGAGCGGGAAGATCGAAATCGGAGGCAGATTTCGTCTCGCGACCTTGTTACTTACTTAAAAAGGGAGAAGCCAGGTTCCAGAATAGGGATCCTCTTTGGACCGGAGGAGATCGGTCTCTCCAACGAGGCGGCCGCCTATTGCGACCGGATCGTTTCGATCCCGGCCAATAAAAAAAATCCTTCCTTGAACCTCTCTCAGGCGGTCTTGTTGATCGCCTATGAATTGTCACTGTTGCATGATTGGAAAATAAAAAAACCGGCGAAGCCGGCTGTGGCAACAAGGAAGAGTTTTGAGGGGATGATCGGTCATTTAGAAGAGGTCTTACGGGCGATCCAGTATCTGGACCCCCAGAACCCTTTTCGGAATATGGTGGTGATCCGGGATCTCTTCCGCCGGGTCCGGCCGACTGAATCCGATATCTTCCACCTCCGAGCGATTTTCCGGAAGGCGATGTACCTGGCGCGGAAGGGATAATGATCAAGTTACAAATAGGCCTGATACCTGTTTTTACCGTTGACATATTTAACATATTGAATATTTGTTATAATGAATGTATACTGTTCTGGAGCATAAGGAGGTTGCCAAGGTATTTAAACGGGCCCCCGTTGAGATAAAAAGAAGCTACCTCGCCTGGAAGCGCATTGTCGAACTTGAGGGGCCACAGGGGTTAAGGTTGATGAAGGGGTTCCATGATGAAGCCCTTAGAGGAGAGTGGGGCGGGTTTCGCTCCTCTCGTCTGAACAGGCAATGGAGGGTGATTTATAAAATAGATAAGGACCAATTAACTGTTTATGTCGTGGAGATCAATCCACACAGCTACTAAAGGTGATCCGATGAAGAAAAAGATCAATAAAAAGGATTTCGTGGTAGGGGAAGATCCTGCTTCAATGACGCCGGGGGAAATGCTGGCTACACTTCGTAATTTACAGGAGCTAACTCAAGGGGGGTTGGCCAAGTTAACCGGCATGACCCAGGCCAATATTTCCAATATGGAATCAGGTCGTCAGCAGATTGGTCGAGACAGGGCGCTCGTCTTGGCGAAGGCCCTGAAAGTCCATCCCGCTGTGATTATGTTTCCGAACTACAGCGTTGAGGACGAAGCGGCCTAAGATTTCCAATCATTCCCCTCCTTGACAAGCCGGTTTTAACGGACCTACACTGGCCCTTAAATAAGGAGAAAAACCATGTTTGAAAAATTGACCAATCGTTTCAAGGGTGGTTCACCCGAGGGTGATTCCCCCGAAAAGGAAGAAGGCAAAAAAGGGCTCCCCAGTTATGGCGCGTCGAAGCCAGCGGCCGGGTTGCCTACCTATTCTTCGCCCAAGGATGTTACACCCAAGGCTGAAACAAAGCCATCCATCTCCGTTTTCCCCGAGCCGACGCCGAACCCTTCCAGCGTGAAATTCAGTGTGATGGGAAAGACAATCCTGCGATCGGGCGGACTTGATTTCCCAAACGTGGCTTCAACGACTGAAGCCCCTCTAGCACGCGAACTTTTTAAGGTGACTGGAGTTGGCGGTGTTTTTCTGGGGACGAACTTTGTGACGATAACCAAGACCCACGAGTTAAGTTGGCCGGAATTAATGGATAGTGTGATTGACAGCCTCAAGGCCTATCTGGAATCGGACAAGACTATTGCGAATGTCAAGGAGCCGGCCATCTCTACGAGTGAGACCAGTGAGATCGAAACTAAAATCCGTTCCATTCTGGACAATGAAATCCGTCCGGCGGTGGCTCGGGATGGGGGAGATGTGGTGTTTCATAGTTATGAAGATGGCGTAGTTACCTTAACCCTTCGAGGTTCATGCAGCAGTTGTCCGAGTTCGATCATGACCCTGAAGATGGGGATCGAGAATCGACTGAAGGCCCAGATCCCGGAAGTAACTGAAGTAAACTCGCTTTAATGTCTGTTCCTCTTTCCCAGATGGCCCGCGTGGCCGGCTATGTCGTCTCCCAGAAGTTGAAGGGGAGGAAACGTTACCCGCTTGTCCTCATGTTGGAGCCCCTTTTCCGCTGCAACCTGGAGTGTGCTGGATGCGGCAAGATCCAGTATCCTGAAGAAACCTTGAACAAAAGACTGAGTCCCGAAGAATGTTTCAAGGCGGTTGATGAGTGTGGGGCCCCGATGGTGAGCATTCCGGGGGGAGAGCCATTGATCCATCCGGAAATTGAGCAGATTGTGACAGGGTTGGTAGAACGAAAAAAATATATTTACCTTTGCACCAATGCGATCCTTCTTAAACGAAAACTGGATCTCTTCAAACCCTCAAAATACCTGACCTTCAGTATTCATATGGATGGCATTAGGGAGGATCACGATCATGCGGTCTGCCGTGAAGGGGTTTATGATGTTGCGGCAGAGGCGATCCAGGAGACTCTCAAGAGAGGTTTCCGCGTTACCACCAACACGACCCTTTTTGACGGGGCCAAACCGGAGAATGTCCGCAGGATGTTTGATGAGATGATGGCACTGGGAGTTGAGGGGATGATGATTTCCCCGGGTTATTCCTATGAAAAGGCCCCTGACCGTGAACACTTTCTCAAACGGAACCGGACCCGTGAGCTCTTTTCCAAGATTTTGCACAAGCCGAAGAAGCACTGGAAATTTAATGAATCGCCACTTTTTCTTAAATTCCTGAAGGGGGAGATCGATTATCAATGCACCCCTTGGGGGAATCCCACTTACAATGTTTTTGGCTGGCAGAAGCCCTGTTACCTTCTTCAAGAAGGGTATACGCATTCCTTCAAGGATTTGATGGAAGGGACGGAGTGGGAAAAATACGGGACCGGCCGATTCGAAAAGTGCGCCGACTGCATGGTCCATTGCGGCTACGAGGCCTCAGCGGTTGACGATACCTTTAGCTCTTTCAAGGGACTCTTTCGCACCATCCGGGCGATGGTTTCTCATTAAAAAAGGAGGATCTTTTCAGCCACCTCAGTTTGAGGAGGGGTAGGGTAGTCGGTGGCGAGCGTCCGCAGGCGGGCGAATTTCTCCTTCAGGTTCCACTGTCCGGTATGATCCAGTTTGGGGAACTGATCCAGGATGAGACCGACAAGGGGTGTTTCACCCAAGGGTGATTTTAACCCCTCCAGTTTTTTTTTGAATCCCTCAATAGTATGCATCCGGGCCGCCATCACCAGGGAATAGGCCTTTTCGCGAGGGAGAGAGAGTTTTTGGCCGTCACCAACGATCTCAAGAGTCCCGTTATTATAATTGACGAGTTCGATCATATTGCTTACTTAGCAGGGTTATGGGGGAAATAAAGCCTTTTTTCCGCTATCACCTCATCCCGCAGGTTTTTTTCTTTACCGTCGGATTTCCCAAGGGGTCTTTCATCTCGGTGGATGTGACCGATCAGTGCAACCTTCGGTGTGCTCACTGTTATTTTTTTGAACAGGAACAGGAGGGAACCCTTGATGCCGAAGGGTGGGAACAGAGAATTCTGGAACTCAAAAAGACCTCCAAATTCCTCCATAGTTGTACCTGGGTCGGAGGGGAGCCGCTGCTTCGGAAAGGGGTTATTGAAAGGTGCAAGAAACATTTTCTCCATAACCTGATTGTGACCAATGGGACCATCCCGCTACCCGACTGGCCGGATCTCTTTTTTCACCTTTCCATTGACGGTAACGAAGAGGCCCATGAAAAAATGCGCCGGCAAAAGGGGCTTTATCAGGAGATGAAGAAAAACTGCAGTCGTGAAAATCTCCATGTGACCGGGGCGATGTGTGTGACCTCGTTAAACAAGGATACCATTGAAGAGGTCCTGGAAGATTGGCGGACAACAACATTTCTAAAAGGGATGATGTTCGATTTCTACACCCCGATTGAGGGATTGCCCGATGACCTCTGGATCGGCTGGGAGGCTCGCGATGCTGTTATTCAGAAGCTGCTCCGGCTGAAAAAAGAAAAATATGGGGATTTTATTGCAATGCCGGAGGGGGTTTTGAAGCTGATGCTTTCTGAAAACTCTCGCAAGGTAACCGACAACTGCATCTTTGCCAGCAAAGGGTATTCGCTTACGACCCACGGTGAGGTCAAGGAAAAGTGTATGTTGGGTCCCAAGGCCGATTGTGATCGTTGCGGTTGTATTGTTCCTTACTACCTGCACTACCGGATCGATAGAAAGACTATCGTTCAAACAACCGGGCGGGAGATCAAACAGCGCTTCCAGAAGGTCATGGTGGACTTAAATTTTTGATTTGCCGGTCAGCTGGCGGAAGGCCTCAAAGTATTTCTCCGCTGTTTTTTTAACTATTTCTCCTGGAAGTTCCGGGGCCGGTGGTTTTTTGTTCCAGCCGGTTGCGTTGAGGTAATCCCGTACGAACTGTTTGTCGTAACTGGGGGGCGAGAGTCCGACCCGATAATCATTTTTCGGCCAAAAGCGGGAGGAGTCGGGTGTCAAGACCTCATCAATCAGGATCAATTCGTTGTTGAAAAGGCCGAACTCAAATTTGGTATCGGCAATCAGGATCCCCCGTTTTTCAGCGTAACGAGCGGCATCCGAATAAATTTTAAGGGTCGCCTCTTTGACTCTTTCCAAGAGTTCCCGCCCGATGATTTTGACCGCTTCCTCGAAGGTGATATTTTCATCGTGAGTTCCCTGGGGGGCCTTGGTGGAGGGGGTGAAGATCGGTTCGGGGAGTTTTTGGGCCTCCTTCAATCCTTTTGGGAGAGAAACACCGCAGACCTTGGGGAAACCACTCTTTTCCGTTTCCTTGTAATCATTCCAGCCTGATCCAGCCAGATATCCCCTGGCTACGGCTTCTACGGTCAAGGCCCTTGTCTTTTTGACCAGCATCGACCTTTTTTCATAGAGAGAAACCTCTTTGGGATCTTTAAAGAGGGACTTGACCGGTTTTTCGGAAAGGTGATTGGGCAGGATCCCCTTCATTTTTTCGAACCAGAAGAGGCTCATCTGGGTCAGGATTTCTCCCTTCCCGGGAATGGGGGTTGGGAAGACAACGTCAAATGCGGAAAGCCTGTCTGTGGCGACCAGGAGGAGTTCGTTACCGCAATCGTAAATGTCACGGACCTTTCCTCGGAAAAGGAGTCTGAGATGCGAAATTTCCGACTGGTAGAGAGGTTGTGTCATCTCTTCTTCATAAAAGAGCCTTGAGGGTGCTGTCAATTTGTTTGTTTTTATGAGAGAAACGAAGTAAGGAAATTACTAATAATGAAACCTCGCATAGTGATCGGTATCCCCTTGGCGACCCCGTTAATCTATTGGCAAGTAGTTTCTGCCGTTTTGGAATTGAAACGACCCCTTCAGTCTGAGTTAATGGTCTTTCAGGGGGCCCTTGTGGACCGGGCCCGCAATTACCTGATCCGGAAGATGCTGGAACACCCGATCGGGGCGACGCACCTCTTCTTTTTGGATGCCGATATCCTTCCAGCCCCGGATACCCTGACTAAACTTTTAAAGGTGAACCAGCCGATTGTGAGCGGCCTCTACCGGAAGCGGACCATTCCCCATGAGTTGATGGCTTTCAGCAAAGACAAAAACGGGAATTACCAGCCGGTTCTACTAGAGAAGAAAAAGAAGCCCCTCACGGTTGATGTTGTCGGTGCCGGCTGTCTCCTGATCCACCGAGAGGTGTTTGAAAAAATGAAGCCCCCCTGGTTTACCAGTGAGTGGCAGGGGTTTGGGAACCTGAGTGAGGATTTTTCCTTTTGCGAGAAGGCGAGGAAGAAAGGTTTTAAGATCGTTGTAGAGACCTCCGTGCGACCGCTCCATATCGAACCGCTTGGGGTTGGTACCGATCCCAACGGCGCTGTCAGCTATTTTCCTTTGGGTGAATCACCCTTGGGTGAACCACCCTTGGACTAGTATTTTCCACTAACTGGCGCAGGTAATCGAAGCTGTAAATCCCGGTGTCATGCCCATCCCCCCAACGGAGGCCGATCGCATAGCTCCCTACTTTAAAGAGGTCCTTTGGAACTATTTGCTCACCACTGGCCAAGCCAGATGGTTCGCTTTGATCGGAGGGAGATCCTGCTCTCCCTCCGATACCTCCCATCGGGTCAAACGGGAGACGCTCTCCCTTACAAATGGCACAGGGGCACTGCTGGCGCAGGGTTGTAAAAGGAATAACGCCCTGAAAACCATCCGACCATTCCAGGAGGAGTCCCCGAGGGTTGTCTGAAATTTTAATCGCTTTCATGGTTGCGGGCAGGGCCACATCCGTTTATATAGTATATTACTATAAGTATTTCTAACTTTTTATCTGCATAAAAAGTTGAAATGCTATACAACAAATTATGAAGAAAGAGACAAGTCCCCTTGTGGGCAGTGAGTGGTTGGGCCAACACCTGCAGGACAATGATTTGCGGATTGTCGATTGCCGTTGGATGTTGGGAAAGCCGGGAGAGGGGAAGAAACAATATGAAGAAGGACATATCCCGGGGGCGATCCATCTGGATGTTGACGGGCCTTTATCGGGGAAAGAAGGCCCGGGGCGTCATCCGTTGCCGGACAAGAGGGGGTTTCAGGCGGTTCTTGAAAAGAGTGGGATTGGTCATGAGACTGTTGTTGTCGCCTATGACAACGGGCAAGGGGCTCCAGCCTCCCGTCTCTGGTGGCTCTTGAGGTATTATGGGCATCCCCATGTCTCCGTCCTGGACGGCGGTTGGAACAGTTGGATCCGGTCAGGGGGGAAGATTTCGCGGGAGATTCCCGTTTATTCACCGGCAACTTTTATCGCCAGACCCAAAAAAAAGTGGGTCGTGGATAAAAGAGTCGTTGAGGCGGTGAGGGATGATCCCGAGGTCTTGCTGATCGATGCCAGGACTGCGGAGCGGTACCGGGGGGAGATTGAGCCGATTGACCCAAGACCCGGCCATATTCCAGGGGCGATCAATCTTCCTTTCACAGAGATAATTGATCCGGAGACAGGCCTCTTCCTAAAGCCGGAACAACTGAGGAAAAAATTTGAACAGATCGGGGCCGATCAGGTCAAAACAATGATCTGTTACTGCGGTTCCGGGGTTACCGCCTGTACCAACCTTCTGGCCCTCCGGATGGCTGGCTTTGAGGGGAAGCTCTACGAAGGATCGTGGAGCGATTGGAGTGCGGACAAAGAACTGCCGGCGGCTCAAGGGTGATCCACCCAAGGGTGATTCACCCAAGGCTGACCGTCTCTCGCTTACTGAGCCGCGAAACCGAAGTCGGGAGGCTCCATACCGCACTGTGTCGCGCCTTGAGAGCCTGTTTGTTGCTCACCCACCTTATTATCCGTGCCAAAGGTGAAGGTGCCGGTCAGATCGGCGGAGACGACGATATCGTTGGCTAGTTTGAAACCGTTGGTGCTGTCCCCGTCCTGGGTGGGTGGGGCAAAGGCGTTGTTGTCCTGACTTCCGGCCGCTGCCGTTGAAAAACGGCTGATGTAAACATAGATGGTGTCCTCACCGCTGGTGCACGTTGTTTTGGAGCCGTCGTCAGGATTGGTCACCTGAGGGACTTGCCCGTTCCCGTAGTCCCGGCAGACATCCATCGTATAGGAGGTCCCCGCAACACAGGCGGTTCCCTCATTGGCAGAAGGGGTGAAGGAGACATTGTCCGATATCTTGATGATGAAGCACTTGTAGGTCCCGGCGGCGATGGAACCGGTTCCCAAGGTCGGGTTTGAGGCAAAATCAAACGACTTCCCGCTCGGCTCATTGATGAAGGCAACGGGGCTTGAACAGTCCCCGTTTAGGGAAAGCCAGGCCTTGAACATCTTGACGGTGGCCGAAGAGGTCCCTGTGGCCGCCCAAACCGGGGCTGAAATCATCAACACTGAGAGGAGAATGATGAGTTTCTTCATTTTGAGGCTCCTTTCAGGGTGATGGTGTGGTTGGTGGTGGAAGAGCTGTCATCCGATGAACTCCCACAGGCATGAAAAAAAAGGGGGAGTGACGCTAAGCCGATCAATACGATCCCCAAGATTCCCCACTGTAAACGCCTATTCCTCATAAATCTCTCCTTTCATTGATAGCGGGGGGCATCATAAACCGAAAAATCATGATCTTCAAGAAAAAATGTTGAGAATATTTAAGAACCCTAACTTGTTTCATTAGGAAACGGTAATTTCTCGGTCGATTCTTCAGGCGCCGTCTCCTCTTGGTCAGGCTCTTCCGGGGAAACCCAGTCGATCCGTGGGGACTCCGGTAAGAGCCCCATCTCATGGGCGCGGGAGAGAAGTGTAATCACCGACTTTCTTCCCTTGTGGCCATAATCAAGCGTCCAGTGGTTGACATACATCCCGATGAACTGGCCTGCCTTTTCCGGTTCAAGACCACGGGCAAAGGAAAGGGCATAGGCCACCGCTTCTTCCCGGTGATCCAAGGCGTATTGAACGCTTTGCCGGATCAAACTGGCCAGCCTTTTTTGAACGTCGGCTGGGAGATCTTTGCGGACGGCGTTGGCCCCGAGTGGGAGTGGGAGTCCTGTCTCATCGTGCCACCATTTGCCAAGATCGATCACTTTGAAAAGCCCCATTGCCTCGTAGGTCAACTGCCCTTCGTGGATCACGAGACCAGTCTCCGCCTTTCCCTCCTTGACAATCTCCAGGATTTTATCAAACGGCCGAATGACATAACCGATCGTCGGTTCAACCATCCGCATCACTAGAAAGGCGGTTGTCTTTTTGCCCGGGATCGCCATCAACTTTTTCTTGAGCTGGTGGGGCTTCATTTTCTTGGCGGCCACTACGATAGGGCCATAACCATCCCCGACAGAGCCGCCGACTGTCATCAGCGCATATTTATCAGCCACGGCCGGGTAGGCGTGAAAGGAGAGGGCGGTAACGTGGTAGAGCCCCTGTTCCGCCTTTTGATTCAGGGATTCGATATCTTCTCGAACATGCTCAATCATGAGATCCCCGGTCGGGACCTTTCCGGTCTCCAGGGCATAAAACATGAAGGCATCATCGGCATCCGGACTATGGGCCAGTTTAATTTGCATTATCCACTACAACACTTTTTGGTCATGGGGCAGAATTTGGCGTCCAGTCCGAGACACCCTCCCGCCTTGCCGACGATGAATGCAATACCGCAGATAATCATGGTGATATTCAGCCCGATTGAGGCCGGTCCGAAATTCCAAGTCGCCAGCAGGTAGTTAAGGCACATGATAATGACGCCGACCGAGGATAAAATGGTCATGAATCCCAAAAGGAGACTGAGACCCGCCGCCAATTCTCCAAAGGCGGTCAGGATGGAAAAAATTTTGGCATGGGCCAGCACACTGGCGAGACAGGTTTTGTAGAAGCCAACGCTTCCCGCCTCCATGAACTTCTGAACGTACCCTTCAAAACCGCCGCCGGTAAGATAGGCGGCGTTCAGCTTGCTATACCCGGCCCAGAGGAACCAGATCCCGGCCCAGAAACGTATGAGTGTAAGTCCACAACAGGCCCCATGTTTTTTCTCGTCCATGATTCCCCCCTTGTTTAGCGGCAGTATTCTATCTAAAGAGGGTGAAAAGTCTATTTAATTTTGACGTTGTAGTAAGTTGCTTCCGGGTGGTGGAAGATCAGTGCGGAGGTTGATTGTTCCGGGATCATCTGAAAGGCGGAAGTCAGTGTAACACCGATCGCTTCTTCTGGTTTCAGAATTGAAAAAAGTTTTCCCTGGTCCTCAAGATTCGGGCAGGCGGGGTAGCCGAAGCTGTAACGCTTTCCTTCCTCTTCTTTAAGACCCAAGGCGCTTCGGATCTTTTGATGGATCCAGGAGGCGAGCCCCTCGGTGGCCTCGACTGAAAGGCCGTGGAGGTAATAACTTTTTGAGTAATCGCCCCTTTTGTTCAGATCTTCACAAACGTTACTGATCTTCTCCCCCATCGTGACCAGATGGAAGGCGATGAGATCGATCAGACCGGAGTCGACCGGGTTGATGTAATCGGCGAGACAAAGGTGGCCGGCATCCGGTTGCCTCGGGAATTCGAAGCTGGTCAGCCTCTTTTTGGCATCCAACGGGTCGTAGATATGGATCGTCTCCCCTTCAGATTGACAGGGGTAAAAGCCGTAGAGGACCTTCGGCATGAACCACCCTTCCCGCAGAACCTCCTTTTGGAGTTCAAGCCGCAACGGCTCAAATTTTTCTTTTAGCATTTTTTTGTACTCTTCACTATCACGAGTCTTGACCCCCCAGGAGAGGCGGTAGAGGGAATTAAAATCCATCAAGGGAAAAACCTCACGGAGGTCGATCCGGTCCAAGACCCGTGTCCCCCAGAACGGTGGTTTGGGGATTATTTTTAGCGGCTGGATGGTTGAACGGGGGATTTTGATTGTGACCGTTGTTTTTGAAGCTTCTTCCGTTCCCTTGCCGGCGACCTCTAGTTTTGCTTCGTGGAGGACTTTTTCATAAAAGGCCGGTTGTTGATCCTTGCTCGTCAGGATGTTCATGATATCCAGCCCTTCAAAGGCATCCTTGGCATAGAAGACGCCTCCGGAATAAGGTTGTCCTTCCACAAAAAATATTCTGCGACCAAATCTTCGATTGATCGCAGCGCCGCCGATAATAACAGAATATTTCATCCCCCTCTTGTACAATTCCTCGATACAGGCCGGCATCTGTCGGGAGGTAGAGACGAGGAGCGCCGAAAGACCGATCGCATCGGCATTCACCTCCTGGGCCTTGTCCAGGATCGTCTGGATCGGGACCTGCTTGCCAAGGTCATGGACCACGTAACCGTTGTTGGAGAGGATTGTCTTGACCAGATTCTTGCCGATGTCATGAACATCACCATAAACCGTTGCAAGGACAACGGTTCCCTTGGTCGTCGAGGCGCTCTTTTCCAAAAATTGCTCCAGATGGGCCACCGCCTTTTTCATCGCCTCGGCCGATTGGAGAACAAAGGGGAGGATCAATTCACCAGCACCGAATTTATCCCCGACCTCCTTCATCGCCGGGAGCAAGACATTGTTCAAGATGTCTACCGGGTCCCGGCGCTGGCGGACCTCATCGATCAATGCTTCTATCCCCTCCGGTTTCCGGTGCAGGATTTTATAATGGATTTTTTGCTCCGGTGAGAGGTTGACAAAGTTTTCATCCTCTTTGGAAGGGGTGGCCGGCCCGACGGTTTTATTCTCGAAGGCGGTAATCAGTTTAGGCAGTGCGTCCGGGCTTCTGTTAAAAATAAGGCCGTCCGCCAGGATTCTTTCTTCTTCCGGGATTTCGAAGTAGGGCAAAATCTCGGCCGGGTTGACGATGGCGGTATCCAGTCCTGCCTGGACGGCATGATGGAGAAAGACAGAATTCAAAATCCGTCGGGCCGGCCGGCCGAGGCCGAAAGAGACATTGGAAACCCCGAGAGTTGTATGGACCTCGGGAAGCCCTGCCTTTATTTTTCGGATCCCCTCCAACGTTTCCACCGCCGAATTTTTGAATTCGTCATCTCCGGTCGACAAAGTGAAGGTAAGGGCGTCAAAGATCAGGTCTTCCGGCCGGATTTGGTAGTGAGAAGTGACATAGTCATGAATCTTTTTAGCCACTGCAAATTTAGTTTCTGCCGTCTTCGCCATCCCTCCTGAGTCTTTATCGATTGTGAGGGCGACGACGGCGGTGCCATGTTCTTCCACGAGCGGGCAGACCGCCTTGATCCTCTCCAACCCATTTTCCATGTTGATGGAGTTGACCACCGGCCGACCACCGTAAACCTTGAGACAGGCCTCAATCACTTGGGCATCCGTGGAGTCGATGACCAGTGGGGCCTCGACCTGTTGGGCCAACTTTTTTGCCAAAATCTTTGACTGGACCGCCTCATCATCCCGTTCCGTCAGCGCGAGACAAAGATCCAAAAGATGAGCCCCTTCATCGACCTGTTTCCGACCGATCTGGCAGATGGTGTCGTATTGGTCGGTCAGTAACAGCTCCTTCATCTTCTTGGACCCTTGGGAATTCATCCTCTCCCCAATCAACGTTGGCGCCGGCTGCTGGCGCAGGGCAGTTTGTTTCATAGTACTGGCTACATATGATTGCGAAGTTACCGGAGACCTCTTTTTTCTCGTTTGGGTGGAGCCCCCTTGTCCTCTCAACGCTTGGGTAACCGCCTTGAGGTGTGCCGGGGTGGTACCGCAACAGCCGCCGACGATCTCGACCCCGAAATCGGCAACGAATTCCTTTAGACTTTTGGCGAGACCGTCAGGGTCCAGCGGGTAGAAGGCCTGGCCATCCTTGTTCAAAGGGATTCCGGCGTTCGGAATAATGGAAAGGGGGAGCGAACAGTTCTCGGCGAGGAAACGAACCGAATCCCTCATCTCCTGAGGGCCGGTAGAACAGTTGAGACCAATGACATCGACACGGAGCCCTTGGAGGATGGTCACCACCGCCCCGATATCTGTGCCCAAGAGCATCCGACCGGTCGGGTCAAGCGTAACTTGGGCCTGGATGGGTAAAGGCTGACGCCCCTTTGTTTTGAAGTAGCGACGGATGCCGGTGATGGCGGCCTTCACCTCCAAAATATCTTGGGAGGTTTCGATCAGGAGAAGATCAACCCCCCCTTCGACAAGCCCTTCGGTCTGTTCAGCAAATATTTTGACCAGTTCATCATAGGTGATCTTTCCCAAGGCCGGGTCATCGGTGGAGGGGAGCATCCCGGTTGGACCGATCGAACCGGCGACAAAACGGGGGTGTGAAGGGGTGCTGTACTGGTCGGCAACCTTTCGCGCCAAACGGGCCGCCGTCGAATTATACTCGAGGACTCTTGGGCCGGCGCCAAACTCATCCAGCTTGAGGCGTGATCCCCCAAAGGTATTGGTTTCGAGGACGTCACAACCGACCTCCAAAAAGGAGGCATGGACCTCTTCAATGACATCGGGTCTCGTGAAGACCAGATTTTCGTTCCAGCCGTCATGCCCGCCATAATCTTTTTTGGTCAGTTTTCGCGAGGGGTCGCTCGAGAGCTGACGAATCTGGATATTCGTCCCCATCGCCCCATCGTAGATCAGGACCCTTTCTTTCGCGATTTCCAGGTAACGATTCATTTTTCCCCTCACCCTAACCCTCTCCCACAAGGGGGAGAGGGGATACTCATAACAAAAGGAATGAAAAGAGCAAGAGAGGACGACAGTTGACGAAGGGGGCAAAAACCGGTAGGAAGCGCTCCGTATGGTCATCCAATCGATCCAGACCGCCCTGATGTTGTTCCTCTCGGTTCTTTACGCCGTCTTGATCCTCCTCCTTTTAATCCCACGAAAACGTAGTGGCGTCCGCCTGAGGCCGGACGCCACTACCTATGCCCCCCCTCTTTCCATTTTAATCCCGGCCTACAACGAGGGGAAAAATATCGGCCCCACACTTCAAAGCCTTTTGAAGGCGGCTTATCCCAACGAAAAAGAAATCATTGTCATTGATGATGGTTCAAGAGACCGGACCGTGGCGATTGTTGAAGAGTTTCAGAGGAGGGGGCCGAACATCCGGTTGATCCAGACAAACCGTTTGGGGAAGGCGCGTGTCTTGAACGCGGCCTTGAAGCAGGCGACCCATGAGGCGTTAATTGTCCTGGATGCCGACACGACCGTTGCGCCGGAGGCCCTTCTGGCGATTGTTCAACCTCTTTCATCCCCCGAGGTGGCGGCGGTGGCGGCCAATGTTCGGGCGATCCCAACCCGAAAATTCCTGACCTGGTTTCAGGAACTGGAGTACACCCTTTCTTCCGCCTGGCGGGCGGCGCAGCATACCCTCAAGACTGTTTCCGTGGTTCCGCAATTTTTTGCCGCCAAGAAATCAGCACTAGAAAAAATCGGGGGAATTCCGGCAGAGACCGCGACCGAGGATTTTGATGTCTGTCTCGAACTGACACGGGCCGGGTACCGGATTGCGATGGAAGAGGAGGCGGTCGGTTTTACGGCGGTGCCTGAAACGATCTCCGGTCTCTTCCGCCAGAGGACCCGCTGGGCCCGCGGTACCTTGCAGGTGATTGCCAAACACAGGGGGCTTTTTCTCAAGAAAGATTTTTTACCGCTCTGGCTTTTTGTCCTGCCGGTGGTCCTTTACTGGTACCTCCATGCCCTTCTTTACCTCCCGACCACTTTTTACAAGATTGGCCACGATTATTGGTTTTACTTCCTGCACAAGGGGCAGTTTTTTTCTTTTGAGGTGATTAAATATTTCCTCGGCTGGTTTACCCTCTTTGGGGTTGGGCGGATGATTTTTCAGATTATTACCGGATGGCTCACCCCCACTTTTTTTTATGGGGTGGTCTTGCTGGTTTGTACCCTGAGTTATTCACTGACATTCCTCTCGGTCTTTCGTTTCTCTGGTGGGATTTCCAAACGACAGGCGCTGGCGATTTTTTGTTTTTTCCCCTATTGCCTGCTGACCCTGTCGGCCATTTTTTACGGGTTGTTCAGGGAATGTGCTTCTCTGGGCAGGGCTAAGATCATCGAAAGCCGTGTCCGCTGGGAGAAAAGTCTCTAAACTTTCACCCTCCCCTTCATCCCCTCCCATCAAGGGAGGGGAAATTTTATTAAAAGATATTTCCCTCTCCCCTGGCGGGAGAGGGTCAGGGTGAGGGGGTTTAATTCCCCCCATACCGGTACAATTCATCGGTGTGCCGATCAAATTCCTTAAAATTAAGGCCCTGTGCAAAACCGCGATGCTCGGCATGGCACCGGTAACAAACGAGCATCCAGGGGCTTAAGTGAAAGAAGATAAAATCGATCAGCGCCACGACGAGTAAGGACAAGCCGTAGGTCCAGAAGCTCGCAATAATGCCGATCACCACAATTGGAATCCCGATCTTTCGGGGAAAAGTTTTTTGCAGGTAGAGATCCTTGGCTCCGCAGTCACGGCAGGTGGTGATTGATTCTCTTTTGTCGTTGGAGGAGAATTTTTTCACAACGGGATCGCTGAAAGAAGGAACAGATACCGTGCCGCCAGTTCACCGATAAAGATAAAGGCGATCCCGACATACATAATCCCTGTTGCCGACTGGTTCGATCCCCCCCGTGCGGTCGACCAGACCATCACGGCCGCAATCGCAGGGATCACAAGCCCCACAAGGACCCTCTGCCAGAAAAAGATCCCATGGCCGGCGAGTGAAATCAGGTTCTCCATAAAGTTGGTTTCCGGGTAGACCAGTTCCTTATAAAGGAGGAGGGTGACTGCAATAGAGAGGACCCGCAGGGCGAGGGCGCCGATCAGGATCCAGGCCATCTGCAAGAGGAGTTTTTTTGGCATCTCCGTGTCGATCAAGTACCAATGGCCAAAGATCATCCCGGCCAGGAAGGAACCGAGAAGAAGCGCCGACGAGATAAAATTGAGCGGCAGGTTGATGGTGGAGACCCAGAGCGGATTGAGCTGGGGTCGATAGATCAACGCCTCCACACAGAGGAGCCCCAGGGCGAGAAGGCCTGCAAACCGGATAACAATAAAGAGCCGCAGGCTCCCCCATCGGGCAAACATCCAAAAGAGAAAACAGGTTGCGGCCAGCGTAACCCCTAAGATGTTGGCGATGTTGAGGAGTTCCGTTGAGGGTTGGGCGAATCGCCCTTGAGAGACCTTGAACGGGAGCGGGAGCGAGAAGGCGTAATGCCTTTCTAAAAGGAGCGCACTTGCTAAGAACAGAAAGGACCAAAAGCTGATCGATTTGAAGAAGCGTCTGTCAATCCCCGCCTCAGGAAGAAACAAAAGTGTGATCAAGAGACCACAGGCTAAATGTGTAAGAAAAAGGATGAAAACGAAGGTAATGTTCATTCTTTCCGAGTAACAGCTTGAATCTCTTTTGTCAAAATCGTAAGTATCCCAGACCTCCCCCTTTCTCCCCCTCCTTAGCTAAGGAGGGGGTTGGGGGGCGGTCTGATTATGAAGATCTCTCTCCTCATCTACGATCTCGATGGCACGCTGATCGATTCAAAACAAGATATTGCCAATTCCGTCAACTGGACCTTGACCCAGTTGGGTCTGCCGACTGTTTCCAACGAGGTTGTTTATAGTTATGTCGGCAATGGCGTCCGACCACTTATCGCCAAATCAGTGGGGGAGGAGGGGGGAGCGAAGTTTAAAGAGGCGTTGAAAATATTTAAAACTCATTACCTCGAACACCTGCTGGACCAGACGCAACTTTTTGCAGGGGTGAAGGAAGTTTTGCATCACTTTAAAGGGAAAACGCAGGCGGTTTTGACCAACAAGCCGGGGGTTTTTAGCCTTCCGATCCTCAAGGGGCTCAAGGTGGACCATTATTTCTCGGCGATCATTGGGGGGGAGGATGGTTTTCCGAAAAAACCGGACCCGGCGGCGATTCATCACCTCTTAAAAGAATTCAACTGCCCCCCGGCCCAAGCGGTGATGATTGGGGACAGCCGGGTTGATATCGAGACCGGAAAGAATGCCGGGATCCTGACCTGTGGGGTGACGTACGGGTTCCGGGGTGAGGAGGAAGTCCACGCCAGTCAGCCGGATTTTCTGATTGCGGAACCACATGAAATTATTCTACTTTTCAAGTAATCACCCACTAAAAATTAAGGGCAACCCACCCCCCCTTTTTGCCGATAATAAAGGCAACGATGGCCCCCCCGCGACCCACAAAGTCGGTTTGTATTCAAATCCCTGTGGTGGAGACTCCCCGAGTCGAGACTCCTCGCGTTACACCCAGGAGTCTAGAGGAGACAATCGCTCTTATCGCACTTGGAATAGGAAGCGACGTGAAGGAGGTTCTTCATACCGCTCCGTTGGATCCTCCACCCCCTCGCGGTCAAAAATCAGATTCCTTTCGAGATCATTATATTGTTTTTAAGGACTTACCGGGAACAGTTCCCGGTCCGGATGAGAAAGATTCCTATCTTCTCTACGAAAGGACCTGGTATGAGGCCAAGGATCGGTCCACTTCTACGGCAGGGAGCCGGCTTGTCCGCCGGTTGAATTTTGACGAGACGGTTTCTTTTCTACTTAATCGTTCAAAAGTTGCCGCCGATGCCTGGGATGACAAAGCGATTCTACCGGTTCCTTACCGTTGTTCCGTGGAACAACCGCATTTGACGGAGGAGAATTTTTCGTCCATTGGTTCCAACGGCCGGCTTTATGGGGTCCGTGAATTTAACCGGTTTGTTCGAATTGCGAGCATTTCGTTGTCCGTTGCCGGGGTCCCCCTGGATCAGCGGTATCATTTCTACAGGAAGGTGGAAGAAGCGGTTTCTGACCTGAAGCAGAGGGAACATTCCTACCCGGGCCCTGTTTTTTATCATGGGAAGCTGGATCGTCAAACGACGGGATTGGTTCTGGGCGCGATGCGGCAGGCAAAAAAGAACCTTCAAGCGGCGCTTCAATCACCCACGACTGATTTAGAGCTCAAGGAACGACTCCAGAAATATATCGCGTCGATTGATTCCATCCTGGACGATCTGAACGGAAGGGAAGAGATCTATTTCTTCCTTCCGGATCGCTTTCATGAAAAACCAAAAGAAGATTCATTCTCCTTTTTTAAAAGATCCGCTGACTATGGGACACTTTCCCGTTTTACCCTCGCGACGAGTTTCAATGGAGAGGTCGAAAGGGTCCTCCGGTCGCTTGCTTTACGGGGGTCCATTGTTGTTGATGCGTCAACGCCGGAGACAGAAAAGGGGTTTCTTGCCCGGGCGACCGGGCTCAATCCGGATCTCATCCATCCTTCCTCCTCTGTGGATACGACTCCGTATGCCTTTTCTTTTTCTCCCCTGATGGAATTCAACGGGTACAGGGTGCCTATCCCCTCGGAAGTGACTCTTTGGAAGATCATTTCCGGTCTCCGGTCGGCGGGACTTACCAAGAAGAGACCGGTTCCCAAGGGTGAGTCACACAATGGTGTGTCACCCAAGGCATTTCAACCAATCGGCCTAGCCGAGGTAGCGGGAGAAAAGATTCCTGTCCTGGTCGATCCCCAAGAGCCGAGGCTCCATTCAGAAGAAGGGTTTGGCAATCGCCTCGTTTCCTTTACGCAGGAAACCCTTGGCCGGTACCCCCCGGGATTAATCGCACAGGTTGGCAAGGAGGCCTCTCAACCGACTGTCAATTTTGTTACCCGAGAAACCTTCTGGAATGTTTATTACAATCATGCCGTTGATCTCCTCGAAAGTGGAGAGAGCCTTCTTCGCGAAGGGAAGTTCCAAGAGGCCAGAGAAAGGATTACGGAGGCCTATCGGAGTTTTGAACGAATCGCCGCAGGGGATCTTTTTGGTTTTATACTGGATAACAGCCGGATCTATCTTGTCTGGGATGAACAGTATGTTGCCCCTTTGCGCCACGAGTATGCCCATGCCATCTGGGGCAGTCTGATCCGGAACAAGGTTGTGGATGAGACCTCTTTTAAGGCGGCGAGTCAGGCTGTGGGTGCGCTCTGGCAGAAGGAGAGTGGCCGTGATCCGAAGGCAATAGGCGGTTCTCTCTTTGATGACGTGGAAAAGGGCGGGCTTGAATGGTTGACGGATGCTCTATCGGCTCTCTTTAGTCCTTACCGGCAAGAACCGGAATATTATTATACGTCGAATGAAGCGACCTTTCAGGCGTTGTTCGGGCTCTTCATTGTGTATGATGAAGGGACCCAAAGATACTCCCTGCGCTCCCTCTCGGAACCTTTGGGTGTACCACCCTTCCCTCTGGATTCAGTGACGGAAGTGGCCCAAAGGCGTCTTGATTTCCTTAATGCCGTTCCTCCGAAGGACACCGAATAAGTTTTGAAAATAATTTCCGGTGTCTGGCCACAACCCTGTAAAACCACTCGCTCGTTGTCGCAAAGATATAGAATCTTTCGTAGGATTTGAGGAAGTTTCTCTTCCATCCGGGTGCGTAGGATAAAACTCGAAAGACCGCCTCAGCGCCGTTATAAATCTTTCCGTCAGACTCCACCAGTTGAACTGCCTCTAGACGGGTTGGCGAGGGGAGGTAATCGATGCGATTACCGGTCGCTCGTTGCCAACGCTGGACGGAACAACGGCAAAGGTGACACATGTCATCAAAGTAAAGGACCGGTTTTTCAGGCATGAGACCTCTCTAACCTTCAATTTTTCTGAAACGCAACGACCAGATCGGGTTGATGTAAGGGCCGAACGCCTTTGAAAGAAAGGAACGGCTCCTTTCATCCAGCGAGCATTCCGGGTGGCTTCGTAAAAAATCGAGAAAAAATAGGACCCCCGCCCGGCGATCGGATTGAGGGATCCCCTCCAACGAACTCCAAAAGGCGCTGATCTCACGCATTTCCAGACGCTTATCATTTTCAGTGGCTTGACGAAAGGCGGTGTAAACTGTTTCTGCCGCTTTTTGCCGTTCAGCGATGATAGCAACCTTTTGGGGTTCGATCCCGATTTCGTGCAGTTTCCTGAGAATAGCCGGGGCGATCACCCAGTTTCTGTTGATGACCGCATCCTCCAAAAATTGGGAGAGGGTGGAGACCCCGTTTTTCTCCCAATTTTCTAAAATCCAGGGAGACAACCGATTCCATTCATGGATGGTCAGCAAGTCATCATCCGTGACCGCCTTCCAGAGTTCCGGGAAGGGGGTGGAATTGACCACAAAGAGTTGCGGCATCCTGTTAGGACTACCTGCTTTTCTTGGAACAAGATCATTCGGTATTCCTAAAGAACGATGACGGAAGGCCAGTTGCGTCGAAGGCCCTCCATCCAGATTAATGGCGAAGCGACTTTCGTGCCGGGCCAAGAGTTCGGCAAACTCGAGCGGCGTCGGCCCGGAACCATTCGGCTCTTTGCCCGGTTCGAAGGCGACCGTAAGAGATACAGAACCGTCTCTATTCGCCGAGAGGGCCGAGGCAAAATCGGCGACATCATCCCTGTTTTCGTCGGCATGACCATCCAGAACGAGTACCCGGTTGGATTGCACGACCAGCCGGTATTTCTCCCTTGGTTCACAATGACCTTGGGAACAAAACTTGTCGTTGAGATCGCCAAAACCGAATTCTTTTTTGGGTACAAAGCTTGGCACCCCTTGTTGGTCGAACAGGAGATAACCGCCGGATTCAAAATTTCCCCGTTCGTAAGAGAGGGCACCGTTATCAAAGACGAAACCATCCGCCTGCCGGGTCCTATCGCCACCAAGCCAACTGATTCTTTCATCATCGGTAGCAAAGTAGATCCCGCCCACTACGAGGACGGCAGAAGGAAGCTCTTTTAAAACCTCGACAGCGGTTCCCCCATCCGGATTAGCGGCGACACGGCCGGTCAGAAGTGCCTTGAACCCCTCGACGTCAAACTGTTTTTCCAAACGGGAAAGGGTGTTGGCACGATCGATATTCATATCGAAAACGGAAAGGGTGTTGAGCGGGAAGGTGGCTTGCACAAAACGGACCGTTTTGTCCGGTTGATCTCCGTCGCCGATGGTACAATTTTCCTCTGTCAGAGTGACGGGACCGAGGGTGGTACTGGGTGTGGCGGCTGTGCAATGGTAGGTCTTGGCCATGTCACTTTCTTACTGAGGGTATCGGTTAGAGACCAGAAATGTTGCGATATTTAAGAGGATTTTATGAATCGGTCACCGCCCCTTCGGAGGCGGAAGAGACATTCTTGATATATTTGTAGAGGGTCCCTTGGGTCGCCTTGAGCGGCGGGGCCTTCCACCGGCAGAGCCGGTTGTCAATTTCTTTTAGGCTCAGACTGAGATTGATCTCATGCTTTTCGGCATCGATGGTGATCTTATCTCCATCCTGGACAATCGCCAAGGTTCCACCAACCTGCGCCTCCGGGGTGATATGACCGACCACAAAACCGTGAGTCCCGCCGGAGAACCGACCATCGGTGATCAGTGCGACATCCTTCCCAAGACCGGCCCCCATCACGACCGCCGTGACCTTCAACATCTCACTCATCCCGGGCCCCCCTTTGGGTCCTTCATAACGGATGACGAGGAGGTCCCCCTTCTTGATCTTTTTGGCCTGAAGCGCCGTGATCGCCTCTTCTTCACTGTCAAAGACGCGGGCGGGACCGGTAAATGAGTTCCCCTCTTTTCCGGTGATCTTGGCAACGGCCCCTTCAGCCGCCAGGTTTCCGTACAGAATCTGGATATGACCTGTTTTTTTGATCGGGCGGGAGAGTGGGGTGATAATCTTCTGCCCTGTTTTTAGATCGGGCAAATTCTCAAGATTTTCGGCAATGGTCTGTCCCGTTACCGTGAGGCAATCCCGATGGAGCAATTTTTCTTTGAGGAGGAGTTTCATCACCGCCGGGACACCGCCGACCGCCGAGAGGTCTTCCATGACATATTGTCCACTCGGTTTAAGGTCGGCAATAAAGGGGGTTCGGTCGCTGATTTTTTGAAAGTCGTCGATCGTCAGTTTGACGCCAACCGTTTTGGCCATCGCGATCAGGTGCAAGACGGCGTTGGTCGAACCGCCGAGCGCCATTACGATCGTGATCGCATTTTCAAACGCCTTACGGGTCATGATGTCGCGCGGCTTGATATCTTTTTCCAATAGATTGCGGAGTGCCGCGCCGGCCTTGAGGCATTCGGTTCTTTTTTCCTGACTCACGGCGGGGTAAGAGGAACTGTACGGCAGGCTCATCCCAAGCGCTTCGATGGCGGAGGCCATTGTGTTGGCGGTGTACATCCCGCCACAGGCACCAGCCCCGGGGCAGGCATGTTGCAGGATCCCTTTCAGGTCATCTTGGGAAATTTTTCCGGCGAGGCATTGCCCCAACCCTTCAAAGGCGGAGACGATATCCAGGGTTTTTCCCTGAAAGTGGCCCGCCTGGATTGTCCCCCCATAAACCATGATACTGGGACGGTTCAAGCGCCCCATCGCCATTACGGAACCGGGCATATTTTTATCGCACCCGACTACTGAAATGTTGGCATCATACCAGTGGGCCGCCATGACTGTTTCGATTGAGTCGGCGATAATTTCGCGCGACTGGAGTGAATAATTCATCCCCTCGGTCCCCATGGAGATCCCGTCAGAGACGCCGATCGTGTGAAAGATAAGTCCGGTCAACCCCGCCTCATGGCACCCCTGTTTGACGAGTCGGGCCAGGTCATTCAAGTGCATGTTGCAGGGGTTCCCCTCGTAGCCGGTCGAGGCGATCCCGACGAACGGTTTGGCCAGATCTTTTTCAGTCAGACCCAAGGCGTAGAGCATCGCCTGCGAACCGGGCTGGTCCAGATTCTGTGTGATCCGGGCACTGTAAGGGTTCAGTTTTTTCTTTTGGCTCATACTCTCACCACAATCTTTCCGAAGAAGTCTCGCGACTCAAGCTTTTTTTCCGCTACCGCCACCTCTTTTAACGGAAAGGTCGAATCGATCGGGGTCTTGATTTTTCCAGATTCTATCAATGGCAGGAGAGCTTCCAATTCTTTGCGTGTCCCCATGAGGGAACCGAGTATCGACAGTTCACGAGAATAAACATAACGGAGGTCGGTTTGGACCGTTGGTCCGGTGGTCGCACCGCAGGTGACGAGCGTTCCCCCCTTCACCAGTGATTTTATACTTTTGTCCCAAGTCGTCGGGCCGATATGCTCATAAACAACATCAACCCCCCGACCGCCGGTGATTTTTTTGACCCGTTCCAAGATGTCTTCTTTGTTGTGGTCGATCAGTTCATCCGCCCCCAATTTCTTGACCCTCTCCAGTTTATCTGCAGAACCGGCGGTGGCGATCACGAACGCCCCTTCCGCCTTGGCGATCTGGACGGCGGCGGTACCGATGCCACTGGAGGCCCCCAACACAAGGACCGATTGACCTTTCTTAAGATTGGCACGGGTTTTTAGCATATGCCAGGAGGTGAGGGTGACTAGTGGAAAGGCGGCCGCCTCTTCAAAGGAGAGGTTTTTGGGTTTTCGAAAAAGATTCTTGGCCGGCACCAGACAGTATTCGGCAAACCCGCCGTTGGTTCCCGCCCCAATGATCGTGTAACCCTTGCAGAGGTTCTCCCGGCCCGATTCACACGCCTCACAGATCCCACAGGTGATCCCCGGATAAATCAGGACCTCATCCCCTTTTTTCCAGTGGCTAGCGCCACCCGCTGTTTTTTCGATAACCCCGGAGATATCACAGCCGGAGATATGGGGAAAGGTCGTCCCGTAGGCGGCGATCCCGTTCCGGATCCAGATGTCCAAGTGATTGAGGGAGGAGGCCTTGACCTTGAGCAGGACCTCCCCCGCTTTCGGTTCCGGTGTTGGGAAGTCTTCGACGTATTTCAGTTTTTCCAACCCGCCCGGTTCGTCAAAGATAATCGCTTTCATTTCCCCCTCACCCCTCCGCTAAGAACATCTTCCTTGTCAAAAATCAACCCTTCCCTTAGCCTTGTCTCATGGACCTGGTCTCTCCCCTTTTTCTGCTGTGGGTTTCTGGTGCTACATCTCTCGCAACGGTCTTCCTGATTCTTGCGGCTTCTTCAGGGGTTGGATGGGTGGTTGTTCTGATGCGTCTTTTGTATTTTCCTTATCTGGGCCTGCTTTTCTTTGCCTTCTTTTGGTTTTGGGCCGGGGATGAGATGATCAATCTGGTGCTGGTCCCTCCTTCTTTTGTCGGTTTTTTCTATCTTTGGAAACGGATGGTGAAATCCCGCTTTCCCGCCAGATGGCGAGCACTGGAGGGGATTCTCTGGCTCGGCGTCTTGTCGGCCTTTTCCACAGTCATCTTTGCGGTTGGCATTCACGCGGTGCTTGGGCGACCGTTGATCATCGAGTGAGCGAGGAATCAACATCTTTCTTGTCAAAAATCAGTGGGGGAGTTATCGGTAAAGGGAAAGGGGCAGTAGCTCAGCTGGGAGAGCGCCTGGTTCGCAATCAGGAGGTCGGGGGTTCGATCCCCCCCTGCTCCACAATGACCGAAAAGGAAAAATTAGCCTACCAACTTGAGTGTATCCAAATTCTCGAAAAGGCTGCCCATCGTTTTGCTGTTGTAATTGGTAAGCCACTTTCCCTTGAGGAAAGAGGCAAGGAACGATTTCGATATGCAAATCCTGACTCTCGACACTTTCAAGCGTTGAAGGCTGTTCGAGTTATAAGCGGCTTGTATGCAAGTATGGCCCTACTGCGAGTTGGACACACTCAAGAGGTTGGAGTCCTACTTCGCACAATTCAGGAATTTCTTGAGGATATACAGTTCGTTCAGGAAGCTCACGAAACAGGCCAACAAACCGTGCATCAACAAAGGATCATAGATGTTTTCTTCGACAGTGATCTTAAATCAACCGAGGAAATGCTGGTAGACGACAGTCGGGTAGAACGTATTCCTCGAAAAAAGAAGGTTGCGTCGCAGGGTCGGTATTTTGAACCAATTGAGAATCGAGAACGCACTCGTAGAGTGCTTGACGCCATTGGCAATTGCTTGTCGGGTTATGTTCATGGAGATTATCCCCAAGTCATGGAATTATATGAGGCGAACTTCGACGGAGGATCAGAGCGCTTTCGCATGAGAGGAATGATGGGAACCCCGAAGGTGGTGCCGTATAGACAAAACCTTGGGTGTTATATTCACAGATCCTTCAACATTTTCTCAGTCGTTGCAAAAGTGCTGGGTCTGAATGAGCTATCAGAATCGCTTGTTGAAAAGCGGAAAGAATTTGAGAAGACCCCCGCTTACAAGGAATAGTGTTTCAAGCAAATTTCAGGCAACTAGTCCAACTTTTGGAGTCCTCGTGAGCGAATCCTCTAAAATTTCTTGGACTGGTATTCTCGCTGCGATTCAACCACGCATAAAACTCCTCCGTTCGTTCGACCAGAGAAGTCACAGCTATTTGGGATATGTGCTTTATCTCCAAGGCCAGATCGGCGGCGAAGAAAGGTATTTCTCCGTAGCGATCGGTGATGTGACTCAAGAAAAGTTCCAGTTTCAAGCGGGTGACGAAATCAGCGGTGAATCGGTTCCGGTTACTGACCCAAAGTCAGAGGTGGCGGAACAGTATAAGGCCAGCCAGTTTGGCTTTCCCACAGGGAAATAGCCCCCACACAGCGGATGTTACAGTACGGAAACGTGGTTATGGAAAAACTCCCGAAGAAGCAAGAGCACGTCTGCAAAGGGCGATTCAAGGTTATTGTGAGGGAAAAACCTGCACACCCATCGGTGAACCCAAAATTGAGCTATCCGTTGTCATAATACTCCAAAACTGGTTAGCGGGTCTCTGGTCCTAGAAGTGTAGCGATAAATCCGCCAAGTTGATAGACGAATCGGTGATGTCCTCGTCCGAATACGCGGAAGAACTGGACCGGCGAACAGTGTCGAACATCTTTTTCACGTCTTTTGAACAGTTCTGAATTTCAACCGCCGGATGGGTTTTTTGGAACCGCAGAAACTCATGGGCAAAAGAACGTGAGACAAATTCCACTTCGTCAAAATCAATCACTACTTTGGAAGTTTTGGAGGGAACGTATTTTGCAAACTCCTGCACCGCCTGGCGCGTACTGACCGTTGTGCCAAATAATTCTTTGACGGCAACGCTCTTCGGTTTTGAATTTCTATTCAACATAGGGGTAAATATCCACGGGCTTGCTGACCCGGTTGATCCTGAACGCTATTATAGCACCATCCCATTGCCAAGCACCCAAATTTAACCATGTTTGCTTTTGCGGGTCAGCATAATAACCAAAATTGCCTGATATTATGAGGAATTTACCATTGATAGGGGATTGTGTCACAAGGGCCTTTGTGGTCCGTAATCCTTTGCCCCGCTCCACATCGTCTTTGACAGAGTGTCCTTCCAAGGCTCGTCGAATTGCCTCTTGATGGGTGTATGTTTTGCCGTGGGCCTCCTCATACGTTTTTCGAAAACCCCTTCCTTGGTCCAACACCACGACATCCAAGAAACCTTTGGCGGGCCAGTATTGTGCGTGTAGCCATCCTAACGAACTCTGGGAATGTTCAGCGATGTTGGTCACCAACTCTGCAATTGCGTAAAACCAAGCATTGCGGAGATGTTCCCCCGCCGATCCTAAACTTTGCAAAACAAGTTGGGCAAAGTGATTGGTGAATTGTTCCAAGTGTGGAATTGATTTTGTAGCGAAACGGGCAATCGGCAAATAGGTTTGCCCCGTTTGAAATCCGCCGATTTGATCCGCACCATCAGGAAATCGAACAGTTTGTAAATAACTTCCCAAACCCGAAACCAGTTTTTTCTTTGCATGAATATGAGCCGCCAAAGGAAGCAAGGCTAAAGGAGTCACCCAATCCAAGAAAGAACAGTCGATGGGACCTGACGAAGCATCGATGGTCCGAAGATTTTGAATCAGGGCTTTTAGTTGAGGACCGAAATCATCAGATTTTTCTGAAACCAAAGACATGCCTTCTCATTACCGGTATCCCATCCAGCATGCAACGCCATTTCTCAAAACAAATATTAGTATTTTTAAACAGTAAACGAAGTGCCGCAACCGCAGGAGGCCTTGGCGTTCGGGTTGGTGACGTTGAATCCGGAGCCGCGAAAGTCATCCATAAAATCGACGGTCGACCCTTTGAGGTAAGGGAGGCTTGTCGGGTCAACGAGGACCTCGATATCGCTGGCAGTGACCACGGTGTCCCCGTCGCGCCTTTCGTCAAAGTTAAAGCCGTACTGAAAACCGGAACAACCCCCCCCCTGCACATAAACCCGAAACCCCTTCTTGCCGGCCTCCGGATCCTGAGAGGCGAAATATTTGACCTTCTCGATCGCCTTCTGGGTCAGTTGCAGGACCTCACTCCCAAAAGCCGGCTGATTCGGGCTGGGTGTTGATAAGGCGGTATCTGCGGTTGGTTCCATGATCTAGTACTAATTTAGTCAGACTTTTAAGCCCTTGTCAAGAACCAGGTATTCCGAGTATCCCCTGGGGCATGAAGATCCTTGTGACAGGGGGGACCGGTTTCCTGGGGGCCCATGTTGTCCGTCTCCTTCTTGAAGAGGGGCATCGGGTAAAAGTCCTCCTCCGCAAGAGTTCTCCCCGAAGGCTTCTGGAAGGGATGAAGGTCGAGGAATTCATCGGGGACGTGACCGACCGGAAATCGGTTTTTGAGGCGGTCCGCGGGATGGAGATAGTTTTTCATGTTGCCGGCTACATTTCCTTTTGGCGCGGCGAGAAAGAGATCCAGACACAGGTTAATGTTGAGGGAACCCGGAATATTGTCGAGGCCTCTCTTGAGAACGGCGTTGGGAGACTTATCCATACCAGTTCCATTGCGGCCTTGGGGCGTGTTCCCGATGGGGCACTCGGTGACGAAACGCTCCCGTTCGATTGGTGGCCGTACCGGATCAACTACAACAATAGTAAATACCTCGCGGAAAAAGAGGTAGAGAAAGGAGTGGCCCAGGGGTTGAGTGCGGTGGTCGTGAACCCGGCCACGATTTTCGGTCCCGGGGAGATCCATGCCCATTCTGGCCGGCTGATACTCAGTATAAAAAAAGGACGGGTCCCCTTTTATGTCCCTGGGGGTTGTTGCACCTGTGATGTGAGGGATGTGGCACGGGGGCACCTCTTGGCCTGGAAGAAGGGAAAGGTTGGGGAGCGGTACATCTTGGGTGGGGAGAATTTTACCTGGAAGGAAATCATGACGGTGGTGGCTGATCTGGTCGGGGCAAGGCCCCCTTCCTTTCAACTCCCAACTCCTTTGTATAAAGGGATGGCCCGGCTCTTGGAAGGGATTGCCCTTTTCACCAAAAAAAGGCCTTCGATCACCACTGAAACGGCCCATTACCTCGGCCACTGTTTTTATTTTTCATCCGAAAAGGCGATCCGGGAACTGGGGTATACGATCACCCCGTTCCGGAAGACGATTGAAGAGGCTTACCGCTGGTTTTTGGAAAATGGCTATCTACAACCTTGAGATTTCTCTCCCACTCTTTCTGTTTAATCCGTGGCACCGGACTTTGAGAGCCGATCAGTGTTTCAAGATGCGGGGCGACTAGCCCTTCTCTGGGGTAGAACCGTTTTTCGGCGGTGACCGGAATTTTTTCATTGTAGGGGCAGACCTCCTGACAGATATCACAACCGGCGACATTTCCTTCCAGCTTATCAGCAAACTCCCCCAATTCTCCGCGATACTCGACGGTCAGGTAGGCGATACAGCGACGGGCATCGAGCAGATACGGTTCCACCAGCGCCCCGGTCGGGCAGGCATCGAGGCACTTGTTGCAACTTCCGCACTGGTCAAAGGTTGGTTTGTCGTAGTCGAGTTCGAGTGTTGTCAGGATTTCCCCCAAAAAGAAAAAAGAACCGATCCCGTTATTGATGAGGCAACTATTCTTTCCGATCCAGCCGAGACCGGCACGGGCGGCATAACTTCGTTCGAGGATCGCCCCGGTATCGGTATAACTTTTAGTTTTGACCGTGGGGCCCGCTTCCTGATGGATGAATTTCTCTAACTTCTGGAGCTTGTCGCCGACGAGCTCGTGATAATCTTCCCCCCAGGCGTAGGCCGAAATCCACCCCCTGTCGGGGGATTTTTGATCAATGGAACGTTGCTGACCGGTATGGTAATTCATCCCACAGCAGATGACCGACCGGACGCCTGGCAGGATTTTTTCGGGATCGGCCCTTTTTTCCATTCCCTTTTCCAAATAAGTCATCGTTCCGTGGTAGCCGCGGGAAAGCCAGTTCTGAAAAAAGGTGATATCGGGGACCGGCTTCACTGGGACGATGCCAACCAGTTCAAAGCCCACTTCGTGGGCCCTTTCTTTAATTATTTTTGTATTTACTCGCATTTGAATCTGGTGTTAGCGTCGCATGGATGAAACAGACTTGCAATATTGATCAAAAAGGGAAGAAGGTGCGGATCATCGCCGGTTCGGTGCTGGCCGGTTTGGGTCTGCCGCTTCTTTTGATCCCTCCGGTGGGTTTGACGATGATCGGCCTTGGGGCCTTTATGATCTACGAGGGGAAAAAAGGGTGGTGTGCCCTTCGAGCGATCGGGATCAAAACACCTTTATAGAAGGATGCCCCTCGAGCCGATCACAACCCGGTTGGAAAAGGTGGTTGAGCTGACGCCCACCGTCCGGACCTTCCATCTCCACTGTCCGGAGGGGAAGTGGGTGTCCTTCAAGGGAGGGCAGTTCTGTTCCATCCATATCCCTCAACCGGGAAAAATCCTCCGCAAACCGTATTCGATCGCCTCAGCCCCCTATGAAACGGGAACCATTGATCTCTGCATTAAACGGGTCGAAGGGGGGGCCGCGACAAACTGGTTCTGGAGTTTAAAGAAAGGGGATAAGGTGGTGATCACCTTTCCTTACGGCGGGTTTGTGATAAAAGAGCCGGTCGATTATAATCCGATTTTCATCGCGACCGGGACTGGACTGGCCCCACTCCGGAGCATGATCCTGGAACTTTTCCATAAAAAATGTCAGAGAGAGATCACTCTTATTTTTGGCGTTCGTTACGAAAATGAAATTCTCTACGATGAGGAATGGCGGAAACTTTCAGCGTTTCACAAGAATTTTTGCTATATTCCTGTCGTTTCACGGCCCCAAAAACAGGGGCCGTCGGGGTGGGCCGGGGAGGTTGGTTATGTGCAAGATGTTTTGAAAAGGAGGGTCAGACCGGAAGGAAAACAGATCTACGTCTGTGGCCTTATCCCGATGATCACGGCTGTCGAAAAAGCAGCCGCAGAGATCGGCTTTGACAAAGGGCATGTCCATTTTGAGAAGTATGTTTAGACTGGAAACGCAACAGCAGTAGATAGAACAACCTAATTATGCTTGCCATCTCGTATGATGCTATCATCAGTAAACAGTCAAACGTACTGAGTAATTCATATAAACTGGTATATTTTCTTTCAGGACTTGATGCGACCGTTCTAGGTTTCCTATTTACCCAATCGCTCCTTGGACACCTTGCTGGAGTGAGTTCTCTGCTCGAGTTTGTATGGTGGGGCTTTGGCATCTGTTTCATGTTTAGTCTACTATATTTATGGAGAACAACGGTGATTGATGCCAAGCTTACTGAATTTTACAATTGGTATATTGAGGAAAATCTGAGATTTGAAAGACTCTTGTTCGATAACCAAAATAACCCTAGCCTCAGCGGAATGAGCACTGATCAAAAGGGAGACTATTTTTACAAAATAGATTCTCAATTGAAATATTTAGTTGATACAAAAACCAATATTGCTAAGGCTTTCAAAAAGAAGTCGAATGTAATACTGAACACAACACTCTATTGGGGATTGGTTGTTGTCACTGTTATGACGTATCTATCTTCGATATATTTTGGTGCAAAATTCATAACGTCCAAAACTGCCGCAGCTCAGTCAGCTTTGAACTCAGAAACAAGACCTTTAGAATAATTGGGGCATATAACTTCCTTTTTATCCTTAATTCCAGTTGAAATTCCCTTAAAATTTTCCCTCCCTTGACGGGAGGGAATGAAAGGGAGGGTGGTCCCGGAAGATTCTTTCACTCTATTTTTCTTATCACCCTCTCCCTCACCCTCCCCCATCAAGGGGGAGGGGAAAGAGGTGCGGAATTGAGGTTTATCATTCCCCAGCTACATTCACGCGGCCAGGTTAAATTTGACCGTGTCGTATTCGACAACTGGTCTTTTTACTGTCCGTCCAGAAACTTTGGACGTTTTGACGCTGAGGGCACCAGCTTTTTCAAAGAAGAGGATGATCTTATTCAAGTTCGAAACATCCATCCTTGTAATCTTTGCTAGTTCGTAAATCGATTTTGGTTTGAAGATAAGAATGTACTTCAGCACGTGCAAGTTTCTGGCAAAGCGATCAAAGTCGTTTTTGTTGTCAAAGCTGATTTCATAATGAGGTTGTTTAAAACTTCCCTTCTTTGCTTTACGAAACGCCTTTTTGAAATCATCCAAGACCTCATCAGCGGTTTTCAGTGATACGATGAGATGTTTCATATCTTCACCCCCATGTTTTCCAATACCAAAGCCTTGAAATCTTGAATCAATTTTTCCTCATCACTGTATTGATAAGGTATTTCTTGACCATTCAAATGAATATGAGGGCCTTTTGGGTGATGATTATCCATCAGGACCCTTTTGCCGCTACGTAAGTCGGTTAAAATAAGCCCGTACTTGACGCCATCCGGGTATTTTACCGAACGACCAACACTGTGAATCTCCATTTCAAGCACATACCGGCCGTGAAGTCTCGCTTTGTGCCAATAGACCAGGACGGCCTTCATATTGGTTGAATATACCTATATCAGAAATTGTTGTCGAGGTGTATTTTATCGAAAAAAACAGCGGTCGAGATCGGTTTTGCCAAGGAGCATGTTCATTTTGAGAGGTATGTCTGACAAAGTCAGTTTGTTTTTATTGACACGGTCGGGTTGATCTGGCAGATCAGAGGCCGGATCCTAACAAATGGGGGTGTTGCCATGGCAATGGATATCATCCAATCAATATTTCGGTGGTTTCACGTGGTGGCCGGTATTATCTGGATTGGTCATCTCTATTTCTTTAATTTCGTGAACGGCCCGTTCGCTGGGACGATGGATGGGGAGACCAAGAAAAAGGTAGTTCCGGAGCTAATGCCACGGGCCCTCTTTTGGTTCCGCTGGGGGGCCGCCTGGACCTGGGGCACCGGTGTTCTCCTTTTGATGGTCGTCTTCTACCATGGGGGGGCGTTGTTCAAGGATGCCGGTACCGGTTGGGGCCTTCCAGCCTTCGTCATGATAGCGGTGACTTTCCTTAGTCCGTTTATTTACGAAGCCCTCGTTAAAAGCCCGCTTGGCAAAAATATGAAGATGACAACAGTGGCGGCGGTTCTCTTGACCGGCGTTGTTCTCTACCTGATGGACTCCTGGGCCGGTTTTGGATTCCGAGGTTATACCATTCATGTCGGGTCGATGTTTGGAACAATTATGGCCTTCAACGTCTGGTTCCGGATCTGGCCGGCGCAGCAAAAGATTATTACTGCCGTGAAAAGCGGTCAGGCCCCGGATGCTGCCCTTGTTGCCATGGCTGGCCTTCGTTCCAAGCAGAACACCTATCTTTCCATCCCGCTCGTTTGGGCGATGCTCAACCAGCACACCACCTGGACCTCCGGCTGTTGGTTTTACCTGCTCGGGGTGATGCTTGTTGGCTGGTTCATCCTGACCCATCTCTACAAGAGGGCCGGCAAGGTCAAAGGGTTCTAGCAAAATTTGACAATCGCCTGATTGTCTGACAGAAAAGACCCGAATGTCTGTTCGGGATCTCCAGCCGGAAATCTATCACGTCAAGACATCCGATGATTGGAATCTGGCGTTGTATCGGTATCGCGGAAGGTCATCGAAAAAGTTCCCCATTTTGGCCATTCATGGCATCGGGACGAACCGGTACTCGCTCGATTTCGTGGAACCGCGTCTTTCCATTGCCAAGCAGCTACACGCGGTCGGCTATGATGTTTGGGTGATGGAACTCCGTGGCACCGGTGGGAGTGCCAAGCAGGGACCCCTGGCCTATTTTGCCAACTGGAACTTTGATGATTATGTTTTCAAAGACCTCCCCGCGGTTGTTTCTTTCATCCAGAAGGCGACTGGACAAAAGAGACTTCACTGGTTGGGGAACAGTCTGGGAGGAACCGTTGCCTATGCGGCGATAGAAACCTTGGGCAACGACGTTTGCCAAAGTTTGATCATTGTCGGTTCTTCCATGAGTGCCGAGGCTAAGCCTGGTTTTGTCAAACTGCTCCTTGCCTTTGATTGTGTTCTGAAACACCTGGTTGTGACGCTACCCAACAAGTTGTTTGCCAGGGCCGCCGCCCCCTTTTTGAAATATATCGTCCCTTTTGAAGATAATTTTTATTTCTGCCTGGATAATATTGAAAAAACGACGCTGGCCCTGGCCTGCCAGTATTGTGTGGAGAACTCCCCTCCGGCGCTGGTTCTGCAACTCCACGATTGGTACAAGCACAACCATTTCAGGAGTGTTGACCACCGGTTCAGTTATCGTGATCACCTGAAAAAAATAACCGCGCCAACGCTGATCCTTGCCGGCTCTACGGATGGCCTGACGCCAGTCCATGACTGCCGCTATGCCTATGACAAGATCCGCTCCAGGGACAAAAAATTTGTCACCTTTGGCAGGGATTACGGGTGCAAGGCGGAGTACTCTCATGCCGACCTTCTGCTGGGGCGGTATGCCCCGCAGGAAGTCTATCCCGTCATCCGTCAGTGGTTAGCTAAACATTAGGAGACGTTTATGAACCCACCCCTCTCGCTGGTTACCGGTGCCGCCGGTTTTATGGGGACCCACATGGTCGAGATTTTGAAGGAAGCGGGACATCAGGTCCGGGCGACCGATCTTCCGTTTCGCTCCGAACAGGATGACCCGAAAACCGGGCGCTATCCGAGTCTCTTTAAAAAGTGGGGGGTCGAATTTGTCCCTGCCGATATCACCAACAAGGAGTCCTTGCGGGCAGCGGTTCATGGGGTTGATTTTATCTTTCATATCGCCGCAGTCTTCAGTTATTCGGCACCGTGGGAACTCCTCTATCAGGTGAATGTTCAAGGGACAAAAAATCTCTGTGAACTGATTGTTGAAGAGGCCCCGGGCCTGAAAAGATTGGTGCTTTGGAGCGCCGCCGGCCTTTATGGCCTGCCGCCCCGGGATCAGTTGCCGATCAGTGAAAATTTTCCTCTTCAGGGGATGAACCCTTATCTCCAGTCCAAGAAGGAGCAAGAGGAGTTCGTCCGTCAATTTTGTGCGGCAAAGGGAATCTCTGTCTCCATGATCCGACCGGCGGCACCGATCGGCCCACGGGCGGTTTATGGCGGGGCCCAGCTGGTAACCCAGTTTGGCAAATCAAAGAAGGTCATGATCCCCGGAAATTTCACGAGCCTTGTTCCGATCGCCTCGGTTCGCGACATCTGCGGGATCGCTTTTTTTGTCTCCCAGAAGGAAGAAGCGAAAGGGGAGGTCTACAACACCGACAATTTTGCCCTCCCGACCATCGAGATGGCCCGGATGATTGCCGAGGCGGCGGGACATCGGTTGGTTAAAATCCCACCTGTCCCGGTCAGCCTTGTGCGGGGGATCGTTTCTGCTTTGGCTACTTTGAATGACTGGTGGATCAAAGGTTTTTCAAAAAAAGCCAGGAGGCTCTTCGAAAAAGATTCTGCCAAATATATCGGGCATGACGTCAGTTACAGTTGCGACAAGATCAAGGCCCTTGGCTACCGGTATCAGTATCAGGATCCTAAAAGGCTTGTCCAGGATACAGTAAGGTGGTACAAGGAGAATAACCTCATCTAATAAGGGGGTGGTTCCAACATTTATCATTGACTGGCCGTTCCTCATTTTTCTTGGTCTTCTTTACGGGTTTGCCCTGAAAAATCCGGAGGGGAGGCCGCTATTTCGCACCCGCGCCTTCGTCGCAGGGACACTGGTTCTCTTTCTCTTCATCGTTGTCGTCTTTTGGAGTTACCGGATCGCCCCCGACTGGATGTGGATGTATTTTGTGGAGGCGATGAACGTCCCAGGCTGGATTGTCGGGCTCATCCTGTTCGGTTATTATCTCACCTTTCTGTTGGGATTTCTTCTCAAGTTTGAATTGGCAAAACTGGGCAAGGGATTTCCAGGAGGTGCCCTCGTCTTGAGTGTTGCCGCCTCCGGAATGATCATCCTGCCGGTCAAAGATCGTTATCTGAATGTGACGACGACCTATGGTTGGCGGGCCGGGATCCTGGGAAAACCGCTTCCCGAATCGGATGTCGCCTCAGCCATGAACATGGCCGTTGCCGGTCTCATCGTGATCGGCCTCCTCCTCTTCCTCTGGGCCCGGCGGGAGAAGACCTGATTTTCATTATTTTGTAAAAAAATCCGGGACTCACCTTCAGGAGGGCGATTGCCCTGTAAGGCCTTTGTCGGGCATGGGCCAAGGCCGCCTTAAAAATTTCGGGCAGGTACTCCCTCAGTTTTTTTCCTGATTGATAATGAAAGGTTTCACGATAGAAAGGATGGTTTTCATCCATCAAACCCTTCTGCCGGATCACTCTATAGAGTGTTGCGATACCGATCCCCAGAATTTTAGCGGTTGGTTGTGGCCTGAAATGACTAGCCTGATAGGCCTTGGCGAGGATCAGAGTTTTGTAATCATCCCAACACTTCGTGGGATCGTAGGCGGTTTTATCTTCGATTTTTCCTTTCAGCGGGAGAGAAGGAGAGAGGGGGATAGAAAGTTCCAAGACCTGTCCCGCTTTTATAGAGAAATCCGGATTGAGTGTCAGTGTGCCGGCAATCTTGCCGTTTATTTTTACCGGAATAATCCTTTTTGAGGAATGACCCCCAATTTTTTGAAGGAGTTCTTCAAATTTTTGTTGTTGTCGTTCTTCTTGGATTGATTCTTGGACCTCGGCGAGTAGTGCTTTAGCCTCTTTTTTCTTTCCCTGTTCCAAAAGAAGTTCTACCTTGGCCTGCAAGATCCAGAAGACCTGGCCTTTCATCCCTTCAGCATGGCGGACCATGACAAGTGCTTCGTCGAGAGAGGCCCGGGCCTTGTCAAAGTTGCCGGTTTGACGCTCAATATCGGCCTGTTCGAGGAGTCCCCGCGCCAGCGAATTCCAGTCAAAGGCTGATTTCAGCCGCAATTTCTTGAAGAAAAAGAGGGCCGGTTTCAAGGAACCCAATGCCTTTTGAAAATCTTTTCGCTTGTTTTCAATGATCGCGAGGTTGATAGAGATGGAAGAGGCGCTCCTCAGATCCCCCATTTTTTCAGACAGTTCCAGACCCCGCTGGTAATGCTGGGCGCTGTTATCCTCGTCGTGGATCATGTTGTAGACATTTCCCAGACCATTGTAGGTCCTGAACAGGAGTTCCCAGTTCTCTGTCTTTTGGGTAAGGGGGATCACCTTTTTGTAGTGGTCGATCGTTTCCCCGTATTCTTGAAGCACAAAGCAGGCCTCGGCGATATTATAATGATTTCGGGCCATGAGCAATTCATCCTGGATGGAGGTGTAATAGTCCAGGTCTTCGCGAAAGATCCGCAAGGCCTCATTGGTTTTCCCTTCGGTGAGGGTGACCAGCCCAAGATCGTTGTTCGTGACCCTGGCCTTTTCCGCGGTGGACAATTGCTGATGCCAGCTCTTTCTCGACTCCAGAAAAACGGATTCCGCCTCCTTCAGTTTTCCCTCCTGGAAGAGAATGGCCCCTTCAAAGTTGGCACAGATCAACCGGTGGACGTGGTCTTCCTTGAATTCTTGGAGTAATTTTCTCGTCTTGGAGAAAAATTCCTTGGCCTTTTTGTTGTAACCGGTCTTGAAATAGGTCCCGCCGATCCTCAGGAGGTTGTCAAGACGCCGGTTGCTGGTTGAATTCTCCCGGGTAAAAATGGCCTCGGCCTCTTCGAGTGTCTGAAGGGCCTTCGGGTACTCTTGATGGATCAGATAGGCTTCTCCCAACTTCATCAGAAATTCAGGCCGTCTTGGGTCTTTTGGCGTCAGTCGTTGCAGTCCCCAACCGAAAGCCTGAGTGGCCTGGTGACCGCGTCCCCTTTCCAGATAAAAATTCCCCAGCCGGATCGTTTCCAGGATCGCCTTTTCAGGATCCCGGACATGGGCCTTGTGAAAGGCCGTTTCCTCCGGGGAGACCTCACCTCCTTGCGATTCGAGAAAACCAGCAATTTTTTCATGCCAGGCACCCGACTCCTCTTGGGAAAGCTGTTTGTAAATCACCTCCCCCATCAGGAGGTTGGTCCATTCATAAACAATCTCCCGCTTTGAGAGGGTCCCTCCCTGAACCAGCCTGGAGAGGGGAAGAACGACATCCTCGGTTTCTGCCACGCCGGCGATTTCAAGGAGTGACACCGGACGCCTAAAAACGGAGATCACCTGAAGAAGTATTTGGCTTTCAGGGGGTTCGGTACGGTAACGGGCGAACAAGAGCTCTTCGAGATTTTCGGGAAGATCGATTTTGGAAAAGTCAACACCGACATCCTCGAACATTGTCTCCTTCCACCGCCCACCGGCATCAAAAAGCGCCCCTTGGCGGATCAGCGATTTGAGAACTTCAGTCACGAAGAGAGGTGTGCCACCCGTTCTTTTATAAAGACCGCTCCGTAACAGGGGAGGTGGGTTATCCAGGCCGGTGAGGGAAACAATGTAGTCGCTGAACTCCTCTTTGGTGAACGGTTGCAAGGGGATCACTTTTTCAACAAATCCCTCCAACGAATCGTGCAGGAAGGGGTTTCCGGCCTCAACACCCACCAGGACAAGGGTTCCTGAAACCGCTTCTCCGGCATGGTAAGAAAGCCGGGAGAGACTTGCTTTCAAAGAAGTGAGCCACTCCTCCTGATTTTGCAAAAGCTCGGCGTCATCCAGAATAAAGAGCCGTGGCGCAGTGTTTTTTTCAGAAACCAGTGACAGTTGTGCCAGCCAGTCGGGGATCTGTTCTTTTTCACGGCAGGAAGCGGCCTGAACGGTCACCTGCTGAAGTTGTGCATGGTATTTCATCTCTTTGAGGAGACGGCTCTTGCCGCAGCCCCTCTCAGCCGAGATCAGGATTATTTGAGAACGAGACGGCTGTTTTTTATAAATTTCCTCGAAGATTTCTTTGAGAGTCTGGAGTTCACTTTCACGACCGATGAAGCGCCCTTCTTCAGGGATATAGGAAAGGAGGGTTTCAGCCGTTTCCAGGGGGAATTTTTTTGGGGAGAGATGGTTGATCTCCCGGATGACCTCGGTGGCATGCGGGAAACGGTTGGCCGGGTTCTTTTCCAGGAGGCGCATGAGGATTGGATCTAAAAATCGGGGAAGGTGTTTGTTGATCTTTGAGGGAAGAGGAGGGGTCAACATCTGTTGGCGTTGAAGGGTTTCTTCAACCCCGCTGGCACGAAAAGGGTTTTGACGGGTGAGGCAGTAGTAGAAAAGGACACCCAGGGAGTAGAGATCGGCTCTTCCGTCAGGCCGTTCCCTGTTGATAATCTCGGGGGCCATGTAGCTGGGAGTCCCGATTCTCTTATCGGGAGGCCTCATCGAGGCGAGACCGAAGTCGATCATCTTCAAACTTTGGTCTGATCCGACGAGGAGATTGGCCGCCTTCAGGTCAAAATGATGGATGCCATAACTGTGAAGATAGGCCAGCGCCCTCAGGGCCTGGATGATCCATTCCAGGATCTGTTCGAACAGCCTCCCTTCTGTAGCAGCAAAGAGGTCCTTTCCTTCGATAAATTCACTGGTGAAATAATACCGCTTCAGTTTTTCATCATACCCAAAGTCAAGGATTCGGGTGATATGGGGGTGGTTGAGATTCTTGAGGACGGTGAACTCGTTTTTGAAATCGGCCAACATCTCCTTTTCCCTTTGGGGGTCAAGCGGACTTTTGAGGAGTTTCAAGGCACAGGGACCACTCTCCCCCTGAACGAGATAGACCTCGCTAAAACTCCCTCCCCCTAACTTTTTAAGGACAGGATAGCGACCGATCGGTTCATGGGGAATAATATCCATATAAGATATAATATATATTTATATGATAAATTATATATTATTTTGATATTAAAAGACAAACAATTTCCTTAAGGGGGGATCAAAGGGGTATACTACCTCTATGTCTTTCTGGCGGTTGAAGGCTGGTTTATTTCTAGTCCTTCTTTGTTTTGCCTCTTGTAATCAGGGAACCACCCCCGGTGGAGGGCCTGCCGACGACGTTTCCGGTGAAGTCTCAGGGGGGACGAGCAGTGGTACTGCCGCCGATGCCCCTCCGGTCTCCCTGCCGGCCCCTGTCTTGGGGCGGATGGTCCTCTCGCCACCCGATGAAAACGGGATCGTTACGATGACGGGGGAGGCCGGTGCGGTCCCCGCCTCTTCGATGGTCCTCCTGATCAACGAGGGGTCCGGTGGAAGCGGCTTTTTGCAACAATTCCTGGTTCGTGAGGCGTATGCCCGGGAGCGGCGGGATCCGGATAAAAAGGTTGTGAATCCGACCAAGGATGATTCATCCGGGGCTGTTGGCAACAGGGAGGGAGCAAGAGAGGAGGAGAGCGGTTCGGTTTCCAAGATAGAGATGGCCGGCGAGAAGGTCTCCGTCCTTGAAAAAGAGGTTTGCAACGCCTTCCGTCGTTCCTGTACGGAGGCTGATCCGGAAGGGCAGTTTGTCGGCAGGATCGCGGCCAGCATCGATGACACCATTGCGGTGGTTATCATTCACAAGGAAGAGGGGAATGAACTGACGAGCCGTTCCCGCAAGAAGGTCCCAAAGGATACCGGCGCCGTTGAGGGAGAGGCCCAGGTTATGCCGGGGGCCACCAAGAGTTAAAATACTATACTTCTCAAAATATGGCGGTTTGTCTTTATTGTCAGATCAAGGCTGGTTTTTTAAAGAAAATCTGTCCCGATTGTCTGAAACTGGCCCAAGCCTTTCGACAACTCGAGGCCTCCGGTTCTTTTGGCTATAACGACCTGCTCGATACGCTCCTGAATACCGGCGTTTCAACGGAGAAAATCGACCGGTTTTTGGAGGCGGATATTGATGGAACAGGGTCTGCCAGAAACAAGGTGACCGCCCGGATGACCAATGAGGTGATGGGGTCGCTCGGGATCCCCTCCCGGATGGAGGCGGCCGACGTCAAAAAAGTTCGTGAGACGATGGAAGAAAAGAAGTAGGGGCAGACCCCCGTGTCTGCCCTTAATGGACCGAAGGAACCTTGGCGGAGAGTTCTCTCATATATTGTTCAATAATCTCCCGGTCAACGGCCCCCGGTTCGCAGACAAGGTAATTCTTGAAATCCTCAATCGCCTGTTGGTAACAGCCGATCTGTGTATAGAGAATACCCCGCTCTTTAATTTCCTGGCTTGCCTTGGGATTAAGACTGACAATATGACTGATCATCCGGAGCGCCTTTTCAAAATCTTTCCTGGTCGTATAAATAGCCTTGAGGTTAGTCAGCATTCGGGTCAGAACCTCCTTCTTCGTGGCCGCCCGGAAAAGTTTTTTGTCAAAACGCAGTTTTTCACCAAACATCCGGCGGAGCTGTTCCGAACAATCCTTCTCAGACAAGATTCTGCCCTGATGGAAGGGGTCGAGGACAATCTCCTCCCCCTCGTTTGAATATTTTACCAGGAAGTGTCCCGGAAAGGCGACGCCCTGGAGCGGGATTCCGGCCCGCCGCCCTGTTTCGATATAGATGACTGAGAGGGTTATCGGAATTCCCGTCCGGTGATCGAGGACATCGTTCAAAAAGCTGTTGGTGGGGCTGTAGTAATCCTCTACGTTGCCATGAAATCCCTCTTCCTTGAAAAGGTAGTTGTTGAGTCCTTCAATGATCTGCCGGCCGCCAACCACCTGACCTACCCGTAGGCGAGCCCTTTCCCCCATTTCATCGAGCTTCGTCAGGTAAGAAGAGACATCGAGATCCGGGTACTGTTCCTTGGCGACGAGCAGGGCCGCCTCGGCCAGTTCGATCTCTTCTTCAGGCAAATGGGCAATATCCGAGAAACGTTTCAATGGATTCCTTGGGTGAACCACCCTTCCAGTTTTTCGATCTTCCGCCGGAGATGGGGAGGGATTGGAAAGCTTCGCTTTTTTTTGTAATTATACATCACTTGAACCGATCGGCCAAGGGCTACCGGACGGCGGCTCTTTTTTTCCAGAACCTCGTATTCCATAACAAAACTTTTGGTCTTTATCTCGCTGATGCAAGTCTTGATAACGAGCGTTTCATCAATGGAGGCCGGAGACCGGAAGGTGCAGGAGACCTCGGCGACGATAAAGGCAAAGGGGCTGGAGGCGTTCATCTTTCGGAGATCGAGTGCCTTCAGTTTTTTATAGTACTGCATCCGGGCATACTCGAAAAAGGTGAAAAACCGGGCGTTGTTGCAGTGGTTCATCGGGTCGCAGTCGGAGAAATAAACGGTGACCTCGGCTTTGACGGGAAATTTTTTCTTCATGATCTAACCTCCAGTCCCCTCGGATGGGTCCTGTCTCGGGTTCCGCCCAGCCGTGCTCACCCGTTCCGCTCGGCCGGGCGCCCGACCCTCGCCACCCATCCTTATAATCAATTCCTCGATAACCTGCCGGTCCGCCGCCGGGAATTCATATTTGGCAAACTCTTCGGGTCGGATCCAGGTCGGGTCGGCACATTCAATCGGCTGGGGGTCTCCGGAGACGAGGCGACAGAGGACAAAGTGGAGAAAGACTTTGACATCCGGGTATTCATACCGGACCGCCTTGAGATAGCGGACCGGTTCAATAACAACGCCGATCTCTTCCTGGCACTCACGAACGGCACACTCTTCGACCGTTTCTCCATTTTCTCTTTTGCCGCCCGGAAATTCCCAACAATGCCCCAGGTGAGACTCCTTAAGCCGTTTTGTGATCAGAAATTTGCCGTCCTGTTCTATCACCGCGGCGACCGCTTCAATCTCTTTTGTCATCCGAGGCTCCTTCGGACCCGGGCGGCGCGGAGGATCTCTTCGGCTAACAACCGTGGGTCTCTTTCGGCCCGCCAGAGGTGATAAATATTCGAAGTCATGTTTCTGTGGGTATACTGATCGGTTGTCTTTGGTTCCATCCGGGTCCCCAAGTAAGACTCCAGGAAAGAGACATCTTTTTTTATGAATTGCCAGGCCGGGTCTTTACGGCTCAAAAATTCAAGATTTTCCCGGTTCAGGTAACCACCGACTTCTTGCAATTCTTGAGGAAGCGATGGAAAAAGCCTGTCCAAGAGCGGGCCATGCCGTTCCTTAAGGGCCTTCTTCAACCCTCGTCCGGTCCCGATAAGAGAAGGGGGGATACCGAGGGAGGCGAGAGTGGCGGTAAAGGTAATCGCCCGCGGGAGAGACTTTTTTGACCGGCCGATTTTGCGGGAGTAACCAAAATGGCCGGTATGGAGAATCCTCTCCCGATGTTGGGGGATGAATGGGGAGAGTTGATTGATGGTTCCAGCCAGATTTTCGATCACCGGCTGGTATTCAGCGGCAAAAAGTTGGGCGATCTGAACCATTCTTTGCAAAATTTTGGGGTCGACAATCACCGCCCTTCGCCGCGGCAGTTTTTCCTTGAGGGTCCGGATCGCCCTTTTTACCTTGTCCAACGGGTAATCGTACCGGAAGGCGGATTGAATGGTGACGGTGCGGACACCGGCATACAGCTCCATGAAACTCTCCAGGTTATCCGGGTTCAACCCGCCGCGGAACGGGAGGGAACCGACGCCGATAATCGGGAAGACACGAACCCCGCTCTTTTCCTCGAACCGGTAATATTCCGACAACGCCCCCTTCGCGCCGAGGAGGGCCGGGATATAGCCGGAGTCGAGCGCCGGGTCCGAGCGGGCGATAAAGGGACGGATGGTGGAAATTTTTTGTCGGTACAGTTTTTGAATTTTTTTGAGGTAAGTCGCCAAAATTTCGCCCGATTGAAGGAGGGTCACGCTCCCTTCGATGAGCGGGATCACTTCAAGAAACGGTTTTTTCGTTGCGGGGGCTCCAAAGACCATCCGTTCGTACTGAAAGGCATGGTGGTACCGTTCATGGATCGCGATCAACTGGTCCGGTGAGGTGGTCATCGGCAGGATGACCTCGAAAATGGGGGGGCAGTGGACTTTATAGTCACGGGCGGTATGGGCGGCGGTCAGGATCCCCATGTAGGAACGGGCCAGGCGGTGATGGGCCTTTTCCTTCCAGATGTTCGGGATCCGAAAGGTCAGGAACTTGTCTCTTCCCAACTGGTTTTTTCGGAAATAGGGGAGGTAGTGATTCAAAAGACGGTCCACGACCGCTTCATCGACAAACTTTCCCTCCCAGTCCCACATATATTCGTCGATGCCCAAGTCGGCAAAACAGCGGTACGCCTCTTCCACCTCTTCTCCCGTTGAAATAAAAGGGGAGGTTCCCCAATAGGGGGCCTGGGCGTTATCCGGATGCTGGGTTGCCATCGTCGCGGGGATCTTGCGCATGGGGGGGATTGTATCGCCAATCAGGTTTTTCGCAATCGGATAATCGCGATGCAGGAGGCGACGGTCAGGAGGGTCCCGATGAGGGAATAGCGGTCGGGGATCTCGCCAAAAAAGAGAATCCCCCAGAGAAAGGCGAAGAGGACGGTCGTATAGATCAGAGAAGTGATCCAGGAGACCTGTTCGTTTTTATAGGCTTCACAGAGGTAAACCTGTCCAAAAGTGCCGCAGACCCCCATGAAGACCAAAAACCAGCGCTCCATCCCGACCGGCATCTGGAAATTGATCAACATCAGGGGGAGCGAACCGAAGGAGGCGACGACCGCAAAGTAGAAGGCGATGGTGAGAGAAGACTCCGTTTCGTGGAGTTGGTGGATGATGACAAAAGCGATGGCGGCAAAAAAGGCGGCGGCCAGGGCGACCAGACTGGGAATGTTCCACCAATCAAGAGTTGGTTTCAGGATAAAAAAGATTCCGATGACGGAAAGAAAGAGGAGAAAAAGAAGGCGGCCGTTCAGTTTTTCTTTGAGAAAGATCACCGAGAGGATAACGGCAAAAAGGGGGGAGCTGTTTGTCAGGACCGAGGCATCGGCCAAAGGGATTTTGGAGATGGCATAAAAGTTACAGAGGAGGGCCAGGAAGCTGGCCAGCCCTCGTTGGAGGAGGACCTTCTCGTTGAAACCCCTGAGGGACTGGTGCCGCCTCTTGATGAGAATTCCTAAGATCAGAGCGCTGATGATGGAACGGAAAAAGACGACTTCGAACAGGGGGAGGGTCCGGGTGCTGAACTTGACCCCAACCCCCATGAGCGAAAAAAAGAGGCAGGAGAGGATCATCGCAAAGGCGCCGCTCCGCACCCAGCCAGGGAGTCTTGAAGTCAAGACAGTGTCAAAATTACGACGTGATTTCGGTGAAATGGGCAATTTTTAACCCCCTCTCCTGAATGACAGGCCTCCAACATACACAGAAATTTCAAAAATATCAAATAGTTGAAAATTAGCGGCTTGGTGACTCCGATGGCACGGTGATTGCTTACTTGAGATAGGGGGTACCTTTAAAAGGAGGTTTTTATGGGTTCTGTGAATGGTTTGGACCGAACACCGCCGCCGCTGTCGGCCTTGGCCCCGTCTCGCGATCAATACCGCCAGTACAAGAATGGCGGGCTTATTTATTATCATCGGCATGGAGAAATGGGCCTTTTGAAACCGGGGGACCATGTCGGTTTTAAGGATGCCAAAGGGATCCTGCGGTACGCCGAGGTGAGGGATGACGAGGATGCGCAATTTTGGGGGGAGGTGGGGAATGGACAGAACGAATTTTCAGGCCCCAAGACAGTTGATTACAGTCTGGGGACAAAGGCTACCGCCCAGTACGACCCTTCCACAGGGGATTTGAAAAATCTGGTTTTTGAGTCCGCTGAACAACCGGCCTTGGCAGGGGGTGTTCGAGAACCGGGGACCGCTTACAAACCACCAGCAGAGACCCTGAAGGGGTTGGAAGGAGGGGGGAAGATGCCGGTCGTCGCTGATAGGCCAAACGTGATGGAAGGGGTTAATGGGAATACAAGGGTTCGTGCTGATGTCACGCCGTCCGATCAAGATGTCCTCTTGGAACTTCCCCCTCGTGGTCAAGAGATCCCTGTCAATACCTTCCGGGTTTTTGTGAGATACAAGACAGCCGATATTAACAATGGAGAAGCGAGAGGGATGGTCTTTCAACCAACCACTCCGGAGGGGCGCGTGGTGGCAGAACAGAACCCCTCTGTCCGGACGGTGAACATTATGGGAAGGCTCTATTACTACTACAAAGAGCCTCGCAGATCGGATCCGTTCGAGGCCTTTTTGCCTAAAAAGCCCTAATCTTCCTTGTGCCAACTCTTCCACCGGTCGTAGAGCCGACGACCGACAGGATCATCCGGATTAAGACGGATCCCGGTCAGGAGGTGTCCTTTCTCAATCCTTTCGGCCTCAGCGACGGAGGCCGGTTTTGGGCCAACCCAGGATTCGACCCTGGCCGGTTGTCTTTGGACGGCGTTGAAATGGTGGTAGGAAAGGGCCACACGGCTCGTGATCGGTTGATACCCCGTCGCTTTGGGTTGGGCGACCCATTCAGGGTTTTGCCGAGCATCAATAACGACATGGTTATCAGGATCATTGGGGTCGAAAAAGACCTCAATGGCGATATGATCGATCGCGTTTCCTTCTTTATCCAGGGCCCGGACAAAGCGGGAGTCGATACCAGCCATCAAAAAGAGGGTCCGGAGGAGTTTGGCGAATTCAAGACAGACGACCTTTTTTACCTTAATAATCTCACCCAGATCCTTTTCCCTCCAGCTCCCATCAAGGAGTGATTGGAATCGGTCATCATTTTGGATACCCAACCCTCCTTCCGATTCCGGGAGCCTTGTCCAGCGGTAAAGTTTGTTGGCAAGATCTCTGCGGAAGAGGGGGGTTCCAGGGACCAGGCCTTGCCTTTGCAGATCCAAACCAACCATTTCTATCTTTTGGTTTATTTTGACGAAGAGGTCTCCGGATGGGAGCCAGGGAATCTCTGTTTGATACTCTTGCTGGAGCCGCGCGCAAAAGGGGAGTGAGTGGTGATCAACTCCGGAGGAAGGGTCCCCACCAAATTGGGTCCTGAGACGGAGGGCCGCCCGATAGAACTCTCCCTCACAGGTATCAATAGAGGCCTGATAGACTTGGGGGGCGGAAGGGTTGTCCCCTGCCATTGAGAGTGCCCCTGCCAATTCCGCCTGCCCACAAAGCCCGGCGGCAATTGAGTCGGAAGCGGCAAGATGCTGGCAGGAAGGGCCCATAACGGCCCCCTTATCGGCACCAGCCGCGGAGAGTTGCCCCGAAAAAGTGAGGTTTTGATCAGCGATACACAGTAGTGATGAGGGTCACGTCGGGAGCGGTATCAGGAGCGGTATTGGGCGGGAGATCGGTTTGCCTCCTGCCTCGGGTCGTATAGACAGAACCATCGTACGGCCATCTTGGTTTCAGTTCCAGGCCGGCAAACCGGACCTCTTTTACACCCTGTTCTATTGTGGAACCGTAAAGTCTCACACTGGGGGGGAGGCGATTCGCCATCGGATTCATCAGATTAATCCCTTTTTCTCGCCCCCGACCGACAGAACAGCCGATGACCAACAACTGGCGTTTGAAATACCGACCAAAACGGGCAAAGGTCGGTTTTTCGAAATCATCAACATCCAGCGCCGCTTCTTCTCCATCACCAGGATAACCGTAGACCTGCTCATGGGAATTTGAGTGCGCCGCCAAGAGACCGGTGTGGACCGGTTCACGGCCCCAGTTTGTGTAGTGGTCGAGGATGGCGACAATATCCGCGTCGCGATCCGCTTCAAAATAAATAGTCCTGAATCCGTCGTTTCTCGCAAACCGTTCTATTTCCGGGGAGTCCTCAAAGGCCCCGTTCCAATCGATTGCCGGGTAGATCAGGAGGGCGGTTTCTCTGGTGTCCTCCGGTCCCCGTTTTTCCCTGTTTTGGATCAGTCGGTAGAGGGTGGCAAAGGAACGGAACCGTTCCGGATGGGAGATGCCGTACTGTTTTTTGAGTCCGGCATGGAAACTTTTTTCATCCGTCTCTATCTCCGGAGGGAACCAGGCCCCCTCGGCGTGCAAGGCCTCAATCACCGTTTTCCAGATTTTATCTCTTGTCGCACCTGCATTTTTCAGGACGGCGCGGGTGTTGACCACGGCGGCACGGGCGATATATTCCACCCCCTGCGCCTCCAGGTCGATTGATTTGAAGGCAGAGTCGTTATCCTTGGCGGCGGCGAGGGCGATTTCCGGCTCTTCGCGTAAAGAGAAGGGGAGGAGATCGTAATACCGGCCATCCCGCTGGACAAGGGCCATTGCAAACCGACGGTCTTGCAGGGAATCCCAAACAAAGGCGGTTGCGTCCGGGTTGTCCTGAATCGCCTGATCCACCGCCTCAGGATTTTTCCAGGTGGTCGGGTTGGCATAAACGGAGCCGGCCCCGTAGAATTTTTCCAGGGCGATCCTGAACAATCTTTCATTTCTAAAACGGTCGTCGACATATCGGTAGGCAAGCGGGTTTTGACGGATGGCGATCTCCGAGAGTTCTTCGGTGGCGATCGGGTGGTCGTTGGGGGGGTCATACCGGGGGGCCAGTCCGAGGGCCAGTCCATTTTGGGCAATGGCCTCTCTAAAGATCACCGGGTTTTCCCTGAGAGGGTAAGGGAGGTGGCGGATCGAGAGGCCGTCAATCGCCGCCATCCGGCGGCCAAAATCGGGATCGTTCAATCTATCCGCGGCAAAGGGTCTTGCCCTTTTATCCAGATCCAATGCCTCGATGACCGGCCCCGGGTCTTCCCAACTCTTTGGGTCGGCGTAGAGAGAATCTCCATAGATCTGTTGGAGGGCGCTGTTGCGGATCCTTGGGTCACTCTTCCGTAAGCCGGCATCAACAAGCGGGTAGGCCCAGCCGTTTTGACCAACGGCGGCGAGGGCGATTTCCGCGTCTTTCCCCCACTTTGAATTCAGGAGATTAAGAGCGGTCCCATCGATCTGCACCAACTCCAACGCATAGGCATGGTCTTCAGAAAATCTTTTGATGAGGGCCTTGGCATAAAGAGTACGGGCCTCGTCTTTTTCCTTTTCAAACATCCGGAGGGCCCTCAGGGCAAGGCGGGGGTGTTGCCAGAGGTAGGGGTTGGCAGAGGTGGTCTCCCAAAAGGCCGCCTTTAAAATGACGCTAAAGAGGGTGTCATCTTCAAACATCCGGTCCGGGAAGCGGGATAAAGCGGTCTCCTCTGGATTCCAGGGTCTGAGGAAGAGGTCTTGTTCCATCCCCTCAAAGACCTTCCGGGCCGCCGCCTTCATCGTTGGGATGTCACTCAAGATTGAATCAGGGGCCTGGTAGAGGATGTTGATCGCGGGATTCCCGACGGCCGCCAGAAAAAAATCGGGTCTTGCCTTCAATCGTTCGCTCGCCGAAAAATAGACGGCCCCTCCAAAAGGGGCATGGACGGCGATCGAAACAATCTCGTCATCATCCTGAAAGGCCCTGGCGTAATTGAGATAACCCCCGTATGTGCCAACCATCTTCCGGACGAAGTCCCGATTTTGCCACAAGGAAGGATCGACAACATTGCCCTTAACAATGGTCCCTGCCTCGGCGAGAGTTAGTATGAAATCGGCATCTTTCAAAAGCCCTTCATCGGCAAACCGGAGAAAGAGGTCAGGAAATCTTTGGCAGGCCAAGAGCATGAACTCGCGGTCCCGGCGCAGGATTCCCCAGGCCTCATTGGCGAATTTCCGGTCATTGGTAAAATCGGCCGACGGCCGGTCGGCAAACTCCGGGGACCGCAGTTGGGCAAGGCGTTCCTTGGCCTTTTGCAGCAGGTCCGGGTCGTCAACGTTGATAATGACTGTTGTCAGGAGCTGTCCATCGTCCGCTGATTTTTTGTCTATCCAGAGGATATTCGACGGGTTCATTCGTATAGCCCTCAAGTAGCAATCCTGCGGGTCCTCAAGAACACGGCAGACCTTGACGCCGGTCCTTAAGTCGGTTATTTTCTCCGCCATGGAATAGCCGTGACGTTTCAGAATCCTGTCAATGCTCGGGAGGAAGGTTCCCATCTGGCTCCAAGGGATCGCGGCGAAGTCCCTGATCGTGAGCTGGGAGTCGTTATCAGGATCAAGCAGTTGGTCCAGCTCTGTCCTTGTGATGCGCGAGACCCCGTCAGGGTCTTCAGCAAAGACCGCTTCTGTCGGGTGGCCAAGTTCTTCAAACATCCCCTTCAGCCGGAGGAACTCTTCCTGAGTGCTCCTTTGACCGTTGATTTCGTAAAGGCTCATGGGGCAGGTTTTTTGACCTCGGCCGGCACCGGGATCTCTCCCCTCAAGAGGACATCGAAGGGTTCCTTCTGTCGGTCCAGTCCCTTCCGGACGATTGCCGGCAACTGTTCAAAAGAGACCCCCTCATCAGGGGCGGTTGTCCGGACCGATCGGAAAAGAGAGGCAAATGGGGGGAACAGACAGCCTGTTGAACCACCGGTCGGTCGGTTGGCCTCCCTGAATTGTTGGGTCATGGAATCTGCCGCATCACTGGCTTCTCCGAAGGGGGCATCGAGGCCGTTTAAGATTGCCTCTATCTCGAGGCGAGAGGCCTCCATCATTTTAAGGTATTTCATTTTTTGGGAAGGGTCCGCTTTATAATTTTTATCAGCCATTTGGACCGCGTAGCTTTTAAAGGCCTGCCCGAACGCCTCGATCCTTGTGCCGATCCTCAGGCCTTGGATGTAGAGACTGACTCCGGCCCATCTTTGGATTATATCATCAACCGCTGACGCCTGATCTCCCCCATCTCCATCCTTTAAAATGTCGCAGAGCCCCTTCCCGCTATCTTTGTAGGCAGAAGAGCAGAAAAGATTCGGATGATTGGCAACCTCGGTGAGGTTGGCATTGGTGTAGGTCGCCGGGTCACACCACCAATTTTGGTGAGGGTCACCGCAAACCTGGTGGATTGCGGCTTCCACTTTTTGTCGGATCTGAGCATCCTTAAAACCCTGGAGTCCCATGGTAAACCCCTTTCTCAAAAGATGTCGTTATTATCGGCAGTTGAGGGGCAAAGTTGCCATCAAAATAGCCGGTGGACAATCCCGGTAGCCGAGACTAGGATTACGACCCCAATGACAAATTCCCCCTTCCTTTCCGAACCGCCGGTGGTGACCCTTGAAGGGGTGATTGAGCAACCGTACAACCTGGCGGTGGCGACCGCCCGGACCTGTTATTCCTCCAGGGGGATTGTGAGCCTTGACGACGTCACCAAGGATGAAAAGGCATTAGTGTTGCGGGACAAGATCGCCCAATCGACCCTCCATGCCGGGCACCTCACGACACGCCAGCATGCCACCTTTGTCTTTGCCCTGGACAAGATCAGCCGGCAGTTCATCTGGTCTTTTTTGCACAGCCATCCTTATTATAATTCGGAACAGGTGAGTCAGCGGTATGTGAAGGTGGCCCGTGGGCATTACACCATCCCTGGACTTTCGGAAAAACAGGCCGAGCGGTATGTGACGGTGGTTGACGGCCTTATGGAAAAATACAACCAGATGATTGAGATCCTTTTGCCGGAGATCCGGCGTCGGTTTTACAAGATCTTTCCCCAGAGGGAAAAGGTTGCAGGGAAATACGAAAACGCCCTGAAGAAAAGGGGGTACGAGGTGGCCCGCTACCTCCTGCCGGTGGCGATCCATGCCTATATGTATCATTCGGTCAGCGCCTTGACGCTGATCCGCTACTGGCGCCTCTGCCAGCTCTTTGATACGCCAGAAGAACAGCGTTACGTGGTGGAGAGGATGGTTGAGGAGGTGAAAAAGATCGATCCTGATTTTGAAAAGGATTTGAAAGACCCCCTGCCGCTGGAGGAGACACCGGAGTTTAAAATTTTAGAACAGTTTCAAACCACCGATCGTTTGAACTCCTCGCAGAATTTTATCGACGAGTTTGACCGATCACTGGAAGGGCATGTCTCTAAATTGGTGGACTATAAAAAAAATGCCGAAGAGAGTCTGGCCCAGTCGGTCCGGCAGCTCTTTGGGCTGACACGCGAAAAACTCTCCGATGACGAGGCGATCACCCTCGCGATGGACCCGGCCCGAAATTCCTACCTTGGCGACACCTTAAATATTAACAGCTTGAGCAAACTCTCCCGGGCGATGGTGCACCCGCATTATACCTTTCAGAAGAAAATCTCCCACACCGCCGATTCTCAGGACCAACGCCACCGGATGACGCCCGCTTCGCGACCGATCCTCAAGACCCATTACACCGGTCGTCCCGATTATCTCCTCCCGATGCTGGTTAAGGAGTTTGACCCGGCCCGGGAACTTTTTGAAAAAACAATGAGTGGTCTTTTTTCCGAGATCAATCGGTTGCTGGACGACGGGGTTGAACCGGAAAAGGCGCTCTACCTCCTGCCCAACGCCTTTCCGATCCGCTTCACGGAGTCGGGGGATCTCTTGAATCTCCACCATAAGTGGCGGACGCGGGCCTGTTACGACAGCCAAGAGGAAATCTTTTTTGCGACCATCGATGAAATCAGTCAGGTCAAAGAGATCCATCCCCGGATTGCCGGGCATATCCTGGCCCCCTGCTATCTGCGAAAGAGGGCGGGGGAGACCCCGTATTGCCCCGAAGGGGATCGTTACTGCGGTGTGCCGGTTTGGAAGCAGACCATTGAACAATACCAGAGAGTCTTGTGACGCCTCAGCCGATCGCCATCATCGCCGCCCTGCGTGATGAACTAAAGGGATTTACCGGGCGGGTGACTCCACGGCATGTCGTGAACCAACCCCCATTGACGATCGTCGAAGGGGAGTTTCAGCGGGTTCCTATTCTCCTCGTCCGGACCGGTATGGGGCGGGGGAATACCTTCAAGGCGCTTTCATTCCTTTTTGAACGGTATGCCCCCAGTCTGCTCCTTTCGACCGGTTGTGCCGGGGCGACTCAACCGGCCATCACCTCGGGTGATCTCATCTTGGCGACCGATGTCCGTGTCCTGAATCCGGATGTTGAGGTCGTGGCCCGATCCACTCAAAAATGGCTCAATCTGGCCAAAGAAGTGGCTGAGGCGGGAAAACTGCCGTACCATCAGGGCTCTCTGTTGACCGTCGACAAGATTATTGCGAAACCACACGAAAAGGCGTTTTTGGGGACGCGGGCTGAGGTTCTGGCCTTGGAAATGGAAACGGCCGAGGTGGCCCGTTGGGCGGTCAGGAAAAAATTGCCGTTTCTGGCGGTCCGGGCGATTTTCGATCCGGTGTCGCAGGCGCTCCCCGATTTTGAACAGTTCTTGAGGCCCGATCTGTCCATCAGTCCGATCAGGGCGGTCCAGTTCCTGCTTCAGGAACCGGGAAAAATTTTTGAACTTGTCCGCTTCCGGAAATTCGCCAATTCCGCCAAGACCGCCATCTCACACTTTCTGGAACTGTTTTTGCCGAGGGTCTAGGGTTGAGATGAAATCAGTCTTGGCAAAAGGGAACTTGTGGTATAATCGCTATGAGAGCCGGAGGTCTTTGGGGGATGGAGGGCAAACGGACCATTTTGGTGGCGGATGACGATCGGGATCTTGTCCGTACCCTTCGCGACGGACTGGAGAGAAACGGTTTTGAGACCTGCGTTGCCTATGAAGGGGTTCGTACCATCGAGCTGGCCCACAAGAAGAAACCGGACCTTATCATCCTCGACATGCGGATGCCGGTGGGAGAAGGGGCCACCGTTTTGGATAATCTCCGTTCTCACCGGGAGACCGAAAAGATCCCTGTCCTGGTTCTGACCGGTGTTGATAGGGCGGGTCTCGAAGAAGAAGTCAAAAAATTGGGGGCCAGGGAATTTATTAAAAAACCTTGTGACCTCGATTTTCTCATCATCAAAATCAGGAAATATCTTTCATGATCCAGAAAGTGAATTGTCGGGACGCGGGGATTTGAACCCCGGACCCCCTGCTCCCGAAGCAGGTGCGCTACCGGGCTGCGCTACGTCCCGTTTCTAACGGCGGACGGACCCTAACCAAAAAAATAACAGAGTTCAATGAGAGATTTTTTGCCTCTAGCTAATGGACCTGCTAAGGATTTCACCATGCTTTTTGTCGAAGTCGCCCTGCCGATTCCTAAAAACCGGACCTTTACTTACCGGCTTGCGCCGGGCCAGTTATCTCCAATAAAGGCTGGATCGAGGGTACTGGTCCCTTTTGGCCGAAGAAAGATGGTCGGGATCGTCCTCTCATTCCCATCAACAACTTCTATCAGCGGGATTAAAGAGATCCTTGAGGTTTTGGATCCGGAACCGGTTTTTTCTGAACGGATGCTTGCCTTATTAAAGGAGGTCTCTCGGGAGGTGCTGAGCCCGATTGGCGAGGTCTTGAAGGTTGCCTTGCCAGCGGTACTTGGTCGACCACGATTTCGGATACGGACGGGTCCTGTCTCCGGGTCGCCCTCGCCGAAGGTCTTCGGCACTACAGTAAGGTACAGCCTCCGACCTTTCGTTGAGGGCTCCCCATCGCCACCCGTCCTTAACTTAAATCCTCACCAGAAGTCTGCCCTTGCCAAAATTGATGAGGCCCGCCGGTCGGGGGAAAGGCTTTTTCTCCTCCATGGCGTGACCGGCAGTGGTAAAACAGAAGTTTACCTCCAGGTTATTCAGAAACTCCTTGAAGAAAAAAAACAGGTGCTCCTCCTGACGCCGGAGATCGGCCTGACCCCTCAATTAGTGGAAAGGGTCAGGGATCGATTCGGTAACCAGTGTCTCCTCTACCATAGCGGTCTTTCCGATGGGGAACGGTTGCAGACCTGGCAGAGGGTTTATCACGGAGAAGGCTCTCTCGTTGTCGGGACTCGTTCCGCTGTATTTTTACCATTTTCGAACCTGGGACTGATAGTGATGGATGAAGAACAGGACCCCTCCTACAAGCAGGAGGACCGCCTTCGTTATCATGCGCGGGAGATCGCCCGCAGGCGGTGTCAAAAGGAGGGGGCTTTTCTCCTCCTCGGCTCGGCGACCCCCTCCCTGGAATCATTTTACCAATGCACTACGGGCGCCCACAGCTATTTCTTCCTCCCTGAAAGGGCAACGGGGGCCTCCCTGCCAGAAATTGTCATTAGTGACATGCGCAAGGAGGAAAAAACCTCCATTTTTTCAAAATCTTTGCTGGCCGCCCTTGCCGAAAACCTTTACCGTCATCAACAGTCCCTCCTTTTTTTAAATCGCCGAGGCTTTGCCAACTTTTTGGTCTGTCATTATTGTGGGGAGTATTTCCCTTGCCCCCGTTGTCATGTCTCCCTCACGCTTCATCAAAAGAAACGGCAATTGCACTGTCACTACTGTGACTGGCGGGTCGAGGCCCCGACCCAATGCCCCCAGTGCGGCGGCGATCGGATTCGGGAATCCGGTTTTGGGACGGAAAAGGTAGAGGAAGAGGTCAGAACGATTTTCCCGGAGGCCCGTGTAGCCCGATTGGATCGCGACACCATGACCCGCAAAGAGGCCTGGCCTGAACTCCTGGCAAGGCTTCAACGCCAGGAGATTGACATCCTGATCGGGACACAGATGATTGCCAAGGGGCACGATTATCCGGGGATCACCCTCGTTGGGGTCCTGAATGCCGATACGATCCTCAACTTCCCTGACTTCCGGGCCTCGGAGAGAACCTTTCATCTTCTTTTGCAAGTCGCCGGACGGGCCGGGCGCGGCTCCGACCCGGGGCGTGTCTTTATCCAGACCTATCACCCGGACCACCCCTGTTTTGAAAGCCTGCCTGCCCACAACATCCTGGAATTTTACCGGAAGGAATTGATGGAACGCCAAGAGCTCAACTACCCACCATTCTCCAGGATTGTTCGGTTGGAGTGGAACGGCACCGATCGGGAGAAGGTTGAAATCACGGCGGTGACGATGGCGGGACTCCTCAAAGAGAAATTGCCGCTGGCGGTCACCCTCCTCGGTCCAGCCCCTTGCCCGCTGGAAAAATTGAGGAACCGGTACCGCTGGCATCTCCTGGCCAAGGTCAAAAAAATGGGGGAGTTTCAAAAATTGCTGAAGGAACTCCTTGACGCCGGAGAAGGCGGTATTTTACCATCCGGCCTGCGGTTGATCGTTGATATCGATCCGCTCAACCTCTTGTAAAATGGCACTCCTTCCGATTGTCAAATACCCGGACCCGGTACTGAAAAAAAAATCGTTACCGGTTTCTCCCTCGGACAAAACCGTGGGGCGGCTTATTGATGACATGCTGGAGACGATGTATGCCGCGCCGGGGGTAGGACTGGCCGCCCCTCAGGTGGCGGTTTTAAAAAGGGTTCTCGTGATTGATATTGGTCAACTTGAGGGTGCTTCACCCAAGGGTGAGAAAAGAAAACCGGACCCCAAGGCGATCATTAATCCGGAGATTGTCCATCGGGAGGGGGAGATTCTCTGGGAAGAGGGGTGTCTTTCCCTCCCGCAGTTGATTCTCCCGGTGAAACGCTCCGCCAAGATTATTGTTCAGGGGTTTTCCAAAGAGGGACGTCCGATCCGGATCCCGGCAGAGGAGTTATTGGCGGTCGCCTTCCAGCATGAAATTGATCACCTGGACGGGATTCTTTTGGTGGACCGTCTCTCGCGCCTCAAACGAGACCTTTACAAAAAGAAATTGGAGAAGGGTGATTCCCCCAAGCATGAAGAGTTTGAGGAAGTCCCGTCCACTTCGAAACGGGCCTATATCGGATGAAGATCCTTTTTGCTGGTTCCCCAGAAATTGCCCTTCCCAGTCTTGAGGCGCTCCTTGCTTCTGGTGAAGAGATCATAGGGGTTATCAGCCAGCCGGACCGGCCGGTGGGGCGGGGGCGAAAACTTTCGTCCCCCCCCGTGGCTACCCTTGCCAAAAAGAGCCAACGGCTCCTTTTTCAACCGGAAAAATTAGACGACTCTTTTCTCCGAACGCTAACTGAATTATCGCCGGACCTGATTGTTGTGGTTGCCTATGGGAAAATTCTGCCAAAGAAAATGTTAATGATCCCACCTCAAGGGTGTCTCAACCTCCATTTTTCACTCTTGCCAAAGTATCGTGGGGCCGCCCCTGTCCAATGGGCGCTGATCAACGGCGAGGCGGAAACCGGGGTGACCACCTTAAAGATGGTGGAAAGACTGGACGCCGGCCCGATCTATCTTCAAAGAAAGGTTCCGATTCAGGAGGAGGATAACAGCCTTCTTTTGGGCAAACGACTGGCAAATATCGGGGCGGAACTCCTTGTTGAGACGATTCAACGGTTGAAGGAAGGGAAGTTGCAGGCCTCTCCTCAGGTTGAGGAAATGGTGACTTGGGCCCCTTCCTTAGAGAAAGAAGACGGTCTGATTGACTGGAATTGTTCGGCGAAGGCGATTTTTTGTAAAATTCGGGGGACGAATCCCTGGCCGGGGGCGTATACCTTTCTTGACACCCAAAGGCTTAAAATTTACACTGCCTCGGTGATCCCTGAAAAAAATAAAAAACAGAGGCCGGGAGAAATTCTGGCGACCCACCCTTCCGGGATTGATGTTGCTTGCGGTCACGGGATTCTCCGTTTGGAAGAACTGCAACTGGAGGGGGGAAAGCGGCTTTCCGCCGCGGAGTTTTTGAGAGGGCACCCGCTTGAGGTGGGGACAAAATTAGGGTCATGAAACAGATCGCCCCGTCCATTTTATCGGCTGATTTTTCCAAACTGGGTGATGAGGTCAAGGCGGTGACCGAGGCTGGCGCCGACCTGATCCATGTCGATATCATGGACGGCCACTTTGTCCCGAACCTCACCATCGGTCCGGATGTTGTTCGGGCGATTCGCCGCGTGGCCACCATACCGCTGGATTGTCACCTGATGATTGAAAAACCGGAGAAGTATATTTCCCTATTTGCCGAGGCGGGAGCCGATATGATTTCAGTCCATGCCGAGGCCTGTCCCAATCTTGGTTTGGTGGCGGAAAAAATCAGGGCCTTAGGCAAAAAGGCCGGTGTTGCGGTGAATCCCGATACTCCTGTTGAAACGATCATTCCGCTGTTGTCAAAAATCGATTATCTCCTAATCATGACCGTTTACCCCGGTTTTGCCGGGCAGAAGTTCCTTGAAGCAGGGATCCCCAAGGTGGCGGCCCTGAAGAAAATCCGTGACGAAAAAAAACTTTCCTTCCTGATCGAGGTCGATGGGGGGATCAAACCGGAGACCGCCGGGGCGATCTCCAAGGCGGGGGCCGATATCTTTGTCGCCGGGTCTGCGATTTTTGGGGCCAAAGGGTATCAACAGGCGATCCAGGCCCTCCAGAAGGCGATTCTGATCTAGAAAATAAAAAAAGATTGACACACTGTGTCTTCTCTGACTTAGGCTCCTTCCACGGGCCTTGGGTGAAGCACCCGTCGCCTCGGGGGTCTTGTTAATGAGGAAAGTGGTTTTATTATTCCTCTCCCTTTTTCTCCTCCTCGCTTCCTGCGGAGGGCTTGAGAACCTCGATTTAAAATCGGATGAGGTGATAGAATCCACTCCCGTTGTTGGCAGTGCCACCCCGGCTCTGCCCCCTTCCTCCGAGTATCAAGATGTCCCTCTCCAGGCGCAGACCTTAACCTGTTCCAATGTTCAGATGTCGACCATCGGGGGGGCGGTAACCAACTCCCAAAGCGGCGTTGGTATTTCGGGGGCCTCGGTTAGTTTTGGCAACAGTTGTCCCTACGGTGCGATGACCACGACGAATTCGGCCGGTAGCTGGTCCCTGACCTTGCCGTCAAACTACACCTACCCTGTGAGTGTGAGCGCCAGCGGTTATAACACCCTGAGCACCACGAGGTATGTGGGCCCACCGGCATCTTATGTCCAGAACTATTCCCTCGTCCCCAACCTCACCTCAGCCTCTTTTGGTGGTGAATCCCATCCCGACGGAACTACCCTTAATACCAGTACCAATTTTACCAAGCAGTGGACGATTTACAATAACGGGACCACCGTCTGGCAGAGCAACTATTACCTCCGCTACGTCAGCGGTTCGATGTCCACGAGTACTAATAATATCCCGATCGGATTTAGCGTGAATCCGGGTTCCGGCGTCGTCTTTAGTGTTTCGATGCGGACCCCGGCCACTTCTGGGACCTACCGGGATGACTGGCAGTTAAAAACTTCAGGGGGGTCGACAATATTGGTTGGTGGTTCTTCAACGGTTTGGGCCTCGATCAATGTGGTCTTGCCCCAAGATTCGTATGAGCCGGACAATACTTCCTTAACGGCCAAACCACAGTCTCTCAATACGACAACAACCCACAGCATTGTTCCGACGGGTGATGTTGACTGGATCTGGTTCCGACTCGACACAACTTTGGATGTCACGATCGAGACATCGGGGGCGAGCGGCTACGACACGGTCCTGACCCTCGAACAGGCCGCCGGCGGTGTCATTACCACAAATGACGACATCGGGGGAGGCAACTACTATTCGCGCATCACGCGACGATTAAATCCGGATACCTATCTTGTCAAAGTTGAAGACTATGGCAATGATGGTCAGATCCCCAGTTACAATCTGCAGTTGACTGTGACTGCTGTAAACAATCCCCCCAATGACTGTACCCTGACCTCTCCCTCCCACGGGGCGACCGGTGTCAGCCGATCGGTAACTCTGGATTGGGCCTGTAGTGATCCGGATGCGGGCGACAGCATTGTAAATTACTATATCCAGTTGGATGATAATAGCGACTTCAGTTCCCCTTTAATGAACGGTTGGACCAACAGCACGGCGACGGCCTGGCAACCCTCGGCCAACGGGATCAGCCTTAACTATAACACCACCTACTATTGGCAGGTTTTTGGGTATGACGGCGAGGCCCAAAGTCGTAATTGGACGAGGTGGGCCTTTACGACGGAATCACCCCCCAACAATCCCCCGACAGCCCTGATCATTTCACCATCGGATGGCACGGTAACAACAGCCCCGTATGTAACAATCGACGGGACTTGTAGTGACCCTAACAGCAACCTGAGTTCGGTGCTTGTTCAAAACAGCACCGCTGGTTGGAACAGTAGCCGGTCCCTTTCCGGTGGTTCCGCCTCCTTCAACGCCGATGTTCAACTGGTGCCGGGTTGGAATTCGATCGGCATCATTTGTTATGATAGTAACGGGGCCACTGGTAGCCACTTCATCAATGTGAACCGTGACGTTTGTCCCAATGGGAGTCTCAAGGATAATATCGGCGATGCCTGTAACCACAATGAAGACGGCGATGGCCGTGTTGACACTGCCGACAGTTGCCCCTTTGATCCGGATGATTCGATTGGCGATCCCTGCAACCACAACGACTGCGGCGATTTTACGGCAAGGGATTCCGTTGGAGATGCTTGTGTGCATAACGATTGTCCGGATTTTTCCCCGCGCGACTCCTGGGGGGATGCCTGCGTGCATAACGATTGTCCTGATGGTTCTAATCAGGATGCGGCTGGAGACCCCTGTGATCATGGCGATTGTGCCGATCCGGATACGGTTGGTGCCCCTTGCAACCACAGTGATTGCGCCGACCTCTCGCTCCAGGATAATGTTGGGGATGCCTGCAACCACAGTGATTGCGCCGACGGTTCGCCCGAGGATGATACCGGTGATGTTTGTAGTCATAACGATTGCCCCAACCTCTCCCTGCGCGATTCTTATGGGGATGCCTGCAATCATGATGAAGATGGGGACGGCATTACGGATGGGAGTGATTTATGTCCCTTTTATACGAATGACGGGATCAACGATGTCTGCAACCCGGATGACAATGCTAATTTTGTCTTCACCGGGAGTCCGATCCAGATCACGGTTTTGAAAGGAACGGTCAACCAGACCCAGCAGGTGACGGTTACCAATACCGGGACCGGTCCACTTTACTACAACGTGAGTGCCACAACTCCAACCCCATGGATGACTGTGGTGAAAAACGGCGGCGAAACTGATACTCTTGTCCGGTCAACCCATCTCTTGGCGGCCGGCCAGACCGATCAACTTCAGGTAACGGTTAACACCGCAGACCTTCAACCAGCGGCAACCGTAGATACAGTTCTTCAAGTGGCCAGCAGTAATGATCCATCCGACGGTACCGCGACGGTTCCTGTCACCTTAAGCGTCCAACAGCCGCCTTACTGTGACGCCATCTGTCGCTCTATGGCGAATGAAAAATTCGGCAACAAGAGTCCGACGGTCCAGAATGTCAGCGACCCCGTCAACACGGCAACGGGAAATTACGCCTACCATCACACAGACCTGCTCCTTTCAGGGCGCGGATTTGGCCTCAATTTTGCCCGGACCTACAATAGTCAGGACAAATATGTGGGGCCCCTTGGGTTTGGCTGGACGCACAACTATAATATTGTGGCGACCGAATGGGGGGATGGGTCGGTACAGATCCGGTGGGGGGATGGTCGTTCGGAGACGTACGCCTCGAACGGTGACGGGACCTATCAGTCTCCTCCCGGGATCTTTTCTTCACTGATCAAGAATGATGACAATGGTTTCACCCTGGCCACCAAGGACCATTCCACCCTTCACTTCTTGGCCAACGGCCGTCTGGATCAGGTCACTGACCGGAAGGGCAATAGACTCTCCCTCTCTTACGATCTGAAGAATCGTTTGACACAGGTGACCAGCTCCACCGGCAGGAGCCTTGTTTTCGCCTACGCGAGTGACGAAGAGTTCAAGATCGCCTCGGTCACCGACCCTGCCGGCCGGTCGGTCCAATTCGGGTACACAGGAGAGGACCTGACCGGTTTCACTGATGTCCGGTCCGGAAGTTATACCTACCGGTATGACCCTCTCCATCAGATGACGGAGGTGACCGACCCACGCGGCAACAGGTTGGTCAAGAACAGTTACGATGATCTCTCCAGGGTGGTGGCCCAGGAAGACGGCCGGGTCCACCGGACGCAGATTTTGTACGAGGTCGACGGACAGCCGGGGCGGGTTTTGGTCACCGACCCGCTCGGTCAGATGCTCCGTCAGGTCTATGATGATTCTTTAAGGGTTGTGGAGAGCCAGGATCCGCTGGGCCGTCCGATCCTGTACGAATACAATGTTGATAGCCTCCGTTCCGGGATGACGGACCGAAAAGGAAACCGGTTAAGTTCCACCTACGATGCACGGGGGAACCTGGTTTCCCTCACTGATCCGCTTGGCAATGTGACCCGGTTTGAATATAATCTGGAAACCGATGATCTGGTCAAGACCGTCGAACCAACCGGTCATGAGCGGAACCTGGAATATGATAGCGAGGGGAATCTGACACGTGTTTGGGAGGTTGTTGGGGAGCAAACGGTTGAAAGTCGTTATACCTACAACGAATTTGGTCAGGCCACTGCCTTTACCGATCCGGAAGGCCAGACAACCACTTTTGAATACGACAATCAGGGGCGATTGATCACAACGACCGATCCGACCGGAGGGGTGACACGGCAGACTTATGATGGCGCCGATCGTGTCGCCACCATGACCAATCCACTCGGCCAGACCACCACCTTTGCCTATAATCCGGACGACCAGCTCAATTCAGTGACGTCGCCGGACGGCTCGGTGGTTCGTTATGAATATGACACCAATGGGAACCCAGCGCGGGTCATTGACAGAAACGGCAATGCGATCGAGCTCCGCTGGAACGCCAACGACTTTATGGAGTCCATTCAGGACCCGTTGGGGAACCAGACCACGTTTACCTATGATGCCTTGAACAGAAAAACTGCTGTGACCGATGCCGAGAACCGGACGCTCCGGATGACCTACGATGCGGCGGGGAATCTTTCTTCCATGACCGATCCCTCCGGCCGGGTCAGTAGTTTTGTTTATGATCAGGAAGGGAACGTGACCTCACGAACCGACTCCTCCGGTCAGACCTGGAGTACTCGTTATGATTTGCTGGGTCGGCTGACGGAGGCGACCGACCCCTTGGGAAATAGAACAGTGCGGCAGTACGATCCGGTCAGTGGTTTGTTAACACAAATGACAGATGCCGGTGGACACGTCACTCAATTTTCTTACGATCCCCTCGGCCGGTTGACATCACTCATTGACTCCATGGGTCAGACCACCTCCTTTGCCTACAATCGCACTGGCCATCTGACCCGTCTGACCAATGCCGCCAGCCATGAGACGACCTTCACCTACGATTCGTCGGGTCGCAAGACTGGCCAAACCAACACCTTGGGCGAGGAGGAACAGTATTTTTATGATCTGGCCGGGCGTTTGAGTCGGATGGTGGATGGCAAGGGGCAGACGACCCTTTATGATTACAATACCGCGGGACACCTTTCCACCATCCATCTGGCTGACGGGACGACGGTCGACTCTACTTATGATGCCAACGGTCACCGTTTGACCCGGACCGATTCCTTGGGAACGGCTCGGTATACCTATGATGCCGCTGGTCGTCCCACCTCCTTTGTCGACCCGAGGGGTTTCAATCTCAGTTATGGCTACGACCGGACCGGACTCCTGACCCAACTCACCTATCCGGGAGACCATACGGTCCAGTATGTCTACAATCCCTCACGTCAGTTGACGCAGGTGACTGATTGGCTGGATCAGGTCACTCATTACCGCTACGACACTGGCGGCCGGCTGAACGAGGTGACCCTCCCCAACGGATTGACGACAACCTATGGTTACGATGAGACCTCACGCCTGACCGATCTCACCAACGACAAGGCCGATGGGTCAGTTCTTTCCAGTTATCATTATACGCTTGATCAACTGGGCCGCCGGACCCGTGTTGAAAAGGAAGAACCGCTGACTCCCTGGATTAGCCCGGAGGAGGTGGGCGCCACCTACAATGAGGAGAATGAACTCCTGACACTGGGTCCGCTCAATTTTGATTATGATTTGAACGGGAATCTGATCTCTGGCGGCGGCATTTCCTATTCCTTCGATGCCAAAGACCAGTTGAGTGAGGTGACCAGCGCTGCAGGGACGGTGGTCCTCGGTTATGATGGTGACGGCAACCGGACCTCTCTCACACAAAATGGCGAGACGACGCAATTCCTGGTTGATGACAACCGGGGGCTTCCTGATGTCGTTGCGGAGGCGGATAGCGCCGGTGCGATACAGAATTATTATGTTTATGGCCTGGGGCTGGCAAGTCAGATCAGTGCTGATGGATCGCAGGTACGATTCTACCAGTATGACCCGCTTGGTTCAACGGTCGCCCTCTCTGACCCTTCCGGGACGGTGACGGATCAGTACCTCTATGACGAGCTAGGCCGACCGAACAGAAAAACCGGGACAACCGCTAATCCATTCCAGTTTGTCGGAAAGTTTGGTGTCCAGAATGACCCGACCGGTCTCTACTCCATGCGGGCCCGCTACTATGATCCGGTCGCCGGACGGTTTATTTCGAGGGATCCGTTGGGATATTCCGCCGGTTTGAATCTTTATGCCTATGGGAAGGGGGATCCGGTTCAGAATATCGATCCCTCCGGAAACTGCCTTTGGGATGGTTGCGTGGTAGAGGCTATTGCTGGAGCTTGTGCGGTCGGAGGAGCCTTTGGGTTCGTTGGAACCGGCGTTGCCGACATAGCAACAAGCATCTGGAATTGGGAACCCTCCGTATCCAGCTGGCAGACTTACGCGGGGAACACCATTGGCGGCTGTGCCGGTGGTGTGACGACTCTTGTCACCGGGGGGAATGTGATCGTCGGCGGCGCTGTGGGAGGGGGTGTGAGTGATGCCTCAACACAGACGTTGAATATGGCTACAGGTGTCCAAGAACCGTTTGACTACAATTACAACTCGATAGGAATGAGTACGGTGATAGGAGGCGGGACTGGATATCTCTCTAGCAAGATCAAGATTGGTGATCCCAAGGCGCGTGGTAATTATGTTGAAGAGGGCACATTGAATAATATGGGTCTTGAACCGAATACTAACGGCCGTTACAAGGTTTATGCCCCTGGTCAGCCGGGGTGGTATGAGCCTGATTCTTTGAATCCCCAATCTCTGCAGGGAGGGACGATCGACCTCTATGAGATCAAATCGGGGGCTTCCACCTTAAAATCTGCCCCTTCAGGGCATGACGGCAAACAGCTCCAGATCCTGACCACACCAGGGTCCTATCTTTCCGATACCCAATTGAAGACCAGTTATCCGGGAACTATCGTACCGAATTATTATGTGGAGTACGGCAAGGGGGTCTCGCCGAGCTTCCAGTCGACGGTTCAGGCGGCTGGCGGGACGATCAGGAACGCCCCGTTTGTCCCCAATGAATTTTATGGCAGTCTTGTTGTCAACCCATCGGCTAACAGGATGGTTAACAATCTTTGGTCGACCCCGGATTTAGGGGGAGGGAGGGCTTCAGGAGCCAAGTGAGTTCATGATGAAGAAATTTTTTGCCATGGCCCTGTTTTTTCTTTTCCTGAACCCGCATGGGGGAGAGGCGGCCACGCTTTCTTATGCCCGTGACGATCTCGGTCGGATTACAGGAATCACCTACAGCAACGGCATTACCGTGACCTACACCTACGATGCGATGGGGAATCGTCTTCAGAAGACCGTGACGATTCCGCCAACGCTCGATACCGATGGCGATGGCATTCCGGATCTTCAAGACGCCTGCCCGTTTGACCCGAACGATAATGTTGGTGATCCCTGTAATCACAACGATTGTGCCGATCGTTCGATGTCCGATACCGTTGGTGATGCTTGTAATCACAATGACTGTGCCGATCTTTCGGCCCAGGATGGGATCGGTGATGCCTGCAACCACAATGACTGCTCTGATCTCTCGGCTCAAGATGCCGTTGGTGAGCCCTGTAATCACGGTGATTGCTCTGATCTTTCAGCCCAGGATGCGATTGGTGATGCCTGTAATCACGGTGATTGCTCTGATCTTTCAGCCCAGGATGCGATTGGTGATGCCTGCAACCACAACGACTGTGCCGATCGTTCGATGCCCGATACCGTTGGTGATGCCTGTAATCACAATGACTGTGCCGACCTTTCAGTGCGTGATGCGATTGGTGATGCCTGTAATCATAACGACTGTGCCGATCTCTCGACCCAGGATGGGATTGGTGATCCCTGCAACCATGATGAAGATGGAGATGGTGTGGCGGATAACTCCGATCAATTCCCACTTGACCCGAACGAATCGGTCGATACCGATGGGGACGGTTTGGGGGACAATGTCGACTGGGATGATGACAATGACGGTTTTTATGACTTCACGGAGATTTATTTTGCGACAAACCCGCATGACGCCTCTTCGGTCCCCCCCGATCTGAACCAGGATGGCGTCGTGGACACTGTTCAAGGGAGTACCCCAGGGACGCTGCGGGTCGTGATCACCGGTGAGAAGTCGCTCAGCTTCGCTATCTCTGAAATGCATGGACCGGTTTGGTGGGAGGCGGCCGAGTACCACTCCGGCCCGGAGGCGGTCTTTGATAACGTCCCGCCGGGACTCTATCGGGTGTCGGCCTGTTCCAACGAGGAGGGGAGCTGTCCGGAATCCGGTTGGATGACCGATAATCAGACCATTCTCTGGGGGCTTTCGGCCAATGGGGTTCCGTTGACGCATCCTCTGATGGATGATTCGGGCCATCAGCATTTGATGGTGATGGTGATGCCGGATGGACGGGTGCTGGATGCCACCTCCCTCCCTGTTCAACCGGCGGTGCCAATGGTCTATCCAGGGGCCAACCCAGGAACATTTGATATCTACGTGACCTCCGACCGGCCAGTGCTTTCCGTTATTTCCGATATGTCGTCGTCGGATGAATGGTGGAATGACGGGCGGAGTGGCTTCCCGGTGCTCTTTGAGGGTGTGTCGCCCGGCATTTATCAGATGAATGCCTCCTACCATAAGGTTTATGCCAGCGCCGGTGAAAGCGATTGGGCCGCTTCTCGTGACGGGGATCAGGCGATAATCCACCGTTCTTTGAACATCAATGGTACGACTTTAACCGGAGCCCTGCCTGATCCATGGTCTGCCGGGAGCGCCAACCTTATCTTTGTCTTGACCGACACCGGACAGATCCTGAACTTGAGCGATCTCCCGGCAGACTATGACGGAGACGGGGATGAGGTTCCGTTTGATCAAGATAATTGCCTGTTACAGCCGAATCCCGATCAGGCCAATTTTGATGGCGATCCCTACGGCGATGTTTGCGAGCCGGATGACGACAATGATGGGGCTCCGGACATTTCGGATGCCTGCCCGTTTGATCTGAATGACGCCGTGGGGGATCCTTGCAACCACAATGATTGCTCTGATCTCTCAACGCGCGACTCTGTGGGGGACGCCTGCAATCACAACGACTGTTCTGATCGGTCGGCACAAGATGGTGTGGGGGAGGTCTGCGATCATGACGAAGATAACGATGGCATCGCCGACAGCGATGATTCCTGCCCTTTTATAGCCGATGATGGGATCGGTGATCCCTGCAATCCAAACGACTGTGCCGATCGTTCTTCACAAGATAGTGTGGGTGATGCGTGTAATCACGACGATTGTGAGGATGGTTCCTGGCAGGACGGGGTTGGGGATTCCTGCGTTCATAATGATTGCGCCGACCTCTCTCTGGAAGACCCGTTAGGAGATCCTTGTATTCACAATGATTGTCCTGATTTCTCGGAACAGGATACCGCGGGTAATGTTTGCGATCACAATGATTGTGCCGACGGTTCTGCCCAGGATAGCACCGGAGATTCCTGCCTGCATAACGATTGTGCCGACGGTTCCCTGCAAGATGTTGCCGGCGAGCCCTGTAATCATGGGGATTGTGCCGATGGTTCCCCGGTCGATGCAACAGGGGAGGCCTGTGTCCACAACGATTGTGCCGACCTCTCATTGCAGGATGCGGTCGGCGAGCCCTGTAATCATACGGATTGTGTTGATGGTTCGCTACAGGATAACGAGGGGGATCCCTGTAATCATAGTGACTGTCCGAACGGGACCCCGTACGACCTTGTCAGCGATCCCTGCAATCATGACGAGGATGCGGATGGCGTGGCCGACGAGTCAGACTCCTGTCCCTTCGAACCGAATGATGAAGTGGGAGACCCTTGTAACCACGATGACTGTCCCGACTTGAGTTTGCGCGATACCGTGGGGGATGCCTGCAATCATTCCGACTGTTCCGACTTCACATTGCGCGACAATCTGGGGGATCCTTGTCTCCACAATGATTGCGCCGACGGTTCGCTTCAGGATGGGGCTGGGGATGTTTGCAATCATGAAGACTGTTTTGACGGTTCGCCGGGGGATGCGGTCGGCGATGCCTGTGTTCCTAACGATTGCCCCGATCTTTCACTCGAGGACGCCGTCGGGGACGTTTGCAACCACAACGATTGCGCCGACGGTTCACTACAGGACAACGAGGGGGATCCCTGTAATCACGAGGATAAAGGGAGCGGAAAACCGGTCTGCAAAGAGGGGAAGGTTACCCTTTGCCACTTGGCAGGGAGGCCACAACAACACGAAATTTGCGTCGCTTCGGCCGCCGTGGAAGCCCATTTGGCCCAAGGGGATACCCAGGGGGATTGCGTCAAGGATGGGGAAAATCCAGGGCCGGGAATCCCTGAGGAGCCCAAAAAACCGGAGCCGGACCAATCGGCCCCTGCCGGTGATACTACCAGTGGTGCCAATGATAATGAAGGTTCCACAACAGGTTCTGGAGGAAACCCTGGTTCAGGAGGCGCTCTGCCACTAGCTGGCTGTTCCCTGATAGACCAATAAAAAAACGGTTGCCCCCCTTGGGGGGGTATGTTACGACGCGGTCGGGCTTAATTGATGACGCACCTCCTTGGAAGTCTTGCCATTGATTTTCCAATCCGCCAGGCCGGTTTTGCCGGGCTGGGGCCGTGGGAACTGGCCATTATCCTGGTCATTGTCCTGGTGGTGTTCGGGGCCGGTAAACTGCCGACCGTCGGCGGGGCGATAGGGCAGGCCCTCAAAAATTTCAAGAAGGCGGTCCAACCCGACAACAAACCGGAGAAAAAGGACGAGGAGCCGAAATAATGGCCGCCTCCCTCCTCGATCTGACCCTTCTTTTGGGGAATTTTTCCAAACTGGGTAACGCCAGGGCCCATGTTTTAAAGGCAACGCGGGAGATCCTTCTGGCTGTCGGGGAGGTGCTCGAGCTCGCCGGCCGGACAGTTAATCAGACAACGATAGACAATAAACAGGCCTTAGGTTTTTTGATTGCCAACCTTCAAAGAGTCCTTCATCGGGTCGTGAGCCAGATTCCGCATGAAGAGGAAGAGGAATTTCACGAGATCCGCCAGAAGGTCATTTCTTCCATTATTGGTGTTATCAATGGAGAGCTGGCGCGAACCTCGCAAGAGAGTGCCACCGAAAAAAATCGCTTCAAGATGGATGTCCTTTTGTCAATCAAGAAGGTTTTGGAAAATGCGGGGGAGGAAGGGGCTCTGCAATCCTCTTCCCTGCGCGCGGAGAAAATCGCCTCATGACCTTAAAAACGAGGACCATCAAACGGTACCAGAACCGCAAGCTCTATGATACGGCGCAGAGTTGCTATGTTACCCTGGACGATATTGCCGGGCTCATCCGTGCGGGGGAAGATATCAAAGTGGTCGACAACAAGAACGGCGAAGACATGACCTCGGTAACCCTGACACAGATTATTTTTGAACAGGAAAAAAAGAAGAGGAGTCTTTTACCCATCGAAACCCTCAAGAATATCATCGGAAGCGGCGGTGAAAAGATCGCCTCCTTTGTCCATAATTCGATCGAAACCGGCGTCAGTTCCATTTCCCACGTGAAGGATGAGGCGGAACGGACCATTAAAGATTTTATTGATGAGAAGTTGAAAACGACGATTGAATCTGTTTCTTCTATCCCTTCCGTCCAGTCGGAAGTCCGTAATCTTCACAAAAAGATCGAAGAGCTGGAAAGAAGGCTGAAAAAGTACGAGAAGTAAATACCCTTCATGATGGATCCGCCCAAACTCCTCATTGTCAGCGGGAAGGGGGGTGTTGGCAAAACCACGCTGAGTGCCGCCCTGGCCCTCTCCCTGGCGAAGCAGAAAAAAAAGGTGCTCCTGGCCGAGATCCAGTCCCAGGACCAGGTGGCCCACCTCTTTGGCCGCTCCCCCTTTGGTCCTGAAGAGACACCACTCCTCCCGAACCTGCAGGCGATCAACATCTCTCCCAAGAAGGCGTTTGAAGAGTATGTCTTGAGCCAGATCAAATACCGGTCGCTCTACACGGCTGTTTTTGAAAACCGGTTTGTCCGTTATTTTCTGGATGCGACACCGGGACTGTCGGAACTGATGAGCTTGGGCAAGATCTATTCCCTCGTTTCCCGTTATGACTGCGTCGTGGTGGATGCCCCGGCGACCGGTCACGGGGTTTCACTCCTTCAAGTCCCTGGCATCGTGGCCAGTGCGGTTCGGGTTGGTCCGTTGAAGGAGAACGCCGAAAAAATTGCCGGTCTCCTGCAGGATCCGGAACAAACATTGCTTTGTCTGGTCACCTTGCCCGAGGAGATGCCGATCAAGGAGACGATTGAGATGGCCTCTTTAAGCCGGGAGAAATTAAAAATCCCTTTGGGCCCCGTTTTTATCAATGGGGTGGTGGACCCCCTGTTTTCGGGAAAGGAGGAGTCTCTCTTTGAAAGCTGGAGTGATCCGATTTCGAAAAAGTCGCCTCTTTACCCTCTCGTTGCGGCGGCACGGGTCCGTCAAAAAAAAGCCTCTCTTGTTCAGGAGGCCTGTGAAGAACTCAAAAAAGAACTCCCCCGGGCCTCTTTTATCAGGCTCCCTTTTCTTTTTTCCGACTCTTTCGGGTTAAAAGAGATTCGGGAGTTGAGTCGTTGGGTCGAAAAGGGGGACCAACCGTGACATCCCCACTTGTCAAATTGGTGGAAGAAAAAAAGATCCTGATCTGCTGCGGGAGCGGCGGCGTCGGCAAGACGACGACAGCGGCGGCGATCGCCCTGGAGGCGGCCCGGCGCGGCAAAAAGACAATCGTCCTGACGATCGATCCAGCCAGGCGACTCGCTAGCGCCATGGGGCTAGATACCCTTTCAGATGAGCCGCAGAAGATCCCCCTTCAAGGGGGATTTCTGGACGCCATGATGCTCGATACCAAGCGGACTTTCGATGCCCTGATCGAAAAATATTCCCCTTCCCGGTCGGTGCGCGAGGCAATCCTGGCGAACCGTCTCTACCAGCACCTCTCCAGCATGCTGGCCGGTTCCCAGGAGTACATGGCGATGGAAAAGCTCTACGAGATTGCGCAAAAGGACTATGACCTGATCGTTCTGGATACCCCGCCGACACGCCATGCCCTCGATTTTCTGGAAGGACCTGAAAAAATGGTCAATATTGTGAACAATAGCCTGCTCAAGTGGTTTTTAAAACCGTCTCTCTTCATGGCAGGAGGGGGATTTAAGCTTCTCCGCCGGGGGGGAGAAAAAATCTTGTCGGTCTTTGACAAGCTGGCCGGTTTCAGTTTTCTCCATGAATTGTCGGAGATGCTTGTTTCCATCGCGGGGCTTCTCGGCGGTTTTCAAAACCGGGCTTCCGCCGTTTATGATCTTTTGAGAGACAAGTCAGTCGGTTTTCTGCTGGTGACCAGCCCTGAAACAATCCCGATCCAGGATGCCCTTTACTTTTTCAAGGAGATCCGTCGTTTCAAACTCCCTTTTTGCGGGTTTATCGTAAACCGGGTTCATACCTCCTTTTTGGGGGTTCATGGATCAGTTCCTGAAAAAGAAATTCCGGACCGTTTGAGAGAGCCTCTCCTTCAAAATCTGGAGGAGATGGAACTCTTGGCGGAACGGGACCACGAAAATCTTTCACTCTTGGAAGAGGTTCCGGGGAAAAACAATTTTTGCCTTCAGGTCCCGCAATTCACCGCAGACATCCATGACCTGAAGGGGTTGGGGGCGATGGCTGGTTATCTCTTCTCGGAAGAATCGGCAAGGTAGTGATTGATCGCCTCTTTCGCTTCATCCGAAAGGTCCAGAAACCGGACCCCCATCCCCAAAATGACCAGTGAGGCGGCCGTTTCTTTTTCGAGGCGAACCACTTCAGCCGTTGCCTTAATGGCGCTCTCCCCCTCGTTCAGGCTGAACGAGAGAAAGACCTTGGTCCCCTGTTTCAGAGGGATCTCCGATTCCAGGAAAATCCCGCCCAAAGAGATATCGGTGGAATAGAAGTAGACGAATCCTTCTCCCCACTCATCTTCGAAGACAATACGGGTCCGGAGACGCCGCCGGGGATAAAGCCGTTTTTCAGCCCCGCTCATAGGGTTTCCTTTTTAAGGGTGAAGCACCCTTGGGTGAATCACCCAGGAGACGGTTCACTTCTGAAAGAAGATCGTAGGGGTAGAAAGGTTTTTCGATCAGACTGACTTGAAGGCTCCCCCCGTATTGTTCCTTGAGGTCAAAACGATCTCTGGAGACAAGCAGGATCACCGGTACGGAAGGGGGGAAGCTGACCACTGTCCCTTGGGGTATCGTATTACTGTTCACAATGAGGAGGTCCTGTTTTTTCTTCTCTGACAAAGGCTGGGCGTTTTCCCAATAATCCAATTCACAGGCCGGGAGTGCAGAAAAAAGGGTCCCGTACATATTCTTGGCGAGCAGTGAACTGTCGACTACTACCACTTTTTTGAGGATGGTTTTTTTCATCGGAGGCGGCTTGAATCCTAGCTTCAAAAGGGTCAAAAGACAAGACCCAAAGCTTCCGGCTCCTCCTCCCAGGGGTAGCGGTCTTTCCCCACAAAATTCCAGAAAGGGCGACCGGATTTCCGCCAGCCGTCGATCAGGATCCCGTTTTCGAAATCCCCCCCTTCAGAGGTAATGACCAGTGTGTTGTGTTCCCTGAAACCTCCCCGGCGGGCCGAAGCCCAGTGAAGGGTGAATTGCCGGAGGGGAAGGGGTTTGAGCCGTTCGTAAAAAGCGGAGGTCCAGTGGTAACAATACCCTTTTTCACGAAGTCTCCAGTGGATAAAAAGGTTGTGCAACCAGGGAGGGCGGAGCATCCGGAACTCGCGGTGGATTTCCTCAAAACCCTGAATAATTGTCAGGGCCAACAGGTCTACTTCCTGTTCTACCTCTTTTTTGGTGGCGGTCTCCGGTGGGAGGAGTGAACGAAGGTCATTTTTGAGGAGTTGAACGGCCTCCAGCCGGTTCTTGCCATACCCGGAAGTCGGCAACAGCCACAAAACAAAGGCCCCCAAGATAAGGACTCTTTTGGTGAGACGGATCATGTTTTTCGGGGACCAGCATAAATGAGACAGGTGGCGGAATCAATACCCTCGCAGGATCGGACTTCATTGAAATTTCTTGACTTTTGTCTGATAATTCTCTAGTGTTCGATCCCACAAATCAGCTCTGGTGGTTTTTATTGAGTTTTTAACCATTAGCTCAAAAAGGAGGAGGGTATGAGGAAGATTCTGGTAGGTCTGGTGGTGGTGGGGTTGGCGTTCACGTTGGGCGCCTGCAGTCAAACCAAAAAACCGAAGGCGGCGGCAGCAGCCAAGGCGGAGTTGCAGAGGATTCACTTTGATTATGACAAGTCTGACATCAAGTCGGAGTCCCGGGGAACCTTGGAAGGGAATGCCAACTGGCTGAAAAAGAACAAGGGAAGTGATGTTGTTATCGAAGGGCATTGTGATGAGAGAGGGAGTGATGAGTACAACATCGCCCTCGGTCATCGTCGCGCCAATAGCGCCAAGAACTATCTTGTCTCTCTGGGAGTTGAGGCCAAGCGGATGACCTCCAAGAGCTATGGTGAGGAGAAACCTCTCGAGAAATGCTCCAACGAGAGTTGCTGGTCGAAGAACAGAAGGGCCGAGTTCAACAGGAAGTAGTTTGTAGGGGCGGTTCTCGAACCGCCCTTACCTTAAAAAAGTTAAACAGGGCCGCGGAGGAATTGGGTGAGCCACCCTTGACTTTTCGCGGCCTTTTTTTTATGGAATGGACACCATGCCCTGGTTTCTTGCCCTTCTCTTTTTAATCCCTTTTTCGGTTTCTGCGGATAGCCTTTCTGACCGGGTGAAACTGCTCGAAAAGCAGGTGGGGGACATCCAGAGGGTCGTGGAGACAAATAACCGGAATGTGGCTGAGGCGCTCGCCACATTTTCGCAGGTTCGTTCCGAATTTCAGTCCTTGAAAGGACAGTTGGAGGAGAACCGGCATTTCTTTGATCAGTACAAGGCGGAGTCGGGGAAATTTTTTGAAGATATCGATCACCGGATCTCCGGTCTGGAGGACCGGCTCTCTCTCTTTGCCGGCCAGTTAAACGAATTCCTTACGACAAGAGGGACGGCGGGAGGGGGAACGAAGCCAGGGACCAAGAAAGAAAATCCGGCCGCCACAGTCCTTTACAACAAGGGGCTGACCGCGGTGAACAATCGTCTCTACAAAGAGGCGATCGCCTCTTTTAACCAGTTCATCCAGCAAAGCCCGAAGGCCGAACTGGCGGACAATGCCCAGTACTGGATCGGCGAATGTTATTTTGCCCAGAGGGATTTCAAGACCGCGATTGCTGAATTTCAAAAAGTTCTTGAAAAGCACCCGATGAGCCCCAAGGCGGCCCCGGCGCTCTTGAAACAAGGGTATGCCTTCTACGAGATGAAGTCCTATCCGGAGGCGGAGGCGTTCCTCAAAAAGGTGATTGCCAAATACCCCAAGTCGACTGAGGCCGGTAAGGCGGAGGAACGGCTCAGGCGGATGGGAATGACCGCGACTCCCGAGAAAAAAGGATAATCTCTCACAAAAAATGATAGAAGCCATTGAAATCACAAAAGACTATGGTTCCTTAAGGGCGGTGGACCGTGTCTCTTTCAGCGTTCCAAAGGGACAGATTGTTGGTCTCCTGGGGCCCAATGGGGCCGGAAAGACCACAACGATGCGGATCCTGACCGGTTATATGCCCCCGACCTCAGGGACCGCCAAGATTGCCGGGTTTGATCTCTTTGAGGCCACGGATGAAGCCAAGAGACGGGTCGGTTATCTCCCCGAGACGCCGCCGCTCTACCCCGAAATGACCGTTTTGGAATCCCTCAATTTTGTCGGGGGCTTGATGGGGATCCCCAAGAAGGGACGGAAAGAAAAGGTGGAAAGGGCGATGGAACGGGTCGGTCTCGCCGAGGTTCGCCGCCGGCTGGTCGGTCATATTTCCAAGGGGTTTCGCCAGCGGGTGGGGCTCGCCCAGGCCCTCGTTCATGACCCTCCGGTTTTGATCCTGGACGAGCCGACGATTGGGCTCGACCCCAAGCAGATTTTGGAGATTCGGGGGCTGATTCAGAAACTTGCCGGTGAAAAAACGGTCATCCTTTCCTCCCATATCCTTCAGGAAATCCAGACCCTTTGTGAGAGAGTGGTGATCATCCACCATGGCCGGATTGTGGCCGATGATTCGATTGCCAAGCTAAGCCAACAATGGGGCAAGAGCCGTCTTTTAGTCACCTCTTCGGAGTCTCAGGGGGTGATGAAAAAAAGACTGGCCGAGGTCAGTGGGGTTGAAGAGGTGAGGGAAATCGGTTCCAGCTTGGAAGAGATTTTTTTGAGTCTGACGGAAGGGTGAGTCACACAATGGTGTGTCACCCAAGGGTGATTCACCCAGGGACAACCATGACCAGTTTTCTGGCACTGATCAAGAAAGATTTCAGGAGTTATTTCAACTCACCGATCGGACTGGTGGCGATTGCCCTTTTTCTTTTTATCACCGGTTTTGCCTTTACCGCCCATCTGACACAGGTCAATCCCCACAACCTTCCGGAGGCCTCTTTGCGCGGGATTCTTTATTTTATGGCGGTCATCCTCCTCTTCATCTGCCCCTTCCTCTCAATGCGGGGTTTTGCCGAAGAAAGGAAGAGCGGTACGATAGAACTCTTAAAGACAGCGCCTCTCACGGATACCGAACTGGTTTTTGGCAAATACCTCGCCTCGCTTTTTTTTCTGTTCCTGCTCTTGCTGGCTACGGTCGAATACCCGTTAATCCTTCTGGTGACCGGGGCGCCGGACAAGGGGCCGCTCTTTTTGTCTTACCTGGGCCTGTTTCTCGTCGGTGCCAGTTTTCTCGCCGCCGGTCTTTTTGCCTCGTCACTGACCCGGAGCCAGATGATGGCCGCCGTGGTGACCTTTGTCCTGCTCCTGACCCTCTGGTTCTTGGCCGATGTCGGGGGCGAAATCGGCGAGAAGATCTCGCTCATCAGTCACTTGCAGAGTTTCAGCCTCGGGGTTTTCGACCTGGCCGATATTGTTTATTATCTTTTCTTCATCGCCTTCTTTTTGTTTCTCACGATCAGAAATCTTGAATCGGAGCGGTGGCGATGAAGATCGAGTCACTTCGCAAGTTTAAATATGGAGCCAATGCCATAGCCCTCACGATTCTTGTGGGGGCTGTTATGGTTCTTCTTTTTGGACTCATTGATCGGCATGACCTCCGGTGGGATTTTACCGCCAACAAGGAGCTGAGTCTCTCCGATCAGACCGTTCAGGTGTTAAAGAATTTGGATCAGGAGGTCCAGGTCACCGCTTTTTTCCGGCGCGGGGAAAGTCCGGATGACTACTTCATCCGCCGGAAGGTGGGTGACGTCCTCAAGGAGTACGCCTATCGCTCCCCCAAGGTTCATTATGAGATGGTCGACCCGGATCTCGAGGTCCAAAAGGCGATTGCGGAAAACATTACCACGGATGGGACCATTGTCTTCCGGAGCGGTTCCCAAAGGAAGGATGTCTACAAAAGTCAACTCTTCAACTATGACCGGTTTAGCGAACAGGCGTTGCCTGAGTTCACCGGCGAGGGACTCTTTACCAACGCCATGGTGGCCATTACCGGGGAATCTCGAAAAACCGTCTATTTTCTCACCGGGCATGGGGAGAAAAACCTGGAGGAGACAGGCCCGAATGGCTACCGCCAGATCAAGGATTACCTGACCAAGGAAAACTATGAGGTTAAGACGCTGAATCTGCTGACAGGCGGGACTTCGGATTCCGCTTCCCTTGAGGATTCGAATCTCCTCATTATCGCCTCGCCCCAACACCCGTTTCCCGAAGGCGAAGAGGAACTTTTGATTTCTTATTTAAAGAAGGGAGGGAATCTTTTGCTCCTGCTTGACCCACTCCTCCCCAGCTCATGCCCAAGGATCCTTGCCTTTCTGGGTGTTGCCTTGCAGGCTGATCTGGTCCTGGACCCGAAGCGGCACTTCCTGCTCGGGATGCATTACCCGGTGCCGTTCCTCTCCGAGCATGAGATCACCAAACCGCTCAAGGACAAAGGGATGAATCCGGTTTTGTACCTGGCCCGCGGGCTCACCCTCAAACAACCGACACTGTCAACCCTTAGGGCGGAGAAATTATTTGAAAGTTCGCCGGAAGGGTGGGGCGAGACAACCTTGAACCAAAAGGCGGATGCGAAATTCGACAAGGAAAAAGATTTTGCCGGGCCGGTGATCCTGGGGGTCACTGTCGGCCAATTATCCAAAAAGAAAGAGGAGGCAGAGTCGGAACCTGCCTCGCCTGAGCTTCAGCAAGGCGGGCCTGCCTCTCAACCTGTGACAGAAAACAAACAGCCGAGGGCTGTTGTTGTCGGTGATTCCGACTTTGCCACAAACGGGATCATCCAGGTCCCCGGCAACATGGATCTCTTTCTCAATATGGTCTCCTGGCTTGTCGGTTCAAAAGAGGCGATCAGCATCCGCCCAAAGACGCCAGAATTCCGAAACATCTCACTCACCGAAGGACAGGCCCAGTTTATTTTTTGGTTTACACAGTTCGCCTACCCACTCCTCTTTCTGGGGATCGGTGGGTTCGTTTGGTGGCGCCGGCGGTTGCTATGAAACGGTACCTTCCCACCATAGCGGTGGTGATCGTCCTCATCGGGGTGCTCCTCTATACCCGGTTTTTTGAACCGGAAAAGAAACTCTACCCGGAGATCCCTCTTTATCAAGTTGCCGAACAGGATGTGAGTGAGGTCGAGATCTCAAGCGCCGGCAAAAAGATTCGTCTCACCAAGGGAACAGACTGGCAGATCACTGAACCGGAAAGTCTTCCGGCCGATCCGGGCAAGATTGCTTCCCTTCTTAAAACTTTTTCTTCCTTCAAGGCGGAGGCCCGATTGGCGGATCAGGTGGATGCGTTGGAACCGTATGGGCTCGATTCACCGTCACTGGCGGTGACCGTCAGGACGGCCGGTGAAACGCATACGCTCAAGTTTGGCAAAAGGACGCCGGTCGGGGGGAATCTCTATCTGATGGAGGAAGGGAAACCACCCCTTTATACGGCGCCGGCCTTCCTTGCGGAACAAAATCGCCCGGATCTGGAAGTCTTTAGAAAAAAGATCGCGGAATCACAGCCGTAAATCAGTTTTGATTTTTAAGTTCCGCTTCGATCACTGCCTGGAGTTTTTCGGGGCTGGTCCAGTCCTTGAGAAGGTGGCCATTGACGTAAATCGCGGGGGTTCCATGAATATCCAGTTGATTCCCTGCGGCGATATCCTCCTGAAGCTGTTTGGCGACCTCGTCGGAGGCGAGGCACCGGTTGAATTCATCTTCGGAGAGCCCCACCTTGTCTGCAAGCCTTGAGAGCAGGGCATGGGAGAGACGCCGCTGATTTTCGAAAACAAGATCATGATACTCCCAGAATCTCCCCTTCTGGTGGGCACAGAAGGTCGCTTTGGCCGCCAGACAGGAATATTGGTGGAGTGGCCTCTCCATGTTGGGATTGCAGGCCATGTCGAGCGGGTAGTGGAGATACAGAAAACGGACCTGACGCCGGTATTCCCCTAGAAACGGTTTGAGGCTGAAGGCGGCTCGCCGGCAGAACGGGCACTCAAAGTCGGAAAAGGTCACAATCGTGACCTTGGCATCTGGATCCCCCCAAAAAGGACGTCCTTCCGGAAGTTTCACTTCCTGTTTTGGAGTGGCGAGGTAGGCCCTGACGAACCCCTCCTTGTTAAACGGTCTCGTCCGCCCATGGAGTGGCCGGTTCAGGCCGACAAAAAAGAGGAGACCGATCCCAAACAGGAGCCCAAAGGCCAGCAGGTGACCCCCCAGTCTTGAAGAGCCGTCTGCTCCTTTTTTAAAAGTGTCTTGCAGGTAGTGACCGATAAAAGAAAAAATCTTCACCGGTCGGAGTCTAAGCGCCATCAGACTGAGAATCACCAGTAAAATAATCGCCAGGTAGAGGCCAGTGCAGAGGAGGCAGAGGACATGGAGTTTAAAGAAGGCGATGTACGCCATGTAGGCGGCATAGGCGAGGGCGACGAGAGCGGAACAAAAAATAAACGAGAGGGTGGTTCGGGTCGCCTTCTCCGAGATGAGGGCGTAGAGGGAGGCGAGGGTGACAAAGAGGAAAAAGAGGAGCCCCAGTTCAGAGGTAGGAATCCCGAAGACTTTTGAGTAGGGACTGGCAATCGCGACGTCACAGTCGACAAATTCGGAGAGGGAGCAGAAACTTTTTTCTTCAAAACCGGCGGCGGCGATCTTGTAGTGGTGGGAAGTAGTGATCCCTGCGATCAAAACGCCGACAAGCCCGACAAGGATCAACCCGACAATCGCCCCTTTTCGAAACGGACTCTCGGTCACAAAACTTGTTTACTGCAGGAAGGGGGTAATATCAAGGGAGATGTTTTTCTTTCAGAGCCTTAACAAAATATTGATACTTTTTTAAAGACCTTTCTTTTTCAGACCATTTTTTAACTTCCTCTAGATTTATTTTCCTCGTGTGGCAAATAAGTATCGCTTGTTCCAGATTTGTACTGGTGTTTCTCCAAATGAGAACAAACAAGGGCGCCGATTTCCTCTACCGTCATTTCTTTCCAGTTGATCTGCCTCATAACGGTTTCCCCATTCGGCGGGGACGGAGACGCGGTGTGAATTTCTCCCGACGTGTCTCTTCTGGTAAGGCCATCAGTAATTTATCGAGCAAGGCGATGAGTTCCGGATAAAAAGGGTACCGTGGATTTAATTGATAGACGATCGTCCGATCCCGTTGACGCCCCGCAAGAATCCCCCCTTGCTCCATCCCCTTTAGCTGTAACTGGACAGACCTTAAAGGGAGTTCTAGAATCCGCCGCATTTCCTGGGCATACCCTTCTTTATAGGTGTACAGATAAAGCAACACCTTCTCCTTGGTTTTGTTCCCTAGTAAGGTCTCAAGCATATTTATAAGACTAACATAGTTAGTCTATACGACTCAAGTCTTTAGTTAAGGGGAAAAGTTACTTAAAAAAGGACATGGTGAGTCTATCGAACCATAATGACTGGCTTTTTGTATTAGATTTGGCTAGAAGATCAGTGGGTTAGGAGTGTACCCGGTACACTTCTGCACTTCTGTTACACTTCTGTTAGGCTTCCACGGGCCAGATATTGCCGTTGATTAATCAGGTTGCTTCCAGTAGCCTCCGGTTCCATGCAAGAAGACTATTTTAGGAAAGGCAAGGTCAGCAAATATTTCCCCCATGCCGGTTACGGGTTTATTCGGGACGGGGCAGGGCATGAGACCTATTTTCATCTGGATGAGGTCCGGTTTGTCGGGGAGAAGAAAAAAAGGGGGGAGATCAAGGAGGGGATGGAGGTCGGTTTTGATGTCTCCCGCACCTCGCGCGGGATTCGCGCCACATTTTTGAAAATTTACCCTATTGTATCAGCTTCCACCCCTTCTGGAACAGGCGAACCGCCAGCAGAAAAAACCCCAGAGACAGAATTAAAAGCATCCCCAGAGAATAAGTCAGTGGAAGATCAGACACCCCAAGCACCTGCCGTCGAAAGCCATCCACCAGATAAAAAATAGGGTTGGCGTAGGAGACCTTCTTCCAAAATGGCGGGAGCATCTCAATCGAATAAAAAACACCTCCAAGATATAAAAACGGCGTGATCACAAAGTTGGTGAAGGTCGCCAGGTGGTCCCAGTCCTCGGCCCAGAGCGCCGCAATAATCCCCAATGAAGAAAATATCGCCGCGATGAGGGTCAAAAAGAAAATGGTGCCGGCGTAGGAGTGGAACGTCATGCCGGTCATGATGACCGCCACAAGCAGGGTCATGATCCCAACCACGAGTCCACGGGTGACCCCGCCGATCACGAACGAGGCAACGATTTGAAAATAGGAGAGGGGGGCGACCAGGATATTTTCAATGCTCCGGTCCATCCGGGCCATGAAGAGGGAGGTGGAACTGTTGGAAAACGAATTGGTCATGACCCCCATGACGGCAAGTCCCGGCAGGATGTAAAGGATGTAGGAGAAGCCATGGATCGTGGTGATTTTTTCGCCCAGGGAATAACCAAAGATCAGGATGAAAAGCAGTGTGGTGATCACCGGCGGGGCGATCGTCTGCGCCGCCAGCCGGGTAAAGCGATAATATTCCCTTTCGATGAGGGTCAAAAAGCCAACGGTTTTAGGGATTAGCATTTTGGTCCTCATGGATGGAGTGACCGGTGACTTTGAGAAAAACCTCTTCCAAACTTCCCGGGAAAACCTTCACCTGTTCCCGACAATATTTTTTAATCAGCGCCTTCGGTTCCCCCATTTCCACAATATCGCCCCGGTTCATGATCGCCACCCTCCCGCAGAGCTCTTCAGCCTCATCGATATAGTGTGTGGTCAGGAGGATTGTCGTACCGTCTTTGTTCAAACTTTTAAGGTGTCGCCAGAGTTCGTGGCGCTGTTCGACATCGACGCCGGCGGTCGGCTCATCGAGGATCAGGATTTTGGGAGAGGTGATGAGGGAACGGGCGACAAGCACCCTTTTTTGCAAACCGCCGGAGAGCTTCCAGTATTCCTCATTCGCCTTATCGGCGATCCCGAATTGCGCCATGAGCTGGTCAGCCCTTTTCCTTCTCTCTTTTCGATCAATACCGTAGAAACCGGCCTGAAATTCCAGGGAGCGGCGGACGGTGAAGTAGCGGTCAATATTCGGTTCCTGGGGGGAGAGGCCGATCAGCCTTTTGGCCTGGAGGTGATTTTTGGGGAGATCGTGAGTAAAGACCCGAAGGGTCCCTTTTGTCGGGTGGACAAGACCGACGATCGCCTTAATCAATGTCGTCTTCCCGGCGCCGTTGGGACCGAGCAGTCCAAAAAATTCCCCGGCCGGGATCTCCAGATCGATCCCGCGGAGCGCCTCCACTTGACGATAATTTTTTTTGAGCCCGTGAATGGCGATCGCTATGGATCTCGGGGAGGCCATGGGATGCTAGAACCTAGTCCAATGTGGGTAAAAATCAACATTGAAAAACAGATTCAGGGTTGGTACGAACCACCCAAGGGTGATTCACCCAAGGGAGGTTTTTATGCGCCACTGGCTCCTGGTTCTTGTTTATATCGTCCCGATCATCGGGGCATTGACGTCGATGATCCGCCGGGCGAGTGCGCTCTACTCTTTTGGCGAATCGTTCCGCCGGCTCCTGCCGGATGATCGGTTCTACCGGATGACGAGGCGATGGCAGGGGTGGCTCAGGCAGTGGCTTCAGAAATATTCCGCCCGGAAATACATCAACGTGGAGGATCTGAATCTCCTCGCCGGCAAGCTGGAATATGCCTTGGGGCATACCCGTGATTACACGATCGGTCTTTATATGGTCGGGGTAGCGGTCTTTGAAACGACGCTAATGATCTGCGGCAACGAAGCGCTCTTTGGGGTCCGGTTCACCTCCGTTTTTTATCATACTTTTTTTGCCCTCCTTTCGATTTTTAGTTATCGCCGCCACGTCCTGACCGGACTTCAGTTGAGTGAGTTTCTCCGGTCAAACCCGAAGGTCCACCCGCAGGAATTTTTCGACCATTACTACCGGCGTTTGGGGCCGCAGACGGTTCCCTTCCCCAGAAAGGCGGCCTGTACTGTGGATCCCCACGATGTTTCCTTTCTCACCGGGAGGCCTCCCCAGCAGGGGATCCGCTTTCTGTTGCGGGGTCTCTACGATACCGCCGTCCTGGCACGGACCGCCTATAAGGCCTCTGATTATGTCGGTTATGAATATGGGCGGGAGATTTTTGAACGGATGTCCCAGATGTGGGGGAAAAGAATCCTTCAGCTTTTCCGGTGCCGATTGATAGTCAAGGGGGATGAAAAGATCAAAGAGCTCTCCGGCAAGGTGATCCTGATCTTCAACCACAAGAGCCACCTCGATTTTGTCTTCAATTTCTTTGCGATGTCTGGCACCGCCTTGAGGGTGGTTCACCCAGAGGTTGGCGAACAGCAATACCGCGGGGTTCGCCCCCGTTACATGGCGGCCAAGGATCATTTTGTCGACAACCGGTTTGTCTATGACGGGTTGGGGATCGGCCGGTTGATTGAATCGGTCGATATGGTCTTTGTGGACCGGAAGGGAAAGGGGAGGCTGGCGGTCTTTGAGGCGTGCGAAAAACTGCTGACGAAAGAGATCGAGATAGCGCTTTACCCTCAAGGGACACGGGCCTACGGAAACAGGGGGTCTCGCGGGGAGAGGAGGGACGCCGGGTTTTACACCACCGGTTCGCCCTCTTCCCTCAAGCAGACGCTCGGGCATCTCAAAAAAGGGGCCGCCTACTTGGCCGTCGATACCGCGATCCAGGCGGCTCCCCAAAATACCGCGGTCCATTTAGTGATGATCGGGATCGACGGGACCGGCAATATTGTCCCTAAGGGTTCTTTCGAGGTACAGACGGAGGCGACGGTGACCTTCACTGTGGGAGAGGTCTTTACCTTGACCCCGGAACGGGTTGCCCGGCTCGAAAAACCGGAAGGGATGGCCCAAACCGAGGGAGAACATCGGTACCTCGGCCTGATTGATGAAATCCAACAGGCGATCAACCAGGGGCTCGTTCAAGCCCTCCACCTCCATGAAAAATTGGAGGCGAGGTTCGTGGAGGATCTCAAAGAGGGTCAGTTGATCCCGATGGAGGGGCTCTTTAACGTCAAACGGAATCTCTCTGAAATAGCCTTTGTGATCCTCGACCGGATCTATGCCCTTTCCCCGAGTGAGTGGGGTCCGTTTCTCGCCGAACTGGCGGGTCAGTTGGCCCGTGGTGCCTCATCGGTTATCTTGGAAGAGCTCCGCGACCGTGTCACGGAACGACTGATCACCACGCGCGGCAAGGAGTGCAAGCCGATGGTCATCCAGGAGAGGGTGGTTCCCCCAAAAAAGAGAGCGGTCGGGGGTCTCTAAAAAACAACAACCTTTTTGGTTGACTTTCCGTCTCGAATCCTTCAAAAGCAACTAGACTGACATGTCAGTTTAGTATTAAGGTGCACTCATCGGGTGAGGTGGGAGAGAATCTTCGATGAATCGTGAAATAATGATCGGTGTCGATATCGGGTCTACCACCGCCAAGGCGGTTGTGGTCGACCCCTCCAACCTTCAGATCCTCTGGCAGGATTACCAGCGGCATGAGACCCGTCAGCCGGAGAAGGTGATGGAGTTTCTCATCCGTATCGGGAACGATTTTCCCCAAGTTCCCCAGGAAAATATCCGGATCTTTGTGACCGGTTCCGGGGCCGGGCCTCTGGCCGAACCGCTGGGGGCGAAATTTGTGCAAGAGGTCAATGCGGTGACCATGTCGGTCGAAAAACTCCACCCGGATGTCGGTTCCGTCATCGAGCTCGGTGGGCAGGATGCCAAGATCATTATCTACAAACAAAACGAAGAGAGTGGTGAAAAACAGGCGATCACCTCGATGAACGACAAGTGCGCCTCGGGGACCGGGGCAACGATTGACAAATGCATGATCAAGGTCGGTGCGAGCAATGACTTGGCCTGTAGCCTCCAGTTTGACGGGACAAAGCTTCACCATGTGGCGGCCAAGTGCGGCGTCTTTGCGGAGACTGATATCGTCAATCTCGTAAAGTCGGGACTCCCGGCCGAGGAGATCTTAAACTCACTGGCCGATGCGATCGTCATGCAAAATCTTTCGGTTCTAACGAGGGGCAACACCCTTCGCCACCGCGTGCTACTCCTTGGTGGACCGAACACCTATCTCCCATTTTTGCAACAATGCTGGCGCGAGAGGATCCCCAAGACCTGGGCTGAACGGAATTACAACTATCCGAAAGATGTTCCGATCGAGGAGTTGATCTATGTCCCCAAGAATGCGCAGTACTACGCTGCTTACGGGGCGGTGATCTACGGGACCCATGAGGCGGACTCTGTCGGCCGGTACAAGGGGCTGGATGGGTTGAAGGAGTTTATGACCAACGGCCGGAAGGCTCAGTTGGGCCAAAAGGCAGGAAAGCCGCTGGTGGAGTCCACTGAGGAATTGGAGGAATTCAGAAGAGAGTATGCCATCCCCAAATTTACCCCCCGTTCCTTCAAGAAGGGGGAGACGGTTCGTGGTTTTATCGGTCTCGATGGCGGTTCCACCTCTTCCAAGGCGGTGTTGGTGGATGAGGCGGGAGAACTCCTCCTGAAGGCGTATCAGCTCTCCAAGGGGAATCCGATCCAGGACACCAAGGATATTTTGCGTCAGATGCAGGATTATGCCGAGTCCCAAGGGGCTAGCCTGGAGGTTTTGGGTTTCGGGGCGACAGGGTACGCCGCCGATGTCCTGGAAAATTGCGTGAAGTCAGATGTCAATATCGTGGAGACGGTAGCCCATATGATGAGTGCGGTCCACTTCTTCGGGGCGATCGATGTCATCTGCGATATCGGGGGGCAGGATATCAAGGTCCTGTTCATGCAGAACGGGGAGATCAAGAATTTCCGCCTTTCCAATCAATGTTCGGCCGGGAACGGGATGCTCCTGCAGGCGATGGCGGACCAGTTTGGCGTCAAGGTCCAGGATTACGCCGACGTCGCCTTTCAGGCCGGGCTCTCGCCCAAGTTTTCCTACGGTTGCGCCGTTTTTCTGGATAGCGACCGGGTGAATTTCCAAAAAGAGGGGTATGCCAAGGAGGAACTCTTGGCCGGCCTCGCCCAGGTTTTGCCCAAGAATGTCTGGCAGTATGTCGTGCAGATCCCACGAATGGCGGAGCTTGGCCGGCGATTTGTCCTTCAGGGGGGGACCCAATACAACCTGGCGGCGGTCAAGGCCCAGGTTGACTATATTAAGGAGAGGGTGCCGGAGGCGGAGGTCCTGATCCATCCCCATACCGGTGAGGCGGGGGCGATTGGCGCCGCGATGGAGACAAGGCGGGTTGTCCAGCGGCGCGGCTATTCCACCTTCATCGGGCTCAATGCGGCGATCCATGTTGAATACACGACCAAGAACGATGAATCGACCGTCTGCCACTTTTGCCCCAACAACTGCAGCCGGACCTTTATCGACACCAAAACTCCGAATGGAGAGATGGCCCGGTATATCTCCGGATTTAGTTGTGAAAAGGGGACCGTTGAATCGAAAGAGGAGATGGTCAAGCTCGCCACCCGCCGAAACGAACTCAAAAAGAAATACCCGAACCTGGTTGATTACGAGGCGCGGGCCGCCTTCAAGATGTACCCGGTCGACCCGCTTCCGGAAGACAAAACAATCATCGACGATATCAAGGTTACGAAAACTATTTTTGGGAATCTCAAGAGGACTCCGTACCGACGGGGTTTTGCAAGGTCTTCCGCGGAGGCGATGGAAAAACGACGCCAGCTCCGGATCGGGATCCCGCGTGTCCTGAATATCTACAATACGGCTCCGATTTGGAGAACCTATTTTGAAACATTGGGGATCCCGGCCTCCAACATTGTTTTTTCCGATTACACGACGGAAGAGATGTGGCAGGAGGGGGGAAAATATGGCTCCATCGATCCCTGCTACCCCTCCAAGGTGGCGCAGGCGCATATCCACAACCTCCTCTTTCATAAGCATGAAGAAACAAAACCTTTAAACTACATCTTTTTTCCGATCCTGACCCATATCCCTTCTTTCCTGGAAAAAGTGATCGATACCGCCTGTTGCCCGATCGTCTCCGGGGCGCCGGAGGTGATGAAGGCGGCCTTTACCAAGGAAAATGATTTCTTCAAGGAGCGCGGGATCACCTACCTCGACCCGGCGATGACGCTCAATGAACCGTACCTCTTCAAAAAGCAGATGTTCCTCTCTTTGGGGTCGATCTTGGGGTTGACCGAGGATGAGAGTGACTTTGCGGTCGACCAGGGCTGGAAGGCCTTGAAGATGTTCGACGACGAACTCCAGCAGAAGGGGCGTGAACTGCTCGATTGGGCGGAGGCGAACGGCAAGATGATCCTCCTGATGCTCGGTCGTCCGTACCATCTGGATCCTGGGCTCAACCATAACATCGTTGATGAGTTTCAGGTCCTGGGGTACCCGGTCCTTTCGATGCGCTCGATCCCGCGGGATCCGAAATATCTCCACCGGTTTTTCAAGAAGGATCTGGAATCAGGAGTCATTACCAGTCCATTTGAGATCACCGATGTCTGGCCGGAAAACTACAGTGCGAACAGCAGTCAAAAAGTTTGGGCCGCCAAGTTTGCAGCACGCCACCCGAACGTCGCCGTGCTGGATCTTTCCAGTTTCAAGTGCGGTCACGATGCCCCGACCTACGGCATCATCGACAAGATTATTGCGACCTCCGGCACACCGTATTCGGCCTTGCATGACATCGATGCGAACAAACCGGGGGGATCGATCAAGATCCGGGTCAGGACCTATGCCCATTCGCTCTCGCTCCGTGAAGAGATTCTGCAGGATTTGACGAAGAAGGAAGAAGAACTGAAGGGCCGTCTGGCGGCCAAGAGGGTTGAATTGGAAGCCCTCGTCACTAGAACTAAACATCAACCGATGAAGGAGGAGAACAATTATGCCGTCAACGCATGAACAAACGAATGTCGAAATTCCTCATCCGATCATCCAAGCTGAACTGGATCGTTTTGAGGCGGAAGAGAGGGCGCGCCTTGGTTTGAAGGAAAAGGGAGAAGGTGCCCCCCAGTGGCAGGACAAGATCAACCGGGAATTTTATGCCGACCAGAGGGAGCATACAACGATCCTTGTTGCGGGGCTGACGGTAGCGCATGATTCCTTCGTTCAGGCGGGGCTCTCCGGTCTTGGTTACAAGGTCGAGACCCTGGATTGCCCGGACAATGAGGCGCTCCAGTTCGGCAAGGAGTACGGGAACCGCGGACAGTGTAACCCGACCTATTTTACGGTCGGCAATCTGGTCAAACATCTGGTGACCCTCCGCGAGAAAAAGGGGATGAGCAGTCAGGAGATTTTGGACAAGTATCTCTTTCTGACAGCGGGGGCCTGCGGGCCGTGCCGTTTCGGGATGTATGTGACCGAATACCGCAAGGCGCTTCGGGATGCCGGCTTTGACGGCTTCCGCGTCATGCTCTTCGATGCGAGCGGCGGGATGAACCAGACCTCCGGCCGCGGGGTTGGTCTGAAGATGGACAAGGATTTTTTTATCACAATCGCCAAGTCGATCCTGTCAGGGGATGCCTTGAACGCAATCATGTACCGGATCCGGCCTTATGAAGTTGTCGCCGGGAGCACGGATAAGGCGGTCGAAGCCTGTCGTGAGGTGGTGAAGGCTTCTCTACGACAAAAAAAATCGATCCTGAAGGCCCTTTACCGGTGCCGCAAGATCCTGCAAGGGGTGAAGGTCGACCGGACGCGGGTCAAGCCGAAGGTGAGTGTCATCGGCGAGTTCTGGGCGATGACGACCGAAGGGGAGGGGAACTACCGCTTGCAACGGTTCCTGGAACAAGAAGGGGCGGAGGTTGATATCCAGCTGATCACCAACTGGATCCTCTACAACATCTGGCAGGCGAAGATCGACACACGGGCCCGGATGGTCCTGCGGGGGGCCGATCTGAACGCGCGCAAGGGTCTGAAAACCACTCAGGTGGGAAAGAAGTTTTTAACCCTTTGGGTGGCTGAAAATGTCCTGAAAGGGGTCTTCTATACCTTTGGCAAGATTCTGGGGCTGACGAATTATCACCTTCCTGATATGCAGGAAAATGCCGACCTGGCGAAGGATCATTACAACCCAGACCTTCGCGGCGGTGAAGGGCATATGGAGGTTGGCAAGCTGATCCAGACCGTTGTTCATAAAAAGGCGCATATGGTAATTTCGGTCAAGCCGTTTGGGTGCATGCCTTCCTCAGGGGTTTCTGACGGCGTTCAGACGCTGATCACCGAAAAACTGCCTGATGCGATCTTCCTGCCGATTGAGACGAGCGGTGACGGGGCGGTGAATGTCTACAGCCGGATCCAGATGATGCTCTTCAAGGCGAAACAGGTGGCCCAGAAGGAATATGAGGGGTTGCTCACCGATAAGGGGTTGACAGTTGATGAGGTGAAGGCTCGGATCGAGAAGAACCGCCGCCTGAAGAAAACCACTTATTACAGTCCTCACAAGGTGGCCGGGACTGCCGCCAATTTCTTGTTGGAAGCGGCTTAGAGCGTTTTTTCCAAAGTGGCGATCAACTCCGGCTTCGCAATGGCATGGATGACGAGGCGAAAGACCTCGCGTGTGACCGCGCTACTGTTCGACTTCCCCCCTCCTTCGAGGAGAGACTGGTAAAAAATCTCCTTCAGGCACCCTAAAAGACAGATGGAAAGGACACGAATATCCCCCTCTCTCACGAACCCCATCTCCTGGCCCTGACGGAGCCCTCTTTGGATGAGGTCGAGGATCTGGCCGTAAAAAATCTTGAGCCGCTCATCCAATTCTTTATCCAGACCCACCGATTCGTTGAAGAGGATTTTGGCGAGTAGTGGTTGTTGCACCAGGAGTCCGGTCACTCGTTGGATATTTCCCATCAGTTGGGAAGGGATCTTGTCAACGGCATCCCTGGGCAGGGTCCGGATCTCCGATTGGACCCGTTGAAAGAGTTCCGTTATCAGGACGTCAAAAATTTCACGCTTCCCCTCAAAATAAAGATAAAAGGTGCCGCGGGCGACATGAGCCCTGGCGATAATATCGGAGACCTGTGTTCGATGGTACCCCTTCTCCCCGAAACAGACAATGGCGGCCTCCAGAAGTTGCCGTTGCCTCTCCTCTTTTGGCAGGTGATGGGACATTTTTGTGAGATGATCATTATCATCTTGAAAAATTGAATAAAAGGATTAAAATCGCTGGCTCTAGGGGGGATACCATGAAAAAAATCAATAAAATAAAGAGGGGGCCTGTCCTTTGGGGGGGTCTCCTTCTGATAGCCCTGCCGGTCTATTTTGCAGGGTGCGGGAGCAGCAGTACTGATGATACAGGGGATGGCGGCGGGACGACAACGGCCACGATTACGAATAATGAGGAGGCGATGCAGAGCCTTCCTAATGCCGATCCAACCTCGATGGATTACGGCATTTCTGCCTCAGCCAGCCTGTCGGCGTTCACGGCGGGTAACAGTTCAAAGGCCCAGCAGGGACCCAGTCTCAGTGGTATGGGGTGCCTTTTGGATGCCCTTTATGCCGCAGGATCGGCACCAACCCGGTTTATGGACAGGATCTTTATCTGCAAGGCGCGGGGGGTTTTTAACCTGAAAAAAGAGGGGAAGAGCGATATTACCCTTCCCGAAGGGGGTGATCTCTACATCAGTTACAGTGTCGGCGGTGGTTTTGACAAGAAACAGCAAGAAGGGGGTGGAGGATCGAGCGATTCAAGCTCGGACAATCTGATGAAGATGAAGCATACCAAAGGGGAGGGGTTGGGGACCTTTGACCTCTTCCTTTGTTCCGGAGGCTCCCAGACAGGGTATGCCCACTATAGTGTGGCCAATGACATTTATACCGGCCGTGTCTTGTTCAAGAGGACGAGTGATAGCTGTCTTGAGACGAGCTATACCCGGAAGGCCGGGGCGATCACGAGCGAGAATTTTACAGGGGAGGTCCTTGTGAAATTTAAGGACGGATCCTCAAATGCCATGGTTCGCGTCGTTGCCGATGGCGCCGGGAAGTCCAACACCCTTCAGGCCAAACATACCGGTCAGGGGACTGCCTTGGCCTTCTGGAGCGGTACGGATAAAAATGGTTGTATCTCCGGTTCCAGTGCCCAGGGATCCTCCGGGAGTATCCCGTTTGATTTCACGGTCGGTTCTGACAAGGACAAGAGCTATTCCACCTTCAGCGGGTCGGATAGCAGCACGCTCTGCGCGAAACTGCCACAAGACCCTGCCGTGGTAGCCTGTCCTGATTTTGCCAGTGAGGAGACGTGGGATTGTGGCACCACCGGCAAGACGGTTAACGCCTTTAGTGACCCCTCGGCCCTGGAGGATGCTGGCGGGGAAGGGTGTACGATGGCGAATGATTTCTTTGAAGGGAGTGTTGATCCAGGCAGTTGCTTTTAATAGAGGATCATCTCCTCCGTTGTCTTCCAATCGATGCATTTGTCGGTGATGGAGACGCCGTACTGGAGCTGAGAAAGATCCTTCAGGTCAGGAGGGAGTGGCTGGTTCCCCTCAAAGAGGTTGCTCTCCACCATCATCCCGATGATGGTGGAGTTCCCTTCGCCGATCTGTTTCAGACAGTTTTTAAAAACGACCGGTTGTTGCCGGTGATCCTTGTTTGAATTGCCGTGACTGCAATCGACCATGATTTCCTTTCGTAGACCCTCCTTTTCCAGCGCCTGTTCACACTGCTTCACACTCACCCGGTCATAATTCGGTTTTTTGCCACCGCGCAAGACGACATGGGTATAGCGGTTCCCCTTTGTTTTAAAAACGGAGGTCCTTCCCTTGGCGTCGATCCCCAAAAAGTGGTGGGAGGAAAGCGCTGATTTCATCGCGTTGATCGCCACCTGAATATTCCCATCGGTCCCATTCTTGAAGCCGACCGGCATTGAAAGACCGGAGGCCATCTCCCGGTGTGTCTGGGATTCAATCGTTCGGGCACCGATCGCCGACCAGGAGACCAGTTCGGAAAGATACTGCGGGATAATCGGGTCCAACGCCTCGGTTGCGGTGGCGAGCCCCATCTCCGTGATCTGCAGGAGCAGGCGGCGGGCCAGTTTGATCCCTTCTTCAATCTGGAACGAATCGTTCATAAACGGGTCGTTGATGAGCCCCTTCCAGCCGACGGTCGTTCGTGGTTTTTCAAAGTAGACCCGCATCGCGATGAAGAATCGGTCCTCCACCTTTTTAGCAAGGGTCGATAATTTCTCCGCATATTCCAACGCCGCCTTCGGGTCATGGATAGAACAGGGGCCGACGACCAGGAATTTCCTTTTGTCTTTGCCATCTAAAATAGACTCAATCGCCTTCCGTCCTCGGAGGACTGTCTCTAACGCCTTGTCGGAGGCAGGCAGCGCCTTCCCTATCTCCTCGGGGGTCGGGAGGAGAGTACTCGTCTCGATGTTGGTATTGATGATTTTCTTTTGATCCATGCTGGTAGGATTACATCTTCATACAACAACCACTGCTGCACTTGATATTATCGGTCCCGATATCATTGGTTGGGTCGTCGTCACCCAAGGTATCATCGGCATAAAGCTGGCACTGAAAGTCGTTGGCACATTTGGCCAGTTCACAGGTTTGTTGTTGTTCTTCCGAATCGGCCATTCCATCGTCATCGGCATCGAGGTTATCGTCCAATCCGTCGGCATTGGCATCCGTATCCGTATCATCGGGCGTTCCATCATTATCATCATCGGTATCCTTGTCGTTCGTCTCCCCGTCGCCATCCAGATCGTTGTCACAAAAATTGGGGATATTATCGTTGTCCTGATCGGGCAGAGTTCCCCAGATTGTTTCAAAGATATCCGGGACGCCGTTGGCGTTGCTGTCGTAACTGTCCGCGGCGGTACAACCGGTCTGATCAAAGGTGTCTTTATCGTCAGCGATATTATCCCCATCATCATCGGTATCGTCAAAATCACTTTGGCCATCCCCATCCTGGTCCGTATCCTTGCAGATATTGTTGGCGACAATCTTTCCACTGGTCAGGGATACTGTGTCTGCGTCAATCCCATCCGTGTCGCCATCGGGGGATTGAAAGATGGGAAGACCCCCAGCCACCCCTCCACTTTCTTCACAACCAAAAAGGCCCAGGTAGGCGGCGGAGTCCTTGGTCACTAACGAGCAAAAGAAAACAGTGTCGATCGTCAAGGTCATTGCAAACGTACAAAGATCATCGACCGTCCCGGTAATTTCGCCTCCGTTGTAGCTGATACAAACGATACTGAGATTGGAACAGGCGACAACCTGCGACTTGATCGGGAGTGGGGAAGTGGCAAGAGAGCTACTGGCGAGTGTCCCGGTGATAGTCCGATCAGCGCCCCGGACCACCGAACCGCCACACCCTTCGGTGAGTGAAAAGGTGATTCCTCCAAGGAGGAGAAGTGTAGCGGAAACAAGGGCTACTTTTCCAGCCTGAGGCGAAGAGATTGCTTTTTCCATGACGAAGGAATAATCTCACAAGTGAAGGATAAAGACAAATAATTTTCTATGCGGCGATTCTACCTCCTTGCCCTGGGGTTTACGCTTTTTGCGCTCCTTCTTTCTTTCGTTCGTCCTCATCCCTTTGAGGTCATGGAAAGAAAATTTTACGACCTCCATTTTACCCTGAGAGGCCCCCTCAACCCTACCGATCAGGTGGTGATCGTTTCCATTGATGAAAAGAGCCTTGAGGCGCTCGGTCGATGGCCATGGCCCAGGGGCCTGCTGGCGCGTCTCTTTGAAAAATTGGTGGATCAAGGGGCCAAGGTCATCGTCCCCGACATTTTTTTCTCGGAACCTTCAGGGAACCCGGAAGATATCCTCCTTTCACGCACCCTTCGCCGTTATCCCGAGATTGTGGTCGGCTACTTTTTTCTGATGACCGATGAGGAGATGAAGGAAAAGGGGATCGAACAGAGAGAAGATCCTCTTTCCTTCGAAAATATCCGGCAGTCCACATTGAAAAATATTCCTCCCTGGCCGCATCTGAAGGAGGCGATCGGTCTCCAGGGGGTCCTCCCCCTCTTTGCCGACCTCCCGGGTGGTGAAAGGCAGGGTTTTTTCAACTTTTTGAACGACACCGATGGAACAGTCCGGCAGACCTCTCTCGTGATCCGTTACCGGGATCACTTTTTTCCTTCTCTTTCTCTTCAGGCGGCGCTCACGGTTCTGGGTGATGATGGTCCCTCTTGGCTGCAAAAACTTCCGCTGACTCCTCAAGGGGAGTTTCTGATCAACTTTCGAGGGAATGGTTTTTCCAGGATCAGTGCCGTCGATCTCTTAAAGGGGGAAAACCGTTCCCTCTCGCTTAAGGGTAAGGTGGTGCTCGTCGGGGCGATGGCGGCGGGTCTCGAAGACAACCGGCCGACCCCCCTTGATCCATTGATGGCCTCAACCCTCCTTCAGGCCAATACGATCGACAACCTGCTTCGGGAGGATTTCCTAAGGCGGGACCGGGTGACCGATCGGCTTTCATGGCTTTTGATCCTTATTCCCGCGTTTGTGTTGGGACTGCTCATTCCCCGTTTGCGTCCGATCGCCGACTTTTTTATCTTTTTGGGGGTTTTGCTGGCTCAATGGGGGGTCATCCATTTTCTTTTTGTTCAAAAAGGATTAGTTTTGCAGAATATCTATCCGTTCTTTTCGACCGTCTTGAGTTACGGGGGTCTTTCCCTTTACGATTACCTGGTTCAGGAAAAGAAAAAGAGGTTTATCAGCGAGACCTTTGAACACTATCTTTCACGTGACGTTATTCGCGAACTCTCGGATCACCCGGAAAAGATCCGCTTGGGGGGGGAGAGAAAGGAACTCACCGTCTTTTTTGCGGACATCCGTAATTTTACCTCCCTTGTCGAGGCAACGCCGCCTGAGGTCTTGGTGGAGTTCCTCAATAGTTACCTGACACCGGCCACTGATCTTATTCTCGAGCGAAAAGGGCTCTTGGACAAGTATATCGGGGACGCGGTGATGGCGGTATTTGGTTCTCCTCTACCGGTGGTTGATCATGCCGAGCGGGCTTGTGATTCGGCGGCGGCGCTCATCCGGTTGGTGAGGGAGAAGGGAAAGATCTGGCAGAGACAGTTTCAGATCCCCCTCCTTCGGGTAGGGGTTGGTCTGAACACGGGGGTTGTGACCGCGGGGAATATCGGTTCCACCCATCGGTTTGATTATACGGTCCTTGGGGATTCGGTGAATCTCGCCTCGCGGCTTGAGGCGTTGAACAAGGTCTATGGGACCTCCATTCTTGTGGGACCAGCCACCTATGAAAAGGCGAAGGAGCGTTTTCCGTTTCGGGAAATCGATGAGGTGCAGGTACGCGGGAAGAAAGAGTGGGTCAGGATTTATGAGCTTTTGGTCGATCCTCCTTCGGAGGTTCTCCGTCTCCTGCCTCTTTATCAGGAGGCGTTGGCGACCTTCCGCGAGGGGCGTCTTGCTCCAGCAAAGGCCCTGTTCCAGCGTTGTCTCCAGGAAGTCCCCGAAGATGGCCCTTCGCAGTTTTTTGTCCAACGCTGTGCCTAGTGCCTAAGGGGTCAAGTCCTTTGTTAGCTAATTTTCGAAAGTTTTAGTCAACAAAGGACTTGACCCCTCATCTCCCCAACAGAGCATCGGGACCAAAAAAAAGAGGAGGTGTTTGAGGTTCATAGGATCTTGAGTGAATCACCCTTGCCAGTCACAAGCCCATCCTTATATAGTGCCGACCTCATGAAAAAGTCACTCCTTTTATTAGCGGCGCTCTCTCTTCTTGTCACTCCTTGGGCACTGGCTGCGGATCTGTCCAAACCTGCGGGTTGGGTGAAGCACCCTTGGGTCAACGACTTTGCCGGGGTGATTGATGCGAATCATAAGGCTCAACTGTCGGCCTTGTCCCATCAACTGGAAAAGGCGAGCGGGATTGAGATGACGATGGTGACGGTCCCTTCTCTCGAAGGGGAAGATATCGAAGGGTATGCCGTGAAACTTTTTGAAAAATGGGGGATCGGCAAAAAGGGGAAAAATAATGGCCTCCTTCTTTTGGCGGCGATCCATGACCGGACCGCGCGGGTTGAGGTTGGTTACGGACTGGAAGAGGTGGTGAACGATGCCTATGCCGGAAGGATCCTGAGGGAGGTCTTATTCCCTTATTTCAAAAAAGGGGAATATGGCGAGGGGTTCCTCCAGGCGGCTCAAGTCCTGGTTACCCGTTTGTCTGATCATTATCAGTTTACCCTGGAAGGGGTGCCGGTCAGTCACCTGGGCGAGGCGGAAGATTTGGCGCTGAGCCCGGGTGCCAAGGTTTTGACTTTCCTGTTGATCCTGCTCCTTGCCTTTTTGGTGTTGCGGTACCCGTGGCTCCTCTTTTTCTTCATCGGTCGCGGTGGTGGTGGGGGAAGGGGAAGTGATTCTGGGGGAGGTTTTGGCGGTTTTGGAGGAGGGTCCTCTGGGGGTGGTGGCGCTTCGGGAAGGTGGTAGATCGTGTCTTGACAATTCTTGGTAGAATAATGATGAATAGAAAGAACGGGGAGGCCAATGATGAAAACAAAATGGATCGTTGCCGGGTTTATTGTCTTTATGCTTTTGCTAGGGGGGGGTTCCTGTGTCTCCAAGTACAATGAACTGGTGACCCTGAATGAATCGGTGACCGGCTCCTGGGCGCAGGTGGAGAATGTCCTTCAACGGCGCAACGATCTCATCCCAAATCTGGTGGAAACGGTAAAGGGGTATGCCGCCCATGAAAAAGAGGTCTTTGAAAAAGTTGCCGAGGCCCGGGCAAAATTGGGTGGGGCCAAAACAATCAACGAAAAAGTCCAGGCGAGCCAGGAGATGGATGGCGCCCTCTCCCGTTTGCTCCTGATTGTGGAACGGTATCCTGATCTCAAGGCCAACCAGAACTTCTTGGCCCTCCAGGATGAACTGGCCGGGACGGAGAACCGGATCGCCGTCGAGCGACAACGGTACAATGGGGTCGTTCAGGCCTTTAATATCGAGGTCCAGCGGTTCCCCGGTGCTATCGTGGCCCGCGTGATGGGGTTTGCCAAGAAGGAGGCCTACTTCAAGGCGGCCGAAGGGGCCAAGGAGGCGCCCAAGGTCCAGTTTTAGGTACCTTTACAAGAAACCCCCTTTCGTTTAGAATACTTGAGAGATGCCTTCTTCTACCAGTGAGTATACCGATAGGAATATTACGGTCCCCTCAGAGGGTCCTTCCTCCCCTGACGTGACGGTGGCCCCTACCCTGAATGAAAAACTGCTCCAAGAGGGGGATGGTCTCAAGAAAGAAAGAGACCTTCTAAGAGGGAGGATGCAAAAGGCCGAGGCGAATAAGGAAAAAGTCAGCGAGACGGTCTACAAAAAGATCAAGGGGGAATACCAGCAAAAGTTTGATGAGACCACGGCCCGGTTTGTTGAGCTGAAAGGCCAGGTGGACAGGGAACTGGCCGATTTGTCCAAGAAGCAGTCAACACTAGAGAGGCAAATGGCCCTGCGCCAGCAGATTCTGGAAGAGGCCAAGTTCCGGCATATGATCGGGGAATATGAGGAATCCCAGTTTAAGGAGTTGGAATCGAAGGAGTCAGCAGAGATAGGCCGTTTGGAAAAGGCGTTAGAACAATTCTCCGGGGCGATCCAGAGGTATCAAAAACTGTTTGAGGGGGAAGATCTCCCACAGACAGCGCCTCGCAAGACTGACAAGAAACCGGCCGCCGCGCAGAGTCTGAAGGCCAAGGTGGCTGAGATTATCCGGGAAGAGGCGCAGGATGATTCTGAAGAAGTCAAGCCGGAGGCGTCGGATTATTCCTATCTGACGGAAGAGGATCCCTTTGAAGAGGAACTGCAGGACTTGACGGCTAAAGACTCGGAGGTTTCAATCCCTCCCCCCCCCAAACAGATCCAGGTGCCGTCGGCTAAAAAACAGGTCATTCCAGTGCTGGTCCAGATGGAAAACGGCAAGATGTTGCAGGAGTTCAATTTGACCGAACCAGTCACTATCGGTCGTTCCCCTTCCAATACCGTTGTCCTGTCGGAATCGAGGATCTCGCGCAAACATGCGATCGTTGAAAAACGGGGGAACAGTTACGTGGTGATCGATCTTGATTCCTCCAACGGGACGCTGGTTAACGGAAAGAAAGTCAAGGAGTACACGCTCAAGCCGGGGGACGAATTCAAGATCGGCAACGCCCAGTTTCTATTTCGTACCTAATGCGCCTCCGCCCAGTTTTTCCCGACACCGATATCGACCTTCAGCGGGACTGACAATTGGGTAGCCTCTTCCATCTCCTCTTTAACCAGAGTGCTTAACTTTTTGATTTCTTGCTCCGGGACCTCAAAAACCAGTTCGTCATGGACCTGTAGAAGGAGCTTCGCTACCAGTTTTTCTTTCTGTAATCTTTCATGAATTCGAATCATCGCCACCTTTATAATGTCGGCAGCGGTTCCCTGAAAGATCGTGTTGAACGCCATCCGCTCTGCATTCTGCCGGATGTTCTGATTAGCGCTTTCAATGTCTGGAAAGTGGCGGTGCCGGCCAAGCAGGGTACTGACCATTTTTGTTTTGTGGGCCTCCTTCAAAACTTTTTCCTTGTAGTCGGCGACCCCTTGATACTCCCTGTAATAATTTTCGATGTAGAGGGCCGCCTCGGCCGGTTTTATCCCTAACTGCTGGGAGAGACCGTAGGCGCTCTGACCGTAGATGACCGCAAAGTTGACCGTTTTGGCCGCTCCCCGTTCTTCGTCAGTGACCTTTTCCAGGGCTTTTTGAAAAATCTGAGCCGCCGTGAGACGATGAATATCCTCATCCTTCTTGAAGGCGGCGAGCAATTTTTTATCCTGCGACATATGGGCCAGGAGCCGGAGTTCAATCTGCGAATAATCGGCGGAGAGGAGACTTTCGCCCTTTTCCGCAACAAAGGCCTCCCGGATCCTTTTCCCTTCCTCTGTTCGAGCCGGGATATTCTGCAAATTGGGATCGGAAGAGGAGAGACGGCCGGTCGCCGCCACCGTCTGGTTAAAGGAGGTATGGATCCGGCCGGTCTCGGGATGGATCATCTCCGGCAAGGCATCGATGTAGGTCGATTTTAGTTTGGAGAGGAAACGGTAAACCACCAGGTGTTGCGGGAGTTCGTGGGACCGAGCCAGTTCTTCCAGGACCTCGGCATCGGTTGAGTAACCGGTCTTTGTCTTGCGAACTGGGGGCAGTTTCAGTTTTTCAAAAAGGATTGTCTGCAGTTGTTTGGGAGAATTGATATTGAATTCTTCACCGGCGATCTTGTAGATTTGTTTTTCAAGGGCCTTCAACTTTTTGGCATACTCCTCTGAAATTATTCCAAGGGCCTTGGGGTCCACCTTGATTCCGTTCATCTCCATCACGAGCAGGACCTCCATGAGCGGCATCTCGACGGTTCGAAAAAGCTGTTCTAAGTTTTTTTCTTTAAGTTTTGGCATTAAAATCTGGATCAGGCGATAAGTCACATCGGCATCTTCGCAGGAGTAGTCGCAGGCACTTGCAAGGTCCACCTCTGAAAAATTCTTTTCCTCTTTCCCACTTCCGACCACTTCTTTATAGGTAGTAACCTTGTGGCTTAAGTATTCCTGGGCCAGCAGTTCCAGATTATGATTCCCCTCCGGGCGGATCAGGTAGGAGGCGATCATCGAATCAGACAGTACTCCTTTGACGGTCAGGCCATACCGTTTGAGAACGGTCAGGTCGTACTTCATATTCTGTCCATACTTTGGGATCTTCGGATCTTCAAAGACCGGTTTTAGGTCGTCGAAGACGGTTGTTTTGGAGAGTTGAAGGCTCGCCTTGGTGTGACCGACCGGGACGTAGTACGCCTCTCCTGTTTTAAAGGAGAAGGAGAGACCGACGAGGTGGGCCTTCATCGGGTCGACCGCGGTCGTTTCCAAATCGAAGGCAAACCCGCTGGAGTTTTTCAAATTGTCAACGAGCGTCTCCCACTCCCCTTGTCTTAAGACCAAGTGGTACCCTTTCTTGGAGAGGGTTTGCTGGGGGGCGAGCTCGTTTAAAAAGCGGTGAAATTCCAGTTCACCAAAAAGTTCCTGCAAGGCCTTGGTATCCGGTTCACTCACCGCAAAGTCTTTAAAATCGTAGTCGATCGGGACGTCGGTCAAGATGGTTGCCAATTCTTTGAAGAGTCTTGCCTCCTTGGTGTGGGCCTCCAACTTTTCCTTGAGTTTTCCATCGACCTTACTCAAATTTTTTAAAAGGTTTTCGATCGATCCAAATTCTTGGGTCAACTTCATTGCAGTTTTTTCTCCAACCCCGGGGACGCCGGGGATATTATCCGAAGAGTCACCGGCCAGCGCCAAGACATCCGCCACCTGTTCCGGCAGGACGCCGAACCGCTCTTTCACCTCCGGGATCCCGATCCGTTTTTCCTTCATCGAGTCATAAATCACCACTTTTTCATTCACCAACTGCATCAGGTCCTTGTCCCCCGTGACAATCACGGTTTTTAATTTTCGCCGCTCCATCTTTTTGGCAACGGTGCCGATCACGTCATCCGCCTCATAGTTGGCCAGTTCCAGGACAGGGATGTTCAGCGCCCGGGCGATCTTGCGAAAGTAGGGGAACTGGGGGACAAGATCGGGCGGCGGTTCGGCACGGTTCGCCTTGTAAGCCGGGTATTTTTCGTTCCGAAAGGTCTTGCGCGCGACATCAAAGACGCAGGCGATATGGTCTGGTCTTTCCTCTTTAATCAGTTTCAAAAGCATCGCGGTAAAACCGTAAAGGGCGTTGGTCGGGAGCCCTTTGGAATTGGAGAGCGGCCGGATGGCATAGTAGGCCCGGAAGATATAACCGGAGGCGTCGATGAGATAGAGGGTTTCGGTCACAGAAGTTTCGCCGCCTCTTTGGCAAAGTAGGTAATAATCAGATCGGCCCCGGCGCGGCGGATGGCGGTCAAGGACTCCATCACCACTGATTTTTCACCCAGCCAATTTTTTTGCGCCGCCGCCTTGATCATCGCAAACTCCCCGGAGACCTGGTAGGCGGCCACCGGAACGTTTATTTCGGCACGGACTACCTGAATGATATCCAAATAGGGGAGGGCCGGTTTGACCGTAATGATATCGGCCCCCTCCTTAATATCCAGTTTGGCCTCGCGGATCGCCTCACGGCTGTTGGCCGGGTCCATCTGGTAACTTTTTCTATTACCAAATTTCGGGGCCGATCCGGCCGCCTCGCGAAACGGCCCGTAAAAAGCAGAGGCATATTTCACCGCATAGCTCATGATCGGAATATGGCTAAAACTATTTTTATCCAAAATTCTTCGGATGGCACGGACCCGGCCATCCATCATGTCGGAGGGGGCGACCAGATCGGCCCCCGCCTCGACGTGTGACAGGGCGGTTTGGGCGAGCAGTTCAAGGCTTGAGTCGTTATCAATTTTCTTTCCCCTGACAACCCCGCAATGCCCGTGACTCATATACTCACACAGACAGAGATCGGTGATGATCACCAACTCAGGGATTTTTTCCTTCAGTGTGCGGACCGCCTTTTGAACGATCCCGTTTTTGGCATATGCCTCGGAGGCCGTTTCGTCCTTTTTCTTCGGGATCCCAAAGAGAATGACTGCCGGGACCCCCAATTTAAAAGATTCCTTTGCCTCTTTGACCAGATCACCAAGCGAAAGCTGAAAGTGCCCTGGCATCGAGCGGATCGGGGCGGTCGCCCCTTCTTTCACAAACAACGGAAGGATTAACTGGTCCGGCGCCAGCCGGGTCTCACGGACCATCCGGCGGATCTCCTCCCGCGACCGGAGGCGACGAGGTCTTTCCTGGGGGAATGCCATGTTGGAGACGGATTCTCGTCAAAAAGCGGGGGAAGTCAATGAAGGAAAGGAGGAGTTCTGCGTGATCGAGCTCGATCCCTTCGGCTCTTAAGAGGGCTATTTGATCCGGCGGGACCGAATCCGCAAAACGAGACCAACGGTCGGCAGGGTAGGCAAGATCTAATTCATCGGGACCGATCGATCGAGCCGATGCCGAAGAACCGGGAGAAGCCGGAGGAGTCGTGCCACCGGAAGCGGCCGGGGTTGCGGGGGCTGGCGCGGCGGGTGTCCCTTCCTTTTCTCCCCCGATCAATCCCTGAAAGTCTGCCAATCGTTCCCTCGCCTTTCGGAGCGATTCCCTGAGGTAGGTCTCTGTTTTTTCATCAAAGTCATAACGGTCAAGGAGATCCACTCGAAAACGGATCGATAACCTCAAAAAATCAGTAGTCGCCTCCAATCGGGCCTGATCGCCGGCGTCACCAATTTCAACGCGGGCCATTTCAGGGCGCTCGGCCGGGATGAAGGCCCCCGTGTGACGGGCAACAACAGTCCAAAGGGTATGGAGTTGCGAGGCGACGAGTTGGAGGGCATAATCGAGCCCCCTTTGTTCTTCAGGCTCTGTGGCGACCGACCGGGCCGACCGGATCCGTTCAAAAAAAACCTCTTCCACCGGAAGGGCGACCAACGCCTCCCGCACCTCCGGGTCATCCCCAGAATCCATAGCATGAGAGAGACCATTTTTTGGGACCGGCGAAGAGAGGGCCATCTCCAGTTGTTGCCGGAGTCTTTCTTCCTTGTCAAAATACCGTTCGTTCTCACGCACAAATCTCTCCTCGGCCGAGTCGATCCAGCCGAGTGACAATACCTTTCCAGCTCCGCGCCAAAACCGTTCTCTCTCAGTCACCGGTTGGGGTGGAACCAGGATGACCGGCGAGTATTGGGCCCACCAGAGGTTGGTCCAGAACCGGACCATCGTCTCTTCAACCATCGCCTTCCATACCGGCAAGATTCGTTCTTGAGAAAGGGGACCGATTTCTCCCCCCGGCAGATCGGCCGTTGGGGTGATTCGAAAGGTTTGCCCCGGGTCCAGTTGCAGGATTACAGGGATATAACCGGCGACCGATTCAGCCTGAACCGTCAAGGTGTAGCGGTCCCCGCCGGCGCTGGCGGCGCCGGGATATTTTCGGACTAGGCGATCAGCCGATCCGGTAAGGGCCTGAAGTACCGGAAGGGTGCGATGGGTCATGCCGGCGAGGTCATGGATTGTCTCCTTGGCTGCTTCGCGTAAAATTTTCGAGAGGAGTCCTGTGTCGGCTTCAACGACTTCAAAGGTGACTGATTGAAAGAGACCGGAATCGACCGCGTATTCGGAATGGATCCGGAGGGTGGTATCCCCCATGGTGATCATTTTGAGAAGAGTCACCGTCCTTAGTCCGGAGGCGTTTTGAAGCGCCACAATTTCATCCGCTGTTCGAGAACGGGTAAGTTCTGTCCAAATTTCGCGCCAGGCGGTCCGGACACGGGCGGCATAGAGATCATTCGGACGGACCCTTTTGCGTTGACGGCTGACTGGAACTGAGGAGTCGGCAATAGGAGCAGGAGAGGCCGTTTCCACAGAAGATCTTGGAGGTGGGTCCCCTTCCGGAGGGAGTTGGGCGACGGTAAGGTGAGTTAGTAAGCTAACCGGCGGCAGGGTCATATAAGGTTTATCGCCCGATGGTCCTGAGGGCCCTGACGACCTCTCTAAGGAGGAGTTCTGCGTGATCGAGCTCGATCCCTTCGGCTCTTAAGAGGGCTATTTGATCCGGCGGGACCGAATCCGCAAAACGAGACCAACGGTCGGCAGGGTAGGCAAGATCTAATTCATCGGGACCGATCGATCGAGCGGATGCCGAAGAACCGGGAGAAGCCGGAGGAGGAGTCGTGCCACCGGAAGCGGCCGGGGTTGGGGGTATAGAGGGGACGGTTCCTGCTGATTTTTTGGGGGAGAAATAGAGGGAGGGAACCGGTCCATTCCGAGCGACTATTCGCGCCCTTCCCAAGGCGTCTTTGTAGGCCCCCATTTCACGGGTGAAACGGACGCTGACCGTCGGCCCACTGAACCCGGCCGTGAAGAACGAGGCGGTTTCACTCCAAAAAACCTGCCTTCTGGACGGGGCAGTTGGAAGCTGGGGAAGAGGGTTTCTTGAAAAATGGAGGGTGTTGAAAAAGGAGACAACCGTGTTTTCTATCCCCCGGGATGAGGCATAGTCCGTGGGAAAACGGAGGGAGTTATTTGACGGTTGGCCCCATCGGACCGTTATTTCCCAGAGCCGTCCGTCTAGATACTCTGCCTGGAGATAAAATTTGCGATCTCCGTCGGCAAAGAGAAGCCAGTTGAATTCCACCGCTCCCTTCTCTGGATTTCCGGTTCCAAAAACAACGGCATGGTCAATCAGCTCTTGGGATGGAAACTGAAGGAGGTCCCGCAAGATCGACCGCCAGGCGTCGCGGACTCGGTACTGGTACAACTCGTCGGGGGAACTTTCTTCCCCCGGTAGCTCTGGCCTTTCCAGAAAGCGGGGAAGAGATTGGACAGCAGGAGCCGCGACGGTCCTGCGGGTGGGATCGGTTAAAGTCCGTAGCGCCTCGTTTGCCCTGCGGAGTGCATTTGCGGCGGCCGGGTTTCGAGTGATCTCGTCGGAACCGGAGAGGCGATCCAAAAGGGCCTGCAGATCTCTTTTTTGTTCGGGGGCCATCTCGCCCGTACGCCCGGCGGCGAGGAAGTCTAATGCCGTATGGGCATGGGCGAGCATCACCCGGGTCAGCGGTTGTCTTTTTTCTCCCTGCCCAGGAGATGGTGATCGGTCCGGCTCTCTCCCAGCCCTTCTGAAAAAATCGGCCGTCGCCGTTCGAAGGGCGGTCGCCTCTGCGGGTGTAATCGGTCTTGTTTTGCCACCTTTGGCCATTCCGGAGGGCTTTATCGTTTAAAGGATAGGGGAGTTGCGGTTTTTTAACTCTTTCAACGCTTGACAACCCTCTTCCAGGAGTATAAGTTAATTATATAATTAAATTATGAACCGAGGTACCTTTAAAGCGGTACGGAAAAAATTGAGGCTGACCCAGCAGGAGCTGGCCCGCCGTCTCGATTTTTCACCCCAGCAGATCAGCAATTATGAAAGCGGGCGGGCGGCGATCCCCCCTTCGGTCCTCCTGGCGGCGCAATATCTGGAAAGAGAGGCAGGAGGGAGATCCTCTCCCCTTTCCCCTCCGGAGAACGCCTTTGTTGAAGAATTTGCCGCCCTCTTGAGGGAAAAATTGGGGCGGGATCTTCTCTTTCTTGTCCTGTTCGGTTCCAGAGTCCGTGGGGACTTTCATGAGGAGTCTGATCTGGATCTCCTGATTGTCGTGTTCAAGAAAAACCGTTCCCTCCGGCATACTGTCTTTAATCTCCTCTTTCAGATCGATCCCTATCAGACCCATCGGTTATCTCCGGTCATTTATTCCTTGAAAGAATTTCGGGAGAATGAAAGGTTGAAATCCCCTTTCGTGGGTGAGATCAAGAGGGACGGGATTCTGGTATGAGTGACGGTGGGCATCATGACCTGGCAGGGCTTCGTCTGAAACAGGCGCGGGCGCGGCTTAAGGCGGCGGTCATCCTTTTTGAGGCGGGGAGTTATGAAGACTCCCTTTCCCGCTCCTATTATGCGATGTTCATGGCGGCCCGGGCCCTTTTGGCCCTCCAGTCGTTGAACTCCCGTCGTCATGCCGGGGTTTTGGCCTTGTTGAACGAACATTTTGTTAAACCAGGACTTGTTGATTCAAAGATGGGGCGTTTGATTGCTGAGGCCAAGAGCCTTCGGGAGGAGAGTGATTATGGGGACTCTGTCTCTTTTTCCAAAGAGGAGACTCTGGATCAGCTCGATGCCGCCAAGGTTTTTATCAGTGAGGTCGAAAAGGCCTTGAAAAATTTTTTGAAGAAAGGAAAATAATGGCTCCTCTCTTAGGCGCCCATATGTCTATATCGGGGGGGATTGAGCTGGCCCCGGAGAGGGGGAGGTCGGTTGGGTGCGACATCATCCAGCTCTTTACCAAGTCCTCCAACCAGTGGGCCGCCAAACCACTGGGGGAAAAAGAGATCGGCGCTTTCAGGGAAAAGATGAGGCGGTACGAAATCCGCCTCGCGTTTGCCCATGACTCCTACCTGATCAACCTCGCTTCGCCCGATGCGACGATGCACAAAAGATCGCTCGAGGCGTTTACCCACGAACTGGAACGGGCCGAGGCGTTGGGGCTTTACGCCCTGGTCTTCCACCCCGGTTCCCATGTCGGGAGCGGCGAAAAAGCGGCGATTCAAAAAATTGCAGAGTCGGTGAACAAGGCACACCAGAAGACCAAGGGTGATTCACCCACGGGGTACAAAGTGTTGACCTGTTTTGAAAATGCGGCGGGGCAGGGGACAAACGTCGGCCACCGGTTTGAACAGATCGCCCAAATGCTGGAATTGGTGGAAGACAAAAAACGGGTCGGTGTCTGTTTTGATACGCAACATGCCTTTGCCGCCGGTTACGACCTCCGGACGGAAGAGGGGTATCAAAAGACATTCAAGGAGTTTGACAAGGTGATCGGCCTGGAAAAACTCAAATGCTTTCACCTGAATGATTCCAAAAAGGAGTTGGGGAGTCGTGTCGATCGGCATGAAGAACTGGGGAAAGGACTATTGGGACTCACTCCATTCCGCTGTTTGATGAACGACAAACGTTTTGTACAAATCCCGATGTCGCTCGAAACCCCCAAGGATGATGATTGCCATCAGGACAAGATCGCCCTCGATCTGCTTCGGAGTTTTATCTCAAAAAAATAGCTGTACCTGGGCGTAGTACAATTTCGGGATCGCCGAAAATTCCCCCCCGGTTTTTCCAAACGGGAGGAGGGCACCAACAGAAAAATCCATCCAGGAAAAGAGGGAATATTTTGTTTCTGGGCGCAGGAAGGTGCTGGCTCCCTCCAGGTCAACAATATTTTCCATCCGGAGAACCCAGAGAGGGGTCAGGTCGTACTTGGCCTGAAGACTGATGAACTGAGTTTTCACTGTTTTTATCTGATTGGCCGTTTCACGAAAAACGATGTTCCCGGTAACAGGATCGGTGGCCGGGTTGCTGAGGAAGAATTGCCCATTCATAAAATATTCAAGGGCTACCGTAAGGCCATTTTGAAACCCATAATCGGCACCGAGGGCCAATTGAATGAAATGATTTTCAATGGCGGCCCTGTCGTAGAGAAACTCTCCCCGGATCCCGGCATTTCCAATATCTCCCGAAATATCGGCCCCCACAACGGTGTCTTTGAGAAACCGTCCCCCGAGTAACGAAAGATCGAAGTGACCAACGGTCTTGGTGAGGCGGGCCCCTGTGCGGGAACGGTCAAAATTGGAATTAAGGGTGTAGGCCGGATTTAATTTCAAGGTGGGGGTGATCGCCCAGGAAAGATTGATCGCATCCACACCGACCCGTTCTTCCGGCTCAACACCAAAGAGGGCAAGCGGTGTGAAAAGATCGGCAGGACTGACCAGCCGCATCACCCCCCAATCCACCTTCTGCCGGCCAACGGTCAGGGTGACTGGTTCCGTCTCCAGTTTGGCATAAGCCCGGTAGAATTGCTGGCCATAAAAGAAATTCTTTTTTCTGGAAATTTCGTAGTCAAGATTCAAATACGGTTCATTCCTCTGTGTTTGTCTCTGGGCGAATTCTTCGGTGTTGACATAACCACCGCCGATGACCTCGTTGTCCCAGATCAGTTTTGTGGAAAAGTTTTTAAAAAAGCGGGTGTCCCATTCCGTTCGGAGCCGGTTGATATCTCCCCAATACCAGTTTCCGGTAGCGGCTCGCTTGGAGGTGACGAAGAGGTTTTTATAATACCCTTTTAATCCGAGAGAGAGGGAATCGTTGTCGTAGAGTGAAAAGGCGTGGGCCGGGAGTGAAAGAAGGCAAAAAAGAAGGAATACTTTTTTCATTACCCTGCTTGCCTCATTGCCTCGATGGGCTCCAGGCGTGAAGCCCTCCAGGCCGGGTAAAGGGAGACCAGGATATTCGAGACCATCACGACGCCGACAAAAAGGAAAAGATAGGCCCAGTCGATCCGGGGATAAACATGGGAGCCGATCAGGAGATTGGACAGCGCTTGTACGAAACGGGAGAGGTTGATGCCGGTATGACCGGCGTAGAGGGTGGCCGCCGCGCCGAGACCAATCCCCAGGAGGGAACCAAAGGCTGTCATCAGGAAAGATTCGAGGGCGATCATCAGCATCACCTGAGATGGCTTGGTGCCGAGCGACATCACGAGGCCGAACTCCCGCGTCCGTTCGATGATCGACATCATCAAGGTATTTAAAATCCCTGCGGCGACGACGGTGAGAACAATCAGGACCACAACCAGAATCATCCCATTTTGAAACCGGATCATCTGGGCGATCATCGGGATCAGCTCTTCCCAGGTGAGGATGGACAGACCCTCAGCCGAGACCTTCTCTCTCAGGTCGGCAACAACCTCTTCTATCTTGAACGGTTTTTGAATCCTGAGGGCAAATTTGGAGATCCGCTGCTCCAACGAAAGGAGCTTTTGGGCGGAGGGGAGGAGCATCATGACGGTCCCGTTATCAATCTGGTCGTTGCCGGTTTCGAATGTTCCCAGAAGTTGATAGGAACCACCGGCGAGGGAGCCGTAATAATCCTGGGCGATCACCGTAATCTTGTCGCCAATGTTGATCTTCAGGATCTTGCGCATCTTCTCCCCCAAGGCGACCCCTTCCTGGTCTTCGGCGGTGAGGGTCCGGCCCTGAACAAGCCCGCGCTGGCTGCCAAGCGCGGTTTCCTGGTCCGGGTCGAATCCGACCAGGTAGGTCATCATCGACTCCCTGGGTGTCACACCCTTGTCGGAGGAGACCATGCCGGCACCGATGATCCGTTCGGAGAAGGCGGCGATGCGGGGATCCTGGTGCAGGATTTTGCGGATCGCCTCGGGGTTTTCAATCGCCCCATTGGCGTTGTAGATGTTTTCCAGCGCCTTGGGAACGATCTGGGCGTCGCTGGTCAATGTGGTGGAGACATTTTCGATCATCTGTTGCTGGGCCCCGTAGATGAACCCGCGCAGAAAGATCAGGGCCCCCAGTCCGAAGGTAATCGCCGTCAGGGTGATGAGGGATCTCTTCTTGTTGCGGAGGAGGTTCCTGAGGGCGATTGATAAAAAAAATTTCACGCCCCTTCTCCCAGCACCCGGCCGTCTTTCAGGCGGATAATCCTCCTGGCCCGCTCGATGACGTTCGGGTCGTGCGAGGCGAAAAGGAAGGTTGTCTTGAAGAATTCGTTCAATTCACGAAAGAGCTGGATTAGTTGGATCCCTGTTTGGGAGTCGAGGTTGGCTGTCGGCTCATCCGCGAGGACAATCTCGGGACGGGTAGCCAGGGCTCGGGCGATCGCGACCCGTTGTTGCTGGCCGCCGCTCATCTCGCCCGGTCGCTTGCCCGCCTGGTCGGAGAGACCGACGCGGGCCAAAAGGTCCTCGATGCGGGACCCCCTCTCTTTTCTATCAATCCCCTGGAGGAGAAGGGGGTATTCGATATTTTCACGGGCCGACAGGACCGGGATGAGGTTGAAGGATTGAAAGACAAAACCGACCTTGTGCAGGCGGAAGAGGGCCAGTTCCGTGCGCGAGAGACGGGCAAGATCCTGACCGGCGATCGTGATGCTCCCTTCCGAGGGCTGATCGAGGGCCCCGATCAGGTGGAGCAGGGTTGATTTTCCGGACCCTGAGGGGCCTGCCAGGACCATGAATTCACCCCCCTCGATTTTTAGATTGATGCCTGACAAGGCCCGGACCGCAAGACCGTTATTCTGGTAAATCTTGCTGGCGCCGGTTAATTCGATCTGGGGCCTATTCAATGGGACCTCCTGAGCTGTTTCTCCGTGAAGATTTCATCACGGATTCCTTCGAGGGGATTGAACTGGATCTCTTTCAACGTCAGGGTTGTGTAATGCCCCTCTTTGTTCACCGACTCCATCCTCCAGACCGACGGGAGGGTGGTCCCTCCCATCTTCTTGACCTCGCTGAACTCAAGGTTTTTGATGAGACGGCCCCTTTCATCATAGAAGGCCTGGCGGAGAGGGATAAAATCGGCCTTGCGAATCCAAAAGAAAACCTTGCCCCAGACGACGGGGGCATGGGGTTTGGGGTCGAGACGGATTCGCCAGAGAGCTTCGCCCTCTTTGGTTTCTACCCCTTCCAGGGTGTGATCGTAATCATCAATGTAGCTCGATTCCTTGACCAGATCGTCATTGGTAAAATCGCTTCCCATCCAAGGCTGGAGCATCATAGAGGGTGGGATCTTCATCACCTTTTCGGTGGAGGGAAGGTACATCCAGAGGTTGTAATCGATCCTTAAGAAGCCGGTTCCTTCATCCTTGGCCGGTTCCAGAATCCGCACAAAGACCTTTTTCTCCATCCGTTTATCCCACGCCTTGAGTTTGAGACGCCGCCTCCAGCGGGGGTTTACAATCTCCACTTCATACAGGGCGACGTTGGAATGACCCCGGAGGAGGTTAATCGTGTGCGCCACAATCTCCCTGGGCGAAGCGCCCTTGGGTGGCACACCCCTGGGTGAATTTTCGGCGGGTGAGGCAAGCGGCAGGGCCAGAAAGAGGAAGAGGATGAAAGTGGGTTTTCTCATAGCCTCATACCCTCATTGCCTCAACTGGTTGGAGGCGTGAAGCCCTCCAGGCCGGTTGAAGGGAGACGACGAGATTCCCCCCCGTCACAATTCCCAAAAAGAGGAGGAGCGAGGAGATATCCAGTCTTGGATAAACATGGGAGCCGATGAGGAGATTGGAAACGGTAGAGAGAAAACGGGAGAGGTCAATACCGACATGGCCGAAATAGAAGGTGAATCCGATGCCGAAGAGAATGCCGGCCAAGGCCCCCGCCGTAGTGAGGAAGAATGATTCCAGGGTCACAACCATCATTACGGCGGAAGGGGATGTTCCGAGAGCGGCCATCAGACCGAACTCCCTTGTCCTTTCGGTAATGGACATCATCAATGTGTTCAAGATTCCTGTGGTGACCACGGTGAGGACGATAAAGACAATCACAAGAATCATCCCGTTCTGGAACCGGATCATCTGGGCAATCAGGGGAAGTATCTCCTCCCAGGTCATGACTGAAAGGCTGGTTCCTTGATAGGGGCTTGCGTCCGCCTCCATTTCTTGAATTTTCTTCCTGAAATCTTTTGCCAGTTCGTCGGGTTGATAGTGAGGATCGATTTTTAGGATGAATTTCGAAATGCGGTGCTCGAAGCCGAGTAATCTTTGCAGGGTCGGCCGGAGGAGCAGGACATTGCCGTTGTCGATCTGATCGTTTCCTGTCTCAAAGGTGCCGGTCAGTTTAAAGGCCTCGCCGGCAAGGCCGCCGTGGTAATCTTGAAAGGTGACAACAACCTTGTCGCCGATTTCAATCTCAAGGATCTTGCGCATCTTCTCACCGATCACAATGCCGTAGTCATCGGCCGTCGTCAGGCGGCGCCCCTGAATGATAGGGATCCTGAATTCTGTAGAGGCCTCGTCGTTGGGGTTATACCCGGAGGCAAACGTCGGGAGAGAAGCGGTAGCCGAGGCGGCGATGCCGCTGGCCCCCACCTCTTCCGCAAAATGGAGAACGCGGGGGTCGTTTTTCAACAGTTGACGGATCGTTTCGGGGTTTTCGATGGCCCCGTTGGTGTTGTAGATGTTTTCCTGGCCCGTGGGGAGGATTTGGATATCGCCGGTTAAGGTGTTGATGACGTTACCCACCATCTGATTCTGGGCGCCGAAAATAAAACTTCTTAAAAAGATCAAGGCCCCCAGGCCGATACTGACGGCGAGCATGGTAATGAGGGATCTTTTCTTGTTACGAAAGAGATTTCGTATCGCGATTTTCAGGAGGACCTTCATTGAGGGAAGTCATTCTGCCTATTTTGGGATTGAAGGTAAAGGATTAGTTTGTTATGCCCGCCGTTGATGAGCCTCTCGGGTAATCTGGCCTATGCGGGAGAGCCTGTTCCATCGGCTCGAAGACTGGTTTTGGACAAGGCCCTTGCCTTGGCCCTAAGACACCTTACTTCTCACCGGCAATGTTCCTTGGTGGAGATCGGCTTGGCGAGGTTGGCGGAGGATACAACCCAAGACCCGTTTACCCCCTTTATCGACCTGCCTCTTTTGGTGACCGGGGCGATCCGTGGAGAGGAACAGTCGGCTGATTGTCTGCCAGCTTTAACGACAATTCTCTTTTTGGGGATTGACCTCCTGGATGACCTGGCCGACCATGATCTCTCTCCTGATTGGAAAGGGTACACGGAGTCGGAGATTAACCTCTTTGCGCTGACCCTCCTCTCAACGCTCCCCTCCCTTATTCTTTCGGAATTTGCGGTTTCTCCGGAAAAGCAATGGCGATTGCAAAAAAGGCTGGCCCGAGGACTCCTCCGGATGAGCGAAGGGCAAAGTCAGGATCTCGCCATGACAGGATCTCCTCGGGTTGGCTTGGAGGAGGTAGAGTCTTCTCTTGTTGGGAAGAGTGGGGCAGAAGCGGCCATTTTTGCCGCGCTGGCGGCGGAAATGGCAGGGGCGAATCCGGAGGAGATTAAAAATTACGAGGAGATGGGCTGTTTTTTGGGAGTCGCCAGTCAGCTTGCCTCGGATTGTTATGACCTCTTTCAGGCCCCATTTAGTCGCGACCTGAAAAACGGGACCCGTACTTTTCCGATTGCTTATTGTCTTGGCAAAAAGGGGGGTAAGGATCGCCTGGAATTTTTGAAAATTTTAGAACAGGGCATGAGTGATCTGTCCCTTCACGAGCAGATCCGCCGGTTTCTTCATCAAACGGGGGCCCTCCGGTTTTCCGCGTTTATTGTAGAGTTGTATTGTCAACGGGCCCTTCGATCACTTGAAAAGGCCAGGCCTCTTGAACCGGCCGCTCATTATTTGCGTGAAGTGATTCATGCCATTTCATTTTTTCATCAACCAAAGGAGGTGATGTCATGAGTTATGAAGCAGTGGGGAAGTTGGTTGACAAGTGGTTGAACGATGCCGGTTTCAGGAAGGCCTTGAGGGAGGATGCGGAAAAGACGGTTCGCCGAAGCGGGCTTGAGCTTTCTCCAGAGGAATGGGCTACCCTTCGCGGGATCGATTGGCGGATGACGGACGAGGAATTAAAGACACGTATCACCAAAGGGATGTAAGCGGTCCCAAAAATATTGGAAGAAGATCGTATCAGAATACTGTCAAGGCTGCCTCCCTTTGCAACGCTTCCTCGCGTTGTGTTGGAAGAGTTAGCAGTTCACCTTGAGGAAGAGTCGTTTGCGGCCGATTCGGTCGTCATCCGGGAAGGGGATATCGGTGACAAGCTATACCTTGTTACGGAGGGACGGGCCGAGGTCCAAACGGAAGGGGAGACCGGCCCGATCGTTTTGGCAACCTTGGGGGAGGGAGAACTCTTTGGTGAGATTGCCCTTCTCCACCCCGGTAGCCGCCGATCGGCGAGCATCGTTGCGGTCACTCCTCTGAAAGCCTTGACCTTGGCTGGACCTGTTTTCGCGACAGTCATCGCCAGCTTTCCTGAGACTCAAGAAAAGTTAAAGGCCGTGGCAGAAAAACTTCTCATCATCAAATTTCTGAAACAGGCGACCCCATTTACGACATTGGAAGCGAGGCGATTGGAATTGTTGGCCTCACGTTTGGAAAAACTCTCTGTGCCTGCCGAAAAAGAGATCATCCGTCAGGGGGAAAGGGGAGATTGTTGTTTTCTCATTCAGTCAGGTCGTGTAGAAGTCATTGTGAACGAGAGTTTTCGATCATCGCGTCAGCTGGCCACCCTGGAGGCGGGTGCCCTCTTTGGCGAGGCAGCGATTCTCTCTGATTCGCCACGGAATGCCACAATCCGTTCTCTTCAACCCTGTGAACTTTTTATTCTCAAACGATCCGATCTTTTAGAGGTCATGGGGGCCGATTGGAAGGTCGCCTCCCAGATGGTCGATCTTTTGAGACTCAGGGACCGTCCCCGCCGGATTGACAATGTTCAGATCGAAAAGAGGAAAACGGATCAAGGGGAAAAGGTGATTATTCTCAAGGATCCAAAAAGAGGGGCCTATTTTAAACTTTCACCGGAGGGATGGTTTGTTTGGGAGCGGCTGGATGGGAATCACAATTTAAAAGATATTATTATCGATTATTTCAGAACCTTTAAAACCTTTTCTCCTCAGGGAGTGACCGATATTATCACCTCCCTGGTGACCGCCGGTTTTGCGGAAAGCCGTACCCTCCGTTACGGTGTTCTGAAGATGACCCGTCATCACCCAAGATTGTATCAAGGGTTGGTTCGGCTGAAAAACTTTTTTGAGTGGCGATACCTGATCAGGGGTGTGGATCGGTTGATCACGGTTTTTTACCGGCGGGGGATGAATCAATGTTACCGAAAGCCGGTTCCTTTTTTACTAACCCTGGTGGCTGTTTTTGGATTGGTTGCCTTTGTGGGAGAGGCGGGGCCGCTCCGGCCTTTTTTGAACGAGAGGGCGACTTTCTCTCTGGTCCTTGCCCTCTGGCCTCTCTATCTTCTGAGTATCGTCATCCATGAGGCGGGTCATGCCTTTACCACCAAGGCATTTGGTCGGGAGGTCCTTGGTGTCGGTCTGGGGTGGTATTGGGTCGGGCCGATCGTTTTTGTTGATACCTCCGATATGTGGCTGGCCCCCAAGTGGCCCCGGATTCGTGTGGGCGTTGCGGGGGTTTATACCAATCTTGTTGTGGTTGGTCTTGTGATGGTCGTCGGGGTTTTTTGGGCGGCCCCTCTTGTCAAGATTTCTTGCTGGTTCTTTGCCCTGATTTCCTATCTTGTGGTCCTCCTCAATCTAAACCCCACCCTTGATTATGACGGGTATTATATTTTGTCGGACCTCTTTGAACGACCTCATTTGAGGCAGCAATCCTTCAGATGGTTTAAGAAGGATTTGTTCCGCTCTTTTTGGAAACCCTCTCTTTTGGCACACCATTTTCCGGAGTTATTTTATGGTTTTCTCATTATCTTTTATTATATCGTTTTAGGGAGCTTCCTTTATTTTTTGTACCGGTTTTTTAGAGGATGAAAGAGGTTAGGGTGCCTAAAAAACAGCTTCTTTTTTTAATAATAACGGCAGTTCTGGTAACCCTCACGACCCGTCTTGTTCAGGCGGAAGATTCTTACGAGCCGAGGAGTGGTTTTTATATCGGACTGGGGGGTGCCCTGGGTTACGAGGCGAATGCGATCCAGCGGGTCGGAGGGGGTGGGATCGGCCAACTCGGTTATCGGTTTAGTGATCAGTTTGCCCTTCATCTGGAGAGTGGTGGTTATTTTACCAGCCGGGCCGGTGTGAATTATACCTTCATCCCGGTGACCCCGACCCTTCTTTACTTTATTGTCGATGGCCTCTACGCCTACAGCGGTTTTGGGTATGAGATGATGCGGGTTACCTCCGGCGCCAGCTTTGGCGCCGTTGGAATGCCGGGGACCACCTACTACAGCGGCTTCACGGTCGATTCCGGGATCGGTTATGAATTCTGGATGGGGGAACAGTTTACGCTAGCCCCCCAGTTCGGGCTCAACTACGCCCATATCGCCGATGGGGATCTTTACACCCCGCTCTTTCGGGCAACGGTGCAGTATCATTTTTAGGATTTTTCCTCGACCCAGGTCTAAAAAAGTCTTGACATTTTTAGAGTTCGGTCTAGACTTAAAATCATGCAGCGGACCCTATCCCCCTTGCTGGACAAAATCCTCAAGAAATGGAACAAGATGGCCTTCCTCTCCGGTCCCCGCCAGGTAGGGAAGACCACCCTCGCCAGGCAGTATGGAGAGCAGTGGGGCCCTTGCCACTATTTTAATTGGGATGACTTGGGGGACCAGAAAAGGCTGGTCAAGGACCCCTATTTTTTTGCGAGGGAGGATCGGGAAGGGGGAACTCCTCCCCTCCTCCTTTTTGATGAGATCCACAAATATGCCCGCTGGAAGAATTATCTCAAGGGAGCCTTTGACAAGTATCACGGAGAGTTCCGATTCCTGATAACCGGCAGCGGCAGGCTGGATCTTTTTAAAAAAGGGGGGGATAGCCTGCTGGGGCGTTATTTTTCTCTCCCCCTCTTTCCCCTGACCATGGGAGAGGTACAGGGTTGTTTCCCGAACTGGAAGGAGACGAAAGAGCTTCTGTGTGATCTTCCTCCCCGCAAAGATTCCAGCCGGGAACTCTATGACCAGTTGTTCCGTTTTAGCGGTTTCCCAGACCCTTTTTTAAAGGCGGCCTCCGACTTTTACACCCTCTGGTTTCGAGAGAGAAAAGGGGTCCTGATTCGGCAAGATATTCGGGATGCGAGTCCGATCCGGGAAATTTCCCTCCTTGAAATGCTCTCTCACCTGATCCCGGAGCGGGTTGGAAATCCCATTTCCCTCAATGCCCTCAAAGAGGATGTCGGGGTCGCCTTTGAAACGGTCAGAGATTGGGTCCAACTTCTCGCCTCTTTCTATTATCTTTTCCGATTAACCCCTTTCACCGCCTCCCTGAAACGGACGCTCAAGAAGGAGGCCAAGGTTTATCTCTATGATTGGGTCGAGGTGACGGAGGAGGGATTTCGCTTTGAGAACCTGGTTGCTCTTCATCTGCTGAAGGCGGTCGAGACCTGGAGCGCTACGGGGGAGGGATCTTTTCGACTCCACTACCTGAGGGACAGGGAAAAGCGGGAGGTTGATTTTGTCGTCGTCCGTGACAGCAGGCCTCTCCTTCTTGTGGAGTGTAAATGGAGTGATACCAACTTTTCCCCCTCACTCCTTTATTATCAGGAAAGACTGAAGGTCCCGGTGGCGGTGCAACTGGTCCATCAAAGAGGCGTTTGCAGGAAGAGAGAAGAGGGAAAACTGGCGCGGTGGGTTGTTTCCGCCGACCATTGGTTGCAAATTTTGCCCTGAGAAACAGTGCCCTATATCATTTTTAGGAAACCTTGACATTTTCAGTCAGCCTTGGTTTATCAATCACCATATAAAGGAGGGGTTATGGCACTTAAAGAGGGGGACAAGGCCCCGGAGTTTGGCCTGTTGGGATCAAATAACAAAAAGGTCTCGCTCAAAGATTTTAAGGGGAGGCAAAACGTCGTCCTCTACTTCTACCCGAAGGATGACACCCCCGGGTGCACGGTGGAGGCCTGCGGTTTCAGGGATTCGATCAAAAAGATTGAAGGTGTGGATGCGGTGGTCTTGGGGGTCAGCCCGGATGATGTCAAGGCCCACAACAGGTTCATCGACAAATTCCGTCTCCCGTTTATCCTGCTGGCCGATACGGAGAAAAAAACCTGCGGGGATTACGGGGTCTGGGTCAAGAAGAGTATGTATGGCCGCGAGTACATGGGGGTCGCCCGGACGACGTTTATTATTGGCAAGGATGGGAAGATCGCCAAGATCTACGAAAAGGTGAAACCGGAAGGGCACAACGCAGAGGTCCTTGAATTTCTCAAGACACTCTAATGGAAGCGACTAAACCGGCCTTTCAAAAATATATCCTTGTCTGTGAAAACAAACGAGAGACTGGTGACTGCTGTGCCCCTGCCGGAGAAAAAATCAGAGAACTCCTGAAAAATAAAATCAAGGAGAAGAAGCTCAACACAAAAATCCGGGTCAGCCGGACCGGCTGTCTGGATGTCTGTAAGTGGGGCCCGAATGTCTTGATTATGCCGGATAATATCTGGCTCAAAGGGGTCAGGGAAGAGGACCTCGATGACATTGTCCAGAGGGCCTGCGAAGGGCTTCATTAATCCCATTTAAAGAGAAAAGAGATCTCCCCTAAAAAATTATTCCGGTCAACCCCGGGGACAAAATTAAAACCGGTGACCCGTTCATAACCGAAGTTTCCGGCAAGTTCGATCCTTTCCCCGAATTTTTCAGTCCAACCGGTGACGACACGATAGCGCTTTTCAGGCGGGCCGTTTTTATCCCGGAAATAATCGCCATCACCGGAGGTGTAAATATCGCTATCCCGGAGCTCCCAGTCGAAGACAAAATCGAGTTGGGAGGTTTGACGCAGGTCCCAGACTGTTTTGATATGAAATTTGTCGCCATCCGGGCCCAACTCGCTCCCCAGGATATGCCGGTTGAGGGTGTGGCCGAAGTTCCAGACGCCATGCCGGTAAAAGAGGGGGTCGGTATGTTCATACTCAATCCGAAGCGATAATTTCCCCTCAGGATCGATCGCCGGGATGTAGAATCCGGCAAGATAGGCGGCGCGATCTTCGTAATAAGTCGGATCACCGCCAAGGATCTCAAATCCCAGGTCATCAAACATGACTTCTCCATAAAGTGCCGAGTTTCTCAAAGGGGGGATAGTGATCCGGAGGTCAAGCCCGCCGCGGTGATCGGCCACATTCTTGGTGACCTTGTTACCGGTACGGACGAGGAATATTTCGGAGATCGGGTCCAGAAAATTTAAGCCCGGGGCCCCCTGGCCCCCCATGAAAAAGATATTGGAGATGCCGAATTCAAAAAAGGACCACGGCCGGATGGAAATCTTTAGCCCGACGAGAAGGGTGTAGGGGAATTCCCTCTCCGGTCCCATCGTGGCCACAAAAAAACTGTAACGGGTCGGCCCCAAGTATTTAAAGAGCCAGGGGTTGTAGAGAGGGGAATCGTTGGAGAAGTGGATCATGTCGAGGGGACGCGCATTGTTGGAAAGGAGATGACCTCCGTATTCCCCCTGACCCAGGATGAGCGAGTCACGTCCGATTTCTGTGACGAAATTTCCAAATTCCAACCTCCCGTAAAAATTCTGCAAAAAGAATTTGGGACGATTTTTCCCCTCTTTTTCGATCAAGACTCGGAAGTCAGGGCGGAGATTGATGGCCAGGTGGGGTCCAATCTGCGCGCGGTGGGAGGTTTCGAGGGAAAGGGTTTCCCCGTTGGCAAAATACCTCCCCTCCCGGTTGGCAATGAGGGGGTTGATATCCGCCTCGATGAAGGCCCCGACGCCGTTATCTCTGGGGACCGCTCGGACAGGGCTGTCGAAATAGGTGAAGGAGAAACGGGAGGTCTCCAGAAAATGAAGGGTATTAAAATCCTTTTCCCCCTCGAGGGCTCCCCTCTGAACCAGCTCTTCATGATACTCCTTTTTCAGACGGCCCAATATTGGGGCCGCTCCCTGCTGTTGGTTCTCTTCATCATTTTTCAACGCCTCTTCGATCATTCTTGAAATTTCCCTCCGGGACCAGGGTCTCTGTCCATAAATGGCTTCATGGATCAGCCCAAAGGCGATCAACCGGTCAATATCACGGTAGACCGGATGATCCACAGGAACGTTGACACTGCCGAACCCCCAGAGGGGAGGGGCGAAAAAGAGGAGGAGGAAAAAGAGGAAACCCGTTTTTTTCATAAAGAGGGGAAAGGATGGTCTTTGCACAAAAATAGGTCAACTGCCTTTTTTTAGGGCAGTGTGTTGCCAGGCTCTTGTAAAAAAGGTGAACAAAAATCGACACCGGTTATTTTTTTAAAATGGCACACTATTTGCTTGGAGTAAGAGAAACGAAAGGAGTGCTTATGCGACAAACTTTCAGGTATCTTGCCTTGTTCCTTTTTTCGACACTGTTTTTATTTGCCCTCTCCGAGGTCGCCTTTGCCGAGGAAGAATCGGGGGCGGATCACCCCTCGGGATCAATCCCGTTTTGGCAGAAGACCAAGGTGAGTGGTTCAGCAGATGTCAATTATAATTACAATTTCAATCGGCCGGTGACCACTTCATCGGTGGCCCCGGCAATCAACGGTTACCGGGTCTTTGACGCCAATGCCAATACTTTTAATGTCGGTCTGGTCGAGCTGGCGATTGAAAACAGCCCCACTGATTGGGTGACCTTCCGGACCGATCTCGATTTTGGTCACGACGTGGCCGCCTTTCATGCGGCCGGTCTCGGGACAACCGAATTTTTTGACCTCCAACAGGCCTATATTGCCTTGAAGGCGGATGTTGGGAATGGACTCACTGTCAAGGTGGGGAAGTTTGTGACGCTCCACGGGGCCGAGGTGATCGAGGCGGCCTCCAACAATAACGTCTCACGAGGTCTCCTGTTTAATTACGCTATTCCGTTTACCCATACCGGGATCGTTGCCAGTTATCCCTTTGCCGATTGGATCAGCCTTGACCTCGGGATCGTCAATGGGTGGAATAATGTTGTTGATAACAACAGCGGCAAGAGCGCCCATGGGATGTTGACGATCAAACCGTTTGACAAATTCACCTTTACTCTAGGGGGCACGGTGGGTCCTGAGACGGCGGGGAAGAACAGCCCGATCCGTACCTTGATCGATGCCATCGCCACCTATGCCTTGAACCCAAAGTGGACCTTTACCCTCAACTACAATCTGGGTCGGGATGGGGGATTGGGTGGTACCAACGGTCTTGCCGACTGGCAGGGAGTCGCCGGTTATGTTCATTGGAAACCGATGGATCGTTTTGGCCTGACCCTCCGCGGAGAATTTTACAAGGATGATGTCGGAACTCTGGGGGTACCGACTGGCGCCGTTGCTTCAAGCAAGCTCTATGAGGGGACTCTGACCTCTCACCTCTACCTCACGGATGGTTTGGATCTCCGCTTTGAATTCCGTCATGATCAGGGAGACCAAACCTCGTTTTTAACCGGCAGTGGTTCTTCCAAAAAATTCCAGGACACGGTGGCAAGCCAACTGATCTACTCATTTTAACGGTTGAATTAAGGAGGTCTTTCTCATGACAAAACGAAAAAACATCTTTCTTGCGTTGGCGGCGGTTGTCCTTGGGAGCGGGATGATACCGGCGATGGCCAATGCCCAGGAAGTGGGCGATTTAAAAATCGCCGCTGATACGGTTTGGACACTGATTACCGCCTTCCTTGTCTTCTGGATGAATGCCGGTTTCGCGTTAGTTGAATCCGGTTTTTGCCGGGAAAAGAATTGTGTTAACATTTTAGCGAAGAACTTTATTGTCTTCGCCGTTTCTTCAATCGCCTACTGGATACTTGGTTTTGGCCTCATGTTCGGCGATGGGACCGGCTGGACAGGCCAGCAGGGACTCTGGTTCCTGGGGGGCGCCGACAACAGCCCTGCCCTGGGAGAGGCGTACCAGGGGGTTTACGGCTCCTTGAACTGGACCGGTGTCCCTCTTCTTGTCAAATTCTTCTTTCAACTTGTTTTTGCCGGAACGGCCGCGACGATTGTTTCTGGGGCTGTCGCTGAGAGGATCAAATTTCACTCCTTTATCGTTTTTTCTTTCATCATTGTGGCCCTCATGTACCCGACTACCGGGCACTGGATCTGGGGAGGGGGCTGGCTGGCCAAAAAAGGATTCTTTGATTTTGCCGGGTCCACGGTTGTCCATTCCGTGGGGGGATGGGCCGCTCTCATGGGGATTTTGTTCCTGGGTCCCCGTATCGGGAAATACAAGGATGGCAAGGTTCGTCCGATCCCGGGACACAACATGTCAACGGCGACCCTCGGCTGTTTGATTTTGTGGCTGGGCTGGTTTGGTTTTAACCCCGGTTCGACCATGGCGGCAGACTGGGCCCATATCGGGCATATTGCGGTCACGACGAATATGGCGGGAGCGGCGGCGACCCTTTCGGCGACGGCGATGGCCTGGTTGCTATTGGGAAAACCGGATATAGGGATGATCCTAAACGGGACACTGGCCGGTCTGGTGGCGGTAACCGCCCCCTGCGCCTTTGTGAGTGTGACCAGTTCTGTCATCATCGGTCTCGTCGCGGGGGTTTTGGTTGTTTTATCGGTTTCCTTCTTTGACAAACTGCAGATTGACGATCCTGTGGGGGCCCTTTCCGTACACCTGATGAATGGCGTTTGGGGGACCTTGTCGTTAGGCCTGTTTGCTCAAAAGGAGATCACCCCGAACACGGTCAAAGATGGGCTCTTTTTCGGGGGGGGAACGGAGCAGTTGATGGCTCAGCTGATCGGTGTTGTGACGGTAGCCCTCTTTACGGTTGTCGCCGCCGGTTTGGTCTGGGGCTTGATCAAACTTCTGCTCGGGCTTCGTGTTACTCCCGAAGAAGAGATGGAGGGACTCGATTTTGGTGAACATGGGAACAGGGCTTATCCTGATTTCCAGACAGTTAAGTAAAAAGCGGGGGCCCTTATGAAGAAAATTGAGGCGATCATCAAGCCGTTCAAGTTGGATGAGGTCAAAGAGGCGCTGGCCAAGGTTGGTGTCCATGGCCTGACCGTCAGCGAGGTCAAGGGGTTTGGTCGCCAGAAGGGGCATACCGAACTCTATCGGGGGGCGGAATACATTGTTGACTTTCTCCCGAAGGTCAAGCTGGAGATTCTGGTGACCGATGATCTGGTTCCGACGGTTGTTGAGACGATTGTGAAGACGGCCAGAACCGGCAAGATCGGGGATGGGAAGATATTTGTCTCCACCCTGTCGGAGGTCCTGAGGATTCGCACCGGGGAGTCCGGCGCCAACGCCGTCTAAAGCATTTCAATCCCCGAGGGGATTAGAAATACTTACATAAAATATTCTAGACAGGCTAAAGGATCTCATGTTAGGGCTGCCTCGTTCTGAATGTAAGGAGGTTGTATGAAGAAGGTGGAAGCGGTTATTAAACCATTTAAATTGGATGAGGTGAAAGAGGCCCTCCATCAGGTCGGTGTGGCCGGGATGACGGTTTCTGAGGTGAAGGGGTTTGGGCGGCAAAAGGGGCACACCGAGTTATACCGGGGTGCTGAATATGTTGTCGATTTTCTCCCTAAGGTCAAGATTGAGATCATTGTCAAAGATGACCAGGTTGCTTCCGTTGTGGAGGCGATTGCCAAGGGGGCGAAGACCGGGCGAATCGGTGACGGCAAGATTTTCGTATCCCAAGTGGATGAGGTGATTCGTATCCGAACCGGTGAAACTGGCGCTAATGCCATTTAAAGTAAGGAGGAAGTTCGTATGACACCGAAGGAAGTTTTGGCGATGGCCAAGGAAAACAAGGCCAAGTTTCTCGATCTGAAGTTCATTGATTTTCCCGGCGTCTGGCAGCATTTCTCGGTGCCGATCTCCCAGTTTACCGAATCCAATTTTGAAGAGGGGTACGGATTTGACGGTTCCTCCATCCGCGGCTGGCAGGCGATCAATGCCTCGGACATGCTGGTCCTCCCGGACCCGCAAACGGCGGTCATGGATCCATTTTGTTCCATCCCGACCTTTTCGATGATTTGCAATATCGTTGATCCGGTGACCAAAGAACCGTACAGCCGGGATCCCCGTTACGTGGCCCGCAAGGCGGAGGCTTATGTTAAAACGACCGGAATTGGTGACAAAATCTTTTTTGGGCCGGAGGCGGAATTTTTCGTCTTTGATTCCGTTTCTTTTGATCAGTCCCACAACTTCGGATTCTACAAGATTGATTCCGTCGAGGGACGATGGAATTCAGGTCAGGATAAATTGGTGACCGGCCAGACCAATCTTGGATACCTGCCCCGCTTCAAGGAGGGGTATTTTCCGGTTCCTCCCACCGATACCTTGCAGGATATCCGGTCAGAAATGGTCTTGGAGATGGAAAAGCTGGGAATCGTCATTGAGTGTCAGCACCATGAGGTGGCGACCGCCGGCCAGTGTGAGATCGACATGCGATTTGATACCCTAACCCGGATGGCCGACAACCTCTGCTGGTTCAAGTATGTCTTGAAAAATGTCGCCCGCCGTCATGGCAAAACGGTCACCTTCATGCCGAAACCCCTCTATAATGATAACGGTTCCGGCATGCATTGCCACCAGTCAATCTGGAAGGGGGATACCCCTCTCTTTGCCGGTAACAAGTACAGTGGTCTCTCCGAGATGGGGCTTTACTATATTGGGGGTATCATCAAGCATGCCCCTGCGATCTGTGCCTTTACCAATCCAACGACCAATTCTTATCGACGGTTGGTGCCGGGCTTTGAGGCGCCGGTGAACCTCGCCTATTCTTCACGAAACCGTTCCGCCGCCTGCCGGATCCCGATGTACTCACAATCGCCGAAGGCCAAGAGGGTCGAGGTCCGTTTCCCGGACCCCTCCTGCAATCCGTACCTGGGGTTTGCCGCCCTGCTGATGGCCGGCCTTGACGGGATCCAGAACCGAATCGATCCGGGTCAGCCTCTGGATAAGGATATCTACTCCCTCTCTCCCGAGGAGCTGCAAAACGTCCCCCACGTCCCTGGGACTTTGGAGGAGTCGCTCGCCGCCCTCAAGAAGGATCATGCCTTCCTGCTGAAGGGGGATGTCTTTACCGAGGATGTGATCGAAAGATGGATTGAGTACAAGACAGAAAATGAGGTCAATCCGGTCCGGCTCCGCCCTGTCCCGTGGGAATTTGCCCTGTATTTTGATATTTAATAGGAGATTTTTTTCATTTGCAGGATCTCCTATTCATGCTAGCCTCATCCCCCGTTGGTAAATCTTTGTTCAACGAAAGGAAACTTTATGCGTCAAGGAATGATTGTCTTGTTTGCTCTTCTCGCCCTGGCCTGTGCCCGCAAGGAAACGGTCGTCATTAAAGCAGAACCGGGTGAGCCCAAGGTGTTGGCCGTTCTGGATGGAGAAAAGATCACCGAAGAGGATCTCCAGAAGTCTGGTTCCAGCCACCTCTCCCAGGCGCAAGCCGAATTGTACGATGCCCAGAAAGAGGTGATTGATTCCATCGTCCAGGACAAGCTCCTGGAGAAGGAGGCGGCCCGCCGCAAGACAACCAAGGAAGAAATTATGAAGGTGGAGGTCTTGGACAGAGTCGCCGTGACCGACAAGGATGTAGAGAAATTTTACAATGAAAAAAAGGGAAACCTTCAGGGAAAGACCCTGGATCAGGTAAAAGATAACCTGAAGGGCTACCTGACCCGCCAGAGGCAGGAAGAGAGGAAAGGGGAACTTTTCAAGAAGCTCTCTTCCAAGGGGAGTGTCAAGTACCTGATCGATGCCCCTCGCGTTGAGGTCAGTGTGGATGACGACCCGTCGATCGGTCCAAAGGACGCCAAGGTAGTGATGATTGAGTTCACCGATTACCAGTGCCCCTTCTGCGGAAAGTCACGGGATACGGTCAACCAGGTTTTGGAGGAATATAAGGGAAAGGTTCGGTATGTCCTGCGTGATTTCCCCCTCTCGTTCCATCAGGATGCCTTCAAGGCCCACGAGGGGGCCCAGTGTGCCGCGGATCAGGGCAAATATTGGGAATTCAACAAGAAGCTGTTTGCCAACCAGAGGGCGATCAAGATCGAGGACCTGAAAAAACATGCCCAGGATCTGAAACTGGATATGGGAAAATTCAACGATTGTCTGGATTCCTCGAAATACAAGGACGAAGTGGCCAAGGATCAGATCGATGGAGAAAAGGCGGGAGTCAGCGGGACGCCGGCCTTCTTCATCAATGGCCGGCTTATCGGTGGGGCCCGCCCCTTTGCCAACTTTAAGGAAGTTATTGATGAAGAGTTATCGCGTAACTAGCGATGCTTGATCCGAAGTTCATCCTGGCCAATCTCGAAAAAGTTGAGGAGGCGGTTCGGTCAAAGGCCCAGGAGTTTGATTTCCCCCTTTTTCAAAAACTGGAGGCCCAGCGCCGCAAGATCCAGGCGGAGCACGACTCCCTGCGGGCCCGCCAGAATGAGGCCTCAGGACTGATTGCCAAACTTCAAAAGGGCGATTCGCCCAAGGGTGATTCACCCAAGGGGAAAAAGGATACCACTTCTCTCAAAAACGAGATGAAAGAGGTTTCTTCCCGTCTGAAAGATCTGGTTCAATCCTTGACGGAGACTGAAGAATCGGTGCGGGCCCTCCTGCTGACCATCCCCAACATCCCCCATGAGTCGGTCCCCCGCGGCGCCGATGCCTCTGCCAACAAGGAGATCCGGAAGTGGGGCAAGATCCCTGAATTTTCCTTCAACGTTCAGGATCATGCGGCGATCGGTGAGAAGCTGAAAATTCTGAATGTGGCCCAGGCCGCCAAGATTGCCGGTTCGCGCTTTACCCTTTACAAGGGAATGGGGGCCCGTCTGGAAAGAGTGCTCGCCCAATTCATGCTGGACCTGCACACCCAAAAACATGGCTATCTGGAGATCCTCCCCCCTTTCCTCGCGAATGAAAGGTCTCTGATCGGGACCGCCATGTTACCGAAATTTGAGGCGGATCTCTTCAAGACAAGAGAAGGGTTGTTTCTCATCCCAACCGCCGAGGTCCCTTTGACCAATATGTACCAGGATGAAATCCTTGTGGAAGAAGAACTGCCGATCTGTGTGACGGCCCATACCCCCTGCTTTCGGGCCGAGGCGGGGGCCGCTGGGAAGGATACACGGGGGTTGATCCGTCAGCATCAGTTCAACAAGGTGGAACTGATGAAGTATGCCCATCCCGACCATTCCTACGCAGAATTGGAAAAACTGCTGGTGGATGCGGAAAAGGTTCTTCAGTTGCTGGAGCTCCCCTATCGCGTCATGCTTCTTTCCACAGGCGATATGAGTTTTGCCTCGGCGAAGACCTACGACCTGGAGGTCTGGCTCCCGGCCCAAAAGGCCTATCGGGAGATCTCTTCCTGTTCCAACTTCGAAGATTTTCAGGCCCGACGGGCCAATATCCGTTTTAAACCCAAAGAGGGTGGAAAACCCCGGTTTGTTCATACCTTGAACGGCTCCGGTCTGGCGATCGGCCGGACCGTGGCGGCCATCCTTGAAAACGGCCAGCAGGCCGATGGTTCCGTTCGTCTGCCGTTAGTCTTGAAACCTTACCTGGATGGTCTCGACATTATCAAGGGTCCCTGATTCAGGCCGAGCCTGATTCGGTTTGCCTTTTCCCTCCAAAATCGGTATGTTCTGTCTGGATGTATTGCGCTTACTTTGGTTTCCAGGAGAAGCCGTTTAATGTTACGCCGGATCCCCGGTTTCTCTATCTTTCCAAATCCCATGAAGAGGTTTTGGATTCCCTTCTGTACGGCATCAACGACAGAAAAGGCTTTTTGCTTTTAACCGGCGAGGTAGGGACCGGCAAGACCACCATCGCCCGGGCCCTTCTCGACCGACTGGGAGAAACAGTCGATACGGCGCTCCTCTTCAATCCCTTACTCTCGACCGTTGAACTCCTTCGGTCGATCAACGGCGATTTTGGTCAGCTCCTCGCGAGCCCTTCGCCGAAAGATCAGATCGATTCCCTCAACAATTTTCTGCTCTCACGGTTTCATGAAGGACGAAATGCGGTGGTGATCATTGACGAGGCCCAGAATCTTTCCGTGGAGGCGCTCGAAATGACGAGGCTACTTTCCAATCTGGAGAGTGGGAGCGAAAAACTCCTGCAGATACTGCTGGTCGGACAGCCGGAACTTCAGGAAAAACTCTCCCGGCATGATCTTCGCCAGCTCAACCAGAGAATCATTATCCGTTCCCATCTGAAACCGCTCGATTTTGAGGATGTCTGTTCCTATATCCTCTTCCGCCTGGGGCGTGTGGGGGCCAATGTGGCCAAGATTTCGTTTGAAACGGAGGCGTTCAAGAGGATCTATCAATTTTCCCAAGGGTTCCCGCGTCTGATCAATACCCTCTGTGACCGGATTCTCCTCTCGGCCTATGTGGAGGAAACGGGGACTGTCACAGAACGATTGGTCCAGGTCGCAGAACAAGACCTCTCTTCTGCCTCTCCGGAATCCTCTTCCTGGAAACGGTGGGTTCGCTGGGTGACACACCGTCGTGTGACTCACCCTTGGACCGGTTTTTCACTAAGAGGTCGCTAAAGATGTCTCTCATCCATAAGGCACTGCAGAAATCGAGGGGAGAGGACGGGAAAACCGGTGAGGGAGAAAGATTTTTGAAAAATCAGTTCCTTGCCGAAAAGCAAGACGGCAACTTTCCCAGTTCCCGGAAAAGCGTGCTTCACCCAAGGGTGGTATTGCTCGTGACCCTCTTGCTCCTTTCACTGACCCTTGTCGGGGCGCTCCGGTTTTTCAAGGGGAGTTCCCTTTTTCAGCCACGCATCCCTTCCCCGGTAGTCGCCCCCTTTGGCGGCGGTAGTCCTGGGGAACTGGCCAGCCTGGCCGAGGCCAAATTTGCCGAGGGGGATTTTGAGGCGGGCCTTCGAGCCTGGAAAACGGCTCTCCTCAAGGAGGAAAATCCGGAATTCTACAACAATATCGGCCTCTCTTATAAGAAAAAAGGGGATCTGGATCTGGCGTTGGAAAATTATAACAAGGCGTTATCGATCAAACCCGACTTTGCCGAGTGTCTTAATAATCTGGGGGTTCTCTGGACTGCCAAGAAGGATCCTGCGACAGCGGCGCGGTTCCTCCAGAAGGCGATTCAGGCTGAGCCCGGTTATGCCGATCCCTATCTGAACCTGGCTATTGTCCAGGAGAAGTCAGGTCATTACCAGGAGGCCCGGCTGAATTATCGGAAATTTCTGGAACTCGCCAGCAATATCCCTAAGGAACTGCGGGAAAAGGTTCGGAAGAAAATGGAACGTGAAGGCCTTTGAAGGAGATAGCTTTTTGGAGGTCATGGCGGTTCAAGACGAAAGACCTCATCGGTCTTGACTGGGGCCATCATTCGGCCAAGATCGTTCAGATCAAGAAAGATCCTACAGGCTCCCTGGTCTTGGCAAGGCTCGCCTGCCAGGTGAATCACTCTTCATTGGGGGATTTTGTCCAGGCAGAACAGATGAGTGGTTTCTCGGTTGCCTGTAATCTCGAAGAAGAAAATCTGCACATCAGAAGGGTTGAGATCCCCCCGATGCCTGAGTCTGATCTGGAACAGGCGATTCGGTGGATGGTGAAAGACAGTGTTGAGGGGAATCTCGATCAATATGCCGTTCGCTCTCTCCTTCTCGACGACCAGGTCACGTCGGGAGGAAAAAAACAGGTCTACCTCGCCTTTGTTGTCTCCAGGAAGATTCTGTTGGACCGTATGGTTTCCTTGCGGCGGCTTGGGTTCTCTCCCGTCTCTCTGGAGCCCAGTGCCACGGCCCTTCTCGCCTCTTTTGATGCCAGTGAGGAATGGGAGGTTGGCAAGAAGTATGTCTTGCTGGATATCGGAGGTTCTCAATCGTCTTTTTTTGTTTTTTCGGATCAGAAACTTCTCTACCATCATTCGTTGACTGGCGTTTCTGCGGAACCACCGGGTGGGGGAAAAGACGAGACACTTTTGAAATCTTTTTATGGCCAGTTAGCCGTTGACGTTCAACGGGCTGTTGACTCCTTTTCTGTTTCTTTTCACCGAGAGAAGGTTGACAAGATTTTTCTGTGCGGGGGAGGGGCCCTGCTCCCCCGAGTGGATGATTACCTGACAAAAAATATGGGGATTGAAACGGTTCTTTTTGACCCGTTCCAGAGAATTCAGAGGAGTTCTCACCAGGATTCACTTTTGGCAGGGGAGGGTGGGTCACCCAAGGGTGATTCCCCCAAGAGCGATTCGCCTAAGGGTGGTTCGTTGGGGCTGAGGCCCATTTTTGCCACAGCGGTGGGGTTGGCTCTTATGGAAGGGAAGAGATAATGGCAGTCCCGAGGATTAACTTTGTCGAGGAAAAAAAATGGGAACTGACCTACCGGAGCCTTGGTCTTTTAATAATCTCCTGGATCGGGTTTCTTGGGCTCCTGGCCCTTTTCCAGACAGCCCTCTTTTTTTATACCCAGTGGCAGAACCGGTCGGTTGCTGAAGAGATTACACGCCTCAAGTCTGAGAAGGAAAAGGTCCTTTCCGTCATGGAGACTCGTAGTCTCTCCAGGCCCCTTGGGCCCGGTTACAGCGCTGTTTACGCCATTTTTGAAAGGCGCATCCAATGGTCTCCCTTTCTTTCAGCCTTGAGCCAAAAGATACCACCCCGTTTGTGGCTGACAGAGATCAACAGCACCGGAAAAGAGACCCAGGGTGATTCCCCCAAGAGCGATTCGCTCAAGGGTGATTCACCCAAGGGAGGTCAGAAGTCGTTAACCCTGACCGGTTTTACCTACCAGTCCTCAACTATTTCCCAGTTCTTGAGGGAGCTGTCAGAGATCAAAAATTTGGGGAATATCTCTCTTGTCTCCTCGGAAAGGGGGGAGAAGGAGGGATTCCGATTTACGATTAAATCTGATTTATCGCCGTAATGACCGATTACCATATGCGATTGCGGTGGGGATAAAATTAAAGTATAGTGCCCCCTATGTCTTATCACTGGCAGAAAATGGCGGATACCCGGCGACAAGTGGCCTCTTTGGTCATTCTCATCTTGCTTTCAACCCTCTTTTTTCGCCTCTTCTACCTTCCCCGTCAACAGGGGCTTCGGCTGGAGAAGAGCCGGCTTCAAGGGCTCCGGCTGGAAAGGGATTCGCTGAAGAAGGTTTATTCCCAGACAAACGTGGCCCCTCTAGTGGCCAAAAAACCACCGCCGGATGATATCAAACTCAAGGTCCTGAACGAAGAGATCCAGCCCCTGTCCATTTCTTCGATGCCTGATTTTCTAAAGGAGCTGACCTCTCCGCGATTTTTGAGAGGGCTTGAGGTTGTGTCGATTCATGATAAGCCTGCCTTACAGGAGGAAGGGTATGATCTGGCGACGAGCGTGGTGGCTCTCCAGGGGTCCTTTTTTACCATCAGTTCTCTGGTTGATAGAATTGAAAAGATTCCCCTCCTGGTGAAGATCCGGGATCTCTCCCTAAAGACCACCGAAAAAGGGGGGTCTGATGTCGTTGCGGAATTAACACTGGAGTTCTACCAATGGCGTGGTCATCTATGAAACGATGGAACGTTTTCCTGGTCCTGCTTGCCCTCTTTCTTTCCGGATCGGCCCTGTCGGAAAGGAACGAGGTGGAACTCGGTGCCCCCTCCGGTTCAGAATCCGGAGTCGGGAGGAATCCCTTCGCCCCCTCCGGCAGCCTTGAAGCCCTGGATATTTCCGAATTTGTCTTGAACGGCCTTATTGTTAGCGAAGAGAAGGGTGGTTCACCCAAGGGTGATTCACCCAAGGGTGTGCCACCTAAGGGTGAATCACCCAGGGGATACGCCCTGATCTCCGGGAATGTTGTCACCAAGGGGGACCGTTTGGGGCGTTACCTCGTTGAGGAGATCCAGTTTGACAAGGTTATTTTGAGGGAGGGGGACAACCGTTACCCCCTCAAATTCCAATGAAGATCCGCCTTTTTCTGCTGGCCATGCTCTCGTTTTCTCCGCTGGCCCATGCTGGTTATACGGTTGAATTCAGGGATGCTGGTCTTAAGGAAGCGCTTCGTCTTCTGGCCCGTGCAGCCGATTTGAATATCATCCTACCGGAGGATCTCCCTGGAAAGGTGACGGTGAACTTCAAAGACATCACACTATTTCAGGCCTTTCAATCGATCCTCAAGGTCAATAGTTTGGAGTATGCCATTGAGGAGGGGATTTACCGGGTTGGTAAACCGGATCAATTTGCGGGGGGGGCCGATCTCAAAACAGCCCTGATCCCGCTGAAGTATGCAACGGCGAAGGATCTTGTCGAAAAAATAAAACCTCTCTTGTCGGATAAAGGGATAGTTGTTTCGGAAGACAGGAGCAACAGTCTGAATATCAAGGACCGGGATTATGTCCTCTCCAACGTGCGTAATTTTGTGGCTCTGATCGACAAGAAAGATGCGCAGGTTCTGATTGAGGGGAAAATTTTGGATGCCTCCAACAATTTTACCCGGAGTCTCGGGATCCAGTGGGGTGTGAATAAGGGCGAGGGGAGGACGAGGGTTGGCGGTGTTGCGGGGGTTGGTGTTTCCGATGCGGGGCGACCGCTGGATGTCAACCTGCCGGCTACCGGCCCGTCGGGAGCCCCGACGAGCGGGATTGGTCTTGTAATCGGGCAACTGGCCAAGGGGACCAATATTGATGCCCAGATTACCGCCTCTGAGAGAAAAGGGGATGTTCGCATCATTTCACGCCCCTCCGTGACCACGGTCAATAACATGCCGGCCAAGATCAGGAGCGGTCTCAAAATCTATGTCAAGTCAACCTCCAATATTAATATTGCGACCAGCGGTGGTTCGGGGGGAGGTTCTCAGAATTCATTGCAGGAGATTAATACCGGTGTTGAATTGACCGTAACACCACAGATTTCCATTGATGATCATATCAAACTGAAAATCGATGCGGTGGAATCAGAGGCCGATTTTACCAAGACCGTCGACGGGATTCCGGCGGTCATCGACAACAACGCCTCTACCACCGTTCTGCTGAAGAACGGAGAGACCACCGTCATTGGTGGTCTGTTCCGCGTGAAGTCGACGAAGACCAGAGATGCGGTTCCCTTTATTTCCTATGTGCCGGTGGTGGGATGGCTCTTTCAGGGGTCGACCAAGACGAGGACCAATAGTGAGCTGATGATCTTCATCACGCCTAAAATCCTTGGTGATACTTAAAAACCTGTTTCAAAACCTTATTGAAAAAAGAGGCGGTTTTCGTTTTTTTGATACTCCTTCTGCCTCTTTCCTCTTCAGCCAAAGGCCAGAGCCTTACCGAGGGTTTTGCCCTTTTTGAAAAGAAAAATTATGGCCGTGCGATCGAGACCTTAAAGAGGGTCAAAGAACCGGAGCTGGAAGATTACGTCTACTACGCCATCGGTGAATCAGCCCACCGACTCAAACGATGCCCCACTGCCGTCTGGGCCTTTAGCAAAATAGTTTCTGAGGAAAATAGCCCCTGGTTTGTTGTTTCACTCCGGAGGCTGGCCGAGTCCTACCAGTGTCTTGGTCAATGGAAGGAGGCCCGGGACTATTGGGAAAAATATTTTGAGGAGACTACGGTTCACCATGAAAAGGGGAGGGCCCGCTGGCAGGTGGCGCTCTGTGACTACAAGGGAGGGAACAGGGAAGAAGCGGTCTCTTCACTCTGGCAGTACTGGCGCGCCTATCCTGAAACCCCCTGGGCCGATGAGGCCTTGTCACTTTTGGGGCACCCCTCTTTTACCCCTGATGAACTCTTTGAAACCGGTAAAATCCTCTACCAAAGAAGGGAATTTGCGAGGGCGGCCCAACTCTTCAAGGGGCCTGACCATCCTTTGGTGAATCACCCGGAGGCTAATTTCTGGGAGGCAGAGTCACTCTTTCGTGAAGGGCATTACCCGGAGGCGATTGGGCTCTATGAAGGGATGATAAAAAAGGAAAAAAATATCGGACGGAAACGTCAGATTCTGAGCCGGATCGCGTCGGCCTACGCCAGACAGGGGGAGACAGAAAAGGCGCTCTCTCTTCAAAAAGAGATTCTCAAAAAATTCCCCCACTCACCAGAAGGGAAACAGGCCGCCCGGAAGATTGCCTTTTTGTATTTGGATGCCGGTTTATTCAAAGAGGCACTCCCTCATTTGAAACGCCTTTCAAAGGGAAGGGGTGCTTCGCCCCTCTGGGCGCAAGACCAAATTGCCTGGAGTTATTATTGTTTGGGGGAATGGTCCTTATCCCTTCAAGCCTGGAAAAAACTTGAACGGAGTAAAGAATCGCAAAAGGCACTCTATTGGCAGGGGAGGATTTTTGAAAAGAGGGGGGATGAGACTTTAGCCCATCAGTATTATCAAAAATTGATCGAAGGATCGGAGTGGGGGTATTATCGATTTCTGGCCGCCGATCGGCTTTCACTTTCTGTGGATCAGTGGCGCTCTTTTACTGAGCACAAAAATTTTCTGGAGCCGGTTGATCTGGCAAAGGTTGTCTCTCCGGACTGCCCGGTTTTTAACAGGATTCAGAGACTCCATCAGCTCCGTCTGGACGACCTTATTTTCAGGGAGTTGGCAGTGGGGAAGAACGGCTGCCGGCCGGTCTGGACCTACCCTCGCATCTATCGATCTTTCATTGAACGTGAGGCCAAGAGGGTTGGGATCGACCCATTTCTGGTTTATAGTCTCATGCGTCAGGAGAGCCATTTTAATCCGGGCGCCTCTTCACCCGCAGGGGCGATTGGGTTGATGCAGTTGATGCCGCAAACGGCCCGCCGCCTCTCTCGGGAGGCTGGCTGGCTCCAGTTTGATGGTTCTCTGGAAGATCCCGAAACCAATATCCTGCTGGCCCTGGCCTACCTGCAAAGGTTGTCGAAAGAATTTGGCAAAAATCAGGTTTCGATCATTGCCAGCTATAATGCGGGTGAGGGAGCGATCAGTCGCTGGAGAGGTCAGAGAAAGGATTTGGATGAAGAAGAATTTATCGAAGAGATCCCTTACACCGAGACCAAAGATTACGTCAAAAAGGTTTTGAGCAACTACCGGACCTATCAGATTATCTACAACAAACTTTTGAGTCGTTGATGTTCGTTCAAGGCGAACCGGTCGGTCATTCCGGCGATGTAGTCGCAGATCACCTTCTCAGGGATTTCCATTTTAAACTTTTGCTGGACCTCCAGGGGAAGATTTTTTGGGTTGTTGAGATAACTGTTAAAAAGGGATTCGATGACCCGTTCCGCCTGTTCCGCCATCCTCTGGACATGAGGGTGTTTGTACATATTAGTGTAGAGAAACCGCTTGAGCTGCTTATTTTTCCCATCGAGCGTCTCAGAGAGACAGACAATTTTCTCACTGGTAGCCCTTACCTCGTCAATAGATTTTATTTTTAGTAAAGTAAGATTCTTTTCCGTTTCGCGGGCAAGATCGGTGACGTAAGTATCGATAATGGACCTTACCGTTTGGCGAAGGATGACCTTTTCCGGGGCTGAGGACTTGATAGAAGGAGAAATTTTATCGTAATGTCCCTGCCAAAGCTCGACTTCTTTGAGTTGTTGAAGGGTAATCAATCTCGACCGGAGACCATCATCCAGGTCGTGATTACAGTAGGCGATCTCATCGGCCAGATTGACGATCTGGGCCTCCAGGGTCGGGTTCCCTTTTTTATGCAGATTCTTGATCTCCGGGGTATCATATTCACTTTTATGTTTGGCAAGTCCCTCCCGGACTTCGTAAGTCAGGTTCAAACCGGGGAAATTAGGGTAACGATCTTCGAGGGTCGTGACAATCCGCAGGCTCTGCCGGTTATGTTCATAGCCGCCATGATCTTTCATGAGCCGATTCATCACCTCTTCACCGGAATGCCCAAAAGGGGTGTGACCCAGGTCGTGGGCCAGGATGATCGCCTCGGCAAGATCTTCATTCAACCGGAGGATACGGGCAAGGGTTCTCGCAATCTGGGCCCCTTCGAGGGAATGAGTGAGCCGTGTTCGGTAATGATCCCCCTCGTGATAGACAAACACTTGAGTCTTGTATTCCAGTCGGCGGAAGGCATTGGAGTGAATGACTCGATCCCGGTCCCTCTGAAAAGCGGTCCGGTAGAGGTGTTCTTCCTCAGAGAATTCCCGTCCTACAGTTTCGGAACTTTTCATCGCGTAGGGGGCGAGATTTTCCTGTTCTCTCTTTTCGTACTCCTGCCGAGTTATCATAGAATCCCCAACTGTTTATGGAGTTGAGGGATCACCCTCACGGAGCCAAGGGGTGGTTCACCCAAAAGTGACCGCATTGTTTTTTCGTTCTGATGAATTTTCGCCGGAGTTGGTATTTTTCGAAAAGAGCCAAAAGCCGATGCCGGCTGGAGGATACAGGGGATCTTTCCCGAGTAAGCCTTGAGGAGAGAGGCACCCCTTTCAAGATCTTCATCGGTGGTCTCCTCCGTAATGACAATCTTGACATAAACCTCTTTTGATTGGGCGATCTTCAAGAACTGCCGGTGTTCTTCCCAGTAGCTCTTCATCCCTGTCGAGGAGGGAAGTTTCAGGTCCATTGAAACGATATCGATGAGGCCTACAATTTTTTCTAATTCCTGCCAATGAATGCCCGCCGTCTCCAGTAATATCTTTCGTGGGCCGCTTTTTTTGAAGGACGAAAGCCATTCTTTGAGGAAAGGGACATGCTGAAGAGGCTCTCCCCCAGTGATCGAGAGGGTTGTGTCTGAAAAGCGTTGAAGGATCTTACCAAGTTCAACAATGGTGATCGGATTGGGGTATTTCTCAAATTTCTTTGAGAAGGGAGGCCATTCCACCCGGCACTGTTTATTCTTGATGAAGGAGAGAGGGGTGTCGCAAAATTTACAGGAGAATTCACAGTCCTGGAATCGGACAAACGTCATCGCCTCACCGACGTGGGGTCCCTCCCCTTGCAGTGAAGAAAAAATTTCTATCAGGGGGGCTGTTAACATTTAAGGGACCGGTTTTACCTTGGCCCGGGCCTCCTTCAATGATTCCACCTCGTGGCGGAAGGTTTCGAGCAGGGTCTTGGCAAATGGAACAGGGTCAATCTGGTAATCATTCAGCCCCTTTGTTTTCACCGGGGTGTTGGCGCTGGAAATATTGAGGCCATAGTGAATGAGTGTCGAAACGGGGGAAGAGGTGGCGATGGAGACGGAAAGTTTGGCATCCCCTTCATAGAGGTCGTTACCAGCGCGGACCACTACCGGCTTTTGAAGACGGAAAAGGATCTCCTGTTGGGCCAGGGAAACCAGGAGTCTCTGCAGGACGATTGTCTGGTCCAGGGTGGTATCAAAGAGTTCGACCAGGAAATGGAGCATCTCATCACTCGCGATCTTTTTCCCCTCTTTAAGGTCGACCAGGTCCACCATATGCTCCGGGTCGACGGCACAATGACCAATGAAGGCAACTGCCGCATTTCCAAGAATGCCTGAGTTCTGAAAAATCCAGTGGGATTTCAGCTGAGAGCCGTTGTAATCAATCCTTTGTTCAAGAAATTTAATTTTCATAAATCGCTTTTACCTTTTCCAAAACCCCTGCCTGTTGGTAGGCCCGCAGAGACCGTAGGCATGACTCGCAAACCCCGCACATCTTTGGACCTCCCTCATAACAACTCCAGAGGTTGCTGAAATCAACCCCCAAGGCGATCCCCTTTTGGACGATCTCGACCTTTGTCATCTCCTGGGTGTAACTCTTAACCATGACGTTGCTCAGTGTTGAGAAAGAAAAAAAATGGTTCGCACTCTCGACAAAAGAAGCGCTGTTGTCCGAAAAAGTAACCGCTTCTTCCTTGTTGAAACCGGTGACAATCAGGGCGCAATCAAGCGACTCGGCAAAGACGGCGGCGACGTTTAAGAAAAGTCCGTTTCGATTGGGGACCCAGACTGCCCGGGCGGACAAGTTCGTTTTTTCACGGTCATCCAGTTCCGAAATGTTGAGCAGGGGCAGTGCTTGCCCTCCCCTGACCAGTGCCGTTGGTGTTAATTCTTTGAGCCAGGGGAGAGAGATTATTTTATGCTCAATGCCAAGATCCTTGGCAATCCGCAAGGCGCTTTGCTGTTCCTTCAAGGTAGCCCTTTGGCCGTAATCAAAGGTGATGGCGAGTTTTAACGGGACCTCTTTTTGAGCCAGGATGGCGGAGACCGTTGAATCAAGCCCTCCCGACAAAATCACAATAGCTTCGGACATGAACTATTCCCTATCAAGGGGATCGGGGGAGATCAAGGGGACAAAAAAGGGGGCTTATTTTATGGGGTTGTTTGTGAGGCCTGGGACAATTCACCCAAAAGATCAGCGGCCCACCGATAGATATTGTTCTCAGCGACCAAGACTTTTAATCTGGCCATGCGTCGCTTTTGTTCTTCAAAAGGTATCTCAAGGGCGATACGAATTGTCTCGGCGAAGTCGGTTTTGGCATAAGGGTTAAATTGCAGAGCTTCCTGAAATTCGCGAGCGACACCAGCAAACTCGGAAAGGAGAAGAACTCCATCACCCTTTTCCCTTGCCGCCACGAACTCCTTGGCCACCAGATTCATGCCGTCCGACAAAGAGCTTACGATGCAGACTTCCGCCATCCGAAGAAAGGTATAAACGGTCTTTGGGTCATGGTGTTCCTTGAAAAAAATAACCGGTTTCCAAGCGCCTTCTGCATGCTTCCAATTAACCTGATCGACCAATTTCTCAACCTCCGTGACAAAGTCTCGATAGCGCGGAATGTGGATTCTGGAGGGGGCGCCCAACTGGACAAAGCTGATTTTTGTCTTATAGGCTGGATATTTCTCAAAGAATCGGTCGATTGCCCCCAGCCGTTCCGGGATCCCCTTGGTGTAATCCAGCCGGTCGACGCTCACGACGATCCGCGTGGTCCCAAGCTCCAACTGTTCCCTAAAGCCAAGTGACTTTTGCTGAAACTCTTCCTCGGTGGAAATCTTTCTCTCCGCCCATGGCTGAATGCTGATTGGGAATGGTTTGACAAGCGTGGCCCCCTTGTCATGGAGGACCGCGAAACGGTCCCACTCGATTCGGACCGGCAGGAGACTGTTCACCGTGTCAAAAAAATTGTTGCAATAGGATTGGAGATGGAATCCGACAAAGTTCGCTCCAAGCATTCCTTCCAGAATCTCCCTCTTCCAGGGACAGACCTGAAAGATCTCCGGTGTCGGCCAAGGGATGTGCCAGAAGAGGCCAATGATCGCATCGGGACGCCGCTGCCGAATGAGCTTTGGCAATAGCGTGAAATGATAATCTTGCACCAGGATGAACGGCCTCGTTTTGCCGAATTCCCGGACCACGGCATCGGCGAATTTCTCGTTGACCTTCTGGTAGGTCTGCCAGTCTTTTTCCTCAAATTCCGGGCGATAGTTGGTGAGATGGCAGAGGGGCCAGAGCGCCTCGTTGGAGAATCCGTAATAATACCCCTCTTCCTCCTCCCGCGAGAGCCAGATCCTCTTGAGTGTGTAGCAGGGTGACTCGGGAGGAACCAAAACCTTTCCCTCCCGATCCACCGTGTCGCGGTCACCATCTCCGGCCCCATGGGCGATCCAGAGGCCGGAGGTTGCCCGAAGTACCGGATCCAGCGAAGTTACCAGTCCGCTGGCCGGGATGATGACCTTGTGCCGACCTTGCTCTTTCACATGCATGTACGGTTCACGGTTGGAGACGACGAGGAAGGGCCTGTCTCCGAAATGGGTCACGGCATGGGCCTTCAGTCGGGCCGGCGTCCACAAGTTATTTGCCTGTTTCTCCTGAGAAACATCGCGAGCCGTCTCCTTGGCGGCACGGAGCCTTGCCGTCAATTTTTCTACCTCGCGGGTGACCGGTTTTAAGAGAGATTCCGTAGGTAGAGGCAGAGATTCGCTCGGTTCCTTTGCTGACCTCATCCAAGACAAGACCTGTTGCACCGATCTCTGGAAAGAACGCCGCGACAGAAAATAGGTGAGTGCCGAGATGAAAATAGCCAGAATCGCCAGGGTAAGAGTGGTCCAGGTCATGGCAGACAGGACCCGTTTGTCAATATAGGAGGCCTCGTGAACGACAGCGAGCGTACCGACAAAATCTCCTGATCGAATTTTAAGAGGAAAAATGAGGGTATGAAGCATCATCCCTTTTTCATCACGCGTGAGTACCTTTTCCTTCTGATCTGTGACGACTTCTTGTATTTCCGGGTCTTCACAGGCCTTGAGGTCAGCAAGGGCGGCCGATCGAGCGACCAGTTTTCCATCAAGACCACAGACCATGATCCCCATGGTCCTCCCTTGTCCGGAAAGTCTCTCTGCCAGGTCTTCTTCATCGGGTGTTGGTGGATTCCGGATGGCGCGCATCGCCCCGACCGAGAGACTCCTGGCGATCACCCGGGCGCGACGATCGAGATCGTCGATCAATTGAGTTCGTTCCCGCGTGACCCGAAAATAGGAAAAGAGAATCAACCCCACAAAGAGAACACCGACGACCGGAAAAAGAAATTTGACAAGAGTCTTCTGCATAAAGATCATTTGTACGCTATCCTATCTGTTTCGTATGAACCGTCCGGATCGGAAACGGGATTTCGATTTTCTCTGTTTGATAACGCTCGTGCAATCGTTTGACGAATTCGTGCTTGATCAAGTACTGGTCGACGAACTCCTTGGCCCGCAGGATGACGGTAAAATTAATGCTGAAATCCGCAAAGGTGTGATAACGGATAAAGGGTTCAAACGCTGGCACCCCCCCTTGCACTTCTTTCAACACCTCTCTGGCAACGTCGATGGTCACACGTTCCACCTGCTTTAGGTCGGACTCATAGCTGACCCCCACCTCGACAAGAAAGGACATTTCTTGTTCCGGCTGGTGAAAGTTAGTGATGATCGTCGAGGCCAATTTGGCATTGGGGACAATAATCATGTTGTTCGGAAGAGCCCGGATCGTCGTGTTACGCCAATTGATGTCGGTCACATAACCCGCCTCTCCCGAGTCGAGTTGAACATAATCGCCGGGTCGAACCTGTCGCGAAACCAGGATATGAAGGCCCGCAAAGAGGTTGGCCAAGGTCTCTTGCAGCGCCAGGGCAACCGCCAAACCGCCAACTCCCAAGGCCGTGAGGATCGGTGTGATCGATATTCCGAGTGACTGCAGAATGACCAAAATTCCGATGGCCAGAACGGCCACCCGCGCCAAATTGGTAAAGATGGATGTGGAGGGTAAAGCCCCTTTCCCTTTTCGTGAGTACAGTTCAACAAGGCCGACGGCTATTTTGGCCAAGGCCAGGGTGACAATAAACATGGACAAAACGAGCAGGGCCTTCTGCAGAAGAGGCGCCATTTTCAATGGGATCGGAAGATACAGAAACGCCAGATAAAAACCACCGACCGCAAAAAGTGCGATGGAAAATCTTTCGGCGACTCCAACGATGATGTCATCTCCTTCCCACGGCGTTGTGCCTGCAAATCTTTTGAACCTTGCAAGCACGACCTTCTTAAAGAGAACACCGGCAACAAGCCCGCTGACAAGATAGACGAGGGGATAAATCCACTGGATCCAGTTTAAGTTTTGCATCACCATAAACCTTTCAAGAAGGGAAAAATCTGTCAACTCATCCTTGACTCAAGAGACTCGCCGTATTGATCACCGCCATGTGCGAGTACGCTTGGGGGAAATTTCCCAAGAGCTCACCCGTCTCCGTGTCGATATCCTCGGAGAGTAAACCCAAATGGTTGGCATGCGAGAGGATATTTTCAAAAAGAAGATGGCCTCGTTCCTTCTCGCCGATCGTATAAAGGGCTTTAGCGAGCCAGAGGGAGGCAAGGATAAAGGCGTTTTTCGGTTTCCCAAAATCGTCGGCGTTGGTGTAGCGGAAGGCAAGACCGTTTTGCATCAGCGATTTCTCGCACCGGCCGACCGTGGCGATCCAGCGGGGATCGTCCTTCATCAGAAAGCCATACTTTTCCATGAGCAACAGGCTGACATCCAGATGTTCGGAACCGTAAGATTGCGTAAAGCTCCCGATGGACTTGTTCCATCCCTTTTCCTCAATCTCTCCCCGGATCTGGTCGGCAATCGGCCTCCAATTGGAAACGGCATAACCCTTTCCCAACTTTTGGGCAATCTTGATCCCGCGATCCAGCGAAACCCAGGAGAGGACCTTCGAAAAGGTGAAATGGGCTTTCCGGTGCCTGAATTCCCAGATCCCGGCATCCTGTGTCATCCAGTCCCTTGCGGTTGTGTTGACGAGGAATTTGACCAGCGACCAGACCTCATCCGGCATCTTTTCGAATTCGTAGTGGAAGTAGTAGAGATAGAGGGTGTTCATGATCTCGCCAAAAATGTCGTTCTGTTGCGTGTGACAGGCATTGTTACCAATCCGCACGGGGCCGGAGTTTTTATATCCCTTGAGATGACTGAAGGTTTTTTCCTCGAGGTCGGTTCTCCCGTCGATTCCGTAAACGATCTGGACCTTCATCTGCTTGCTCTCCAAGAGACGCAGGAGGAATTGGATAAAGGCGCGCGCCTCTTCAAAATGACCGATCCCCTTCAAGGCCTCCAACATAAGGGAGGCGTCGCGGAGCCAGCAGTAGCGGTAGTCCCAGTTACGCCCGCCATGGAGGATCTCCGGGAGGGAGGTGGTTGGCGCGGCGATGATCGCCCCCGTTTCTTCATAGGTCATCAGTTTCAGGACCAACGCCGACCGGAGAACCGTTTCGGGATAGAGGCCTGGCAAGCGGCAATGGCCCGACCAGGTCTCCCAGTAGGTTTTCGTCTTTTCAAACATCTCGTGGGCATAGGCGAGCGTGGGGGGCTCAATCTTTTCATGGTAGGTGAGGAGGAAAAACTCTTCTCTCCCGAGTGTTACTGGTCCCCCTTGCAAAATCTCTTTTAAGGGGAGGCTGGAGTAGAGGAAGAGGCTTTCGAGGCCGCTGGAGGCGGTGATGACCGACTCTCTCTCCCGAACGTTTGTCTCGCCTCTGGCGTAGTTCATTTTGGGGTGAAAGGAAACCTTGAGCAGAGGCCGGCCGCGAAGGGGCTTCAAGATTCTGATGATTTCGACAGGCCTCCGGTAGTCTGCCCCCTCGCGGTAACGAGGCATGAAATCGAGCAGGGCGAATGCGTTCTCGCCGTCGTCAAACTCCGTTTGGAGAATGTTGGTTTGGGGCACATAGACCTGCGAAATCTTTGCGGTGCCGACGGGAGAAACATGGAAATGGCCCCCTTGAGCGTCCAGAATCCTGGCGAAGGCCGAGGGGCTGTCGAAATTCGGGAGGCAACACCAATCGATGCTCCCATTTTTATCAATCAGGGCAGAAGTTTTACAATTGCCGATGATACCGTGGTGCATAAAGTTATTTCCCCTGGGCCATCTCCTGGATCCGTTTCTTGATTCCATCACGAACGATGCGAATTCTTTTTTTCAACTCTTCGGAACTTCCGGGTTTTACCACTGGGTCCTGAAAGTGCCAGAGGACTTTTTGTTTTGCCTGAATCTCCTGAACAGCTTCCCATGCTGGTTCCGCCAGGACAACCACAAGATCAAAAAAAATATCTTTCATCTCCGTGAGTCTCTTCGAATATTGCCCGGAAAGATCAACGCCAATTTCTTGCATGACCTCAACGGTGATCCGATTCAACTCACCAGGATAAAGGCCGGCACTCGTTATTGAAAATTTCCCCGGGAGGAACGTATGGGCCAGCCCCTCTGCCATTTGACTCCGACAGGCGTTGTATTCGCACACGAAGAGGATTTTCACGGGGGGGAGAATAGCAGGGTGATCAATAGGTACAAGGGAAAAAGGAGGTACTACTTAAGCGGCCTTTCGCGTCAGGTGATTGACCCTTTTTTCGAGGGTGGTGATCTTTCGGGACAGTCGGACCACCTCATTCTGACTCGGGATGCTGAGGATGGAGAGCACCTGGGCCTTCGTCTGCCGGGCGGTCAGCTTGGCCCGGGCCAAGAGATCACTCCCCTGTATTTTTTCGACGATCTCACCCAGGTTCCTTTTGGCTTCACGAACGATCTTATCACCGCTCAGCTCTCTCAAAGGCAGGAGTTCAAGTTCGTGGGCCCGGTCGAGGATCTCTTCACCGACACGGCGGACTTCCCTTTCCAGACCATCGTAGATTTCACCGGCATGGACCCGGTTGGCTAGCTCTTCCAGATTCTGGCGTAACCCAGAAACGACTTTTTTCTTGGGACTCATGAGTCACCTTCCTTTCTAAGAACAACCTAACACGACGCGTTAGGGGGCGTCAATAGAATTTTACGCGACGCGTTAACTATTTTATAACTTATTGAAAACACTTAATTTATCTCTTTTATGCGAAGCTGGATAACACGATTGCCATTCCACTCATTCCATTCGGGGGTGTAGGTTACGTGGCACAATGGCTGTGTGGGGATCTCCCCCCTGTAATTAAAATGGATGCTGTCTAAGGTGATGTTGTCCTGGCAGAGGATCATTTTCAGGTGGTTTTTACCAACGATTTTGGCTGATCGGATAGTGACTGAAGAAGTCCTGAAAACCGGTTCGGGGTTGCCATAGCCGAATGGTTCCATCGCCGCGAGTTCTTCGATCAACTGTGGGGTGAGGTCGGAGAAGGGTAAAGAGAGATCGACCCGGTGCCCTGATTTCCCGTCCAGTTTTTTTAGTTTTTCAATCGAAACCTGGCTGAATTGATCGAGAAAAGGTTGAAGATTTTGTTTCTTTAAGGTCAGGCCGACAGCCGCTTTATGTCCCCCCCATTTATCCAGGAATGAAGAACAATCCAGGAGACAATCATGCAGGTCAAAACCCCGGATCGACCGACCGGACCCTTTCACATCGTTTTCTCGGATGGTGAGGACTAACGCCGGCCTCGCGTATCTCTCCGTCAGGCGGGCGGCAACAATCCCCAGAACCCCCTCGTGCCATCCCTCCCTGGCAAGGGCGATCCCCGCCCCATCAGAAGGAGGGCGAGCCTCCAAAAGTTCTTCAGCTTCTTGAAGAATCCCTTCTTCAATCTCTTGTCGCCGACGGTTGATCGACTCCAGTTGTCGGGCCAGGGCGCCGGCCCTTAAAAGATCGTTGGTGGTCAGGAGTTCTAGCGAAAGGGAGGCATCTTCCAGACGCCCGGAGGCATTCAACCGAGGGGCCAGACGAAATCCAATATGACCCGTTGATAATGAGGCTTCTTTCAGCGAGGCCTCCTCCTTTAATCTTTGAAGGCCGATCCGGGAGCTGTTCGAAAGGACCTTTAGACCTTCTCTCACCAGGAGACGATTGACCCCGATCAAGGGGACGATGTCGGCGACGGTTCCCAAGGCGACCAGATCAAGATAAGGGATGAGCGGCGATTCCAGGGGAGGGGAGCCGGGCTGGCGCAGTGAGGCCCGGAGGGCGGCCACCAGGTAAAAGGCGAGTCCCGCAGAACAGAGAGGTAGTTGTCTGGCTTCGTCCCTCTCCTTTTTTGGATTGATCAGGGCGATCGCCCCCGGATCGGTCTCCGGCGTTTCATGGTGATCGAGGATGATGACATCAATCCCTTTTTCTTTCGCAAATCGGATCGGTCCTTCGGCCTTTGTCCCGTTGTCGATCGTGATGAGGAGACGACCTCCTCCGTCAGAGACTTTGTGGATCACCGGATGACTCAGTCCATAACCGTCAGTGAAGCGGTTTGGAAGGAGTGGAGAGACATCACCCCCCTGGGATTGCAAAAAGAGTTGAAGGATCGCCGTTCCGGTCACCCCATCCACATCGTAATCGCCAAAGAGAAAGATTTTTTCCCGGTGTGAGAGGGCCTGACGGATCCGGGCAACCCCCTTCTCCATATCGGGCAGGGAAGAGGGGGGCGGGAGATTTCTCAAACTGCCGTAGAGGTAACGACTGATCTCTTCGGCGGTGCGGAAACCGCGGTTGAAAAGGAGTTGGCAGACTGTTCGACTTAAACCTGTCTTTTGGGATAGACCCTGAGGGTCCTCGGGGATCTCTGTCAGGCCTGTTTTCTTGCCTGCCACCAGACCTCCAGGCGCGGGACCCATTTTTTCAGGAAGAGGTAGACAGGACTGGCGACAAAAATGGTTGAATAACTCCCGGCCACCACACCGATAATCATGGCGAACCCGAACCCTTCGATCTCCCCCTCTCCGAAGAGGTAGAGGATGGTTACAACAAAGAAGACGGTCAGGCTGGTGATAATCGTTCGGGAGAGGGTTTCGTTGATGGAGAGATTGACCAGTTCCGGAAGCGGCATCTTCGGGTGTTTTTTTAAATCTTCGCGCACCCGATCGTAGATGATAATGGTGTCATTCACGGAGTAACCGATAATGGTGAGGAGTGCGGCAACCGTCGTGAGGGTAAATTCCCGGCCGGTCAAGGCAAGGCCGCCGACTGTGACGAGGACGTCATGGATCAGGGCGATGATCGCACCGGGGGCAAAGTAGAAGTCGAACCGGTAACCGATGTAGATCAGGATCAGGAGACAGGCGACGATCAAGGAAAGCTGCCCTTTTTTACGCAGTTCTTTTCCAGCCTTGGGACCCACCGCATCCTCTTGTTCCAAGGTGGCCGAGACCCCCTTTTGCTGAAATGAGGCCTGAACCCTTTTTGACAGCGCTTCGATGGCGATCCCTTCTTTTTGCTGGAATTTCAGGGCGAACCGGTTTTCCTTGTCGGGACCGACCCGTTGGATGGTAAAATCACCCAAGAGTGCGTCACCCAGGAGTTTGGGATCCAGCAAGGAACGGAGCCTCTCTTCAGAGAGAGCCTCGGTGAAACGGTACTGGAGTTTGATCCCGCCGGTAAAGTCGGTGCCATAGTGGAGACCTCTGTAAAAGGTCAGGAAGAGGGAACCGGACACAAGGATGACGGAGAGGGTGACAAAGAACCGCTGGTAACGGATGAAGGGAAACGATGTCAGGCGGAAGTTCATGTCAGATGCTCACCTTGGCGTTTTGTCCTCGAGTCGCCCAGTCCTGAAAGACCCTGGTGACGACAATCGCCGTAAACAGGGTTGTCAGGATGCCGATCATCAGGGTGACGGCGAATCCCCGGATCGGGCCGGTGCCAAATTGGTAGAGGACGAGCCCCGAGAGGAGGGTTGTCAGGTTGGAATCAACGATGGCGCTCATCGCATTTTGATAGCCGGCCCCCACGGCGGCCTTGGCCATTTTTCCTGCCTGCAACTCCTCCTTGATCCTTTCAAAAATAATCACATTCGCGTCCACCGCCATACCGATGGTCAGGACAATGCCGGCAATACCGGGAAGGGTCAAGGTCCCTCCAAAGAGGGTCAGGGCCGCTAAAACAAAAAGGATATTCAGGAGCAGGGATAGATTGGCATAGAGACCGGAGAGCTTGTAGTAAAAAATCATGAAGAGGATGACAACCAGGGCGGCGGCCAACGACGAACGGACCCCCTTCTTGATGGAATCCAGCCCGAGTGAAGGGCCAATGACGGTCTTGGTCAATTCCTCCAGTCTTGCCGGAAGCGCCCCTTCGCGGAGGACAAGCGTCAGATCTTCGGCCTCCTTCAGCAGGGCGTTATAATTGCCCCAACCGAGGGTGATCTGGGCCTCGCCGTTCGGGATCTCGCTCTGGATGACCGGGGCCTTGGTGACATTGCCATCCAGCAGGATAGCCAGTCGCCCCTTGATATTCTGTCGCGTCAGGTCGGCAAACAGCTTTGTCCCCAGATTATTGAAGGAGAGACTGACGTACGGTTCATTGTTTTGGATATTGACTTGGGCGTTTCGGAGCATATCACCGGTGATCTCCGCCTTCTTTTTGAGAAGATAAGGGGTTCCCCCGACCGTCTTTCGGGTAATCGGATCAACCTGAATCTCAAAGGCGACTTCGGCATCGGCAGGGATCTTGTTCTTGAGGGTTTCATTGATTTTTTCCACAATCTGTCGTGAGAAACCTTCCGGGAGATTGAGTTGCGAACGGACTTCAGAAACCGATTTCTGGAGTTCGGCTGTTGAAACCGTCTCATCCACCATCTTGAATTCCAGCCGCCCGGCCTTCTTGATGATTTCTATGGCCCTCTCCGGATCTTTAATTCCGGGGAGTTCGATGGCGATCTTGTTGCCTCCCAGGCGTTGGATGGTCGGTTCCGCCACCCCATACCGGTCGATCCGGTTCCGTACCGTTTCAACGGCCTGACGGAGTGTCTGGTCATGCAGGTTCTTTTGATACGCCTCGGAGAGGTGGTACGTCAGCGTCGTGGCCGCCTCCGTTTCAAGCGTCAAGGTTTCACGGTACTGTTCCTTGAGATACTCTTTGACCTTCACCCGATCCGGTTCGTTCCGGGCCTCGAGAAGGAGACGAAGCGGCTTGTCCTGACGGTCAACCTGGGTGAGTCCTTCTTTTTCATCGTAGTTGCGTCGGATTTCCGAGGAGATCAGATCAACCCTGTTGGCAAAGGCCTCGTCCAGTTTGACCTCCAGTTCGAGGTAGATCCCCCCCTTGAGATCAAGTCCAAGGTTAATCTGCTGGTCCGGAAATAATTTAAAATACCAGGGGTGCAGGAGGCCGTCTGGCGCCTCTTTCTTCTCCTTGAAATTTCCGAAGGTGGGAATCAGGAGGTAGATGGAGAGGAGGGTGGCTGTGGCAATGGAATAGAGTTTCCAGCGCATCTATTTGGAAGACTCACCCCTGGGTGAATCACCCTTGAGTGAATCACTCTTGGGTGAATCACCCTTGAGCCGGGCGATCTGTGCCTTTTCTATCCGGATCCGGATGTTTTCGGCAATCTCCAGGGTGACGGTATTGTCGGCGAGACCGTGGACCCTGCCATGGATCCCGGAGGTGGTGACCACCTCATCCCCCCTCTTGATCTGGCTCAGCAACGCCTTGTGTTGTTTCTGCTGTTTGGCCTGGGGACGGATGATGAGGAAATAGAAGATGGCAAAAACAAGGATCATCGGGACAAACATCCCGAGGGTCCCTCCAGGACCTGCTTTTGTTGCCGGTGTTGGGGAACTACTGGTTTGGGCGAGGGCTATACTTTGCATAAAACTCCTTTTTGAATTGAGAGTACCTGTTTTCTTCGATCGCCCGCCGGATCCTTCTCATCAAATCCAGGTAGAAATGAAGGTTGTGGATCGTGTTGAGACAGGGCGATAAAATTTCCTTCGCCAAGTATAAATGGCGCAGGTAGGCTCTACTATACTTTTTGCAGACGGGGCAAGAACAATTTTCGTCAATCGGACGGGGGTCTTCGCGGTACTGGGTCTGTTTGATCTGGATCGGGCCGGAAGGGGTAAAGAGCTGGCCGTTTCGGGCGTTGCGTGTCGGGATCACGCAATCAAACATATCGACCCCCCAGCCCACTGCCTCCACAATATCTTCAGGAAGCCCCATCCCCATGAGGTAGCGTGGCTTGTCGGCCGGCAGGAGAGGGGTGATTTCACTCCCGATCGTGTAGCAAGCTTCTTGGGGTTCGCCGACAGAGAGCCCTCCCAGCGCCAGGCCGTCAAACGGGTGTGAGGCCAGTTCGTCAAGACAGTTTTTTCGGAGATCCGGGTAAAAACCCCCCTGGATGATGCCAAAAAGCAAAGGACGGTTTAAAAATCCCCCTGTTTCCCCCTTTGACAAAGGGGGACGGAAGGGGGATTTTGCAATCAGCGATTTCTTTGCCCATTCCAATGAGAGGCGCATCGATTTCTCCGCCTCTTCCCGTGTGGCCGGGTACGGGGTGCATTCATCCAGCACCATCGCGATATCACTCCCCAACGCCTCTTGAATTTCAATTGCCCTTTGTGGCGTTAGAAAATATTCATCCCCATCAATATGAGATTGAAAACAGACGCCCTCCGGCAGGATTTTACGCCTGAGGGCCAGACTAAAAACTTGATAGCCTCCGGAATCGGTCAGGATCGGTCGTTGCCACCCCATGAACTGGTGAAGCCCCCCCAGCTTTTCCACAACCTTTTCCCCCGGCCGGAGCATCAGGTGGTAGGTGTTTCCCAGAATGATCTCGGCCCCCAGCGCTTCCAACTCCTCCGAGGTTACCGCCTTGACGGTGGCGGCGGTCCCGACCGGCATGAAGACAGGGGTTGCAATCGTGCCGTGGGGAGTTGTTATTTCTCCCCTCCGGGCTTGGGTGGTTCTCTCCTTATTAAGGAGGCGGAAGGGGGGCATCGGTTTGCACTTGATTTCACAGCTGGAATACGATTTCAATGATTACTTATGACTTCCCACCTGAAGGCCGAGAGCTTTGATCCGGGCCAGATTCATCGGAAGAGCTTTGGTTTGAAGGAACAGATTAAGGGGCAGCTGACGAAGGATTATTACAGCGATATCGTTTCCAAGATCCAGGCGGCCGGGAACCTCTGGACTGCCGGGGATCTGACTTTTCATCTGGCCAGCTCTTTTGGTTTTTGTTACGGTGTCGATAGAGCGGTGGATCTGGCCTATGAGACGCACGAGCGTTTTCCGGATAAAAAAATCTACCTGACTGCGCAGATCATTCACAACCCCCGTGTCAACAATAACCTCCAGAAGATGGGGGTTCGTTTCCTGACAGACTACGATGAGGTGGCGAAAGAGGATGTCGTGGTGCTTCCCGCCTTTGGAGCGACCGCTTCACAAATCCGAAAACTGAAGGAAAAAGGATGCATCTTGGTGGATACCATCTGCGGGTCGGTCCTGAATGTCTGGAAGAGGGTGGAGAGTTATGCCGAGGAGGGATTTACTGCGGTGATTCATGGGAAGGTTTATCATGAAGAGACGCAGGCAACCAGTTCCCGGGTTTTGGCCTACCCCAACGGGAAATATCTGGTGGTTTTGAACATGCCGGAGGTGGAGACTGTTTGTGACTACATTCGTCGTTCAGGGGATAAGAAAATATTTCTCCAAAAATTTGCCAAGGCGGTCTCCCCAGGGTTTGATCCAGACCAGGACCTCCGGCGTGTCGGTGTTGCCAATCAGACCACGATGCTGATGAGCGAATCGCTGGCGATTGCCGATCGATTGAAGGAAGCGATGGTGAAGAGGTACGGCGAAAAACATGTCCATGACCATTTCAGGAATTTTGATACCATCTGCAGCGCCACTGAAGACCGTCAAAATGCGATCCTGAATCTCAAAAAGGAAAAACTGGATCTCATGGTCGTCATCGGCGGCTACAATTCCAGCAACACGAATCATCTGGCCAAGATGGCCTCCTCCTTTGTGACCACGTATCATATTGAAGACGCCGATTGTCTTGTTTCCCCCCAGGCGATCCGCCACAAACCGTTTGGCCAGTTTGAGACTGTCATGACTGAAAACTGGCTCCCGTCAGGCCCTCTTCAAATCGGCATTACCTCCGGTGCCTCCACCCCCAACCAGGTGATGGGGGAGGTGGTGGAAAAGGTCCTTTCTTTTCGTCAGTCCCTTTAAAAAAAGGCAACTTTAGCCCGGATCTTGCCGAGAATAGGGGTGTATGGGCCAGCAATTCCCCTGTCTTCAGGACCGCCGCATCCAACGCGATGACGATTTTCCGATCCGGCTGACCTATGTTGGGCGGACAAAAGAGGGAGAGTTTCACTACTCCCGCATAGAACCTTCCCGAACGAAGAAGTCGGAGCCTTCTCCTCCCTACGATCTCTATATTAGGGTAAAAGAGGGGCGGCTCACCTACCGCTTGGAAGACAAGGTCGGGATTTTCAAAAACCTTCCAATTTGCCGTACTGCCGTCATTCTCCCGAATAATATCCTGATCTCAGAACAGCGGGAGGAGGGGGAATGTTATAGTCCCGCGGTGACGATGGTAGAAGAAGGGGTCACCCTTGTCTTTGGTGAGGTCTCAGCGCCTGAAAATCCCCCAACCGCCCAGTGCGCGCTTGATCCCAACAATCCTCCCAAGAGGGCGAGTCTCTTTTTTACCGACCCTCAGTGTGTTGCGGTCTGTTCCTCTTCTGAAACTCCCCGCCCCTAGATAATGAGCATGCAATCCCCGTAGGAGAAGAGCCGGTATTTTTCGCGGATCGCTTCTTCATACGCCTTCAAGATAAATTCCCTTCCGGCAAAAGCGGAGACCATCACGAGGAGTGTGGAACGGGGGCGGTGAAAATTGGTCAGGAGGGCGTTGACGATCTGAAACCGGAAGCCGGGGGTGATGAAGAGGTTTGTTTTTATCGCCGGGGCAAGAGCCCACGACTCCAGTGCCCGGACGGTGGTGGTGCCAACCGCGATGATCCTTCGGCCTTCTTGTTTGGCCCGCAAGACGGCGTCAGCCGTTTCTTCGGGGATCTGGTATTCCTCCCCATGCATCGGGTGATCCAGGATATTTTGTGTCCGGATCGGTTTATAGGTGTCATGGCTGATATGGAGTGTCAGAAAGGCCTGTTGCACGCCGTTCTCTTTTAGTTTTTGCAGAATCTCCCCCGTGAAGTGAAAACCGGCCGTGGGGGCTGCCTTGGAACCGGGGACAGAGGCATAAACGGTTCGGTACCGTTGAGTGTCCTCGTCGGTAAAATCGGTCCGATGTTTTCGTTTGATATAAGGGGGTAGGGGAGGAACCAATCCTCCCTCAAAGGGGACGAGATCGGCCTCCGCATTGTTCATCACCAACAGGTCTCCCTTTTTGAAAAATTGGGGGACCCCACGAAACGAATGGTGGGACCAACGCCGGTCTCCCCGATCAAGAACCATGAGGTGGGAATCATCCCTTTTCTCAAGCGGTTTTTGCGCCACGGATTCCTTGGGGAAGTGATAGTCAAAAAGGGAGAGATCCATCATTCGAAATCAACCGGGGCTCTCTGCCATGGTTGAATCACCGCCTGAGGGTAGTAGAATTTCAGGATCTCGGAGTAGGGGAATCCCCGTTCCGCCATCCCTTTGGCCCCCCATTGACAAAGCCCGACCCCATGGCCGGAACCATGCCCGGAGAAAATATAGGCCTCTTCCTCTTCTTTGAAGTCGAACCAGCTGCTTTTAAGTCTTTGGTAGCCGACGGTACGTCTGAAATCGTTGGCGGTGATCAACCGGCTTTTGCCGTTTTGTCTGATCGAGAGCTGTTGTACACGACCGGCGGGGTCCCTGTTTTGAATGGTCAGAGTCATTGTTTCTTTGCCCTCTTCTCCTTCGGTTTCAAATAACAACGGGGTGATCTCTGCCTTCGGGATTCTTTCTTCCCAACTGAAATTCGGGCAGGCCTTGCAGTAAGGGTCTTTGATCGGTGCCGGCAGTCCCGAGTCAAGTCCTCCCCAAACTGAAGAGGCGGCCTCGGTTTGTCCCCCGCAACAGCTGTGGTAGTAGGCGGGGATGAGACCGGCCTCCGGCGTTGGCATCTCTCCGGAGGTAAGGACCTCTCCGGCCGTCTCGGCCACCGCCTGCCGGAATCTTTTGGAAACCTTGGGTGAAGGGTGACCCTTGGAGGGGTTTTTAAAGACCTGATCTTCCACAGTGGTTTCCAGGTCATAGAGTTCGCTTCGCGGATTTGATCGACGGTAGAGGGCATAGGTCCGGGCCGCTACCGCTTGGGCCTTGAGCGCCTCTATCGGCCAGTCCTCGGGGACCTCTCCGGCCAGGACACCCAGAAGGTAATTTTCCAATTCAATTTCAAGGACTTGGAGGGGCTCTTTCTCCACGGCGACCCGAAGCAGGATAGACTCTCTCTTCAAAGGGGAGGCACAGGCGGCAACCAGTACCAAAAGGATCGCCAGTCGGGTCAGGTATGGGGGGATCGGAAGCACCGGGGCACCCTATCATGGTTGTTTGGAGTTATCAATAAGATGACCTTCTGCGTCATCAATTGACAAAGCCCCCTTTTTCCCCGATAGTCATCGGCTATGTCCAGAAGGCCCTCCGTAGAGACGAAGATCATACTGGGGGTCGCCTTGTTTTTAGCCATTTCCCTCTTTGTCTTGGCGGAACTTTTGCTCTATCCGGGGTTTCATCTTGCCGAACGGTTTGGCAGGATTGGTTTTATCCTCCTCTTTTTCTTTTCCTTCTCCCTTTTTACGGTGGTGGCTCTCTTCTTACTGACCTATTGGTTTGTGACCCGTCCTCTGGGGACCTTGATGTCAATTATGCAGACGGCGGAGGAAAAGGATTTTCTGGTACGCGCCCCTGTCCTCTCGGAAGACCTCATCGGCCGGCTCTCCCGTGTTTTTAACCGGCTCATGGAGCGGATGACCACCCTGGATGTCATCAAACTGGAGACGGAGAGAAAATTGATCCAGGTGCAGGAGGAACTAAAGTATCAGGAGGTTTTGGAGGAGAAAAACCGGCGTCTGACTCTCCTCTATGATATTGCGAGGGCGATCAGTGCCACCTTGGAATTTGAAGAACTCATTCATGTCCTGACCGACGTTATTGCGAGAAGGCTTGGCTTCAAGGAGTTCGCCATCCTCCTCTGGAATCCCAAAAAGGAGGTCTTGATCGTCCGAACCACCTTTGGTTTTAAAGAAGAGGTCAAACTCCAGGACATGACCTTCAAACTGGGGGAGGGGGTGAGCGGGATGGCCGCCTTGACCAAGGAGATTATCTACATCCGTGATACCAAAAAGGATCCCCGTTATCTTCATTACAAGGGGCAGAAGAAGGAGGATGGTTCCTTTGTCTCAATCCCCCTCCTCTTTAAAAACAATCTGGTGGGGGTCATGAATTTCTCACGGCCCGGTGTCAACCAGTTTTCGGACGAGGAGAGGGAAATGCTCCAGGCGGTGGCGAGCCAGATTGCGGTTGCCCTGATCAATGTTGATCTTTATGCCAGAACCAAGGATCTCTCGATCAAGGATGAACTGACGGATCTGTACAACCGTCGTTATCTCCAACAGATCCTTCCGATGGAGATCAAACGGGCCAAGCGATTCTCGCGCCCTGTCTCCATTTTGATGGTCGATATCGATTCCTTCAAGAAGTACAATGATGCCTACGGCCATCTGGAGGGGGATGTTGTCCTTCGGGAGTTTGCCAGGCTTCTGCGTGAAAACCTGCGCGAGGTAGATGTGATCATCCGTTTCGGGGGGGAGGAATTTTTGGTCCTTCTGCCGAATACGAACCGGGAACAGGCCTTGACAGTTTCTGATAAACTTTTGGGGTGGGTCCGCCAGCATCCGTTTCCGAACCGACAAACGCAGCCGACAGGACATTTTACAGTGAGTACCGGACTCTCCTGTTATCCCGAGGATGCCCAATCGGCCGACGATCTGGTCGACCATGCCGATGTGGCCCTCTACCAGGCGAAGGGACAGGGGCGTGATCGTGTGGTGGCGTATACGGAGTTTACGAAGGGTGAGTCACCCAAGGGTGATTCGCCCAATGGGGTATCACCTAAGAGTTCTGTTTCAGCTTGAGCCCCAATTTTTCCATCACCTTCTGCATATCCTCCCAAACCGGTTTTTTCATGTTTGGGTTCCGCAACAGAAAGGCGGGATGGTAGGTCGGCATCAGGGAGACCCCCTGCCAATTAAAGAAACGGCCGCGCAGTGAGGTGACCCCCTGTTGGGTTTCCAGGAGCGTTTGGGTTGCCGGATTGCCCAAAGTGACGATGACCTTGGGACCGATGGCCAAGACCTGTTTGATGAGGAAGGGGGAGCAGGTGGCGATCTCATCCGGTTCCGGGGTCCGGTTATTGGGAGGACGGCATTTAACAACGTTGGCAATATAGACATCGCTTCTTTTCAGCCCCATCGCCTCAATAATTTTAGTCAGCAGTTGCCCGGCACGACCCACGAACGGTTCCCCCTGGATATCTTCATCATGCCCCGGCCCTTCACCGATGAACATCAATGCGGCACTCGGGTTCCCGGTACCAAAGACAATCTTGGTCCTCCCTTGAGAAAGTTTACAGCGGGTGCAGTCGCCGATTTCCTCACGGATCTTGACAAGAGGAGTGCCCTTAAAAACGGTTTTTTCTTGGCGGGGGATATGGGTCATGCCAGAATCCTTTAAAGCCTGCAGATTTTTCTTGAGTGCCTTGATCACGAGGGATTTAGGGGACAGGGAATCCATTTGAGTTTTCCTTCCTTGGGGACTATGGTTAATCAACCATAAGTATTTCTAACTGTTAGCAGAAATAACTATACCTGCTAACAGTTGAAATGCTGTACCATCCCCGGCATGATCTTTTTGGCATTAATGCTGTTTTTTCTCTTTCCTTTGAGCGCGTACGCCTGGGGGCCGATTGCCCACCTGGACTACGCCCAGGAGGCCTTAAGACAGATAGCGATTCTGGCCCCTTCCGTCAAGGAAGTCCTTTCACTGTGCCCGAAAGATTTTCTCTATGGGGCCCTGGCCGCCGATATCACGGTCGGGAAGAGTTATGTGGACACCATTTATAACTGCCACAGCTGGAGGGTTGGTTTTCAGATCCTCAAGGCGGCCAAAAACCAGGCCCAGAAGGCGGCCGCTTATGGCTATCTGGCACACTTGGCGGCGGATATTATCTCCCACAATTTCTTTGTCCCTTACCATACCTTGAAGAGTTTCCGGACACGGACCCTGGGGCATGTTTATTGGGAGATGCGGTTCGATGCCAAACGCCCAAAAAAGGTCTGGGCCTTAACCCGCGAAATCGGCAAAGGGGATTTTTCGGAGGATGACGCACTCTTTCAGGGGATGATTAGGAGAACCCTTTTTTCCTTCCGGACCAACAAAAGGATTTTTAACAGTATCCTGACCCTTCACCGGATCCGGCACTGGCAGGGGATGATGGCGAGGATTGACCGGCGGTCCCGGTGGGCGCTGACCGATGCCGATGCGAAAGAATTCCGGGGACTGGCCGTCCAGGCAGTAATTACCTTTCTGACCCGTTTGGAGAAGGCCCCCTGCACCCGTGTGGATCCTACCGGCAAGGAGCGGATCGCCTATGCCTCAAGGCTGAGGCGACAGATGAGGAGAGATTATTTACGCGGGAAATCGACAGAAAAAGAGGCGGTCCACTTTTTGGCCTTGGCCAAGAGACAACTACGCGAAGGGATTTATAATCGGCATGCCACGCTTCCCGAGTGGACCGCCTAGCGTCTTGCTGGCGAAGCACTTCCTCGGAAACTCTGTCTCAGGGCGTTGACAATTTCCTGGGAGGGGACGATCGCCCGATTTCGTTGGCTCCCGGAGGAGAGAATGGTTCTGGCATCCGTGGAGATGGTTGGCATCATTGTTGAGGCCGGGAGTGTCGGGGGTTGTGTGATAACCGGAGCGACAAGAGGGGTGGCGCCGGCAGGATAGGTTATGTTGCTGGCGGCCACGACAAGCCCGTTGTCATCCCGGTTTTCGGCAAAGACGATAAAATTATGTCCCTCTGCGAGAGGGGTTGGAAGAAGAACCGTTGCCTGGACCGGATTGGACTCCGGGCTTACCTGCACTTGGGCGTCAGGGGGCAAGCTGTCAAAACGGAGATGAACGGTATCCCCCTGGTCCGGGTCGTAGGCGTTGATGGTTACCGGAGTGGATCCGCTGGCCGGCGGAGGGACGATTTCAATGATCGGGGGATGATTGGGGACCGCTTTTTCCTCTGAGACGGTCTCATTTTCTGTCTTGATTGGCATACAGAGTCCTTCAACACACTCAAGACCATCGCCGCAGGTCACGTTGTAACAAGGGTCCCCTTGGGCCTCGGTCTTGGTATCTTCCCCGCGCGGCAGACTGGCCGGGATCGAAAGCGGAGGGGCATCCGAACCGCCTCCTTTGGGGGAACAACCGAGGACTACCGAGCCAATGGCTGTTAGGAAGGCGATGGTTAAAAAGAGCCTTAATGGATGACGATGCATAAAACCCCCTTACCTTACTGAAGGTAGCAACCTTTGTGCCAAGGCAGTGAATCATATTTTATGAGTTAAATCAATAGGTTGAATTAAAGGAGTAGACGCCATTCTCTCTCATTTTGAGAGAGAATTCTCATTTTGAGAATCTTTTTGAAACGGCCTGCAGGATCTGTCGGGCGAGCCTTTTTTTAGGAGTGAGTGGAAAAGGGGTTGTTGAATTTCGTGACAAAAGAATGGCGCTATTTTTTTCGTCCTCAAAACCGGAATGAGGTCCCCCTACTTTGTTAACGACCATCAGATCACAATTTTTCTTTTTCATCTTGGCCCGGGCGTTCGGGATCAGTTTTTCAGTTTCAGCGGCGAAGCCGACCAGAAACTGATTTTTCCTCTTTTTCCTGCCCAACGCCTCAAGAATATCTCGTGTTGGGACGAGAGAGAGGGGCCATCTTTTTTTAATTTTTAATTTCCTATGGGAGATTCTTGCCGGACGCCAGTCGCTCACGGCCGCGACCATAAAGATGAGTCTGGCCTGATGGTATTCTTTCATTACGGCGCGATACATCTGGTTTGCCGTGGTGACAGGGATTAATTTTATTTTTTGGTCCAGCATTGGAATCAACGATATTGGCCCGGAAATCAGGGTGACTCTGGCCCCAAGCCCTGAGGCCTCATTGGCGATCGCGTACCCCATTTTCCCCGAAGAGGGGTTGGAGAGGAAGCGGACAGGATCCAGGAACTCACGCGTTGGCCCGGCGGTGACCAGAACCCGGAGACCTTTGAAATAATTATTTGATCTTACTGATTTTAGGTGTGGCAAGGGTGGTTCACCCAAGGGTGATTCACCCAGAGAATTTCTCGATTTCACGGATGATCTCTTCCGGTTCCGGAAGACGTCCTTTCCCCTCATAACCACAGGCCAGGGACCCTTCCGCCGGTTCCAGGAGATGGTAATGAAATTTTTTGAGCCTCGTGACATTTTCCTGGACGATCGGGTTTTCCCACATACGCAGATTCATCGAGGGGGCCAAAAAAACAGGGGCCTCTGTCGCGGAGACAATGGTTGTGAGGAGATCATCGCAGATCCCGTGGCTGATCTTGGCCAGGATATCAGCCGTGGCTGGGGCAATCAGCAGAAGATCGGCCTTATCAGCCAGTGCGATATGACCGATCTCACTTTCTTCGGTGAGGCTGAAAAGATGGGTGCCGACTGGATGACCCGAGAGGGTTTGGAAGGTCATCGGGGTGACGAACTCCTGGGCCGCCTTGGTCATCACGACAAAGACCTCCGCCTCTTTTTCACGGAAACGGCGGACCAGATCGCAGGCCTTGTAAGCGGCGATCCCTCCGGAGACACCGAGCAGGATCTTTTTTCCTTTAAGAAGCATTTTTATCTTCATCCCACAGTTGTCTCTAACGGTCAAGTATGGTAAACCCCCACCCCATGCTGACTTTGGAGGAGAAGAGGGAACTCCTGCAGGTTGCCCGACAGACATTGCAAGATTATTTTGAAAATAAAAAACTGACGGCTGTTTCTCCTTTGGAATCTCTGAAGGAAAAAAAGGGGGCCTTTGTCACCCTCCACCATGAGGGGAAACTCAAGGGGTGCATCGGCCATCTTGCGGCTGACGAGCCGCTATTCCTTGTCATCCAGAAGATGGCGATTGCCGCAGCGACGGGGGACCCTCGGTTTCCACCTGTTTCTCCAGAAGAGCTTTCGGCGATGGATATTGAGATTTCCGTTCTCTCTCCCTTTCAGGAGATTCATTCTGTGGAGGAAATTGTGGTCGGTCGGGATGGGTTGTACGTGGTGCAAGGTCCTCGCCGGGGATTGCTCCTTCCACAGGTGGCCACAGAGTGGGGGTGGGATCCGGAGGCCTTTCTGGCACAAACCTGCGTTAAGGCGGGATTGCCTCGGGAGGTCTGGAAAAAGGGGGGGGTCCTGATTTTTTCCTTTACAGCGGAGGTTTTTGGAGAAAAAACAATCCAGGAAGAAAAGAAATCATGACACCTCGAGAACGCTTTTATAAAGCGCTCCTTTTTATCGGAACCGTGATCTACTATGTTGGTGGGTATCTTGTTGTGAACTATCTCAGTTTTCAACGGGGTGTCTTTCATGACGTGATGCTGCCGGGTGAAGATAAAATCCCCTTTATCCCCTGGTTTATTTTTGTCTATGTCTCGAGCTATCTCGTTATCATCTACCTTTATCTTAGGATCCAGAGTCTTTCCTTCTTTCAGAGGGCCATTTTGGCTTTTTTGATCTGTGTCACGATTCATCTGACAATCTTTGTCCTTTTTCCCGTCCGTTATAACTTGCGTCCCCTCATTAACCCGGAGGTCTCCTGGTTGATGGAGATCATGGATTTTTACTATTGGTTGGACCTGCCTTATAATTGCTTTCCGTCACTCCATGCCTCCAACGCCTTTTTGGTCTACCTCCTTATTAAGAAATACGGGGGAAGAGAGGCCTGGTTTATCGGGACTATGGCGGTGCTGATCACGATCTCCATTGTTCTGGTCAAACAGCATTACATCCTGGATGCCGTTTGCGGAATCCCCGTCGCCTTTGTTTCCCTCTGGCTGGCCTTTTTGAAAAGACCTCAGGAATCGACCCAAAAGGCTTTTTCCACTTGACGCGACAGGCTTGAGGCCGCTAGTTAAGGAGATATTTTTATGGAATACAAAACCGTTCCTGAGTTGTTGGCCTCCTTAAAAGATTGTCTCAAGATCCAGTCGGCGCAAAACGTCCAAATTTTGTCTCGGAAAAACCTCCATCAAAAATTGATTGATGATCTTGTCTGGAATGCCGTTTTCAATGTCGATCAGGAATTAAAAAATATGACGCGCGCCCTGATCCGGAATATTGCCAGGGCGGCCGGCGTTTACCCCGCCTCCATCCAGAGTTTGTATGAGGCAATCGGTCAAGGCAAGGTCGGTCATTTTACAACACCGGCCATTAATATCCGGGGCCTGACCTATGATCTGGCAAGGACGATTTTCAAGGCGCAGATAAAGAAAAAAGCGTTCCCGGTAGTCTTTGAGCTGGCCCGTTCCGAGATGGGGTACACCTTTCAGACACCGGCGGAGTATGCCACCTGTGTCTTAGCGGCGGCGGTGAAAGAGGGGTATAAAGGGGCGGTTTTCATCCAGGGGGACCATTTTCAGGTCAGCGCGAAAAAATATGCTAAAGAGCCAGAATTTGAACTTCAGGCGATTCGTGGTTTGATTGACGAGGGGATCGCTTACGGATTTTTTAACATTGATATCGATACCTCGACCCTCGTTGATCTCTCCCAGCCGACAGTGAAGGAACAACAACGGGTCAACTTTGAACTCTGCGCCGATTTCACAAATTACATCCGTCAACGAGAACCGAGAGGGGTGACCATCTCCGTCGGCGGTGAAATTGGTGAGGTTGGCGGGAAAAACTCGACTGTTGAAGAGTTTGAAATCTATATGGAAGGGTACAAAGAGACCCTTGCCAGGGAAAACAGCAAGGCCAAGGGTGGTTCCCCCAAGAGCGATTCGCTCAAGGGTGGTTCACCCAAGGGTGCGAAGGGGATCACAAAAATTAGCGTGCAGACAGGGACCTCTCACGGGGGGATCCCTCTGGCCGATGGGACCGTGGCCAAGGTCAAGATCGATTTTGATGTCTTGAAAAATATCGGTGCGGTGGCGCGCAAGAAGTATGGAATGGCTGGTGCGGTCCAGCATGGGGCCTCAACCCTGCCGGAAGAACTGTTCGACAAATTCCCCGAGGTGGGAGCGACCGAGATCCACCTGGCGACCGAGTTCCAGAACATGATCTATAACCATGAACTCTTCCCCGAGGCGTTAAAGCAGGAGATCTACTCCTATCTCCGAAAAGAGATGGCAGGAGAAAAAAAGGAGGGGGAGACCGAGGAACAGTTTCTCTATAAAACGCGCAAGAAGGGGTTCGGTCCCTTCAAAAAGCAGATCTGGTCTCTTCCTGAAAAAACCAGGGGTGGGATCATGGAAAAACTCCAGGCCAAGTTTGAATTCCTTTTTGACAAACTGAATGTCTCCGGTCGTGAAGCGGAGGTGGCGAAGTTTGTCAAAATTGCCGATATCCCACTGCCGCTTCCCAATAGCCTCCGCCCGGCGAGTTAGTTCAATTCCTTCAAAGCCTTTTCGATTCGGTCCAACCCCTTCTGGATGTTTTCCATCGAGGTGGCATAGGAAAGGCGGATATGTTGATCGGCGCCGAAGCCGCTTCCCGGGACCAAGGCGACGAGCGCCTTCTCGAGAAAATAATTGGCGAGATCATCGGAGCCATTGATGGTCTTGCCGTTATATTTTTTGCCGAAATAGGCAGAGATATTCGGGAAAACATAAAAAGCCCCTTGGGGATTGGTGCAGGTCACCCCAGGGATCGAGTTAAATTTGTTGACGATATAATCACGCCGTTTCTTGAATTCGGCGACCCAACTTTTCAAGAAATCCTGAGAGCCATTATACGCCTCGACGCAGGCCCATTGGGTGGCGGCATTGATATTGGTTGTGACCTGTCCCTGGACCTTGGTCATCGCCTGGATAATTTCCTTCGGGCCGGCGGCAAAACCCATCCGCCAACCGGTCATCGAATAGGCCTTTGAGGCCCCGTTAAAGGTGATGGTCAGGTTTTTAATCTTTTCGTTGAATGAGGCGATGCTGACATGGCGGAAGCCATCGTAAACGATCTTTTCGTAGATCTCATCCGAGTAACAGATAATATTGTGGCGGACGAGGACCTCGGCAATCACCGCCAGTTCTTTTTCACTGTAGGCCGATCCGGTCGGGTTGGAGGGGGAATTCAGGATAAAGACCCTTGTTTTTTTAGTGATCGCCTTTTCAAGCTGCTCCGGTGTGACACGGAACCCGTCTTTTTCAGAAGTGGCCAGGATGACGGGGGTGGCTTCATTCAGGAGGACCTGATCAGGGTAACTGACCCAGTAAGGAGCCGGGATGATAACTTTATCGCCTGCTTCCAACAACACCTGGCAGGCGTTGTAAAGGGCATGTTTGCCGCCGGCAGAGACGATGATTTCATCACGGGAGTACGTGAGATGATTGTCCCGCTTTAATTTGGCAATGATCGCCTCTTTGAGTTCGTTGATCCCACCGACGGCGGTATATTTGGTCTTTCCAGCCTTCAGAGCACGGATCGCCGCCTCCTTAATAGGTTCCGGGGTGTCGAAATCCGGCTCACCGGCGCCGAAGCCAACGACATCAATCCCATCAGCCTTCATCTGTTTAGCCTTGGCGTCAATCACAACGGTGGGTGACGGTTTGATCTTGTTGACACGCGCGGCCAGTTTCATTTCGGTCCTTTTTTTAGTTTTTTTAAAGCCTTTTCAACCAGGGGGGGAATCATCTCATTGGCGGAACCCCCCAGAAAAACGATCTCTTTTAAAAGAGAAGAACTCAAGTGCGAAAATTGTGATTCAGTCATCATAAAAACCGTTTCAATTTCGGGGGCCAATTTCTTGTTGGCGAGCGCCATCTGGCATTCATATTCATAATCGGTGATATTGCGGAGCCCTCGGAGCAGGATCGTTGCCTTTTTAAAACGGGCATAGTCGACGAGCAACCGGTCCTCAAAGGTGTCAATCTCGATGCCGCTCCTCCCCTTGAAAATCTCTTGGAGCATGGCGACCCGTTCAGGAGCCGTGAAGGTTGTTTTTTTTGAAGAATTGACCGCAACGGCGACGATCACCTTGTCGAAGAGTTTTAAACCCCGTTCGATGATGTTGATGTGACCGTTGGTAGGCGGGTCAAACGAACCGGCGCATAAGGAAGTTTTAGGCATATTTCAGAAAAGTAATATTCGTTTGTCCGTAACGGCGCTCATCCGTGATCTGCAATCCCTCCGGAGGAACCACCCCTTCCCGCGGCGAGTGTTCTACGATGATCATCCCCCCCGGAGCAAGGGTTTTCTCACGGGCCAAAAAACGGAGGGTGGTGTTGACCAACCTCTGGTCGTAGGGGGGATCGACAAAGATGAGCGAATAAGTATGGTCATTTTTTAATTTTTTGAGACCCCAGGGAATTTCCGCCTTTACAATTTGGCAAGAGGCCTCCGTGCCAGTCCGTTGGCTGTTTTCACGGATCAGTCGCAAGGCCTGAGGTTCATTGTCCACAAAAGTGACCCATGCGGCACCGCGTGAGAGGGCCTCAATGCCGATATTTCCGGTTCCGGCAAAGAGGTCCAGGACGCTTGTCCCCTCGATATCCCCCAGAATGTTAAAAATCGCTCCCTTCACCTTGGCTAGCGCCGGCCGGATCTTGTTGTTCTTCGGTTTCTTGAGGGATCGCCCCTTTGCTTGACCTCCAAGGATCTTCATCGGTCCGGTTATAGTTGAAAAAAAGGGGTGAGACAAGGTTCATTGACACTTTTGAATAGAAATCCTAAAGGTTATCCTTAATATGAAAAAAGCGGTTCTCTTGCTGATCGGTTTTCTTGTTGTCCCGCTGTTTGCTCAGGCCTCCGATTACCTTTACAGAGGGAGGGTGGAATTTATCAAGATTGAGGGGGCGGGCAAAAAGATCCTCAAAAAGCAGACTCTCACCCATCCCCATCACTTTGACGATAATCAAATGAGGGGAATACTCTCGGCGATCAAGTTCAGCAAGAAGGCAATTATCATGAAGAGTGTCGACAGAGAGCGGCTTTTCAATGATAAGGCGGTGGAATTCCTGCTCCCTTACTTTATTCGCGCCTTTGACCAGATGAACGAAAAGGAACTCTTGGCCTTTGCCTACATTGATCAAAACCCGAAATTCCTGATCCGGAACGACCGGCTGACAACCGCCAAGATGTTTGTGGAAGGGGGAAAGCTCCATATCCGGTTTTCCAAACTTTATGCCAAACTTCTGGGGGATTACCAAAGGAAGGGCTCAGAACACCTGATCAACGACGCCCGGGGGATCAATGTTTCCCTGGAGTACGGTCCCGGTGTGGAACCTTCCGCTGAGGGGGAGGAAGAGATCACTCTCAATCTCGCCTATGATTTCACCAAAGACCCGCCGGCTCTGATTGCAGGGACCGATAAAGATAAGAAAAATAAAAAGGGAAAGGGCGCAGAAAAAAAGAAACCGGAAAGTCAGCCGACAACCCCAGCCCCTAAAGCAGAAGCAGGCAAGACTCCTCGGGAACGGTTAAAAGAACTGGATCACCTGCGGAATGAAGAACTGATTACGGATAAAGAATATCGGGAGAAGAGGCGAGAGGTTTTGAAAGACTTGTAGTTATATCAGCCTTCCTAAAGTCTATTCTATAAGTATTCTATTATAAATATAAGTTTATAATTTTATTGACATTTATTATATTTTATCTATTCTAAATAGATGCCGAAAGCACCCGTTGTGAATCAACAATTGGCCTACAAGAAACTCCTGACACATTTGTCTCAATCGGGGCCATTGAAGGCTAAAAACCTCTGTGAGGTCCTCAGCATTAGCCAGCCCGCCTTCTCTCGACTGATTGCTTACGGTCAAGGCCCTATCATTCGTATCGGTCGTGGGCCTCAAACGCTTTATGCGTGTCATCGGCTTGGCAGTTGGGGCGATCCCAAGATTCCCATTTGCCTTATCGATGAGCAGGGAACACTCAGCCGCATAGCCACTCTACACCCAATTTCCCCAAAAGGTTTCTATCTGGAGTCGCACACTGAAACACTCTCGACTAAAATCTACGAACACCTCCCATATTTTTTTGAGGACTTACGGCCTTCTGGTTTTTTAGGTCGGCTTGTTCCCCGACTTTATCCGGAACTGGGATTCCCAAATGATATTTCTATTTGGACAGACGATCATTGCCTCGTTTATCTGGCTCGTTGCGGCTGGGATCTCATTGGAAACTTTATTATCGGAGAGAAATCTGAACAGGATTATGTAACGAACCTTATAGAGAGGACGGATGTCGTCGATGACTCTCTCCGTGAAGAACATTATCCGCATGTTGCCGAACTTGTCTTGTCTCAAGGGATACCAGGCTCATCAGCCGCGGGAGAGCATCCCAAATTTCTTTCCATTCGCAAAACAAAAAACGGATTACTTCCCGTCATTGTAAAATTTTCTCCCCCCGTTGTAGATGCGGTCAGCCAACGGGTAGCTGATTTACTTGTTTGCGAATATATAGGACATGAAGTTTTGAGAAAATACGGGAAAGCGGCTCCTCAATCTTGTTTAATAAGAGGTGGTGGCCGGCTCTTTTTGGAAGTAGAACGTTTTGACCGAAACAGATCAGGAGGCCGTTTTGGAGTTGTATCGCTACGTGCGCTGGATCTTGAGTTTGTTGGTGCACTTAAGTCGTGGCCGGATACGGCAAAGTCATTGTTTAACAAAAAAATAATTGATCAGGCCGCCTATCAAGAGATTGTTTGGCTTGATCTGTTTGGCAAGTTAATTGGCAATTCCGACAGGCATCATGGCAACATCTCTTTTTTCTGTAACGGAGAAGAAATCGCCGGCCTGACGCCGGTCTATGACATGCTCCCAATGATCTATGCGCCTCAACAAAATCAATTGGTCAACAGAACCTTGATTCCAACCCCTCCAAGATCAGACGAAATGCCTGTATGGAACGATGCCTTGTCCGCCGCTCGCTATTTTTGGGATCAAGTACAACACCATTCGATGATTTCAGAGGATTTTAAGAAATTGACTGCTAGCAACGAGTCAATTTTAAGGGATTTCTAATTCCCGGTGGAGGTGGGTCAGTTTCTCGCAACCGTTTCGCGTAACAAAAACCACATCTTCAATCCGGATCCCGCCGCGGTCCGGATAGTAAAGCCCCGGTTCCACCGTGACCACATTTCCCTTTTTTAATTTTTCAGAAAGTCGACTGATCCTGGGTGGTTCGTGGATTTCTAACCCCAAGCCGTGACCGGTCGAATGGATATACCCTTGAGGTTGCCCATTCACGGTTTTTGTCGGGAAACCTCTTTTATCCAAAACATCACAGACCGCTTGATGGACCTTCGCGGCCTCAACACCATGGCGGATTAATGGAAAAGCTGCCTCCTGGGAGGCCTTGACCGCGTCATACATCGCCTTCACAGCCGGTGAGGCCTTTCCTTTGATGACAGTGCGCGTGATATCTCCGTAATAACCTGTTTTTTGGGAACGGGGAAAGACATCCATCACAATCGGTTCATTCGGTTTTAAAGGGCCAGTTCCGGTGCAATGCGGATCGGCCGCCTGTCGACCCGAGGCAACAATCGTTTGTTTGGGAATGAACCCGTTTTCAAAGAGATTCGTATCAATGATTTTTCTTAAGAGTTCGGAAGTCACGATCGTACCGTCATGCACAATCCGGTTTTTGCGGATCCGACAAGAACGGAGGAAATCTCTAGCTTTTTCGATCGCCTGTTCAGTGGCTCGGAGGGAGGCCGTAATTTTTCTTTTTTCCTCCTGGGTCTTGATCGCCCTCCCTTCGAAAAAAGGGCCCTCCTTAATAGTGATCTTGTATCCTTTCTTTTTTAACTGATTGACGGTGCCCACCCCCATGTAAAGGGGGACGAGGAGGTTTTTGATGCGGAACTTTTTAAAAACGCGGTCGAGGGAACCGATTGCTGAAAGGGACAGAACCTTGTCTACGGCCGCCTCCTTCTTGGCGCGCGAGTACTCCAGATCGGAGGCGACAAGGAATTTCTTCCCGCGCCATTCAAAGTAGATGATCGGGTCCGGTACGAAAAAATCGGTCGCCCAAAGAAGGTCGGCGTTGGTTTCAGAATCGGCGATTAGGAGTTTGGCGACAGACACCCTCTCAACCTATATCTTTCCCTTTTGACTTTCAACGGTTCATTCACTATGGGTACAGGCGATGCCGGAGGTTGATCAGACGACCCTTCCCAAGGTTTACGAGCCTCATGAAGTGGAAAAAAAGTGGTACGCCTTCTGGCAGAAGAAGGGGTACTTTCATGCTGATGCCTCGTCAAAATCCCCGCCGTTTTGCATGGTGATCCCTCCTCCTAATGTAACCGGTTCGCTCCATATGGGGCACGCCCTGAATTCAACCCTGCAGGATATTGTTTGCCGTTATAAGAGAATGAAGGGGTTCAACGTCCTCTGGCTCCCGGGGACCGACCATGCCGGGATTGCGACGCAAAATGTTGTGGAGAGGGAGTTGGCTAAAGAGGGGAAGAGGCGGCAGGATCTGGGGCGGGAAAAATTCATTGAACGGGTCTGGCTCTGGAAACAAAAATATGGCCGCGAAATTTTAACCCAACTGAAACGGCTCGGGACCTCCTGTGATTGGGAGCGGGAACGTTTCACGATGGACCTCGGCCTTTCCAAGGCGGTTCGTGAGGCGTTCGTCACTCTCTACGAGGAAAAACTGATCTATCGGGATAAATACCTGATCAACTGGTGCCCCCGTTGCCGGACCGCCCTTTCGGATCTTGAAGTCGAACACCAGGAGATGGAAGGGCAGTTGTGGTACATCAGGTATTCCAGCGAAATCGTCGTAGCGACCACACGCCCCGAAACAATGTTGGGGGATACCGCGGTTGCGGTGAACACCTCGGATGAAAGATACCAGAAGTTGATCGGCCAAAAAATTCTCCTGCCGATTGTCAATCGAGAGATCCCGATCATTGGGGATCATCGGGTCGACCGTGAGTTTGGAACCGGTGCCGTTAAAGTGACACCGGCCCACGATTTTAACGACTTTGCCCTCGGGAACGACCACAAACTCCCACGGATCAATATCTTTACTGAAGATGGGCATATGAATGAAGGAGCGCTACATTTCAAAGGACTCGACCGCTTTGAATGCCGAAAAAAGATTGTTCAGGAACTGGAAGAAAAAGGATTTCTCGAAAAGATCGAAAAACACCGGCACAATGTGGGGCATTGTTACCGATGCCGGACGGTGGTGGAGCCGTATCTTTCCCTGCAGTGGTTTGTAAAAGCAAAACCTCTGGCCGCCCCTGCCATGGAGGCGGTGAAGAAGGGGAAGACCCGTTTTATCCCTGAGAACTGGCAGAACACCTATTTTGTCTGGATGGAAAATATCAAGGATTGGTGCATTTCGCGCCAGATCTGGTGGGGGCATCAAATTCCGGCCTGGTATTGCGAAAATGAAAAGTGCCCCGTTATTGTGTCTCGTGAAGACCCAAAGCAATGCCCCCATTGTGGCAACACCAAACTGGAACAGGACCCTGATGTCCTCGACACCTGGTTTTCCTCCGCCCTCTGGCCCTTTTCAACCCTCGGCTGGCCGGAGAAGAGTGTTGAACTTAAAAAATTCTACCCGACCGCCCTCCTGGTCACCGGTTTTGACATCATCTTTTTTTGGGTCGCCCGGATGATGATGATGGGGTTGAAGTTCATGGGGGAGGTCCCCTTTAAGGAGGTCAACATTCATGCCTTAGTTCGGGATATTCAGGGGCAGAAGATGAGCAAGTCCAAGGGAAATGTGATTGACCCGCTGACCGTGATGGACCAGTTTGGCACCGATGCCTTCCGGTTTACCCTTGCCTCCCTTGCGGCTCAAGGGCGGGATATCAAGCTCTCGGAAAAAACCATTGAGGGGTACCGGAACTTTGCGAACAAGATCTGGAATGCCTCCCGTTTTGCCCTGATGAATTTGGGGGAAAAGGTCGGACCGGTGGATGAATCACCCTTGGGTGAACCACCCTTGGGGCTTTATGACCGATGGATTCTTCACACCCTTGATTATTTAACAGTACAGGTTGATCGAGCCTATCAGGAGTACCGGTTTGACGAAGCGGCGCACCTCCTCTACGACTTTTTCTGGCACGATTTCTGTGACTGGTATCTGGAATTTTCAAAAACGGAGAGCCACCAACCGGTCTTGCGTTTTGTTTTGGAAGAAGTTTTGAAACTCCTCCACCCGATCATGCCGTTTATTACAGAAGAGCTCTGGCAGAGGTTGAAGACAGAGGGAGAGAGTCTGATGACGGCCTCGTTTCCCAAGGCTGGCCACTACCGGTTTGAGAAGGAATCGGCCGAGGTAGAACACTTAAAAGAGGTCGTCACCGCCATCCGGACCATCCGGAGTGAAAACCGGATTAATCCCGGGGCGGCTATTCCGGTTGTCCTTTCTGCTTCAGGAAAGGGATTGTCCGCTATTTTACAAAATCATTCCAAAGTTATTGAAAGGCTGGCTCGGGTTTCGACACTCAAGGTTACAACAGAGAAGGTTAGTTCAAAAGGGATGGCTCACGAGAGTGGCGCTGGTTTTGATGTTTTTATTCCGCTGGAGGGGTTGATCGATTTTGAGAATGAAAGAAAACGTTTGGCAAAAGAAATCGGAAAACTGAAACAGGAAGTCAATGCGATTCAGAACAGACTAGCCCAGTCTAATTTTGTCAACAATGCCCCGCCGGAGATTGTGGCCCAGGAGCGCGAAAAGGAATCCCTCGTTCGTGTCAAACTGGCCAAGTTTGAAGAAACCTTAAAAAATCTAGCATGATGTCCGTCTTTTTCAGGAGAACGGGTGGCGAGGGTCGGGTGCCCGGCCGAGCGGAACGGGTGAGCCCGGTTGGGCGGAAGGGTGAATCACCCAACCCGAGACAGGACCCGTTCTTTGGGTTGCTGATTGTTTTCTTATTCGTTGTTGTAGGTGTTGCCTCCGCTACTATCCCAACTAAAATCGGGAAGGAAATCATGATCGCCTCCGACCACAAATTGGCCGGAAAGGCAGGGCTGATTATCCACGAAAAAGGGGGGAATATCATTGACGTGGCGGTTGCTGCCTCTTTTGCCATTTCCGTGGTGAAGCCATATTCCACTGGGATCGGCGGAGGTGGTTTTCTCCTTTATTATGATGCCGATTCTCAAAAAACTCATGCCTTTGATTTTCGCGAAAGGGCCCCTCGCAAGGTGACCCGTACGATCTACCTTCACCAGGGAAAACCGATTCCTGAATCCCACCTGGGCCCTCGAGCCGTGGCGGTGCCGGGGGTTGTAGCCGGGTTGGTTGAAATCCATCAACGTTTCGGCCGACTGCCTCTTGCGATCGTCATGGAACCGGCGATCCACCTCGCCGACGAGGGTTTTTTGGTTTATCCCGATTTTCAGCGGATGATTGAAAAAAAGAAAAAGTGGATAGAAAAAGATCCAGCCCTCAAAGATGTTTTGATGCCGAATGGGAAGGTCCCCAGAGTGGGGGAACTGTTTTTACAGAAAGATCTCGCCCAGACCTTATGTTTCATTGCCAACGAGGGGGCTCGGCCGTTTTACGAAGGGGTGATCGCTCGGAAAATCGATTCCTGGATGCGCCAACAGGGGGGGCTCATGAACCTGCAGGACCTTCAGCACTATCGGGTCAAGGAAAGGGAACCGGTTTCGGGGGAGTACCGGGGGTACCGGATCGTTTCGATGTCTCCCCCTTCCTCGGGGGGGATTCATATCCTTCAGATGCTCAAGATGTTGGAGGCATTTCCTCTGGAGCAGATGAAACCGAAAAACCCCGATTTTTTACATCTCTTGGCGGAGGTCATGCGGCGGGCCTATCGTGACCGAGCGGTTTATCTGGGGGACCCGGATTTTTTCCCTGTGCCCCAAAAGAGACTCTTGTCCCCTGATTATATCCAGAAGCAGTCGGCATCCATTGATTTGACAAAGGCAACAGACAGTCAGGAGATTCCGTTATCTCCCATCGAATCCCACGGGACCACCCATCTGAGCATCGTTGATAGAGCCGGCAATGCGGTGGCCACAACGCAGACAATTAATACCGGTTTTGGGGCGTTGGTGATGGTGCCCGGTACCGGGATTATCCTGAACAACGAAATGGATGATTTTTCCATCGCCCCCGGTGTCCCCAACCAGTACGGACTTGTCGGGAGCGAGGCGAATGCGATTGCCCCCGGCAAGACCCCCCTCTCCTCCATGTCCCCAACCCTGGTTTTCAAAGAGGGCCATGTTGTCTTGGCGGCCGGGGCCCAAGGGGGTTCCCACATTATTACCGGGGTCCTGCAGATGCTTCTTCAGTATTTTGATTTTCGCCGCCCGATCGGCCAGGCGGTCGCAGCCCCTCGTATCCACCATCAATTCCTGCCGGATGAGATTCTTTTGGAGAAAAAATTGTCGACTCCTAAAATACTCTCTTCCCTCAAAAAGAAGGGGCATTCTTTGGACCCGTGGGAGGACCATGGGGCGAATGTGAACGTGGTGGTGTCTCAGGGAGGTCAGTTGACCGGGGTGACTGACCCTCGGGGCACCGGCAAGCCGGTGGGGCAATAAACTCTTAGAGGGCAAAACCGATAGTGATATAAAGGATAAAACAGACCGCCCCGATGGCGGCCGCGTACGGGATCTGCGTCCGGATATGTTCCACATGGTCCGTATTCGAGGCGATGGAAGAAAGGACCGTCGTATCGGAGATCGGTCCGCAGTGGTCGCCAAAAGCCCCCCCCGCAAGAACCGCCCCGGCGACGATAAACGGGTCCATCCCGGTTCCGAGGGCCAGAGGGACGGAGACCGGCATCATGATCGCCCAGGTCCCCCAGGAGGTGCCGGTGGCGAACGACATCATTGCCCCGATCAAAAAGGTGATCGCCGGGAGCCAGCTGGCGGTGAGGTAAGGTTTCAGTGTTTCAATCAAAAATACGGCGGTTCCCAGTCCCTCGGGCGCCTTGGCCTTCATAATATCCCCGAGCGTGACCGCCATCACGATAATGATCGCCCCGATGATCGCCGCCTTGCCCCCCTCAATCGCGATGTCCATAAATTCGGTAAAGGTCATCAACTTCTTGGAGACATATTTTACCAGGGCGGAGAGGATCCCCAAGGCAAAGGCGAGGTTCATTACCTGGAGTGAATTAATGGAAATCTTGGGGAGTACCGGGTACCACTTGGCGTAATAATTGTTCCACATTCCCAGAATCAAAAGCGTAAAGACGGATACCAATAGGGGAAGAAACATGTCGGACGTATCTCCCTTCCGGGCCATCTCCTTGGAAGCCTCTTCCGCCTTCGGATCGATCATCGGTTTGGAATTTGGTTTATGGATCAGCCCTTCCTCCTTCACCCGTTTTTCAGCCCCCTTCATCGGTCCAAAATCGGGGATCACCTTGAGAGAGAGGAGGAGGACAAACAGGATCATCCCCCAACAGTAAAAATTATAAGGCATCGTCTGGACAAACCCTTGCAGGCCGTTGCCGGCACCGACCGACGGGATGTTTTCTTCAACCAGCACGGTCATGTAGGCGATCCAGCCGGAGACCGGGAGGAGTGCCTTGGTCGGGGCGGACATCCCGTCGCAATAGAAGGCCAGTTTTTCGCGGGAGATCTTCATCCGGTCGAAGATCGGCCGCATCATCGTCCCGGTGACGAGAATGCTGAAATAGGCGCTGGTAAAAATTGAAAGCCCGATCAACCAGGCGGTGAGAAGCGCCCCGACCTCTGTTTTGATCCGCTGGGTTGCCTTTTCCGCAAAGTGGAGGGCCCCACCCGATTTATCCAGAACGGTAATTAGCGAACCGAGGAGGATGATGCTGACCAATAGATCTCCACGGCCCGAATTTTTAGCAATGCCGAACCCCTCCAATGTGGGTGAGGCAGCATGCCCTGCGATCGTTCCCAACGTATTGGGGATGGCGTAGAGCAGAGAGTGGAAAATTCCGTTTACCCTATAGTCAATGATCCCGGCGCAAATGGCGAGCCCGACGAGCAGTGACTCGATGACCCGTTTGGTCCAGAGGGCAAGGGCCACCGTGATGACGATCGGCAGGAGTGACAGCCAACCGTAGTGGATAATCAAAGGGAGTGATTCAGGCATGAGACCGCCGACTACACTAAAACCCTTTTCGATGCAACTTTATTTGCCGCTGGTTAACGCCACGGGGGGGGAATACAAGAGGCAGGGGGCTCTTCCGGCAACTCACAGTCAAAGCGGTACCGGATCGCGGCCGTTTCAAGAGGGTCCAGCGGTTTGTTGGGATCATACATCGCCGAGTCACTGGATCGGTAGAAGAGCGGGCCTCTGTTCGGGTCGGAACCAAAGTAGAGACAACCGGCATCCTGAAAATAATCCTCGGGGTTGTTTACGCCAAGTTTCATGGCCCAAGCCCTTCCCTCTTCGGGACTGGTGGCACAGTGGGGCCAGCCAAGTGGCGAACCGAGCGCCTGTTCCACCTCCGGCCGCCGGAGAAGCTCTGTCAGCAGATTGACTCGCACCGTAGGGATCGGTCCGGAGAATCCTGATTGTTGGGCTATTTCTTCCAGCGGCTCCTGGAGATCGAGGAGTTCCAGCAGATCATAATCCCTGTCAAGAAGGGCGAGGATACTTCCCATGGCGGGGAGGTATTTCCCCCTCTTGTGAAGGTCCTCCTGATAGAGGTCGACAAGATGCCCCGCCGCGTGTGGGAATTCGTGACCGGCGTAGGTCTGGACCTCGTGAGGGGTCAGGTCTCTCTGGCCCGCGGCAACGGCTGGCGGGATTGGGAGATAAATACGGGCCGAGCGGAAGCGGTGGAAGAGGTCCTCAGCCAACTGTCTGAAATTGACCGCACCCAGGACGATGGCTTTCAATCTTTCAGGGTCTGAAAAGAGATTCTCAGGATTGGAGAGAACCGCATCCCGTACCCCTCTGGCATCCAGGGAGGCATAAAGCTGGGCCGGGAAAACAGCCTGCAACTGCTCAACACTGCTGATATCAAACCATGTCCCTTGGGGACGGCACTCCGTGTTCAAGAGATTGACAAAAATCAGGTGGTCCATGGCCGGTGCGGTGACCCCCTCGTAGGTCTGGAGTGCCGCCTCGATCCGGGCATCAGCGGTGTCAATACCATTGGGTGAATCACCCTTGGGTGAACCACCCTCCGCCGCAGAACACATCTCACTCGCCCCTCGGGTCAGCGGTTCTCCTCTTCGAGGCCACCAGAGCCAGAATTGGAGCCGGGCCCGGTTTTCAGGACTGTCGAAGGGGGCTGTCTCCAAAATTCCTCGTGCCTCCTCCCTCGGATCGGCGATGATCGATTGGGCGATCGCTACGGCCCTCTCCCTGGTGAACCAATGTGTTGAGACATCAAAGTTTGTTGGGACAAAGACGACGTTGAAGCGGCCGGAAAGAAATTGATCGTAGGTCTTTTGGTCGGGGCCCACCGGGATAAGGTTGCCCCGGGCCGGAATGATTTCCGCCTTTGGTTCTCTCCGCAAGATCCCTACTGGATTAGCGCACGACATGCGCCGCAATCATCGGCCTTGAAGACAAAAGGTTGCTTGCAAAATGGCTCCGGGTGCCGCTATGGTTGATTAATTAAAAATTAATCAACCATAAGTATTTCTAATCCCCTACGGGGATTGAAATGCTATAAGGTAACCCTGTGTCATTCCTTAAACTTTTTGCCATTTTTCTCCTCTCTGGCCTGATCGTTGCCGGGGCCCTGTATCTGGCTCTCCTTCCGATCACCTCCTTTCGCTTTGTCAATCCCGGCCGAACCGCCCTGATGATGGAGCGTGGGGGGAAGGTCGATCAGGTCTGGGTTCCGCTGTCACGGATTTCAACGAACCTTCGCCGGGCCGTGGTTGTGGCGGAGGATGGCAACTTTCTCAATCACCACGGGATCGATTTTCAGGAACTCAAGGCCTCGTTTGAAAAGAACATGAAAAGACAGCGGTTTGCCCGGGGCTTTTCCACCCTCACGATGCAGCTGGCCAAGAATCTCTACCTTTCACCACAAAAGACATTGTTGCGGAAGACGCTCGAAGTCCTGATCGCCTTGAGGATGGAACAGATTCTTTCCAAGGAGAGGATTTTGGAGCTCTACCTGAATGTTGTAGAATGGGGGGACGGGATCTATGGTGCCGAGGCGGCGGCCCGTTATTATTTCCAAAAACCAGCGTCCGGTCTTTCCGCAGGGGAATCGGCCTTTCTGGCGGCGATTTTGCCCAATCCGCGGCGCTGGGGAGACTGGCCCCCGAGTCCTGCCGTCCGACGTCGTCAACAAGTCATCTTGACAAGACTGGGGATTGGGGAGAAGCCGGTTACCAAAACAGCTCCCCCGGAAGAGGCCCCGGAGATTCCGGAATTGCCGGAGGAGGAAAATGGTGTTGCCACTGAGGATCTTGCTCCTGGAGGGGGACCATGACTGACCGGATCCAAACCTTGATTGACTTGGCCCTGCAGGAGGATATCGGGAGTGGGGATATCACCACCGACGCGCTTTTTGGAGCGGAGCCGATTCAAAAAAAGGGGATTATCTTGGCCAAACAGGATTTGGTTGTCTCTGGACTAGAAATCGCACGACGGGTTTTTGCCGTCGTTGATCCGACTGTCGCTTGGAAGGAGTTGTGTCATGACGGGCAGGGGGTCAAGGGGGAGACAGTACTGGCCGAAATTTCGGGCAAGATCCAAAGCCTTCTCAAGGGAGAACGAACCGCCCTCAATTTCCTCCAGCACCTCTCCGGCGTTGCTACGTTCACGCGTCAGTTTGTGGAGAAGGTCAAAAAATATCCGGTGCAGATTTTGGATACGCGAAAAACAACCCCCGGTTTCAGGGCCCTGGAAAAGCATGCGGTTCGAGTGGGGGGAGGGAAAAATCACCGGCTGGGGCTCTATGACCGGTTCCTTATCAAGGATAACCATCTTCAAGGCTGTTCACTCGCTGAGGCGATTGGCAGGGCCAAGGCGAAAAATCCCAATAAAGTACCGGTCGAAGTGGAGATTCAATCAATCACTCAGATTGAAGAGGCGATTAAAGCTGGTGCCGACATTTTACTTTTGGACAATTTTTCCCCAAAGGAATTAGAAAAGGCGGTCTCCCTTGTCGCGGGCCGGGTCAAGACAGAGGCCTCCGGTGGTGTGACGCTGGAAAATGTCGTTGATTACGCCAAGAGCGGCGTCGATTTTATTTCAATCGGGGCGCTCACCCACTCCGCCCCGGCGGTGGATATAGCATTTGAAATTGAAAGTTAGGAGGGGATGCGAGCCTTCTTTAAAACCTCTTCGGCCAGCGCCTGATAGTTTTCAGCGCCGGTGGAGGAGGGGGCGAAGCGGAAGACCGGTTGTCCTTCCAGCTGGGCCTTGTTCAGGGCGGTGTTGACGGCAATCATCGTCTTGAAAATCTTGCCGTTAAAATGCTTCTTCATGTTTTCTGCAATCAGGTCATTCATCGTGACGTTGCGGCCATCGACACGGGTGAAGAGGACCCCCAACATCTGCAGTTTCTTGTTCAATCGTTCATTAACCGTCTCCAGCATCTCCAGGAGATCGGCAACCCCTTCAAAGGCGAGGACGCTCATCTCGCACGGGACAATCGCGTAGTCAGAGGCGACCAGGGCGTTGACGGTCAGGTTGCCGAGGGAAGGGGGACAATCAAAGAGGATCAGGTCATGATGGGTCCGCGCCGTTTCCAGGGCCGATTGCAAAATAAATTCCTTGCCGATCTTGGTGGAAAGGATGTTTTCTGCCTCCATCAACGCCTTGTCACCCGGGGTCAGGAAGAAATTTTCCAACTCCGTTTTGGTGATCGCCTCCATCACCTCCCCCTTTTTGGAGGTCAATACCTTGGAAAGGGGGGTGTACTCGAGGCCGTCCGGGATCAGGGAGCCGAGTGATTTTTCCACGTGGCCTTGTGGGTCCAGGTCGACGACCAGCACTTTTTTCTTGTAAAAACTGGCGAGCGCCGCCCCAAGGTTAACAGCGGTGGTTGTCTTGCCAACCCCTCCTTTTTGGGAACAGATGGCGATCGCCTTGGCCCGTTTGTTTCCCTTTTCGTACTTCGCCCCTTCGACCGCGATCAATTCTTTCAATTTCTCCGCGAGTGACATGATACCCTTGGGACTATGGTAAAAGGGTTGCCTTTTCAAGCGGAAAATAGGAGCGGGAAGGGGATGATTTCCGTCTATCTCCATATCCCCTTTTGCGAGGTCAAATGCGGCTATTGTGACTTCTACTCCCTCCCGCGCGGGCATGAGGATTGGGACCTGCAAGGGGAATACGTGGAGGGTCTCCTTCAAGAGATCCGGTCCCGTTGTTCGGGTCTTGGAAAAAGGAGGTTGAAAACCCTCTTTTTGGGGGGAGGGACCCCCTCTCTCCTGCACCCCAGCCTCCTGGAAAAAATTTTGAAGGGATTGACCGAGTTTTTCGATTACTCTTCGACGACAGAAATCACTTTTGAGGCGAATCCGGGGACGGTCGGTGAGGAGAAGCTTCGCGATTTTCGTTCGCTCGGGATGAACCGGATTTCGTTCGGCATCCAGTCATTTCAGGATCGGTTTCTCAAGGTATTGGGGCGCTATCACCGGGGGCAAGACTCCCTTCGCGCGGTCCAGGAGGCGCGGGCCGCCGGTTTTGAGAATATCAATATCGACCTGATCTTTGGTCTGCCGGGGCAATCGATGGCTGACTGGAGGGAAGATTTAAAAATCGCCGCTTCGTTGGAGACGCCGCATCTCTCGGCCTACAATCTCACGATTGAGGAGGGGACGCCTTTTGCGAAATTATACCCTATAAAATCCCCTCCCTTGATGGGAGGGGATGAAGGGGAGGGTGGCCCAAGGATCACCCTCTCCCCAACCCTCCCCCATCGAGGGGGAGGGGACAAAGGAGACCTTCCCTCCGAAGAGGACCAGGTCCGGATGTTTCAAGAGACGCGGGAGTTTTTGGCAGAAAAAGGTCTCCAGGCTTATGAAATCTCCAATTTTGCCCGACCGGGATCGGAGTGCCGCCATAATTTAAATTACTGGGAGTATGGGGAGTATCTGGGGTTTGGGGTCAGTGCCGCGTCGTTTATCAATCGACAACGCCGCACCAATGTTCGTGACCTGAAACTTTACCTGGCGGGGGAGTGGGAAGGTTCTACCGAAACGATCTCGCCCCAGCAGGCGATCGGGGAGTTTCTATTCTTGGGACTTCGGCTCCAGGAAGGGATCTTGAAAAAACGGTTTGAATCCCTCTTTCAAAGAGGCGTTGAGGAAGTCTACCCCGATCTCCTGAAAAAATGGGTCGCCCAGGGGCTTCTCTCTTCTACCGAGGAACGGCTGGTGTTGACGCCAAAAGGGGTTCTTTTTGCCAATGAGGTCTTTGTTGATTTCCTCCCCTGATTGGTTTATCCCCATCGTTCATGGAACATCGAGACAGGTCCAAATTTACCCGTGAGGCTAACGCCGCTTCCAAGTTAGGAGGGCTGGAAAAAGGGGGGACTCCTTTAGAAAAAGAGCCCCCCGCAGAACCCTCCAAGACCGAAGAGTTGAAAAAACAGTTGGCCGAGGCCGGGGACAAGTACCTCCGTTTGGCGGCCGAGATGGACAATCTCCGGAAACGGGCTGATCGGGAGCGGGAGGAATTATTGAGGTACGGCAACGAACGGCTCTTGAAAGAGATTCTTCAAATCAAGGATCACCTCGAACTCGCCCTCCAACATAGCGAGGGGGTTTCTGATATCAAGGTTTTGCGGGAGGGGGTCCTCCTGACCGAAAAGGAACTGGACAAGATTCTGAAAAAAGTGGGGCTCCACCCCGTCCCGACAGTGGGGGAGCAGTTCGATCCGGCGATCCATGAGGCGATCAGTCAGGAACCAACGACGCAAGCGGAACCAGGAACGGTCGTTCGGGAATATCAAAAAGGATACCTCTTTCATGAAAAACTCCTTCGGCCGGCCAAGGTGAGTGTGGCGGCCGCACCTTCGCAGACCGCACCTCACGAGGTGAAAAACGAAAAAAATCCTGAAAAGTAGCCTTGCCTTGGTCGCCCTCCTTGGACTCGTTTCCTGCGGAGGCGGAGGGCCGGTCGGGCCGCGGGCCAAGTACGCCGCCGAGGTGACGCCAGCTGTCGAACGAGAATACCGGCAGGCCGAAAGGATCTATCAGGTCGGCAACTATTCCGAGGCGGCCGGCCGTTTCCAATCCTTCATCGACAAATACCCGTACAATCGCCTGACCGACCGGTCGTATTACCGGTTGGGGGAGATCTATCTGCACTCCAACCAGTTCTCCGAGGCGCTCAGGTTTTTTGAAAAGGTGACCTCCCGTTCTTTTGATCCTGATCTGGGGCCACAGGCGATGTATAAGGAGGCGGTCTGTCACACCCGGATGAAGGAGTATGGGGAATCGAAGACGGTTCTCCGTAAAATTCCACACAAGTATGCCAATGTCCGGCTTCGTATCCGAATTGGTTCTCTCTGGATTGAGGACGCCAAACAACTGGGAGAGGCGGAGAACGAAAAGAGCTTGGGTTTCCTGAACCTTTATGACGCCTATAAAGACTCGTCCTTTTCCGGAAAAGTTGGCGGGGCCCCGTGGATTGTTGAAAAACAGGAGGTGGTCGATTTTGTTGAGAAATGGGTCAGGGAGGGGAATGAGGACCCCGACCGTTTGCAGGATTGGGCCAAAAATTTTTCAGGGAGGCCGGTTGGTGGGGTGATCCTCTGGAAACTGATTCAGACCCACAATACTAAGGGAAATTATGCCAAGGCCAAAAGTCTCGCCCAAGAATTTGCCAAGACCTATCCGAAACATGAGTACCTTCCGCTGGTTCGTTCCCTGCTGTCGGAGACGGAAAAAAGGACCGGGACCGGTGATGAGGTGGTTATCGGTGTCTTGCTCCCCCTCTCCGGCCGGTTCAGCGTTGCCGCCGAGTCGGTGTTAAGGGGGCTGGAGTGTGCCGCCGGGGTCTTCGATCCTTGTGAGGTGACGGTTCACTCTGCGAACAGTGTCCGATTGATAGTCCGCGATTCAGGCGAAGGGGAAGCCGAAAAGGCAGTCGGCCAACTGCAACAGTTGGTGGCTGAAGGGGCGGTGGCCGTTGTCGCCCTTTTGATCCGGGACGAAACCGAAACGGTAGTCCAGGAGGCCAATCGTCTGGCAGTTCCCTTGATTGCCCTCTCCCCCCGGGAGGCGGTTTCCTGGGGCGATTATGTCTTCAGGAATTTTCTCACCGTTTCGGAACAGGTGGCGACTATCGTTCAATACGCCTGTAGCCGGAAAAAGGTCGGGACCTATGCCATTCTCTACCCGGAGACACCAGTCGGGAAGGAGTTTGAGAAAAACTTTGCCGAACAGGTGAACGAGTGCGGCGGCAAGGTTGTAACCAAACAATCCTACCTGCCGGACACCACTGATTTCATGACCCCCCTCCGGAACCTCAAGATGGGGGTGACCCATTACGGTTTGGGCTCCGGCTACGGGTTTCAGGCCCTTTTCATCCCGGATACCTATAAGAATCTCCTTTTGATTGCGGACGCGATGCGGTTCGTGGAGATGAAGGGACTCCTCCTCCTTGGCTCCGCTGGGTGGGATCACCCCTCACTGGCCGCTGGCGACAACGAGCTGTTGACCAATGCCGTTTTTCCGGACGGGTTCTTTATCCATGCCTCCAGAAAGGCGACTCATGAGTTTACCGATTCCTTCAAGGCGGCCTATGCGATGGACCCGACCTTTTTGGAGGCGTATGCCTATGACTCCCTCAAGATAATCCTCGCTACCACAAAGGGTGCTTCACCCAAGGGAAGGTTTGTGAGGGAAGAGATCAAGGATTTTTTGAGCCGGCTTAAAGATTTTTCGGGGGCCACCGGTATGATCACCGCTGAAAAGGGGGGGGAGCTGAAAAGGAAGCTTTTTCTTTTGACCCTGGCCGACGAGGGGATTCGGGAAGTCGAGTGAAAAGGACAATCGCCTCAATCGGAGGGGAGTTTGCCTTCATCCGGAAGATTGCGGCTGGTTTGACGCCGAGGGGCAGTCTTAAGGTTGGGATCGGGGATGACTGTGCCGTTATCCGATCCGGCTCTCGGGATCTCCTCCTGACCACTGACATGCTAGTGGAGGGGGTGCACTTTCGGAGAGAGTGGACTTCCCCTTACCAGTTGGGGCGTAAGATTCTTTCTGTCAATCTTTCGGACATTGCGGCGATGGGGGGGAGGCCGTTGTACACCCTTTTGGCGGCGGCGGTTCCTCCCCGGACGCCTGTTTCCTTTTTGGACGAGCTACTCCGTGGATTCAGGGCTGTCGCCCGGAAGTTTGGAGTACAACTGGCCGGTGGGGATACCAATGCCACTCCGGGCGGGATGGTTTTTTCGGTGACGGTTGTTGGCCAAACTCTCGCCCCACCGGTCCTTCGTTCAGGGGCGAAGGCAGGGGATGATATCTATGTGACAGGTCCCCTTGGCCGTTCGGCACTGGGATTGGCACTCTTGAAAAAGGAGAATCGTTTTAGAGGGCGCCATGAATATCGCTCCTGCCTCCGGGCACATCTCGATCCAGAACCGCGCATTGCCGAAGGGGCCTGGCTGGCCCGGCATCGGATTCCTCACGCAATGATCGATATCTCGGATGGTCTTCTTTCGGATCTTCGCCATATCCTGAAGGCCAGTCGCGTTGGGGCGGTCTTGGAATGGGAGAAAATCCCCCATATAAAACGGTTTGAAACCCTGGCCCGGAAATGGTCTCTTTCCACCGAGAGACTCCTGCTCACCGGCGGTGAGGAGTATGAACTCCTTTTCACCGCCCCCCCCCGTTATCGAACGGTTTTAAAAAGGTTTTACAGGATTGGGAATATCACAAAAACCATTGAAAATATTGAGATTATTGGTTTAAAAAAAGGGGTGAGCCCCCCCCCTGTTTTAGGGTATAATCATTTCTCATCTCACCCATGACACCGCCGATAACCAATAGCCTCCTGGTGATATTCCTTCTTCTGGGGTTTTCCAGCTTTTTCTCCATGGCGGAGACCGCCCTCTTCTCACTTTCATCGCAACAGGTCCAGAAGATGATTCAATCGAAGGTCTTGGGAGCGAACCTGATCAAAAAATTTCAGTCTGATCCGAAACAGGTCCTGACCGCCATCCTTTTGGGCAACGATCTGGTCAATATTGCCATCTCCATCCTGGCTACCGAGATCCTGGTTCCTTATTTCAAATTCCTCGACAAGACCCTCTTCTTCCTGATCTCAGTCGGGTTGACCACCTTTGTCATCCTCCTGTTTGGTGAAATTGTCCCCAAAAATATTGCCATTCGTGCCGCCTCTCTTTTGGCCCCACTCATCGTCTTCCCCTTGCAGATCTTTCTCGTAGTGACGCGTCCGATCAGAAAGGTTCTTGTCTTCATCGCCGATCGGATCAATCTCCTTTTCGGGGTCACGATTCATGGTGGGCGCCGGATGATCATGGAGGAAGAATTCCGGGCCTTGGTGACCATGGGGGAAGGGGGAGGGGTTGATCCCCTGGAGAAGAGGCTCATCGACAACCTGTTCAAGTTTTCCGAGAGAAAGGTCGGTGATCTGGGGCACCCTAGAGAGCAGATTGTCTCGTTTCCCGTTGAGACCAGCCTGGAGGCTGTTTTGTCGGTCCTGAAAAAGAGACGTTTCTCCAGAATCCCTGTCTATGAGGGGACGAAACAGAATATCATCGGTGTTTTGTACATTAAGGATCTTTTAACGCTTCAAAGAGATTCGGGGGCCTCGGGTGGATCACCCTCAAGTGGAGCACCCTCGGGTGGCACATCCTTCTCGCTCCGTCGTTTTCTCAACCCCCCCTTATTTATCGATCCGGGTCTCTCCGTGAAAGATTTGTTGAGGGAATTTCAGAGCAAAAAGATGCATATGGCCCTTTTGAAAGAGCAAGACAACCTGGTGGGGCTGATTACGATGGATGACCTGCTTCGCTACCTATTGGGGGTTTCATGACCTGGGTTCTGGTGATTACCTTCTTTTTGATCTTCCTCATACTGGAGGGGTTCTTCTCCGGTTCGGAAATGGCGATGGTTTCCTGTGACAAGATCCGCCTTCGTCACGCGGCGACGCTCGGTTCCCGATGGGCCCTGATGGCACAGAGGTTTGTTTCCGAACCCGAGTTTCTTTTTTCAACCACCATTGTGGGGACCAATCTCTCTGTGGTGGCCAACACGTTCCTCATCACTTTTTTCATTCATCAACGCTGGGGGGCGGAATACGAATTCCTGACACTCCTCCTCTCACCGGTCATCCTGGTGTTTGGAGAGCTTATTCCCAAAAGCCTCTTCCAGAACAGGGCGGATCTGTGGATCACCAGAATCAGCCTGCCGTTACGGTTCTTTTCATACCTCCTGTACCCCTTTGTCGTTTTCTTCTCCAGACTCACCCGCCTCCTCCTGGGGAAGGTGGTTGAGGAAGGCCGTGGTGGAGGATCCCTTTCGCGGGAAGAGCTGAAGGATCTTTTGAATATGGGGGAGGCCAAGATGCTCATTTGGGAGAGGCGGCTTCTGTTTCGCCTCTTCAATTTTACCGAGATTCGCGTGGAGAAGGTCATGACCCCTCTCTCCCAGGCCTATGCCATCAAGAGCGATGCGACGGTTGCCGAGGTCATGGCGGAGCTCTCCGAGGAGGGGTATTCCCGGGTTCCTCTCTATGACAAGAGGGTCCATAACGTCATCGGCATCCTGGAAACCTCCGAACTCCTTTTCTACTCGGATAAGAACTTTCCCGTGAGCCAGATGATGAGGCCCCCCTTTTATGTTCCCTCTTCTATGCCAGCCGGGGAACTCCTCCAGATTTTTCAGAAGGAGGGGAAAAACATTGCCATCGTGGTGGATGAATTCGGGGCCACCATCGGTCTGGTCACCCTGGAGGATCTTGTCGAAGAAATTGTGGGTGAAATTGAGGATGAGTATGATGAGGAGACCCCGCTCATCCAGCGGATCGGTCCAAAACAGCACCTGCTTTCTGGCCAGGTCCGTCTCAAAGAGATCGAGGAAACACTGCACATCACGCTGCCTCCGGGAAATTACGAAACACTGAACGGATTCCTGCTCGCCTCTTTTCACCGGATCCCCCAGCAGGGGGAGATCCTCCACCATGGCGAATTAAACTTTATGATCAAGCGATCAACGGCGAGGAGCATCCTCGAGGTTATCCTGGAAGAAGGATGATGCCCCCCGAAAATGAATCACACCCCACATTGGTGATTGATCGTCTGGCTTATGGTGGCTACGGTGTTGGCCGCCATGAGGGGCGTGTGATTTTTGTCCCGTTCGGTCTCCCGGGTGACACCCTTCGAGTGTCCATTTTTAAAGACCAAAAACGATATGCCTATGCCGCCATCCAGGAAATTGTCAGCCCTTCGCCGGATCGTGTCGCCGCCCCCTGCCGGCATTTTTTCACCTGCGGCGGTTGTCAATGGCAACATCTCCCGTACGAAAAACAGCTTTATTGGAAACAGGAAATTCTCAAGGAAACCTTGGAGAGATTAGGAAGGATCAAAGAACCCCCGCTACTCCCGATTATTCCATCACCCAAAGTGTGGCACTACCGGAATCGAATCCAACTGAACGTCGGGGACAAGGGTGCTTCACCCAAAGGGGAGATCGGTTTTTACAGGGCCGATGGGGAGGGGGTTGTTGCGATTGAAGAGTGCCCGATTGCCGATGAACGGATCAATGCGACGCTGAAATCGATCAACCCCCGTGAGATTCGCAAAAGGGGGTGGCAGGTGGAGTTGATGGTGGATGAGGAGGAGGGGAGTGTGCGGTTGGAGACCGGCAAGGGGGCCTTTTCGCAGGTCAATAGCGAACAGAATCAAAATCTTGTCTCTGCGGTGGTTGGATTGATGGCTGTTCGGGAAGGAGAGGAGGTCTTGGAACTCTTTGCCGGAAATGGCAATTTCAGTTTTCCGCTTGCGGCACAAGGGGCCAAGGTGACGGCGGTGGAGCAGTCGCCGGGGGAGGCGATTTCCGTCTCACAGGTCCCTCGTCATGAAGTTCGGTTCATTTATAACCGGGTGGAAAAAGTAATGAGAGACCTTGTCCGACAGAAAAGAAAATTTGATTCTCTCCTTTTGGACCCGCCGCGAAAGGGGGCAAAGCTGATCCTTTCAGAGATTGTTTCACTGGCCCCCCGGAAAATTGTTTATGTCTCCTGTTTCCCGCCGACACTCGCCCGCGACTTGCAATTCCTGACCCGCCACGGCTACCGCCTCGAAAAAATCCAACCGATAGACATGTTTCCACAAACATACCATATCGAATCAGTTTCTTTATTGCAGAAAAACTAGGGTCGCACTATAGGTAAATCATGCCTCAACGCTCCGGTGGTGACCGCTTCGGGATGCATCGTGTTTTTTCTCCTCGGGGATCTCTTCCCCAGGCCGCTGAAAAGGTAGACCCTGCGCTCCCCCTCTACGACAACGAAATTTTAATCGATGTGGAAACTTTAAATATCGATTCAGCCAGTTTTCACCAGATCAAGGCGGAGGTAGGGAAGGATCCAAAAAAAATAGCTGAAAAAATCCGGGGGATTGTGGAGAGACGTGGCAAGATGCACAATCCGGTGACGAATTCGGGCGGGATGCTGTTGGGGACGGTTAGGGAGGTTGGGAGGAAATTAGAGACGGGTGGCGAGGGTCGGGCGCCCGGCCGAGCGGAACGGGTGAGCACGGCTGGGCGGAACCCGAGACAGGACCCGTTCCCAAAAGTAGGTGACAGGATTGCGACTCTCGTTTCGCTCACGCTGACCCCTTTATTCTTGAAAGAGATCAAACAGGTTTTTGTGGAGAAGGAACAGCTCTCTGTCTCCGGGCATGCGATTCTTTTCGAATCCGGTGTTTTTGCCAAGATGCCGGCTGACATTCCGGAACCGATCGCCCTGGCGGTGCTGGATGTCTGTGGGGCGCCGGCGACGGTCCCACGGATTGTCAAAAAAGGGGATACCGTTGTGGTCCTGGGGGCGGGCAAGGCGGGGATACTTTCTCTCTATGAGGCCAAAAAAAAGGTGGGCAAGAGCGGCTTTGTCTTCTGTCTTGAAAAAAATAGTGAATCTCTGGCGCAACTTGAAGACTGCTCCTTTGTCGATGAGGGGATCTTGGTGGATGCCCAGGACCCTGTGGCGGTTTATCAAAAAGTTCGGGCCATCACCAAGGGGAAGATGGCGGATGTGGTGATCAATACGGCGAATGTTCCCAAGACCGAGATGGCAGCCATCCTCGCCAGTCATCCTGGCGGGCTCGTCTATTTTTTCAATATGGCGACGAACTTCCAGGCGGCGACCCTTGGGGCTGAAGGGGTCAGCCATGATGTCCGGTTGATGATGGGGACCGGGTACATCCCGGGCCATGCCGAGTTGGCATTGAACATCCTTCGTGAATCGCCGGAGGTTCGGGGTTGGTTTGAAAGACGACTCAGTTAACGATTTCCTTTTTTTGCGGCACCTAACGCCGCCTCCTTCATCATCTCTCTCTTTTTGGGATCAAACCAGTCCTTCTGGATCTGCGGGGAGAGGGTATGGAGCGGGTCAAAATAGAGGAAAAATTTTCCCGGTTTGACGGAAGGGGCGGTGTAAACAGAGATGCCGGTCTCACGGTCATAGCATTCGTAGCTGTGGATCGCCCGTTTGCCACCGCCGCCCGGGGCATCAACGACAAACGTCGGTGTATTAAAACCGGCGGTTGACCCACGGACCTGTTTTTCGATCTCAAGCCCGGTTTTGAGAGAGGTCCGAAGATCTTCCACCCCGCGCACCAGGTCGTGCATATAGACATAGTACGATTGAACATTAATAAAGGAGAGTCGGCGGGCGAGCAGGACCATCGTTTCGCTCGAGTCATTGACCCCACGCTGGAGGACCGCCTGGTTCCGAACAATGATCCCGTCTTCCATGATTTTCCCCATGACCCTTTGGGTGATTTCTGTGATCTCTTTGGGATGGCTGAAGTGGGTATGAATGCAGACCTCAGTGTGCTGTTTCCGCCCTCTCCGAACCATTTCCAGGACCGTTTCGTACCAATCCGGGTCCGAGAGAACCTTCATTGGCATAATGGCCAGGCCCTTTGTGGCGATCCGGATTCTGCGGATTTGAGGCATGGCGAGTAGCGTTTCGCAGATCAGACGAAGCCGGACCGGAGAAAGCATGTAGGCGTCACCGCCAGAGACGACGATATCCTCAAGCTGTGGCTGGCTCCGGATGTAGTCGAAGATTTTCCGGTAACGGAGTTCATTTTGGGTCATCGCCACCTTCTCCACCTCGTCCGTATCCAACCCGACGGCGTAACTGCGGGTACAGTAACGGCAATAGACAGGACAGGTATCCAGTGCCAGGAAGAGTGCCTTGTCCGGGTACCGGTGTGTGAGACCGGGGACGGGGGAATCTTCCTGTTCATGGAGGGAATCGAGGTTCAACTCCGGATGATCGGGGAGCAGACGGCTGGCTAAGGGGAGGAACTGAAGTCGCAACGGGTCCTGATAAGGGTTGTTCCAATTGATGAGACTCATGATATAGGGGGAGATGCGAATCGCCATCGGTGCCCTGTGAAATCCTTTCGCCAGATCTTCATAGAATTCCCGGCAGACCATCTGGCGAAGGGTGTCCAGCACCTGGGCTACGCTCGTAATGGAATGTTTGAGTTGCCACTTATGATCGTTGAATGTTTCTGCCGAGATATCGGCATAGGCGGGGATCTGCCGCCAAAACTCACCGCCAAGAAGTTGCCGATGGGAAAGGTCTAAAGTCACTAGGGGGAATCTTAATGGAATTTGTTGATTAAATAAAGAGAAACAGTTAAAAAGATTCTCCATGTCCCGTCTGAATCTGGATCGTGATAAAATTGAATCCTGCCACCATGTGGCTCGGCAAATCACCCGCCAGGTTCAGGAATTTATCAACCGCCACACCACCGTTTCTATCGAACGGGCGACCCTTCGCTTCCTGGGGATTGAGGAGGCGATCAAATCGATGCCGGTGGTCAATCTGATCGTTGACCGTCTGCCGAAGGAAAAACTGGCCTTGGGGATCTCCACCTGGTTTGGCCGCGCCTTGGCCCATCACCGTTCCAGTTCTCCTTTGAGTCTTGCCCTGCGGATTGCCGATGGCCGGGTCAATCTTGGAGAAACACCGGAGGTCCCTTTTGAGCGAGTTCAACAGGTTCTCCAGAGTGCGGTCATCCGGGGCCTGCGCCGATTGGATGGTGCCCGTGAGAAACGGCAAAAGGTGATCGACCAAACCAAGAGAGAAGATCGGCCCCTGAAATACCTGATTGTCGCGACCGGCAATATTCATGAGGATGTGGAACAGGCCAAGTCGGCTGTCCTTCAAGGGGCCGACTGCATTGCCGTCATCCGCTCCACGGCACAAAGTTTGCAGGATTATGTCCCTCATGGGGCGACAACAGAGGGGTTTGGCGGGACTTACGCGACGCAGGAAAATTTCAGGATCATGCGAAAGGCATTGGATGAAGTAGGGGAGAAGATCGGGCGCTACATCCGGTTGACCAACTATTCCTCCGGACTTTGCATGCCGGAGATTGCCGTTATGGGGGCGTTTGAAAATCTCGATTTTTTATTGAACGATGCCATGTACGGAATTCTCTTCCGGGATATCAATATGAAGAGGACCTTCACCGACCAGTATTTTTCACGCCTGGTGATTGCCCGCGCCGGGATTATTATCAACACCGGCGAGGACAATTACCTCACCACGGCGGAGTCGTACCGGGCCTTCCCTCAGGTCTTGGCCTCCCAGTTTATCAATGAGCAGTTCGGGCTCTTGGCCAATCTTTCCGAAGAACAGTTGGGGCTGGGGCATGCCTTTGAAATGGACCCGACCCTCGAAGACGGTTTTCTCTACGAGATTGCCCAGGCCGAAATGGTCCGGGAGATTTTTTCGAAGTCACCGGTCAAGTACATGCCGCCGACACGACACAAGACTGGCGACATCTTTTTTAGCCATACCCTGGATGCCCTCTTCAATCTGGTCGGGGTCATGACTCATCAGGAAATCCAGTTGTTGGGGATGGCGACCGAGGCGATCCACAACCCGTTTTTGCAGGACCGATTTATGAGCCTAAAAAGTGCCAACATTATTTTTAACAATGCCCGACATCTGGGGGATGAAATCTATTGGAGCCCAAACGGTAAGGTGATCCGGCGGGCCCGGGCGATGCTGGAGGAGACTCATACTCTCCTCAAGAAGGTAGAACAGTGCGGTCTGATGAAGGCGATTGAAAACGGTCTCTTTGCCAACATGTCTCGTGCCGTTGAGGGAGGGCGTGGTCTTGACGGTGTGGTACGGCAGGATCACCACTACTTTAATCCGGTTTGGAAGGCGCTGGAAAAGAAACAGACCCCTGATGAGGATGAAGCCAGAGTGGTTCACCCCAGGGGAGTTCCCGCGAGGGCCGAAGGAGGAGGGGCGCCGAGGAAACGATTTAGGGGGAGGCGACACCATGGCCGCTGATCCGAAAAATTTGAAACCTTATGGGGACCATCTGGGGGATGGTGGGGTTCAGGTCAGTTTTACCCTGCCGGTCCCTCCCTCCGATGCCGCCAAGGAGGCGGCGCGTCTTTATGCCGAAAAGATGGGGCTGGAAAAGGTCCAGGTGACCTGCATGGAGGGGATCGGTCCCGAGTTCACTTTCTTTGTCGTCTATGGGTTTTCAAAACTGACGATTAATTTTGATAAAATTATTGTCCCGAAGATGGAGATCCCGCGACTCACGCACAAGGAGATCGAAGAGGTTGCCCACCAAAAATTGGGGTGCTCCACCCCAGGGTGTTCCACCCAAGGGCGACGGATTGTTGTGATCGGCGGCACCACCGGCTCCGATGCCCATACGGTCGGGATCGATGCGATCCTTTCGATGAAGGGGCTGGCGGGGGACAAGGGGTTGGAATCGTATTCCTGTTTTGAGGTCCACAACCTCAGGGCCCAGGTGGATAATAAGGTATTGGTGGAGCAGGCGATGAAACTCAAGGCGGAGGCGATTTTGGTTTCTCAACTAGTGACACAGCAAGACCAGCATATTAAAAATTTAAAGGAGATGCTGAAACTTCTTAAGGAGGTGAAGAACAGGGCGCTTCTGGTTGTAGGAGGGCCACGGATGACCCACAAGATTGCACATGAGATCGGGTTTGATGCCGGTTTTGGTCCCGGGACCAAACCCTCAGAGGTGGCCAGTTTTATTGTTCATGAACTGATCCGGAGGCAAAAAGATGGGCAAGAAAAAAGCAAAAGTCGGCTGGAAGGCAAAGGTCCGGGTGCCTCTTCGAAAAAAGGACGCTCACTATTCGGGTGGCTTGGTGGCGGGGGCGAAGATTCTTGAGCTCTTTGGGGATGCGGCGACCCTGCTTTGTCTTCGCGAGTCGGGAGGGAAGAACGAAGGACTCTTCCGGGCCTACCAGGAGGTGGAGTTCCTCGCACCGGTCTACGCCGGTGACACCGTTGAAGCGACCGCTACGATTGTCCGGATTGGCAACAGCTCACGGACGATGAAGTTTGAGGCGTATAAGTTTGGTCGCCCTAAGAAATTAGTGACACGGGCGATCGGGACGGTTGTGGTCCGTTAAGGAAGCCGGTTTTTGACCCATTCGAAAAACCGCTCAGTCTTTTGCGCAAAGGCAAAGGCCTCTCTTTCCGTAAAACGTCTCGGTTCATATTCAATCTGGTGTTTTTCGTTCAAAATTTCAGAAAGCCGGGAGGCGTTTTTCCGGTCCTCCTGGTTTTCTGAAACAGCATGGATGAGAAGAGCCACGGCATCCTGATGAAGTTTACTGGAACTTCTTTTTCCTGTCAGAAAAACGGTCAAGGCATCACTGGCACTGATCGCCGCATGAACACCGTTCAGCAAAACAGCATCCCATTCCTGGTCTTGAAGACAAAGATTCATGGCGTTATAAAATTGGAGTGCCTTTCCCCAATAGTTTTTGAACTCACTCTTGGGAAGAGTGGTGGTGCTTATCTTTTTGGCGGCCATAGTCTAATACCTCCATGAGTGGGAGACCTGCAAGGCTCCGCCCCTCCTTGACGACATTACGGATCAAGGGGTCCTTTTGTCGCACCTTTTCCCGTAACTCGTTGACGGTCATCCGTTTAAAACTGGCAAAATTACCATAGGCCCGGACAATCCTTTCTGCAAAAGGGGCAGGGTTTGGGAGCTTCCCTTTTTCAGGATCGATCAGGAGAAGGTCGATATCACTTTGAGCGGTTTCTTCTCCCCTGGCAACGCTTCCATAAATAATCACCGCAAGAGGTTTGGGGTTGAGAGATTTAAGAATTTTGGCCCCCAGTTGTTTCAAGAGGTTGCCTTCAAACTGAAGCAAGGGGTGGATAACTTCCTGAACAAGGATGTGGGAAAGGTTCAGTCGGTAAAGATGGGACCTCCCGGCAATCGATTCGGTTAAGACCCCTTGGGCCACAAGCTCTCTCACGACCTGTTGTATTTTGAAGGAAGAGGTGGAACAGAGAACGCCCAAGGCCCTTCCTGAGAGTCCCCCTCTGTTTTGGGAGAGAACAGAAAAAAGACGGATCTTGATGGGGTCGGCCAGCAGTTTTTCAATGATATTTTTAAATTCCATATGATATATTAATATACCATATAGAAAGGCCTGTCAACCTAAAAAAACTGGTTATGCCGGCGATCGGGACGGTTGTGTTGAGGTAACGGACTCTTCTGCCGGTTTTTCTTCTTTCAAGTGTCTATTCAGTGTAAACCAGTTGATTGGAAGTTCCTCCTTGTCATGAAAATGAAGCCAGAGGAGGACGACGTTCCCGACGGTAAACACCATCATGGACAGGTTGCCGATGATCACCGCGGGGAGGAAAATACCGGCCAGAATAAAAGACGAAGAGAGGGAAAGGATGTAGGCGATCGCGACCATCGCCTTTTTAAAATGAACTTCGATGCCGATCGTCCTTTGCGGTTCCGGGTACCAGTGGATCAGGTCGCAGACCTTCATCAGGAGTGATTGAAACAACAAAAAGAGAAAGAGCCACTCGGGTACCGTCAACCCCTCTCTCCAGTGAAAAAGTTGCAGGAGGATGACGGCCTCAACAACCCCCAAGGTCTCCAGGAACCGGACAAAACCGCTGGATCGATTGAAGAAAAAACGGAGCATCAGGGCCAACCGCGTATCATTTTGGGGTTGCCTTTGTAAAGCGAGAAGGACTAGCCTGCCTAAAAAATAGGCACCCTTATGTTTCTGGCTTGGGAAAAAATCGTTAACAGTCTTGCCGATGGGATCCTTGTGTTGGATGCGGCACGGAAGGTGGTTTACGGTAATTCCATGGCGGCCCGTCTGGCTGAAAGAGAACCGGCGGCGATTCCGGGTTTGTCTTTCTCCGAACTCTTTTCCGAAAAACCGGTGATTCGCGAGCCGGTAGAGCGGCTCCTTGAAAAGATGAGTTCCGGCAGTGTGCGTGATCTTTCCTGGCTTTCTGCCAGCGGTCACCCTTTCTTTTTTGATATCCAGGTCTCTCCCCTCTGGGAAGAAAAGGGTGAGTCACACAATGGTGTGTCACCCACGGAGGCCTTTTTTGGCTGGACGCTGGCATTTCAGGATATCAGCCCCTTAAAAAAACTGGAGGAGCAGAAAAGAAAGGTGGATCGGCTGGCGCTCATGGGGACGATCGCCGCCGGCCTGGCCCACGAGATCCGAAACCCGCTCTCCGGCATCAAGGGGGCGGCCCAGCTGATTTCCCGCCACAGTACGGGGAACAAGTTGAAAGAATTTTGTGAGATTATTTTGAGGGAATCAGAACGGGTCAACCGTTTGGTTGGGGATCTTCTGGATTTTGCCAATCCGAAGGAGATGGCGATGGGGGCCGTCAATATTAATGAAATTCTGGACAGGGTTTTAAAACTGGAAGAGAAAAATTGTCGTGTCTCCAAAGTGACGGTCATTCGGGAGTATGACCCCAGCCTTCCCTTTGTTTGGGGAAATGCCGACCGGCTGATACAGGCCTTTTTAAATTTTGTGAAAAATGCGGCCGAGGCGATGCCAAAAGGAGGGACCCTGCGGGTGGTTTCCAAGATGATGACCGATTATCGGATTCGCCGTGAGAACCAGACCAGTACACGGATGGTGGCGGTGGAGATCCACGACTCCGGTGTGGGGATCCCTCCGGAGAATCTGGACAAGGCGTTTACCCCCTTTTTTACGACGAAGAAAAGTGGGAGTGGTTTGGGACTCGCGATTTCCCAAAAAATTGTGCATGAACAAAAGGGAACGGTGCAGATTAAAAGTGTCCTTGAAAAGGGAACGACGATTGCTGTCACCTTGAGAGTGGCCCATGACTCTTGAAGGAAAATCAAAAAAGATCCTCGTGGCCGACGACGAAGAGAGTGTCAGGATCATTCTCAGCAACGCCCTAACGGCACGAGGGTATGAAGTCCTCCTTGCCGAAGATGGCAAAAAGGCGTTGGCCGTTCTTTCCAGTCAGGCCTGTTTTGCCGGCCTTGTGGATCTCCGGATGCCCGAACTCTCCGGTCTTGAGGTCCTGGATCGGACGCGCACCCTGCCCAACCCGCCGCGCCTGATTATGATTACAGCCCAGGATACGATGAAAAATGCCGTTGAGGCAATGAAACGGGGGGCCTTTGATTATGTCGCCAAGCCGTTTGACATTGAAGAGATCGAGATCCTGGTCGAAAAAGCCTGGAAAATTCAGTCGCTCGAGGAAGAGGTTGCCCAACTCCGAGAGGAGGTGAAGGAGAAGCACGATCCTGGCCGTACACTCATCGGGCAGGGCCGGCCGATGAAGGAGATTTACAAGATTATCGGTAAATTATCGGCTAATGACGTGACGGTTCTGATTCAGGGAGAGTCCGGAACCGGCAAGGAGCTGATCGCCCGGGCGATTCACCAGAACAGCCTGCGGGTCCGGAAATCGTTTGTGCCGGTCAATGTCGCCGCCATCCCCCGCGACCTGCTGGAGAGTGAACTGTTCGGTTACATCCGTGGGGCGTTCACCGGTGCCGAGAGGGACCATGCCGGCTATTTTGAGGAGGCCGAAGGAGGAACCCTGTTTTTGGATGAAATCGGCGATATGCCGGTTCCTCTCCAGGCCAAATTGCTTCGAGTCCTTCAAGAAAAGGTGGTTCAACGTGTCGGGGCGGCCGTCGGGGTGCCGGTTAATGTCCGGATCATCGCGGCCACCCATCAGAATCTGGAAAGACTGGTGAAGGAGAAAAAGTTCAGGGAAGACCTCTATTACCGGCTCAATGTGGTTCCGGTCAAAATTCCTCCCCTCCGTGAGAGGCGTGAGGATATCCCGGTTCTTGCCGATTTTTTTGCCCAGAAGTTCTCCGAGGAACTGGGGACCGGAAAGAAAAAGATTTCCAAAGAGGCTATTCGGAAGATGCAGAAATATGACTGGCCCGGTAACGTGCGTGAACTGGAGAATATCATCAAGCGAGCGATGGTCTTGAGCCCCTGGACCACCATTACTCCGGAAGTGGTGGAACCGTTCATGGCCGATACCCTGGGTTCGGCGGATATGGATGAGATTGCCCTGGAAGAGGTTGTCCGAAAGAAGCTCTCCTCCTTCCTTGCCAAATGGGGGTCGTATGATATGGAGGATCTCCATCCCCTGATCATGAAACGGGTGGAAAAACCGCTCCTTGAACTGATTTTGGAGAGAAGCCGGGGGAACCAGATCCGCGCCTCCCGGATTTTGGGGATCAACCGAAACACGCTCCGGAAAAAGATAAAGGAGCTCAAGATCGAACCCCCTTTTGTCAAAAAAAGGGAAGTTGAGGATTAAAACATGGAATCATTCGTCGGGAGTCTTTCTCTTTATTCGTTGATGATCTCGGTGTCTGTTTTTAGTGGCAGTCTGATCCCGCTGGCGCTTTCCTGGACCAAGGATCATCTTCCGGTCTTTCTCGCCTTTTCCGCCGGTGTCATGCTGGGGGCAACCCTCATGCATCTTCTGCCGGAGTCCTACGAGTTGATGGGTAAATTCTCTTCCTTCTGGGTCTTGGCCGGTTTTCTCTTTTTCTATACCTTTGAAAAATTCGTGACGGTCCACATTTGCGAGGCGCTCGATTGCGAGGTCCACTCCATGGGGATCACCGCCATCCTTGGACTTTCAGTTCACGCCCTGGCGGATGGGATCGCCCTGGGTTCCGGACTTCTGGTTAGCGGCTTGGGGTTGATTGTTTTTCTGACAATCTTCTTTCATAAACTCCCGGAGGCCTTCGCCCTGACCTCGATCTTGATCCATGAAAAATACCCCCGTTCCCGTATCGTCCTGTTCAATCTCCTTCTTGTCGTCATGGTTCCGTTGGGGGCCTTGCTGGTTCGCGGGCTTGTTTCTTCCCCAAATTCAGCCACTGCTGGAACAGCCCTCGCTTTTTCGGCCGGGACGTTTTTGCATATTTCCCTTTCTGACCTTCTGCCGGAGGTTCATAAGTACGCGACACGCCGGAATTCCATCTTTGTCGGTTTTTTAATGGGGTTGACAGCGATGTTTATTTTGTTTCGGGTGATGCACTAAAAAATGAAGATTCAAGGATTGTATACCATCGTCGATAACTCCCTCACACCGCAATATTCTCACCTCTGGCTTGCCGAGCAGTATTTGAAAGGGGGTGCCCGGACCCTCCAGCTGAGAGACAAGAAAGGCCCCCCCCCTTTTGAAACGGCCCGTCAAATCATGGCTCTGAAGAAGAACTATGATTTCACCTTTATTGTGAACGATTACCTGGAAGTGGCCCTGGAGGTGAAGGCGGATGGCTGGCATGGGGGGAAGGACGATCTCCCGATCATCGAGGCCAGAAAACTACTGGGACCGGAAAGGATCATCGGGTATTCTTCCCATTCTCTGGAAGAGGCGCTGGTGGCTGAACAGAACGGGGCAGATTATGTCGCCTTCGGCGCCATTTTTCCAACAACTACAAAGCAACCCGGTCATCCGATACAAGGGTTAGAAAAACTGCATGAGGTCTGCCGACAGGTCAAAGTGCCGGTTGTGGCGATCGGCGGAATCCATCGGGTGAATGTTGACGGTGTGATTCAGGCGGGGGCGAGTGCCGTCGCGATGATTTCCGGTTTGACGAAGGCCAAAGATATTGCCGAAGAGGTGGCGTGGTATGTTCAAAAGATCGGGTAGGGGCGTACGGCCGTACGCCCTTACATTTTTATTCCTGATTGTTTCCTGCCGTTGCGGGAGTGAGGCGACCTCCCAATCGCAGGTTATTCTGACCAATAGTCAAAGCTCCTTCACGGTGACCGTTGAGGTTGCTGACACCGATGCCAAGAGGAGCCAGGGGTTGATGTCCCGAACCAGCCTGGCCGCGGATGCCGGGATGTTGTTTGTCTTTGACCAGGATGTCGCTGAAACTTTTTGGATGAAAGATACCCCCCTCCCGCTGGATATTATTTTTATCGGGAGTGATCTAAAGATTATTTCGATTGCTAAAAATACGACCCCATTCTCGGAGGCGTTGATTTCTGCGGACGCCCCGTACCGATACGCCCTCGAGGTTAATGCCGGATTTTCGGAATCTCACCAGATTACGGTGGGGAATGGGATTGTATTGAATCTTTGAAAAATCCCCCTTAATCCCCCTTTGTCAAAGGGGGGCAGGGGGGATTTCATTATGAGACAGCAACCAACATTATTGTCGATTGCCGGCTCGGACCCTTCCGGCGGTGCTGGTGTTCAGAGAGACCTGACTGTCTTTCACGACCTGAAATTTAGGCCCCTTTCGGTGATCACCGCCCTCACGGCGCAAAATGAAAAATCATTTTTTTCGCTGAATCCTGTCTCTCCGGAAATTTTGGAGGACCAGCTTCTCGCCGTGGAGACTCAAAAAATCTCAGGGATCAAGATCGGGATGTTGGGGACGGCGGCGATTGTTGAGAAGCTAGTCTCGTGGTTGAAAAATTGGAATGGTTCGACAGGCTCACCATGTCCAGATAGGAGTAAAATGGACACCCTGAGCTTGTCGAAGGGTGAAATTCCTATTGTCCTTGATACGATCTTTCATTCGACAACCGGTGGGATTCTTTTGGACGACGAAGGGATCGCGCTCCTTCAGGAATCCCTCATGCCTCTGGCGACGGTGGTCACCCCGAATTTAAGCGAGGCCTCACGACTGATCAATCATCCGGTGACAAACCTGAAAGAGATGAAAAAGGCGGGCGAGATGATCCTCTGGTCAATGAAGCGGGGGGCGGAGGAGGAAAAGGAGCAGGCGGTCCTGATCAAAGGAGGGCATCTTGATGGGGCGCCGACCGATCTTCTTTTTGACGGGAAAAAGTTTGTGACGATCAAGGGAAAGAGGCTCCCAGGTTCCCTCCACGGCAGTGGTTGTCTTTTGTCCTCCGCCCTGACGGCAAACCTTGCCTCCGGTTTTTCTTTTGAAGAGTCGGCCCGCCGGGCGCGGCGGTACCTCAACCGGTTTTTTTCTTGTACGCCTTCATCAAGCGGGTTGTGACCGGCCCAGGGGTTTTTCCGATTTCCTTTCTATCAATCCTTCGAACCGGTAAAATCCCTTTGAGGGAACTGGTGATAAAGACCTCATCGGCCCCGAAGAGTTCCTTCCGCGAAACGGGACAGGTTCGGGTGGGGATCTTCAGCCGTCGGCCAATTTTAAAAACTTTTTGACGGGTAATGCCGTCCAAGAGCCCCTCGGAAAGGGGAGGGGTGATGAGCCTTCCATTTTTCACAAGGAAGATGTTGGAGGAACTGCACTCGGTGACCCGGCCAGCCTTGTTCAGGAGGATCGCCTCGTGGGCCTTCTTTCGTTTCGCCTCCTCGGCCGCTTTTTCTTTTGTCTGGCGTGGCAATGTCTTGTGGGATGATCGCAGTGGTGAGTCATTCTTTACGGAGCGGGCGATGATAAGTTTGGCCCCTCTTTGATAGAGGGAAGGAGGAAAGAAATGGTGAGGTTGCAGGGTCACTCTCACCTTGGCTCGCTCAATACCAAAGTGACGGGCAGAGCGGAGGAGTCGGGTCAAGTGCTCCTTGAGGAAAAGGATCTTTCCCTTGCGGAATTGAAGTGTTTCAAAAAGGGTCGGTATCATCGGTCTAGCGCCCTCATGATCCCCGAGGCCTTGGCCAAAGTTTCCTGGTACTCCGCTTCCGGGTCAGAATCGGCGACAATCCCTCCGCCGCTATGAAAAAAGGCGTTTCCCTCCTTTAGGGTGAGGGTCCTGATCGCGATATTGAAGTGGGCCGACTGATCGTCCCCAATAAATCCGATGGCGCCGGTATAGACCCCGCGGGGGACTGTTTCCAGCTCGCGAATAATCTCCATCGCCCGGATCTTGGGGGCCCCGGTAATCGAACCTCCCGGAAAACAGGCCTTGAGGCAATCGACCGCATCTTTCCCTTCTTCAAGCTCCCCTTCAATCGTGGCTACCAAGTGATGGACATTAGAAAAAGATTCGGCACGGTAGAGTTCGCTAACCTGAATAGACCCTTTTTTACAGACCCGCCCCAGATCGTTTCGTTCAAGATCGGTGATCATCAAGAGTTCCGCCCGGTCCTTCCGGCTCATGACCAACTCCTCTTTCAGTCGGGCATCTTCTTCCGGTGTTTTCCCTCGGGGCCGGGTCCCCTTGATCGGACGGGTGGTGACAAGTAGGGGCGCACCGCCGTCTGCCCTTACCCTAAGAAACAGCTCAGGGGAGGAGGAGAGGATCTGAAAATCACCGCCGTTTAAGTAAGCGGCATAAGGGCTTGGACTGACCTCTCTCAACCGGAGGTAGAGGTCCCATGGGTCGCCCCCGTACTTCGTTTGGAAACGCTGAGAAAGATTGACTTGGTAACAATCACCGGCGGCGATGTAATCTTTTATCTTCCGGATCGCTCTCAGGTATTCTTCATGGGTAAAGTTAGAGAGGAAATCAATTTTATCCCCCCTCCCTTGATGGGAGGGGATGAAGGGGAGGGTGACCCCGCGATCACCCTCACCCTGACCCTCTCCCATCGAGGGAGAGGGGGCTGTTTTAAGAATTTCGGTGATCTGAGATTCGTGGTTTTCGGAAAAGACGAACATCTTTTTTTGAAGATGATCAAAGCAAATCCCCTTATCATAATAACCGAGTAAACAAGGAGGGAGCGAATCTTTTTGAGGCATAGGTTGAGGGATCCGTGTTTCCAAAAGGGGATAAAGATCGTACCCCAGGTAACCGACCCAACCGCCGCTAAAGGGTGATTCACCCAAGGGTGATTCACCCAAGGGAAAATTTAAATTTTTATCCTGGTGGTTTGTTTTTAAATATTTTTTTAGGAGTGGAAACGGATTTTCCCGGATGACCTCTTTTGGTTCAAAAACGATCAATGAATAACGCCCGAGCCCGCAAGAATCGAGCAGGATTGAAAAGGGTTGATCTTTAAAGAGGGGGAAGATAGAGCAGGGGTCGCAGTAAGGGATTTCTTTAACAGACATGAGGGGGATCCAAACATGGTGAGGCGAGGGAAGTCAATGGCGGCTCTGGCGGTCCTTTTCTTTTTGGCCTCCGGTTTTTCAGCCTTGGCACAGGACGAAGGGATTGTTCCCATGAAAAATCCACCGCCGCACACCTTGCATCTCTATTGCCTTTCTACCGGCCGGTTCAGGGCCAATTATGCACAGATGGTCGCTGGCGGTCCCTGGAAACCGGTGGAGCCCCCCGTCCCCGTTTATCTGATCCGTCACCCGGCCGCCTGGATCCTCTTCGACGCCGGTTTTGGGACAAAAACAAAAGAGGATTTTCTCTCTTTTCCGGAAAAGCTGATTCCCTTTTTCCTCAAATTTGACTGGAGGCCTGAGGATTCGGTGGTCTCACAATTAAGACAGATCAATCTTTTCCCGGACGACATCCGGTTTATCCTCCTGTCGCACCTTCATAGTGATCATGCCGGCGGGATCCGTGATTTCCCGAGGGCGACCGTTTTTGTCTCCCAGTCTGAATGGGAGGCGGCGCAGGGGGGGCATTGGTCTAATTTCCGTAAAGGGTATATCGCCTCCCAGTGGGAATCGGAACGGAGGCGGATCGCCCCGATCAATGATAAAGTAACGCCGCCGTACCAAAATTTTGAACATGCCCATGACCTGTTTGGCGACGGTTCGATCATCCTGATCCCGACGCCGGGTCATACCGCTGGCCACTGGTCGCTCCTCCTCAATTTTCCATCCGGCAAAAGCATGCTCCTGACTGCGGATGCCGCTTGGACCACCGAGAACTATCAAAAACCGGCCCGCCGCGGTTTTTTTGCCCGTTATCTAACCCAACATGATGAGGCCAAGGAGTGGGAGAGCCTGGGTCAGATCCGAAAATTTACTGAGAACAACCTCGAGGTCATGGTGATCCCCGGCCATGACCCTACCCTCTGGCCTTCGCTCAAAAAATTCCCAGAGTATTATGAATGATGAACAAGGGATGAAAGTCGCCCTTCGGGAGGCCGACAAGGCGGCCCGAAAGGGGGAGGTCCCGATCGGTGCCGTAGCTGTCTATCAAGGTAAGGTTTTGGCCTGTGCCCATAACATCCGGGAGAAAACCTTGGACCCCGTCGGGCATGCCGAGATCCTTCTTTTAAGAAAAGCGGCCAGAAAACTAAAAAGTTGGCGGATGCCGGGATTGGAAATTTATGTCACCCTGGAGCCCTGCCTGATGTGTCTCTCCGCGATGCATCAGGCCCGTGTCTCCCGTGTCTTTTTTGCGGCACCCGACCCGAAGGCGGGGGCCTGCGGGTCGGTCTGGCCGATGCATCGAGACCCTTATTTTCAGAAGATGCCGGTCATCGGTGGCGTTCTGGCACCCGAGGCCCTTCGACGACTCCAGATTTTTTTTAAAAAATTAAGAACCAGACCGGTGCCTGGTACAAAGAGAATGGCTGGTGCCAGGCACGCGTGAAAGTCGTTGAAGAATGAAGAGATTTTATAGACAGAACACCCTTGACTCAATAGGTTTTTCCTGAAAAAGAAGGACCCTCAAGTGAACAAAACGCCAAGGCTGGATTGTGAAACCTGTAAGTCCCGTATCTTGGGGGTCCTCTGTTCCCTTGAGGGGGAGTCCCTTCATGAATGCGACCAGCACAAGACGACCAATTATTATAAAAAAGGGCAGACCATTTTTTATGAGGGAAACCAGGCCTATGGCCTGTATTGTGTTTTTACCGGCCGGGTGAAGCTCTACAAGACAGGGATCGACGGGCGCCAGCAGATTGTGAGGATCGCCGGCCCGGGGGCCCTTCTGGGGTATCGTTCCCTCTTTGCCGAAGAACCTTACCATGCCACGGCGGAGGCGCTGGAAGAGGCGACGATCTGCTGCATCGACAAAAATGCCTTTTTCCCGTTAATTTCAAAAAATCCGGAACTGGCGGTGAATCTCATTAAAAAGCTGGCCAAGGAACTCCGGCAGGCGGAAGATCTGGCGACCAGCATCGCCCAGCGTTCCGTTCGTGAACGGATGGCGGAACTCCTCCTGATCCTGAAAGAGACCTATGGGAAAACGGTTAAGAAGGGGATACAGATCGACCTCAAACTCTCCCGCGAAGAGATGGGGGAGATGATCGGCATCACGCAGGAGACGGCGATCCGCCTCCTCTCCGAATTTAAAAAAGATGGGCTGATCGATGTTCAGGAGCGGGAGATCACCATCCTTGACCCGAAGGCACTTCTCGAAACCGCCCGGATTGAAGTCTAGAGCAAAAATGCTCTGAGGCCTGATCATAATCATATTTTTTCCTGCGTCTTGTCATTTTCCATTGAGGGCTGATTTCCTACCCTCAGGGGTATGCAGGAGGAAACCCTTCTTTCGCTCAAGACCCACTGGAACGAACTCTTAAAACAGGGACAGCCGCTTTCTTTTCGGAAAGGGCAGGTCCTCTTCTACGAAGGGCACATCCCCTACGGTCTCTTCATTGTTCAATCAGGGAAGGTTCGTTATACCAGGGAGAGCGGTTCCTGCCGTGCAGAACACCACGTTTCTTCTTCAGAGGGGGAGGTCCTGGGGCTCTCTCATTTCTTCGAGGAGAACCCCTACTGTTGCACCTGCACCGCCTCCCAGAATTGCCAGGTGGTCTTTATCTCCAAATCGCAGTTACTGCCATACTGCTAACCGGTTCCAAAATGATTTACAAATGATGAGAATCATGATCTTACCTGATTGAAATCATTTTTTTGGACGGGGCATGAGGTAGTTTTACCGCGTATTCTACCGAGGTTCGTTTTGCGATGAAACGTTTCAACCTTATTATTATGAAAGGGGGGGTTATGAGGACAAGCCTGAAAAGAGTGCTTCTCGGGTTCGGACTGGCCATCTTTATCTTGGTGGCCGGAGTCTTCGAGAATGAGGCCCATGCGATTCCCGCCTGGGCGCGGCGGTATAGCGCCGACTGTTCCATGTGCCACACGATGATTCCCCGGCTCAATCCGATGGGGCACAAGTTTCGAAGGTTGGGGTACCGGATGCCGGACGAGTTTGACAAGCAGGAGTCGGATCTTTCCTGGGATGAGATGGCCAAGATGACGAATTATTTTTCTGCCAGGGGTCGGGCGAGGGTCAACTTTCAGAAGACCGCGGGGGCCAAGGCTGATTTTGACTTTGAAATGCATGATGTGACCCTGTTTTACAGCGGTCCGGTGTCGCGAAACGTGGCTTTCTTCTTTGAACTTCCCTTCGAACCGGAAGAGGGGCATGCCTTTTTGGAGGTCGGTTCCATCCATCTTAACTTTGGAGGGTCGGATAGTTTCTTCTTTTCACGGGTGGGTCAGTTTCACCAGTTTTCACGGGTAGGCTACGGGGGATTGGATCGTCCGATAGGTCTGAATAATCCCCGTGTTTTTGACGTTCGGGTCAACGGCTTCCGGCCGCGTCATGACGGGGTAGGGGCCGAGGCAGGCTATTCTTACCATAATTTTACAGGGCTCGTCCAGGTGACCAATGGTCTTGAAGCGGCAGGGGGAAGCGTTCTGGATAATGAAGATCCGAACAACCACAAAGATCTTGCGGCCCTGTTGGAGTACATGATTCCGGAGAGCGATGGCAGTGTCTCTCTTCTTTATGTTTACGGACGGGCTCCGAATCCGGTTAACGACAAGGGGGTGGATGTCGCCGGCGCTGCCAATACCAAGTACCACCGTGCCTATCTTTTTGGCGATTACACCTTTGATTCTATCGGACTCAAGCCTCTTGTGGGCGTGGGAATGGGGTTAGATAACCAGTTTGTGAGCGGGATCGGTTCCGCCACGGCCGCCTTGGTCTCCGCTGACAACAGCTTCTCCTGGTTTTCCTTCCTGGAGCTGGACCAGAGAATCAAGGACAACCTCTATGCGGTGGTCCGTTTTGATTATGACGATGTGACCAACAAGGCGGAGGCCGGGGGGACTTCCAAAACCTGGATGGGAACAGGGGGGATTGCCTGGTCTTTCCAGAAATTCCTGAGGGTCTCGGCGGAGTATCAGGCCACGGACAGCTCGGTTCAAAATATGGCCCACCAACTCCGGGCGGAGACGCAGCTTAATTTCTAGTTGTTGGTGATTAACCGTGGTTTTCAAAAGGAGGCGATTTATGGAGAAGGCGATAGTTTTGGCCGGTGCCGTCCTGCTCTGGTCGGGGATGGTCTGGGCCGATGGGGCGGCGGTTTATCAGAAGTGCAAGGGGTGTCACGGGGCGGAGGGGAAGGGGAATGCGGCGATCAAGGTCCCCGCTTATGACACTTCCAAATCCGATGCTGACATGATCAAGGTGATCCATGAGGGAAAGGGGAAGATGCCTTCCTACCATGGCAAGCTGACCGATCCGGAGATTGCTGATGTGGTCAAGTATATTAAAGGCGGTTTAAAATAGTTTTTTGGCTTAAGGAAGTTCGGGCAGGAGGGGTTATGAAAAAAGCATCCGCGGTTTTTGCGGTTCTTGGTTTCTTCATGGTGGTCGGGTTTGTTTATGCGGATGGGGCGGCGATCTATCAGAAGTGCAAGGGGTGTCACGGGGCGGAGGGGAAGGGGAACGCCGCCATGAAGGTGGCCCCTTTTGACACCTCAAAGTCGGAGGCCGATCTGACCAAGGTGATCCATGGGGGAAAGGGGAAGATGCCTTCCTATAAGGGTAAACTAACCGATCAGGAAGTGGGGGATGTGGTCAAGTATATCCGGACATTGAAATAGAAAGGTTGTAGTGAAGGGCCTCCGTGGCAGGATCATTATCGGGGTAGGGGTGGTATTAGCGATGGTTGTGGGGGGCGGGTTCTACCGTTCCTACGATTACGTTCAGCACGATGCCCGCTTCTGCCAGTCGTGCCATATTATGGAGACGGCCTACAAAAAGTGGTCGACTTCTCCCCATCATCTTGTTACTTGTCACGAGTGTCATCATCAGTCTCTTTCGGCCAGTGTTCATCAGGTTTGGTTTTATTTGACGAAAAGGCCCCGGCAAGTCGTTCATCACCCCGAATTAGATCACAAGGTTTGTGCCCAGTGTCACTTAAGCCAGGATCCCCAGTGGAAATTAGTTGGGGAGACCGCAGGGCACAGGGTTCACTTTGAAAAATTAAGAATTGATTGTTTGGACTGTCATATGGGCGGTGTTCATGAATTTCTGAAACCCACTGATTCCTGTCTCAACTGCCACCCCGATAAGACAGAGGGTCTTGGGAAAAAGATGGCCTTCATCCACTGCACCAGCTGTCATAACTTTCTCGCCAAGAGGGAAAGTCTGTTGCCTAATCGAGAGACCTGTCTCGAATGCCATCAGAAAATTGGCATGGGGTCCCATCGAAGGATGAAAAAAGACGCCGCCTGTACGGAGTGCCACAAACCTCACCTCTGGAGGGTTCAATGAAAAGGTTTCTGTTGGTCCTCTCGCTATTTTTAATCTGTCGGGCCCTCCACGCCTCTCCGGAGCTCGCCAAGGAGGGATTCACCTCGGCGAAAGTTTGCGGGGAGTGTCATGTCGCGATTTATGAAGGATGGAAGGAATCGATGCATGCCAATGCCGTCACTGACCCTGTTTTTTACCCAATCTTTCTGGAGACCTCACGGCAGACAGGTGGCCAGACCGATTTCCTCTGTCTTTCCTGCCATGCCCCCACCGTGCGGCAGACGCGTGATACCCATCTGACCAACCCGATCACCCTGGAAGGGGTCACCTGCGATTTCTGCCACAGTGTCACGGAGTCCAAACCAGGGGCGGCCGATCCCTTGACGGTCGTGATCGGCAAAAAGAAATGGGGGCCGTTGAAAGGAATCACCTCCCCGGCCCATGAGGTCTCTTATTCCGATCTCTTCGAACAGTCTCGCCTCTGCGGCAGTTGCCACGAGTATACCAATAAGAATGGAGCCCCCCTCTTTGAGACCTTTTCGGAGTGGCAAAAAAGCCCGCAGGCCAAGGGTGCTTCACCCAAGGAGGGAAAAACCTGTCAGTCCTGTCATATGCCCCCGCTCAAGGGGCTTGTAGTTCCCCCACGGGTGAAACCGACACAGGAAATTTACATCAACAGCCATGAGGCGGCGGGGGGGCACTCGATTGAACAGGTCCGGAAGGCGGTGACCTTGAGGATCGGTGAGAGTCGGCGGGAGGGGGACAAGATCCACGCGACTGTTTATCTGGAAAATGTTGGGAGCGGTCATAAGGTTCCGACCGGGATGCCGACGCGGAAACTTGTTTTGCGCCTGCAGGCCTTTGTCGGGGGGGCCCCGCTCTATGCTGCGGAGCGGATCTTTCAAAAGATTCTGGTAGACAAGAAGGGGGAGGTCATCACCAAGGATGCGGACCTCTTCCTCAAGGCGGTCAAGGTCTCCCAGGACAACCGGCTGGAACCGGGAGAGGTCAGGGCGGAGGATTTTACCTTTTATGCCCCGGAAGGGAAGAAGATTGAAATCCGGTTAAGTCTCTACTATTTATACCAGCCAAGGATTATCCACGAAACGGAGATGAAAGTTATTCTTGGCGAGGAAAAGACCACCCTTCCCGAGAAATAAAAAGATTCTATGGAAACCTTTTTAAAAAAAAGGAGACGATTTCTCCATTACTGTCTCGGTTTCCTAGGGACGATCTTTGCCGGCGGCCTCCTCTACCCTGTCTTTTCCTATCTGCAACCTCCCTCCCGAAAGAAGGGGGGGGATATTGTCAAGATTCCGCTGAGTGAGCTCCCGCCGGGGGGGATGAAACGTTTTCATGTCCGAGGGATCCCTGCCGTGGCGATCAACTCCAAGGAGGGGTATGCCGCCTTTTCACTCGTCTGTTCCCACCTCGGTTGTCTGGTGACCTGGGAAGGGGGCAAAAACGAATTCTTGTGCCCCTGCCACGGCGCCAAGTTTGGTTCCAATGGATCGGTCTTGTCTGGTCCTCCTCCCAAGGGGTTGGAGCGTCTGAACGTGGAAGTCAAGGAAGGGGAGATATGGGTTTCTTAAAGGGGATTTTTTTGATGGTTCTGACCCTGATAGTCTTGGGCGAGGGGAGTCTTTTTGCCGAAGAAACCAAAACGGAGTCTGTCTGTATCTCCTGTCATCAGGCGATGGGGGATAAGCTAGCCGTTCCGGTAACCCTGTGGGAGGAGAGCATCCACAAAAAGATGGGGAACACCTGTGAGGGGTGCCATGGCGGCGATCCCGGCGATGAAGGAAAGGCGATGGACCCGGCCTCCGGGTTTGTGGGGGCTCCTAAGCCAAACCAGATTGCGGAATTTTGCGGGCGTTGCCATGTGGGGGTCAAGGAAAACTACATGAAGAGCGCTCACTATGCCGCTTCTCTCCACGGCACCGGACCAAACTGTGTTACCTGCCACCACAGCCACGATGTCCAGAAGGCCTCGTTGGAGCTGATTGCCGAACCGCTCTGCTCCCAGTGCCACAGTTTTAAAAATGCCCAGAAGATCAGAAAAGCCTTTGTCTCGGCGGAGCTGGGACTCCAGGAGAAGAAAGAGACGATTCGTTATGTGGAACGGCGCGGGATGCCGGTCAAGCGTCTGGAGGAAAAACTGTTCTCGCTCCGGAACTCGCTCCATCAGATGACCCACACGCTGGACCTTCCAGAAATTCAGGTCAAGACGACCGGTGTCTTGAAGGAGCTGGGGGAGATGGAGGGGGAGATCGAGGCCTTCAAGAAAAAAATCCACACGCGGTGGTGGGTGGGGAGCCTTTTTGCCGGCTTTTTAATCCTCCTTATTGTTGTCTTGATCCTGCTTTTAAAGAATTATGAGGAGGAAGATCAGTGAGAAGGGTGATTCACTCAAGAGCCTTCAATATCTTTAAAGGGTGGCTCGCCACCTCGGCGCCGATCCCCGGTGAATTTTTCGAAAAGGTCTCGAGCGAACCGGTTCCTCATCACCTCAAGAGATGGTGGTTCTGCCTGGGGGGGACGCCGGCCTATCTCTTCATTATCCAGGTGGTGACCGGGATCCTGCTCACCTTTTACTATGTGCCGGATCCGGGGCATGCCTATGAGAGCGTTCAGCATATCACCTACGACATCTCCTTTGGCTGGGTGATCCGGAGCATCCACAAGTGGTCCTCCCAACTGATGATCATTGCCGTTATCCTCCATGTCATGAGGATCTTTTTCACCGGGGCCTACCGGAAGCCGCGCGAACTGAACTGGATGTTCGGTTGCGGGCTCCTCTTCTGCACCTTGGGTTTTGGATTCACCGGCTATTCCCTGATCTATGAACAGCTCTCCTATTGGGGGGCGACCGTGGCGGCCAACATCACCCAGAATGTTCCCCTGATCGGAGAATACCTGGCCCGTTTTATGAGGGGAGGGGATTCGGTCGAGGAAAATACGCTGACACGGTTCTTCATCTTTCACATCGCCCTGTTGCCGCTAACGATCACCCTGCTGCTCACAATGCATATTGCGCTCATTCGCTTGATTGGGGTCACCGAATACCAGTTTGAGGAGGACAAGGGGAAACCGAAAAAACATTTTCCGTTCTTTCCGGATCACTTCCTGATGGAAACAATTATCGCCCTCTTCATCGCCCTCCTTCTCACCTTATTGGTTGTCTTCTTCCCGGCCGGCCTAGGGCCGCCGGCCGACCCGTTCCTGACGCCGCAACATATCAAGCCGGAATGGTATTTTTACTTTACCTTTCGGTGGCTCAAACTGACCTCGTTGCAGGTGGGTGTCCTGGGGACCGGTGTTGCCGCGATGGTCCTTCTCTTTTGGCCGTTTATTGATCGGTTCCTCGTGAAAAAATTTCCCGGGAGGGATCTTTCCATTTTTCTGGGGGTCATCGGGGTGATAACCCTCCTTGTCCTCACCATCTGGGAGGCGCTCGTTTAGATGTTATCGCTCAACGCCAAGAGACGGGTTGTGGGGGCCTTGACGATCCTCTTTTTGGTTTCGCTCCTTGTTGTGGCTTATCTTGAGAGTCGGCATGCCTTATGATCAGGATCATCCCCTTCACTGACAGGTATCATAGTGATCTAGTTTCTCTCCTTTAGATTAGAGTTCAAATCCTGACAATGAAAACGGCACTTTTCAAAAAGCGGTGGGGGATCTTTGTTGCCTTGGGGCTTCTGCTCCTGATCGTGGTTATTCTCCTTCTCCGATTCCGAGGGGTCTCTCAGCCGATCGCCTTTAATCACAAGGTCCATGTGGCCGGTCTCGGGCTCGATTGTACCCATTGCCATGTCGGGGTGGAGACAACCCCTTTCGCCACCTTGCCCACGGCCGAGATCTGTCTCGGTTGTCACAGCACCCCTCTCTCCCAAAACCCTGAAGAGGAAAAGGTCCGCCTCTATGGAGAAGAGAGGGGAGAGATTCCGTGGCAGAGGCTGACCCGTCTGCCGGACCATGTCTACTTCTCTCATCAACGGCATGTCACGTTTGGCAAAGTTGCTTGCGAAGCGTGTCATGGCAAGATGCCGGAGAGGGTGACGCCCCCTTCACGGGCGCCAGTGGAGCTTTCAATGGATGATTGTCTTGGCTGTCATCGGCAGAAGGGGGCCTCGGAGGATTGTATTTTATGTCACCGATAAAAAAGACGCGAGCCCCTGAAGGTGGTTTTACCCGCAGGGATTTTTTGAAAAATGCCACTCTCAGCTCTTTTTTTCTGATGCTGGCGCAGTCGGGTCTCTTGACCGCCGCTGTCCTCAAGGAGATCGAACAGGCGATTGAACGGGGGGAGGAGAGCTGGGTGACCTCCGTTTGTCAGCTCTGTCCCGGCTCTTGCGGGATCCGTGTCCGCAAATTTGGTTCCTGGCCTGTGTCGATTGCCGGCAACCCCCTCCATCCGGTCAATCGGGGGACCCTCTGCCCCAAAGGGGTGGCGGGGATTTTATCCTTTTACGACCCGGACCGGATCCGGCAACCATTAAAACGAGCCGGTCACCGAGGTGAGGGGAAATGGCAGGAGATCTCCTGGGAAGAGGCGATCGCCGCGGTGACGGAACCGCTCGCCCGTCTCCGCCAAAAAAAGGAATCCCACAAGGTGGGAATCCTCGGGGGACGTTACCGGGGACTGATGCGGACCCTTTTTGATAAATTCCTCGAGGCGTACGGTTCCCCCAATTATTTTGATAACAGTTTTGCGACCTGGCAGGGGCCCGTGGAGGCGATAGAAAAGAGTCACGGCCTCTCGGCAGAACCGACCTATGCCCTTGAAAAGGCAAAAATCCTTTTCTCCTTTTCGGCGCCGCTTCTCGAGGCGGGTCGTTCCCCGGTGGAAAATCTTCGGGGGTGGGCGACCTTGCGCCGGGGCGACCCGGCTTCTCGCGGAAGGGTCGTTCATATCGGCCCACACCTTTCGGTAACAGCGGCCAAGGCGGATCTCTGGGTCCCGATCCAGCCGGGGACGGAAGGACTGCTCGCCCTGGGGTTGGCGGCGATCCTCCTGAAGGAGGGGCTCTATGACGGTCTGTATCTCGGAAGCCACAGCAGTGGTTTCAATAATTTCAAAAACACCATCCTGGAAAATTACCCCCCCGAAAAAATGGCGGAGTTAACCGGTGTTCCGATCGACACCATCATCCGTCTGGCGCGCGAATTCGCCTCCGCAAAACCGGCCATTGCCGTCTGCGGCCGCCTCGAACCGAAAGACCAGCTGGCGATCCATACCCTGAACGCCTTGGTCGGGAGCATCAACGTCCCCGGTGGTGTCCTCATCCCCCAAGAGGCCGACTATTGGGTGAAGCACCAAAAATTCCAGCCGGTCGTCAGAAACGCCATTGCCCAGTTAGAACTCCTCTTCTTTTATTACACCAACCCCCTTTTCTCAAACCCACAGGGTGATTCACCCCAGCCGGAAAAAATGCGGGAGACGCTTGACAAGATCCCGCTTCTTGTCAGTTTTTCCCCCTTCATGGACGAGACCACCGCTTACTCCGACCTCGTCCTGCCGGATCACCACTTTTTGGAAAGGGATCAGGATTGCCCCGCCTCCACCATGCAGGGATTCCCATTTGTTGGTCTCTCCCAACCGGTTCGTCCCCCACTCTACAAGACCCGGCACACAGGGGATCTGATCCTGCAGTTGGCAAAGAGGCTCGGAGAACCGGTATCCAGCGCCCTTCCTTGGGACCGCTTTCAGGATTTTCTCAAAGAGGGGCTCAAAAATATATACGATTCCCAGAGGGGGGATCTCTTTGGGACCTCCTTTGAATCTTCATGGACCTCCCTCCTCGCTCGTAGCGGCTGGTGGTCCCCCTCTTACCAGAGTCTTGAGGATTTTGAGAAAGGCTTGAAGGAAAAAGGGGGATGGTGGGACCCATCCTACACCTATGAGGAGTGGGGGAGGGTCTTTGCGAATCCGGAGGGGAAGTTTGCCTTTGCGACCGACTTGCCTCCGGCGGTTCCCCCTAAAAGTCGGGACGATTTTCCACTCACCCTCCAGGCTTATCCGCTGATGGCCCTTACCGGGGGGAGGAACGCCGGACAGGCCTGGCTTGCCGATATCGCCGGGCCACATCTCCAGATCGGCTGGAAGAGCTGGGCCGAGATCCATCCGGAGACGGCGGCACGGTTCGGGGTCAAGGATCGGGAAATGATCTGGGTCGAGTCCCCGGTGGGACGGATCAAGGTGGTTGCGAAGGTCTACGAAGGGGTTCACCCGAGGGTGGTGGCGATGCCGTTCGGGTTCGGTCACACGGCGATGGGGCGTTATGCGGCAGGGATCGGGGAGAATGTCCGAAAAATTCAGGAGGGTGATTGGGCAACCGCAGAGATGCCACGTGAGAGGATCACGGCGGTGAAGATCTACAGGGTTTAGGTAGGGGCGGGGTCACCCCGCCCGTACAAGGAGGAGATTGTGACTCGGTGGGGAATGGTGATTGATCTCGATAAATGTACCGCCTGTCAGGCCTGCGTGGTGGTCTGTCAGTCGGAGAATAATGTCGCTCCCCCCACCCCGCAGTTGCACGAACAGGGACGGTCGATCCATTGGCTCCGTCTCCTTCCGATGAAGGAAGGGGAGTACCCGCATCTCCGGCTTCGACTCCTTCCCCTCCCTTGTCAGCATTGTGATCGCCCTCCTTGTACCAAGGTCTGTCCCGTCTCCGCCACCTACAAGAGTGAGGAAGGGATTGTAGGACAGATCTTTGCCCGTTGCATCGGTTGCCGGTATTGCACCACCGCTTGTCCCTACACCGTCCGGGAGTTTAACTGGCGGAACCCGCAGTGGCCGGAAGAGATGCGCCCGATGAAGAACCGTGATGTCTCGGTTCGTCCAAAAGGGGTTGTTGAAAAGTGTACCTTTTGTTCCCACCGGCTTCAGAAGGGGAGGGAAAAGGCCCGCGTGGAGGGGAGAGAGATGATCTCGGAGGATTATCTCCCCGCCTGTGTTGAAATCTGTCCCTCCCAGGCGATGTTCTTTGGGGATCTCGATGATCCAAAAAGCGAGGTCTCCCAACTGGTCCGTAGCCGACGGGCCTTTCGCTTGATGGAGGACCTCGGGACGGAACCGAAGGTAATTTACCTGACTGAGGGGGGTGTCGAATGAAGACGAACGAGATGGATCTCGTCCTCCTCAAGCCGGTGTTGGAGACGACCCGCCGGTTCTGGATCACGGCCGGCATCCTCTTTTCGGTCTGGTTGGTCGGCGTTGGGGCCTACCTCTACCAATTTTTTGGGGGACTCGGGGTGACCGGGCTCTCCCGCCCGACCTATTGGGGGCTCTACATTACCAACTTTGTCTTCTTCATTGGGATCTCTCATGCCGGGACCTTGATCTCCGCCATCCTCCGTATTGCCCAGGCGGAATGGCGTCGTGCCATCACGCGATCAGCAGAGGTGATTACCGTGATGGTCCTCCTCTTTGGTGTCGGGAATATCTTGATTGACCTGGGCCGCCCCGACCGTATGCTGAATGTACTCCGTCACCCGCACTTTACCTCGCCGCTCCTCTGGGATGTGACGAGCATCACCTGCTATCTCACCGCCTCCTGCATCTACCTGTACCTTCCCCTGATTCCGGATATCGCCCGGCTCCGTGATTGCGGCCTCAAGTGGCCGCGGTTTTACCGAATTTTGGCCCTCGGCTGGCAGGAGACACCCCGGCAGAAGCGGATTCTGGAGGTCTTGATCTCCATCATGGCCGTCGTTGTGATCCCTGTGGCGATTTCGGTGCACACGGTCGTCAGCTACGTCTTTTCCATGACGATCCAACCGATGTGGCATTCGGCCATCTTCGGCCCCTATTTTGTCGTCGGGGCTATTTTTTCAGGGATTGCCGCCTTGATTATCGCGATGGCCATCATCCGGAAGGCCTACCATCTGGAAGAGTACCTGAAAAAAATTCACTTTAACTATCTGGGGATTCTCCTTCTGGTGATGAGCCTGCTCTGGTTTTATTTCACCTTTTGCGAACACTTAACCGTCTTTTACGGCAACGAGCCGCGGGAGATGGAGATCTTTCGTTCAAAACTGTTCGGTCCTTACGCCTTCTATTTCTGGACGATGGTGGTCTGTTGTTTTATCGGTCCCCTGATTATCCTGGCCAACCGAAAAACCAGGACCGTCTCGGGGACTGTTATCGCCTCTGGCCTAGTGACTATCGGAATGTGGCTGGAGCGTTTCACCATTGTCGTCCCGAGTCTTGTTAATCCACGCCTACCCTACACCATGGGGCGCTACCATCCGAGCTTGGTCGAGCTGGCGATCACCGCCGGCTGTTTTGCCGCCTTCATCCTCCTTTATATGATCTTTACCAAGATTTTTCCGATTGTTTCCATCTGGGAGATTGAAGAAGGACGGGAGAGTTCACTCCAAGAGGTTCATGAACGGGTGAAAGGATACCTGCCGGGTGCAGAAGAACCGAGTCTCAGTGGGAGGGAAGGGTGATGAGTTATCTTTGTCTCTTTATTTGTTTGATTGTTCTTTCTCCTCTGACTGCCTTTGGACAGCCAAGTTTCCCGAATAATCCAGCGGAAGGGGCGCGGCTCTTTTCGGAGAAAGGGTGTTTCCGGTGCCATGCGATCCTGGGGGAGGGGGGGCATGTCGGGCATGACTTGGGTCGTGTCGACATCGGCGGTTCCCAGTTGGCCATTGCCGGTGACCTCTTAAACCATGCCCCGACGATGAATGCCAAGATGGCAGAGATGAAGGTCATCTGGCCAAGGCTGACAGGGGCCGAGGTGGAAAGTCTGGTGGCCTACCTTTACTATGTTCATTACTTTGACCAGGCCGGGAATACGGTCCGCGGGGAAAAGCTCTTTTCAGGCCGCGGTTGTCACTCTTGTCATTCTTCCACAGGTAAGAATGCTTCGGCCCCTCCCCTGGCCGCCTTTCCGCGGGATCTCTCCCCCATTTTTCTCGCCAAGGCCCTCTGGAACCATGGCCCCTCGATGAAGGCCGCGATGGCCCAAAGGGGAATCTCTTGGCCAAAATTTGAGGGGACGGAGATCATGGACCTCGTGGCCTATCTCAAAGGGGCGGCACGGGGGGAAGCGGTCTCCTACCACGCCCCCGGTAATCCAAATGAGGGAATCAAGGTTTTTCAGAACAAGGGATGTGTTCGTTGCCACGGTAGCGAAGCCGGCGCCGCCCGGATCGATCTTTCCGAACGCTCTCGCGGGTTGAAAAAGAGCCTGACACAGGTGGTTGCCCGGATGTGGAACCATGCCCCCGATATTTTTGGCCGGATGCAAGAGGTCCGGATGGCGGTTCCCCGGTTTACTGAAAAGGAGATAGCGGATCTTGTCGCCTCCCTCTACTTCCTGAACTACTTTGACCCCCCTCCCGATTCAGCGGCCGGTCAGAAGCTCTTTTCTCAAAAGCAGTGTTCCGTTTGTCATTCAGCAGGGGGTGGGGCGCAAGGGGTCGGCCCCGATCTGTCGGTCACCCGGAAGGCCTCGTCGGTGATGGAAATGGTCGCCTCGATCTGGAACCATGCCCCTTTCATGCAGTCGCTGATGAAGGAAAAGAATATCCCCTGGCCAAAATTCGAGGAGAACGAGTTAAACTACCTGCTGGGGTATCTCCAGTATGTGAGGAGTTCTACTCCTCCTGCAAAGCCTTAAAAATCATCACTGACAACGGTTCTCTTGGCCGAGGTAACCGTCTTGGGCATACTGATCCCACCGATGTAATTCCCCGCCAGTTTCAGATTGGGACAATTTTTTAAATTCTCCTCCAGGGCTTTTAAGATTTTACCGTACCCCAAATTATATTGCGGGATTGCCTGATGATGGCGGCGCAGATGGATTAAAATTGGTTCAGCACGAAGATCGAAAATCTGCTGGACCTCGTTCAAGATAATGGCTTTGACACGGTTTTCATCCTCCTGAACCAGCTCTCTCTGACGGGCGCCACCGGCATAGACGGTGAGGTAATGGTGTCGCTTGTCGGGGAACAGTGAGGGAAAACTGCCGGAGTTCCACAAGACACCCAGGATTTTCCTTTCTTCGGAGGAGGGGATCAGGATCCCGAAGCCGTCAAAGGGGTAGTTTTCACTTTGAGGAACCTTCAGATGGATCGTAATGACCGGGGCGTAATCAATCGCCGACAGGGGGGCTGCGAGACCGGCAAAGTTTTTCTTGAGAAGGGGTGCGGAAACATAGGCAGGGGTGGTGAGGTATAACCTGGAGGTCTCGTACTCCGCCTTGTCGGTGACCACCCTAAATTTGTTTCCATCGGGGGAGATCTCCTGAACTTTTTCGGAGAGACGGATCTTTTCATCCCCGACCTGCTTTAAGAAACGGTGAAAGATTGATTCAAGCCCATTTTTGAGCTGGTAGGATTGGGGTGTCGTCCTGGCTGTTTTGCGTTGGCTAATCAGGTACCGGAGGAGCGACTCTGATTTTCCCTCCGCCTCGGCCATTGTCGGGAAGGCTTGGGCGAGCGAGATCTTTTTGGCATCGCCGGCAAAGATCCCGGAGACGAAGGGATCGACAAAATAGTCGGCGACTTCACGGCCAAAATGCCTTTCAAAAAAATCCCAGGCTGATTCTTCTCCGGAGGGTCGGGGAGGGGTGTAGAAAAACTCCCGTAAAAATCGAAGCCGGCCTCCAAACGTCAACGCCTTTGTGGTCAAGATCTCCGGCGGTTTTGAAGGGAGTTGGGTAATCTTCCCTCTCTTAAGGATAAATCTCTTTTTTGAGGAGCGGGACGGTTCCAGGATTTCTGGTCCCAGGCCGAGCAGTTCTAGTAATTCAAGAATTTCCTCTGTCTGGTTGGTGAATGAGTTCGGCCCAAATTCGTAAGAAGCCTCGGGGGTCATTTTAGTTTCAATCTTTCCCCCGAGTCTCGGGGCCGACTCGAGGAGCAGGAACTCAGCCGATCTTTTCCAGAGGTGGGTGGCGATCGTGATGCCCGAGAGCCCGCCGCCTATAATGAGATTGTTGATCTTCACGGCACGCCGTTAGTCCCATGACAGGTAGCGCAAGAGGCGATTCCGTCACTCAAAGCCTGGTCATGGATGGCGTCGATGTCGATCGGGATCCCTGTCCGGTTGATCCGATGGATATTTTCCAGGTTGTGGCAGAGGGTGCAGTCGGACCGCCCCCAGCCGGCCTCATGTTCCCCCTCGGTCAGGACCAACCCCTGATCGGTCGACAGGAGGTTGCCATAATTCTCCCCTTCATTCACAGGACTCCCGCCGCAGGCCATCAATAGAACGATGAGGCAGAAAACGACAGAGCAGGAATGGGTTCTCTCCCTCATCTATTCGAGTTCCCCCTTCCCGAGTGGCAATCCTGGCAGAAATTCACCAGGTGGCAGGCATCGCAACGGTGTGGGTTGGCCCGCGCCTCGATCGAATGAAAGAATTTGAAATTCCGGCGGTGCATCCTCTGCTGAATGGTATCCCGCCTCTTGTGGCAGTTGATGCAGAAAATCGCATTGGCATGACATTGGGTGCATTCGGCCGGGTTCTGCTGGGCGAGCGTCTTGTGTTTGTTCAGCCAATCCATCTTATGGCTGGCCGGCTTTGGAAAGGGTGTTCCACCCGAACCAGTTTTATGGCAGACGTTGCAATCATTGTTTCCGGGGAGGGGGGGGTTAGGGTTGTTGTGACAGGTGTGACAGCCGAGACGGTTTATTTTTCTCCGGTCGGTGTAAGAGTCCGGATCGGCGTGGCAGGTTTCGCACGGGATCACCCCCTCAAACATCGGGGTATGCATCTCGTGGTCAAAGAGATCAAAGGGGTGAAATTTTTTCTTTCTGGCTTCGGCGGACAGAGAAAATGAGAGAAAGAAGATTAGAAGGAAAAATAAAATAGGTTGTTTATGGTTCGACAGGCTCACCATGTCCGGACACCCTGAGCTTGTCGAAGGGTTAATTGAACCGGTAATCAATTTTAAACGACCCCCGTGTGTCTTTGTTGAAAAGATTATTCTGGTTAAACTCAAATCCGCCGGAAACGGTCAACCCCTTGACGACCTCATACCCTGTCCAGGCGATCGTTGAAAAGGCGTAATCGTTGTCATTGGTCACTTTTTTGTATTGACTGTAGTCCACGCCAAGATCGGCAGTCCACTTCTCCGTGAACTGTTCCTGCCCGAAGAAGCGGATCCCGTGCACCTGCCCCCCAAAACTCTTGGCAAAATAATAACCGGGCCCAAAGGTGAACCCGATCGTATCGATATTGATCTCCAGCGAGGTATCGAGAAGGTGCCCATTTTTGCGGATCCCTTCCTGGATCGCGACACTCTGGTAGGCATAGGTCTCCACAAAATCAAGCCAGCCGGGGACGAGGGTCACGGTGGAAGAGAAACGGCCGCTAATGAGTCCCCCCTTGGTAAAAGTGCCAAAAATAGTCCGCCGGTCGTACTTCCGGTTAATGTCGTAGTAGTCGAACTCGGCATTCAGCGCGAGCCGGTGGGAGGGATAGATGTCCACCCCGGCCGTCCCTGAGTTGACCGTCTTGCCTGTCGCATCGTACTCAAAGAGGCCGTAGATCATGGGGGAACTCTTGACATTGAAACGATGTGAGATGTTGAGGCCGGTAAAGACCTGGTCGTTTTGAAGATCGGAGAGCTGAATGCTATTCTTTCGCCAGGCGACATGGAGGGCGCCGCGAGTACCGCCAAGGTCCCTCAGGGCGAGGGAGAGACCGGTCAAGAGGCCGTCATCCTTGTTGAAATCCCCCCTTTCCACACTCCTGGGGATGCCGCTGTAGAGGGTTACGGCGAGGGGGTCGATGGCGGTGAGTGTCAGGCGGATCGCATCGAGTGTCTCGACAGAAAACCCCTGATTCACAAACTGCCGGCCGAAATCGATCTTGAGCGGCTCCGTCGGGTTGATATGGAGGACCGCCTGGTAGAGGTCGTAATCGTTTATTTTTTGATCGAAGTCGCGGAAGAGGCGCATGTTTGTTTCGGACGAGAGTCGCCAGGAAGGTTGGGCGACCGCAAAGCCGAGGTAGCCATTGATCGGGACCTCCGTCTGGCCTTCCGAATTTTTCCGGACCTGGCCGAGGAGAGAAGAATCGATATGAAAATCGGCCGATTGCCCCGATAGTGGGAAGAGGAGAAAAAGAGTGAAGGGCAAAACAATGTTTTTAAAACTACTCATCGAACTCATCGCAACGGCCGCGGTAATCCCTATAGCAGTCTGTTGTAAATGTCCAACTCTGTTCGGTCATCTCATTACCGACAAGATCCTTGATACCCGCCTGGACGGTAACCCGGTATTCTGTATCAGAATTCAAAGGGTGTCTCCCTCGTCCGGAGGGACGAGTGATCGTCATGTAGATGGTTCGGTTGGTACAACAGTCATAGCTACTGGGAAAGGTTCCCCAAGAGGGGACCGATACCCCCGACACCGTTCGCAGGAGGAGGCTATTCAGCCGGACACTCGACGGATCCACCGGTTCATTGAAGGTGACAGCGATCAACTCCAGATCGAAGGAGACACCGATCGCATTGGTCTCCGGGCTTCTTGAGGCAATACTGGGAGGGGTCGTATCCGTCCTGAATCTCCAGGTGACCCCGCCCAACGGCCTTCCCCACCAGTCGGTGACGGCGGTCGTCAGCCGAGCTTCGTAATTAATTCCCCGGAGTAAACGAGCCGCGGGATTGAGCGTTGCCGTCCGGCACCAGTTGCTACTGCAACTGACACTGGCGGTCAGAGGAGACCCGTCGGGAGTCAGGTCGTCACGGAGTTTGGTCAGGGTGAAGGTTTCTCGATGAACGGTATCACTCCTCATCGATTTATCAAAACGGACCACAACATCCGTGTCGAGTAATATATTTTCTTGTCCCGGGGAAGGGGTTTTTTGGGTTACGGTCGGGGGGAGGCCGTTATCCGCCTCGGAAGGGGTGGCACAATCAGGAACAGGGGTTACGGCGGTCCCGGCCCCATGACAAAGGACGGCACATGTCGAGGAAGAAGGATCCTGTGTCTGGAAGGAGCGATACCCCTCGTAGTGGCAAGAACCCTCCGTTCCCCCGCCACAGGAGGCCCGGATCGCCGCGAGAGGGGTGGATCGGTCAGGGGGGTTGCCAGCCGCATCCACAAAGAGTGGGGAATTACCAAGAAGAAGAAAGAAATGTCCCAAACCGGTCACGTTTCTTCGATTGGTTGCCGGGTTACATTCGATGACCGGTTCCCAGGGGAGACCGTCATACACCCTGTGGGGATAGACCCCATGCCCCTTAAGGCTCGGATCGGCTGGGTCATGGCAGGTTTTGTAGCAGTCCGATCTCGTCGCCAACGAATCTCGGGTGTCCGTTGCGGAGAAGCTGACAAAGTCCCCATGGCACCTCTGGCAGGGGATATCAGCCGAGATGGCGGTCAGTCCGGCAATTCGGGAAAAATACCGCCCATGCCCCTCCTTCTTCCAGGCCCTCCCCTCCACCCTTCGATGGGTAATCCCTGCCGGATGACAGCCGATACAGGTTTTTCCGTTAAGGACGGTATCGTAATTCAGTCCATGGCAGGAGGCGCAGGGGTTGGGATCTCCCGCGGCATCCCTCCGGAGGAAGGTCTGGGCATGGATGGCCCCCCTTCCGGGGGCAACCCACTGAGGATCGGTATGCGGGTAATCGGGATGCCCCGGGTGACAGTCAAAACAGGAGACCCCGGAGGCGCCTCCTGTGTAGTCGGGGCGGCCGTGACAGGTAACGCCACAGGAGCCCAGGCCATTCATCTTAAGAAAATTGCCATGGACTGTTTTCTCCCTCCATCCTGGAGGATGGGGGTAGGCGGGGTGACAATCGAGGCATCTTCTTTCGCCGAGGGGACGATCGTAGTTATTCCCGTGACAACGTTGACAATCCGATTCCTTATGCTCTCTCAATTTCTGGCGGAAACGAGGGGCATGGTTGGCACCTGTCTCGGGCGCTACCCAATTGAGGTCAGTATGCGGGTATTCGTGGCAACCGGAACAAGAAACCCCGGAATCCCCCCCCTCAAAATTGAAACCGTGGCACTCCGTGCCGCAATTGACTTTGCCAAACGCGAGCATCGTCAAACCATGTTTTGAGGGCTCCCTGTATCCCGGAGGATGGGGGTAAATCTTGTGACACTTCAGACAGGAGACCCCGCTGATCCCCCCCAGCAGGTCCTTGCCATGACAGCTCTGGCAGGCCAATCGGGCTCCAAGAAAGGCCTTGCCATGTTTTTTCGGGCTGGGCCATTGGGGAGGATGGGGCCAAAAGGTGTGGCATAAGGTACAGGAAATCTTCGAGAGCCCCCCTTGCAGGTCTGTCCCATGACACTGGGTGCCACAGGCCTGTTTTCCCTCCTTGAGGACTAAGGCCCCATGGGTACTGACCCAGTCCTTGGCGTGCGGTTGATACTTGTGGCAGGAATGACAGGCAGGGGCAGACCCGGGTGGTGGTGACGATGACAAGGCCTGAAGATCGGGATTCTCCTCCTTGTGGCAGTTAAAACAGGCCTGTGGGCCAAACTTGAGGGCCCAATCCCCATGACTGTCGGCCTGTGACCAGTTTTCAGGATGGGGAAAAAGGTTGCTCGGGAGCTCTCCCCCCGCCGACGGCAGAGGAATACCCCCTTGATCCGGGGAGGCCCAATCTATTTTCCGTTCCGCACAGGCGATGACCCAAAAGAGGAGGCTGCCCCAGAGGGCGATTTTGATAACCTGCCTTCCCTGCCGCTGATGGAGGGCCACTAAAGGTTTATCTCCTTGAACACCAGTCTACGGGATTACCGGTTTTTTTCTTATGACTCATGTCACCTGAGGGGATGACCTTTATCATGCCATTTTACCAAATATAAAGCGAGCATAGAAGCGTCATGTTTCTCATTGTTGAGAAAAAACTCTTTTCATCGACGACCTTCCTCATGAGGGTCTTGGCGCCAGACCTTGTCCGGAGCGGTCAGCCGGGCCAGTTTGTGATGGTTCGTTTGAGGGAGGGGGGGGAGCGGATCCCGCTCACGATTGCCGATTTTGACCGCAAAAAAGGGATCGTGACGCTCGTCGTCAAGGTCGTGGGGAGGACGACCGGGGAGATGGCGGCACTCCCGGAAGGGGGGGGCCTGCAGGACCTGATCGGGCCGCTCGGTTCACCAACGTTGATTGAAAAAAGGAAAGTTGTTTTTGTAGGGGGAGGGCTGGGGGTCGCCCCCCTTTTTCCGGTCTTGCGCGGTTTCAAGGAGGCCGGGTCGGGGACAACGACAATTATTGGATTCCGTTCCAAGGCGGATTGTTTTTGGCTGGATCGCTTTCAGAAATACAGCGATCACCTTGTGGTGATGACGGAGGATGGGAGTTTCGGCGAGAAGGGGACGACGGTCGATGCCCTCCGAAAGGTTTTATCTCGCCCCTCCCTGCCAAATGAGGTTTTGACGATTGGCCCCCTCGGGATGATGCAGGCGGTGGCCGAGGTGACGCGGCCCCTAAAAATCAAGACCATCGCCTCGATGAACCCGATCATGGTGGATGGAATCGGGATGTGCGGTTCCTGCCGGGTGACGGTGGATGGCAAGGTGTTGTTCGGTTGCGTGGATGGCCCGGATATGGATGCCCACAAGATCGATTTTGAGGAGCTCAAGACGAGACAAAAGCGTTTTTGCGTCGAAGAAGAAAGCTCGTGGAAGAGGTATCAGGACGACTGCGCCCTTGAAAAAGGAAGGGTGAAGATTTCTGCAAAAAATCGACGAGTCAAATCACTGAATCTCCACCGCTTGCCGATGCCCGAGGCCCCGGCAGAGTCTCGCAGGAACAATTTTGGCGAGGTCAACCTTGGTTACAGTTTGGGGATGGCCCAGCTGGAGGCGGAGCGGTGTCTCTTTTGCAAAAAACCGCTCTGTGTCCCCGGTTGCCCGGTCGGGATCGATATCCCCGGGTTCATCCGTCAGATCCAGGAGGGGGATCTTGAAAAGGCCTATACCATTTTAAAACAATCCAATCCGCTCCCGGCGGTTTGCGGAAGGGTCTGCCCGCAGGAGACCCAGTGCGAGATACGGTGTGTGGTTGGCAAAAAAGGGGAACCGGTCGGGATCGGTTTTCTGGAGCGGTTTGTGGGGGATTGGGGGTTGGAACAGAAGACCTCACCCGGTCCGCTGGAGGCGGACCACCCTCTCCTTAGTAAGGAGAGGGTCAGGGAGAGGTCTGATCACGCGGTGGCTGTTGTCGGCTCCGGTCCCGCCGGGATCGCCTGCGCCCAAGACTTGGCGCGTGCTGGTGTTGCGGTCACCATCTATGAGGCGCTTCACACCGCTGGTGGCGTTTTGACTTATGGAATACCGCCGTTCCGGCTTCCGAGAAAAACGATTGAACAGGAGATCAAGACTCTTCAAGAACTGGGGGTCCGACTGGAGTTGAATACCGTGATCGGCAAGATTTTCACCATTACCCAGCTGATGGGTGAGAAAGGATTTTCCGCCATCTTTATCGGGACAGGGGCCGGCTTGCCAAAGTTTATGGGGCTCCCCGGCGAACACCTGGGCGGGATCATGAGCGCCAATGAGTTTCTCACTCGGGTCAACCTGATGCATGGCTACGAAGGGGCCGACACCCCTGTCGGGATGGGGCAGGAGGTGGTGGTGATTGGGGCAGGGAATACCGCCCTTGATGCGGCGCGGATCGCCCTTCGCCTCGGGGCACGACAGGTTTCGATAATCTACCGGAGGACCGAACGGGAATCCCCGGCACGGGTGGAGGAACTCCGTCATGCCAAGGAGGAGGGGGTCGTTTTTCGCTGGCTGACCAACCCGATCCGATTTTATGGGGATGAGAGGGGTAGGGTCAGGGAGATGGAATGCGTCGAAATGGTTTTGGGAGAACCGGATGAATCGGGCCGCCGGTCACCGCAACCGAAACCGGGGAGTCGGTTCCGAATACCGGTGGATACGGTAATCTATGCGCTGGGGACGGTTTCGAACCCGATCATCAGCCGCTCTGCCCCTGAACTCAAAACCAATCCCCGCGGCTATCTTGAGATTGATGACAACGGGATGACCTCAATGCCTGGTGTCTTTGCCGGCGGGGATATTGTGACCGGCGCCGCAACCGTCATCCTGGCCCTGGGGGCGGGACGGAAGGCGGCCAAGGGGATACTGGAATATCTTGGGCTCCAAAAACAATCGAAGGAGGGAAGCCATGGCCTCACAATGCCCGCAGTGTCACCAGCCGGTGGATGAGGATATCATCTGCTGTGCCGGTGTCGAATTTCAATGGAAGTGTCTTTCCTGCCAGAAAAGGACACGCGGCTTTGTCCTTCCGTTTGGTCTCTGCCCGCTCTGCAATGGGCGGTTGGTCCAGGTTGAAGAGAGGTCAAGAAACTCGGATGAACGTTTTCTTATCCTGCAGGAGGCGGTTCAAATCGAGGTCTCCGCCTATCACTTTTATAGACATCTTGCGGAGGCGGTCGATGATCCGAAGACGAGTGACTTTTTCGAAAATTTTTCAATCATGGAAAAAGACCATGCCCGGGAATTGATAGAAAAGTACCATATCCATCTGGGGGACGAGGTCTATCAGGAGACGAACCGGCCGCTCCCGCAACCTTTCTTTGACGAGCTTTGTTTTTTTGCCGATACAGGGGATCTCTGCAAGCTCTACAATTGTGCCTTGACACTCGAGCACAGGACTTATCATTTCTTTCGCAACAGGGCGGCCTCCCTACCGGAGGGGAAGGAAAAGGAGCTCTACCTCGAACTGGCGGCGGAGGAAAAAGACCACATCGCCCTCTTGGAATCCGAGAGGGATAGAAGAAAGGAAGTTTCATGAAATTAACAATCAAGGACCAACGGACCGGGAAGGAGTACGAGGTGCCGATTGCGAACGGTACGATTGAGGCCAAGGTCTTGAATGAGATGGGTCTCCTGGTCTACGACCCGGCTTTTTTTCACACTGCCTCCTGCAAAAGTTCCATCACCTATATTGACGGTGACAAAGGGATACTCCTTTACCGGGGGTACCCGATCGAACAATTGGCGGAGAGGAGCCAGTTTCTGGAGGTCGCCTACCTCTTGCTCAAGGGGCAGCTCCCGACAGAACCGCAGTTGATGGCCTGGGCGAACGAGGTGACCAAGCATACGATGGTCCATGAGAACTTGAAAAAGTTCATGGATGGTTTTCTTTATGATGCCCACCCGATGGGGATGCTGGTTAGCACGCTTGCCGCTCTTTCCACCTTTTATAAGGATGCCAAAAATATCAAGGAGGCCGCCTCCCGTCATTTACAGATGATCCGTTTGATGGGGAAGATGATCACGCTGGCGGCCTACAGCTACCGGCATAGTATGGGGCTTCCCTATATCCTTCCGGATAATGATCTGAGTTATGCCGGGAATTTTTTGAACATGATGTTCAAGATGACGGAGTCTCGTTATACCCCGAACCCGGTTTTGGAAAAGGCGCTCGATCTTTTGTTCCTGCTCCATGCCGATCATGAACAAAATGCCAGCACCACCGTTATCCGGAGTGCCGGGTCTACCCACCCGGACCCCTTCACCGCCGTCTCCGCCGCCGCCGGGACCTTGTATGGTCCGTTGCATGGTGGGGCGAATGAGATGGTCCTGGTGATGTTAAAACAGATCGGTTCTGTGGACAAGATCCCTGCCTTTATCAAGAGTGTCGTTGCGGGTGAGAAAAGACTGATGGGGTTTGGTCATCGTGTCTACAAAAATTTTGACCCCCGTGGGAAAATCATCAAAAGAATGGCTTATGAAGTCTTTGGGGTGACGGGGCGCAATCCTTTGATTGACATTGCCCTCGAATTGGAGAGGATCGCCCTTCAGGATGACTACTTTGTTAAACGGAAGCTTTACCCGAATGTCGATTTCTACTCGGGGCTTATCTACCAGGCGATGGGATTTCCCGTGGAGATATTCCCGGTCCTCTTTGCCATCGGGAGAACTCCGGGATGGCTGGCCCAGTGGGAGGAGATGATTCTCGATTCGGAACAGAAGATCGCCAGGCCACGGCAGATCTATACGGGGGCTCTCCAACGGGATTATATTCCCATTCATGAAAGGTGAGGCTCCTTCGTGGGGTTTCTTCAAAAAAAACTTCTCTCCCGTTTGACGAAGGGGGAAACGATCGATCTCCGTGCCGATGGCAAGGCGGGGAGTGGTCTCGTGATGATCCTTCAGGCCTTTGCCGAGGCGGTCTCTCTCGAAGGGACCTATCAGGTCCAGGAGTGGCCTCTCTTCAGCTCGGCCAGGAAAGGGGCTAACGTTCGTGGTTTCCTGAGGATCGCGAAGGGGGAGATCCAGATGACCTGCCAGATCGAAAGACCCCACGTGGCCCTTCTCCTGAGCGAGAAGACCGGAGAGGAACTGGATTTTGCGAGCGGCTTGTCGGAAGGGATGTTTGTTGTGAACAGCGAACGGTCCCCTGAAGAGACGGCCACCTTCTTTCGGCTCTCTGGAGAAATTTATACGATTGCCGCCAACCGGTTGGGTCTGGAATATCTGGGGCATTCGATCCCGAATATTTCCGTCCTGGCGGCGTTGCACAAGGCGCTCCCCTTGGTCTCTGACGACACAATGAAGACGGCAATTCGCCATATCAACGAGAAGAGAAGACTCCCCGAAAAAATTATCCAGGCCAATGAGCGTTGTTTTACCGCTTCCCTCCAGGAGGTTCAGGATAGAGAACTGGTTCGCAAAGAATTGGACCACCCCCTCCCTGTCTTTGACAGGTACGAGGATTATCCCACCGCCGCGCAGAGCCGCCTCCGGACCAGTTTTTCCAACAAGACCGCCAACTATGCCAGGGCCGGGAGGCGACTGGTCTTCCGTGACCCGACCGATCGTTGCACCGGTTGCAGTCTTTGCATTGTCAATTGCCCCGAGGGAATTATCCGGTTTGAACCGGACCCAAAACGGGGGGTTCGGGTGACCGGCGCGGACACCAATCAGTTTTGTAAACTCTGCCGCGAATGCATCGAAGTCTGTCCCGTCGATCTCTTTGACGAAGTCGGGATTGAGGCGTTGACATGAGGCCGACTGAAGAACTCTACGGATTGTCGTTTCCCCATATCATTGATCTGGATCAGGTCAGGAAGAGGCATCACCCGCTGTATGACCGGCAAGAAAGGGTGCAAATGGATGGGAATACCGCCTCGGCCACGGCGGCCCTGCAGTTTTGGCGTGCCGTCCTCTATGCCGGTTTTCCCATAACCCCTTCGACCAAGTGGCTGGAGACGGTTGCCTCCCTGGTGAATGCCGGAAAATTTGTGGTGGAAGAAAACGGCCGGAAGGTGAGCACCAAAAGAGTCAAACTCCTGGAGGCGGAACATGCGGTGGCGGATTATCTGGTGGGAGCAGCCGCCGCCTGTCGCGAACTGATTTTTATGACCGCCACCTCGTCGGTCGGGCTCGACCATATGACAGAGACGACCAAGTCTCTGGGGGCGAGCGGTCTGGGAAACGTCATGCTGGTCAACGTCTACCGGGCCACCGCCAACTTTCCGATTTGCATCGAAGGAGACCCCTCAGATGCCTTGTCCCACCGGGATGATGGCTGGATCCAGGTCGTTTGTCGCGGCAAACAGCAGATCTACGACACCATGATCCAGTTGCCGGTGGTCGGGATGGACCCCGAGGTGATGATCCCGACGATGCCCGGATTTTACGGCCTCAAGGACAGTCACCGGAGCGAGCCGTTTTGGGTCGAACCGGACCGGAAGATCCATGAGTTTCAGGACGGTTTTTTGCCGAAACAGTGTCCTCTGCCAGGGTTGATTGGCGGAGAAACAGCGATGGGGAATATCGTGACGAGCGCCCACTTTCAGGGATTCAAGTGGGAACAGAAAAAACGGATGGATCAGGTTTTGGCCAGGTTTCTGAAGGTAGGGAAAAAATTTGAGCAGGAGTTTTCCCGGCCGGGTCTTGTTCCTTTTGAAAGTTATTTTATGGAGGATGGCCCGTCGCGTGTTATCGTGGCGATGGGTCCGGATGCCGGGACCGCCTACGAGGTGATCCAAAAAAAGAGAAAGGGAGGGGAAAAACTGGGGCTCGTGGTGATCCGGCTCCTGACCCCGTTTCCTTCAGCCCTGCTTCGGGAGTTACTCCAGGGGTCGGCAGAGGTGGGGGTGGTCAACAACGCCTTTCATTCCGAAAGAGGGCACTTGACCACCCTTGTCTCCGAGGCGTTGAACAGTCTTCCGATCAAGACCACCGGTTTTTTTGCCGGGCTGGGTGGTGCGGATATTTCAGTCGGTTCCTGGGAGAAGATGATCGAACTCCTCCCAAAGATGAAGGTGGGAGAGAGCTGCTTTGTCCATCAAGGGGAAGCCCTGTGACAGAAAGAAAAAAAATCCCTTACAAAGAAATGGCGGAGAAGGAAAGTTGTTTTCGCCCCGGCTCGACCCTCTGTGTCGGTTGCATGGAGTCGATCGCCTTTCAGAACATCGGCCGGGCGACCGATAACGGGATCAAAACCATCTACACCCTGGGGACCTTTTGCGGGGAGGTCTCGACCCTCTACTGGCCGGATGTGATCGCCTGGGGGAGGGGGGATGAATCGCCGAAAGAGTTTTCCAAATCATTTTCGATCATCCATAACGTTTTTGAGTCGGCGCCAACGGTGGCGGAAGGGATCAGGGATACCGCCGACCTGCTGACAGACCTTGGAGCATTGAAACAGCCGGTTCAGGTCGTTTCAAACTCGGGAGATGGCGGGGCCTTGGTGATTGGCCTCCGTTCCCTCCTCCATACGATCCAACGGCGTTCACGGATCACCATTGTTGTGCTGATCAACGAATTTTTTGCCAACACCGGTTTTCAGTATGCTGTCACCGCAACCCCCTATGCCGATACCGCCACAACCCCCTCGGGGGATTTTATTCCGGGGAATTTGAGCGAGCCGATCAACCATATCGGCCTTGCCTTGATGGCGGGGGCCGGTTTTGTGGCGCAGGTCTCTCCCGCCTTTCCGAAGGAATTCACCGAGGCCTGTGAAAAGGCGCTCGCCTGTCCGGAGACGGCGGTGATTTTTGTTCCTTCCCCCTGCATCACCGGTTGGAAATATGAGGAGGGGAGAACCGTGGAGCTGGCCCGGCTCGCCTCCGAGACCGGTCTCTTCCCCACCTTTATCAAGGAGAAGGGGAAAGAGGGTTTTTTAAAACATGTCTCGCTGGACCCAGCCCGCCGGACGCCGGTAACGCGATTTCTATCACCGCAACGCCGGTTTCATCACCTGGTCCGTGAAGGGAAGGGTGATTCACCCAAAGGCGGAGAACCGGTGGTTATTGAAGGGCGGGAAAAGGAGATTGCTTCCATCCAGCAGTGGGTGGACAAAAACCTTAAAATCCTGAAGTGCCTGACGACCTGGGATGTTTAAATTACTTTCCCGGCTCGGACGGGGGAGTACCCATCGGTGCCTCACCCATAGGTGGGTGTTGCCACATCCCTGATCCTGTCCCCGGCCGGGCGCAACTCTTCTGGTAGCAGAGGTAGCCCAGACAGAGGATCGAAAGGAGCGAGACGATCACGACAAGGCCGCCGAAAAACTTTCCGGTCTTCTTGCAGAAAAACTCGGTCCCACAGGCCTTGTTGAGGAGAAGAAGCCCCGATACCAGGGCGATCAGGTTCAGGGCGATGGCGGCATGGGCGCCAGAAGCAAAATGAGACGGCATCATCATAAGTCCTCCCTTTTTAGCGGGGGCCCCGTACGACCTTCGGTCTCCGATGGCCCCCGTACCCCCGCGTTCGTGCCGGCTTTAGCCGGACACTCACTTTAGACAAGCCACCTCATAGCATAAGAATTGCCGGATGTCGAAAAAAAATAATGGTGAGTAAAATAGTATGATTAAGATCATGGCCTCTGGTTTCCTTCCTCTATAAGGAAGGGGCCATGCTTCATTGGCTTCCCGAAAATATCTCTACCTACGGCCACCGGATTGACGGGATCCTTCAGGCAATCGCCTGGATTGTCGGGGTCTGGTTTCTCCTTGTTGAGGCGGTCCTCTTCTATTTTTTGATCCGTTACCGGCGCAGGCCCGGTGTTTCGGCCACCTATCAACCAGGGACAAAATGGAGGCCGCTCCTCTGGCTCCTGGTCCCAGCCATTCTGATCCTCGGTTTTGATCTGGGGATTGATTTCATGCAGGGCCCGGTCTGGACGGAGATCAAACAGTCTCTGCCTCAACCGGATCAAACGATCCGGATCAAGGGGCGCCAGTTTGTCTGGGAGTTCACGCATCCGGGGCGGGACGGACGGCTCGATACCGCGGACGATATTCTGGCGACCAATCAACTGACCGTTCCGATCAACACAAAAATCCAGTTTGAACTCCAATCGGCCGATGTCATTCACAGCCTCTGGATCCCTAACTTGAGGCTCAAGCAGGATGCCGTGCCGGGGAGGACGATCCCTGGTTGGTTTGAGGCGACTAAAGAAGGGACCTTTCCGGTCGCCTGTGCGGAGCTTTGCGGGAGCGGTCATGGGGTGATGAAGGGGGAGATGCGTGTCCTGAATGCGGCCAATTACCAAAAATGGCTTGAAGAGGAGACAAAAATTGGATCACGCTAAAGAAAGTTTTTGGAGGCGCTACGTTTTCTCTGTCGATCATAAGATGATCGGCAAGCAGTACCTGATCACCGGTCTCCTGATGACGCTCGTCGGCGGGTTTCTTGCCTTTTCCTTCCGGCACCAACTGGCCTGGCCGGGGGAATCGGTGCCGCTCATCGGCCCGATCGGACCGGATCAATACAACGCCTTCGTGACGATGCATGGGACCATCATGGTCTTCTGGGTCGCGATGCCGATCCTCCTTTCCGGATTCGGCAACTTTCTCCTCCCCCTGATGGTTGGGGCCCCCGACATGGCGTTCCCACGGCTGAATGGGATGTCGTACTGGGTCTTTTTCTTGAGCACCGTGGTCCTGATCGCCTCCTTCTTTGTCCCGGGAGGGGCCGCCTCCGGGGGGTGGACCAGTTACCCGCCGCTCTCTGCTGAACCGGGATACACCGGTGTCTTCTGGGGTGGTCATCTCTGGATCCTGGCGGTGGCGCTGGAATTTACCTCGATGCTGATGGGGGGAATCAATTTTCTGACCACGACGATCAGCATGAGGGCCAAGGGGATGAGTTTTTTCCGCCTGCCGATCTTTGTCTGGATGATCAATATCGCCTCACTCCTCTTCCTGTTTTCGGTCGGACCGCTCATTGCCGGGGCGTTGATGTTGCTTGCCGATCGTCTACTCGGCACCGGTTTTTACCTCCCGGCCTCCGGCGGGGACCCTCTTCTTTTTCAACACCTCTTCTGGTTTTTTGGTCATCCGGAGGTGTACGTCCTGCTCCTCCCTTCCCTGGGGATCCTGGCTGAAATTTTTCCCGTCTTTTCAAGAAAACCGCTGTTTGGTTACAAGGCGATTATTTATTCAACCATCGTCGCAGGAATTTTGAGTTTTCTCGTCTGGGCCCATCATCAGTTTATCAGTGGTATTGATCCAAGGCTTGCCGCCCCTTTTAGTGTCACCACCATCCTGATCTCCGTGCCGTTTGCGATCATGCTGTTTGCCTTCATTGCGACGCTCTGGCGCGGTTCCATCCAGTTTTCAACAGGGATGCTCTTTGCACTTGGGATGATTGCGGAATTCATGGTGGGGGGGGTGACCGGAATTTTTAACGGCTCTTCCGCGGCTGATATCTACCTGCACGATACCTACTTTGTTGTAGCCCATTTCCACTTTACCCTTTTCCCGGTGACCTTTTTGGGGGCGTTTGCCGGGATCTATTACTGGTTTCCAAAAATGGTTGGGCGATTTTTAAACGAGACCTGGGGGAAGGTCCACTTCTGGGTCACCACGCTTTCCTTCAATGTGGTTTTTCTCCCGATGTTTGTGATGGGGCTCGCGGGGCACCAGCGGAGGATCTTTGATCCAACCCTCTTTGACTACCTTCAGAAGCACCAATACCTGCACGTGATTGCGACGATCGGGATGATGGTGATGTTTGCCGGGCAGATTCCTTTTGTCATCAATTTTGTCGTGAGTCTCTTCCGCGGCCGAAGGGCGGATCGGAACCCTTGGTCTGCGGCGACGCTTGAATGGGTGGCTCCCTCCCCACCGGGGCACGGCAATTTTGATACAGAACTTCGGGTGGTCCGGGGTCCTTATGAATACAGCCTCCCCGGCCAGCAGAAAGATTGGTTGGGGCAGACCGAGTAATATGAATGAACAAAAAAACAGATGGGGGGTGTCGGGGGGAGAGCGGTATCTCCCACCGACTTTAGCCAGGGTCGGGCTTTGCCCGCCCTGGCGAATGGGTATCTGGTGGTTTCTCGGTTCGGAAGTCGTGGTCTTCGGGGGGCTGATCGCCTCCTACATCCTCTATCGTTTTCATCATCCGGAATGGGGGGTGGAGGCGGCGCATACCCTCTCTTCCATCGGGGCGATCAATACCGTTGTCCTGCTGACCAGTAGCTTGACGATGATTCTTGCCCATCACCGTGTTGAAGGGAAAGAGCTTGCGGGGGCCATCCGATTTTTGGGCGTTACCATTTTACTGGGCTGTCTCTTTCTCGGGTTTAAAAGTTACGAGTATCACCACGAAATCAAGAACGGTTTTGTCCCGGCCAGAAGTCTCTTCTGGTCTTTTTATTATCTGATGACCGGCCTTCACGCCCTGCACGTGATCGGCGGGCAGGTCGCAAACCTGGTCGTCTGGCAGGGGTTAAGAAAGGGACGGAGTCTTCACAGGATTGAGTCAGTCGGGATTTACTGGCACTTTGTGGATGTTGTCTGGATCTTTCTGTTTCCACTCCTCTACCTGGCTTCTTCGGGAGGGGTCCGATGACCGAGAAATTTCTTGTCACCATCTGGGCCGCTCTTTTAGGGTTATTGGGGGTGAGCCTGGTTCTGGGGCATCTTGGCAACGTTTTTTTGGCGACCGTTTTGATCTTTACCATTGCCATTTTTAAGGCGTGGCTGGTGGGGGCCTATTACATGAGGCTTAAAGAGGAGCCTCGTTACATCTTGTGGATCCTTTTAGGGGGGGTCGGGCTCATCGTGATTCTCTATTTCACGCTGGTTCCGGATATCATCCATGTCTACGGACGATAGATCGACAAAAATAGCCATGGCCTTCTTTCTGGCGGCGGAGGGGATGTTCTTTGCCGGTTTGATCAGTGCCTATTGGGTTTTAAGGGCCCAGTTTATCTCATGGCCGCCGATGGGACAGCCTCGTCTTCCAATCACTGTTACCGCCGTCAATACTGTTATCCTCTTGCTCAGCGGTCTGGCGATGGGGCAGACCGGCGCGGCCTTGAAGCGGGGAAACCTTGCCGGGTTGGTCTGGTGGTTGGGGCTTTCAGCGCTGGGGGGGCTCTTCTTTTTGGGGATCCAGGGGTACGAGTGGATTCAGCTGATCCGGTTTGGGTTGACCACCGCCCTGAATATTTACGGAGGGACCTTTTATATCATTGTGGGGGCCCATGCCGCTCATGTCATGGCGGCGTTAGCTGTTTTACTGGTTGTCTTTTTCAGGGCGGTGTATCGTCGTTATTCGGCACTAAACCAGGCAGGGGTCATTGCCGCCCGGATGTTCTGGATTTTCGTCGTCCTTGTCTGGCCGATCCTTTATGCGCTCCTCTATTTTTAGCATCCTGTCTCTTTTCTTTCCTGCCCTCGCGTTGGCCTGCCCCTCCTGTTACTGGGCCGATGCCCGGAATCTCTGGGCCTACTACGGGAGCACAATCCTGATGAGCCTCTTGCCACTCCTCCTTCTCGGCGTTCTCGGGTGGTGGGTTTATCGGTTGATGAAGTAATATCATTTAAAATAAACCACTTCCACGCGTGCCTGGTACAAATGACCCTCGTGGTGCCAGGCACGCGTATAACGCATTAAAATATAATGTTTATTTGGAGAGTCCTAGTCGACGCGCGAAACTTTCCGAGCCGATATAAGCTGCTTTGCTAAATTCATGTTTTTTTTGATCTTCGCCGGGAAGGATCATGGTCACAAAATTTTTATAGTTTTCTTGCCTTATTTTGTCTTTACTTCCCAAAGCTAAGTAACTGACATGTGAATCGAGTATGGAATTGGGTTCTCCAAAGGCATAAAATCGATAACCACCCCATTGCCAATTATCCGGTTTCTTGATGATTCCCGCACGAATAGGGTTTCGATCCATGTATCGCATAAGGCTCAAGGCGTATAAGTCTGTTTGCACAGGGATGCTTGTATAGCGGTCCAGCCAGAAATGACCTTTCCTATTCTTGCGCTGATTGTAGTCCTTGGCATAGTTCCAATTAATGAGGTGCATTGTCTCTTGGAGAGGAGTCTTCTCAGAAGGCTGGAGTAGCAGATGAACGTGGGAATTCATGAGGACATAATTATAGAGTTTAAAGCGATGCCTCTTTTTAAAAAAGGAGAGGGTGTTTAAATACCTTTCAAAATCTTCCTTGGTTTCAAAATGAAACGCCTCATTATTACAGCGGACAATAATGTGATAATGAAGTTGGTTTTCCTGAATTCGTGGTAGTCTTCCCATGCCAAAGGTATAAGCAAACTACATGCCAAGTTTTTTGAGCACGGAAGTCTGAAGAAGTAGTTCGATTTTCGTACTGACAGTTCGATTTTAGGACTGTTAATACCTTTGCTGATCAATATGTTTAAAGCGTGCCAGGCACCGGGTATTTTGCCAAGTCTTATGAGGTGGTTTATCTCAGTAGTTAGCGCTCCCTTTTATTTGGGACCGGCTCTTTTTCTCGCCCCATTTTCTTATCCAGCGGCGATGGGATTGATGAAGAGATGGGTTTCGCTTCAACTCCATATTTTTAAAATACAGGTTCACGTGGAAGACCGGAATCAGGGGGTCTACAACAATCCGCCATATCTTTTTGTCCATTTAAATCAGGCGAGTCTCATTGAGGTGTTGCCCTACGTTGTAGCGATGCCGGTTCCTTTCCGGATGTTTATGAATATCGGATATGTCCTTTTACCTTTTGTGGGTTGGCTTCTTTGGCTTTTAGGAGGGGTGGCGATCTTTCGTCAATGGCGTTGGCAGGCTTTGAGAGGATTGAAGAAAACTGCCCGTCGTATGCGTCGAGGGATGAATTTTGGAATTTCCATTGAAGGGCAGAGAAGCCGGGATGGTCAGTTACAAAGGTACAAAAAGGGTGCCTTGATTCTGGCGAGAGAGGCAGGGGCGACCCTTGTTCCATTAGTGATGCGAGGGGCGAGAGAACGATTGCCATTTGGAGAGTGGCGTGTTCGCCCAGGATCGGTTGAAGCCGTTTTTGATCAAGTAATCACTCCTGTAGAAATCGCTTCCTTGGATAATGAAACCCTCCTTCACCGCTTGAAAACAATAGCCGAAAGAGAGACCCACTTTTAACAGTAAATTTTTCTACTATTTTTCAATATGTTACACGCGTGCCTGGTACAAATGACCCTCGTGGTGCCAGGCACCGGTGTTAGCTCTTGATCCCCTTTGCAAAGATTTGCAACGTCTTCGTGTAATCCCCAGGCTGGATTGCGACTTCAATGAGGGAAAACCGGTCAGAGCGATGGGCGGTTTGCAGGGCTTCCTGGAATTCCTTGGGTGTCTTGACGGAAAAACCGTTTCCTCCCCAGCCGCGGGCCATCTCAGCATACGGCCAGTTGGGGATCTTGTTGTACCCTCCTTCTGGGAGAAACGGCTCCAGCATCCCCCATCGGTTGTTATTGAGAAGGATGACGATCGGGTTGATCTCGTAGCGGGGGCATTGGGCCAACTCCGTCCCTGTCATCTGGAAGGCCCCATCACCAACAAGGATCAAGGGCCTCTCGCCGGTTCCAATCTGAATTCCTATTCCAGAAGGGACGGCGAACCCCATCGTGGTATAATAGGCGGGGGCCATCACCCTTTTAGCGTTTAATTCGTAAGAGATAAAAAGAGAGTCTCCTGTGTCGGCCACAACAATCATCTGTTCCTGGGTCTTAAGAAAATAATTAAGGTGATCAATCACCTGCCCAACGGTAATCGGCCCATTCCCTGTGGGAGGGGGGGCAATGTCAGGGGGGGGTATTTTTTCAAAATGCCGGGCCTTCTGTTGGACAGGGCCTTCTAGAATTCGATCCAGAACTTTTTCGAGAGGGGCATTTTCGTACTTGTGGTGCTGTATTTTAACCTCTCGGCCGAGGCAGAGCATCACATTCTTTGGATCGACATCTTTCAGGCGCACCGCCATGTTTGTATCTGTGAGGATAACCCCCAGCATGAAAAGACAATCCGATTTCTCGACGGTTTCACGCACCAAAGGAGGGCAGGCGGCGCCGAGGTAGGTGCCAAGGTATTGGGGATGGTCGTACGGGTAAGTCCCGCGGGCGAGGAATGTGGAAACCACCGGGATGCCCCACTGCTCTGCAAACCGGACCACTTTACCGGCCAATTTTTTGCGATGGACCTCAATGCCGACGACCAAAACCGGTTTTTTGGCCCGGCTGAGCCGGTCGCCAATTTCGTGAGCCGCTTCTGTCACCGCCTCCTCATTAACCGTCAGGAGAGGCCTCTTTTTTTCTGTTGGGACCCGAATCTCTTGATGGATGGCCCCTCGGGGGATCTCCAGATAGACCGGTTTCATGTACTGGAGAGTGCATTCAAGGGCGTGGTCAATTTTTTGCGCCGCTGTGGCAGGATCGTCCAGAACGGCGGCGTATTGGGTGACCTCTTCAAAAATTTTTAACTGGCTTGAGGGGGATTTGACCTGGTGATGGACCAGGATGCTTGCCCTTTCTTTTTCTTCCCGACTCGGTCCACCGCTCAAAACAAGGAGAGGGGCCATTTCTGCATAGGCACAGGCGACCGGATTGAGGACGCTTAGACCACCTACCCCATAAGTAACGCAGACAACCCCCAGTTTTCCGGTGGCTCGCGCGAAAGCTTGGGCTGCAAATCCAACACCTGGCTCCGTGGAGAGGGGGATGAATCGAAACCCATTGGTCGTCTCCAGTTCGTGACAGAGGTCTAGAATGTAGTCACCGGGGATCCCAAAAAGGGTAGAGACACCGAGTTCTTTGAGGGACTGGGTGAGATAGTTGCCCAAGGTTGTCATGAGGCTCCCATTATCAAAGGATTTTGAGTCAGGTCAAGTTGAGATCCTGGGCCTGTCTTGTCTGACATCTTTGAGCGTTGTCTCTTTGGCCCAGCGGAGGAGCCTCCCTTTCATCCCTTTCCATTGGTTGTGAAGGAGACAGGGGTTCTTCTTGGGGCATTTTTTCCAGCCGAAGAGGCAGCGATTCGATTCAAACTCGGAACCGACGGCGGCCAGAATCTCGGCAAAACTGATTTTGGAGAGGGGACGCGTCAAGAAAAACCCCCCTCCGCGGCCGTGCCTCGCTTCGAGGAGCCCTGCCTTGACAAGCTGTCTCATCACCTTGGAGAGAAAGGCCGGAGGAACATGGGCCTTTTTGGCAAGATCCCTGGCCCGAAAAGGGCCGCGGGATCTCTGGACCGCCATCTCCGCCATGACACGAAGGGCATATTCAGCAGTTTGCGCCAAGAGCATGTTTTCAACCTAGAAGTTTTTTTATCCCCCTCAACTGATCACAATCATGTTGAGAACTGATTCTCATCATTACCGCTGTTTGAATGATTATCATAATAGATATCATCATCCATTATTACCAGGATCTTGTGTCAACGAATGGGGGAAAGATCAAATGAAACGGATCGACAGGCGTCAATTTCTCAAGATGGCAGGGGCTGGCGGGGTGGCGACCGCCTTTCTTTCCTCTCAGGCCTATTCCTTCCTGAAACCGATTGTTGGGGTGGACAATCCGCTGGAGTTCTACCCCAGTCGCGATTGGGAAAAGGTCTATCGGGATCAGTACCGGTATGATTCCTCTTTCACCTTTGTCTGTTCCCCCAATGATACCCATGCCTGCCGGGTCAGGGCCTTTGTCCGGAATGGTATCCTTGTCCGTACAGAACAAAACTATGATGTCCAGCGGTATTCCGATCTTTACGGCAACAAGGCCTCCCCCAATTGGAATCCGAGGATGTGTCCCAAGGGGTATACGCTGGCCCAACGGATGTACGGGCCGAACCGGCTCAAAGACCCGCTAGTGCGAAAAGGGTGGCGTGAATGGGCGAAAGACGGTTTCCCCTACCTGACACCGGAGTTGAAGAAAAAATATAAATTCGACAGTCGTGGGAGCGATCAACTGCAGGTGATCTCCTGGGATGAGGCGTTTGATCTGGCCGCCTCCGGGATGATTGCGATTGCCAAGATGTATGATGGTCCGGAAGGATCGAAGCGGCTTGCCGAAGAAGGGTACGTTCCTGAGATGGTCCAGCGGATGGAGGGGGCCGGGGTTCGGGCCCTTAAATTCCGCGGCGGGATGGGACTCTTGGGCGTCATCGGCAAATTCGGAATGTTCCGTTTCTCCAACATGATGGCGCTCGCCGACAGTCATATCCGGGGGGTTGATGAAAAAGAGGCGAAGGGGGGACGCAGTTGGGACAATTATACGGAACATGGCGATCAGGCCCCCGGTTATCCTTTTGTCCACGGCCTTCAGACATCCGATTGCGATTTCAACGACCTTCGCTTCACCAAACTGCATATCCAGTGCGGCAAGAATCTGGTGGAAAACAAGATGCCGGAATCCCACTGGTTCATCGAATCGATGGAACGCGGCGCCAAGGTGGTGACGATCACCCCCGAGTACAGCCCGCCGGCGACTAAATCGGATTACTGGATCCCGGTCCGCCCTGCCTCGGATACGGCCATCTTTTTAGGTGTTGCAAAGATCTTGATGGATCGGAAGATGTATGACGCCGACTTCGTCAAACAGTTCACCGATCTCCCGCTCCTGGTCCGGACAGACAATTTAAAACGCCTCCATGCCTCCGAGATTTTTGCTGGTTATCAGTCAGGACTCAGGGAAGAGGGGGCCAGTTTTAAGGAACAAGGGCTGAAAAAAGATCAATACGAAAAGTTGGGGGACTTTGTCATTCGCGATGCCTCGAATGAATTTAAAGCGGTAACCCGTGACGATGTCGGAGGGCATCTGAAAGAAAAGGGGATCGATCCGGTTCTGGAATGGAAAGGGGCCGTGAAGCTAGTGGATGGCACAACTGTCGAGGCGATGACCCTCTGGGAGGCGTATAAAATCCATCTGAAAGATTACGATCTCGACTCCGTTGCCGAGATCACACAGGCGCCGAAGATGCTCATCGAACAACTGGCCAAGGATTTTGCCACCATCAAACCGGTAGCGATTCATATGGGGGAGGGGATCAACCACTGGTTCCATGCGACCGAGGTGAATCGGTCCACCTACCTGCCGCTCATGCTGACCGGCAACATCGGGAAAAACGGCGCCGGTTCATTCACTTGGGCTGGCAATTACAAATCGGCAAATTTTCAGGCCTCTCCAGAGACTGGCGCGGGGCTTGGGGTTTGGGTCGCCGAAGATCCATTTCACTCCGCGCTCGATGCCGGCACTCCGGGGAAAAAGGTGCCGGTCAAGAATTATGCCCTGGATGAAGGGGCTTCGTACTGGGCGCATGGCGATCATCCCCTGATTGTTGAGACGCCAAAGTTTGGTCGCAAGATTTTCACCGGTAAAACCCATATGCCGACGCCGACAAAGGGGATGTGGTTCACCAATGTGAATCATATCAACAACTCCAAGTGGGCCTATCAGGTCATCAAGAACGTCCTGCCGACCTGCAACATGATTGCCGTGACCGACGTCGAACTGAACGGCACGATTGAATACTGTGACATCGCCTTCCCGGCCAGCTGGTGGGCGGAGATCGAAAACTATGAAGTCACCTCTTCCTGCTCCAACCCGTTCCTCCAGACCTGGAAGGGATCGCTCAAGCCACCTCTTAACACGAAAGATGATGTGACCATACTGGCCGGTGTGGCCAAGAGGATGGGGGAGATCTTTAAGGACAAACGGTTTGAGGATTACTGGAAGTTTGCCCTGAACGGAAAGACGGAGGTGTACATTCAAAGACTGCTGGATGCTTCGTCAACTCTGAACGGTTACCAGTTCAAGGATATTATCGCCGGCAAATATGGGGAACCGGGGGCGGCGCTGATGCTCTTTCGGACCTACCCGCGCGTTCCTTTTTGGGAACAGATCCACGAAGACAAACCGTTTTTTACCGATACCGGGCGCCTCAACAGTTACTGCGATATTCCAGAGGCGATTGAGTACGGGGAGAATTTCATCGTCCACCGCGAAGGGGTGGAGGCAACGCCGTACCTTCCCAACGCGATTGTTTCGTCGAACCCGCTCGTCCGGCCGGAGGACTATGGGCTTTCAAAAGAGGAGATGGAGGCGGAGGCCCGTCATGTCCGGAACGTGAAAATGCCCTGGAGTGAGGTCAAGCAAACGAAAAACCCGCTTTGGGAACAGGGGTTTCATTTTTACTGTGTGACGCCAAAGACGCGCCACACTGTTCATTCCCAGTGGTCGAATGTGACCTGGAACCGGGTCTGGGCTTCCAATTTTGCAGATCAGCTCCGCGAAGATAAACGACAGCCGGATGCGGCCGATCACCAGGTCCATATCAATCCCCAGGCGGCGAAGGATTTGGGGATCAACGATGGGGACTATGTCTATGTCGATGCCAACCCGGCCGATCGTCCCTACATCGGGTGGAAGAGGGAAGACCCGTTCTACAAGGTGGCGCGGCTGATGCTCCGGGCGAAATACAACCCGGCCTACCCGTATCATGTGGTCATGATCAAACATGGGACCTGGATTGCGACTGAACGGACCGTGAAGGCCCATGAAACACGCCCCGACGGAAGAGCCCTGTCCGAAACCGGTTATCAGGCCAATTTCCGCTACGGTTCCCAGCAGAGCATTACCCGTGAGTGGGCGATGCCGATGCATCAGACCGACACCCTCTTTCACAAGGCCAAGATCGGCCAGAGGTTTATTTTTGGAGGAGAGGCGGACAATCATATGATCAACACCGTCCCCAAAGAGACGCTTGTTCGGGTGGTGAAGGCGGAAGATGGCGGACTTGGCGGGAAGGGGAAGTGGGAAGGGGCGACGACCGGTCATACGCCAGGGGAAGAAAACAGGGAGATGCAGGTCTATCTGGCAGGCGGGTTTGTGAAAAAGGGGTAACCATGGCTGAAAAAGAGTTTGAAACCGAAGATCCGTTTGAAATGGTCCAGGCCTTTTTGGAGGCACCGGCCGATGACCGGTTTTACGAGGAGATGACCCGGACCTTTGTTGAGGAATACCTGATGATGGGGTGGGATGATGAGGAGGTTTTCTCTCTTTTTAAAGATCCCTTTTACCGCGGAACGCATGATGTCTTGAAAAAGAAGGGGGAGGAGTTTGTGAAAAATATTATTCATGAGGTGAGAAATGGCTAAGGTTTACAACTGGCAGATCGGGCGCGAGATGGATTACCCGTATGAAGGGGTCCATCCCAAAAGACAGTTTGCCGCCGTCTTCAATACCAATCGATGCATTGCCTGTCAGACCTGCTCGATGGCCTGCAAGTCCACATGGACCTTTTCCAAGGGGCAGGAATATATGTGGTGGAACAACGTCGAGACAAAACCGTACGGCGGCTACCCTCGAAACTGGGATGTGAAACTCCTCTCAATGCTGGCCAAGGCGGACCCCAGCGGACAAAAAACCATCTTTGAAGCAGCCCCAGAGGGGCAAAACGTTTTGGGGTATCTTCCCACCGATCGTGAATGGAAGGCCCCAAACCTCTACGAGGACACATCGACCAAATACAATTCGGGAGGTCCGCTCGGTCTTTCCGGGGAAGGGGTCAGTCTCCCTGAACATAAGGCCTGGTTTTTCTATCTCCAGAGGATTTGTAACCATTGCAGCTATCCAGCCTGTCTTGCCGCCTGTCCAAGAAAGGCGATCTACAAAAGACCGGAAGACGGGATTGTTCTCATCGATCAGGAACGGTGCCGCGGCTATCGCAAATGTATGGAGGCCTGCCCCTACAAAAAGCCGATGTTTAACACCGAGACCCGTGTTTCGGAAAAATGCATCGGCTGTTACCCGCGCGTGGAAGGGAAAGACCCGTTGCTCAAAGGAAAGAGGATGGAGACCCGTTGCATGTCCGCCTGTGTCGGACAGATTCGCTTGCAAGGGCTTGTTGATCTGAATCAGGACGGGTCTTGGACGGAAAATCGCAAGAGCCCCCTTTATTACATGATCAAGGTGGCGAAGATTGCATTGCCGCTCTACCCGCAATTTGGAACGGAGCCGAACATTTATTATATCCCGCCGCGCTGGGTCCCAAAGGCCTACCTCCACCAGATGTTCGGCCCCGGTGTGGATGGGGCGATTGACAAATACCTGGCACCCGATCGGGAACTGCTGGCAGTCCTCCAACTCTTTCGTCGAAGCCAGGAGATCATTTTTCGCTACGAGATTGAAGAGGGGCCGAAGGTTTATGAAAACTTGATCCATGGAAAACCGTTTACCTTGTACAACGATACGGTCATCGCCTTTAGTGAGGATGGGAAGGAGATTTTCAGAACGACCGTCGAGGAGCCGGTTCATATTCGGCCCAAGGAGAGAACCAATGCGGTCTAACTTTTTAAAACTTTTTTCAATCCTTCTACTCTTTGGGGAGATGACCGCCTGTGCCAAGGTAAAAATGGATCCGGAGGCGGAGGGCCAAATCACAAAACTGGAAGCCCAGGGAGATCTGATTTTGGTGAAACGGATCCAGGAGACGGTGCCGATCGATCCCTTCGATGCGGCCTGGCAAGAGGCCAAGGCTGTGACCATCCCCCTCGGTCCGCAAATCTCTGTGTCTCCCCGTTCCGCTGGGGTGAATCACCCTGATGGGGTGAACCACCCCTATAAGAAGTTTGACCTGACCGTCAGGGCCCTTGGCAACAATAAGGAGGTCGGTCTCCTCCTTTCCTGGAAGGATGCCACGGTGGATGACCGGGAGAGTGGTGTCACCCTTTTTAGGGATGCGGTTGCTGTCGGATTCCCGATGAATCACGACGGGTCTCCCCTTCCTTATATAGGGATGGGGAATCCAGGGAACCCTGTCAATATCTGGCACTGGAAGGCATCTTTGGAGGCTCCGGACGGGCCAAACCCGATCCTCCGCAGCGATCTGCTTGAGGCCGGTTATCCGATTAATCACCGAACGGGTGAAGAGGCTGGTAATCCAAAATCGATCTCTCGAAAGGCAGATTACGTGGAAAATCTGCTCGCCGAAGGGTTTGGAACCCTGACCTCGACCCCGTCCGAGGGGCTGATGGGGCGTGGCCTCTGGAAGAATAATGAATGGCAGGTGGTGATCAAGAGACCGAGGAATCCGAAAGGGTCAGCGGTGGCTTTGAGCAAGGGGTTTGTTCCGATCACCTTTGCCGTCTGGGATGGGGCGATCAGTGAGAGGAACGGGATGAAGGGGCTCACCCGATGGCGGTTCCTCCGGTTCGAGGGAGAAGCGGTTCCGAAGAGGGCCCTTCAAAACCTGGTCATCGATTCGATTCCAGGGGCCAATGCCTCCCGAGGAAAACAGCTCACAGTCGATCTAGGGTGTGTTTCTTGTCACAACCTGCCATTGAGTCCCGCGACCAATGTCGGTCCTGACCTGACCCACGCCGGGATGATCCATCGTATTGAATACCTCCTGGAGTCGGTGAAAAATCCGAATGCCGTTATTGTCCCCGCCCCCGGTTACTACGATCCTAAAACCTTGACGTCCACGATGCCGTCGTTCGGTGACCAGGTCCCGGACAAGGATTACAATGATATTGCCGAATACCTAAGGAGTCTCCAATGAAGAGTGATTCACTCAAAGACGAGGCCTTAATCTATAAAATTCTTTCCTCTGTTTTTCACACCCCGGACGATTTGTTCCTTCGAGGATTGAGTGAGACCGCTCTCTTTCGCAAGGCGCTCAAAGGGGCGTCGCTCAAATCACTTCAGGCGGAGCATACGCGTCTCTTCTCGCTGACCGTGGCTGGCGGAATTACCCCCTATGAAACCGAATATGGTCACAAGGATATCTTTTTCAAGACACAGCGAATGGCCGATATCGCCGGGTTTTACCGCGCCTTCGGTTTTGAGGTTGCCGACTCGGCCCACCAGCGGGTGGATCATATCGGCGTCGAGCTGGAGTTTATGCACTGGCTTAGGCTCAAGGAGAAAAGGGGCGAGGAAAAAGGATTGCCTCAACAGGCCGAGTTATGTCGGGAGGCGGCAGAGAAGTTTATGACCGACCACCTTGGACGCTGGGGCTCGTTTTTTGGGAGTCAGACGGCCGAGTCGGCCCAGCACCCCTTTTATCGTGAAGTGGGCCATCGGCTGGCACAGTTTGTGGAGTCAGAGTGTCGGCGTCTGGGTGTCACGCCGGAAAGGGTGATTCACCCAAGGGTCATTCACCCTGGAGTCACCGGCTGGAGTCCTGACCCAACCATTTCATCAACGCAATTTGAATGTGGAGGATGCCAAGATGTCTCCTGAAAGGGTGCTTCACCCAAGTGTGACCGATTTTTTTGCAAAAGATCACGACCGCCTGGATCTTCTCTTCAAGAATTATCGGGAGATGAAGAGGACAAATAGGGGTGAGGCCAAGAAGAACTTCGTGCAATTCAAGTTTGGCCTGCAAAGACATATTATCTGGGAGGAAGAGATTCTTTTTGCGATTTACGAATCAAAAACCGGGATGAGGGATGTCGGGCCGACGGCCGTGATGCGCAAAGAACATCGCCTCATCGGTCGGGCGCTGGAGGCGATCCATGGCAAGGTCGGGCAGGGGAATCCGGATACGGAAAAAGAAGAACAGGATCTGCTCGATCTCTTAAGCCCTCACAATATCAAGGAGGAAAAAATCCTCTACCCGGCGATCGATAGTGTGATCAGTCCTCAGGAGCTCTCTTCTGTCTTTCAGAAAATGGAGTCTTTGCCGCCGGAGCGGTATGAAAAATGTTGCTAAGGGTGATTCACCCAAGGGTGGTTCACCCGAGGAGGTTTTATGCGTTTAGGACCATGGGAGATTGCGATCATTGTGGGGGTGCTGATTCTTATTTTCGGCCCGAGCAAACTCCCCGCCCTGGGAAAGGGGCTCGCTGATTTCTTAAAAAATTTCAAGGGGGGGATGAAGGAGGCCGAGAAGGAGACAAAGGAGATTAAGGACCAGTTAAAACTTTAAAATGTTTCTGATCTTGTCCCCCTAAACCCCTCGACTTCGCTCGGGGCATGGGGAACGGGACGGGGCGATGTTGGAAACGGCATCGCCTCCCGATGTAGGGGCAATCGATGAATAGCCCTTGCTGAATTGGAAAAGAGCCTATGATTACCGCCAATGAGGCACATAAAATCATCCTTGAGAATGTTGTCCCCCTTGGGGAAGAGGCGTTGTCATTGTGCCAAACGCTGTTCCGACGGCTCGCCTCGCCCATTTTTGCCCCAATTTGTCTCCCGCCTTTTACTCATGCCGCTATGGATGGTTTCGCAGTGCGTAGCGGCGATACAAAGGCGGCTTGTCTCTCCTCGCCGGTCTCGCTCGAAGTAGCCAACACGGTTGGGGCAGGTCCTGTAAGGGCGACCGGCCGGTCGCCCTTACTTTCGAACCAAGCCGTTCGAATTATGACGGGGGCTCCTCTTCCAGCAGGAGTGGATGCGGTTGTTCCGTTCGAGGAGGCCCAATCCGAGGGGAAAAGTTGCCGTCTCTTTAGGTCTGTTGTTCATGGCGATAACGTCCGCAAGGCGGGGGAGGATGTTTTAAAAGGGCAAAAGATTTTGGAAGTGGGTGAGCGGATCACCCCCAGGACCATTGCCCTTCTTGCCTCTGTTGGGATTCAAAATATTTCTGTCTTTCGTCAACCCCGGGTGGCGATTATTTCCACCGGCAGTGAGCTTGTCGAACCGGGGCGTCCGCTTTGTGATGGAGAAATTTATAATAGCAACGGTCCTGCCCTGATCTCTTCTCTTCAGGAGATAGGGCTTGAACCGGCTGTGGTCTCGAAGGTGTCTGATATCGAGGAGGATCTGGCCCAAACAATCCAACAACAGTTGAAGTATGATGTTTTGATCACCATGGGAGGGGTCTCCGCTGGTGACTACGATCTGGTTCCCAAGGTTCTTCAAAAGCTGGGGGCCAGGATCCTTTTTCATAAAGTGGCAATCAAGCCTGGGAAGCCGTTACTTTTTGGAACCAGAGGTAAAACGGTTGTCTTTGGTCTTCCGGGTAATCCAGTTTCTGCCTACATGGTCTTCGACCGGTTTGTAAGGCCAGCCCTTCTCAAGATGATGGGGGCCCGCCAACCTTTTCGCGAGAGGAGGGTTGCCGAGGCCGAGGAAGAACTGGCCGGGACGAAAGGAAAGGAAGATTATCTACGTGGGGTCGTCAACTATATTGGGGGACACTACCTCGCCCGGTCAGCGGGGGTTCAAGGGTCGGCAAGGCTTCTGCCGCTCGCCAGGGCAAATGCGACGCTGATCATCCCGGCCTCCCAAGAAAAAATTCATAAAGGGGAGTCGGTTGAGATCGAACTCTTGGAGGGGGAGCGATGAAGATCAAACTGCTTTTTTTTGCGACGCTCAAAAATCGGTTTCGGTCGGAAGAGGCAACTGTCGAGATTGATCGACCCTGTCCCGCCCAGGAGCTCTTTCTCAGGCTTTTTAGTGATCGTTCCGAGGCGGGACGGTTTCTCCCGTCAACCCGTTTCGCCGTCAACTGTGAGTATGTGCCGTCGGAGACGCTGGTTCACGATGGTGACGAACTTGCGTTTATCCCCCCGGTGAGTGGAGGCTGAAATGATTGAGATCACAGAAAAGCCGATCGAGGTCTGGAAACTGTTTCAATCGGTCGCCACGAAGTCGGCGGGCGCCATCGTCCCTTTTATCGGCACCGTTCGTAGTGAGGATGGTATTGAAGGACTGTTTTACGAGGCGCATCGATTGATGGCAGTTCGTGAGATGGAAAAAATCGTACAATCGGCAAAAGAAAAATGGCCCATTGAAAAGATTGCTGTTGTTCATCGAATCGGGTGGGTGCCGGTGGGGGAGGCGTCTCTGGTTATTGCCGTTTCCTCTCCCCATCGAAGGGAGGCCTTCGAGGCCTGCCAGTTTATCATTGATGAAATCAAAAAAGGGGTTCCGATCTGGAAAAGTAAGGAGAAAAAATATGCCCAAAATTTCTGACGTGACCGGCGTCATTCTGGCAGGTGGCAAATCATCCCGCTTTGGCTCCAACAAGGCGTTTGCCCTTTTCAAGGGGCGGCCTCTTATCGAAGGAATTTTGGAGGTGATCGGTTCGGTATTCGGCGAAATTCTTTTGGCCACCAATACCCCCGAAGTTTACACTCATCTTCAGTTGTGCCAAAAGACGGGGCCGCTGACGGGGCCCCTGATTATACAAGACGAGGAACCGGACCAAGGGCCGCTTGGGGGGATTTTTGCCGCCTTCCGCCATACCACCAACTCCAGGATCTTTGTTGTCGGGTGTGACATGCCGCTCCTTGATCCGGCGGTGATCCGGCAGATCGTTGCGGTGGAGGATGAAATCGAGGCGGTGATCCCTTGGGTGAAGCACCCCCATCATCATGGAGAGCCGCAGTACCTGATGGCCCTCTATTCGCGGCACGTTTTACCTCACGTCTGTCATTGTCTTAAAACGGGAAAACTTTCGATGAAGGAATTTTGCACCCAGTTGACTCAGGTCAGGTGGTTTCCTGTCGAGGGGGATTCCTGTCTGAGTGTGAACAGGCCTGAGGATTTGAAATTATTGGAGGAACGGCATGCTGATTGATCGTTTTGCCAGAAAGATTGATTACCTCCGTCTCTCCGTGACAGAGCTTTGTAACATCCGATGCTCCTACTGTATGCCGCTTGAGGGTGTTGTGCGAGCCTGTCATGAGGAGATCCTTTCCTTTGAAGAGATTATCCGGTTGGCGAGAATCCTGGCCGGTTTGGGGATCCGGCGTATCCGGTTGACCGGGGGGGAGCCGCTCGTCAGAAAGGGGCTCCCTGAATTGGTGAGAGAGCTCAAGGCGATTCCGCAGATCGAAGAAGTTCTGCTCACAACCAACGGGATTCTCCTCGCGCCACTCGCCAAAGAATTGAGAAAGGCCGGCCTTAAAAAGGCGAACATCCATCTGGATAGCCTCGATCCCGAAATTTTTAGAAAGATTACCCGATGGGGAAATCTTGGGGATGTCTTGAAAGGGATCCAGGAGGCAAGACGGGTCGGTCTTTCACCGATCAAGATCAACATGGTGGTTCAAAAGGGGATCAACGATGGTGAGGTCGAGAAACTCCTTGAATTTACCGCGCGGAATGAACTTGTCCTCCGTCTGATCGAACTGATGCCGATCGGACCGGCCCGACAGCTGGCACCGGGGCTTTTTGTTCCCTTGGAAGAGGTGAAGAAACGCCTCAGGCAGAGGTTCACCTTAATCCCCTCAACGGAACGGGTGGGGAGTGGCCCTGCGGTCTATTATAAGGTGGGTGAATTGGGGACGCTGGTCGGTTTCATCAGTCCGGTGTCCGAGCCGTTCTGTGGCAGTTGCAACCGGGTCCGGATCTCCAGCGACGGCCGATTTCAGGATTGCCTCGCCTATGACGGTTCTTTTTCCCTGCGGGACTTTCTCCGCAATGAAAATTTTACCGACGAGGGAATTGCCAATGAGGTTGTTTCTCTCTTGCAGGGGAAAAGGGAAGGGCACGACGGTTTTTGTCAAAGCGATGGGGAGCGGACCCCCTGCATGTTTGGGATCGGGGGATGACTGAAAGGAGGGTTTTATGATCGACATTTCGGAAAAGATTGAAACACTCAGGACAGCGATCGCCGAATCGAGAGTTTTGGCCAGACAGGAAACGATCGCGCGGGCGGAGAGAGGAGAAACCCCCAAAGGGGATGTTCTTGATGTGGCCCGTGCGGCCGGTGTCATGGCGGCCAAGAAGACCTGGGAATTAATCCCCTACTGTCACCCGCTACCCCTGGATTACGTCGGCATCCGGTACGAATTGGGTGATGGAAAAATTATTATCAGGACGGAGGTGCGGACTGTTGGCAAGACCGGTGTTGAAATGGAGGCGCTGACAGCGGCCTCTGTGACCGCGCTCACCATTTATGACATGCTCAAAGGGATTGATAAGGAGGTCGTCATCGGCGAGACCAGGCTTCTGGAAAAACATGGAGGGAAGAGCGACTTCAAAGAAGAGTTCTTAAAACCGCTCTGCGCCGCTGTCCTGGTGACCTCTGACGGCGTCTCGTCCGGGAAAAAGGAGGACAAATCAGGGAGGATCATTGCGGAGGAGGTACAAAAATTTCCGGTCACTGTTCGACATTATGAGGTCGTGCCGGATGATAAGACCGAGATCCGGAGAAAACTGCTCGGCTGGACGGAGGAGGGGATCGATCTGATCCTGACAACCGGTGGCACCGGTCTGGGGCCGAGGGATCTGACCGTGGAAACGGTGCGTGAATTGATCGAACGGGAGGTTCCGGGGATTGCGGAGGCGATCCGTTCCTACGGCCAGCGGCGGACCCCCTATGCGATGCTCTCAAGAGGGGTTGTTGGCGTGCGCGGCAAGACACTGCTGATAACACTCCCCGGTTCTTCGCGCGGGGTGAAGGAATCGATCGCCGCCGTTTTTCCAAACGCCCTCCACATTTTTAACATGATGAAAGGGGGAGGGCACTGATGGAGCTCTGGATCGTTCTTGTTCCTCTATTCTTTCTGACCGCCCTGATTTATTCCATGGCCGGTTTCGGCGGTGGCTCTACCTATCTGGCCCTGCTCGCTTTTTTTTCGGTTCCTTATCAATCCATGCCGCAGACGGCGCTACTCTGCAACCTGGTGGTGGTTTGCGGGGGTTGTTGGTTTTTTATAAAAGGGGGACATTTTTCGCTGCGACGAGTCCTGCCGTTTGTGGTGAGTTCGATCCCGATGGCTTATTACGGGGGAACAGTCCCGATAGGGAAAAAATTGTTTACCCTCCTTTTGGGGATTTCCTTAGCCGTTGCCGCTTTGCGAATGCTTTTATCCGGGTACTCTTTTGAAAGACGAACAGAACTCTCTTGGCGAAACGCCTGGGTTACGGGGATTCCGATCGGTGCTGTTTTGGGTTTTTTTTCAGGCTTGGTCGGGATCGGAGGGGGGATCTATCTTTCCCCGCTTCTGATGATTCTCGGATGGGCCGATTCCAAAGAGGCCGCCGCGGCCGCCAGTTTTTTCATTCTGGTTAATTCCATGGCCGGCCTGATCGGGCAGTTTTCAAAAAGCGGACTCTCTTTTGAGATCTCGGAGGTTCTTCCCCTGTTGGTTGCCGTTTTTCTGGGGGGGCAGATCGGCAGTCGTCTCGGTTCTCAAAAACTCCCAAGGCTTGCCATCCAAAGGATCACCGCCCTCCTCATCCTGTATATTTCGGGGAGACTCCTTCTCCAAAAATAAGTATCCTTTTCAAAACGAGCCAGTTATTAGGTAAACCACCTTGGTATGAAAAAGATCCCGCGCACCGTTCTCCTGTTGGGCCTGGTCAGTTTCTTCAACGATTTTTCAAGCGAAATGGTCTACCCGTTGCTTCCGGTTTTTCTCTCCAGCCTCCTCGGGGCTGGTCTGGTGGCGCTGGGTCTGATTGAAGGGGTTGCCGAGGCGACCGCCTCCCTTTTAAAAGTTGTTTCCGGACTCTGGACAGATGCGGTAAAAAAAAGGAAACCGCTCATCGTTTCTGGCTATGGGCTTGCCGGGTTGGTTCGGCCATTGATCGGGATTGCCCGTTCGTGGCCGTTTGTTTTTGCCCTGCGGTTTTTTGACAGGGTAGGGAAGGGGTTGCGGACGTCACCTCGTGATGCCCTGATTGCCGATGTCACTCCTCCCGAACAGAGGGGGACCGCTTACGGTTTTCACCGGGCGATGGATCATACCGGTGCGGTGGTCGGTCCCTTGGTGGCGGCCCTCTTGCTGATGATCCCCGGTTTTGGTTTGCGAAAAATTTTCCTTCTCACCGCGATTCCCGGGGTGATCGCACTTCTGATCCTCCTCCTGGGGTTAAAGGAAGATAAAAAAGATTTTACGACGGAGCCGGTTCAACCGTTCAATCTCTCTACCGGGTGGCGGCGATTGACTCCCAATTTTAAATTCTTTTTACTGGTGCTATTCCTTTTTGCCCTCGGTAATTCTACCGATGCCTTTCTGATCCTCCGGTTGTCCAAGGCAGGGGTTACCGCGAGCGGGATTGCCCTTTTGTGGTCCTTGCACCACCTCTTTAAAAGTTTTTCAACCTATTGGGGAGGCCGATTTTCCGACAAAATCGGTCCTCGCCCGATGATCCTTATTGGCTGGATTTTTTATGCCGCTGTTTATTTGGCTTTTGCCGTTTTTCAATCCCCCACGGCGCTTATCACCATTTTTCTGGCGTATGGGGTTTACTTTGGTTTGGTGGAACCGGCCGAACGGGCGCTCGTTTCAAGGCTTGTCCCACCGGAACTCCGCGGGACCGGATTTGGGTTTTATCATTTTGTTGTCGGGATCGCCGCCTTTCCGGCCAGCTTGATCTTCGGCCTTGTCTGGCAGCAGTGGGGCGCGGCCAGCGCCTTTTTGATGGGGGCTAGCCTGGCCTTTGCCGCCTCGGTTTTATTGTTCTTGAGGCCGATACGGGTTTAGCTTTTTCAACAGTTTTTAGTAGCTCCCCTACCTTGGTTTCTAGGTCATCCCCAACCTCCCGGAAAAATTCTTGGGAACGGCCAAAGGGATCTGGGATCTGCCAATGAATGATCGTCTTGGTCTTTACGGCGGGGCAGTAATCACCACACCCCATCGTTACTGCAACATCGAACTCCTTGATGGGGATGTTGCTAACGCCTTTTGAGTAGTGTTTTGAGATATCGATCCCTTTCTCTTCCATAAATTCGACAGCCTCTCGCGCGACAAACCCGGCCGGATTAGATCCTGCGCTGTAAACGATCAAGTCTTCCGGTCCGTAGGCTCGTGCAAATCCTTCGGCCATTTGACTGCGGCAGGCATTTCCGACACAGATAAAAAGGATCGATTTCATTTCTTCTCCTAAAAAACCTGGTTCATCAACCAACCGATCAATAGCACCTGCGGCACGGTCAAGGCGACCATCCAGAGTGAGGTTTTCCACCCTAAATTGGTCCAGACGAGACCGATCTCGGTGTAATCAGTCACCACTCCCCCCATCAAAAAGGTGAAGGTATTGCCAAAGGCCCCGGTCTGCCGGTAAATTTCAAAGGCCAATGGCGCTGATCCTTCGGAACAGACTTCAATGACTGTTGCCGCCGCGAGTGTCAGGAGGAGGCCGGTGAGTGAAGGCCCCAGGTAGGTATGAAAAAGGTGAGAGGGGACAAAGGCACTGATCAGGCCGGCCAGCGTAATCCCCAAGAGAAGCCACCAACCGATCATGTTGGCCATGGCCACCGCCCCTTTGAAGATTTCTCTCGCATCGGAAATGAGGGTCTTGCCATCCCACTGACGTTCCTGCCACCGGCGGTAAAGATCGGTGCGGATCGAAAAATCAGGATCGATCATGGCCGTGTTCTTATTCGTTTCAATCCATCCCCAACGATCCAGGAGTTGCAGGAGAAGACCGGTAGTGATCGCGACTCCTAGGGCGGCACCGATAATCACCAATCCCTTGCCATGAAAAAATCCGATCAACAGGAGTGTCACCGGCAGATTGGCCCAGGGGCTTCCCAGGAGGAAGCTGATGACTGCCGGTCCCGAGGCCCCTTTTCTGTGGAGCTCTATTGCGATCGCCAGGATGCCGTGACTGCAGGCGCTCATCAATACCCCGAGGCCGGAGGCGTAGAGAATGGTTTTCTTGGAAGGACGGGCCAGGATCTTGGAGACATATTCGGTCGGGATATACCGGTCGATGACTCCCGCCAGCAGGAAACCAAAGGCGAGCGCCCACCAGATCATTCGGAGGTAACCACGGAATGACTCCTGAAACGGCCTCAAGGGGGGAAAGACAAACCCGCTACTATAAAGGAGGAGGTCTGCCAGACCGATGAGGAGGAGCTTATTCCCTAGAAAACGTTTTCCCCATCCGGGCGAGGCGGCTCTCGGAGACTCGTGGCAACAGGGGTCACTACTCGGGGACATGCGGAGAGGGAGAGATTCGAACTCTCGATACCCTTTTAGGGTATATCGGTTTTCGAGACCGACGGTTTCAACCACTCACCCACCTCTCCAAAAGCTCTTTTAATATCTTCTTACCTTTCCGCCTAAGGCGGATCCGCCTCTGGCGGACAACCACTCGGCCACCCTTCCAAACTCTCTTCCCATAATCTGCCCGAACGACGAAGGCAAGTTGGAAACAAAAACTTGAGGTTGAAGCCTAATGGTGATTGTAGTATGGTTGATTAACTTTTAGTGAGTACATTTTTGTTAATAAACCATAAGTATTTCTAACTTTTTATCCGCACTATCGTACAAATAAAAAGTTGAAATGCTATAGAAGTGAACCGATGAACAAGCTCACTTCCAAAAAATGCGGTCCTTGCGCCGTCGGGATCCCGCCGCTCCAAAAAGCAGAGATTATCCCTTCTCTCAAGGGGCTCCCGGGTTGGGTCCTTTCGGATGATGAACCTTTCCGCCTGACACGGGATTATCAGTTCACCAATTTTAAAGAGGCGATGGCGTTTGTAAATAAGGTTGCCGCAGTGGCGGAAGAAGAGGGGCACCACCCCAATATTTTGGTCCACGGCTGGAAAAATGTCCGGCTGGAAGTCTATACCCACAAGATCGGTGGCCTGCACGAAAACGATTTCATCCTCGCGGCCAAGATCGGTCAGATTATTTGATCGCCCGTCGGAAATTAAGCCCAGGTCTGTTTTATTTTTCTGAAAAAAGTCCCAGAAAAGGCTTCGTGGCGTATCCGGCCGATGTCGTTTGGCTGTTCAGACTGCTGATCTCAAAAATCGCCTGATAGCTGGAGGAGTCGGCCTTGGCACGCCCCCCCTGGGTGGAGGCATCCAGAACCTGGTAATGTTCACTCCCTGGAAGTGGAACGTTCTCCGTCGCCCGTTCCTCTCTATCCTCCCCCAATTTACAACCGGCCAGAAAAAACAACCCGAGGCAGACTAGAAGGAAAGGGGAACGAAGCCGGTTCATTAGAGGATCTCCATCAACGTAATGCTCACCGTCACGGTATCATTGCTGACGGTTCCCGTTGCATCAGAACTGTGACAGAGCCGATAAGTGGTAGCGTTGGTCGTTGACGGGCTGTCGACAAAGATCGCCGAGGTGCTTCGAAATTCGGTCGCGTTGGTGGTAAAGGTCTTCAGATCCCCCCCGACCTGTGTCGCCCCCCCCGCATTACAGCCGGTCCCGCCGCGCCAGACCTCAAAGACGTTGACCTCATCATCGGAATTATCGGAATCGATGTTGACGCTAATCATTACCAAGATACGACTCGCCGTGCTAACCGGTGTGATGGAGGGGTTGCTATCAGTAATCACCTCATTGGCATCGGTCAAACTTTGGGAGGTGGTATCCGTCACATTCACAATGTTTCCCGGCCGGATGGCGGTCAGTAACGCCCCGTCCACCGCCGGGATCTGGGCCGATCCGTTCAACTGCACAATTTTATCAGCGGTTGTCCCGACATCGACCGCTACATCATCGGCATTGACTACAATCCCGGTCCCCGCACCCACCGCGAGCGTCCCCGACCCGGTAATCGCCCCTCCCGTCAAACCACCCCCCGAATCGACACTGGTCACGGTCCCCGTACCACTGACAGTTGCCCAACCCGGATTGGCCCCGGCCCCGTTAGTTTTCAGAAATTGCCCCGACGTCCCGGCACCCAGTCTTGCCCAGTTGGTACCGTCGTAGTACAGGACATCTCCCTGGGCATCGGAGCCGAGGGCGATGTCGGTACCATCAATCGAATTGTCGGCAACAGTCGGTGAAGAACCGGTCCCGGTCAGATCCCCTCCCCAGGTTGTGGAGGAGACTGAATCGGCTACCGTACAACTCTCCACCGCCCCCGAGGCATTCACTCCTAAAGGATAACTCCCTGCCGCACAGTTCGATCCGTTCGCCGCCAACGCCGTCGCCGTCGAGACATTACTCGTCGTGAGGGCCAAGGTCCCTGTGGAAGAAGGCAGTGTCAGGGTGACATTTCCGGCAACCGTCGCCGGGGGCTGGACCGTCACCGTCTCCGTCCCTGCATCGGTCTCTTCAAAAACGATCGTATTTTGATTGAGATCCAAACCAGCATCCCATCCCGCCCCGACCTTGATTGCCGTCTCGGTCGCCTCGGTATCCCCGGTAATCCCGCTGATGTCCAAACCCTGAACCGTATTCCCGGTGCCACTGTGGTTGGCGTTTGTCAGGTTGAGGTCAAGGGCCGTATAATCATCCGAACCGTCAAAGGCCCCCAGAGTGCTGGTGATATCCAACGGATTGGCAGAACCACCCGCCGCATTCGTACTCGTTGTCGCAATCGTCGAACTGGAACTGATCGCCCCGGTCGTCGTGAGGGAGGTGATATTTTGCAACGCCCCACCGCTGGTAATCCGTATGGTTCCACCGGTCTGGACCGTGCCGGTATTCATGATATTAAAACTGGTATTCCCCAAATCGTTAATCGACCAGTTGCCGCTTCCTGCCGTGAGGGTATCCCCGCTCGCGACCAGAACCGATCCGTTACCACCATCGAGCGTGAGATCCTGACCGGTACCGGAGGAGACGATCACCGCCGAGGTGCCGGAATAGGTCGAACTCAAAATCGTCCCGTTAATCATAACCTGACCATCCTCGCGGACGGCAAACCGACTAGTCTGGTTTCCAAGACTGTCCTGATTGATCACCTCCAGGATGTTTTCCCCATCCGCCATATTCGCGTCGTCATAAAGGATCCGGAGGGCGGTACCGGTGGTAAGCGAACTGTCGGTCTGGATGGTCAGCGCGTTCCCGGTCGTCACCGAGGTCCCATCGATATAGGCAAGATGGGTATTGGTCAGCAAGCTGGTGACATGGAATGGGTACGAGGGGGTCGCTGTCCCGATCCCGACACGGTTATTACTAGCATCCACTTTCAGGGTATTGGTATCGACCGTCAGGTTCCCGCTGTTGGTCAAACTCCCGGAAATAAGCGCTCCGGTGGTGACCACCCCGGAGGTGACAAAACCACCGGCTGTAATCATGCCGAGACTGGTTTCATTCACATTTTTCCGCATAAAGCCGGATGTGTTGGTACTGCCGCCCCCGATTGAATCACAACCACTGCGGGTACAGGTCTTGAACTGGTCGGCTGCCGCATCGTAGAAAAACCGTCCCGCGAAGGTTCCCGGGACACCGGGTCCCAAGAAGAGCTCCGAAACATACGCCGTCCCTTTGGGAAGGATCAGGTTTCCCTCTTCCACCGTCAGGTCCCCATTCCTGGCACCCCCCCCGCCCGAACCACCCCCCGCCGTATTGATGGCGAAGGCGCTATAGGTAAATTTTTGACACGGCTCCAGTTTTTCAAAAGGCTTGTTTTCTTCCTTGAACCAGCTGCAAAGGTAGAGTTGTTCTTCCGTATCGAAGATTTCCGAGGGCAATTCCTCCATGCCGGGAATCGCGTCATCCCCCATCACCACGCTAAAAAAACCGGCCTTGACATCCAGATCGATCGCCCCGGTCGGTTCTCCGACCCCTCCCGACCGGTTGTCGTGGCACCAAAGGTAGGAACCGGCCCCCTTGCCGGCATCGCCCGCAATGCAAAATTTGAAGGAGGCAGGCCCATCGATCAGGACCCCTTGGTCATCCGCGATGAACCCCTGGTAACCGATCTGGATCGGGGGGGAGGCAAAAACTGTTTGAGAACCAAGAAAGAGAATCGCCCCGAAGAACCCGAAAAACACCTTTGGGTGAATCACCCTTGGGTGAATCACCTTTGGCGAGAATGGCCGAAACCGCATCGTCTCTCTCCTCTAAGATACCCTAGAAGCAAGAGATGTGCCAAAGACAACTTAACCCCTCAGTTTTTTGGTATACCCAATTTCATCGAGTTTCTAAACAGTTATAACTATCCAAGATCCTTATGGGTAGTCGAAACCGGGAGCCTCCCCCCAAAAACCGTTGGATTTTTGACGATCACACCATTTTTTTGACTCTCGACCCAATGCGGAAGGGGGGGGATTCGTTCCTCCCCCGTCGTTTCACTCCTCCTCCGGAACCCGGCCGCCCTCGCTGTCGCTCGCCGTGGAGTGAGCCACGGCTCGCTTTTCGTCCACTGGACGCGCTTCGGGTCGGCTTCGAATCCCCCCAACAAAAAAGTCGGCTCGCCCCAAAGGGGGCGCACCGACTTTTGCGGAAGGGGGGGGATTCGAACCCCCGATACGGCTTTTCAACCGTATAACGGTTTAGCAAACCGCCGCCTTCGGCCACTCGGCCACCCTTCCCGCACTACCGCTCATTTAATCCAAACAGTCTTTACGTTCGTAAATTCTAAAATCCCTTCGCGTCCCAGTTCGCGGCCATAGCCGGAACGTTTGATCCCTCCAAACGGAAGACGCGGGTCCGAGTGGACAACCCCGTTGATGAAAACAGCCCCCGCTTCAATCTGGGAGGCCAACCGTTCCGCTTTTGCCAAATCTTTTGTCCAAAGACTGGCCCCGAGACCATACGCGGTTTTGTTGGCCAGCGCAACCGCCTCATTTTCGTCCTTCACCGTGGTCAGAGAAGCGACCGGTCCAAAGGTCTCTTCTTCAAAGGCGCAAATACCGGGACGGACCTCTTCAAGAACGGTGGGAAGATAGAAAAAACCTTTTTTCCCCCATCGCTCTCCCCCGACGAGGACCTTGGCCCCCTGTTTTCGTGACTCCTCAACCTGACGGACCAGATTGGTCAGGAGATCGGCCCTGGCGATCGGACCGATCGTTGTTGTCAGGTCCATCGGGTCCCCGATCTTCTGTTCCTGCACCGCCTCCACCAGCGCCTGCTCAAATTTTTTGGCGATTTTTTCGGTGACCAAAAACCGTTTGGCGGCAATACAACTCTGCCCGGAATTTTGCATCCGTGCGGCAATGGCGGCAGGGATTGCTGTTTTCAAATCGGCATCCTCCAACACGATGAACGGGTCCGAGCCCCCCAACTCCAGGGCCACCTTCTTTAAGTGTTTTCCGGCCAGTGCGGCCACCTGGCTTCCGGCTCGGTCGCTTCCTGTCAGCGAGACCCCTTGAACAAACGGGGATTCAATCAGTCGGGCGGTGGTTTCCAGACTGGCGAAGAGGGAGCAGAAAATCTCTTTCAGACCGGCTTGGGTGAATAATTCTTCAATCGCAATGGCACAGCCGGGGACATTGGGGGCATGCTTGAGAATAATGGCGTTCCCCGCCACGAGGGATGGGACGGCACACCGAAAAACCTGCCAGAACGGAAAATTCCAGGGCATGATCGCCAGAATAACCCCCAACGGGTCGTACCGGATGTAGCTTTTTGAGGCATCGGAGGTGACCTCCTTCGGGTTGAGGTAGTCGGCGGCATGATCGGCATAAAAATCGGTTACCCAGGCGCATTTTTCCACCTCGGCCTCCGCCTGACCGATCGGCTTTCCCATCTCCTGGGTGATAAGGGGGGCCAGACGGGATTTCCCTTTTTTAAGTCCCTGCGCCAGATTTTTAAGGAGGGGAGCCCTCTCTGACAACGGAATCCGGCGCCAACGATGAAACCCCTCATGGATCTCCTCGGCCGCCCTTTCCGCCTCTTTCCGAGGGGTTTCGGGGTAGGTCTTGCAAAGCTCGCCCGTTGCCGGGTTGATTGATTGAAACGGCATCGGGGGTGATCTACAAGCCTTCGTCCTCCTTTTCAATTGAAAAATAACCCTTCTTAGCATACTCGAGAGAGAGGGGCGGATGGCGACGTGAGCCCCCATTAAGGAGGGGTGGCCGAGTGGTTGAAGGCGCTAGTCTTGAAAACTAGAGTACCCGAAAGGGTACCGTAGGTTCGAATCCTACCCCCTCCGCATTTTTTAATTTGCCGGACCTCTTCCTTTTTGTTACCTTCCTAAATAATGCCTCTTTATTGTGCCCGCTACCTCCTGCCGATTGCTGGTGACCCGATTGAAAAAGGGGCCCTTCTTGTGGAGGGAGCCGATATTGTGGCTGTTGGAACCCAGGAAGAATTAATCCGGCGGTACCCGAAAACAGAACAGATCGATTTTGGTCCTGCGGTTTTGATGCCGGGGTTGGTGAACGCCCATGCCCATCTGGATCTGATGACCAGCCGGTTGCAGTGGTCAGAACCCAAGTTCGTCCAATCCATTATCGCCCTGGTCGATTACAAGAAAAACTTGAGTCCGGAAGGACGGCGGGAGTCGATCCAGACAGGACTTGTCCGATCACTCCAATCCGGCACCACCTGTGTGGCGGATGTTGGGGGGTATTTTGATCCGGGGTCTTTGGTGGATGGTCTGGGTCTCCGGCTGGTGGCTTTTTCCGAGATCCTCCTTTCCCAACAGGAGTCAATCCACAAGGTTTTTGAGAGTTCGCTTGATTTTGTGGAGGAGATGAAAGCAGCCGGCTCTCACCGGATTCGTGCCGGTGTGGCGCCGTACGCCCCCTTTATGCTCTCGCGGCATCTTTTAAAGGTGTTGGCCCAGCATGCGATGGAATCGAAGATCCCGTTGCAGATTCATGCGGCCGAATCGTTTGCCGAGATGCAGTTTTTCTACGATTCCAAGGGGGAGGTGGCGGAATACCTCTTTGGTCATGCCGGTTGGGGCAAGAATCTGCCGCCACCGCACCGCAAGACACCGATCGAATACCTCGCCTCCATTGGTTTTCTGGAGGCGGGCCCCTCGCTAGTTGGCTGTCTGCACCTCTCCGAGGGGGATCTTCGGCTGATCCGTCAGGCCCGTTCTTCGGTGGTCCATTGCCCCCGCAGTAATATTGATCTCAAACTGGGAAAGGCGCCGATCCGCAAGATTCTGGATGCCGGGATCCCGGTCGGGCTGGGGACCGACCTCAGTTTCAACCAGGGTTCCCTGAAGCAGGGTTCCATGAAGCATGGGTCGGTCTCCCTTTGGGGAGAGATGAGGGCGGCCTTGGAACTCCATGGTTCGGAAGGGACACCGGTTACCAGTGAGGAGGTTTTGGAGATGGGGACGCTGGGGGGGGCTACCGCCTTGGGTTTAGAAGGGGAGATTGGATCGCTGGAGGCTGGGAAAAAGGCTGATTTTATCGTGGTGGCCGCCAAAGAAAATCTCTCTTTGGGGGAACTACCGGCTTGGTTGATCGGTCATACGCAAGAGGGGAGTGTCAAAGGAGTTTACCTGGAAGGGCGTCCTCTCAAAAGTAGTGACAAGCATGTCTGAAAAGATCGTCGCTACCAATCGTAAGGCCGGTTTTCATTATCACCTTTTAGACAAGTATGAGGCAGGGATGGTCCTCTTGGGGAGCGAGGTCAAATCGCTTCGGGACGGACAGGCGAATCTTGGCGATAGTTATGTGATGCCTAAGGGGAATGATCTTTATCTGGTAAATCTTCATATCAGCGTCTACCCGCCGGCCAATATTTTAAACCATGAACCGCTCCGTTCCCGGAAACTTCTTTTGCATGAACGGGAGATTGATCAAATTTTGGGGAAGATGAAGGAGAAGGGGCTGACGGTCGTCCCGACCAAGATTTATTTTAAAAGGGGCCGGGCCAAGGTGGAGATTGTTTTGGCCAAGGGGAAGAAATTTTCAGACAAGCGGGAGTCACTCAAGAAAAAAGTTCATGACCGGGAGATGGAACGGGGGATTAAGGGAGTGAAGAGGGGCTAGGAGGGTTGAGTCGTCTGTCAATGGCGATCAAGGCCTGGGCGTAGCTGGCGGGGTAACGGGGGATCAGACCAGAAAAAATAGAGAGCAGAACGGCCGCCCTTTTTTCGTAAGCGGCATTGTCCGTCATGTTGTGGAGTCGGAGGAGATTCAGGGCGGCGATGGAGTTTCCGGAAGGGGTAGCGCCGTCGTTAAAATCTTTTTTACGGACGATAAGAGCGGTTTCTGTAGAGGCGCTGAAAAAATACCCGCCGCCTTCAGGATCCCAAAAAAGTTCATCCTGTTTGGTTTGTAATTCTTTAGCCCATTGCCTCCAGTGACGGTCGGCATCGGCTTCATCAAGGTTGAGGAGCCCATGGATCAAAAAGGCGTAATCGACCAATGTCCCGTCAAAGCGGCTCTCCCCCTCGCGCCAACGACGGAGGAGTCTGCCGTCTCGCCAGAGTTGCTGTTCGATGAACCGGGCCGCCTTTTGGGCCGCCTCGAGGTATCGAGACTCCTTCAAAATCGAGTACCCCTGCGCCATCGTGGCGATCATCAGGCCGTTCCAGGAGGTGAGGACCTTGTCATCTTTATCCGGCGGCTTGTGCCTGGATCTCTCTTCCTTGTTCAAACGATAATACTCCCCCTCTTTGCCCACTTGACCGGCGTCTTGCGCTGAATAAAAGCCCCCTTCTGGATCAGTCATTTCTTTCAAAACATAATCAAGTGTCCCGCGGGCAACCTCGGCATAAAGTTTATTTTTGGGTGACACCTCGTTAGGTGACGCACCCTTTGTGACTTGATACGCCTCCAAATAAGTCGATGAGAGAAGGGCGTTGTCGTAGAGCATTTTTTCATAATGGGGTTCATTCCAGTCGGCGCGTGTGGCGTAACGGTGAAAACCACCCCCGATCCGGTCATAGATCCCGCCACTGGCCATCGCCTCCAAGGTTTTGGTGGCGATGGCCAGTGCTTTTTCGTCGCCGGTCCGTTGGTGGATCCGAAGCAAAAGGGAAAGACTCATGCTGTGCGGGAATTTTGGGGGTAGCCCGAACCCCCCATGAACGGCGTCAAAACTCCCGGAGAGTTGGGCCAACGCCTCTTTCAGGAGGCTTTCATCGGGGGGCTGGCATCCCTGGGTGTCACCCCCCTTAATATTACAGACAAGTTTGGCGCTGTCGTTCCCTTCTAAAAATAAAGTCAGTTCTTTTCCGGATTCGATCAATTTATCTGGCTCCTCTCCCCACGCCTCTCCGATCTTTTTCAGGAGTTCTGTAAATTGGGCGCGCCAAAAGAAGGTGCCGCCAAAAAAAGGTTTTCGGTCTGGGGTCAGAAAGACGCTCATCGGCCAGCCGCCGTGACCGGTCAATCCCATGACCGCATCCATGTAGATCTGATCGACATCCGGGTGTTCCTCGCGATCGACTTTGATGCTGATGAAATAGTGATTGAGAACGTCGGCGACTTCCTGCCGCTCAAAAGAATCTTTTTCCATCATGTGGCACCAGTAACAGGTGGCGTAACCGATCGAGAGAAAGATCGGCTTGTTCTGGTCGCGGGCCGCCTGGAACGCCTCCTCTCCCCAGGGGTACCAGTCGACCGGGTTGTCTTTGTGTTGAAGGAGGTAGGGACTCTTTTCTTCGCCAAGCCGGTTCATGAGACGAGTATGGGGAATGGGGGTTGCCAAAGCAATCGCTTTTTGTCTAAGATCCTCCTCACCTTATGGGACTCAAAGAACTCCTGGGGGGCGCTGTCGTGACCACCAAACTCTCCGAGATGGTTGCTTGGGGGAGGAAGAATTCCCTCTGGCCGCTCCCGTACGGGACCGCCTGTTGTGCGATCGAATTCATGGGGACGGTCTCCTCGGTTTTTGACATCTCCCGTTTTGGGGCGGAACTGGTCCGTTTTTCCCCTCGCCAAGCCGATCTTTTGCTCGTGTTAGGAACGATCAACTACAAACAGGCGCCGATCTTGAAACGGATTTATGAACAGATGTGTGAGCCGAAGTGGGTGATCGCCGCCGGGGCCTGTGCCTCTTCCGGTGGTTTCTACAATAATTATTCTGTGCTCCAGGGGATCGATGAAATTATCCCGGTCGATGTTTACGTTCCCGGTTGTCCCCCACGTCCCGAGGCGATCTTAAACGGGATCCTCAAGATCCAGGAAAAGATCGAGGTGGAGGCGAAACGATTGAGAGAGGCCTCGTGAGACCCTTCGTCAGACTCAGGGTGATAGCACTCTTTTTCTTGCTGGTCTCTCCCTTGGTCCGGGCTGGTGACCCTGCCGCTGATGAAAAATTTTTGAGGCTCAAAACCCCTGAGGCCCTGGCTGTCCGGAAAAAGGCAGAAGAGGAGTGGCAAAGGACGGCGACCTTAAAGGGGGATGAGGCCTTGATTCAAAAGGCCCGCGCCCTTGATATTTTGACCCCCTACTTTTATGAAGAGGCGGACGCCAAGTGTTATCGCTACCAACGTCGGTTGTCGGCGACCCCGGCCTGTTTTGAAAAAGAGGTGAAGGGTCTCAATGAAAAATATGGGTCCGGTTCTTTTGAGTATCTGGGGGACCAGATCTTGATCCAGTACACCGGGCTCCACTATCGGCAGTTGCTGGAACAGTACCCGAAAAGTCGTTATCAGGATGAGGCCTCGTTTCGTTTGCTGAGAGGGGGTGAGTTGATCAACAATGATCCGGAGGTCGTTTTTGCAAAGGTCGACAATTGGTTGAAGAAATACCCGAAGTCTCCTCTCGCACCACAGGCCTGGCTCCTCTTGGGTCGTTTGTATGCCGATGGCTGGTATCTTTTCAAGACAAGGACCTTTGTGGCGATCGGCATGCAGGTGGATGACCAGGCTCTTGATGACATGGCGATGCGCTATAAAGGAAAGGGGCTCTGGGCCTTCAAACAGGTGATGAACTTGTTCCCGCAATCAAAAGAGGCGGTGGTGGCCAAGAAGGAATACGATCTGTTGGTCCATGACCAAAACGACGGGGTTTTTTACGGGTTGAGTTACTAATGAACCTCGAACTTCTAGAAAACCAGTTTGGGCCTCTCGAAAAAAGCGAGGCGTTGGGTGATTGGACCCTCCTTGTCCCCAGGGAAAAGAGTCATTCACTCCTTTCCTTTCTCCGGGATACGGAGGGGTATCAGTTTGATTTCTTGATGGACCTCTGCGGTGTTGATTATCTGGGGCGCCAACCCCGCTTTGAAGTGGTCTATCATCTCTATTCCCTGGCGAACAATCACCGCCTGCGGATTCGGGTGGCATTGCCCGAAGAAGACCCGGTGATTGATTCCGCGGTAAATCTCTGGAAGACGGCCGATTGGCAGGAACGGGAGGTCTACGACATGCTGGGGATCCGGTTTACCGGGCATCCACAATTGAAAAGAATCCTTCTGCCGGAGACCTTTGAGGGGTATCCTTTGAGGAAGGATTACCCGATGGGAAAGAGACAAAAAATTCCGGTACCGGTGGAGACCCCTTAATATGGGCCAGACCGCAGAAAAAAAACCACAAACCATGGTTCTCAATATGGGTCCATCGCACCCGGCGACCCATGGGGCGATTCGTATCAATATTGAGCTGGATGGGGAGACGATTGTCCGGGCCCACCCGGAGATTGGCTACCTCCATCGGGCCTTTGAAAAACATTCCGAACATGGGACTTGGACAATGGTCATCCCTTACACGGATCGCCTTAACTACTGTTCTTCCCTCATGAACAATGTCGGTTACTGCCGGGCGGTTGAAAAATTGTTGGGGATCGAAATTCCGGAGAGGGCGGTCTTCATCCGTGTCATCATCTGTGAGTTGTCGCGGATCATGGATCACCTGGTTTGTATCGGGACCTCGGCCGTGGATCTCGGGGCCCTGACCAATTTCTGGTATTTCTTCAATGTCCGGGAAAAAATTTACGACTACACGGAAAAAATGTGCGGCACACGGTTGACAACCGCTTACACACGGATTGGTGGGCTGATGAGGGATCTTCCGGATGATTTTATCAAAGGGATCCGACAGGTCTTGAAAGAGTTGGACAAGGCGATCAAGGAAGTAGCGACTCTTCTGGAGAAGAACCGGATCTTTATTGACCGGACGCGGGGGATCGGCGTTATTTCCAAAGAGGAGGCGATCAGCTACGGTTTTACCGGGCCTTGTCTCCGGGCCTGCGGTGTCCCCCACGATGTCCGTAAAGCGGAACCTTATTACCACTACGATGAATTCGACTGGGAGGTCCCGACGCGGCCGAACGGAGACACTTATGATCGGCTTATGATCCGTTTTGATGAGATGCGCCAGTCGCGGCGGATTATCGAACAGGCATTTGATCGTCTTCCGGATGGCCCGGTGATTGTGAATGATCCCAAGATCGCGCTCCCTCCGAAGGAAAAGGTTTATAACAGCATCGAAGGATTGATGAATCATTTTATGTTGATTATCGACGGGATCAAGCCGCCCAAAGGGGAGGTTTATTCGGCGACAGAGGCGGCGAACGGAGAACTTGGATTTTATATTGTGAGCGACGGTGGGCCGAAGCCATATCGGGTTCGGGTTCGTCCCCCCTGTTTCCCGATTTTTTCCGCCTTTCCAAAACTGGTGGAAGGGGGAATGATTGCGGACGCGGTAGCGGTGCTGGGATCATTGAATATTGTGGTGGGAGAATTGGATCGATAATGGAATTCACGCCAGAAAACAAAAAAAAGGTTTCCGAAATCCTAAAACGTTACCCGGAAGGAAAAGTGGGACGTCAGGCGGCGCTCCTGCCACTCCTCCGACTGGCGCAAGAACAGTTTGGTTTTGTGAGTGAAGAGGTCATGACTTATGTTGCCTCAATCCTGGATATCCCGCCGGCCCAGATCTATGGGGTGGCCACCTTTTATACCCTCTTTAACAAGAAGCCTGTCGGGAAATACCACCTTCAGGTCTGCACGAACCTTTCCTGTTGTATGGAGGGGGCTGAAGAGACCTTAAGTCATCTGGAAAAGAGGCTCTGCATCCGATCGGGTGAAACAACTCCGGATGGGAAGTTTACCCTTTCAGAGGTGGAATGTCTGGCCGCCTGCGGGAGTGGGCCGGTTATTCAGGTGAATGAAGAGTATCACGAAGATTTAAAGACAACGGAGAATGTTGATCGGTTATTGGAGAGATTGAAATAGTTATGGATCTTGTCCTTACCAAAAATTTTGACCTTCCTGATGCCTTCAGTCTTCCGGTCTATGAAGGAAGGGGAGGGTACTCATCCTTAAAAAAACTCTTTTCCCTAAAACCGGATGAGGTAATTGAAGAGGTCAAAAAATCGGGATTACGGGGAAGGGGAGGGGCCGGTTTTTCTGCCGGGATGAAGTGGGGGTTTATCCCGAAGAACAGTGGAAAAGAAACTTATCTTTGTGTGAATGCGGATGAAGGGGAGCCGGGGACCTTTAAAGACAGGGCGCTTCTCCTCAAGGACCCGCACCGTTTGATTGAGGGGACCATTATTGGGAGTTACGCGATCGGTTGTCATACCGCCTATATTTATATCCGTGGGGAGTTTTTCAGAGAGTACAAAATACTGGAACAGGCGTTGTCAGAGGCAAAGGCCAAGAGGTATCTGGGGGAAAATATCTTGGGAAGCGGTTATGATCTGGAGATCTACACCCATCGCGGGGCGGGGGGCTATATCTGCGGTGAAGAGACGGCGCTCATTGAATCTCTGGAAGGAAAAAGAGGGTACCCCAGGATCAAGCCGCCGTTTCCGGCGATTCAGGGCCTGTTTGGTTGTCCGACGGCGGTCAATAATGTGGAGACCGTTTGCGCCCTTCCCTATATTATTGAAAAAGGGGCCGGGGCTTACAAAAAGATGGGGACTGAAAAAAGTTCCGGGACAAAGCTTTTCTCTATCTCCGGTCCTGTCAATCAACCGGGGGTCTATGAAGTGGAGATGGGGTTCCCGCTCAGAAAATTTCTTCAGGAGCAGGCAGGGGGATTAAGGCCCGGGAAGATCCTGAAGGGGGTGATCCCGGGTGGTTCCTCGATGCCGATCCTGAATGCCGAAGAGGTGGAGCAGGTGACGCTGGATTACGAGTCGATGAACAAGTTCGGGACCTTTTTGGGGAGTGGCGGGGTGATTGTGATTGATGAGGATTATTGTCTGGTCAAGGCGCTCCGGATCCTGGCCCGGTTTTATGCCCACGAGTCCTGCGGGCAGTGCTCCCCCTGCCGGGAAGGGACCGGATGGGTTCATAAGATTCTTAAAAGGATAGAAGAGGGGGAGGGGAAGGCCTCCGATCTGGACCTCCTTTTGGATATCTCCGACAACATGATCGGGCAGACGATCTGCGTCCTGGCTGATTCAATCGCGATGCCAACCAAGGCGTTCATCACCAAATTTCGCAAGGAATTTGAGGACCACATCTCCCTGAAAAAGTGTCCCAAAACGATAGCTTAAATAGAGTTATAAATTACCCATAATTATTTATCATTATGATAAATAATGGCTTGACCCCTTCCCGGAGTATCGGTATACTACCTTTGTATGTCAGGGTCTATAAAGTGGGTTTTTCTCCTCTTCCTCTCCACCCTATTGCTGACCGGCCAGGTGAGCGGCGGTGGTGGTTGTGGGGGGACGGTCGGGGATGGGAGTGAGGAGACCCAGGCCGCTGGTTCCGGGGGTACCGATACCGATAATGACGGCGTCGCCGATTCCGAAGAGGGGACCAGTGGGGTGGCCGCAATCACCCTTGCCGTCACCGGGACCTCGATCACCCCTTCCAATACCGACGGGAGTATTACCGCAACCACAGGGCTGACCGCCCAGGTCTGTTTCGATCAGACAATCCAGAGTGGTTTTTTCCTGGTGACGACCGCCGCCTCCGTCCAGTTGACCTGTGGTGCCACAACGGCGACTTCCGGGGCCGCGGCGGTTGACGGAACAAATAGTCGGTGTGTGAACTACTCCGGCTTTACGGTGACCCTCCCGACCGGGACGGCCGGTTGTACCTTGAGCCTCACCCATACCGACAAGCCATCGAATGTGACGATCAACGATCAATCCGGTAATGCCACGACTGCGGGTGCCAATCTGGATACCTTCGGCACCGACGGAACCGCGCCGACCTTTGCGGGGGCCACTTCAATCGCGGATAACGGGGAGGGTACCCGGGCCCAGTGTCCTCTGACCTGTTCCTGGTCTGTGGCCTCGGATAATATAGGCGACGCTTCCGGGATCATCTATAGCGTCTATGCGGCAGTGAGTGCCGACTCCGACTGTAACGATGCCGCCGATCTCACCGCTGTATTTGGTGCCACCCCCACGACGGTGACAGGGACGACCTCGGCTGCAGTAACTGTCGATGGCGGCGGCGCGTCGGTCCCTTGGGTCTGTTGTGGTGTCCGGAGCCAGGACCCGTATGGCAATGGGGAAAGCAATACCGTTCTCGCCGGGGGTTCGATCACCTGTCCCTTGCTCTAAAGTTTCAAAACTCGTAGGTCCCTTAAATAGGCTTGACGCTCCCCCGTTTCCCCGCTATTTCCCTCCGAGCTATTAGGAAAAATTCGGTTGGGGGGATATGCCCAAGGTTACCATTGACGGCCAAAATCTCGAGGTTCGGGAAGGGACGAATCTGATTGAGGCGGCCCGCCAGGCCGGTATTGAAGTCCCCCACTATTGTTACCATCCAAAACTCTCGGTTGCCGGCAACTGTCGTATGTGTCTTGTCGAGATCGAGAAAAGTCCGAAACTACAGATCGCCTGCAACACCAAAGTCGCCGAGGGGATGGTGGTTCATACCCGAAACACGAGGGTTGAAAAGGCCCGCCGTTCGGTCCTTGAGTTTATCCTGATCAACCACCCGATCGATTGCCCCGTTTGCGACCAGGCGGGGGAATGCAAGCTTCAGGAGTATTACATGAAGTATGACCAGTCCTCCTCCCGTTTTCCGATTGAAGAAAAAGTCCACAAGGAAAAGGCGATCGATCTGGGGCCCTGGGTGATGCTCGATATGGAGCGGTGCATCCTCTGCAGCCGGTGTGTCCGTTTTTGCCAGGAGGTGGCGGAAGAGGAGGAACTTTGCATCGCCGAACGAGGCGATCATTCCGTCTTGACCGCATTTCCAGGGAAGAAGTTGGAGAACCCTTATTCGGCCAATGTGGTGGAGGTCTGCCCCGTCGGGGCGCTGACCAACAAGGATTTCCGTTTCAAGTGCCGCGTCTGGTTTCTGGAAAGGACCGAATCGGTCTGCCCCGGCTGTTCCATGGGGTGCAATATCAACATCGATCAGCATGAGGGGAAGATCTACCGCTTGACCCCGCGGGTCAACGAAGGGGTGAATGAGTGCTGGATGTGTGACGAGGGGAGGGTGACTTATAAGCCGGTGAATCAGGAAAATCGTTTGCGGTTTGCAAAGATCAAGGAGAAATTTGTCTCACCGGATGAGGCGCTCCGTTCCATTCGTGAGATGATGACCGGTGTCGACCCAACGCTCGTTTGCGGTATCGGTTCGGCCCAGTTTACCAATGAAGACAACTACGCCCTCATGAGGTTTTTGAAAGAGTGCGGCGTCGCCCATTTCTTTTACCACCGTTCTGAACCGCAGAATCCTTCCTCCGATGATTATTTGATCCAGGCCGACAAGAATCCGAATACCACGGGAGTTACGGCCCTTGGTTTTAAAGAGATCGGTGGGGATCGTCGTTTCAAGATCGTTTTTGCCCTGGGCCCCCTCTCGGAGGAGAAGTTGAAGGGGATTACGCTGGAAAAACAGAGAAAGGTTATCGTTTTTACGGCGTGGGATGAAAATCCCCCCTCACCCCCCTTTGTCAAAGGGGGGCACGAGGGGGATTTTGCCGACATTGTCCTGCCGGTTCCAACATTTGCTGAAACGGACGGGACCTTCACCAACTGTCAGGGAAGGGTGCAGAGGATCCGGCCGGCCTTCCCTCCGCGTGGAGAGGCACGACCGGTCTGGCAGTGGCTCTCTCACCTGACCCGTTTCCTGGAGAGACCGGTCCCCTCCTATGACACCGCGAGGGGGCTCTTTTTGGAGATGACCCAGGACAGTGCGGCCTTCAAGGGGATGGATTATGAGAAGATCGGGGGTCAGGGGATGTTGTTGAAAAAATAAATGGAAATTCTATTTTCACTGTTAAAAATTATTATTTTTCCGATGCTGGTGATCAGCCTGATCCCTCTCCTGATCTGGATGGAGCGGAAGGTCTCCGCTTACATCCAGGATCGCCGTGGTCCGAACAGGGCCTCTATCTTTGGGGTCCGGTTGTGGGGAATGATCCATAATATTGCCGATGTCATTAAACTGTTGACCAAGGAAGATATTATTCCGGCGGGGGCGAACAAATTTTACTTTGTTTTGGCCCCGGCGATCCTGATGTTTGTCTCTTTTGTGGCGGTGGCGGTGATTCCCTTTGCCGATTCCGTTTATTGGGAGGAAGGACAAGTTATCTCCATGCAGCTGGCTGACCTGGATGTGGGCCTCCTCTACATCCTCGCCATCAGTTCTCTGGCCGTCTACAGTATTATGCTGGCTGGCTGGTCCTCCAACAACAAATATTCGTTTTTGGGGGGTCTCCGGGCCTCCTCGCAGATGATCAGTTATGAGATTGCGATGGGGCTTTCCGTTGTGGCCCTGTTCATGATCTCCGGTTCAGTCGGCTTAAACGAGATTGTCCGGGATCAGGGCCCCCTGCCCTGGCATTGGAACTTTTTCAGGCAACCGCTCGCCTTTTTTGTTTTTCTGGCCGCCTCTTATGCAGAGACCAACAGAACCCCTTTTGACCTGCCCGAGGGAGAGTCGGAGATCGTTGCCGGCTATCATGTGGAGTATTCCAGTATGAAGTTTGCGATGTTTTTCATGGGGGAATATGCCGCGATGGTGATCGCCTCCGCCGTGGCGGCATCGCTTTTTCTGGGGGGCTGGCAGGTGCCGTTTCTTTCAACCGAAAATCTTCGATCGATGGCCCCTGTCTTCCTCCATCCGTCTTTCTTTGCCGCTGTTCTTCAGATGACCACTTTTCTTGCCAAAATTCTCTTTTTCTGTTTCCTCTTTGTCTGGGTCCGGTGGACTCTTCCCCGTTTCCGGTACGATCAACTGATGAGTTTTGGATGGAGGGTCATGCTCCCGCTGGCGCTTCTCAACATCCTGGCGACCGGCGGGTTCATGATTGCGTGGTATTGATGGAGACATTTTTCTTCTATCTCTTTGCGCTGGTGACTTTAGGGGGGGCGATTGGGGTGATCGCCCTTCCCAATACCCTTTCTTCCGCCATCAGCCTGGTCGTGAGCCTCTTTGGCCTCGCCGGTCTTTATGTTCTCCTCCAGGCCCATTTTGTGGCGGCGATGCAAATCCTCCTGTATGCCGGGGCGATCATGGTCCTTTTTGTCTTTGTGATTATGCTATTGAATCCCGGGCGGAGAATGGTTGTCGGCCGCCTCCCCTTTATGGCGCTCATCGGGATCCTGGTGGGGGCGTATCTGGCCGTGGTCATGGTCTTGAGGATGGTCGGTCTGGCGGACCCACAGGTAACACTACCTCCTTCTTTTGGTTACCTCCGTCCGTTGGGGGAAATCCTTTTTTCCATCTATCTCGTCCCTTTTGAGGCGGCGTCGTTTCTCTTGCTGATTGCCATTGTTGGCGTGGTGGTGTTGGGAAAGGAGAGGTTTTCCCAATGATGACCCATTACCTTATTTTGAGTGCCTTGCTCTTTTCTGTCGGTGTTGTCGGTGTCCTCTGCCGTCGCAACGCCCTGGTGATTTTTATGTCGGTGGAGCTGATGTTGAACGCCGCCAATCTTGTCTTTCTGACCTTCGCCCGTTTTCAGGGGAACCTCCACGGACAGGTGGCGGCCTTTTTCGTGATGGTCGTGGCGGCGGCGGAGGTGGCGGTGGGACTCGCCATTCTGGTCAAGGTTTTCAAGGATCGTGAGACGGTGGATCTGAATGAGATCTCGTTCATGAAGGGGTGATTCACCCCACGGGTAATTATGGAATCACTTATTTTAGGTATCCCGCTTTCGCAAATTGTCTGTTGGATCCCCGGTCTTCCGTTGCTGGGAGCGATCATCAACGGGCTCCTGTCGCTCTTTGCCGTTCGCCGCAAAAGGGGGGTTCCGCGATCACTCGTTTCCCTGTTCGGGGTTGGTTTTCCCCTGCTCGCCTTCGGCCTCGCCCTCGTTGTCTTCTTCCTCTTCAAAGAGATGGCGATCGGCGAAAAGGTCGGGCCTCTCTTCCCCTGGATGGAGGTTGGCCGGTTAAAGATAGAGTTCTCCTTTTTCATTGATCGTCTCTCCCTGGTGATGATCCTCGTCGTGACCGGGGTTGGTTCCCTGATCCATCTTTATTCAGTTGGTTACATGACCGAGGACCCCGGGTTCAGCCGGTACTTTTGCTACCTCAACCTTTTTCTCTTTGCGATGCTCCTCCTGGTGCTGGGAGAGAGTCTGCCGGTAGTCTTCATCGGGTGGGAGGGGGTCGGTTTGTGTTCCTACCTCCTGATCGGTTTTTGGTTTACCGATGCCGAAAAGGCGACTGCCGGGCTCAAGGCCTTTGTGGTCAACCGGATCGGGGATGCCGGTTTTTTAATCGGGATGTTTCTCCTCTTCAAGGCGGCCGGGAGTCTCAGTTTCCCGGTTTTAGCCTCAAGGACCGATCTGTTGGCCCCTGTGGCGACGATCGCTTGTCTCGCCTTCTTTGCGGGTGTCTGCGGAAAATCGGCCCAGATTCCTTTGTACGTCTGGTTGCCGGATGCGATGGCCGGTCCGACACCGGTTTCCGCCCTGATCCATGCCGCAACGATGGTGACCGCCGGGATCTATCTGATCAGCCGGCTTTCATTCCTCTACCTCCTTTCCCCGGTGGCGATGAATGTTGTTGCCTCCGTCGGTGCCGCCACAGCCCTCTTTGCCGCGCTGATTGCCTTGACACAAAGGGATATTAAAAAAGTCTTGGCCTACTCGACGGTTTCGCAACTGGGAATTATGGTGATGGGGGTTGGTGTCGGGGCGTTTGCCGCCGGGATTTTTCATCTGATGACCCACGCTTTTTTCAAGGCCTGTCTCTTTTTGGGGGCGGGGAGTATCATTCATGCCCTTTCGGGGGAACAGGACCTCTTCAAAATGGGGGGGTTGAAGGGGAAGATGCCGGTCACCTTTGCCACCTTTGGTATGGCGTCACTGGCGCTGGCCGGAATTTTTCCCTTCGCCGGTTTTTTTTCAAAGGATGAAATCCTCTGGCAGACCTTTGCCCAGGGCCACAAGATCCTCTGGGGTGTTGGTTTTCTCACCGCCGGTCTGACGTCATTCTACACCTGCCGCGCCCTGGCCCTCGCCTTTTTGGGCAAAGCCCGGGAAAAGTTTCATCCCCATGAATCCCCTCTCTCCATGACACTCCCGCTTGTTTTTCTAGGACTCCTTTCTCTTGTCGGGGGGTGGATCGGGATTCCGGAGGCGCTCAAGGGAGACAATATTTTTTATCAATGGATCGTCCCGGTCTTTGCCTACCCCTCCGTTGTGGAAGGGGCCGGGAAGGGGTCTCACGGGCTGGAACTGATTCTTTCGGTGGTGACGCTCCTCTTTGCCTTTCATATGGGGTTGGTGGCCCTTATCCTCTATTCGCAGAAACTGGGGAGGGTGACACAAATGGCTCGTCGTTTTTTCTGGTTACACCGGTTCTCAGAAAACAAATTTTACATCGACGAAATCTACGAACGTCTTGTCCTGAAACCGCTCCTTTTCATTTCCGATAAAATCCTCTGGAAGGGGACCGATGAAAAGGTGATTGACGGGCTTATGGTCAATGGTTCGGGCCAGGGTGTCCGGCTGGGGGGGCAGATCTTGTCGCTCCTGCAGACCGGACGTTTGCAGAATTATGCCTTATTCTTCGGGATTGGGGCAATCGTACTGATTGCTTATTTTGTATTATGAACTTTTTTATGACCCATCTGCTTTCGTTTCTTGTCTTTTCCCCGCTCTTGGGGATTCTCCTCCTTTTGTTTATTCCCAGCGAGAAGACAGGTCTCGTCCGGCGGATCGGTTTTCTTTCTTCCCTCATTCCATTTTCCCTTTCCCTCGTGCTTTACAGCCGCTTTCCGGATTTCTATCCGCTTGATTCTGTTTTTACCTTCAAGGAGTTGTCTCCATGGATCCCGTCATTGGGGATCTATTACAGGCTTGGCGTTGACGGGATCAGTCTCTTTTTGATCCTGCTCACCACACTCCTTGTACCGATAGTCCTGGCCGCTTCCTGGACCGATACCCAGCGCAGAGTTCGCGAGTATTTCATTTTTTTCCTGTTGCTTGAAGTAGGGATGATCGGCGTCTTTGTGGCCCTGGACCTCTTTCTCTTTTATATCTTTTGGGAGGTGATGCTGGTCCCGATGTATTTCTTGATCGGGATTTGGGGAGGGGAGAGACGCCTCTACGCGGCAATCAAGTTTGTCCTGTACACGATGGTTGGGTCTCTCTTGATGCTGGCGGCGATTTTGTATCTCTACTTTGCCGCCGGGCACTCGTTTAATCTGACGGATTACCTCAATCTTTCTCTTCCGGTTTCATCGCAAAAATGGCTTTTTGGGGCCTTTGCCTTGGCCTTTGCGATCAAGGTTCCCCTGTTTCCCTTTCACACCTGGCTTCCGGATGCGCATGTGGAGGCGCCGACCGGTGGCAGTGTGATCCTGGCTGGTGTCTTGCTCAAGATGGGGACCTACGGACTCCTCCGGTTTGCCTTTCCCCTTTTCCCGGCGGCCGCCTCCTATTTTTCACCGCTCCTGATTGCCTTGGCCGTAATCGGAATTCTCTACGGGGCGCTCGTGGCGATGGTCCAGACTGATATTAAAAAACTGGTTGCCTTTTCTTCTGTTTCGCACATGGGATTTATTGTCCTTGGCCTGGTGGCCGGGACGCCCGAGGCGGTTTCCGGCGCGGTCCTTCAGATGGTCAACCATGGGCTTTCCACCGGGGCCCTCTTTCTTTTGGTCGGGATGATTTACGAACGGCGGCATACCCGTAAAATTGAAGATTACGGGGGGCTCGCCTCTCTCCTTCCCTGGTTTACCACCGCCTTTATTATTGTTTCTCTTTCTTCAATCGGGCTTCCGGGGACAAACGGGTTTATCGGTGAATTTCTGATCCTGCTCGGGACATTCCCAACACACCCTCTGGCGGCGAGTCTTGCGACGCTAGGGGTCATCCTTTCCGCTGTTTATCTCCTCTGGATGATCAAGAGGGTTTTCTTTGGTGCCCTCCAACATCAGGAGAACAAGGCCCTTCAGGATCTTTCCTGGCGCGAGGTGGGGCTCTTGTTGCCGATCCTCCTCCTCATTTTTCAAATCGGTCTAACCCCTTCCGTCTATCTCCGCAAAATTGAACCGGCGGCCAAGGTCTGGGGGCTTGCCAAGAAGGGGGTTCCGGAGGTGATGGTGCGATGAGTCTCTGGCTCCTTATTATTGCCAAGGCGTTGGTTCCCTTCCTGGCCCTTTCGGGGGCCGGTCTTGTGTTACTCCTCTTTGCGGCCTTTTTACCCCGGCAAAAGGGGGTCCTCTTTTTTGCCCCTACCCTGGTTGCGATTGTTGGGACTTTTGTTCTTGCCTGGCAGGCCTGGTTGAGCGGTTTTCCGCTGGAAAGCGGCATGGTCCTCTCGGACAAGATCGCCTACGCCTTTGATCTTGTCTTCCTGATCGCTACCTTTTTGGCCCTCCTCCTTTCCAGAGAGACGGAAGAGGGGAGTCGTCAGGGGGGAGAGTACTACGTGCTGATCCTCTTTGCGACAGCGGGGATGATCTTGATGGCCCATAGCGGTGACCTGCTTCTTCTATTTATCGCCCTCGAGATCATGAGTATCGCCGCCTATATCCTTGCCGGTTATAGCCGAACTCTTAAGTCCTCTGAGTCGTCGATGAAATATTTCATTTTGGGGGCTTTCGCCTCCGGTTTTTTACTGTATGGGATCGCCCTTATCTACGGAGCGACCGGGACGACCGATTTCAGGATGATTGCTGAGGGGGTCAACCCGAGCCAAGGGACTTCCCCCGACCCGTGGTTGATCCGGCTCGGGATCGCCCTCCTCCTGATCGGGCTCGGTTTCAAGGTGGCCGCGGTTCCTTTCCACTTCTGGACGCCAGATGTCTATGAAGGGGCGCCGACCCCGATCACCGCCCTGATGGCCTCCGGGGTTAAGGCGGCCGGGTTTATCGGACTGGTCCGTTTGGCGATCGCCTTTGCCCCCTACCCGCAGATCCCATGGACCACGGTTATTTCAGCGCTCGCCATCTTGACGATGACGGTGGGGAATCTGGTCGCCTTGAAACAGAGCAACATCAAAAGGATGTTGGCCTATTCCTCGATCGCCCATGCCGGTTACGCCCTTGTAGGGCTCGCAGCCTGTCTCAACAACGGCCTGATCCGGGAAGAGGCGTTGGCCTCTGTCTTCTTTTATATGGTGGCCTATTCGTTGATGACGATCGGTGCCTTTGCTGTGGTTGTGGCAGTCGGACGAAAAAAAGGGGATGTTCAGAGTGAAACAGTTGAGGAGATCGGGGATTATGCTGGTCTTTCCGAATCGCACCCACTCTTGGCCGCGGTCATGGCGCTCTTTATGATCGCCTTAACCGGCATCCCGCCGACGATCGGTTTTATCGGCAAGTTTTATCTCCTCCGGGCCGCTGTGGAATCAGGACTGATTGGCCTTGTGGTGATGGCGGTCCTCAACAGTGTGGTCTCCGCTTTTTACTATTTGGGGGTTGTTTCGGTGATCTACTTTAGGAAGGAGCAGGGGTGCTTCACCCAAGGAGAATCGGTTGCCCCAATCTCCACCCCTCTCCTGATTGCCCTTGGGCTCACCGGTGTGGCGGTCGCCTACCTTGGCCTTTTCCCTGAGGAACTCTTTGCCTTGGCAAGACAGTCGTTTCAGGCGGCGGTGTTTTGAATCAGGAATTTTTCGGCCTCAATAACAAACTCCTCTACCTTTTTGAGAGTAATTGGGTTAGTTCTTTTTTCATGCCACCTTCTTTCCCTCTTTACGAATATTTAAAAGAAGCGGTTCCATGCCTTCAAGAAAGTCTTTCTGACTGATCACTATTGTTGAGAAGAGAACAGGGCGATCCCTTCCAAAGGTAGCCTCATAGGCAAGCTCAAAGACCGTATTGCTGTCATGCTCCCGATTTTCAATCGGATGGAGGACGATCAGAAGATCCACGTCGGAATCTGCTCTTTGGTCCCCTCGGGCCCAGGAGCCGTAGATCCAGAGTGAGGCGAACCGTTTCCCGAACCTCTTTCTCAAACCTTCTAACAACCGGTCAAGACAGTCCTGCCAGGGGAATTCCGTTTCAGAAATTGGTCTTGATTGTGAGAGCCAGTTGTCGACCGCTTCACGATCGAAACGCCAACTCCTCCCCAGTTTAACGGCCGGGATCTTTTTCTTTTGGGCCAACTGGTAAAGAGAAGAACGGCTTCTTTTAAGGTGAGAGGCCGCCTCCTCAAGGGTCATCCATTGTTTCATAATAGATATTATTAAATAGTAGTAAATAATAGTCAATAGTAATTAAACTCCTTGAATTCCCCCCTTTTTTGGGGCATAAGATCCTTAGGATGTCCAAAAAGTCCCCATCCGTCTGGGTTTTTTCCACCTACTTTGCCGAAGGGTTCCCTTACATGGTGGCGAAGGTCCTCTCCTTCGTCTTTTTCACCGATGCCGGGGTGCGGGAGGCCTGGCTCGGGTTTTTAAATTTTTTAGGGATCCCCTGGAACCTCAAATTTTTGTGGTCGCCGTTTGTGGACCTGGTCGGTACCAAGAAGGGCTGGATGCTCAAGGTTCAGTTTTTGCTTTCGATTTTTATGTTTATTCTGGCCTTCCTCGCGGGATTTTATCATAGCCATCCCTCCAATAGCCTCCTGGCCGCCATCGCCTTTGTCTTTTGTGCCCTCGCCTTTCTGGGGGCAACCAACGACATCACGATTGATGGCTATTACATGGAGGGGTTGACCGACAGGGAGGATCAGGCCGCCTATTCGGGGCTACGGACCTTGGCCTACCGGGTGGCGGTGGTCTACTCGCGTGTCGTCCTGGTCGGGTTGGCGGGGGTGGCCAACTGGTTTTGGGGGTTTGGGGTTGGGGCCGTTACGATGCTCGCGTTTTTTCTCTTCCACCGGTTTTTTCTGCCTGTTGTTGAGGTCCAGAGAGGTGAAGGGAAAAAGATTAATTTCGGTGACGCGTTTCGTTCTTACCTGAATCAGGAAAAAATTGTTTTGGTCCTCTGTTTTGTGGCGACCTATAAATTAGGAGACGAAATCCTGTTTGCGATGAACACCCCGTTTTTGATGCGGGAGCTTTTAGTCTCCAAGGTTCAACTGGCCTGGCTCTCTGGCGCAGTTGGAGCCGCCTCAACCGTTATCGGTTCGCTGTTTGCCGCCTGGTGGATCAAAAAGAGGACACTCAAAAAAGCGATCTGGCCGCTGACCCTTTTGATGAACATCAACATTTGGGCGTATGTAGGCTTGGCCTATTTTAAACCGTTGGCGACGACATCCACCGGGATAACACTGATCGCCCTGGTCCATGGTTATGAGCAATGGGCGGCCGGTCTCGGCGGAACGGTCCTGATGATCTACCTGATGCGGCTTTGTAAGGTGGAGTTCAAGGCGGCTCATTACGCGATCGGGTCGGCCATCATGTCACTCGGCTCTACGTTTATCGGCGGGTTTGGCGGCTTTCTCGTGGAGGCGTTTGGTTACACCACCCTTTTTATCCTCGGTTTCCTGGCCTCCATCCCCTCGATGCTGATGCTCGTCTGGATCCCTCTCCATGAAGAGGAGTGATTGGGCACCCTTCCTCTTTTTAAGTTGCTTATTATAACAGAAATGGTATAAACTATATATGTACGTTCGGGTGATTCCTGTTGCAGCGCGGGAGATAGAGTCTGAGTCCCAGGAACTGAAGGAAAGCATTTATGAAAAAGAAACGGCGTTTTTTGAGTCTAGATGAATTTGGCAATGCCATCGGTCTGAGTGCCCTAGACAAAGCAGTCGTCCGGCAAAAAAACCGAATGATTGATTGTCTTAAGGTTGCTCGCCTCAGAAAGGGTCTCTCTCAAGGTGAATTGGCAAGAAGGCTTGGCACGAAACAACCGGCGATAGCCAGGATGGAAGCAGGTTGTGTTGGTGAAGTAAGTTTTGACTTCCTTATTCGGGTTGCGCTAGCGCTCGGAGTCCCTCTCGAAGTAGTCTCTACAAGGAAGGCCGCTTAAAGACCACCCGCCGGCAGGTTAAATGAAAGGACGCCATTTTCGGTTTCCAAAAAGAGGGTAGCGTCATAGTAAAAATAGCTTTTAACAAAAGCGGCCGCTGTTGGGGCAAACCGGGAATAAAAGGGGCGAGAGACGTCGTTGCCATCACGATCTTCCCAGTGGTAGAAATAGTCCCCGTCATCAACAAGTTTGAATGAATCGCTAGCCCAAAGCTCAATATGGTTGTTCTCATTTTCCCAAGCAATAGAGTCTGGGGAGGAGTAGAAGCTGTCGATCCTGAATGAACTGGGCCACCCTTCAATCGGTTGTTCTTCTGGAACAGAGACCCCTGGGGCATAGGATTGAAATTGGTGTACAAATTTTGTTCTTATCTCGATCCCATCCAGAGGGTTATCATCTCTGATAATAGCGACAGAATCTCTTGGCAATGTCCTCGAGAGAAAGAATGCCTCACCGGGATCACTCAGGGATCTGATCATATCCTCCGGAGGAGGTAGTGACGTCAGCGGATCAAGAATTTCCCTCAGGGAGTGATAGGGAGTTTCAACGCCGTCGATAAGCCGTGTTGTTGCCATAACGAACCTCCTTGCTAATTTGACTGCAGGTATCATCGGTGAGGACTTGTTTAAGTTGCCTGATTTTTAGTCTTAATTAGGGGTTTACAAACCCAAAAGAGCTCCTATATTAAGGAGGTATGGTGATCTATGACCTCCAATGCCCGTTGGGGCACAAGTTTGAAGGCTGGTTCCCAAGCCCTGAAGCGTATGAAAAACAAAGGGAAGGAAGCCTTTTGACCTGCTCTGTCTGTGGGATCCAGGATGTCGCCAAGGTCCCGAGTGTGATTCACACAACGGCGAGTCAGGTACACACCTCTAGGCTGGAGACCGTGCGTGAAGGTGCTTCACCCAAGCCACCTGTTTTAAAAAAGGGGTCGCAGAACCCCCACCCAACCATTATGAATGTCGATCCGGTTGTCGTCCTCAAGGCGGTCCAGCAGTATGTGAAGACTAATTTTAAGGATGTGGGGAACCAGTTTACCGAGGTGGCGACACGGATGACCAAGGGGGAGACCCCCCACGAAAATGTCTATGGGACCGCTACACCGGATCAGTGTGACCGGTTGGAAACAGAAGGGGTCCCATTCTTTCTCTTCCCCACACTCCCTGAAGAGTTCGAGAATTAAGGGAGATTCACCATAAACTTGAACCATCCTGTTATCATCACCGCCGCGCTGGTTGGTGCGGAATTGTCCCGCAGGGAGACCCCCACTCTTCCGTTGACCCCCGAAGAGATCGGTGAAGCGGCCCATCTCGCCTGTCAGGCCGGGGCGGCAATTATCCACCTCCATGTCCGCGATAAAAAGGGAAGACCAACACTCGACCTCAAGGTTCTGAAACAGGCTATTGTTGAAATCTGCAAGCGGTGCGATCCGGTGATTCAGGTCTCGACCGGCGGGGCGGTGGGGGATCCCTTTCCAAAAAGGATCGGAGTCCTGGAGAGCTCTCCGGAGATGGCCTCCCTCAATATGGGGACGATGAATTTCGGTGATGATATCTTTTCAAACCCGATCCCGTTTATCCATCAACTGGCGGGTCAAATGAAAAAGAAAAAAATCGTTCCAGAGATTGAGATCTATGACCTCTCCCAGATAGAGCTCGCCTGTTCGATGATTGAAGGGGGACTGATTTTGAAGCCGGCCCACTTTCAATTTGTGCTGGGGGTCAAAGGGGGATTGGCGGCCACGGTTGAAAACCTAAAACTTCTGGTTTCCCGTCTTCCTGCGGGTTCCACCTGGACCGTTGCGGCGGTCGGGCGTCATCAGTTCCCGATGGTGGAGGAGGCGATCCGTCTGGGAGGATCGGTCCGTGTCGGTCTGGAGGATAATATCTATCTCGAAAAAGGGGTCTTGGCCAAGGGAAGTCATGAACTGGTTGAAAAAGCGGTTGCCCTCGTCCGGAAGTATGATAGAACGGTAGCCTCTTCCGTAGAAGCACGGAAGATCCTATGCCTGGGATCGGAATAGTCCTCAATCCTCATTCAAAAAAAAACCGTCAGCAGCCGGAAAGGATGAAGCGGATCGCCTTCATCGTGGGGGAAAAGGCCTCCTGCGCCCAGACCAACGATTTTAATGATATTGAACGGGTGGCTAAAGGATTTAAAGAACGGGAGATCGACATCTTGGGGATCAGCGGCGGGGATGGGACCAATCACAGGACGTTAACGGCGTTCTTGAAGGTTTATGGTGAAAAACCACTCCCCAAAGTTACTTTCTTGCGTGGCGGGACCTTGAATACGATTGCCGCAGGGTGCGGGATTTATGGAAGCCCCGAAAAAATCATCGCCAACCTCATCTATAAGTACCATGAGGATGAACCATTCGAGATCAAACGAGTTCGGATGATGAAAATCAACGGGCATTACGGTTTCATCTGGGGGTGTGGGGTTATTTATCGTTTTATGGATGATTATTACAGCGATGTTCCTGTCTCTCCGGCCAAGGCGGCAAAGACCCTTTTCAAGTCGATCGGTTCGGCAATTGTTAATGGGCCTTACGCCTGCAAGATGTTTGAACGATTTGGGGCCCAGGTCCGGGTGAACGGCAGGGAGTGGTCTTACAAAAACTATTCGGCCCTCTATGCGGCCTCCGTCCCTTACCTGGGGCTCAGTTTCAAGACTTTTTATCTTGTTGATAAAGAAGCTGACTCTTTTCATGCCATCGGTTTTTCCCTGCCCCCCCGTAATATCTTGCCTTATGTCCCTCTGATGTTTTTGGGAAGACCCTCGGGGTGCCCCAATCTCTTGGAAGAACCGGCGCAAAAGATGGAGATGGTCTTTGAAGAACCGATCCCTTACACCATTGACGGGGATATGCACTCGCCTGTTTCCCAGATCACACTGTCCACCGGTCCCCAACTGGAGGTGATTGTCCGATGAGTCTTTCCCGTTTGGCAATCGGGCTCATGAGTGGGACCTCGGCCGACGGGATTGATGCCGCCCTGATTGAGATCTCGGGAAAGGGTGATTCACCCAAGGGACAACAGCTCAAGGTGAAGTTGGTCAGTTTTCAGGCTAATCCTTTCCCTCAACGGCTTCAACAGAGGATTTTAAAAACAGCGCAGTCGAAGACTGTCCCTCTTCAGGAGGTCTCCCAGCTCAATTTTTATCTGGGGGAGCTATTTGCCGAGGCCGCGGTAAAAATCTGCAAGAAGGCCGGGGTTTCACGGTCCAAGGTTTCCGTGATCGGTTCCCATGGGCAGACGGTCTGTCACCAGCCAGAACCGAGGCGTGAGGGACGGTATCTTCTCCGTTCGACCCTGCAGATTGGCGAGCCGTCGGTGATCGCGGAGCGGACCGGAATCACAACGGTCGCCGATTTTCGTCCACGAGACATTGCCGCCGGAGGGCATGGGGCCCCCCTGACACCCTACTTTCATTACCTGCTCTTCCATCACCCTCGCCGTTCCGTGGCGGTCAACAATATCGGCGGGATCAGCAACCTGACCTTCCTGCCGGCAGGAGGGACGATCGACAAAATTCTGGGTTTCGATACGGGACCGGGGAATATGGTGATGGACGGCATCATCTCAAAAATTTCCAGGGGGAAGAAAAGCCATGATGAAGGGGGAAGGGAGGCCAAAAAGGGGCTGATCGATCTTAACCTGGTGGCCCGTCTTCTCCATCACCCTTATTTTCGCAAAACCCCTCCCAAGACGACCGGGAGGGAGGAGTTCGGACAGGATTTTGTCGATCGGTTTTTTAAAGAGGCCGGGCGGCGTCATCTAAAGCCTGCCGATATGCTGGCAACCGTGACTGCTTTTACTGCCGTCTCGATTGCGGAGGGTTACCGCCAGTTTGTGCTGAAAAAAAATAATAAATTAGATGAGATCATTTTTTGCGGCGGTGGTGTTAAAAACAGGACATTGATGGCGATGATCCAAAGAGAACTGGAAGGGGTGACGATCAGCACCTTTGAAGATTATGGCCTGGACAGCGGCGCGGTGGAGGCGACCTGTTTTGCCGTTTTGGCGGATGCCACCCTCCATGGCTGGCCGGCGAATATCCCTTTAGCCACCGGGGCCTCCCGTCCGGTCGTGTTGGGGAAAATCATCCCAGCCTAGAGGTAAGATAGTTTGATCAATCCCTTGGACAAATCCTGATCTGCCTGCCGGTAGCGTTCAATCGTCCCAAGGTCCATCCAGTAACCGTCATAAGGGAAGCCGTAGATCTTCTGCCCCTCCCGGAGGGCTGGCCGGTAGGCGTCGTTAATAATGCAGGCCTCTTTCCCTTTGGGAAGAGTGGAGAGGAGTTTGGAGCTGAGGATATGCACACCGGTAAACATCATTGCTCCTTCGGGAACCTTGTCGGTAGAGGCAGGATTTTCAACGATTTCCAGGATCCTATTTTTCCGGTCTGACTGAATATAACTATAACTGGAACCTGCCTCCCGTTTCCTTAAAACCATGGTGGCGATCCCTTTCTTCCGCCTATGGAAGGAAAGCAATTCTTTCAGATTGAGGTCGATGAGAATGTCACTATTCATGACGAGGAATGGTTTCCCTTCGAAAAAATCTTCCACCTTTTTGATGCCACCCCCTGTCCCGAGGATGGCATCTTCATACGAATAAATTATTCTGACGCCGTAACGGGAACCGTTTCCCAGTTCCTCCTGGATCATTGTCCCGAGGTGGTGCAGGTTGATCAGTATTTCGAGAATGCCATGTTTTTTCAAAAGTTTGACCTGGTAGACGATCAAAGGGATCTGATTAACCAAGATAAGCGACTTGGGTGTCTGGAGAGTGAGCGGCTGAAGGCGTTTGCCAAGGCCGGCGGCGAGGATCATCGCCTTCATTTTAGGAAAATTCGGGGACATATTTTTTTAAGAGTTCAAAAAACTCTCCCAATGATTTTTGTCGGGTAAACGCCTCCTTCACGTAGGCCAGAGAGGCAGGGATGGACGGCAGAAACCCTCTGTTCCCCTTGACCCTGTCAATATAGACAAAACGGCCGGCATCCTTCAGTTTCCTCTGGATCGTGACCCAGTCGAACATCATGCGGAGGGAGGAAAAATCGAGGGAAACGGTCTCTCCCCGTTTTTCAAGGTAATCGTGCAAAAGCTCGTCGACCAGATCCGGTTCAAGGACGATGTAGGAGTCACGGAGGAGGGCGACCAGATCGTAAACCATCGGTCCGATGAGGGCGTCCTGGAAATCGAGCAAGTAGAGTTTCTCACGATGGATCATCAGATTCCGGCTCTGGTAGTCGCGGTGAGTAAAAACGGTTGGCATCTTTGTCAGGACGGAGGCGATCTGCCGCCGGTATTTCTCGAAGAGGGAAAGATCGGAGGCACCTATTTTCCTGTTGAGGCGAATTTCTATTCCATATTCGCGAAAGTGGTCCAGCTCCCAGTTGAAAAGAGTCTCGTCAAAGGAGCGTTGGAAGGCGATGCAACGGCCCTTTTCGGAGGCCTGCCTCGCCTGCGAGTCAAGGCGGGTTCGTCTTTGCATTTCCACCAAGAGGTCAATCGCCTTCTTGTACCAGGATTCCTTTTCCTTGGGTTTTAGAGAGACCCTCTTTTCCAGGGTCTCATCCCCCAAGTCTTCGAGGATAAGAAACCGGTTTTTAGAATCATAGTGATGAACCTGGGGGACAGGGAGGCCAAGCCCACCCAAGTAGCGGGCGATCTCCAGAAATGGAAGGTCTCGCGGTTTTTCCCTCAAATTTGTAATCTCCTCCGAGACGCTGGCCTGGCCTGCCGGGAGTTGCATCACGATGAAGGTTTTTCCAGGGCCCAGGTTAGCGCGGAAATAGGTTCGGTACGAGGCGTCGCCATGTAGTTTGGTGAGTTGCCATGAATCGGCTTTTTGACCGAATTTCTCCTCAAAGAATTGTCGGAGCTGTTCTTTCATCAGGGAAGAATCGTGATCTTAAGATCGCTGTTAGTGTTGTTTCCAAGGACAGAGAGGGTAACCCCCTGTTCCCCATCGGGGAGGTCGTTGGGAATGGTGACAGTCAACTTCTCAGCGGCTCCCTCAACAGTCCCATCATTCAGCCCGTAGCTTGAGCCGTTGACCGACCTATTTCCGAGGATGACCGTATTCTCCGCCGGGGCAATGGAGAAACCATTCCCATAAAGTGTGAGCGTTTCTCCGCGGTGGAGGCTTTGGGGATCCACCTTTTTCAGGATTGGGGGGGTCTGGCTGACGATGGTTTCAGGGAAGTCGTCCCCGGCCTCACAGGAGGTGAAGAGACCAGCGGCCAGGAGGGGGATGAGGAGGAACCGTACCATTTTTTCAAGATCTTTTCGGCCGGTTTCCCCTTGGGGGTATAATTGGGGTCTTGCAGGCCTCCGGCCCCGTACCAATTCCAAAAATAAACGCCGCCAAATGTGGGGTAATTGTGCCATGCCTGAAAAAAGGCCTCGTAACAGAGCGCCTGTTCCTCTACATCAATAGCGTCAGTCCGGGTGTAATCCCAAGGGTAGATGCTTGTCCCGTCAATGGAAGGGTAACCGATCTCGGTGAAGATGATTTTTTTACCCTGTTTTTTTTGCCAGTTCTCAAGAGACCTTTGTATCTCCTTCCAGCGGCCCACCAGTCCGGCCAAGGTCGGGTTCTTTACAGCGCTGAGCTCGTAGTAGCCGGTTAACCCCAGATAGTCAAGGGCGGACCAGAATTTCACCGGTTCATAGTGGTCCCAGTTAGCGGAATAGATCAGTTTTCCAGAATAGCGGGACCGCACCTCCCCAATCAATTTCAACCAGAACGTCTGCTCTCCTTCCAGGGAGCAGAGCTCGGATCCGACAGAAAAGAGTTCTACTTTTCCTTCTGAAGCCAGTTTGGCGTAGTGAAGGATGAACCGGCGGTAGTTTTCAAACCAGCGTTCCTTATCAGCAGGTTTGAGTGTTCCTCTCCATTGTTTGGGTTCCCGGTGCTCCAGCCGGAGGATCGGAAAGAGAAAAACCTTCAAACCGGCGGCATGCGCCTGGCGGATAGTCTGTCTTAATCGTTCATCGGGAAAGGTTTGAAAATCGCCCTGCCGGACGGTCTTGGAGTAGATCTCGCTGGCCGTGACATTTTTCTGGTACCAGGAGACGACGAGGGAGACCGATTGACCGCCGACCGCCTTTATCTCCCGAAGGTGACCGGAATAATCGTAATAAGGCTCCTTATAGAAGAGCCCGAGGGCCACCCCTTTTTGGTAGGGAGTGGCTGTCATCGGTATCAGGACCATTACGAGGATCAGTAATGTTTGTTTCATCAATTAGCGGTGGTTTTGTATGGTGTGGATCTTTTCGGAAAGAGGAAGGGGGTAAAATTGACGGACTTCAAGAAGGAGATCATAAAGCGAAGAGGGGTGCCGTTTGATCAGGAGCGCGGAGTAGCGTCTGGCCAAACGATTGGCGGTCTCGTACCGTTCTTTTTCTTCGGCGCTGAGGTGAGGCAGGAGTGAATAATTTTCGAACAACGATTCCGGCAGATCGCGGGCCTCTTGTTGTTTTTCCTGCCCCTGGAGGAAGAGGGAGGACAAAACAAATTTGTCAATCTCCCCCTGGAGTTCCAATTCCAATGGGCGGACCGGTCTCTGTTCTGAAACGCGTTGCATCAGGAAGACAAAATGACTGACCCCTTCCGCGGCGGTGCAGAAATCGCTGAAGTTTCTTGAGTGGACTTCTTTCCAGGGGTCATTTTTTTCAAGATTGGCCAGAACCCGCTGGTCTATAAAAAGGGCCAGTTCCAGATTTTCGGACCGTTGGTAAATAAAAAGGACCTCCTCCGTTTTAACCTGGCCTCGAACCGCTTCTGAATGGGTCAGGAAACGGGAGATATCCACAATATGGGGGAGGGAATAAACCTTTTCCAGCGTCTGTTGGAGTCTTAAAAGGGTGTCCATTTTATTGGCTGATTTTATAACCCCCCGCCCGGTAAGGAATGATCCCTTCCTGATGGAGCCGTTCGAACGCCCTTTCGCTCCCGGTCTTCAGCCAGGTTTCATAGAGGCGGAGGATATCAAGATGAGATTTGAGTGTGCTCTCCTCACTTACTTCCGAGAGGACGTCGACAAAAAACAGAAATTTTTCGGCCAATTCGAGAAAAATATCGCGCAGGGCTCGTGGCGATTTGGGGGCCTGTGACAAGGTTTGATAGGCAGATCCCCCCATCTTGATGTAGTAGTCGATATCGACCAGCTGACGGGAAAGGCTGTTCGGGAAAAAACCGGCAATGTAGAGGGAAAAATCACCCATCTTTTTAAGGATAGTGACCTTGGAGGTCTGGTCGGCATCAAAGGCCCGCTGGAGCATTAGGGCGAGCGGCTCTTCTTTAAAGGTATCCGACCTGTTTTCATAAACCTTCTCGGTCTTCAGGAAATCTCTGAGGAGATTGACAAGGTAAAACTCGGCCTCCTTCGTGGCGACGACCTTTTGTCGACCGATCGCCTTTCGTACAAGCTCGTAAAAATACTCCTGCAGGCTCGTGACGGCGTCAATCTTCTCTTTCTCGCGTTGTGTCATACTGATATTGTCAGTATACCATGAATGGCAGGGGGTGGCAATCTAGCTAAGAAGCGTAAGAAGCTACCCTAAAGCGTCAAAATTCTTTTAAAAATTATGCGATGGATCAGAGTGAAGCAAGCTTTCCTGCGAAATAGAGTGGGACGCTGGCCAATTGGCGGGTTTTGGAAAATGGGTTTGCGGACAATTTGATGGCGACCGATGGTGAATATTTGATTATAAATTGCTGAAGGCTTTTGGCCTGGGTCCTGTGCCCAGCCTTTACCTCCACAGGAACAATGACGTTATTCCTGTACATTAAAAATTCGATTTCGGAATTTCGTTCAGTCCATGAGTACAAATCACCCACACCAGAGGCCAACAATTCCTGTGCGACAAAATTTTCGGCCAGATATCCCTTTGTGATGCCGTAATCCTGTTCCAAAATGGACTGAATCGGAAGATGCAACATGGAACCAAGAACCCCAACATCAAAAACAAACAGTTTGAACAAGTTGTTTTTGCAAAAAGCTTTCAGGGGAATTTCGGCCCTATTGCAAATGGATACTTTGATGATGAGGCCGGCATTTTCAAGCCAGTCGATGGGACCCTGTAAATGGGCAAAACTTTTCTTTCCCGGAATGACATGGTTAAAATGATACCTCTTTGTGGAGGCGTCCACCTGGGCGGACAATTGGATTGGAATATTTTCAAACACAGAAACAATATGAACCGAATTGCTCTTGCCGGAATGCTTTGCAAAGTCCTTACTGAAACTGTCCGTCAGAATCTTTTGCATTCTTCGGACTTCGTCAAATGCAGCCGGCTTATTTTCTTTGCCTGCAAGGTAGGTTAACACCACCTGCGGCATGCCTCCGGTCACATAGTAGTTTAAAAGCTCCCGCCACAATTGTTGATGGGCCATCCCGGCAATGGGATGATCGATGGAGGCGTTATCGTAGGCCTCCACCAACATCTTGTTTTCACCCGCTTCTAGAAATTCCCGAAAATTCATTGGAAAGAGATGCAGAAAATCGACTTTCCCGACGGGAAAGGATTCTTCCGACAGTTTTATCCCAAGAAGGGATCCGGCTGAAACGAGGGATAGTTCTGGCATTCTTTCGCAAAAATATTTTAACGAGGTCAACGCCTTTGGGCATTCCTGAATCTCATCAAAAAAAACGAGGTCCTCCCTGATATGGATCGGAGTTTTTTGGATATAAGACAGTTCCTCAATAATCCTTTTTGGGTCGAAGTTCTTTTCAAACAGGGAATGCATTTCCCTATTTTCTTCAAAGTTGAAGGTGTGGCATTTTTTAAAATGGCTCTTTCCGAATTCAGTGATAATAAAGGTCTTGCCAACCTGTCTGGCCCCTTGGAGGATCAATGGTCTTCTTTGGCCGTTTTTCAGCCAGCTTTCTAATTTTAAGGTGATATTTCTTTTCATGGTTGAATAGTACATAAAACAGATACTTTTTGCAACGTTTTTTTCTCAACATCGTGTCTAATCAGGAGGCAAACGACAAAAGGTCTCTCTCGTAGAGTCTTTTCAGAAGGGTTAAGGCCTCATGGACGAGGGTTTCATCGGGAATATCAGGACAGGCGGCGCCGAGCCTGTCCAAGGCCTCTCCTATCGTTGTCGCGTGATCGGCGAGGAGGATTTTTAGAAAATTTGACTCTATCCGGTTCAATGTCAGGCCGCTGGATGACTGAAGGCGAGGACTCATGACCACCCTGGCCTCGGCCAGAGGGAGGTCTTCGTACCGAGCCAGTTGCATGGCGCGCGACGTTGATTGACTCTCAATGGGGAAAAAGGCCTCCGCCCTGATTCCGTCACGAAGGAGTTTTGCATAGATCGTCTTTTTAACGAGGCAATCGACCGACTTATCTTCTTCCCGACTCAGAGGGCAGCCGCTCCGGCAGAGGCGCTGATAGGGGCAGACCTCGCACTCCGGATCGACAGGTCGTGATCCATAGAGGAATTGTCTTTTGGCCACAATCTTTTCAAAATTCTCCTCAAACCAGTTTGCAAAGATTCCGGGCTCGCCGTAATTCTTGTTGCAGGAGTAACAGTTCCCTTCGATGTCGAACTCGTAAAACTCGCAGTTGTTCCCGTCATGCATGCAAAGGTCGGGCATGAAGGCCTGGAGGTGTTTGATGTTCCGGCTTTCATAAAGCCAGTCTGCAAATGTTTTATTTTCCTCCGCGGAAAGGCCGAATCCGTGCTCGCCCAGTTTAAAGGTCAATCCCTGGACAACCGGTTTTACGGACTCAACCCAGAGGCCAAAGTCCTGCAAATGTTTTATCGTCAGAGGAGTGATAACGGAGAGAAGCCCCACTTCAAAGTTGTACCGTCGGAGCGTCTTGATATTGTCCATGACCCGGTCCCAGGTGTCATTCCTCTGTGGGTTATGAATCGAAGCGCTTCCATCGATGCTGATTCCCACAAAGAGCTGGTTGGGATCTCCAATAACCTCGAGAAGTTTGTTCAGGTAGGATTCTGTAAACCTTGTCCCGTTGGACTGGATGCGAACCTGGTTTCTGGTTGTCTCCCGGAAGATTTGAATGACCTCTCCCAGGGCCTTTGCCGAGAGAATACTGGGCTCTGCCCCATGAAGAGTGATGCTTTCAAAGGGAAATACTTCTTGCCGGATTTTTTCAGAAAAGCGCCGGGCGGAGGTGACCGCTTGGCTGTCGTAGTTCGCCTGATGATTTTTATTATATTCCGGAACATAGCAGTAGCGGCATCGCAGATTACAGACCTTACTGACGGCAAAGTAGCAGTGCATATCGCGTTAGATGCCTACCCGGAACAAAGGTTTTTGACATGACGAAGATCATGCAGACTTTTGTTCCAGTATGGCATCCAAGCCTGGAGAGGGAGGGAATATGGACAAAAAGAAACTGCTGGTTTCAGCACTGACGGTTGCCGGATTTCTGGCGACCAGTTATGCCGCAAAGACAGGATCGCTAGCCTTCGCTGGTGACAAACCGGCCCAGGGGAGTGAGGCGAAAAAGGAAGAGGGCAAGAAGATGAAGCAGGGTTCTTGTTCTGGTGGTTCTTGCGGGGCCGCAAAGGACAAGAAAAAGGAGGAGGCCAAGGAAGGGAAGGAAGGCTCCTGCGGTGGGATGAAGGATAAAGGAAAGACCGACAAAAAGGAGTCGGGTAAACAGGGTTCCTGCACCGCAAAGAAGTGATTGAGTTTTTCGGATTGAAGGAGTTAAAAAGGCCCTTGGGGGGTTATCCAAGGGCTTTTTTTCGGGGACTATTTTACAAAAATACCATCTAACTCTATGAAGGAAGAGACAACCCTCTTGGAGGGACTGAAAAAAGGGATGGAGTCGGCCTATCGGGGGTTGGTCGAAGGGTACAGCGACCGACTCTTCCGGATCATTAGTCGTTTTGTGCGAAACCCAGAAGAGGCAAAAGAGGTATTGCAAACAGTATTTCTGAAGGTGATCGAAAATATCCAAAAGTTTGAGGGGAACTCGTCGCTCTACACCTGGCTTTACCGGATTGCGGTGAATGAGGCCCTGATGAGGATTCGTAGCCAGAAGCCGAGGCGGGAAATCTCGTGGGAAGAGGTTCTCCCCCACTACGAGGATGGGATTCGGACCTTTGAGGTTCCCGATTGGTCAAAGTTGCCCGACCAACAGTTGGCCGATCGGGAGCTACAATTATTTGTCCAAGAGTCTGTTGCAGAGCTTTCCGAAGACTTGAAGGCCGCTTATCTTCTCAAAGATGTTGAACAACTTTCGGAGGATGAGGTTTGTACCATCTTGGACCTGACCAAACCGGCGATGAAGAATCGGGTTCATCGTGCGCGGTTATTCTTGAGAAAAAGGATTGAGGAAAGATATGTCCGTTAAAACAAAATTCATCCGGGCGATGTTTGCCATGATGCATCTTCCGACTTGTGAGGAGGTCGAGCAATTTGCCTACGACTTTTTGGAAGGAGCCTTAGATTCATCGACCATGAAGGTGGTGGGGCGACACCTCAAGGCGTGTAAGAATTGTCAGCGGTTCATCGCGGCCTATCGCAAGACGGCCTCGTTGGGGAAAACGTTTCAGAAGCCGTCGCTCGATCCGGAATTCAAAGAGAAACTGTTTGAGTTTTTAAGTCATCAAGGAGGACGACCATGAGTTCTATTCAGGAATTTTTAATCCCATTGAGTGTCGCCTTCGTTTGCGGAATGATCTTGGGACTGGAACGGGAGATGTCGCACAAACCGGCCGGACTCCGCACCCAGGTCCTTGTGAGCCTGGGGACGACCCTGTTTATTATTTCTGGACAGTTGTTTGGCGGAGAGGTGGTCCGGCTTGCCGCCAATGTGTTGACCGGCTTGGGGTTCTTAGGGGCCGGTGTCATCTGGCAACAGAAGGGAAATGTCCGGGGACTCACGACGGCGGCACTCATCTGGGTCAATGGGAGCCTCGGTGTCGCGATCGGTTTCCGACAGTATACCTTGGTGGCATTCGGAGTCCTGCTCACCCTCGTTGCCCTGCGGTTGTTGGGATTCGTTGAGGAAAAAATAAAAAGCAAGTGTCGCGTCTTTCGTTATGAGGTTGTCACAAGAGAGAACGAAAAGGTCTTGGAGGTGATTCAGGAGGCCTTGAGCCGCTGTCATTTTCAAGAAGACCCGCTCACCTTTGAAAAAGGGGCCGATGCGGTCACGGTTCGTTTCGCCTTTTGTAACCCGTCGTTACGGCATCAGGAGTTCGTCGAAAGACTTCGCAAAATGACCGATGTCCTTGGGGTCAAAACGGAATGACTGGTGAAAATCACCGCTTAAGATTTCATGATTTTTTTCACCGCGGCTGAAATATTTCCCAGACAACAGGTCCCTTGCGGGTTGACAGCCTCGCACCGACAGTTACCAGCTTTTATTTGCGCCATTAAAAAATCCGGTATTGTTGTCTTCCCTGTTTTTTTGATCTCCTGTTCGATATCCTGCCTAAAAATATGAAAACAGTAACAGATCGGTGAAGAATCATACCTCTCTTTCACGGGAGATGCCGGAGTTCGGCCTCTCTCCTTCTCGGCAACTTCACAAACTCCATTGGCGCATTTTTCTTCCATTTTATTCCTTATGGGGTGATCAGATGTGGCCCGATCAAAAAAATCGCCGTCAATGCTATCGAAATCCACAAGAGAACCTTTGTCCATTTCTGACTGGTCGGGCTACAGAGCTTCAGATTTTCGCAAGCAGGCTGTTTTCTCCCATAAACCAGATAAAATGCTGTCCCCAGCAGGATGATGGTCAGAACCATGAAATACTTTTGATAAGGGACCAACACTGTTGCAAATCCGACAGTCCCCGTGAGTCCAATCAATAAGAGTGGCAAGGCACAACAAGAGCCAAAAAAGGCGGCTACACTGGCCCCAACAGCGGCGATGCGTGATAGTTGCATAAAGTCCCCCCTCTCTACCATACTTTGATGCCGTCTCTCAACTTTCGTCTCGAAGGAACCAAAATGATATGTTTTTCTGGATTACCGCGATATAGACCTTCTTCCCCGGTGTGAACCCGCTCTACTCGCCGACCCCCTCCTAGCATTTTAGGAGCCCTTCAGAAAGCCACCTTTGGAGGTATTGCGTTACAACAGTCGTTGCCTTGGCAGGCCCCATTTTTTTAGTTATGGAGGCGCACAATTCTGCAAAAGAGGCCCTTCGTTGGATCTGGCGCAACATTTTATGTTCCAAAGGGGCGATAGAACGATAGTAAACCTTGAAATGATGCCGCCAGAGGGCGAGCCGAACCGGTTTCTTCTTCAGGGGAATCCACGTTTCATGAATCTTATCCACCGGCCATGGAGAAGCGATCATCTGAAAAGAAGGGACCAGCGCCAACCGGAGCCGCGGCCATTCGGTTGGGTTTAGTTTTTGTAACTCTTCTTGGGTGAGTGGGATTGCATCGGGGGCATCAAAGGTGGTGAGCAGGGCCTGTTCGAATCGGGCCAGATCACTCAGGAACGGAAATTTTTTGTACCGGTTCTTTTTAAGAAAAGCGGGGAATTTTTGACCGGCGTAACGGAGCGAGTAGTGGGTCGAAGGGTGCTTATAAAGGTAGCGGGTGATCAGGTTGTGAAAGCCGGTTTCTCCAAGGAGTTTTAAAATTCCGGGAAAGTCTTCCTTCAGGCTGTCCCGGATCCGGTAAAAATACATATTGGCATAAATGTCCAGACGGTTGGCAGCAGAGAGACGGTGGTCTCCATGGATCGGAAGGACAACCCTGGAATTTTTCTGGAGCGCTTTAGCGACGCCGTCAGGCGCTCTGATGAATTTCCAGAGGAGTCGCTGTGTCGTCTTGAGAGATGGTTCGGGCTGGTGCCTCATTGAAGGTGAGATACATTTTTTTCGCCTTCTTGGCCACCTCAAAAAGTTTGGGGAAGGGGGGGATATGATCGTCCCACTCAACCAGTGTGGAAACCGGTCCAAAACGGCGGATCGCCTGTTTATAGAGACCCCAGACCTCCGGCTTGATCGGGTGATCATGCGTGTCGAGCAGGTGGGTTCCTTTATCGCTATGACCGGCCAAATGGTACTGTTTGACCCGATCGACGGGGACAGCATGGAGATATTCTTGAGGATCAAAGGAGTGGTTTACCGCGCTGACGTAGATATTATTGATATCGAGCAGGATAAAACAGTCCGCTTCCCTGGCAACGGAAGAGAGAAATTCCCATTCGGTCATCGTGGAGTGGGTAAACTGCAGGTAACTCGAAACATTTTCCAAAAGGAGCGGTCTTTCCAAAAAGTCTTGGACCATTTTGACCCGACGGACGACGTGGTCTAACGCCTCTTCATTGTAAGGCAGAGGCAAGAGGTCGTGGGCATTGTGGCCGCCGGTTCCAGTCCAGCAGAGGTGGTCCGAGATCCATTGGGGTTGGACCCGTTCGGCGAGTGACTTTAGATTTTTGAGATAGACTTTATTGAGAGGGTCAGTGGAGCCGATAGAAAGCGAGACGCCATGCATGACGACCGGGTAACGCTCTTTGATCTGGTCCAAAACAAAAAGGGGCCGGCCTCCGGGCACCATGTAATTTTCTGAAATGACCTCAAACCAATCGATGGGAGGTTCATTCTTGAGAATGTAACCATAGTGTTTTGTCCGAAGACCGACCCCAAACCCCAAGAACGGGAGATCCTTCGCTTCGCTCAGGATGACCCCGCCTTGCGAGGTCATTTTTTCATCTTGGCCTTGGCGGCGTCGCATTCGGCCTGAGTCATCATCATGAACCCTTTTCCTTTGCAACCGTTCTTCCCGCCGCAACCGTGATCGACCCCTTTGCATTCTCCCTTCCCCTTGCACTCATTGCCCCCTTCGCAATGGACCTTGGCCGCCTTGGTATCACTCTTGGACTCTTCAGCTAAGACTTTACCGGAGATAAATAACCCGGCGACAGCGGTGGCGACCAGCGCCCCAGCGAGCTTCTTGTTTTTCATAAGACCCTCCCGAAAAAATTTGAACGAGGGCCAACCCCCATGATCGGCCCTCTCTATTTGAATGCCGATGCTTTATATCAGCTTTTCGAGGGGAGACAAGAAAAATCTAAATCCTCTGCTTCTAGTGGTGGACTAAGGGGTAGACAACAAACCCAAGGATCGCGGCGGCCAGAACGATCAGCGGCTCCTTGATCTTTTTGGTTCTAAAAAGAAGAGTCACCGTCACGATTGCGAGTAGGGCCGTCGGCATATCGGAAATCGATTTTCTTCCCAAAATGATCACAGCCCCTGCAATCGCTCCTGTGGCGGCGGCAGTCACCCCCGCCACAAAGGCCGCGATGTCGGGCCGTTTCCCATATTTCTTGAAATAGGGCGCCGGAATGATCGTAAACAGATAACAGGGCAGAAAAGTGGCGAGGGCCGCCAGACTGGCCCCCGTAAAACCAGCCACGAGAAAGCCGATGAATCCCACGGTGATCACGACAGGCCCCGGGGTAATCATGGCGACGGCGACCGCGTCCAGAAACTGTTTCACCGTGAGCCACTGGTACTCATTGACCACGCCGCCGTATAAAAAAGGAACGATTGCCAGACCACTGCCAAAGACCATCGCCCCCGCCTTGGCAAAGAAGCTGACAATTCTCAACAACGTGTCGTTGTTGGCAGGCGGAGTCCCGATGAGGAACGGAAACAAGAACGGTGGGATAAATCCACAAACGGTTCTTGTGAATTTAAAAGATGTCGGCGGTTCTTTGATCAGCCAGGCCAGGATCCCGGCGCCCAGGAAAAGCAAAACAGTTTCCGTCTCTGTGGCGATCGTCACCACGGCGGCAACCAGATAAATCAGCCAGAGGAGTTTGTCTTTCCCGATCGTTTTACGGGTCAGTGTGTAGGCGCTGTGGGCGATGATACCGATGACGCTCGCCCCAACACCGTAAAAGACCGCCTGCATCCAGTTCAAGCCGCCGTAGATTTTATAGGCCAATCCTAAGGCGACGACCATGAGAAAGGAGGGAAGCACGAAGGCGAGGCCCGTAAGTGTGGCCCCCAAGATCCCATGGTTGATGTAGCCTAGATAAATTCCCAGTTGAGCGGCAAGAGGCCCCGGTGCCAACTGCGCCAGAGCCAACCCTTCTTTATAATCGTCTTGAGAGACCCAGCGCCGTTCTTCCACCAGATCCCGGTGCATATAACCAACCAGCGCGACAGGGCCTCCGAACCCGATGGCGCCCAAACGGAGAAAATAGAGGACCAGTTGCCTGAGGGTGTAATTTTGCTTTTCCGTAACTACGACCTCTTTTCAAATCTCCACTTCCCCTTCAAAGACCGTTTCGGCCGGGCCGATCATCTTGACATGGTTGGTGGTGCGGTCCCATTCGATCTCCAGTTTTCCTCCCTTGAGGTGAACGGTGACCTTCCGGTCGATAAAGCCATTCAAAACGCCGGCTACCGCTGAGGCACAGGCGCCGCTCCCGCAGGCGAGCGTTTCCCCGGCCCCTCTCTCCCAAACACGCATCTCCATCGCCTCACGGTTCAAGACCTTGACAAATTCGATGTTCGCCCTCTGCGGGAAAAGGGTGTGCCGTTCCAGGAGCGGCCCATATTTTTCTACCCGGAAGGAGCTGATATCCTCCATAAAGATAACGGCGTGAGGGTTCCCCATCGAAACGCAGGTGATCCGGAACTCCTTTCCTTCCACCCTGACCGGCCGGTTGATGGCACGGCCCGAGAGATTCACCGGGATTAATTTCCCCTTCAGGATCGGTTCCCCCATATCGACAAGAATTCTATTTTTTCCAACGACCTTTACCTTTTGCAAACCGTTGCCGGTTTCGATTACCAGTTCTTTCTTGCTGGAGAGTTTCTTTTCCGCCACGAAGCGGGCGAGCGCCCGGAGGCCATTGCCGCACATCCCGACCTCTCCGCCGTCGGCGTTGAAGATCTGCATCCGGAAGTCGGCCCTGCGGGATTTGGTCAAAATTAAAATCTGATCGGCGCCGATCCCGTACCGACGGTCACAGAGTTCACGCGCGGTGACCTTGGGGTTGGGCAGACGGGACGTAAGGCCGTTGATAAAAATAAAGTCGTTGCCCAACCCATGCATCTTGGTAAACGGCAGTTTCATCTCAAAAACCTCGGGACATGCTCGCCGCGGAGCAGGTCTTTATACTCTTCCCTCTGCCGGATGATAAAAAAATCGTTGCCATGCACCAACACCTCGGCGGCGCGTGGACGGGAATTGTAATTGGAAGACATCACAAAGCCATACGCCCCGGCACTCATGACCGAGAGGTATTCTCCGGGAGTGACCGCGGGGAGGGGACGCTCTTGGGCCAGAAAATCCCCCGACTCACAGACCGGGCCGACGACATCCATCTTCTTTTTGGCCCCTCCCTTTCTGGAGACAGGCCAGATTTCATGATGAGAACCGTAAAGAGAAGGGCGGATCAGGTCGTTCATCCCGGCATCCACGATCACAAAATCCTTCGGGCCCTGTTTTTTGCGATACAAGACTTTAGTCAACAACACACCGCTATTGCCGACGATGACGCGCCCCGGTTCAAGAAGGATGGTGCCACCAAGCCCCCCGAGTTCCTTTTTCATCGCCTTTCCGTATTCCTCCGGAAGCGGCGGCTTCTCGTTGGCATAGGGGATCCCCAGGCCACCGCCGAGGTCGAGAGTGTCAATTTTGAATCCTTGATGGCGAAGATTTTTTACCAGCTTGGAGACCTTTTTCAGCGCCTCGACAAAGGGACCGACTTGCGTGATCTGGGAACCGATATGGGTGCTGACCCCCTTTATTTCAAGAAAGGGGAGGGAACGGCTCTTTTGATAAAGGAGAAGACTGGTCGGAAGCGAAACGCCAAACTTGCTTTTTTTCAGACCGGTTGCGATATAGGGGTGCGTTTTCGGATCAATCTCCGGATTGACGCGGATCGCAATGGGGGCCTTTCTCCCCAGCTCTTTGGCGACTCTGTTCAGGGTGATCAATTCTTCCTCAGACTCCACATTAAAGAGGAGGATTCCGGATTGAAGAGCCTGCTTCATCTCGGAGGCGGTTTTTCCGATTCCCGAATAAACAATTTTATTGGCAGGGATCCCGGCCGTCCGGGCCCGGAAGAGCTCGCCGCCGGAGACAATATCGGCCCCTCCCCCCCTCTTGGCAAAGAGGCGGAGGATTGCGAGGTTTGAATTCGCCTTGACGGCGAAACAAATCAGATGGGGTAGATCGGCAAACGCCTCTTCAAAGACATCAAAGTGACGGGTGAGGGTGGCGTTGCTGTAAACATAACAGGGGGTTCCTGCTTCCTCGGCCAGTTTTTTGAGCGGGACCTCTTCGCAATAGAGTTCTTTGCCATGGTACTGAAAGTGGTGCATAATATTTCATGGTTCGACCAAGCTCACCATGCCCCTATAATTCTAGAAATAAAGGACACCCTGAGCCAAGTCGAAGGGTCACCTCAAATTCTTCTCTAATCTCCGAATTTCGTTTTTGACCGCATCCGGGGCAGTTCCACCGACAACCCTTCTTCGGGCAATCGCTTTTTCGGGTGTCAGAAAACTCGCTACCTCCGGCCCAAACTTCGGTGAAAATCTTTTCAGTTCCGGCAATGCCAAGTCTTCCAGGGTTTTTTCTTTGGAAAGGCAATAACGAACGACCTGCCCGACAATCTCATGGGCCTTTTTGAACGGGACCCCTTGGGTGACGAGGTAATCCGCCATATCGGTGGCGAGGAGGAAGCCATCCTCGATCGCCTCTCTCATCCGTTGCGACGAGGTTTTCATCCGAGTCATCAGGGCCCGAAGGAGGTCCATACAGTCGATCACCGTATCAAAAAGGTCGAAGAGCGGTTCCTTGTCCTCCTGCATATCCTTGTTATAGGCGAGCGGTAGCGATTTCATGATGGTCAACAGCGCCATCAGATGGCCATAGACCCGTCCCGTTTTTCCGCGGATCAATTCCGGGACATCGGGATTGATCTTCTGCGGCATCATGGAGGAACCGGTACAGAACGATTCCGGCAGACGGATAAAACCGAATTCGGCCGAAGACCAGAGGATCAATTCCTCCGAGATCCGTGAAAGATGGCTCATCAGGAGGGAGGCGACGGCGGCCGACTCAATGGCAAAATCCCTGTCGGAAACGGCATCGAGGCTGTTGTGGCAGAGATCGAAAAACCCAAGTTCTCTCGCCACCCGCAGACGGTCGATCGGAAAAGTTGTTCCTGCCAACGCCCCGGCACCGAGCGGCAGGGAGTTAACCCTTTTGAGACAATCCTGGATCCGCCCCTTGTCCCGTTCCCACATCTCAATGTAGGCGAGCAACCAGTGGGAAAAGAGGATCGGTTGCGCCCTCTGCAGGTGGGTGTAGCCCGGCATCATGATGCCCAAAGACTCTTTGGCCCTCTTGAGGACAGCCCTCTCCAGTTGGATTAAGGATTCCCGCATCTCCAAAAGCCGGTCGCGGCAGTAGAGCCGAAGGTCGAGTGCTACCTGGTCGTTCCGGCTCCGGCCGGTGTGGAGTTTCCCTCCCAATGGTCCAATTTTCTTGATGAGGGCCTGCTCAATATTGCGGTGGACATCCTCCAGATCGGTTGAAAATCGGAGCCTGCCGGAATGGACCCCCTGCAGGACCTGATGGAGCCCCTTTTGGATCTTCCGGACCTCGGTGGGGGTTAACACCTTGGCCCTCCCGAGCGCTCGGGCATGGGCCAAAGACCCCAAAATATCGTAGAAATACAACCTTTTATCGAAATCGATGGAGGCGGTGAAATCAAGGGCGAGCGGGTCCAACCGTTCTTTGAAACGACCGCTCCATTTTTTGGGTGATGAAGGCATAGGGAAGCGCAAACTACAGTCATCGGTCGGTCTTGTCAACTAAAGGTCGTTTGCAAAACCGCTTGACAGGAGCGGGCAACTTTCGCATAATGGCGGATATCAGCTGGTGAATCCCACGAACTGACCTGGTTGGAATAACGAAGAGAGTAGAGCGATTTTCACCCCTAAACATTTCATTTCATGACAGGCCGAAGACCCCATCCCTCAGCGCATCGTTCTCTCAGCAAAGACCACCCGAATAACCGGTCTTTCGAGGAGATCAGTGCGGATGAAATCGTGACCACCCCCCCGGAAAACAGAGGGGATGTCATGAACCTCAAGGACCTCAAGCAGAAGAAGATCAATGATCTGATTGAACTCGCCCATTCGTACGCCGTCGAAGGAGCGGCCGGGATGCGGCGCCAAGAACTGATCTTTGCGCTCCTGAACGCCCAGACCGATAAAAACGGGATGATCTTTGGTGAGGGGATTTTGGAAATCCTGCCGGATGGTTTTGGATTTCTGCGTTCTCCCGATTACAACTACCTTCCCGGTCCGGATGACATCTATATTTCCCCTTCACAGATCCGCAAGTTCAATCTCCGGACGGGGGATACCGTTTCTGGGCAGATCCGGTCGCCAAAAGACACGGAGCGGTATTTTGCGCTTCTGAAGGTGGAGCACATCAATTTTGAAGACCCGATCGTGGCGCGGGACAAGATCCTTTTTGATAACCTGACCCCGCTCTACCCGAACCAGAAATTCAAGCTGGAACATGCCCCCAAGAATTATACGACCAGGATTCTTGACCTGTTGACACCGATTGGCAAAGGGCAAAGGGCCTTGATTGTGGCGGCCCCGAGGACCGGCAAGACGATGATGCTGCAAAATATCGCCAACGCAATCAGCGCCAATCATCCGGAATCGGTTCTGATTGTCCTGTTGATTGATGAGCGGCCTGAGGAAGTGACCGACATGCAACGATCTGTCAAGGCGGAGGTGGTTTCTTCCACCTTTGATGAGCCGGCTTCCCGCCACGTGCAAGTAGCAGAAATGGTTATTGAAAAGGCCAAACGTCTCGTCGAACACAAAAAGGACGTGGTGATCCTGCTCGATTCGATTACCCGTCTCGCCCGTGCCTATAATACGGTGGTTCCTCCCTCCGGAAAGATCCTTTCCGGCGGCGTCGATTCCAATGCCCTCCACAAGCCAAAGCGGTTTTTCGGGGCAGCCCGGAATATTGAAGAGGGGGGGAGTTTGACCATCATCGGCACGGCCCTGGTCGATACCGGTAGCCGGATGGATGAGGTTATTTTTGAAGAGTTTAAGGGAACCGGCAACTCAGAGATCATGCTCGACCGGAAGCTGATGGAAAAACGGATCTTCCCCTGTATGGATGTGAATAAATCAGGGACCCGAAAAGAAGAGTTGCTCCTCGCTGAGAACGTTTTGAACCGCGTCTGGATCCTGCGCAAACTGCTTGCCCCGTTGAATGTCGTCGATTCGATGGAATTCTTGACCGACAAGATGGAACATACCAAGACCAATCAAGAGTTCTTGGATTCGATGAGTCAATAATTTTATTTCCTAAAAACCGCAATCCCGTTGGCCACCCCGGTATCCCCCGCAAAATGGTAGGTGAAGGAAGAGGTGGTGAGGTAGAGTTGTGTCGAACCGCCGCCATCCAGGTTCAGCGCATACGAGACGCCCAAGCCTCCCTTGTTTTCTTTACGGGCCACCAATTGGGCCAGGTCTTGGGTCTCTGTAATCGTAGAGCCGGTGACCGCCAGGATCACTTTATTATCAGGGGTGATGGCTACCAGGGAACGACGTGACGGGATCGCTTCCTTGAGGCGGGGAATCGTTCCGTTGACGACGAGCCGGGGCCCTGTCTGCAAGGCCATTTCAGTGGTTGGGTTTATACCGAAATCCCTACGGTGGGTAATGAACGGTTTCCCCCCCTCCATCAAGAAAACCCCCCATTCCGTATTTCGCACAGTCTGGATCAGTTTTTTATTCTGAACGAGAAGACCCAGTGGTTTGGCGCTTTCATCAAAAAAACTTCCGTTAATGACAAGTAACGCCCCACTTTTTTCGGAAAATTCACGAGCTGTTAGTTTGGGAGAGCTGTAATCGGAGGCATTGACCAGATCAAACCTGAAATTTTTAGGATCGATCCGAAAGGCATGAAGGGTAAATTGTGTGCTAAACTCCCCCTGTTTTGTATCGATCCGGAGGTATTCGATCCCCTCTTCTATCTTTTGCCAGGGAGGGGCCGCTTCAGAACAGGAGGGTTGACCCAAGAAACAAATAAAAAGAAAAAAAGACTTGAGAATTTTTTTCATCATTGAAATGTTTTAGCGGACCTCGGCCAACTGGACATCCACACTCATGCCGTTTGAGAGCCCTTCTCTTTCCGAGACAACGACGACATCCTCTTCCTTGAGCCCCCGCGTGACAGTGATGAGATTGTCCCTTTTCTCCCCAATGTTGATGGAAACCTTCTGGAGGGTCCGACCGTCAAAGCGGTAGACGTACTTTGTCCCCCCTTCTTCCCAGACGGCATCGGCCGGGATGTAAGATATCTTGATGGGACGGTTTGTGACGATAGAAACCTCGGCCGACTGTCCCGGCTTCAGGTTGCTGTCATCATTGGCCATGGTTGTTTTGATCTCCATCATCCGGGCCTCGTTGATCTCAGGACCGATCATCTGGACTTCTGCCCCGAATTCCCGGCCGGGGATGGCGTCAAAATGGGCCTTGACCGGTGTTTCTCGGGTCATAAAGTCGACGAACTCCACAGGGAGCTGAAAAACGAGCTTGATCGGGTTGAATTTGATGATTTCGACGATGCTGTCCCCCTTGTTCGCCAGGGAGCCTTCCGTGGCACTTTTTTTGGAGACAAGACCATCAAAGGGGGCGGCGACGACAACGGTCGGGTTTTCAATCTCCTCTAAAAGTTTGATCTCTTCCCTGGCCCGTTCCAGGGTGGCCCGCGCATGGGCGATTCTGTCATCCAGACCGGTGAACAGGACCTCGGCCATCTTTCCTTCTTCAATCAGTCTTTCCTTGTTTTGTTGCAGGTGGTTGTAATCGCTCACAGCGGTCTCCGCTTCTTTCAGTTCCGCCCGGACAAAATCGAGACGCTGTTTATGCTTTTCATCGGCAAATCGGACAAGGTTCTCCCCCTGGTTCACCTTCTGGCCTTCTTCGACAAAGATTTTTTCAATCTTGACCTGTCGGTCTGCCTTGACCTCAAGCCGGTCGATCGGTACCAAACGACCGGTTGTCTTCATCTTCATATTGGTTTCTTCGGTCAGGACCCTCACCACCATCACCCGCGGTTTTTCATCCGTCTTCTTTTTGAGAAGACCCCCTTTTTCGGGCATCTCAGTCCGGAAACAGCCGGAAGAAACAAAAAGGAGGGCCAAAAACCAAGCCCTTGAAAGGAGACTTCCCATGGCCCTCCATTATAGAGGGAGTGACCTAAAAGGCAAGGAGATTTAAGAGGTTATCAGGTAAGGGGTGGGGGGCTTTTGTCTTGACGTCCTTGGAAGGGCGATGTTAGAAAGCGCTCTCCTCATGGAAAAGATTGTTTCCCTGGCCAAAAGAAGAGGGTTTGTTTTCCAATCCAGCGAGATCTATGGTGGCCTGAACGGTTTCTGGGACTACGGTCCGATCGGGGTCGAACTCCGGAAAAATATCAAGGACTGTTGGTGGCGGCAGGTTGTTCAGGAACGGGATGACGTGGTGGGGCTGGATACCTCGATCGTCGCCCACCCCCAGACCTGGGTGGCCTCGGGCCATGTGGAAAATTTTACGGATCCAATGGTCGATTGCAAGAAGTGCCATCGCCGTTTTCGCACCGATGAGATTAGCAAAAAAACATGCCCTGAGTGTGGTGGTTCCCTGACGGAGGCCCGGAAGTTCAACCTGATGTTCAAGACCCATGTTGGCGCCGTGGAAGAGGATTCCTCTATCGCCTATCTCCGTCCGGAGACCTGCCAGTCCATTTTCACCCAGTTTAAAAATGTTGTTGTCACCAGCCGGCAGAAGATCCCGTTCGGGATCGCCCAGATCGGAAAATCATTCCGAAACGAGATCACCCCGAGGAATTTTATCTTTCGCTCGCGGGAATTCGAGCAGATGGAAATGGAGTTTTTTGTCAAGGCCTCGGAGTCTGCTCATTGGTATGAATACTGGGTGGAAGAGCGGTTTCGGTGGTTTCTCGCCTTGGGGGTTCGCAAGGAAAAGTTGAGGAAGAGGGTGCATGCCAAAGAGGAATTGGCCCATTATGCCAAGGGGTGTACCGATATTGAGTACGAATTCCCCTTTGGCTGGTCGGAGCTGGAAGGGATTGCCGACCGGGGGGACTGGGATCTCTCGCAACATATGAAGGTTTCCGGCAAGGATCTTTCTTATTTTGATGAAGAGACGAAGGAAAAATTTACCCCTTGTGTGGTGGAGAGCTCGGTCGGTGTGGACCGGACCTTTCTGACTATCCTTGCGGATGCCTATCATGAAGAGATGGCCCGAACAGGGGAGGGGGGAGAAGAGGCGCGGGTGGTCCTGCGGTTTTCCCCCAGGGTCGCTCCTTACAAGGTGGCTCTTTTTCCCCTTTCCAAAAAACTGGGAGGACCGGTCAGGAAGTTGGCCCACGAACTCCGTCGCCATCTAGCCACTGATTATGATGAGGTTGGGAGCATCGGCAAACGGTACCGGCGGCATGATGAGATCGGGACCCCTTATTGCCTGACCTATGACTTTGATTCGGAAAAAGACCAGAAAGTGACCCTTCGGGATCGGGACACGATGAAGCAGGAGAGGATCGAGATCTCCCAGGTCCGGGATTACTTGGAAGATCAATTGAAGGAGGGAGTCTGATGAAGGAACAAAATTGGGTCTATTTTTTTGGGGGGGGGAAGGCGGAGGGAAACGGCCGGATGAAGGATCTCCTGGGGGGTAAGGGGGCCGGTCTCGCTGAAATGACTCTCTTGGGAATCCCGGTCCCGCCCGGTTTTACACTGACCACTGAGGTTTGTACCTCTTATACCGAAAAGGGGGGAGAACTTCCGGCAGGGCTCGAAAAAGAGGCGAGGGAAAAACTTGAGAAGGTGGAGAAGATCATGGAGGCGACATTTGGGGACAGGCACAACCCGCTCCTCGTCTCCGTCCGTTCCGGGGCCCGTGTTAGCATGCCGGGGATGATGGATACCGTTTTGAATCTGGGGCTCAATGATGAAACGGTTCAGGGACTGGCAGAAAAAACAGAAAACCCACGCTTTGCCTACGACAGCTACCGTCGTTTTATCCAGATGTATGCCAATGTGGTCTTGGGGCTGGACAGCCGAATTTTTGAGCGGTTGCTGGAATACAAAAAAGAGTTACGGCCTGTCAAACTGGATACGGAGTTGACCGCCGCCGATCTCCAGGGGTTAGTGCAGGATTACAAGAAAAAGATTGAGGAGTCTGGCAAACTGTTTCCGCAGGACCCGTGGGTCCAGTTATGGGAGGCGACGACGGCTGTTTTCCGCTCGTGGAACAACAAGAGGGCGATCGAATACCGCCGGATTCATAAAATTCCAAATCACTGGGGGACGGCGGCTAACGTGCAAGCGATGGTCTTTGGCAACATGGGGGAGGACTCAGCCACCGGTGTTGCCTTTACGCGGGATCCCTCCACCGGGGAGAAACGGTTTTTTGGGGAATACCTGATCAACGCCCAAGGGGAGGATGTTGTGGCCGGGATCCGGACGCCCAAGGCCCTGAATCAGACGACTGATTCCCTGGAAAAGACGATGCCGGAGGTCTATCAGGAGCTGACAAAAATTTATCAAAAACTGGAAAAGCATTACCGGGATATGCAGGATATTGAATTCACCGTTCAGAAGAGAAGGCTTTGGCTCCTCCAGACCCGAAACGGGAAACGGACAGCGCCGTCAGCAGTCAAGATTGCGGTGGATATGGTGAGGGAAGGGTTGATTGATGAAAAGACCGCGATCCTCCGGGTGGAACCTTCCCTGTTGGATCAACTTCTCCACCCGATGATCGATCCGAAGGCCTCTAAGAAGGTGCTGGCCCGCGGGCTTCCGGCATCGCCGGGGGCGGCGGTTGGCTCGGTGGTTTTTACGGCCGATGAAGCTCAAGCGGCGGCGGAACTTGGTGAAAAAGTGATCTTGGTTCGTCTGGAAACCTCACCGGAGGACATCCATGGCATGCATGCCGCCGTCGGGATTTTAACGGCGCGGGGGGGAATGACAAGCCATGCGGCTGTTGTTGCCCGCGGGATGGGGAAATGCTGTATCGTCGGTTGCGGCGAAATGGATCTGAATGTCGATAAGGATCAGTTCACCATCGGTTCTACCGTTGTTCGAAAAGGGGAAACGATCACGTTGAATGGAAGCAGTGGTGAGGTGATGCTGGGGGTGGTGCCGACAATTTTACCGGAACTCTCCAGTGATTTTGCAACCCTGATGGGGTGGGTGGATAAAGTCCGGCGTCTCAAGGTCCGAGCCAATGCCGACACGGCGACCGATTCTCGTGTGGCGCGTAATTTTGGGGCGGAGGGGATCGGGCTTTGCCGCACGGAGCATATGTTTTTCGAACCGGACCGGATCGAGGCGGTCAGGGAAATGATTCTTGCGGAAGATGAGGGAGGACGCCGGAAGGCGCTGGCCAAGATTCTTCCGATGCAAAAAGGGGATTTTTTGCAAATTTTCGAGGTGATGGCCGGTCTTCCAGTGACGATCCGTCTTTTGGACCCTCCCCTCCACGAATTTTTGCCGCATACGGGTGAGGAGATCGGCCTCCTTTCCAAAAATATGGGAGTCCCGGTGGAAAGGCTTAAGGCCAAACTGGAGTCACTCCGGGAATTCAACCCGATGCTGGGTCATCGCGGGTGTCGTTTGGGGATCAGTTACCCGGAGATTTATGAGATGCAGGTGGTGGCGATTATGGAGGCGGCCTGTGAGCTGGTTCAGAGGAAAGGGCTGTCGGTGAAACCTGAGATTGAGATCCCGCTGGTCGGGCATGCGAGTGAGCTTCAGGTGTTGCGTAATATTTGCCGCAAGGTTGCCGATCAGGTGATGGCTGGCAAAAGGCAGAAGATTGACTACAAGATCGGGACGATGATCGAACTCCCCCGTGCCGCCATGACCGCGGATGAAATCGCCCCGTTTGCCGATTTTTTCTCCTTCGGGACGAATGACCTGACGCAAACGACGCTCGGTTTCAGCCGGGATGATGTCGGCAAATTTCTGCATGACTATCTGGAACAGGGTTTGCTGGATGGGGATCCTTTCGTTTCGCTGGATCTCAAAGGGGTGGGTGTTCTGATGCAACTCTGTGTGGACAAGGCAAGGGAGATCAAACCAACCCTGGAGGTTGGGATCTGTGGGGAACACGGGGGGGATCCGGTCTCCGTGGAGTTTTGCCACCGGATCGGTCTGAACTATGTCAGTTGTTCCCCCTATCGTGTCCCCGTGGCCCGGCTTGCTGCCGCCCATGCTGCCTTAAAGGAGACCTCTGTTGCGGAAACTCTCAAAGCCGATTAGCTTCCTATTTCTTCTCTTGGCCGGGTCCGCTTGCACCGAAACCCTCTTCACCAAGATTGGCGACCAGGTTGCCTCGCCGACTGCTGTGGCTGTTGATCCTGCCGGCCTCCGGGCCTATCTTGTCAATTCCAACCAGCGGCTCAAGTATCTGGACACAACCGTCATGGTCCTGAATATCACCAATCCGCAATCACCCACCCTTATAAAAACGGCCGCGATCCCCAATTTTTCGGGGCAGGCCTCTCTGGATCTGGCTCAAAAAAGACTCTATGTCCCCAACCGTCTTTCGGAAGACAACCTGGATCCGGACGACCGGCTCCTCCAGATCAATCTGGACGAAGGCTCGCCGGATTTTCTCTCCGTCACGGAACTGGCCTCGGGGGACAGCCCCTTCGGGATTGCCTGTTGTGATACCGGGGGTCGTTTCTATGTGGCGACGAACGGCGGGGCCCTGTTGCGGTACGATCCAGCCGGGAATCTTGCCACCTTTACCAGTCTCCAGTTTAGTGTGGACCTCTCCTCAGGGGAGACTGTGGAGGGGAAAGGGGCCTCGGAGGTGGCCTTGATTGGAGACCAGGCCTTTGTCACCACACGGGGAGGGGAGATTTTTGTCGTGAACCTTGCGGAACTGGGAGGCACGACCCAGTCTCTGGATTATGTGATCACCAGTGAAACAGAGGATTTCAGGGGGATTGCGACCAATGGAAAACTTCTCTACGTGGCCGATGGCAATTTTGACAATCCTTCCCTTTTGGTGATTGACCCTTCCGATCTGAAACCGTCCGATTCGGTGGCGACGACCGAAGTGGCTTTGAGCACGGTTGTGAAGCAGACGATGCCGCTCGGTCAATCGACCGATGAGGTCTTGAGTAATCCCAACGAGGTTGTTTATTTTGATGCCCGCAAGGAGGTCTACGTCTCTGATCTTGGGAAGAACAATATTGTCGTCGTGAATGTCCTCACTGGGGAAATAGCGGCAACCCTTAATTTAAACAGTAATGGTTTTGTTTCGGACCAACCGTTCGGTCTGGCCCCTTTTAGCCTGGGGGGGACCGATTATCTCTATGTCACAAACCTCGCCTCGGACAACCTTCTGGTTGTTGATTTGGCCACCCGTACCGTCGTTGGGAAATACCCTTAAGGGTGAATCACCCAAGGGCGAATCGCCCTAGCTTCTTGCCAAAAGGACAATCCCTGTGACCGTTGTCAGAATACCGACCACTTTGGTGATCGTTATTGTCTCCCTGAAGAAAAAGATCGAGAGGGTTGTGGCAATAAACGGCGAAGCCGAGATCAGTGTTGAAACCACGGAGACTTCCCCCATCTTGATGGCGGCAAAGTAGGCGTAGAGACTTCCGATCCCGCAGAGGGAAGAGAGGACGATCCAGAATAGGGTTTTTGGGGCCAGATGACTTATTTCTTTCAGGTCCCCGGTCATTCCGGCGATGAGTCCATAACCGACGAGCAGTATCCCCATCCGGACGACAAGGAGGGAGAGGGCCCGGGTCCCCTGCATCGCCATCTTGTCGAAAAGGGGGGTCACCCCCATCAACACCATGGTGACCAGTGACAGGTAAACAGGTTTCATAGAACCTCCTTGGGTGAATCACCCTTTACAAATAAGGCCCCTTTATGCTAAATAGTCAATAACCTTAATGAAAATAAGACGCCTCTCCATGGTCGGGTTCAAATCGTTTGTCGACCCGACAACGGTCTCCTTTGATTCTCCGATCACCTGTGTTGTCGGGCCGAACGGTTGTGGGAAATCGAACATTGTTGATTCCATCCGCTGGGTCATGGGGGAGATGAGTGCCAAGAGCCTTCGCGGAAAATCGATGGAGGATGTGATCTTTGCCGGGTCGGAGTCCCGGGCCCCTCTGGGGATGGGGGAGGTCTCGCTCACCTTTTCCACGGAGGACGGCCTTGTCCCGGTGGAGTATGCCAGTTTTTCGGAAATTACCGTAACCCGTCGTCTCTTCCGATCGGGGGAGAGTGAATATCGGATCAACAATACCCAGTGTCGTCTGAAGGATATCATTGATCTCTTTTTGGGGACCGGCGTTGGTCACAAGGCCTACTCGGTTATTGAACAGGGAAAGATCGATTTTGCCATCAATGCCAAACCGGAGGATCGGCGACTTCTGATTGAAGAGGCGGCGGGGATTTCCAAGTTTAAACTTCGCAAAGAAGCAGCCCTGCGCCGGATGGAAGGGACCCGGCTGAATCTCACACGGCTTGCTGATATCCTGACCGAGGTCAGGCGCCAGATCGTCTCCCTCGATCGTCAGGTCAAGAAGGCGGAAAAATTCAAGGAGGTCAAAAACAGGCTCCGCGAGCTGGAGGTCCTGTTGGCGGCCGCCAAGTTGAGGGAGATCAACCGCGAGGTTGGGGAGCTGGAGACCTTGCTCACCGACTGGCAGGGGCGGGAAACCGAATCGGGAGCCAAGGTCGCCTCTTTTGAGGCCAACCTGGAGACGCGTCGTCTTTCGCTCACCGAACAGGAACAAGAGCTTTCGCAGTTGCAGGAAAAAATCTACGAAGTCACCAACCAGATTCAGCTTTTGGAGGCCAAACAGGGGTTTCAGGAGAAAGAAACTCAAAATATCCAGAAACAGATTGAAGGGTGGCTTGCTGAAATTGCTCAGGCCAAAGAAAGACTCCTGACGCTCGAGACGGAAAAAGAGGGGGAGCAGGAGGAGATCACCACCATTCTTGCCGAGGAAAAAGAGGTCACGGAACAGAGGACCACGGCAGAAGCGGAATGGAAAAGGCTTTCCGAAGAGCAGGTTTCTTTGCAGAGACAATTGGAGGAGGAAAAGGGGCAACTGTCCCTTTCCTTGAGGGAGATGGCGACGGGGGAGAGCCGCAGGGAGGGGCTTGAGGGGCGGAGGATTGATTTCAAGGCGCGGATGGCACGGCTTGAGGCGGAGATTTCCGAGATCGGTCACCACTGCGCCGTGGTGCAGGAGCGGGTTCATGAGGTCCGTCGTGTCCTGGAACTCAAGCGTCAGGAACAGGGGCAGTTTACAGGCCAGATTAACGATGTGAAGAAGGCGTTGGTGACGGAGCGGGAGGCTCGTGAACTGGCAGAGATGGAGCTTGTTCAAAAGAAGGAAGAGATGGTTTTAAGACGCTCACGACTCAAGTCTTTGGTGGATCTTGAGAGAAATTTTGAGGGGTATCAGGAAGGGGTGCGATCGATCCTCCGGGCCCGCAAGACGGAGGGAAAAATGGCGGGAATCATGGGGGTTGTTGCCGATTATGTGGAATCCCCTCCGGAGTACGAGACGGCGGTCAGCGCCGCCTTGGGCGAAAAGTTGCAATCGATCATCGTGAAGAGTCATGAAGAGGGGGTCGATGCGATCTCCTACCTCAAGACCGAGGGGCAGGGACGTTCGACCTTTATCCCGCTCGGGATCCGGCATACGGAGAACGATTCCTTCCCACGCCACGAGGAAGGGGTGATCGGTCCGATGCTGGAGTTCATCCGGGTGAAAGGGGATTTTGAGAAATTGGGTTCCTATCTCTTTGGGGATTTTGTCCTTGTTGATGATCTGGCCAGGGCCCTTTCCCTCTGGCGGTCCAATGGTCACAAGAAGACGCTCGTGACGCTCGATGGTGAAGTTGTGGATCCGCATGGGGTTGTCAGCGGCGGACGCGGGGGAGATTCCGGCAAGCTGATTTTGGAGAAAAAGCGGGAGATGCAGGAATTGAGAGGGGAAATTACCGAAATTGAGGCCGAGGCGGATTGGAAGGAAGATGTTGCCAACCAGAAGGCGGCCAAGGTCTCTTCCCTTGAAATCTCCCTGGAGAACGCTCAGCGGGAGTTTTATGAAGTCGACAGGACGATCGGGGCGTTGGAAAAAGATCTGTCTCATGAAGAGTCCGAGGTTTCCCGTTACCTTGAGAGGAAGGCGGTGCTGGAAGGGGAACACCGTCAGCTGGGCACCGAGATGGCCGCCGTCGAAGAGGAACTGAGGCGTTGTTCAAACCAGAAGGGGGATCTGGCTACCGTCAAGGATCAGAAAGAGACGGCGATTCGTGATTTGCAGGAGCACCTCAAAGAAATCACTACCGCGGTGGAACAGCAGGGACTCACCCTGACCAATCTCAAGGTTCGGACAGCAGCCGTTACGGAAAAGAAGGGGCATCTTGAAGAGGGACTCAAGAGGGTGGAGGGGGGGCGTCACGACCTTCAGGAGATTCTGGACAAAAGGTTGTCCGAGATTACCGGTGCCAACCAACAGCTGGTTTCTCTCAAAATGGAAATGGAGGCGGACAATACCGGTCTGTCGCAGCAACGGGTCTCCCTGGAGGAGTTGCGCGGCCATTATGAGGAAAAGAAGAAGGGGTTTGAGATCCTCCTGGAAGAGCAAAGAGGGGAGGAACTCTCGATGCGGGATATCCGCAAGGAGTATGATCTGGCACGGAGCCATACCGGTGACCTGAAGGTCACCTTGACCCAGATGAAATCGGAACGGGAGCATATCACGGGCCAGATGCTGGAAAGATATGCCGTTCATCTTGCGGAAGGGGAGCTTCCTCTCGTTCCGGAGGGGTTCGAGGCTTCTATCACCTCTGCTGAAGCGGTGGAGCTCAAAGACAGGATGGATAAAATGGGGGATGTCAATCTGGGGGCGATCCCTGAATATGAAGAGTTGAAGAATCGTCACGATTTTCTTTCCAGGCAGTATGAAGATCTGGAGAAATCGCTCGATGCCCTGCAAAAGGCAATTTCGCGGATTAATCAGGCAACTAAAAAGCGGTTTGAGGAGACGCTGGCCCTGGTTAATGAGAAATTCCAGGTCCTCTTTCCCAAGCTGTTCAAGGGGGGACGGGCCGAACTCTCACTCACTGATCCGAATGATCTCCTCACCAGCGGCGTGGAGATCATGGTCCAGCCTCCGGGCAAGAGACTCCAGCACCTTTCACTCCTCTCCGGTGGGGAGAAGGCCCTTTCCGCAACGGCCCTTGTCTTTTCCATCTTCCTCGTCAAACCGTCTCCTTTCTGTATTCTGGACGAGGTCGATGCCCCGCTCGATGAAGTCAATGTCGGTCGATTCCATGAATTGATCCGCGACCTGACCGGCCGAACGCAATTCATCCTGATCTCCCACAACAAACGGACGATGGAGATGGCCGATACCCTCTATGGAGTAACCATGGAAGAGCCGGGCACTTCCAAGATTGTCTCTGTTAAATTAGACTAGAAAATAGAGTTCGTTAAGCGAACGCGGGAGAGTCTTGTTCTTCCTGGCGTGACTCATCTCTTTGACCATTCCTGTTTTGTCCCCCGTCCTGCCGATGACCGTCTCGGTTACCTGGACTTCGTGCAGGAGGTCTGATTCGTGCCTCCCCCTTGCCGGAAGAAGGGAGGGATGGGGCATTGGCCTGGGTCAGATAAGGCCTTGATGAGGCAATTGACCCTTGCAGGATTGCGGCAGGGGGGACCTCGTTGGTCACCGTGCCTGGGATGCCATCCCTGGCTCGGTCTTTCCCGCTCAAACCTGACAGGGCGACGAGGGGAAGTCTCTCTGGCGTTCCCTCTTTCCTTCTTGCCTCGACTCGGGACTCATCCAGCCACCGTTCAAAAATTTTTCTCAAATCAGAATCCCGAATAGCTGTGACAAAATTACCCCCCTCCTCAAAAGGGTTGCTGTTGCCCGATACGGCAGAAAGGGTGTTAGCCGGAACGATCGGTTCTCCGCGTTGGTCTGGAGAAACTCCAGGGGTTGAGGGAGTCGATGGGTTGGTGACAACTCCGGTCCGCCTTGCCGCCGCCGGTTCCTCTCCTGCAAGAATTGAGGCAATGACTGCGGGTGAAGTTTTTCCTGTTTCTACTTCTGCGAAGGATCTTAGCGCTTCGATCGCTTGTCGATCAGTCTCCCCGATTGGGGTGGCTTTAACAGAGGCCACGGAGAGGATCGTTTCCTGGGGGAGAGGGGTTCCCTTCAGTACTGGTGCAGGACTTGTGGATTCGGCAAGCATTGTTTCGTTGGAGATCGGTTGGCTTTCGACCCTGTCATTGGGGAGGGGCAATCGGTTTTCCGACGAGGCAACGAGCGGTTCTTGAAGCTCCGGATGTTGCAACTCAATCTCATCCAGCTGGACCCGAAGGGCGGCGATTTCATTTCTTGCCGCTGTTTGATCCGGAGGGGTTGTTGCTTCGAGGTAGGCGACAACCTCGCGTCCCTGTCGAACCATAATTTTAGCGGCATCTTCTTCAATGAGTCCGGCTCGGATCGCTGTTAACTGATCCCTTGGGTCCATTGTAGAAACATAAAGATCATAACGTTTAGCTGGTTTTGGTTCGGGGGTGGGAAGAAAACAGGCGAGGGGGATTTTGGTAAATTCATCGATGCTCACCAGCGCGGTTTCTTCCGAACAGACCGCCTCACTCGGGTCAGAAAAACTTTGTTCAGTATCGTAGGTAGCTTCTAATGAGGCAGGAGATTCGTTGATTCTGCTGCAGTCCGACATATATTAAGGAGGCTCTCCCACCCCTATTATCGTTGAGGCCCCGGGGAAGGTTTCGGTTTTTTTGATGATCTTCGAATAAAAAAGTGATATTAAATGGCAAGGAGACGGTTTTTGTAAAAAGGCCATTTCTTTCAACAGGTTATGATCGAACAACATTTTTCTCTCATCGTCTTTCTCGGGGCCCTCGCGATCTTTCTTTACGGGATGAAGATAGGTCGAATTGGCCTGCAACTGGCCGGTGGGGAACGGCTCCGGGCGATGATCGCCTCGCTCACCGAAAACCGGTTTTATGGTCTCGGGGTTGGTGCCCTGACTACCCTGATCCTTCAGTCCAGCACCGCCATGACTGTTATGCTGGTCGGGCTTGCCAGCAGCCAACTGATCACCTTGGCCCAGGCGATGGGGGTCATTCTTGGGGCCGACGTTGGCACGACGCTGGTGGTCTTCCTGCTCTCCGTCAGGAAAATTGCGGAATATGCCCTTTTGATCCTGATTGTGGGTGTCCTGATTGACCTGATCGGCAAGAAAAAAAGGACCCGTTATGTCAGCATGATCTTTTTGGGATTCGGGTTCGTCTTTTTCGGGATGAACCTGATGACCCAGGCGATGGCCCCTTTGAAGGAAAACCCCTGGGTTGTCCCGTTCTTTGATTTTCTCTCCCGCTACCCCCTGTACAATTTCATCGCGGCGACCGTTTTCACGGCCCTTGTCCAGTCCAGTGCCGCCACGATAGGTCTTGCCATGGCGCTGGCCTTTGGAGGGACCCTTTCTATCGAGGCGGCTGTCCCGATCATTTTTGGGGCCAATGTCGGGACCTGCGTCACCGCCTTTATTGCGAGTCTCGCGGGAGGAAATACGGAAGGGAAGAGGGTCGCCTGGGCCCACCTTATTTTTAAGGTCGGCGGGGTTTTGGTCTTTGCCCCGTTTCTCGTTCCATTCCTGGAATTGATCCGACAGGTCAGTCCTTATATCTCCATCGGTCCGCCGAATGTGGCGCGGGAACTGGCCATCGCCCATCTCGTTTTTAACGGGGTTGTTGCGATCCTCTTCCTCCCCTTCATCCGACAGGGGGTCTGGATTGTTCAAAAACTTTTTCCAGCGACGGAAGAGGACAAGAAGAAGAAATTCGGACCCAAGTATCTGGACCCGACGGCGCTGGAGACACCGCCGCTCGCCTTTGCCCATGTGAAGAGGGAGGTCTTGAGGATGGCGGATATCGCCTACGAAATGTTCCGGGGCATCCCTTCCGTTTTTGAGAGGAATGATCTGGACAAGATTGATGATCTGGAGGCGATGGATGATCATCTGGATCTTTTGAACAAAGAGGTGAAGTTTTATCTGGCCAAGATTTCACAAGGGATGTTGTCGGATAAGGAATCTGTTCTGGAACTCAATTTTTTGGCCATGGCGAGCGACCTCGAGGAGATTGGTGACATCATCAACAAGCATTTGATGGAACTGGCCGAGAAGAAGATCAGAAAGGGGAGGGAATTTTCTGAGGAAGGCTGGGCAGAGATTAAGGACTTTCATGCCAAGGTCTCGGAGAATTTCGATCTGGCGATTTCCGCCATAACAACGGGGGATGAGGCAATGGCCCAAAAGGTTCTTCGGCATGATGCCCATCTTCGTGACGTGGAGAGGGAACTCCGTCAGGCCCACCTGAACCGGCTTCATCAAGGTTTGAAGGAAACTTTTGAGACCAGTTCTATTCACCTGGACATTTTGGCCAATTTTCAGAGAATTAATGCCAAGATTACTGCCATTGTGACCCATGCCTTTCCCCAAAAAGATTTATCGTTTTGAGACAGTTGGATCGACCAACGAGGTTCTCAAAGAACTGGCGCGAAAAGGGGAACCGGAAGGGACGATTGTCGTTGCCGATTGTCAGACGTCTGGTCGAGGGCGTGAGGGGAGGGTTTGGGAATCCCCGGCTGGCAAGAATCTCTATTTTTCTATCCTTCTGCGACCGGAGATCCCGGCTGAACTGGCCCCGCAATTGACGGTGATGACCGGCAGGGCGCTGGCTGATTTTCTCAAGAAGGAGATCCCGATAGAGGTCACCCTCAAATGGCCGAACGATGTCTACTATCAGGGGAAAAAACTGGGGGGGATTCTTTGCGAGTCAGAAATGAAGGTAGGGGCGCATCACGATCTGCCCCTATTGGATTTTGTTGTGATCGGTATCGGATTGAACGTGAATAGCACACTTGACGATTTTTCCGATGAGTTGCAAAAAACGGTCACCTCTCTATTCTTGATCACAAAAAAAGAATTTGATCGAGAAAAACTCCTCAATCATTTTCTTGTTTCAGAGGAGCTGTCGAAGGGCTGGATGGACAATCTCCCCGTTTGAAATGTTGATCCCTTTTTGAAGGGAAGGATCAGTCTGGCAGGCCTCTTCCAGGCCGAGTGAGGTTATTTTTTTAAGGTAGGGAAGCGTCACCGAAGACAACGCCTGTGTTGCTGAACGGCCGGCGAGTGACGGGATGTTCGTGACCGCGTAGTGAAGAATGCCATCGACCCTATAAACGGGGTTGGCATGGGTTGTCGGGTGTGTGGTGGCGATGCACCCTCCCTGGTCCACAGCAACATCGACGATCACAGAACCCGGTTCCATCGAGCGGACCATCGGCCGGGTTACCACCGTGGGGGCCTTTTTGCCTGGGACAAGGACCGCTCCAATCACGAGGTCTGAATACCTCACGGCCTCCGCGATCATCTTTGGGTCAGAAAGATGGGTCGAAAGACGTTCGGGGTAGAGATTTTGCAATTTTAGCTTTTCTCTGGAAAGATCAAAGGCGGTTATCCGGCCGCCGAGCCCATGGGCCATTGCCAGGGCGTTGCGACCGACGATCCCGAGGCCAAGGATGGTGACCTTTCCCAAAAATTTTCCATGAATTCCTGAGAGCAAGATCCCCTTACCGCCAAGATCCTTGCGGAGATAATTAGCCCCGATAACGGCGGCCAGCTTCCCAGCCGCCTCACTCATCGGGGCGAGGAGTGGGAGCGATCCATCCGGGAGCTGGACTGTTTCGTAACCGATAGCGGTTATCTTTTGTCGGCAAAGAGAGTGGGTCAGCTTCGGGTCTGCAGCAAGATGCAGAAATGTAAATAAAATTTGACCGCGCCGATAAAAATGGACCTCCTGAAGGCTTGGTTCCTTGACCTTCCAGATCAGGTCAGCTTTTTTATAAATTTCGGCCTTTTGAGAAATGATTTTTGCCCCGGCGGAAAAGTATTCCTTGTCCGAAAAACCGCTCCCCAGACCAGCCCGTTTCTCCACAAGGACTCTCTGCCCATTCTGCACAAGTTCCCTCACCGCTTCCGGGGTGCCGGCGACCCTGTTTTCACCAATTTTTGTTTCTTTGGGGATCCCGATCAACATTCTCTTTCAAACGATTCCTTTAAGTAGCGAGCTTTGCTTGGTTTTTGATTCTATCGAACGCCCCTTTTTTAGCAACCTTTTTATGGCCAAAGACGATATAAGGGCCGCTGTGAAAAGATGCTTTGCCCAACAGTCTTGGCGCGTTTTCTTTTTCCTCCTTTTTGCAACGCTCCTTCTCGCTCAATGTGACGATGGTGATGACCTGCTGGATCAGGTTCCGCAACCGAGCGTCACCGCCTTTTCCATCAATAACGCCTCCGATTTGATTGGTGGCCCTGCAGCCCAGGGGGCGTTGGGTGACTTTCTGCTCAAGAATAACAAGATCCGCGTGATTGTCCAGAATGGTGGGCGGACTGCGGGAATCAATCTCTTTGGAGGGAATATCATTGATGCCGACCGGACGAGGGACCCGAAAAAGGAATCGGGCAAGGACCAATGGGGGGGGATGATCCCTCTCCTCAACAGGGAATGGACGGTCAATTATTTTTCGTTTGAAGTTGTTTCTGACGGGAGTGCAAATACCCCTCTTGTTTTGAGGGCTACCGGTGCGATGGATGTCCTGGACTCCCTGAAGGGGGATCAGATTACCAACGCCGTCAACCTGCTGGAAGAGACCGATTTCAAGGCGCCGTTTCGACTCTCGGATGTTAACGATCCTTTTACCTTTTCCAGCCTGAAAGACCTCTCCCTTTTCGTCACGACGGACTACCAGATCAATCCCGGTGAGGAGTTTGTGACGATCAAGAGCTCAATCTTTAACGAGGGAGAAGAGCCGGTATCCCTTCCTGTGGGGGATCTTCTGCTTCCCTCTGGAGAGCTGGAAACACTTTTGCCAAAATCCGGTTTTGCCGGTTCGGCCGTTTTGGATTCAGCATCAGCCCTCTTGTACGGGGCGACCAACAGGCTTTCGAATGTCTCTTATGGATATTTCTATGACCCGGCGGTCTGGCAAAAGGCGAGTGGTCTGGCGGTGGATGGTCTCCAGACTGTTTATCTGAAGGACGGGGTTCCCGACCTGTTACGGCCCAGTGGGGTCTCATCGGTTTCGGTTCCGCCCCAAGGGGCTTTGGAGATTGTTCGGCATTTTGCTGTCGGAACGGGGGATACCGGTTCAGTCCTTTCAATCGGTCTTGTCGCCCTCAAGATTCCGAATACGGCGGTATCGGGTCGTGTTGTGGACTCCTCGGGACAGAAGGTTGAGGGGGCGTTGGTCGCTTTTCTCGATGAGGAAACCGGCGGGACTGTTGCTGTCTTCAAGACCGCTTCCGATGGGCAATTCGGCGGATTGCTTCCCAACGGGAGTGATGACCGTTCGCGACATTTTGGTTCAGGGAGATACCGGATCCGTGTTGAAAAAGAGGGATACCGTGGGGGGGTTGTTGATAACGGTCAGGAATTTGCGGGGAGCTGCAAAAACCTGGCAGAGGAGACCGATCGGGTTGACCTTGGGTCAGGAGCTGTTCAAGATATTGAATGTACGCTAGGGGTTTCTGGAACCGTTGTGATCAATGGCGTTGTGGAACGGATCTCGGGGGGACTTATCCCCACCAATGCCCGTCTCACGATTGTCGGTAAAGATCCGTCTCCCTCTCAGGGGATTTTCCACGAAACAGCGGGCCACCCCACCCCGTATGGCATTGTTGGCACCCACCTGATCAACCCCAATGGAACGATTGACCTGACACAGCAGGCGCAGTTTTCACTGGAACCGGGAAGCTATCTTTTTGTCTTTTCCAAGGGGACGGAATACACCCTGGATCTGCGGTCGGTGACCATCGAGGCTGGCAAGAGGACGCCCCTGACGGCGGTGCTTGAGCGGGCCGTTGGAACTCCCGGATTTATCGGCGCCGATCTCCATACCCATTCCCTGAAAAGTCCCGGTTCGCACCTTTCTTCAGATCTGCGGCTCCTCAGTGCGGCCGCTGAGGGGTTGGATCTTGTCGTCCTGACCGATCGGGACTCCCTCACGGACCCTTCCTCTTTAAAGAAATCGCTGGAGCAGGCGACCCTTCTGCCCAAACAGAAATTAGCCGTCGGCACCGGTCAGGAAATTGCGTCCTTAGTCGGTCGTCTCGGGACTTTCCCGATGACGGCTCAGCCTCTGCTCGCTACAGGGGGTGCTTATGACGGTACGTTGACCACAAAAGATCAAATTTCTCCCAAACCGGATCGGGTCAAATCAATGGCCGAAATCATTTCTGATCTGAAGGCCCTCGAGGGGGAACGATTTGTTCAGATTCATCAAGTGATGGATCCTGCCCAAGGACTGTTCTCTCTGACCCGACTTTTGACCACTCCTGGCTTTGGTCAACCGCTGGCCAGTTTTGCCGATCCGATCCATTTCCGTCTGGAGCCGAACACCAATAACCAGGGGGATTTTGTGGCCCCGTTTCCGTACGGTACGTCGAGCGCCTTTGCAAAAGGGTTTGATGGTATCGAGATTGTGACCGGGTTGCAAAGTGGTGTTCATGGTTGGGATGACTCCTTCAATTTTTTCCGGGCAACGACGCTCCCGACCTGGTTCAACCTCCTTAATTTAGGTCTTGTGGTGACGGCGACGGGGGGTTCTGATTCGAAGGGGTTGCTTCGGGACCCGATCGGATGGCCGAGAAGCTATATCGCCTCCGGTGTTGATCCCGCTGATCATCAAGGGACTGCTGATGATCTCAGCATGACCGATATCGCCCATAATCTGAAGGGGCACAAGGTGGTCATCTCGGCAGGTCCTTTTCTTCAGGTCCATGCCTCGAGCGGTAAAGTACGGGGAGAGGTGGGCGATCTTTTAGCGTTGACGCCCGGTAGTCTCGTGAATCTGGAGATCAACTTTGAAACGCCGGTCTGGGCCGAAGTGGATACCGTCGAGATTTTCGTCAATACCAACCCAAAACCGGCCGCAACCAGTGGCCTCCAGGCTGGCAGGGGAATTATTGATCCCGCCACTCTTTCACCTTATACCCAAGGGGCGGCGAGTTTTGCTAATGAAAAGGCACCCCAGTACCAATACAGCCCCACCTATCTTTTTAGCACTACCGATCAGTCACTTATACTGGAAGGGAAGTTGGGCAGTGACGGGAAGGTCATTGCAAAAAAAGGAACGGTGACCCAGACGATTACGATTAGTCAGGATTCCTGGATTGTTGCGATGGTTCGTGGTTCTGGCGGCACCCGGTCACTCTTCCCCTTGGTTCCGGTTGGACTGGATTCCGCTAAAATCCCGTTCGACACCGATTTTTTCACCAGGATCCCGGGGACTGTCGATGCAATCGGCGGCATCCCGGCCTTCGCCATTGCCAACCCGATCTTTGTGGATATTAACGGTGACACCAACAACGATGGCGAACCGTTCGAAGGGATCTCTATTCAGAACGGCTCCTCTCCCCTCGTTAATCCTTAGCCTTCTTATTTTTCCACGTCTTCTTTTTTGCCGGTTTCTTCTCATCCAGGGTAAAGCCGCGGACACCCGCCGTTCCAAAGGTATCTGTGGCTGAGGGGGTGATCAGGCTCTTCGTTGTTTTCTTTTTTTCTCCTCCAAAGACAGACAGTGTGGGTAAGAGAAAAGTAACGATGACTGCAGAGATGATGAGACTGTGACAGTTCATAAAACCTCCTTTATACACTATAGTGTTAACGTCATCCCCTCGCGGGCCAAACATATTTTTTGCTTCTTTTTTTGGATTTTTTTTTCAAGTTTTCCTAATATTTTGTCATCATGAGCCGGGTCGTGGTGAAAAATAACAAGGTGTTTAGCCTCCACCTGGCGTGCCAGTTTCAAGAGATCGCTGATGGAGGAATGACCCCACCCTTTGTGAGAGGCGTATTCCTGGTCCAGGTATTGTCCGTCATGGATCAAAAGATCAACACCCTGGAGATTCCGGATAAGGGGTGATTCATTCTTCACTGTGGTGTGATGACGGAAACGGGAGAGTGGCTCCCGGTCGGTGATGTAGGCGATCCTTTTTTTGGAGGGAAGGGTGATGAAGTAACCGAGTGTCATGCCGGGGTGGTTCAGGCGAACCGATTCGATAGTGAAAGGGGGGATGGTTCTCCTTTGGTTGATGGTTCTGAAAAAGAGGGAGGCCGGCATTTTGTCCAAGGGGATGGGGAAAAACTCGCGGGCCAGGAAGCTGTTCAAGAGTTGATGGAGACCCTTCCCCCTCCCGCCCGGTCCGTAGAGGTAGAGCCTCCTTCTTTGATAGAGCGGTTTAAAGAAGGGGAGGCCGCAGATATGGTCCATGTGACAGTGGGTGATGAAGAGGTGGATCTTTTGCCTCTTTTTGGCCTGTTCCTTTCCCAACGGGTGGAGTCCGGTCCCGGCATCCAGGATCAGCGTCGTTTCGCCAGAGGTGACCTCGAGGCAAGAGGTGTTGCCGCCGTAGAACCCCGTTTTTTGGCCCGGAACAGGGATAGAACCGCGGACCCCCCAAAACCGGATTGTTGTTTTCATCGGTTAAAACCAGCCCCTTTTTTTGAAAAAAGCGTACAGCCCGACCCCGGAGGTGATCATCAGCCCCAGAACGATGGCGAGGCCTAACGGGTGTTCACTCCCCGGCAGGGGGACGTTCATCCCGTAGATGCCAGCGATCAACGACATCGGCAATGTGATCGAGGCAAAAAGGGTCAGGACCTTCATCGTTTCGTTCATTTTTTGAGAAAGGGCGGCGTTATAGGCATCCAGCGATCCGGAAACCAATTCTCGGAGCGATTCCAACTGCACGGTAGCAATCTGGGCATGGTTGTAGACGTCTCCCAGAGACTGGCGGCAACTCTCCGAGATAACCGGGATCTTGCGCCCCGAAAGGCGCATCAGGATATCTCTTAAGGAAGAGACGGTTCGTTTGAGGGTGATGATATTTCTTTTGAGGTCCAAAATGCGGGTGTTCAACTTTTCGTTAAAGGCAATATGGATCTGATCATCAATCGCTTCGGAGGTTTGATCGATGGTGCGAAGCATTTTGCCATAATCGTCAACCAGATTGTCCAGGACGAGAAAAAGCATGAATCCCGTCGTTTGGGCGAAACGGAACTCACGGGTGTAAGTGGCATTAAAGGCCTCGAGGGCCGGTATCGGATCCGGAGCGACTGTCAGACAGTAACGGGGGGTTAGATGGAGCATCAGGCGGCGGGCTCCAGCCGGTTCCTCTCCCTCGCGCGGCGGTAACCAGTAATAGAGGGTTAGGGTGATATGGTTTTCTGCCTCTGTCAAATCGGGGAGCGACTCCACAGCGGTCAGTTCACCGACCAGCTCCTCGGACAGGTCCAGTCTGGCCCTGGCTTTTTCCAACAGGGCTGATTCCAGCGAGTTGAGATGGATCCAGTAAATCTCCTCTGGTTTTTCTGTTTTAAAAGAAAAGGAGTCCAGCGGTTCTTTTTTGATTTCGCGGGTGGTTAGATTAAAGGTAACTGCCTGTGTTGGAAGAGAAGCCATGGAGCCCTACCTTTATAAAGAAGAACAGAGACCGGGTCAATCAGGAAGAGCAGGATCAGCCCTTCCACCCGGTAACCTCATAGATCTTGACACTCTGTTCCTTCCCCTTCACCTTCACCTCATCTAAGGTACGGGCGATTGCCTTCTCCCGGATCCGTTCGTAGGTAAATTCACTGACGATCAGTTCGGTGTGGTAAGTCTTGTTGAGCGATTCCAGCCGCGAGGCCAGGTTCACTCCATCCCCGATGACCGTGTAGCTCTGGCACTTCTCCGAGCCGATGTTCCCCACCGTGATCGGAGCGGTATTAATCCCGATCCCGATCTTGAGGAGTGGTTTCCCCTGACTTTGCCAGCGGGCCCGGATCTCCCCCACCTTCTCTAACATCGCTAAGCCGGCACGGACCGCCTTGGCGGCATGGTCTTCTGTTTTTACCGGCGCCCCCCAAAAGGCCATGACCGCATCCCCGATAAACTTGTCGAGTGTCCCTTGGTGCTGAAAAACGATATCGACCATCGCCGTGAGGTATTCATTCAACAGGGCGACAACCTCATCCGGCTTTAATTTTTCAGAGAGGGTGGTAAAATCACGGATGTCGGAAAACAAGACGGTGAGGGTGGCATTCTCACCCCCCAGTTTGAGTCCTTCGGGATGGTTCAGGAGTTCTTTTAGGACATCCTCCGTGAGGTATCTGGCAAAGGCGTTCCGTAAAAACCTTTTTTCGCGGCCGGTGGTAAAGTAGTTCCAACTGATCAAGGTGGCGGCATTGACGAGGAGAACAGTTTGCGTCAGGGCGATCGGGACCCAAAGCCCTGACTTTTGAAAGGCAAGAATCCCGCAAGTTGTCGCCAAAATGCTGGCGAGCGCCGTGACCAGCAGTTCTTTGAGGGGTGATTGGGCCATCACTATCCCCAAGCCTGCCAGCAGGGGAATCAGGAGGACGAAGAGGATGACGGCGGGGGGAGGGGCCCGTCGGATAAAGTCACCATGCCAAAGGTTGGAAAGAGCGGTGGCGTGGATCTCCACGCCCGGATAAACAGGGGAGTAGGGATTGGCCCGGAGGTCGAAGAGCCCCGTGGCGGTGACACCGATGAAGACGACCTTGTCCTTGAAGAATTCAGACGCCTGTTCGTGCAATCCAGCCTCAGGGCCCCCGCTCTTCCATTCCTCGCGGGCCTCAAGGATCTTGTCCGCCTCAATATAGGGAAAGGCCCCCTTGGGTCCGTACCAGTGGAGGTTGAAGGTCCCGTTTTTGAGGAGAGGGATCTTTTCAGGCTGGATCTGAAGAGAAAGTTGTTGGGCGACACCGAGGGCCAGGCTTGGGTAGGTTTTCCCCTCGGAGTGATAGAGGTGCTGGTAACGTCGTGTTGGACCGTCGGGGTCGGCGGAGAGGTGGACGCCACCAATGCCAGCCGAGGCCTTGAAAAGGGAGGCAAAGGGGAAAAGCGGTTTTCGATTCTCGGGAAAGTCGGCGGCCAGGACGACTTTTCCGGCCTTGTGGACCTGATCCACAAAGAATCGGTCTCCCTGGGGGTCCTTGGCATTCCTTTCAGGATACAGGATGTCTATCCCGATGGCCCGAACACCGATCGCCCGGAGGTATTCCACCATTTCCCCCATGACCCGGCGGGGCCAGGGCCAGCGGCCATATTTCGGTTCCATCGCCCGGAGGGCGGTATCGTTGATGGTGACAATCACGATGGAAGGGTCCGCCTTGACAGACCGCGGGATATTCCTGAATTCCGCATCCAGGATCTTTCGTTCCATCAGGTGGAGCCAGGCCCCGGCGTTGCGGGGAGATCCGTAAAAAAGAAAGAGAAAAAAAACAGAAAAGAAAAGGGAGAGGAGACCTGCCAAGAGGATCTTTTTTCCCTTTTCCATTTTGGTCTTAGATAGTATAGTCACCCCGTTCTTTCAATGACTTTAATGACGCCCCTTCGGCACAAAAAAGAAGAATACGGCTCCACGATCCTGGCGCTGACCCATTCCTTTTTCCAAACGGTCATTTTTGTCACGATGACCTCGATCTATCGGCTCTTGGGATTTCGCAAAGAGGAGGTGACACTGCATCATGCCGAGGTTTTTCTCGTATCCACGACACTCCTTCTCTCCTCTCTGATCGCCCTTTCACAGATCGTTTTGTGGCTCGGTTGGGTGGTGGTTGTTTTGGGAAATTTACGGATTATCCAGATCATCAGCTTGAACCTGATGACACTCATGTTTGATTTTACGCCGACGGGGGATCCCTCGATTGCGGTGAAGAGGGCCCGCTGGCATCTGGTCGCGATCGGGTTTTCGTTTATTGATGCGGTGTTGTCATTCGCCTTTATGTACCAGTTTTTCGACCAGCGGTACCAGATTTTGAACAACCACTTCCCCAATTTTTTCCATTACGTCTACTACAGCGTGATTACCATTACTACTACCGGTTACGGGGATGTCTTTCCGGTGGTGCTTCTGGGTAAATTTATCGCGATGTACGAGGCCTCGGTTGGTCTCTTCTTCCTCGTCTTCCTGGTGTCCGGCGCGGTGGGACGACTGCAAAAACATGTTTAATTTTTTTTGTTTTTCATCGCCTCAATCAAAATCTTGGCGATTTCGGGACGGGAAAATTCTGGTGGGGGGAGTTCGCCGCGGGAGAGGAGTTCACGGACCTTGGTGCCGGAGAGGATGACGCGGTCTTCGGCGGCATGCGGGCAGGTCTTGTTCGAGGCCATCTCTTCGCATTTTTTACAGAAGAAACTGTGATCAAAGAAAAGTGGGGTGATACCAATCTCCTCCGCAGTAAACTCGTCAAAAATAAAGTGGGCGTCGAAGGTGCCGTAGTAGTTTCCGACGCCGGCATGATCCCGCCCGACGATAAAATGGGTGCAACCGTAATTTTTACGGATCAGGGCGTGAAAGATCGCCTCGCGCGGCCCGGCATACCGCATTGCCGCCGGATTGACCGCCAGGACGACACGATCCTTGGGGTAATAATTCTGGATCAGGAGTTCGTAACACTTCATCCGGACATCAGCTGGGATGTCATCTGATTTGGTTTCTCCCACAATCGGGTGGATCAAAAGTCCGTCGCAAACCTCAAGGGCTGACTTGGTCAGGTACTCATGCGCCCGATGGATCGGGTTCCGGGTCTGGAAGGCGACCACCCGCCGCCACTTTTTCTCTTCAAAGATTTTACGGAGCTCAGCCGGATCTTTGCGATAGTCTGAAAAATCAGGGTAGGCGACACGGTTGAGGACCTCCACCTTTCCAGCCAGAAAAACCTCCCCCTGTTTTTTGATGGCGGCGACACCGGGGTGGGACTCCTCTTTGGTCTTGTAGACCTTTTCCGCCTCCAACTCCTTTTTGGCGAGGTATTTCTGTTCGAGGAGGAGGAGGGCGAATGCGGTCCCCGCCTCATCGGTCAAGACGACCGGCTTGTCCAGAGGGTACCGGGCCGCCTCCTCTTTGGTGGCCGAGAGGGTGACCGGGATCGTCCAGGGGAGTCCATTGGCGAGTCTCATCGTGTCGACAACGGAGAGGTAGTCTTCCTCTCCCATGAACCCTTCAAGGGGGGAGAGGGCCCCGCAGGCGATCATATCGAGGTCGCTCTTTTCACGGTCGGTCAGTCGTTTTTGGGGGAGTGAGGGGATCAACCTCATCCGGTCTTCCCGCTCACGGCCAGCCAACGCCCTATTGACGAGCTTTCCCCCATGGGGAGGGATCGGTATTTTCATGATCGTGGGTTCTGTCATATTTTTGGCAACTTGTCCATGGTTAAGCCGATGAAGGCGCTAGCTGGGGGTATCGAATGGGCTTTCAGGGTATTCCACCCAAGGGGGCAGGCGGGGGTCCGGTACTTTATTGCTCTGAGGCCTTTGATCCAAAGGACCCCCAAGATCTTACCACCCTTGAGTCTCCTCCCTCTTGGTCTGAAGAGAGACCCGAGGACCAGATCACCCCGGCCTCTCTGGAAGAGGCGATCGGGATTGGTTACCGGCAAAGGGGTTTTGCGGCCCAGGATGAGGCGATCCGTGCGGCCGAAGAAACGGTTCAGGGGGCTCAAGACAGCTATTTTGCCCTCGTCCGGCGGTCCTCTGAATATTCTACTTTTGATCGTCGCCTTCTTGCCGCGGCGGCACGGTTACACCAGGCCGAGACCGAACTCGCCCATTTCCAGAAAGATCGCCGGGGGACGATGACGGAGCTGGTCCGCTCTGTTTTTTCACAAGCCGCCCAAAGACCTGTCTCCGAAGAAGAAACTGAAGAAGGATTCACCGCCGCGACCTATGAACGGGTAGCGATCGGTTTTGAAACCGTCGGCGAAAGGCCGGAGGCCCGGCATTATTATACAGCGGCCAGCCGTGTTGCCGAGACGATGGCGGGCAGGGCCTTTTATCAGGTCCAGGCCTTGGCGCAACTGGATGAGGAGGAACTGGCCGATCACCGTGGTGAAATCGCCCGGATGTTCGACAGCCGTCTTCCGGCCCTGAAGGCCCTCGTTTTGAAACAGGAAGGGAGTGACAGAAACATCGGGGAAGACCTGGCCGCGACGACCGCCTTTCTCAGTCGGCTTCGGCAGTCGGGGAGTGTCGAGGAGGCGCTGGCGATCGAGGCCGATTTTCAAAGGGCCAACCCGCGGGCCCATACCGCGGCCTTGAACAACCTGTCTGGTAATCACCAAAATCCTTACACCCCAGAGGTTTCGATCGAGGAGCTGAAGAATGCTGGCTATGACCTAACCCACGATCTCTCGTTACCCCCTGGCTCCCTCTGGGAGGTTCAAAAGGGGCGCGCCGAGGCCTTCCGTCTCCTCCACCGGATCGACGGGAAAGGTTCTTCCAAGGGTGGTTCACCCAAACGCCTCTTTGAAACAGGGGAGCGTTTTGACAGGATGGTTCGCGAGCGTCTCAGCGAAACAAAAGGCCGCCTGCCGGTCGGCGAGGCGTACCTCTATGCCACTCTTCTGGGGGAGATGCTTATTGCCGCCACCGTCCGGGGAGGCAGTTTTGAAAAACTCCTGCAGGAGAATGAACGGGAAGCCCTGGACCGGCAGGCGGCCTTGTACGCCAACCGGGTCAAAACAATCGGGGAACAACTAAGACCTTATGAAACCGGAAAAACCGGTAAGGGTGTGTCACACAATGGTGTGTCACCCAAGGGTGCTTCGCCCGACCCCGTCTATGAAATGAGGGCTTCCTTGGAGATGCGGCTCGAGTTTGACGGCCGGATGGCCCGTCACCTCTACCCGGAGGCGCTTGATGAAGCCCTCCCGTACCTGATGCAGGTTCACGGCGATTCCGCACGCGTCCAGGATCGTCTGGCGGTGATCGCCGCCCTGTATCCCGATCATTTTGACAGAGGTTGTCTTGTGGCCGGTCTTGATTTTTCAGAAACCGAGGCGGGTCGGGAGGCCGCCTCGCGGGAAGAGGCGATGTTCCTGACCACCGGTGGGTATGAGGAGATACTCTACTCCATGGCGGCCGGTGTTGGTGGTGGTGCGGCCGGGTGCGGTGTTGCCGGTTTTATCGGCGGCGCGGCCGGCTTCTTCGCCCCTATTCCGGGAGGGATGGTTGGCGGCGCGGCCGGGGGTTGCAAGATCGGCGCTGTTGTAGGGGGTGGCGCTGCCGCCGCAGGATTGACCTATTCCCGTGTCCGTGGAAAAGTAGAAGCCCATCAGGAAGAGATCGCCGCGGCCCTACAGGCGGGGGTCTCCCAGGTTGGGCGTCGTGAAGCGGAGAGTTACCGGCTGGCCTCTCGTCTGACGGTCGGTCTCAACAGCCTCTGGGGCCTTCCGTTGGGAGGGGTGGGGGCGGAGGCTGTCAGGGTCGGGTTGCGTCTGGCCGGTAATACGGTTCGTCTGACGAAAGGAGCCCTGATGGCGCTGAGTAGCACACCCCTGGCTGTGGAAAGGGGGGCCTTGGATCTTGGGGCGTTGGGACTGGCCTCTCTCGCCTCTCTTCCGCGGGGAACACAGGCGATGATCGCTGGCGGCACCTTGCTCAGCGCTGACTATCTGGCGATCGATGAGGTCAGCCTGGAGGGGGTCCAGTGGGGGGCTGATTACCATATCGATACGGTCGTCGGGCTCGCCGGGACCCTCCTGTTTGGTGCCGGTCTTGGGTCGCGTCTCTTTCAGAGCCGGGAGTTTGAAAAAAGATTTTACCAGTTCCTTGTTGAAGGACGGCCGCAGGTGGCTACCAATCCGGCGCTGTACAATGGTTCGCTCTGGGCCAGGGTCTGGACGGAGGCAGGACTCCTTGTCGAGGGGGGTGGCACCCTTCAATGGGCCGGCTTTTCCACGAAAGAGGGGGTCAAGAGGACGCTGGGGGCCCCTTTCAATGCGTTGTTCCAGCCCCTGGAGCGGTGGAGCGTTCCGGTCCTCGCGGCTGATTTTACCGTGGCCCAGTTTACCGATACGGAAGGGTGGGATGATTCCCATGGCATCCGTCGGACCCCCCACTTGAGTATTGTGGGGGGATTGGCCCTGGCCTTGGCCGGCGGCAATCGGGCGGCGATCCGCCTTTTTGGAATCCATCCGGAGGCCCAACGTTTCTACTTTGCCCTCGACCGCTTTCTGGATATGTACATGTTGCACTCATCGGGCAATACCAATTTTCTCGAGGCCGACTGGTACCGGGTCGGGATGAAATATGTCAGCGGCTGGGGGGTTGGCCAGGTCCGCGGTAACATGCTTCGCTTTGCCCTCGCGCGGGCTTATGGGAACCGTTTCCTGGAAGGGGTTCGCCTCGAGATAGGCAACTGGAGAGGCCCCCTCCGCCGGCTGTCTGAGGTGGGTGAGGCGGAGAAGAGCCTTCATGCCAAGTTGCTGGAGGCGAGCGACCGTCTCCACTGCCGGGTGAGGCTCGATCGTTCCGGGGCCTTGATCCGGGAGGATGGAAAGATCCTGACCGGTCTGACCCCCGCGGAGAAAGAGGCCCTGGTGGCTGTTGTCAATGAAGGGCGGGTACCGGGCCATCGGGTGGCCAATTTTGAGGCGCTCTTTCACGGGGGGGCCGGGAGCCTTCTCCTGGCGGCGAGCCCTATTCTTAACAAAAGGGGGATCGCCGCCTTTTCAGTTCTTCATGACACGGTGATTGGAACCACTTATGATTATGTGCGCGGTGAGTATCTCCTCTTTGGTGACGGGGCGGGGTATGCCCTCTGGACCCTCCTGCGGTCGATCTCGATCCTTCCGGTCCGGACATTCCTCAAGATCCGGTTTGGCTGGCACAGCGGCGCCGCCGTGGCCATTGATCAGTTCCCCCGGATGACGATTGACCCTTACTTTACCAACTGGACAAGGCTCTACGCCGGCGCCGGCCTCTGGTGGTCGCATTACGACGACCAGGCGGTTGCGCCGCAAGATCTCGGGGCCTTTCTGGCTTTCCATACCGGCAATGACTATTGGGCGGCCAACGGGATCGATTCCTGGAACCGGAATCACTTTCCACTAAACGCGTTGCCCGGTCTGGGGGATCCGGAGGAACCGGTGGTGGACACCTTTGCCGATGGATACCGCCTGTTGACGGAAAAACTGATGAAGGGAAACCTGGACAGGGATTCCATGGAAATGGCGGACATCCTGGTTTCTGAATTGATGGATGAGGCAAAAGGACGGATCGCTGAGAAGCTAAATGGAGTCAGTCTCCCCCACAAGGTGGCAGGGAACGGGCAGACGGTCGTTGAGCATGCCGAGGTCTATGCCGCGGTTGCTTGGGCGGTCCGCCAAGCCAAGGGTGGTTCACCCAAGGGTGGTTCACCCAACCCGGATGCCTTCAGCGAGACCTTCAGGCGCCACGGTTCCTGGATTGAAAAGGTCTTGGGGGAGGAGAAGCCGGCAACCCCTGCTGATGTTGCCAGACTGGCGACGAAATTTGGGGAGTTCACCTGGTTTGGCGAGAAGTTAAGAATGATCCCGGGGGTCGGTCCCTCTATGCCGACCTGGCCGGAGGGGCGTTCCAAGGGGTATGACCTGACACAGGGGGATATGGTTCTCTTTAAGGAGTAGGGGCCGCCCCTACTTGTTATTTTTATGTCGATGGGTCGTCGGTGTTGCGTTCCAGAGGAGACCGGCAATCAGCGCGGCGGCGCAACCGGCCCCAATCCAGTAGCCAAATCCCCCAGCCCAGCCGTAGTGATCCAAAAACCAGCCGGTCCCGACGCCGGAAAGGCTCGCCCCGGCATAGCCGAAAATACGGGTGAGTCCGATTGCCGAGGAAGCGGCCTTGCGCGAGGCAAAGTCAGCGGCAAAGACCCCCTGCAGGAACTGCGGGATGTAGATCCAAAAACCGATCATCGCGATGGCGATACCATCGACCACCGGCCGGCCGGCCGGGTTGACGTAGAAAATCACCAGTCCGATGACCGAAAAAATAAAACCGACGCAACAGATCGGACCACGGCGCCCTTTGGTCCATCGGTCGGAGATAAGACCACCGATGATCGGACCGGCGATCCCGGCAATCTCAAGAAGGCTCACCACGATCCCGGCCTTGGCGATCTGGCTCCCCTTTTGCTCCACGAGGAACTTGGTCGCCCAGTCGAAGGCACCGAACCGGACGATGTAGAGGAACATATTCATCAGACCGATCATCCAGATGTAATGGTTGTTGAGCACCCGGTGGAAAAGGATCTGACGGACCGTCTCCGGTTCGTCGGTCACCTCCGTGCCATCCTTGTTCAGCTCAATGTCGTTACGAAACTCCGCAATATTCGGAAGCCCCATCGACGGGGGGGTGTCACGGAGCCGGTTCCAGAGAAAAAAACCGGTGACGATACAGAGAGCGGCCGGGACGTAGAAACTGGAACGCCAGCCGTAGTGTTGAATTAAATAACCGGCCAGGATCGCAATGACCGCCCCACCGACCTGGTGGGAGATATGCCAGATACTCCAGGTGAAACCGCGCTCCGAGACGCTGTACCAGTTGGCAAGCAGTCGGGCACAGGGGGGGAACCCCATCGCCTGGACATAACCATTGATCCCCCAGAAGATGGCGAGGGCCCAGAGGGCCGAACTCATCCCGAAAAAGATGTTCATCAGCGCGGAGAGGAAAAGACCGACCGCCATAAAATAACGGGGGTTTGCCCGGTCGGCGATGATTCCGTTCACAAAACTGCCGATACCGTAGGTCACATAAAGGAGAGAGCCCAGGATCCCCAGTTGCGTGTTGCTGTACCCGAGATCGGACGACAGCGCGGGGAGGGCGATCGAGATGTTCTTGCGGCAGAAGTAAAACAGGGCGTAGCCGACAAAGAGCGAATACATGACCCGCCGCCGCCAGTATTTGTATTTTTTCTTGATCTCCTCGGAGTCGGTGATGCGCGGGGCCGGAGGTTGTGTCGCGAGGGCGTGATAGATCTCTTCCAGAAGCATGGGGCCTTCTAATCGGTCTCTCCGAAAAATTCAAGTCAGATTCTGACTTGTCAGATTCTGATCCCCAGAAGCGGCCACCAGAGGCGGGCGGTCGCCATCAGGGCGAGCCAGGAGATCAGATCCATCAAGAGGGCGGGGAGGACAATATCCTTGATCCGGAAATACCCGCCGGAAAAGGCGAGTGCCATAGCCGGGGTGCTGATCGGGAGGGCATAGCCGAGTCCGGCGGCCGAGGCGACGGTGTAAACAATGATCTTTGGGTCGATCCCGACGGTGGGGGCGATCGAGAGCCCCAGCGGCACAAGAATCGCCACCACAGCCGAATTGCTCAACGCCTCCGTCAAGAGGAGAGAGACGAGTGAAAGGAGGGAGACCAGAAGCCATGGGGAGCCGAGGTGCGGAAGGACCTGGGTTTTGACCAGCCAGAGACCGGCGCCGGTTGAGTTCAAGATTGTACTGAGGCCGATGGCGCCGCCGTACATCAGGATAATTCCCCAATCCACATTTTCCTCCAGGTCTTTCCACTCCACCACCCGGAACATGAAGAGGAGGACAACCACCAGGATTGAAATCGTGGCCATCCCAAACCGGTTCCCCCAGAGGGTCCATCCGACGATCGCCCCGACCACGAGAAGCGCCAGGAATTTCTCCTCCAGAAGCGGACGGCCGCATTCGCGGAGCTTGGTGGTGATCAAGTCATCGGCGTTGGCCACGGAATCAACATCAATAGTATAAAAACGGGTCAAGACAAGATACCCGGCAAGAAAGGTGATCAGGACGACCGGAAGGACCGCCGAGGTCCATTGGAGGAAGGTGATGGTCTCCTGTCCCGCTTCCTGTAGCATCCCGACCGCCAGCGGGACGCGTCCCCCTCCGAGCATCGTGGCAATTCCGCCGATGATGCACCCCCAGGCCATCGCCAGAAAGAGGAGTCTCCCGTAGGAGCCACCGTAGGGGATGAACTGGAGTGTCCGGGTGATGACGAGGATCAGGGGAAACATCATTGCCGCCACCGCGTGCTCGCTCATCACAAAGGAGAGGAGGGCTGACGCCGCCATGATTTGCAGGAGGAGTCTTTTGGGGGAGTGACCGGCGCTCCGGAGAAGGAGGAGGGCGATCCGGGTCGAGAGCCCTGATTTCAGCAAAGCCGCCGCGAGGATGAAAACGCCCAGGATAAAAAAGACAGGCTCCGAACCGAAAAAACTAAAGGCCTGTTTCGCCGGCATCACCCCCATCAGGACCGGGGCGATCAGGGAAAAAAGGCCGGTGATCGGGAGCGGGAGGAGGTGAAAGACCCAGAGGACAAGACAGGCCAGAAAGACCACCAGCGCCCGGAACCCCTCGAGCGAAAGTCCTTCGGGGGGAGGGGATTGATAAAAATGGTACAGGCCATACCCGAGGAGGAGATAGACCGGGAAACGCCACCAGCGGGAGGCGATGACGACCGGGAGTGGGCGCGTATCGATCTTGACCTTCATGGGGCCGGGACCTCCCGGACCCTCAAGTGCCTCCGGAGACTGGCCAGCCCCAGCGTGACAATCCTTCCGAGCGAGGTCTCGTAAAAATTCTGGAGCGCCAGGGGATAACGGGCCGGTTGATCTGAGAGAAAACGCCCTTCCAGCGGCGTTAGGATGACATCTCTCTGCTGAACCCAGTGGGGGTTCAGACCGGTTTGGGTCAGTTTTTCGAAGAGGCGGGCGTAGAGTCCTTGAATCTCCTGCGGGGTGATTTTCCACCGGGAGGAGAGCGGGCTTCCGTCAAGGGGGGGGAAGTAGACAAGGATCGGCACAACCCCTTTGCCGATCAGGAGGTCGATCCTCTTTTGAGTCTCTTCCAACGGTTCGAATCCGATCACCAGGTGGGAGAGAACCGCCCCTGCAGGGAAGATTTTGGCGGCCTGCTCGAGTGCCTTCCAGTGAAGGTCCCTCTGTTCCTGGAAGGTGGCCGGCCGGGTCTCATCCGGATTGAAAAAATCCAGGTCGTAGTAAAGGGCATCCACGCCAATGGCATAGGTTTTGTCGATCCATTCGAGGGAGCGGGGGAGGGCCAGGTCGAGGGAGATGAGGATGTGGAGATGTTTCCGCAGTTCGACAACCCAGGGGGTGAGCCATTCGACACCACCGTCGTCTGAGGTGACACGTCCCGAAGAGAGGTTCACAAAATCGCACCGTTTTTCCTCAAGCACCATTTCAATCGCCTCGACAAGGTCTTTCTTGGTGAAGGGAGGGTGTTCATTGAGGGCCTTGGTCGAACCGCAGTAGCGGCAGGAGAGGCCGCTCAAGCCAAATCGGCAGGGCCCTTTGGGGTGGACGGCAATCAACCCTCCGTGGACTGTGAGGATTTCCTTGATGGCAAGACCGGAAGAGGTTTTTTTCTCATACGCCTTGAGGGGAGGGGTCCACTGCACCGGAATGGTCTCCCCATTTTTTTCGAGAAAGAAGCGGTTATTCCTGTTGTGGAGGGAGTAGGGGGATCTCTCCTGGAGGTGGATGCTGACCGCCAGTTTTTCGGGAAGGGTGAGATGCACCAGACCGAAAGGGTTTGCCAGCGGCTGGAAAAGACCCTCACCCGGCCGGATCCCATAGGCCATCAACTCCAACTTCAGGACCGCTGGATTCATCGGGCCTGGCCGCCGGCAATGGCCGGGATGATGGAGACCTCATCCCCCTCCTTGACCGGTGTCGTTTCTCCCTTCAGGAAGCGGACATCTTCGTTGTTCACATAAAAGTTGATGAACCGACGAAGCGTCCCTTTTTCGTCATAGAGTCTTTCCTGGATTCCGGGAAACTGCCGGTCAAGATCGGCCAATACTTCCTTGACACTCGTTCCTTTGGCCAAAACCTCTCCTTTATTGCCGGTCAGCTTTTGCAACGGTGTAGGGACTCGAACCTTGATACCCATGATAGAATCCTCCTTTTAATTTTGGACAAATAGTTTCTTTGACTCATCCCAACAATACTCTTTCATCTCCTGGAACTTCCCTTTTGAGACGGAAACAACAATATAACTCACTCCCGGAATCATCGGTTCCCCCCACGGGGCGGCGACGAGGCTGTCTTCCTCCGAAAAATAGGCCTCATGATCGGTATGCGAGTGCATGATCCCCTTGATCTCTAACTCCTGTGCGGTAGCACCGTCAAAGATTTTTTGCTGTTGGGCCGGATCCATGAGGTAGGCGGTCCTGGCGGTCCGGGGGTAGGTTTCCGGGTGCCGGGCATGCATTTCATCGTAAATATTGCGGCAAGGATAGTAGTGGCTCGCGGTCTTCTCATTTTTGGAACCAACCAGCAGGCCGCAGGTCTCATTGGGATATCCTTGTTCGGCATGACGGATGATTTGGTTCCAAACAGGATGGGGGATAGTCAACATATCATTCCCCCAAATACCGGCTGCCATGATCCGGGAAAAGGGTGACGATCTGCCCCTCCTTGAGGGTCTCGGCAATCTTCAAGGCCCCCAGCATTGCCGCCCCTGAGGAATGACCGACGACAAGCCCTTCTTCTTTGGCCAATTGCAGGCAGAGTTCATAAGCAGGTTCCGTCGGCAAGAGAAACTTTCCATCCAGCTCCTTTTCCTTGTAGATGCCGGGGACGATCGCCGATTCCATATGTTTGAGCCCCTCCAGCCCATGCAGGGCATGATCCGGTTCCACGGCGAATATTTTTACTTTTTTATTGTAGTCCTTGAGGCGTCGTCCCGTCCCCATGATCGTACCGCTGGTTCCGATGCCGGCGACAAAGTGCGTTACCCCTCCTTCCGTCTCTTCCCAGATCTCAACACCGGTGGTTTCATAGTGGGCCTGGGGATTGACCGGATTGTTGTACTGATCCGGCATGAAATAGTCCCTTTTGTGTTCCGTGTAGATTTTTTTGGCCAAACGGATCGCCCCGTCGGAACCTTCCATCGGGGAGGAGTAGGTGATCTTCGCGCCGCAGGCGGTAACCATCTCCCTCCGTTGCCGGCTGACATTCTCAGGCATGACCAATTCTGCTTTGTAGCCGAGGGCCGCTCCGATCCAGGCGTAGGCGATGCCGGTATTGCCGGAGGTGGCATCGATAATTGTTTTGTCCCGGGTCAGGAGTCCTCTGCGGATCCCCTCCCGCAACATCTTCAAGGCAGGGCGGTCCTTGACAGAACCGCCCGGATTGAAATATTCCACCTTGGCGAAAATTTTCACCTTTCCTTCACGGACCGCCTTGATGCCCTGCCCCAACTTTCGGATCCGAACAAGGGGTGTCCCCCCGACACGTTCTGTGATCGATTCAAGCTTCATCATGGAAGTTAAGACTCCACCACTGTCATCTCGATCGGTTCCACCTTGAGTCCCCGTTTTTTAAAATAGGCGAAGGCCTTCTGGATCTTTTCCTCAGGTCCTTCCATCTCCACCGCCATCAGGCCGATCTTCTCGGAAACCGAGGCGGACCGGATATTGAACCGGACCTTGTAATGGTCGTACATGTCGCAGATGATCGCCTCCTTCGTCTGGGAGGCCGGGAAGGTCAGGTAAACCTTCCGTCGAACCGTTTTTTTTGTTTTCATAGCCCACTCCCTCCTTGTTTAAAGCTGTTTGTAGAGCCGGTCAAATTCGTCAATCGTCGGGCCGATCAGGTACGGTTTCCCTATTTTCCCAGCCACCGCCTCCTGGGTCTTGAGACCGTTGCCGGTGATGCAGAGGGCCAGCGACTCCTCCTTTTTGATCCGTCCCTGGCGGATCAGTTTTTGGGCAACCCCCAAGGTAACCCCTCCCGCCGTTTCGGCAAAAACCCCTTCGGTTTCGGCGAGCAGTTTCATCGAGGCGACAATTTCCTCATCGGTCACATCTTCTCCCCAGCCGCCGGAATCCCGCATCGCCTGCATGGCGTAGAAACCATCGGCTGGGTTGCCGATCGCGAGTGACTTGCAGATTGTATTCGGCCGGACCGGTTTGAAGAGGGTTGCCCCCTCCTTGACCGCGGTAGTGATCGGGGCGCAACCGCTCGCCTGGGCCCCGAAGACCCGGGTAGGGGTGTCTGGCGTGAAACCAAGATTGTGAAATTCATGGATCGCCTTCCAAATCTTGGTGATGAGGGAACCTCCGGCCATCGGGACAACGATGTTGTCCGGCACCTTCCAGCCGAGCTGTTCCATCAGTTCATAGGCAAGGGTTTTCGACCCCTCTGCGTAATAGGGACGGATGTTGATATTGACAAAGGCCCAGTGGTATTTGGCACCGATTTCACTGCAGAGCCGGTTGACCTCATCATAGGTCCCCTTGATGCCGATCAGATGGGTTCCGTAGATCATCGTTCCCAGGATTTTCCCCTGTTCCAGGTCATGGGGGATAAAGATGTAGCTGGCAAGGCAGGCGGCGGCAGCGTTGGCGGCGACGGAATTGGCCAGATTTCCGGTGGAGGCGCAGGCGACCGTTTTGTAATTAAACTCCTTGGCCTTGGAGAGGGCCACAGAGACCACCCTGTCTTTAAAGGAGAGGGTGGGGAAGTTGACGGCATCATTTTTGATATAAACCGCTCTCATCTTGAGGGCCCGGGCCAGATTGGGGGCCTTGATCAAGGGGGTAAAACCGACCTGCCGGCCGACCGTCGGCTCCCCGTCAATTGGCAGGAGTTCCCGGTACCGCCACATGTTCTGTTCGCGTCCTTCGATGACCTTCCGGGTCAACTCTTTCCGGATGGCGTCGTAGTTGTAGGAAACTTCCAGGGGACCAAAGCAGTACTCACACACATGGATCGGTTCTTTGGGGTATTCCGTGTGGCACTCGCGACATTTGAGACCCTTCGTGAAGCTCATGGAAGGCCTAACAGACTACTGACAAGAGGCCTCTTTTGTAAAGGCTGTATTTTCTTCAAAAAATATGCGATAGAGGAAGGGTCCGACCATGCGGAAGAACCTCCTTTGTCTCTTTTTTATAATTCTTCCCACACTCCTTTATGGAGCGACGTTTGATCCTTCTCTCCGTTGGTCCACCCTGAAGACGGACCACTTTGCCATCCATTTTCATGAAGGGGAGGAGGCTCTCTCCCAAAGGGCGGCCTCTTTATTGGAAGAGGCGTATCAACAGTTGGGAGCGATCTTTGGGGTCTATCCCTGGGGGAAAACGCAGGTTGTCATCGTGGACAATCATGACCAGGCCAACGGCTTTGCCACGGTCCTCCCTTATAACAGCATCCTCCTTCGGGTGGTTCCCCCTTCGCCGGAGACGGCGCTGGGGTATTATGACGACTGGCTGAAGGAGCTCGTCTTTCACGAGTACACCCATATCCTGCACCTGAACGATGTTGGGGCCCCGATGAAGGGGTTGAAGTTTCTCTTCGGCAAGATGATTGCGCCCAACGGTCTGACTCCCACCTGGGTTGCCGAAGGGATCGCCTCTTTTTTTGAGACCGAGATGACCGGGGCGGGGCGGGGGCGGGCCAGTTTTTCCGAGATGCTTCTCCGGACCGACACCCTCCACGGGAAGTTCCTGAACCTCGACCAGATGGCCGGGACCCAGTATGACTGGCCCGGGTACCTGGCGGGATACCTCTATGGGGTGAAATTCTGGCAGTTCCTTTCCGACAAACAGGGGAAAGATAAATTAATCAAATTCTCCCACAAGTACGGCGCCTCCCCCCTCTTTTTTGGTCTCAGCAACAAGGCCTGGCGTGCGTACGGCAAGACGTTCCGCACCCTTTGGCGAGAATGGAAGGCAGAATTGGAGAAGAAGTATGCCGACCAGAAAAAAATCCTGGAGGCCGAGGGTCTGCGAGAAGGGGAACCGGTTGTCACCGGGAAAGACAGTTATCTCCATCCCTCCCCCTCTCCGGATGGTCAGAGCCTTATTTACCTGGAGGAGTCGGTCCATCGGGCCCCCTCCATCCAGAGTCTCGTTTTGGCAACGGGGGAAAAAAAGAGGGTGGTGTTAAAAAAGAGCGCCTCCGGATTTCGTTTTGAGCCGTCAGGCCGGAGGGTTGTCTTTTCGAGTCAGGGGCTGGTGAAGCGGTATTCCTATTTTGAAGATCTCCATACGATTGACCTCGAGACCGGGAAATCGGAACAGCTCACTCAAGGAAAAAGGGGAAGGGATCCCGATTTTTCACCGGACGGCAAGAGACTCGTTTTTGTTGTTCAGGAAACAGGGCGTTCTTCTCTCGCTTTTTATGACCTGGCCTCAAAAGAGACAGCTATTATCTATGAAGGACAGATGGCAGAACAACTGGACACCCCCCGTTTTTCTCCTGACGGCAAGCGGGTGGCTCTCTCTATCTGGAAGGGTGGTTCACCCAAGAGGGGAAAAAGGGACATTGCCATTTTTGATACAGATAAGAAAATTTTTTCGCCGGTGACGGATGATCCCGCGATGGAGACCGGTCCGGTTTGGGACCCTGACGGTTCTTCGCTCTATTTTTCTTCTGACCGGAGCGGGATTGCCAATATCTACCGGCACACGTTCAAGACGAAGAAAACGGAAAAAATCACAAACGTTTTGACAGGTGCCTTCTCACCGACAGTTTCCGCAGACGCGAAGAGTCTTTATTTCCAGTATTACCATGGACGGGGGTATGAGATACGGAAAATCGCTCTAGGAGAAAGTAGGGACGGGTTGATCGGCAGCTCTCGCAGGCCCGATTCACGAAAGCCTTCTAAGGACAATCGGGCCGAGAGTGCAGATAACGGTTTCGCGGCATTTGAGCGAAACCGATTATCGGTGCCAGACAACCCGTCCCTACTTTCTCCACCCAAACCCTATTCCCCCTGGGGCCCCTCCCTCCTGCCGCACTACATCATGCCGAACGCCCTCTATCTGGACGGTTCACTCTTTGTGTCGGCGATGATCGGTTCTCATGATCCCTTGGAGCGGCATTTCTGGTTCGGGGGGCCGACCTACCGGACCGATGCCCGATTTATCGGGTTTAACGCCGATTATTTCTACAACCGCTGGACCCCCTCGTTTTTTACCGGGGCCTCGCGGTATGCGGTCAATTACGGGGATATTTTCAGGATCGGGTCCGACTATTTTGAACAACGCTGGCGCGGACACAGTGGGATCCGGATCCCTCTGGATGGTGCGGGATCGCACCGGACCTCGGTCTCCTACTTTTTTGAGGGTCGGGACAACCTCTCCACAATCCCGACAGGGACGGCGGTCCCGACGGAGGGAAGGTATGCCGGCCTCCACTTCCAGTACAATTGGGATACGCGGGGACAAAAATTTTATCCGGCCTCCATCAGCCCGGAGGGGGGACATCGCCTCAACATGAATTTTATGTTGACCGATGAGGTCCTGGGTTCCAAGGCTGGCCTGGAACAACAGCTCTTTTGGGGGGAGGAGCGGCTTTTTCTCCCCCTCCCGTGGCAACACCATGTGATAGCCCTTCGGTCGGCCGGTGGCATCGCCCTGGGGGACCAACTTTTTCAGGGCAACTTTGGCCTTGGTGGGGCGATCGGTGAGGGGTTTCTGACCGGCACCTCCAGTCGTGTCTTTTCCCTCCGCGGCCTTCCCCTCGTGACCTTTTCCCGTGACCGGGCGATGGTTATCTCGGCAGAATACAGGGTCCCGCTCTTTCGTCTCCAGAGGGGGCTGGGGACCTTGCCGCTTTTTCTCAATAGTGCCCACCTGGGACTCTTTGCCGATTATGGAGATGCCTGGAACAAGGATCAAAAAACAGGCGGTTTTGTCGATTTCTTCAAGGACTTCCTCCTGGGGGTCGGTGCCGAACTCCGGGGAGACTTTGTCATCGGGTATCATATCCCGGTGACCGGCCGGTTGGGGTATGGGATTATTGTTGTCAATCAGGCCCGCGTCGCCGGCCTGACCGATCCGATTCTGGGCAGTAATATCAAGAATGGCGTTTTGATTCTGGAACTGGGGACCTCATTTTAATAATTCATTTTGGCACTTCTTAAGGGGGTGGGGGTGCCGCCGACCAGTTTCCTGAACTCCTCGGGGTCGGTAGCGTGGCCTTTCGCCTCTTCGAGGGAGACAACCCCTTTCTTGACCAGTTGGGCCAACGCCTGATTCATCGTTTGCATCCCGGATTCCGCTTGGCCAACCTGCATCGTTGCCGGGATCTGATGACTCTTGTCTTCACGGATCAGGTTCCTGACGGCAGAATTGGGGATCAGGATTTCCATTGCCAGGATCCGGCCTCCGCCGATCTTCGGAAGAAGAGTCTCTGTTAAAACCGCCTCCAGGATAAAGGAGAGCTGGGTCCTGACCTGTGCCTGTTGATGAGGGGGGAAGACGTCAATGATCCTGTTGATCGCCTGGGCCGCGGTATTGGTATGGAGAGTGGCAAAGACAAGATGCCCTGTTTCTGCGGTGGTGATGGCGGCGGCGATGGTTTCCAGATCCCTCATCTCCCCGATCAGGATCACATCGGGGTCCTGACGGAGGATGTACTTCAGGGCTGTCTTAAAATCCTCCGTGTCCTGACCGATCTCCCTCTGATTCACGAGCCCTTTTTTGTGGGGGTGGAGGTACTCAATGGGATCTTCGATGGTCATGATATGATCGTGCCTTGTTTCATTGATAGATTCGATCATGGAGGCGATCGTTGTCGATTTGCCGGAACCGGTCGGGCCGGTGACGAGGATGAGGCCGTGCGGTTTGGAGATCAGTTGTTGCACAACAGCCGGGAGACCGATCTCCTCCATCGAGGGAATTTTAGCCGGGATCCTCCTCAAGGCCGCGGCGAGATTCCCTTGATCGTGGTAAAGATTGGCCCTGATCCGGGAGGCCCCCATGGAAAATGAAAAATCGAGCTCATTCCTCGTTTCAAGATCCTTTTTTTGTTTTGGCGTTAACAGGGAGTGGCAAAGATCTTTCACGGAATCCGGTGTGAGCACCGGTGCTTCTAGCGGGACAAGATGACCGTCAATCCGAATCTGCGGCGGACTCCCCACCACAAGATGGAGGTCCGACCCCCTTTTTTCTTCAAGGAGGGTGAAGAGCTCAGCCGAGGTGGGAAGAGAAGCCATCTCCCTGAATGATAACATGAAAGAAAGAGACCAGCCAACCTTAATTGACCTGTCCCTTGAGTTCCAGTATAATAACCTATTGAAACTCCGGTAATTTTTAAAATGCAGACCGAACCGAGCTACAAGATGTTGGATGGGATGGGGGGGGACCTGGTGGTTGCCGGGCTCGTCACGCCGGAGCAGTTGGCCGTTGCCAAGGTCAGTCAGGAAGACCTGGGGGTCGATTTGGCCCAGATCCTTATCCAAAAAAAATTCGTTACCGAAGAACAGATCCTCCAATTTCTCAGCCAGGCACTCCATATCCCCTTTGTCTCTCTCGCGGAGACAACAATTTATCCGGAGACGGTCAAGAGGGTCCCGCTCGCCTTGGCCAAACGTTATACCGTTTTCCCCCTCCGTCAGGATGGGGAGAAAATTGTTGTGGCGATGGCCAATCCTTTGGAACTGGCCGCCTTGGATGACCTGAAGGCGGTTCTCCATGCGGAGGTTGACCCTGTTCTCTCTTCCAGGGGGGAAATCCTGGAGGCGATAGACCACTACTACTCCAGCGACTGGCGGCGGGAGGCCTCTGAAAAAGGCGATTCGCCCAAGGGTGTGTCACACAATGGTGTGTCACCCAAGGGCGATTCGCCCAAGGGTGTGTCACACAATGGTGTGCCACCCAAGGGATTGTCGGATCTGGAGGTCATCGGGATTGGAGATGATGAGGGGATGACCGGTCTCTCTGAAAAATTACAGGAGATCGCCTCCGGGCCAAAAATTGTGGCCTCTGTCAACCAGATGATCAGTCGTGCCTATTCCGAACGGGCGAGCGATATTCATATCGAACCGGTACAGGATTCGCTCCGGGTCCGTTACCGGATTGACGGTTTTCTGGAAGAGAAACAAGTCCTGCCCCGTCCGATGCATCTCCCGATTATTTCACGAATCAAGATCATGGCCGGCCTTGATATCGCCGAAAGGAGGATCCCCCAGGATGGCCGGATCCGCATCAGTCTCCTGGGGAACAGACTGGACTTAAGGGTCTCCACCTACCCGACAACCAAAGGGGAAAAGGTGGCGATCCGGCTCCTCTCCAAGGAGAATCTGATCACCATTGAGGACCTCGGTTTTAGCGAGAAGGACCGGAAACTTTTTTCGGAACTGGTCGCCAAGAGTTATGGGCTTTTTCTGGTCACAGGGCCAACAGGATCCGGCAAGTCGACGACCCTCTATGGGGGTCTCTTGCGAATCAATTCCCCGGAAAAAAATATCGTTTCCATTGAGGACCCTGTGGAAAGCGAGATTCCGGGGGTCAATCAAGCCCAGGTCAACCCGAAGGCGGGGATCACCTTTGCCACCGCCCTCAGGGCTATTTTGCGTCAGGATCCGAACGTGGTGATGATCGGAGAGATTCGTGACGCCGAAACAGCGGACATTGCGGTGAGAGCCGCGATGACAGGGCATATGGTCCTCTCGACACTCCATACCAATACGGCGTCGGGGGCCTTGTCGCGGCTTCTGGATCTGGGGGTCGAATCCTTCCTCCTCTCTTCGGCCCTTGTCGGTATCCTGAATCAACGGCTGGTCCGGAGAATCTGCACCCATTGTCGTGAAGAGGTTTCAATAGACAAAACCCGTTTAGGCCCCTGGGTCAAGCTTGTGAAAACAGCGTTTCGGGGGCAGGGGTGTTCCCATTGCCGGATGACCGGTTACAAGGGGAGGGTTGGCCTCTTCGAACTGGCACCGATCAATGATGTTATCAGAGACCTCATTTATCGCAAGGCCTCCGATACGGAAGTCAGGGACCAACTCCGCAAGATGGGGGTGAAGGATATCCGCGAGGATGGCTTTGAAAAGGTCAATGCGGGGATGACAACCCTTGAGGAGGTTTTGAGGGTCACCGAGGAGGTGGTGTGACCGTCTCTGATTTTACCTATCGGGCGAGAGACCCTCGCGGCCTCCTGATCGTTGGGCAGGCCAAGGCCGAGAGCCGGGAGGAACTGGAATCAAAACTGGCCTCCCAGGGGCTGATCCCGATCCAGGTCAGGAAGAGGAGTCTGAGGTTACCCTTGGGTGATTTACCCTTCCGCTTTGAAAAAGCCAAATTGTGGGATCTGATCTGGAACCTGATTTATCGTGTCAGCCTTGAAGAGTTGATTGTCTTTACCCGGCAACTCCAGATGCTGGTCAAGGTCGGGATGGGGATGGAGGAGATTTTTGGGATTCTGATCGGCCAGACAAAAAACAAAAAGCTGAAAGCCGCCCTTTCCCAGATCCAGACCGATGTCCAGGCCGGGTCATCTCTCTCCAAGGCATTGTCCAGACACCCAAGGGTCTTCAATGAGGTTTATGTCAACATGATCATGGCCGGTGAGGAGGCGGGACTTCTGGATAAAGTCCTGCTGGATCTCACGACCTTGCTGATGAAAGAAAATGAAATCCGGTCGGGGGTCAAATCGGCGCTCCTTTACCCGAAGATCGTTTTTGGGGCGTTGGTGCTGGCTATTGTGGTCTTGATGATAGCCGTTGTCCCCAGGTTTGCCCAATTCTATGCGACCTACAAGGCAGAACTCCCACTGGTGACCCGTTTGTTGATCGGGGCCAGCAACTTTGTCACCGAATACTGGGCCCTGGCACTTCTCATCACCGGTGTCGGCCTTTTCCTCTTTTATCGTTATAAAAGGACGGCCAAGGGACGACTCACCCTCGACCGTCTCCGGCTCAAACTGCCGATTTTCGGCCCCCTGCACCTGAAGATTGCCAGCTCCCGCTTTGGTCATATCTTTGCGGCCCTCTACCGGAGCGGTCTCTCAGTCACAAGGGCCCTGGAAGTAGTCGGGGGGACCCTGGATAACCACCTCATCTCGAGAGAGATCCTCAACCTGAAGAGTGAGATCGCCATCGGAAAGACCCTCTCCGAGGCGATGAAAAAATCCCCTTATTTTTCAACAATTTTTATTGAGACCACCGCCGTCGGTGAAAAGGCAGGGGCCTTGGATGAGATGCTGGAGGGGTTGTCAGCCCACGATGATATAGAAATAGCCTATACAATCAAGAACTTAACAACTCTTTTGGAGCCGATGATGCTGGTCTTTATCTTTGGGGCGGTCGCCTTTCTGGCCCTCTCCATCTTCCTCCCGATCTGGAACCTCTCGTCAGTAGTCCTCCCGCATTAAAATAGCAATAAATTGACAATATTTAATAACCCATCTATAATTTCAAATTGATAAGGAGGTGTGTATGAATAGACTTGTCTCAGGGCGTAGGCGACGTGAGAAGGGGTTTACGCTGATTGAGTTAGTCCTGGTGATCGCTATCCTCGGGATCTTGGCGGTAGCGGCCCTTCCCTCGTTCATCAATATCGTAGGGAATGCCGAGACCTCAGCCCGGGACGGTGTTGTGGGTGCGGTCAGGGCGGGGATTGCCAATCAACGGGCGCTGAACGTGGCCCAGGGTGGTGCGGGAAACCCCCCGGCGACACTTGATCCAGCCGGTAATGCCGCCTGTGGTACGGCAAACCGTTGTTTCACCGGCGTCCTGCAGCAGGGGGTTGAGGATGGGCGGTGGGCCAAGAATGGGCTCGCCTACACCTATACCCCAACAGGGGGCGGTGCGGCCGTTACCTTCACCTACACCGCGGCGACAGGGACCTTCCAGTAAGAGAAGGGGGTGATCCAAGGGTATGACCTCAAGGCCTCGAAAGATGTCGGGGTTTACCCTGATCGAGCTGGTCCTGATCCTCTTTCTGGTCTCCCTCCTGGCCCTCGTTGTTGAGATCCCGACCCTTTCCAATCAGCAGGCCTTGCAATCGGCGGCCCTGAAGGTCCGGATGGATCTTCGCAAAACCCAGCAACTGGCGATGACCAGCGGGGTCAACTGCGGGATCAATTTTTTTCAGGATGGGACTTATACGGTCTATCAGGGGGGGGTTGGGGTTGCGGCGATCGATCCCCTGACGGGGGGTCCTTATCAGGAGAACCTCCCGGTCCGCTTCAGGAACGTCTCCATCCAGTCCCCCTATCAGGTCGAATTTGATCCGGTAGGCCGCCCGGTGATCGGCGGCGGCGGGACGTTGACCCTTCTGAATGGAGGGACAACCAGGCCAGTCCAGATTATTGCCAATACGGGGGCGATTAATCTGCCATGAAATTAACAGGCCCGAAATCAGCTGGTTTCACCTTCATCGAGGCGATATTGGTCGTTGTGATTCTGGGGTTTGGCCTTGTCGGCCTGATGACCCTCTATTCGAACATTTTTACAACCTCTGTTGTCACCGACCAGACCCTGACGGCGACCTACCTCGCCAATGAAAAATTAGAAGAGCTGATTGCCCAGAGGGAGTTGAACGGTTATGCCTCCCTGGCTACTGGGACAACAACGGAGTCACCGGTTGCCAGCTTCCCCAATTTCAACCGGACGACGGTGGTCAGTTTTATCACCCCTTCCGGAAACAGCTTTATCCCTTCAGGAGTCGATGTCGGTTACAAACAGATTGCCGTGACGGTGACCGGTTTTGGCCAGAGCCGTCTGGTTCTCACCTTTGTGACTAATTGGGTGCCTCTATGAGAAAAAGGGGGAATCAGGGATTTGGGTTATTGGAGACCATTCTGGTGATCGCCGTCATTTCCGCAATTTTTGCGGTGACCGCCGAACTCCTCCTCCGCGGGTTATCTGCCTACCAGCTGGTCAGTTCCCGTCAGGATATCCTTGAACGGGCAGAGCTGGCGATGGATCGGATGGTCCGCGAAATCCGTTTATTGGGGATCTCCAGTTTTCAGGGTCCCCTCGGTGGGACAACCCTCACCTTCAGGGACACCACCGGCACCGTGACCAATTTCTCCCTGAATGGTAATACCCTTTCCCGAGGCAACGATTCCCTGGCGACAGGGATCTTTAGTCTCAGTTTCAGTTATTGGGACAAGAACGGGAATTCAACCAATGCCGTATCCAAAGTGCGGAGGGTTGCCATTGGCTTGACACTGATGCCGAATGACAGTCAGACCAATAATATAACCCTGCGGTCTCAGGTTTTTCCGAGGAACTTTGTTTATGGGAATTTTCAATAACGAGCGTGGTGTTTCAATCATCGCGGCCGCCGTGACCCTGGCAATCCTCAGCCTCTTTGGTCTGGTGGTCAACTATACCCTGGTTCATAACAGTTCCCTGGTGACCAATGCGGTGCAGTACGACGAGGCCTTTTATATTACGCAGGCCGGCATTGAGTATGGTCTGAAAAAGGTGGGGATGGGGCAGTCTCCGGTAGTCAACCCGCCGGGACTCACCTTTGGCAACGGTTCTTTCACCATCGGGCAGAGTGGCAGTCTGATGACGGTGACCGGGACGGTGGGGACGCGCACCAGTATTCATACCGTTCAGATTGTCACCCAGGCGGATTGTGCCGCACTGGATGTTGAGGATGCCGAATGGAAAAACGGTCAAAATTTGATCCAGCATGTTACTGTTGAAAAAGAATGTTCCGAGCTTTCACAGATTGTAATTGATAAGGTGATCGTGGAGTGGACCTTGCCGCAATCTTCCGAGCATCTGACGAACATCAAGATTGAGAATACGAACAATTCCTTTTTACCAACGGGGATTCAATCCGGCGGATTGGCCGAGCTGGTTGACGAAGCGATCACCGGGGGAGGTCGTGCCATTTTTAACGAGATTGGGTTTGACACCGATCTTCGGGGAAGAACCTTTACACTCACCGTGGTGATGGCGGATGAATCAATGCTGACCGGAACGTTTCTGCCGGAGGATTAGGATTGTAACTCGGGGCAATTTCTATATCCTTCAAGAATTTCAGGATTCGCCAACGCCTCGGTGTTGGTGACCGGTTCTCCATGGATCAGGCGGGTGACTGCCAGTTCCACCTTCTTCCCGCTGATCGTGTAAGGGACCCCTCGAACAGCAATAATTTTTGCCGGGAGATGCCGGGGGGTTGTTGTCTCCCGGATCGTCTTTCTAATCTTCTCCTTTAAGGGATCATCGAGTTGGACCCCCTGGACTGGGACAACAAACAGGATGATCCTCACATCGTTTTGCCACCGTTGCCCGATCACAAGACTGTCGGCAACCTCGGGGATTGTTTCTACCTGACGGTAGATCTCGGCCGTTCCGATCCGAACACCCCCCGGGTTTAGCGTCGCATCGGAGCGCCCATAGACAATAATCCCTTTTTGAGGGGTAACCTCGATGAAATCACCGTGGTGCCAGACGCCGGGGAATTTCTCGAAATAGGCCCCTTGATACTTTTTCCCATCAGGATCGTTCCAGAAGAAGACTGGCATGGAGGGGAAAGGAGCGGTACAAACCAGTTCCCCCTTTTGACCGATGACGCCCTTCCCATTTTCGTCCCAGGCCTCGACCTTCATCCCGAGCCCCGGACACTGGATCTCGCCGGCATAGACTGGCAGACAAGGGTTCCCGAGCATGAAGCAGGAGATGATGTCGGTGCCGCCAGAGATAGAGGCTAAAAGCAGATCCTTTTTGATATTCTGATACACCCACTCAAAGTTTTCTACGGAGAGCGGTGAACCGGTGGAGAGGAGGGTTTTTAGTTTTTGTAAGGGCGTCCGCCTGAGGCGGACGCCCTTACTTTTTCCAGGGGTGATCCCGGCCTGTTGGCAGGCGGTTAAAAACTTGGGGCTTGTTCCAAAGATGGTTATTTTTTCCTGGTCTGCCATCTGCCAAAGGGCATCGAGATTGGGGAAAGAGGGGCTCCCATCATAGCAGACGATTGTAGCCCCAACGGCCATTGAACTGACAAGCCAGTTCCACATCATCCAGCCGCAGGTGGTGAAAAAGAAAATCGTATCCTCTCTTTTAAGATCGGTATGCAGGGCCAGCTCTTTGAGATGTTGCAGGAGTGTCCCGCCAGCCCCATGAACGAGGCACTTCGGTTTTCCAGTGGTCCCTGAAGAATACAGGATGTAAACCGGGTGATCGAAGGGGAGAGGGGTGAAATCGATTTCGACCGCCTTGTTATCGATAAATTCGTTCCATGACACAAATCCCCCCGTTCCCCCCTTTGTCAAAGGGGGATGAAGGGGGATTTTTTCCCCGACAAAGGGAATGACGATCGTTTTTTGTAGGGAGGAGAGTTTTGGAATAATGGTTTCCAAACGGGCCATGAGATCATGTCGTTTCCCGTTGTAGGTGTACCCATCGACCGTAAAAAGAACCTTTGGTCCGATTTGTTGAAACCGATCCAGAACCCCCTGCACCCCAAAGTCCGGGGAACAGGAGGACCAAATAGCCCCCAGACTGGTCGCGGCCAGCATCGCCACAATCGACTCCGCACAATTAGGAACATAGCCGGCTACACGGTCACCAGTTTTAACGCCGGCTTTTTTCAGGGCCGAGGCACACCGAGCCACTTTTTGATACAATTCCTTGTAAGTGATCGTTTTCCTCTCTCCACTCTCTTTGATGGCGATCAGGGCTATTTGGTCATCTCGGTAGCGGAGGAGGTTTTGTGCAAAGTTGAGCCGGGCACCAGGGAACCACTCCGGTCGGGGGACCCCCTTCAGGGGTCTCTTTTCCCCGATGACCTGTCGGTAGGGAGTGGACGCCTCAATTTTGAAAAATTGCCAGAGGGATTCCCAGAATGGAGCGGTCTCTATGACCGACCAGTGATGAAGCTCGGCGTAAGAACGGAATTTTAAGTTTTTTTCTTTATCAAGAAATTGAAGATAAGAGGTGAAGTTGCTTTTTTCGACTCTCTCAGCGGTTGGGGTCCAAAGGGGGGAGACCATGATGGCTGCTACGTTTATCATTAGTTAGAGTTTAGAGGCAAATAAAAATGTGTAGATTTTAGGCTTGTAATTAAATAGCCAATTGGCTATAGTTACTCAGATGCGGGTGTCGTTTTATCTTTCGGCTTCGGGGAGAAGTCCGGTTGAAGAGTTTATCTGGTCCCTTCCAAAACCGGATCAAGCCCGCTTCGCAGATGTCTATAACGGCATTCGGGAGTTTGGCCTTCACTGTCCACGGGTTACTTTCAAACAGCTTCGTGGGAAGCTCTGGGAGGTTAAGTTCCAGGCTTCGAGAGGAGGGTATCGCATCTGTTACGTTATGATCCAAGGGGATAGCATGGTGTGGCTTCATGCCTTTAAGAAAACGACACAGAAAACACCACTCCGCGATTTCGAACTCGCGGAGAGGCGATTAAAGGAGGTTTTATGAAACCAAGAAAACAAGCCTACAAGGTAGCAGATTCTTTTTTTGAGCGTCTGCTCAAAGATCCCGAAATTAGGTTTCACTATGAGGAAGAGCGGGCCAAGACGTCAATCGCTATGGTGGTTAAGGCGGTGCGCATCCGAGCCAGACTCACCCAAGCCCAGCTCGCCAGGAAGATCGGTACGACACAGAGTGTGATCGCGAGACTCGAGGGGGGTGGTGACTGCCGGGTTCCGTCGCTCTCCCTCCTAGCTCGTATTGCGGTAGCCTGTCACGGGGAGCTCGAATTCGGGTTTAAGTTCAAGAGGGCGGCTTAAAGTTGATATAAACTATGATATCCCGTATTGCACATATACTAACGCGCTTCAGCATGCGTTGGATGCCCGATTCTTTTGTCATCGCCATTATTCTTGCCCTTAGTACGGCCTTGTTGGTGTGGGGTACAACGGCGTCTACCTTTCTTGATATTGTTCGGTATTGGGGGGATGGCTTTTGGTCCCTCCTTTCTTTTGCAATGCAGATGTGCCTCATGATTATGAGTGGTTACGTTTTGGCAACCTCTCGTCCTATTCGGCTCTTCCTTGAAAAGATAGCTGCCTTGGTGAGAACTCCACGATCAGCGGTTGGTCTAACAGCGTTTGTTTCAATGTCTCTTGGTGCGATTAATTGGGGGTTAGGGCTGGTAACCAGCGCCATTCTTGTCCGAACTATTGCGAAGTCAGCGGCTCAACGAGGAGTTAAAGTTGATTATCGTTTGCTTGTTGCTTGTGGTTATTTAGGGATGGCTACCACATGGCACGCAGGATTATCTGCATCAGCGCCGCTCCTCATGGCAACTCCTAAAAATTTTCTGGAGAAGGACTTTGGTCTCATTCTTACATCGCAGACAATCTTTCATCCATTCAACATATTTCTTCTCATTGTTACCATCTTGGTTCTTACTTTCATGGCAAGTCGTTTGCACCCTCCTGAATCAGAAACGTGGGTTGAAAATCTGATTGGAAATGAACCAACGGGAGGGCATGAAGAGATTGGAAGAGTTTTGTCCCCTGCCGACCGGATTGAAAATAGTTGGCTGTTTAATTTTGCCGTTGGTGGGATTGGATTAATTTGGTTAGTCGATTACTTTTGGCGGCAGGGAGCGGCATTAACTTTAGACGTTGTTAATTTCGTGTTTATTACGCTGGCTATTTTATTTCATCGGACCCCACGGTCATTTTTGAGAGCGTGTGAAGAAGGAGGACGTTACCTTTGGGGTGTTGTCATTCAGTTTCCGCTATACGCCGGTATTTTCGGCATGGTCAAATTTTCAGGGTTTCAAGATGTGGCAGCTTCTGCAATTTCTCGGATCGCCACGGTTGATACTTTTCCTTTACTCAACTATTGGTATTCGGGTCTTTTAAATTATATCGTTCCCAGCGGCGGTTCTAAATGGGCTATTGAGGCACCTTATGTTCTCCAGGCGGCAAAGCAATTAGGGGTGTCTCGGGGGCTCACCGTTCTTTCTTATGCTTGGGGAGATATGATGACAGATGCGATTCAACCTTTTTGGGCTATCCCATTACTCGGAATAGCGAAGGTACGGTTTTCAGAGATTATGGGTTACTTGTTGATGTTTTTTATCGTTTATGTGATTTTTGTGTCGCTCTCTTTTGCAATAGTTCCCTATCTCAACCTGTTTTAAAGGATCAATCGCGGAAGTTGATAAATTGCAAGGGGATTGGAAAATCAAAACCGCGCACCGTCTGGATGACCCCCTGAAGGTCGTCTCTTTTTTTCCCGGAGATACGAACCTTATCGCCATCGATCGAGGGTTGCACCTTCAGCTCGAGCTCCTTGATCTTCCGGACGAGTTCTCTCGCCCGGTCAGTGTCGATACCGTTGACGAGCTTGATGGTGCATTTGAGCGACTGCCCCCCTGCCGGTTCGATCTTGCCAACCTCAAACGACTTCAGGCTGATACCGCGCTTGACAGACTTGTTTTGAAGGATATCGATCAACGCCTTCATCTTGTAATCGTCATCCGAGAGGAGATGAATTTCGTCTTTGTCCAGATTGATCTCGCTCTTGCTCCCTTTGAAATCGTAGCGAGTGATAATTTCCTTTCGGGTCTGGTTGACGGCGTTGTCGACCTCCTGTCTATTGATTTCGGAAACGATGTCAAAAGAGGGCATTTCTTCTCCTTTAAGGTTTGACCGGATAGACCTTGAATGTCCCCAATCCGACTGCGACCAGTCTTGTCCCTTCAAAGACCTTTGCCTCTGTGGTGATCGTGCTCTTTCCACGGAAGAGCACCGAGGCATTGGCCCGGATCGCATCCCCGACCATCAGAACCTCCAGAAAATTAACCTTCATCTCAATCGTGGCCAACAGCTCATTCTCTTTCAAGGTGCTGCAACTGGCCGCCCCCATCGCAAAATCGATGAGAGAGGCGACAACACCACCATGGGCGCGCGCCGCAGGGCTCAAGTGCTTTTCTTTCAAAGTGAGGGTCGTTTCGGCATACCCCTCTTCGATCTTCTCCAGGTGATAACCGAGAAAATCGCCGAAGTGATCCTTTTCGTTAAAAACTTTTCGAATGTCCCTGATCACAACAATGAAACCCCCGTCATTTCTTTCGGTTGATCAATCCCCATCAGCTTGAGAATGGTGGGTGCTATATCACAGAGTCTTCCCCCTTGGCGAAGCAATTTTTTTCCTTCCTTCCCCTGGTATTGGGAATCGATGAGAATAAAAGGGACCGGGTTGAGAGTGTGTTGGGTGTGCGGTTCTCCCTTGTCATCCACCATCTGTTCACAATTCCCATGATCAGCGGTGATGATGAGACTTCCCCCCTTTGCCAAGACCGCCTTGGCAATCGGACCCAGACAATCATCGACCGTTTCGACAGCCTTGATAATGGCGGGGGCTATAGCGGTATGCCCCACCATATCCGGATTGGCAAAATTAAGAACGATAAAATCAGGGCTGTCGCCCGTTATTTTTTTTAAAACCTCTTCGGTTATTTTTCGAGCTGCCATTTCCGGGATCTGATCATAGGTCGGGACCTGACGGGGGGAGGGGAGCAGGATCCGTTCCTCCCCGGGAAAAATCTTTTCTTCTCCGCCGTTAAAAAAATAGGTGACATGGGCATATTTCTCAGTTTCGGCAATGCGGAGTTGCTTTAAACCGCCGTCCGCCAGGACTTCAGGGAGGATTTTCTTCGGGACCTCCTTGGTAAAGGCGACCGGCAGTTTAAAGGTGGCATCGTAGGCCATCATGCAGGCAAATGTTGAGAGTTTCGGATGATCTTTAAACTCAGGGCCCCGTTCGGCTGCGCCTCCGATGGCCCCGAACCCCGCACTCGGACTAGCTAAGCTAGATCCTCGCTTAAACTCCGGGTCTGTTAAGGCATGGGTGATCTGCCGGGCCCGGTCGGCCCTAAAATTAAAGAAGATCACCGCATCGTTATCCCTGATCCGGCCGACCGGAGTTGTGTCCGGGTGGCAGAGGACAATCGGTTTGACAAATTCATCAGTTTCCCTACGGTCATAGGCCGCCCTGACTGCCCCGATTGGAAAATATTCCTTCCTCCCCACGCCGTTTGTCATCGCCTCATAGGCCGCTTCGGTTCTATCCCATCTTTTATCCCGATCCATCCCCCAGTAACGCCCCATCAGTGTCGCCACCTGGCCAATCCCAACTGATTTTAATTTCTCGCTCAACCGTTGTATAAAATCAACACCGCTGGTTGGCGCCGTATCCCGCCCATCCATGAAACAGTGGATGAACAGTCTTTTGATCCCCTCCTTCTTGGCAAGATCAATCAGCGCAAACAGGTGGTCGATGTGGCTGTGGACCGCCCCGTCCGAGAGGAGCCCGATCAGGTGCAAGGCGGACCTGTTTTTTTTGGCTGCATGGATCGCCTGGAGGAAGGCAGGGTTTTTAAAGAAAGAACGGTCGCCGATCGCGGCATAAATCCTGGAAAGCCCCTGATAGACAATCCGTCCGGCACCGATCGTCATATGGCCGACCTCGGAATTTCCCATCACCCCCTCGGGGAGACCGACCGCAGGGCCTGATCCTTCAAGCGTTGTCCATGGGTAGTTTTTTAAAAATCCGGAATAGTTCGGCAGTTGAGCCATCGCCAGGGCATTGGATTCTTTTGTTTCCCTGACCCCCCAGCCGTCCAGAATGATGAGGACCAGCGGCTTCATTATTTCAGATTAAACTTCACCCGTTTGGCATCGCTCCAGAGTCTTTCGAGGTCGTAAAATGATCTCTCCTCTTCGTAAAAAATATGGGCGACCACGTCACCATAATCCAACAGAACCCAGTGGCCGTGAGTGTACCCCTCAGAGCCGATCAGCTGGATTTTTTTCTTTTTGAGGGTCTCTTCGATGTTGTTGGCGATGGCCTGGACCTGCCGGTCTGACGACCCGCTGGCGATCACGAAGAAATCGGTGAAGGAGGTCAGTTCCCGAAGATCAAGGACGGTGATCTGCTCCGCTTTTTTGTCGTAGGCCGCCTGGGCCATAAGACGGGCGGTTGTTCGGGTCTGGGTTTTATTCACGCGTTTGTCCGCTTCCTCTCACGATGAATTTGGTGGTGGTCAATTCTTCCAACCCCATCGGGCCGAAGGCATGGAGCTTCGTTGTCGAGATTCCGATTTCAGCCCCTAGCCCAAGTTGCCCGCCGTCGTTAAAACGGGTTGAGGCGTTATGAAGGACAACGGAGGACTGCAATTCATTCAAAAATGTTTCCGTACTTTGCGGGTCTTGGCTGATAATCGACTCTGTGTGACTGGAACCATATTTTCGGATATGGGCGATGGCACCGGGCAGATCTGGGACCACGCGTATCGAAAGGATCAGGTCGAGGTACTCGGTCGACCAATCCTTTTCACTTGCCGGCTTGAGACCTTTAAGAATCTTTCGTGTGGTGGGACAGCCCCGGATTTCAACCCCGGCCGAACGGTATCTTTCAATCATCCGGGGGAGGAATTGGGGGGCAATCTCCTTGTGAACCAAAAGTGTTTCCATCGCGTTGCAGACCCCCGGTCGCTGGACCTTGGCATTGAAGGCAATATTTTCGGCCATCGCCAGATCGGCCGATTGATCGACAAAGATGTGACAAACTCCCTTGTCATGTTTGATCACCGGTATTCGTGAGTGTTCTGCCATCCATTTCATCAAAGCTTCACCGCCGCGTGGAATCACCACATCAATCCATCGGTCCTGCCGGACGAGGATCTCCATCGCCTTCCGGTCGGTGGTTTCAAGAATCTGCACAATCTCTGGATCAAGCTTGTGGGAAGAAAGAACCTCCCGAAGAATCCTGGCGAGGGTGATGTTGGAGTGAATCGCCTCGGAACCGCCCCGGAGGATGATGGCGTTGCCCGATTTGAGACAGAGCCCGGCGGCATCAACGGTGACGTTGGGGCGTGATTCATAAATGACTGCCACGACTCCCAGAGGGATCCGCACCTTTGAGACCTGCAGTCCGTTCGGTCTTGTCCATTTTTTAACGACCTCGCCCACCGGATCAGGGAGGGAAGCAACCTCTCTTAAGCCCTGGGCCATCTCGTGGGTCCGTTTGGTGTTCAATCGGAGACGGTCGATCAATGCCGGGGAGAGTTTCTTTTTTTCTGCAAAACGAAGATCCTTGGCATTGGCCTCCTGGATCCTCTTTTCGGAGGCCAGGAGCTGGTCAGCCATCTTGTTCAGGAGCCGGTTCTTGAGTTCTGTCCGGAGAACGGCAGCGGTCTCAGAGGCTTTTTTGGCCCTTTGGGCTATTTTTAGGATCTTGTTTTTCACGAAAATCTTTTTGTGAGGAACAGGGTCCCCACGATTTCCCCATTGATGACCTGCCTCATGATCCCTTTGGTTTTTCCATTAGCGATCAGTGTTGGGATTCCAAAACGACCGGTCAGTTTAGCCGCCTGGATCTTTGTCTGCATCCCGCCAATACTTGTCGCTCGTGAAGTTCCAGAGGCCTTCCCCTCCGTTTTTTTATTAATGCCTTGAACGGTGGTAATCAGTTTGGCGTCGGAAAATCGGGAAGGGTCCCTGGTATAAAAACCGTCCTGGTCCGTCAGGATGATCAGAAGATCGGCCTCGGCCAGTATGGCGACATGGGCGGCCAGGTTGTCATTGTCCCCAACCTTGATCTCCTCCACGACGACTGAATCGTTTTCATTCACAATCGGCAGAATTTTGTGTTTCAGGAGTTTTTTGAGGGTATGCTTGGCATGGAGAAAACGTTTTTTATTCTCCAGATCATCACGAGTAATCAGGATCTGGCCGACCTGAACCTTGGCGCGGGCAAAAAGTTTTTGGTAGGCCTGCATCAGGATCGGCTGACCGACGGCGGCACAGGCCTGGAGTTCGCTGATTTCCTTGGGTCTCCGGCCATACCGGAGTTGATGAACCCCTGAGGCAATCGCCCCCGAGGAGACGAAGACAACCCGAACCCCTTTTTTTAAAAGAAAAAGGATCTCTTGGGTCACCCGTTTTAAGAGGGCAGGGGAGAGCGAGCCCCCCTTGCCGGCAAGGATACTGGTGCCGGCCTTCACGACGACGGTTTTAACTTTTTTTAGTTTTTTTCTTCCCATAGAAAATTTCTTCCAACCGTTTTAAAAGGGGCTTAACCCCTTCTCCCACCTTTGCGGAGAGCGGGAAAACTTCGTACCCCTTCTTTTCAAAAGACTTCCGGACATCATAGAGGTCTCTTTTGGCCTCTGGCAAGTCGATTTTTGTGAGGAGGACGATCCTCTTTTTCTCGGCGACCAAAGGGTTGTAGGTTTTCAGTTCTTTTTCAATCAGGTTGAAGCGGTCTAGCGGGGGTGAGGATTGGTCGGAGAGATCAACCAGATGGATCAGGAGTTTGGTCCGTTCGGCATGGCGCAAGAATCGAAAACCGAGGCCGCTTCCCTCACTGGCCCCTTCAATCAATCCGGGGAGGTCAGCAATGATGATCCTAAGATGATTAGCCAACGGGACCATCCCCAAGACCGGGATCTTTGTTGTAAAAGGGTAATCGGCAATGGTGGGGTGTGCCGAAGAGATGGATGAGAGCAGCGTTGATTTGCCGGCGTTGGGAAGGCCCAGGAGGCCGACATCGGCCAGAAGTTTCAGCTCAAGAAATAGTTCTTTCTCTTCACCGGCGGTTCCTTTTTCTGCTGTCCGGGGGGCACGGTTGGTATTGGAAAGGAAGGAGGCGTTCCCCCGTCCCCCTTTGCCCCCCTGCGCAATGAGGATCTGTTCGTCCGGTTTGTCCAGATCGGCCAGGATATTTCCTTCTCCCCCCTTGACAAGGGTGCCGACTGGAACACGGATGATCAGATCCCGGCCACTGGCGCCATGCTTGTCTTTCCCCTGACCGTTCGCCCCCCGTTCGGCCTGGAAATGGCGTTTGTACTTGAAGTCGAGGAGGGTAAAAAGACCGGGGTCCGCCTTAAAAAAGAGACTCCCGCCATGACCGCCGCTCCCGCCATTGGGTCCGCCGCGCGGGACATACTTTTCCCTGCGGAACGAGACACACCCATTCCCCCCGTCACCCGCCCTGAGCGAAATTTTAGCCTCGTCGATGAATTTCAAGCCGGAAGGACAGAGACGCGGCGCTTTTCACCAGCCGCTTCGTACTTAACAATACCACTCACCTTGGCAAACAGGGTCCAGTCACGGCCGACACCGACGTTCTGCCCCGGCAGGATGCGGGTCCCCTTTTGCCGGACGAGGATGGAGCCGGCAGGGATCGTCTCCCCTGCAAAGACTTTAACCCCGCGTCGTTTGGCCTGACTATCGCGGCCGTTTGAGGAGGAACCGCCCCCTTTTTTGGTGGCCATGTTACGACTTAATCTCCGTTATTTTCACAGTGGTAAAATGCTGACGATGACCGACCGTTTTTTTAAACCCTTTGCGCTTCCGGAATTTCAAGGAAAGGACCTTCTTCCCGCGACCTTGGGTCATCACTTCACCGATGACCTTGGCCTTGGCAAGGGTCGGGTTTCCGATGAATGACTCCCCCTCACCCCCCACCATGAAGACCTTATCAAAGGTAACCTTCTTCCCCTCTTCCTGGGGGAGTTTTTCGACCTGTATCAGGTCCCCTTCAGAGACCCGGTATTGCTTGCTTCCTGTCTGAATCACAGCGTACATAGGAGGGGGGCTTTAATCATTTTCCGCCTTGCTTGTCAACTCTCGAAAATGTCGAACTGTTCAAGGTGGTAATCCTCCCGTCCCTTGACAGAGGCCTTTTTGCCGGTCGCTTTTTGCCATTCTTCCAGCCCCTGGGACTCCTCGTCCGCCAGCAGGGCGGCGACCGAGGGGTGGACCTGAACGGTGACCACCTCTTTCCGGAAGTCGGGGGAATTTCTTTTGAGTTCTCTAAAGATCTCATGGCAGACGGTCAGTTTGCTCTTCAGGTACCCCCTTCCCTCGCAATAAAAACAGGTTTCTGTGAGGAGTCGGCCGAGGCTCTCGCGGGTCCTCTTTCGGGTCATCTCCACGAGCCCCAAGTCGGTGATCTTGGTAATGGTGGTCTTCGCCCGGTCGGCCTGAAGGACCTCTTTCAAGGTCTGGTAAACCTTGTCACGGTTGGTGTGGCGTTCCATGTCGATAAAGTCGATGATGATGATCCCGCCGATATCCCGCAGGCGGAGCTGGTAACTGATCTCCTTTGCCGCTTCGAGGTTTGTTTTGAGGATGGTGTCTTCGAGGTTCTTCTTGCCGACAAACTTGCCGGTATTGACGTCGACAACGGTCAAGGCCTCAGTCTGGTCGATGATGAGATACCCGCCCGATTTGAGCCAGACTTTTTTCCCCAGGGCGCGGGAGATTTCAATTTCGATCCCGAAGGTATCGAAGATCGGTTCGGGCCCCTGATGAATTTCCACCACATGTTTCATCCGGGGCATGAAGCTCTCGATGAAATCCCGGACCTTTTTCCCCTCGGCCTCCGAATCGATGACGACACGGTCGACATCGGGGGTGAAGAGATCACGGATCGCCTTCAGGACGATCCCCAATTCGCTGTGGATCAAGGCTGGCGAGGGGCTCTTGTCTTTCTTATTGCAGACCTCCTTCCAGAGGTTCTGGAGGTAGTCGACATCCTGTTGCAGGTCTTTGAGACTGGCCCCTTCGGCCATTGTCCGGACGATGAGTCCCCCTTCTGCGGGGCGGATCTTTTCGAGGAGGTGACGCAAACGGGATCGCTCGTGATCATCACCGATCCGTCGGGAGATGCCCAGGTGATTGACGGTCGGCATGAAAACCATGAACCGTCCCGGAAGAGAAACATGGCTGGTGAGCCGGGCCCCTTTGGTGCCGATCGGGTCGCGGGCAATCTGCACAAGGATATCCTGCCCCTCTTTGATCAACTCTTGTATTTGCGGGATCCGGCGTTTTCGTCTTCTTTCCGGCTGTAGTTTTACGGAAGCTTCTTCGCCATCCTCATTCGTCCCTTCGACCTCGTTGAAACTGGCCAGTTCCGGGACGATATCGGTGACGTAGAGAAAGGCCGTCCTCTCCAGGCCGACATCCACGAAAGCGGCCTGCATCCCGGGGAGAACCCGGACGACCCTGCCTTTATAGATATTGCTGACGTACCCCGCCTCGCGGGATCGTTCTATGTAGAGTTCAGTAATGGTGCCGCCCTCCAACCGGGCGACACGGGTCTCCGTGGGGGAGACGTTAATGACCAGCTCGCTTGCCATGCAAAACCTCTTTTTGTAATTTTCAAAACCTTCGAAATCATGACCATAGATTTAAAAAATTGATCAAAATTAGTTAGTTAAAACGAAACCGCCCAACTATAGGCAATCTTGCTCGAATTGGCAAGGGATTATCTGTCGTACTCCAGTGAGGCTTGGGACGAGGTCAGTTCTCGAGTTTTAGTCCAGACTCCCTCCTCTTTTTTAAAAAGTTGGAGGTGGAGCCTCGCCTGCAGGGTTTTGAATTCGGCCTGCTCTTTCCGATCAGCGGTTTGATACGGGAGCCTGGCAAAACTGTTTTCCTCCGCCTCCAAATCACCCACCAGGTAAAATTTTCTGTTTTTGGCCTCAAAGTGCCAATGATCCGGGGCGATGTTGTTTTTATTTTTGAGCCAATGGTGGGGGAGGTTGAAACGATAATCCTCATGACCGATTCGCAGGACCATCGCCGTCAATAAGGGGGCCTCTTTTCTTTGGAGTGGGGCCGGTGTCGCCGCGATCTCAAAGAGGGCCTCGTTGTTGTCGAACTGGTTGGCAAAACCCCAGAGGTAGGAAGGGTGGGGCTCATTCCCCCAGGCGTGGGACTGTTGCCCGACGGCGTTGGAAAGGGTGAAGGTTTCGTTACCCAGCCGGAGCCTTCCGTTAAAGCGGAGCAACGGATTGGGGGTCAGTATTTTTGTCCTTGGGAAAGGGAGACTATAAAGGAGGCGGGGCAATGGGAGAAAACCCTCTTCGCAAGGTTCCCAGCTGAGATCCCATTCCATTTCTTGGCCTTTCTCTTTGAGAGAGGCCCGGCAACCGTTGTGAAATATCGCCGACCCGCCAATCTGGAGGAAAAAGAAATCCTGTTCCCTCATGACCTTGTGGAGAGGGAAGTCATTCTGAAGGACAGTGTTCTTGAGACCCCTGAGATCAAAGAAAACCCCCCAGACCGACCCAACCGGTGCTTCTTTTTCTGAGGTCAGTGTATATCGTCCCAGAAAGGCGAACCGTTTTTCAGGGTCTCGCAATTCAAAAAAGAAATTTTCGTAAAATGGTTTTTTTGAAAAATCCCAGCGGATAATATTATCTTTTTCCGAGGTCATACGATACACCCGACCAGATCATACGGGTCGGCGCTGGTAATTTCAACAGTGATGAATGGGTTTTTTGTAGGGGTGTGATTCATCACGCCCTTTCCTTTTAATTTAACAACCCCATCGATCTCCGGCGCCTGATTTTCAAGCCGAGCGTGATTTTTCTCACGGATCGCTTTTAGACTCTTGCCGATCAGGGCCCTGTTTTTCTTCAAGCTGATTTTTTGTTGGAGTTCCATGAGGGCCCCTTTCCTCTCTTTTTTGACCGAATCCGGGACTTGGTTTGGAAGCAGGGCCGCTTCGGTCCCTTCCTCGATGGAAAAGGCAAAAACCCCAACCCGCTCCAGTTCCGCCTCCCTGATAAACCGGCAGAGCCCCTCAAAATCTTTGTCTGTCTCACCGGGATAGCCGACAATAAATGTCGAGCGGATCGTCATCTGGGGGATTTCTTTCCGGAGCCGCTCAATGATGCTCCAGATGTAACGGGAGTTGGATCCCCGATGCATCGATTGTAAGAGTCGATCGCTACTATGCTGGAATGGAATGTCGATATACTTGCAGAGGGTCGGAGTTTCTTTAAAAATGGAGACCAGTTCGTCCGAAAAGCGGAGCGGGTAGGCGTACATCAGCCGGAGCCAGTGATCCCCTTCGATCTTTCCCAGTTCCCTCAATAATTTTTCAATCGTTGTCCCATTGTGGAGGTCATTCCCGTAGTCGGTAGTGTCTTGGGCGATCAGCGAGATCTCTTTCACCCCTTGATTCAGGAGATTTTCGACTTCCTTTCTAATGTCCGGGATGGAACGACTCCTCTGACGTCCCCTCAGTTTGGGAATAATACAAAAAGAGCAGGTGTGGTTACACCCCTCCGCAATCTTGACGTAGGTCGAGACCCGGTCAGTCAAGAGGCGCGGCATCGCCGCTGTTGGGATGTAGAGCGGCTCATGGATGTAGGCCCTTTCGGGTAATTTTTCTGAAATGAGGTTGCCGAGTTTTGCATAATCATCGGTCCCGATCAAGAGATCGGCTTCTTTAAGTCCCTTGGCCAGCTCTTGGCCGTACCGTTGGACGAGGCAACCGGCCACGACCAGCTGGGCCCCCTTCTTTTTCTCTTGCCCCAGTTGAACCACGGTTTCGATCGATTCACGGGAGGAGGCCTCCAGAAAACCGCAGGTGTTGACGACGACAACATCAGCTTCCGTTTTATCGGTCGTGACGGTATACCCCTTGGTGAGGAGACTGCCGATCATGATCTCGGAGTCGACGAGATTCTTGGGACAGCCCAAGGATTCCAGATAAACCTTTTTTTCCATAAAGATTAAAAAAGCGATTGTTGTTGCGGCGGTTCGGGGTCTTTCCAGTTAATTTTTACAGGGAGGCGGTGGAGTCCATCCTTGGATTGATAAAAGACCTCCCCATTTTTTTTGCCGTACTCGTAGATCTCACGGGTCAGCCGGACATCGTCGAGGCAATAGGCCTTGAGTTTATCCATTTCGCCGTTCCGGAAATAGGCAATCGCATCCAACCCTTTGCCGCTTTTGCCAACCCCCAAGGTCGCCTGAGCGACTGACTCAAGGCTGACCCGATGGCCCAAAATCTTTTCTAATTCATCCATGATGTCTAGGATCGGCAATTTGGCCGGGTCGATTTTCAGGTAGGGGGCGAGGACTGGGAAATCAAAGCGGCGGATATTAAAACCGATAATTCGTGAGGTTTTTTGGAGTTCGTTTTCCAGTTCAGGGATCTCTTTTTCCTCAAAGATCTTGAACTGGTTTTTTTCGTAAAAGTAGGTCCCAACCACGGAGACACCCAGGAGGTGGAAATTATTCCGTCCCCCCACTTCATCGAAGGTCTTTTGCGTCTCCAGGTCGAGAACGATCTGATCGGCCGGCATGGTTACCCCTTAAAGAGCGATCCAAGCCTATTTTAAGGAAGGGGGCAAGCGCATTTTGTAGGGGCAAGGCGGCGCCTTGCCCCTACTTGGGGATCATTTCTCTCATGTCGGGCGGGAGAGGCGCCTCCACAAAGAATTCGCGGCCGGTTTGGGGATGACGGAACCGAAGGGAGGTGGCATGGAGACAATGCCGGCTTTTTTCGGTACCGGGTACGTGGGTAACGGGTTGATTTTTGTAGATTTTATCCCCAACGACCGGGTGTCCGATGGCGGCTAAATGGGCACGAATCTGGTGACGACGGCCGGTTTTGATCCGGATTCGGAGCCACGTGGACGGGTCCTGTCTCAGGTTCCGCCCAGCCGTGCTCACCCGTTCCGCTCGGCCGGGCGCCCGACCCTCGCCACCCGTCCTCGTGGCTTGAACCGGTTCATAAAAAGTCACGGCCGATTGGGCCCTGTTCCGGACCGCCTCCTTCTTGTTCCGGTAAACCTTTACCCGTTTTGAACTTTTTGGGTCCGAGCCGATCGGAAGGTCAATTTCCCCCTTTGCCAAAACCTTACCCCAGACGAGTGCGAAGTATTCTTTTTGAACCTGATTACGGCTGAAGAGTTCCCTCATGGCCTCCCAGCATTTTTGATTCCGTGCGATGACGACAAGACCAGAGGTGTCATTATCCAGGCGATGAACGGCCCCTTGATCGGGGAGCAAAAGGATTTCGGGGTATTGTAAAGCGATCAGAGAGGTTGTGGTTTCACCAACCCCTTGTGTTGGCAATCCGGCCGGTTTGTTGACGATCAACAGGTCAGGGTCTTCGTAAAGGATGGGGATCTCCGGATTCATCGATAATGGATATCGATCCAATGGGTGACGATATTGCTGGCGGCATGGAAGAGCGTGGAGGCGAGGATCGAACCGGACCGTTCACGGAGCCACCCAAAAAGGAGCGCCGGGAAGAAGATGGCAAAATGCCACCACTGGACCGTAATAAAACTGTGGGAGGTGGCAAAAATGAGCGCGGTGAGAAACCATGCCGGGCCCACCGCCGTTCCCAGAATCCTCCATTTTTTTTCGAAGTGACGGTTGAGAAAGGATTGCAGCCATCCCCTGAAAAAAAATTCCTCCGGAAGGGCAACGAGAAAGACCTGAAACAGGCCAAAGGTGAGTGGTTGCGGGAAGGAAGCCTCATGAAAAGACATTTTCATGAAAAGTGTGTCGTAAAAATGGGCCGCGACAACAAAGACAGGGAAAACCGCCAAAGAAGTGATGAAGAAGAGTGTAATCGCCCGACGCCATTCATCCTCGGCGTTATAGAGAAAATCGACAGGGGACTTCCGGTACCACAGATACCCCAACGGGAGGTAGACGAGGGTCATCGCCGAGAGGAGGGGGAGGAGGCGGGAGATCCAGGGGATACCCCGGTTGAGGTAAAGTAGTTTGAGAAGGACCAGCGCTACGACAAAAAGAAGGGCGGCCTCAAGGATTTCCTTTTTACGCGAAGTCATGCAATCCTTTCTTCTTTAGGGTGGTGTAAAGAATCAGGCCCAGGATGAAGAGCGGGATCCCCATCAACTGGCCGGTGGAGAGGGTGTCGTTGAAAAAGAGGATGCGATCGGTGTCCCCTCTTAGGAATTCGATAAAAAAGCGGGGGACAACCCAAAAAAGGATCATCAGTGAGGCGGTTTGTCCCTCAAATCGGCGGTGTTTGTAAACCCAGTTGATGCCGAGAAAGAGGAGGATGGCGTGAATCAGCGAGAGGATCTGTGTGGGGTGGAGGGGGAGATCGGGATAATAGTAAAAGGCGGTTGAATTTGGGTTCGTGAAGCGGATTCCCCACCAGAGTTCGGTCGGTTTCCCATAGCAACAACCGGTCATCAGGCAGGCGATCCGAACAAAAATCTTGATAACCGGCATGGCGGCGGCGGCCATGTCAAAGTAAGGCCAGAAAGGGATCTTTCGGACCTTCAGATAAAGGATCAGGGACAATGGGACGGCGATGAAGGCCCCCCAGGAGACAAACCCGCCGCGCCAGAAGTGGAAGACCCGGATCGGGTCGTTCCAATAATAGGCGGGATTTTCGACAAGGATATGAAAAATCCTCGCACCGAGAATGCCGAAGATCATCCCCAGGATTCCGAAGTCGATCGCCACCTCGGTTTTTAGTTTTTCTCTTTTGCAAAGAAAGTAACCGCAAAAGGCACAGGCTAGGATGGCCACCATGATAAAAAAGAAAAAAGAGGGAACCCGGAATGAACCTATCGTGAAGAGGATCGGTCGCATGAATCACTCCCGGTTGAAGCCTCTTTCCTGAAGGTGAAGAGGGCAAAACCAACAACGGCCAGCGTAATGGCGCTGTCGGCGACGTTGAATGCCGGCCATTCGAGGAGAAAATGCAATCGGAATGAACCGAACTGCCAGTGTATCATCTTATCGTACCAGTGGATTGAAAGAAAGTCGACCACCTCGCCTCGGGCGAATCGGTCCCAGAGATTCCCGATCGCCCCGCCAAGAATGAGGGAGAGACAAACATAGGGGAGAAGGTGTTTTTCCTTCAATCGGGTATAGTAAAGGATGATCAGAAGGATCGCAACCAGGGAGAGGATGCAAAAGAAGGGGTGGCGAATTGATTCCGGCATCCCCCTGAAAATACCGAAGGCGGCCCCCTTGTTGGTGACATGGACGATATCGAAAAAATTCGGGATGATCGGGATGGAATCCCTCTTCACCAAAGATTGCACCACCCAGGCCTTGCTCCACTGATCCAGAAGGAGGATGATCGGGACGATCAGGAGGATTTTATATTTATTGATCAACGGAGTACCTCGCGACACCGGTCACACAAGAGTGGGTGTCCCGGATTTTTGCCGACCGAGGTTCGGAACGCCCAGCAACGGGCGCACTTTTCCCCTTCGGCCTTTTCAACGGTGACAAGAAGGTGAGGGATCTCGGTGCTTTTGTAGAAAACCGTTCCTGGAGCGGGGTTTTCAAGGGGTGTCTGGCTCCGGGTGACCTGCGAGACGATCAACAGATCGGGGAGCATTTTTTCAAAATTCTGGAGAAGGGCCTCGGTCTCATCCTCGGCTGAGAGGGTGACCCGGGCCTCCAGGGAGTTGCCGATTACCTTGGCTTGGCGGGCCATCTCCAACCCTTTGGTGATCTCGCCCCTCACCCGCCAGAACCGGCTCCATCGGTCCCCCAGCGCTTCATCGATCCATCGGGACTGGCTGGTGGGAAAACGGGAGAGGTGGACCGAGGCCTCCCCACCCTTCCAGGGGGGGATTTTGGCCCAGATCTCGTCGGCGGTAAAGGACAACACAGGGGCGATCAGGCGGGAGAGGGTGGTGATGATTTCAAAGAGTGCCGTCTGCGCGGCACGGCGATCCGGACTCGTTTTGGCAAAAGTGTAGAGACGATCCTTCAGGATATCGAGATAAAGACTGGAGAGGTCAACGGTACAGAAACGGTTCACTTCATGAAAGATCAGGTGAAAGGCAAATTCTTCGTACCCCTGTCGGGTCCGTTCAATCAGCTTTTGGGTGGTATGCAGGGCCCAGCGGTCGATCTCCCAGAGGGAATCGGCCGAAACCTTGTCCTGGTCCGGGTCGAAATCGGAGAGATTTCCCAAGATGAAGCGGGCGGTATTCCGTATCTTGCGATACGCCTCGGCCAGTCTTTTGATGATTTCATCCGAGATCCGGATGTCACCCCGGTAATCTTCCGCCGCGACCCAAAGGCGGAGGACATCAGCCCCATTATTCTTCAACATCTTGTCGGGCGGGAGATAATTTTTGGCGGATTTGGAATATTTTTTCCCTTCTCCGTCGACGACAAACCCATGGGTCAAGACTGTTTTGTAAGGAGGGACACCCCGTGTTCCCAAAGAGGCGAGCAGTGAGGAATGGAACCAACCCCGGTGTTGGTCGCTCCCTTCCAGGTAAAGATCGGCCGGGAAGGAGAGCCGTTTTTCGGCAACGGCGGCAAAGCTGACTCCGGAATCAAACCAGACATCCAGAATATCTTCTTCCTTCCTCAAATTTTTTCCATGGCACCGGGGGCAGTCGGTCCCCGGCGGCAGCAGTTCCTCAGTTTTCTTGTCGAACCAGATATCGGTCCCTTCCTTTTCAAAGAGAGAGACGATCCTGTCGATTATTTTTTTGTCCTGCAGGATTTGGCCGCACCCTTCGCAGGTGAAGGCAACGATTGGTACACCCCAGCTCCGTTGCCGCGAGAGGCACCAGTCGGGTCGGTTTTCGATCATGCCGTAGATTCGTTCCCTTCCCCACGCCGGCACCCAATTGACTCCGCGGATCGCCTCCAGGGCCTTGCCACGGAGATCGTTGTGGGAGAGCGAGAGGAACCACTGTTCCGTGGCCCGAAAAAGGACCGCTTTTTTGCACCGCCAGCAATGCGGGTAGGGATGAGAGAAGTTTTCCTCCTTGACGAGGGCGTTTTTTCCCTGGAGCAGGTCCACAATTTTTTTATTGGCCTCAAAGACAAAAAGCCCTTCCAGTTCTTTCAGGCCGGCCTCTTGGGTAAACCGTCCACGGGCATCAACGGGGGTCAAGAGGGGGAGATTGTAGTTCTTGCCGATTTCAAAATCTTCCTCTCCGTGCCCCGGGGCGGTGTGGACGCAACCGGTACCGGCATCCATGGTGACATGATTTCCGAGGATGATAAGAGACTCCCGCGGCAGAAAAGGGTGATGACACTTTTTCCTCTCCAATTGTTTGCCGGAGAAACGCTCAATGACCTCCGGTTCCCCTTCGAGGTCCAGGGTCTTCATGAAGTTGGTGGCAAGGGACTTGGCCACAATGAAAATTTCTCCGGAAACTTTGATGGCGACGTAATCATAATTGGGGTGGAGCGCGACAGCCAGGTTGGCTGGGAGGGTCCAGGGGGTTGTCGTCCAGATAACGAGTGAGGCTTTTTGCCCGGTCAATTTTGGCAGGCTGGCCTTGGCCTCATCGGTCAGCGGGAATTTGACGTAGATTGAGGGGGAAGAGACCTCTTCGTACTCAATCTCGGCCTCGGCCAAGGCGGTCTGGCAGGAGGTGCACCAGAGGACCGGTTTTTTTCCCTTGTAGACCGACCCCGCGGCGACAAATTTGCCAAACTCCCTCGCAATCGTCGCCTCGTAATCAGGGCTCATGGTGATGTACGGGTTGTCCCAGTCGGCCAGCACCCCGAGTCGACGGAACTCCTCTTTTTGAAGGGTGACGTACCGTGAGGCGTATTCGCGGCAGGCGCGCCGGATATCCCCTTTGCTCATTGTTTTCTTTTTTGGCCCCAGTTCTTTGTCGACCTGGTGCTCAATCGGGAGGCCGTGACAGTCCCATCCCGGGATGAATGGGGATCGAAAGCCATTCATATTTTTATATTTGACGACAAAATCTTTGAGGATCTTGTTTAAAATATGACCAAAATGGATATTACCGTTGGCATACGGGGGGCCGTCATGGAAGGAAAAAAACTCTCCTTTTTTATTCTTTTCCAAGATTTTTTGGTAGAGGGAGCCTTCCTGCCATTTTTTGAGGAGTAAAGGCTCCCTGTTGGCAAGATCCGCTTTCATGGGAAAAGCGGTCTGAGGGAGATTCAGGGTCGATTTATAGTCCATTATTGACGAGAAAAGGCTATTCCTGGAGCCCGATATTGGTTACCTGGATGTCATCCGAGCGGAGGAGATCAGCCATCCGGGCCAGCACCTTCTTTTCAACCCGACCAGATGATTTGAGGTTGGGGACAATGCTGCGGGGTTGGGCGGTAATCGTTACCTCCGATTTTCCCTCCCGTTCTCCGATCTCGACAACCAGCTGGTAATAGGCGCCGACGGTTCCATAGTCCGGACGGCCGAACAGTTCCACGTAATGGGAGTCGATGGAGGTGGAACGCCAGCCTGTTTTCAGCGTCCGTTTTTCCTGGTTATCATAGGCGATCTTGTAACCCAGGGTCTTCAGGACCTCCTTGGCGGCAGTGTAGGTTTCCTGCTCGGAGGCCGGAAAGGCCTGGCTGACCGGGTCGACTGGCCGATCCTTGCCGTAGATGAGTGGCTTGGTACACCCTGCCAGTATCAGGATGCCAGCCAGAAGGGCGAGGGTTTGTTTCTTCATACAGATCTCCTTTTTTTCAAATAAATAGAGTAGATAATCGCGGCCGAAATCAAGAGACCACTGATCAATTGGGAGGTCGAAAGGATTCCGGGGATAACAAATCCGCGAATCGCATCCCCTCGAAAGACCTCTAACACCGACCGGCTGATACCGTACAGGACCACGTAAGAAAGAAAGATCTGTCCCGTGAATTTCTTCCGGCGGCGCAAGGCAATCAGGATCAGGAACAGGGCCAATTCAGCGGCTGATTCCATCAGTTGTGTCGGGTAGAGCGGGATCCCAGCGGGGGCTAGCGATGTGCCATTATGGGGGAAGGTAACAGCCCAGAAATGGCTTTCGGTGACGGGGCGTCCGTAACAGCAGCCGGCGGCAAAACAGCCCAGTCGCCCGATGGCGTGCCCCAAGGCGACCCCCGGCGTGAAGAGATCAGCAACCACCAGGAACGGGGTCTTTTTTCTCTTGGCATAGTAGAGGCTGGTGCCGATGGCGGCAATCAGGCCGCCATAAAAAACAAGCCCCCCCTCCCAGATTTTCAAGATATCCAGGGGGTGGGAGAGGTAACGGTCGTAATCAACAACAATATAAAGGACGCGGGAGCCGATAATGGCGGCAACCACGATATAAAAAGAGAGGTCAAAGACGAAATCGGGGCTTAGGTTAACTTTTTTGGCCTCATGGGCGGACCACCAGATGCCGGCCAGAAAGGCGGTGGCGACGAGAAGGCCGTAGGTGTAAATCGGGATCTCATGGGAGAGGAATGGGAGCGGTATCTTCAGCAGAATCGGCAACATGCGGAGGATCCTAGTGGACCGGTTTTGGGTTGTAAAGGAGATTTAAGGCGCTGTTTTCTTCTGGAGGATCCAGCCGGAGAGGGGGGCGCCGCCGGAGCCCTGGAGGGTGATCTGTTTTGAGGGTTTCGCAACCTGGATCATCTGTGTTGTGGTGGGGCTCAATTTCAGGGAGAGGGGAAAGGCGATCCCTGGGGTCACCGGAGGACCTGTGAGGATTGTCCCCCGGCTGTCCGGTGGGGCACAGATCAGGCAGACGCCGGTCGGCAGTCCGGTCTGGGGATGATCCTTTTGGGCCTGGTAATTGAAACGGGAATCGGTGCTGAGACCGGTGTTCGTGAGAGAGAGTGCCGCCGTCCAGGTGTTGTAAAATTCGGGGAACTCGTCAAAGGCTTCACTGGTTCCGGCAAAGGACTTTTCAAGGTTGGCCACACCGGTCTCTTTATTGGTGACGAGATTTCTCAAGAAGGCCTCGCCGTCGGCGCTCTGTTCGTAGAGATAACGGAGGAAGAGGTAGCCACAGCCTCGTGCGGCCAGGCCCGGACTCCCTGACCCGACCAAGGATGTCTTGGAGAGCGAGTTCAGGCAGATTTTAACGCGACTGAAATTTTCCAGGGGAAAGCCGGTTAAGTCTTCGAAGAGATGGGCCTTCCATTCTTCAACGGAGGCGATCTCGACGCTCCCTTTTTGCACCAGGACCCGCTGGTTGAAGCTGATCATATGTTCATATTCGTGGGCGAGCACGCCAGGAAGGATCTGGTCGACCACAAACGAGACGGAGAGCGAGTTTCCAAATTTGCCGTCCGGGTCGGGGACGAAGGTATAGAAAATTTCCTGGCAGTTGGAACCGGACCCTGAGGTGCAGACTAAGTCTCCGGGATAGAAGAAACCGGTGACCATCCCTCCGGTACTGGCCATCCGGTTGATCACCGGGGTCATCAGGATCGTGATATGCCCATCTTTATTGACGTCCGACTCCGAACCGAGGACCTTTCGTTCATACGGGACGGCCACCGCTTCATAGTCATAGGCGAGCCTCTTGATGTCCGCGTCGGTCAAGGCCGAGGGGGTATCCAGATCAACGTAAACGTAAACAGTGCTACTGATGTAGCGCAGTTTGGCCTTCACCATACTGTACTGGCTGAGGGAAGAGAGCGAAGAGAGGACATTGAAATAGTTGATCGAGCCGAGTGTCGGGGCCGAGGGGGGATAATATTGAGCGGCCTGAAGGTTGGAGAAACCTCCCTCCTGAACAAGGGTGGCCATCTCTTTTTCGGCATCACGCAGAAGCCGGTGAAATTCTTCTGCTGTCGAGGCCTCTTCCAAGGCCCGGTCGGAGAGGTCGATTGTTTCCGCGGTCAGGGAGGAGAGAGCGGCGCTGTCGCTATTCATCGTGACGGAGACCGCCTGGTCCGAGACGGTTGAGGAATTGATGATCAGGAGGTATTGGTCATTGGGTTGTCCCCCTTCAAAATTAAGGACTGCCTGGTTGTCCTCCGAAAACGCCAGCGGTTGGACATCCCCCAGGACCAGATTGGCAATGGTATTGTTTCCATCACTTTCTGTCTCACCGGCGCCGGCGGAACTGCTGTTGAGGATGGAATCTTCACTGCCGCAACCGGCAAGAAAGGTGAGGAGGAGGGGGACCAGGATTCTTTTGAATGGGGGAGGGATAGATCGCACACCCTCCTATTTTGCAATCCGAGTGCCAGATACCTAACCCACCCCCACTTTTAAAAATTACTGATAATAATCATGGTGTTGAACTTATAGAATAATTTTTATAGGGGATTAATAAATTAAAAATGATAAACAAAAATGGGTCTAATTTAACCCTTTTATAGGGATCATTCTGTTTTCTTTTTTGATTTTAACAGGTTAGAGCGTCAAAAAAGCGATAATAAAAAATCAATTTTGACGCAATAGGACAATATCTGTTTTCTTTAATGATTCAATGTAGTTATTCACTGGTGAGGATCTCAAAGATCATTCCCATCGCCTCATTCTTGTAGGTGACGGCGTGAAAGTCTTCCAGGTTGGGATTCCCACGGATGAAGATATCGAAGGTCTGGGTGTAGCCGATCGGGACGGTATGCGGGTATTCCATCAAGCTCTTTTTTTCCTTGGGGAGGTCCGACCAGACCTTAGGGTCCTTCAGGCGGAGACTGTTTGTGGCCTTCAGTTTTCGACCGTTGAGGGTCTCAATGACCCATTTGTCTTTGATGGCATCCATCGGGATCGGGTCCATTGAGTTGTTGGTCAGGCTGACGATGACGATCTTGTACCCTGGCATCAGTTGGTCGAGGGAGGGTTCGTAACGGGCCTCGATCGTAATACCGTAAGGGGTCATCATGTAGCCCGACGGGCCGGAGATCTTTGTGGGCCCTTGAGACCGTTGCGAGCTCCGGCTGGGGACGCAACCGGAAAAAAGAACTAACATTAAAACAACAACAGGCTTCTTAAGCATGGGAGCCTCCAAGTTTATCGACAATCTTATCGGCAAAATGACAACTGGCCCAATGGCCTGGGAGCCACTCCTTGAAGGGGGGCTTTTCGGTGCGGCATTGAGCCTCCCTATAAGGACAACGGGTATGAAAGGGACAACCTTCGGGAATCTCCGTGGGAGAGGGGACCTCTCCGGTCAGGAGGGTTCGTTTTCGCCTCTTCTCCGGATCAGGGATAGGAATCGCCGCAACCAGTGCCTGGGTATAAGGATGGAGCGGCCTGGCTAACCCTTCGGCCGGAACCAGTTCCACAATTTCCCCCAGGTACATGACAGCCACACGATGGGAGAGCATTCTCACCAGTTTGAGATCGTGGGAGACAAAGAGGTAGGAGAGATGGAGCTGTTTTTGAAGATCCCGCAGGAGGTTGACAATCTGGGCCCCCACCGAGACATCGAGGGCCGATACCGGTTCGTCGGCAATCACCAATTCCGGAAGAAGGGCCAGTGCCCTGGCGATCCCGATCCTTTGCCTCTGCCCCCCGGAGAACTCATGAGGGTAACGGTCAAGATTGTCGGCGGCCAACCCGACCGTGGCCAGGAGTTTTTCCAGTCTCTCTCTTTTTTCCTGGCGGCGGACCATTTTGTGGATCACCAGAGGTTCGGCAATAATCTCACCGACGGTCATGCGGGGGTTCAACGAGGAGTAGGGGTCCTGAAAGATCATCTGGATATGGCGCCGGAAGGGACGCATCGCCTTGAAAGAAAGCGGGGTCAGATCGGTCCCTTTGAAAAGGATTTGTCCTGAATCAGAAGGGATTAATTTCAGGAGGGCCCTCGCGAGTGTTGTCTTCCCGCAACCGGATTCACCGACAAGCCCCAGGGTTTCACCCGGCTGGATTGACAAGGAGACGCCGTTTAAGGCCTTGACCGACCTCTGAACTCGCGAGAACAGGCCGCCCCGGACCGGGAACCGTTTGACCAACCCTTTTACTTCTAGCAGGGGTGTTACACCCAAGGGAAGTGACACCGTACCTTATTTCCTTTCTTGCCGGTTGGTTTCTCTTCTAACTCCGGTTCTTCCTGACGGCAACGATTTTCGACCTTTTCGCAACGGTCCTGAAAAGAACAACCGGGTGGTAGTTTGGAAAGATCGGGGACAGTTCCGGGGATCACCTGTAGCCGTGATGGGCCCTCGTTCCATCGCGGGATAGCCCCAAGGAGGGCCTTTGTATAGGGATGCCTTGGGTTCGCGAAGATCTCCCTCGTTGGTGCGCTCTCGACGATCTTGCCGGCATACATCACCATCACCGTTTCCACCGTTTCCGCCACCACCCCCAGGTCGTGGGTGATCAGGATCAAGGCCATCCCCAGTTTTTTCTGCAATTCTTTCAAAAGTTCCAGCACCTGGGCCTGGATGGTCACGTCGAGGGCCGTTGTCGGTTCATCGGCGACCAACAGTTCCGGCTGACAGGCGAGCGCCATGGCGATCATCCCCCTCTGCCGCATCCCCCCGGATAGTTCATGGGGGTAGCTTTTGGCCACACGGATCGGATCCGGAATCCCGACCAACCGGAGCGATTCCAGCATCTTTTCCCTTCCCTCCGGAGAGGGGCATTTTTGATGAATGGCGATCGCCTCTTCGATCTGGTTGGCGATGGTAAAAACCGGGTTCAGGCTCGTCATCGGTTCCTGAAAGACCATCGCGATCTTCTGGCCTCGGATCTTTCTCATCTCTTCCTCGGGGAGTTTGAGGAGATCGGTGGAGTTGTTCATCAGGATCTTTCCGCCAATGATCTGTCCCGGCGGAGAGACCAGGCGGAGGAGGGAAAGGGCGGTGACCGATTTTCCGGAACCGGATTCTCCGACGAGGCCTAAAGTTTGCCCGCGGTTGATTGTAAAACTGACGTCATCGACCGCCTTGACGGTCCCGCGGGAGGTCAGAAAATAGGTTTTGAGATTTTCAACGGTTAATAATGGTTCCATTACATTTTCAACCTCGGATCAATGGCATCCCGGAGTCCCTCCCCAACCAGGTTGTAGGCGGTAATTGTTATAAAAATGGCCAGTCCCGGGAAAAGGGTCAACCACCAGGCGATGTCAATAAAATCCCTCGATTGAGACAGGATCTCCCCCCAGGAAGGGGTTGGGGGCTGGACGCCAAAACCGAGGAAGGAAAGGCTCGATTCGATCAGAATAGCGGACGAAACCCCGAAGGTGGCCGAGACCAGAACTGGCGCCAGGCTGTTGGGCAGGATATGGCGAAAGATCAGTCTCAGGGCACCGGCTCCTGTGGCCTTGGCGGCAATAACGAAATCCTGATCGCGGAGTTTTAGAAATTCGCCGCGGACCAGTCTCGCAATGCCGGTCCAGCTCGTGATCCCGATGACGATCATGATATTGATGAGTGAAGGGCCGATAAAGGCGAGGACGGTCAGGATCAGGAAAAATGTGGGGAAGCAGAACATCACCTCGATGAGGCGGGAGATCAGCATATCGACCCACCCCCCAAAGTAGCCGGCCAGGGCGCCGAAAATAACACCGATGATCACGTAGAGGGCCACGGCAATAAAGCCGACGGAGAGAGAAACCCTGGAGCCATAGATCATCCGGGAGAGGACATCGCGCCCCTCTTCATCCGTGCCGAGCCAGTGGTCTACCGAGGGGGGGAGGAGGATGGAATTCAGATCATACTCCGTGGGGGAGTAAGGGGAAAGGGAGGGGGCCAGAAAGGCCAGGAGGAAGAGGAGCCCGATAAAGATGAGCCCCACCACCGCCAGCCGGTTTTTCTTAAACTGATCCCAGACGAGAGAGGTGGTGGATTCTTTTTTCATGACTGCCTTCTTTCAAAACTGATGCGGGGATCGACCATCACGTAGAGCAGGTCGGAGATCAGGATGCTCAAAAGTGTGAGAAGCGCCTCGATGGCGGCGATCGCCATGACGGTGGGGTAGTCGCGCGAGAGGACCGCCTCAAACCCCAATTTCCCCATGCCGGGGATGGTAAAAATCTGTTCCACGATGACACTGCCGCCAATGAGACCGGGCAGGAGTGTCCCCATCAGGGTGATCATCGGGATTAGGGCGTTCCGTACCGCATGTTTCCAGACAACCCACCTTTCGGGAACCCCCTTGGCGCGTGCGGTCCGGATGTAATCCTGGCGGATCACCTCCAGGAGTTGGGCCCTTGAGAAACGGGTCATGAAGGCAAACCCTCCCAGCGTGAGCGTTATCACCGGGAGGACGAGGTGCCAGGAGGCGTTGCCGATCTTCCCCCACCAGGAGAGTTGTTCGATCCCTCGTGAAAAGAGACCAACCACCGGGAAGAGGTCGAGGTATTCTCCACCGCCGACAAACATGATCAGGATCATCGCGATCCAGAAGGAGGGAAGAGAATAAAGGATAAAGAGGAAGAGTGTGATGATCTTGTCGGTTCGGCTGTCCGGCCGGACGGCGGAGAAGACCCCCAAGGGGATGGAGATCGTATAAATGAGAAAGATCGAAATAAGATTCAGCAAAAGTGTGATCGGCAACGCCTCGCCAATCTTTTTCAGGACAGGGCGATGGTCTTTATACGATTCCCCAAAGTCGAATGTGACAATCCTTTTGAGCCATTGGAGGTACTGGACCGAAAATGGTTTATCGAGACCGTAGAGTTTTTTTGTCTGTTCGATGACCTCCCGGGAGACCGTTTCGCTCTTGATCCCCTCACCGCCGAGTTGTTGGATCTTGAGGGAGACCGGATTTCCCGGCGCAAGCTGGATGATCAGAAAGGTAACGAAGGTAATCCCCAAAAACGTCGGGACGATCAGAAAAAAACGTTTTAGGAGGTAGGCCAGCACGTTGAACTGACAATCTAATCAAAGATCCTCTGGATCACAAAGGTTTTTTTGCGGGCCTTCACGGCCATTGTGGGAATGGATTTGGAGCCGCCGGGCCAGGAGAGTTTGAGGTCGTAGGTCCCTTCGGGAAGGGCGAAACGCGCCACCTGAAAAGAGCGGGGAAGTGTGAGCCAGGAACGAAGATCGGCACGGTTGGTCGCCAGAACAAGAACACCCAAAAAAATTCCAAGGTCCCGATCCACCTTTGTCCCAACGGCGACGGCGGCCCCTTCTTTGACGGCCAGTCTGGCAAGACCGCGCGCGATCATCCCCCCCTTTTGATCGGCTAAGGTTTTCTTCGCCGCTTCATCGACCCGGTAGAGGGGGGTTGTTTGGGCCAGTTCTGTTTTATCTGTGGGTGACACACCCTTGGGTGAAGCACCCTTGGGTGAAGCACCCCTGAAGACAGAAACCAGCACGGGGTTTTTCAAATCCTTCGGGTATCTCGGCAATGGAAGAACCTGAAGATTTATCTCTTCTTCGGTCGATTCCTTTTCAGGCACGACCCCTTCTTCTATCAGAAGGATGACCTCTCCCTGATCCGGAGGGAGGGGCCGGTAATCCTGTCTGAACAATTTTTGCCATCGGGCCTTTTCATTCAGGAATCCAAACAGCGTGGCCCCCTTCAGGAGATCCTGGGGGAGGGAAGGGAATGAGGGGACTATCTTTTGGGTGGTTTTGTAATCGATGTAGGCATCATTGAGTTTGCCATTGGCCTCCCAAACCAATCCTGAAAGGTAGGTGGCAAAGGCGTTCCTTAAATAACTCTTGGAATTATCCTTAAAGAAGTCTGAAAATTTTGTGTGGACCCGACGGACTTCCACCAACGCCTCATCCGGCTCACCTAACCCGAGGTAGTTGAGGACTTGGAAGAGGTGCATCAGCAATCGTTCAAAATCCTCTCCTTTATAGGGGATCAGGTTGTCATTGGTGACAAGCGAGGCGGTTTTCGCCAGTACCTGCGGGCTGTTCATCGCCTCCGAGAGTCGGATCGCCTCCTCGAAGGTTTTTAAACTTTCCTGGTAGCGACCGGCGGTGTGGAGGATGACAGCCTGATCCATCAGGTAGAGAAGACGATCCCGGTGGGGTGGTTTCTGTTGCTGGTACCACTTCAGGGCCTTCTCAGGATCCCCCCTCTGGAAGGAGTGGCGGGCGCCTCGCGATTGATGGACATACCCGCCTCCACAGGCAGTCATGGACAAAGCAAGGAGTAGGGTTACCGCGAGCCGCAATTAAAATCCGGTGAATTTTTTGCGGAACTTCTTCTTGATCTCGACCTCATCGGTCCAGGCAATGATATTGGTGGCCAGGTCGGTCATTTCCAGGGTCGCCTTGTAATAGACGATCTCCTGGCGCCCGACCGGTTGTTTGATCGCCGAGATATTGCCGGAGATCAGGTAATCGGCGCCAACCTGACGCCCCCTCTTTTTGGCGGTTTTCTGGTCGATAAAATCACCGGACTGGTATTCGACCTCTTCTTTCACCGCAGGGCGAAGGCTCTCATTGACGAATTTTATCTTTTTCGATTTGAAAAGGGCGGTTCGGATTTTGTCCGAGAGCGATTTCATATCGATATGCTCGTCGGTGGAATTGGTGATCAGGCTCATCATGACCGTTGGGGAAGCGGCAGAGGCGGCGATTCGTTCATCAGCCAGGAGTGACTCAGTCAGCTTTTCGGCGATCTGCTGGAGATCCGCCTCCACAAATTTGTCGCTCCTTAAGATCACCGTATTGGCCGGGATATAGGCCCCCTTGGCATACTGTCGGCCACAGGCGGTCAAAAAGGGAAAAGTGACCAAACAAAAACCAATAATCAGTCGTTTCATAAGACCTCCTTGGTGGTGGGGAAACTAGCGACTCTTTTTATCTTTGTCTAGGGTGTTTCTTGATGGGTTTCTTGATAAGCGCGGAGACCGTGAAGGGCATGCATCATCGGTGCGAATAGGTCGGAATAGGTAGGTTCTTCCGGTGTGTAGGTTCCTGTTGTTTTAGCGGCCTCGGTGAATCGGGAGATTTCCTCCACCTCTCTTCTGCGGAGATCAGCAGAAACAATATTCTTGATGAGGTAGGCAAGAACACGGACGGCCCTTTCACCACGACGTTCCATGGTGGGGGTCCTGTGGGATCGGATGTAACTGTCTGTTCGGTAGAGCAGTTCCACAGCATGACCAAGTCGTGCTATCAAGATGTTTAATTTGGGGATGGAATTCATATCCCCGCGATGAAAGTCAGAGACCAATGTTTCAAGATTCGTACCCACCTCTCTCAGGTGAGCATCGACATCGAGCATTTTTTCAAAGTCGTTCCGAAATGAAATCTGAATTGACGAGCCATCGGGTGATGTAAAAGATTTTCCCTCTCCCCAGAGATCGGTGAGCTTGTAACCATAAATGTGTATTTCTGGGTATCGGTAGGCCAAGACAGAATAGGCGTCCAAGAGATGAATCGCCGCTTCAAAGTTTTCTTTGGCACGAACATCGATGTAATTAGCTATGGAATCTTGCGCTATGGCTGCCACAGTGACGGCACGGCCACTACTGGGGTCTTGGATAGGTAGGGGGCGATTGGGATTGTCCTCAAACTGGGCGGCAAAGATGAGACTCCAGGCAGGATTATTATCCTGGGTCCCTTCTGGAAAGGTTTCATTAGGAATAAAAAAGTCTTTGTGTGAGCTATGAATAAATCGTTCATAAACGTCAGGAAAGGAAAATTGAGACATTCGGAGGCCTCTTCTAACCACTTCACTTAAACGACTGATGTCAGATTCAGCAGCATTGGCATGCAGAGAATTACGAAAACGCCCACTGGATTGATCAAAACCACTCCTCGCCGTGAGTTCAACCCAATTTCGAAAGTAACGATTCTGCGGTCCTAACCCAAGGGCCCCATGATAGGCCATGCTAGTCAGTCTTTCTCGAGGAAATTTTTTAGTCTCCTCAGAGGAGACCGCAAAGTTTTCGTAGGTCGTTGTGACCTGGTCAATGGCGGCTCCCGTTTCCTCAAAAAGGGTGTCACGACAGATGGCATCGACAAGATTAGGATCGAGACGATCCTTATAGGGAGCGTCCATATGAAGGAAGCTGTAGACCTGTATACGATCAGCAAAGCAGAGTGCTGCAGCAATGAACCGTCTTTCCAAGTTTTGCGAAGCCCTTATATCTTTTGCGAGAAGACTGCTTTGAATCTCCTCCCATTTTGGAATTCCTGGAGTGTAGTGATCCGCTCCGAGTGCCGATAAAGTGGTGTCGTAATCTTTTTTGGTGAAGTGGGCGGTGGAAGCTCTTGATTCATTGAGCTCAGCCATCCGCCGGAATATTTGTAAGCTGGGGTCGATGTCCTTAGCGCGAATATCTGTAGCCATTCTTTCTCCCATGACTCGTGAGTGTTGGAACAGGGTTATTATCGCAAAAAATTAGGAAGAGTTGCTTGAAAAGGGTGATTCACCCAAGCAGGCTCCAAAGAAGGTGTTATTCCAGCTCTAAGACGGGCCGAACCGTCCATTCCAGAGGATCAACACCGGCGGGATAGACCTGGACATTCTCGAACCGCCGGTCGAGGGCGAGCAGGTGAGGGCTGGCGTAGAGAAAGGTATAAGGTTGTTCCTCATCCACGATCTGATGGAAACGACGGTAGAGGTTGGCCCGCTTTTGTCGGTCGAACTCCCGCCGCCCCATTTCGATCAGGGTGTCGGCCTCCCTGTTTTCAAAACCGACGAAGTTGGATCCTTTCACCGCCTGGGAAGAATGCCAGACCTGATACGGGTCCTGCTCAAAACCAAAGACCCAACCCAGGGTGACCGCATCAAACTTTCGGTCGTCTAAGTTTTTGATGAAGAGGGCCCACTCCAGTTTTCGAATCTCCATGTCGATCCCGACCCCGGCAAAGTCTTCCTTGAGAATAGTCGCGAGCCGTTCGGCGAAACGGCGGCCTGAAGAGATGAGAAACTCAAAACGAAAAGGGACCCCATTTTTATCCAACCACCCGTCGTGATCCGTATCCCGCCACCCAGCCTGGGCGAGCAACTCCTTCGCCTTGTCCGGGTCATACGGAATCGGTTCGATTTGAGGGTTGTAATCAAGAGAGTCGACATACGCCGGGCCGGTGACCACTCGGCCGAGGCCAAAATTGAGTTTTTCCAATATCTGTTGACGATTGATCAGAAAGGTCATTGCGCGACGGACCCTTTTATCCTTAAAGAAGGGTTTTTTATTGTTCCAACCGATGAAACTATAACCGGGAGTGGTATACGATCTTTTCTCAAACCGGTTGTTAAAACGGGAGGAACCTGTCTGGCGCACCCACTGGATCGGACGAAGTCCGGCGAAATCAAGCCCTCCTTTTTTGAGCACTTGAAGGGCGACTGTATCTTCGGCCACAATTTCGAAGTCGATGCCGTGAAGGGCCGGCTTCTCTCGCCAATATCCCTCGTTGCGGGCAATCCGGATCCGATCACCGGTTTTCCAGGAGAGAAAGCGAAATGGGCCGGTGCCGATCGGGGTCCGGTTCAGGGGATTCTTGTTAAAGTCGGTTCCCTGGTAAAGGTGCTTGGGGATGATCGGGATCGTCCCGGTAAACTCCAGCGCCAGAAAGTACGGTTCTCTGTAGGTAAACCGGACAACAACGGGAGAGAGTTTTTCGACCTTGAGAATATCCTTGTAATACACCTTGAGATGCGGGTCGTCGACCGCCGGGTCCATGATTTTTTCAAATGAATAAAGGATATCGTCGGTGGTAAAAGGGGTGCCGTCATGCCAGAAGACGTCGTCCCTTAAGGTGTAGGTGAACTGCCGGTGATCGGGTGAAATCTCCCACCGGGTTGCCAGTTTTGGCCTCCAGGCGAGGGTGGCATTATCTCTTTCAATCAAGGTTTCATAGATGAAGTTATCTATCGTTCCGGCATAGGCATCGGTAGCCAGGATCGGGTTCAAGGTATCCGGTTCAGCACCGAGGTGCCAGATCAGGATGGAAGGGTCTTTCGGGACCTGAAAGTGGCAGCCCGTGAGCAGGATCAAAAAAAGGCTAAAAAGTGTCGATTTGTTCCGCATCAGCCGGGAGATCGATTTGAAATATTTTTGGTTTTAACGGAGGGTTCAGCTCGATGCCATCCAATTCAACGATAAGACTTCGGTGCGATTTCCAGAAGATGATCTTCAATTTCTGGGGAACCGGTCTGTCATGAACCGTTGTCCATTCCAGGAACCGGATCTCCAGGGAGGGGAGACGGGAACTATCGAGTGCGAGAAACTGCAATGGCCTCAAGGTCTCCGCATCGATTCGGATTCTTTGCCCCTCCTCCTCAAGAAGAAAGATCTTCCCATTTTTGATCAGGTTGATTTGATAGTCCGTTTCGTCGTGCAACGGGAGTACCCCGGCCAGGAGCGGGACCATGACCTCCGGGTCGAGGGGGAGTTCCAGGTATTTTGCAAAAAGCCCCTCCTCGGCCGTTCCCTGGACGTACTTTTTTTCCTGGGGCCAAAAGAGAGTGGCCTGAATTCCGTTAGAGACAACCTGACTCAGCAATAAACCAAAGTCGTTGGTGGTATCGATCCGGAATGAAGCCGGGAGCAAAAGGAGGATAACCCTGTCGGCGGAGGGGCTGAAAAACCCCCCTCCTGAACGGACCTTGAGAAGGGCCTTAAGCCCCTTGATCTCCCGCTGTGCCTTCTGTTCCTTAAAGATCTCCTGGAGCGAGGTGCGATGGGAGGGCCTTTTCACGGCCGAAAGAGAGGTTTGGTGAGAACCACAGCCGACGGCGAAAAAGAGGATCAGGAAGGCAAGGAGGGTGCTAAGGCTGTGACTTGATCTTTTCAATCTTTTCCCGGAGCCGTTCTATATCCCTGTTTTTATCCTGGTCCAACTCTTTCTTTTTTGAAAGAAGCCCCAGCGATTCTTCAAAATAACGCAGGGCGATCTCTCTCCGGCTTTTTTTCAGGTACAGATCCCCCAGATGCTCGACAATCGCCGGTTCCTGCGGGATCAGTTGGTAAGCCTTCCCAATGTAGAGAAACGCCTCGTCAAATTTCCCCTTTCGGAAGTAAACCCACCCAAGGCTGTCGGTAATATAGCCGTCTTCCGGCTTGAGTTCCAGCGCTTTCTTCACCAATTTCTCGGCCTCGTCCAGGTGGATCCCTTTTTCGGCATAGGTGTACCCGATAAAATTCAGGGCATGGGCGTTGTCGGGGGACAGTTTCAAGACCCGCCTCATCGCCTTGATTGATTTTTTAAACTCCCCCGTCTTGTCGTAGAGAATCCCCTGGGCGTAAAGGAGGCGTGATTTGTCTTTTACCCGACCAATCCCTTCCTCCAAGACCCTGATGGCGGCAAGGTTTTCTCCACGATCCCTGTATATTTCTGATAAATATTCGTAGAATTCACTGATCTCCGGTCTTTTCTTCAGGGCCTCCCTCAGGATCTCCATCGCCTCCTCCTCCTTTTTGGTCTGGACATGGAGGTAGGCCCGGTGGAGTCCGGCCTCCTTATAAAAATCGCCGGAAGCGGGTATTTTGCCGAATTCACCGAGGGCCTCTTGGATCATCCCCCTGTTTTCATAGATGACCCCAAGGTAGTAGGTGATCTTGTCGAAATTGGGATAATCTTTGAGGATGGATTGGAAGTGACTGATTGCCTCTTTGTAAAATTTTAGTTCATATTGGAGAAGTGCCAGCCGGAGCCGGAGTGTAATCTCCGAAGGATTTTTCCGCACCGCCTCTTGGAGGACCTTCAGGGCCTCCCGTTTTTTTCCTTTGGCGAGGTCAATGTCGATAATGGCTGCGAGGGCCTTGGTATTGTCCGGCTCGATCTTCAGGATTTCGCGATAGGTATCGACCGCCTTGAAAGGCTGGTTCATGAAATGAAAATAGAGGGAGGCCCTGAAGAAAAGGGCATTGGTCTCCTCCGGATTCCTGCGATGGTAGGCCTCCAGCACCGTGAGGGCCCGGTCAAAATTTTTCAATAGGGCCAGTTCCTGGGTCAGGAGCAGGACTGTTTCCTCCGAATCCGGTTTTTCCTTGGTGGCTTTTTGGAAGTAGTGAGCCGCCAGGGGGTGATCCCCTTCCGCCGAGGCGATTTTACCCAGCAGGAGCAGGGTCTCTACGGCATGAGGGTTTTCCGCCTCCAATTGTTTGGCGATCTCTTTGGCCTTGTTGAGCTCTCCCTTGTCGCCCAGTAGCGAGGCCTTCTGGAAGAGCAGGGTTTTGTCCCCCGGTTTTTGGCCTAAAGCTTTTTCCAGGTATCGGGTGGCCTCTTTGGCCGAACCGCCGTTAAGAGAGATCTGATAGAGGAGGTAAAAGAGTGTAGTTTTTTCTTCGTTGGGAGGGCTCGCTAAAAGCCGGACAGGGCTGAGGAGCATCCCGAGGACCAGTAAAAAGGTGAGGAGTGGCATTTCTTCCTCTATTTTAGCATTGTTAGGAAGGGGGGGTCAAGAGCAGGCAAAACTCTTTGTTCCCCTCAGGGCCGGTGAGTGGGGATTCGGTGACCCCGCAAGCTTTCAGGTTGAGGGTGGAGGCCAAGGCGCGGATTTTTTCAATCACCTGCCGGTGTTTTTCAGGTTCGCGGACGACCCCCTTTTTGCCGACTTGACCCTTGCCGACTTCAAAGTTTGGTTTAATGAGTGCCACAATACTCGGACATGGTGAGCGTGTCGAACCATGACTCGCTAGTATTTCCTTCACCTTCGGCAACACCAGTGTGAGTGAGATAAACGAGACATCGATCACCGCCAGATCAATCGATTCCGTGACTTGATGTCTGTCCCAATAACGGATGTTGGTCCTTTCAATAACAACCACTCGGGAGTCGGTTCGGAGTTTCCAGGCGAGTTGTCCGTAGCCAACATCGAGGGCATAGACTTTTTTCGCCCCCCGTTGGAGGAGACAATCGGTGAAACCGCCGGTGGAAGCCCCGACGTCGAGGGCAACGAGGCCAGTGACATCCAGATTAAAGTAATCGAGGGCATGCGCCAGTTTGATCCCGCCGCGACTGACAAAGGGGTGTTCTTTAGTTGCGTCTTTGGATAATGTAACTTGCGATTTCACGCAGGGCCTGAGCCTCGTTGCCAAAAGGGCGTAATGCCTCATGGGCCGTTTCAATCAGTTCTTGGGCCTTCTTTTTGGAGGCGGCCAGCCCCAAGACGGAGGGGTAGGTGACCTTTTTATTTTTGGCGTCCCCTCCGGCATTCTTCCATTCTTTGTTCTCCCACCCCTCGACATCCAGAATATCATCGGCGATCTGAAAGGCGAGCCCTATCGCCTGCCCAAACCGGGAGAGCGCTTCAATCTGTTCCGGTGTCCCACCGCCGACCTTGCCTCCGGTGACGACAGCCACCTGCAGGAGTTTTCCTGTTTTGTGCCGGTGGATATTTTCCAGTTCTGCCGCCCCAACGTCTTTCCCCTCAAATTGCAGGTCCAGCATCTGCCCGCCGGCCATCCCTTCAAAACCGGAGGCGAGCGAAATATCACTAATCACATCGACCAAGATGGCGGCTGAAATTCCTATTTCCCGCCCCTTTTGGGAAAGAATCCGAAAAGCCTCGGTGAGCAGGGAATCTCCCGCAAGGATCGCGGTCGCCTCGTCAAACGCCTTGTGGGCGGTGGGGCGTCCGCGGCGAACGTCGTCGTTATCCATTGCCGGCAGGTCGTCATGGATCAGGGAGTAAGTATGGATCATCTCCAGGGCACAGCCAACCGGCAGGGCCCGCTCCATTTTTTCTCCGCAGGCTTCACAAGCGGCAATGGCGAGGATCGGACGGACCCGCTTTCCCCCCGCCATCAGGCTGTACCGCATTGCTTCTTTCAGACGATCCCCGGGCGCGGCAGGGAGCCACCGGTCCAGCGTTTCATCGACGAACCTTCTTTTTTTATCCAGATATTCTTTAAGGGACATTATTCTTCTTCCGATTCAAACGGCTTGATCGATTTTTTTCCGTCTCTGTCTTTGATCAATATTTCAATCTTCTTTTGGGCCTCGGAGAGTTTTTCTTCGCAAAATTTGGAGAGTTTCATCCCTTCTTCAAACGCCTTAAGGGAATCCTCCAGCGAGGTTTCTCCCTCTTCCAACTTCTGGGCGATCCCCTCCAGTTTAGCCAGCGCCGTCTCGAATTTTTCAGGGCCCTTGGCCATGGCGGGAGGGTCATAACGCCCCATGCCCCTTCTAGTCAACCGTCAAAAGCCGTGGGCTAGAAGCCTCTGGCTTTTTCCCGATACATCGGTCTACATTCCTCCCCATGATACAACTCTACCAGTATGAGGTCTGTCCTTATTGTTGCAAGGTGAGGGCTGTTTTGGATTACAAAAAAATCCCTTACCAAAAGATTGAGGTCAATCCAATGACCCACGACGAGCTAGCCGGTTTCCCGGAGGCGGTGGCGCACGACAAAGTCCCCGTTTTGGTCGATGAGGGGCAGGTGGTGGTGGAGTCAAACGAGATCATCCGCACCCTGGACCGGAAATTTCCAGAAAGGCCGATTTTTTCTGAGTTAAAATCTGCCGAGCAGGCTCGGTGGATGAATTATGCAGATGAAGAGCTGGTTCAAATCCTTCCCGCCAATATCTACCGCAACTTTTTTGAGGCGCTCGGTTCTTTTCGTTACATCACCAAGGTTGGTAAATTTCCCCGGTGGAAGCGGTACACCCTCGCCCTCGGCGGGGCTGTGGCGATGACCATTGTGGCGCGCAAAGGGATGAAGAAGCGCGGCATCACCGACCCTCGTCAGGCGCTTTGGACCGTTTTGGAAAAGTGGGAGGAGGGACTCAGTTCCAAAAAATTTATGGGGGGTGAGGCGCCGGATGTTTCCGACCTTGTCTGCTACGGGGTTTTGAGCAGTGTTCGTGAGATGAAGGTCTGGCCCTTTATCTCCCGCCAGAAAAAATTATTGGATTGGTTCGAGAGGGTGCGGTCAGAAATACCACAGCAGTGAGGCTTGGGCCCCCATCGAATGGGCTTGAAGGCTGGCACCGCTTGATCGGATATCGGAGAAGTGATAAATAAATTCAGGGCTCAAGGCAAAACGCTTGCCGAGCCGGAATTCATACCCTGCCGCAAAATCAGCCCCGAAAGAGACGTCACTACTGGCTGAAACGGTGACTCCGGATGCAGAGGCAGAGGCGGTGGAAACGCTGAAACCAACCCCCGGCCGGATATAAAAATTGGAAACAGGAAACCACTGCACGGCAAAAGAAGAGTTATAAATCGAAAAATTGACATTGCCATCCTTGGTATAGATAAAGGAGCCATCGTACATCAGCAGAATATCCTCCGTGACCCCCCCGCCGATTTTGAAGTCGCCCAGAAAGTCGGCGCGGGTATCCGTGGCGCCGCCACCGCGGGTATGAAGCATACCGCCCCCCAGACCAAACCCGATCAAAAACCCTTTTCGGTCTTTATTCCCATTTTCTAATTCACCTGCCCCAGCGTGAGTGGCAACGCCAAGAGAGCTGATCACAAGGGCAACAGCGAGAAGAGTTTTTTGAAATCGCATGGGGAGTCTCCTTTTTCCTGATGTTTAAGTTCCAGCACGACTAACTATGGGACCGGCCGGAGGTTGTCAAGAAGGGCTTGCTTTACCAAGCAACCATTGGGGAGAGGGGACGAGAAAGGGGGTATGGGTTACCCGATGAGAGTGCCAACTGGCAGTGCCCCTGTGCCAAACAGTCCGGCACCTGTTCCTACAGGACCGGCCCGGGTTTTAAGACCCAATGTTCCGGCATGGAGCAGACCGGTGGTAGAGGAATCGGTGGAAAGATTGGCCCGTTTGGAGGCGGGGGGTGTCGCCCGCGGTGCCGGTTTCCGCTGGCTTGGGTGGCTCACCCGTTGGGCCGGGCCTCTCAGTCTGGCCGCCCCTTTTGTGGAATTTGCCCGTGATGCCCATCAATATGCAGCGATTTACGAAGAGGCTGAACGCGAGCGGTGGCTGACCACCGTCTTTGCCTCTCCGATGATTGAGGAATACCCCCCCACAACATTGGTGCTGTCTCCCGCAATGCCGAAGCTTGTTCCGGAACCGCTTTTTGTAGAAAAGAAAGGGGTGCCTCTTCCACCCGCGAGTGGAAATCAAGTGGCCCGTGCCAGTGCGGATGCGCCTCCTGCGGCCCCTTCGTCCGATCCTGTTTTTGACGAGCTGGACAAACTGCGAGCCAAAAAAGAAAGAGATGGGAAACCGTTTGATCTGCGAAAGGTAACCCCGGAGATGATTGCCCGGATGACCCCTGCGGAGCAAATCGCTGTGGCCCGAAACTGTTTTGAGGCCTACCGGGCCAAGGCGATAGAACTCTTTCACGCCTTGATGGCCTCTCAAAATCCCGAGGAGTGGCAACAAAGATGGACCGATTTCAGGACGGAAACGGATTATCTGCTGGCACTGGATAAAATCCCTGGCACGTCGGAGGTGGCGACCCTCTACCGCAGTATTTTTTATTCAATGAAACCATTTGCCAAAGTGGCTCAGACAGCGGAAGCGGTTCGTGTCCTTAGGGAACGAGGTGTGGAGAGGGGTGAACCGTATTCTTGGGACGATGCCCGGGCATTGCTTCGGGGCGCGGCCGATTTGGAGACACAGGTGCGACACCGATGGTTGAAAACCGGTATTTTTTACGAGGCAACCCCCGGGTACCATGAACTGGCGGCGAATATTTTCCGTTTTTTGATGGGGAACTTTACCGTTTGTACCCCGCTACCGGATGGGAGCGGCTATCTTTTTTCCGGACTGATTCCGGCGATGAAAAGGACCTATGGGACGAACCCCAATTTTTGGCCCCCCTGGCCGAATGTCGATCTTAATTTGGGCGTTCCTTTAGATATGCTTGGTTGGTCCCACCAAATCCGGACAATCAAAGACGATTCCGGTGCCTTTCGGGATATCGAGTTTAGGCTGACTTTCAAGAAACCGTAGAATTTATCAAGCAACCGTTTGGGAGAGGGGACGAAAAGGGGGTATGGGCTCTCCACCACCGTTTGTGACCGCAGTCACCTTCCCGCGAAAGACACTGGTTTTCTACTACCGCGATCAGGTCCCCCGGGCCGGGGTTGAGCGCCAGATCTATTTTTTTGACAAAAATGGGAACCAACGGCTGGATGACGGCGACGTCAAGCTCTCGATCATTGCGGGAAGCCCCGAGCCGGGAGCGGCACCGGAGGGTTCAACACGACAGGTGATGGAAGACGAGTACCTGCAGAGGGGTCCTGTCTCGCGGGAAGACTTGAGGATGTTTGGCAAGGGAGTGAGTCGGCTTTTTAAGGAAGCCCGGGAGGAGAGAGGTCGTGTCCTTAGTTTTATCCGGGCGAGGTCAGAGGGAAAATGCCAGGCGCTGGTCCCTCCCAAAGAAGGGGAGCCTTCTTCTGCGGAACAGCGGTTTATCTGGAGCGATGCTACTTTTGATCCCCCATTTTCCATCAGTACCACCCGAGCGACTCCGGAGAACCGTTACCGGTCCGGCGATTTTAAGGGTCTTCCCAAGACGGAGATTGTCGATTTAAGTCGTAGCGACGGCAAGGCCCCGGCGGTCCAGGTCGACCCGGGCCGGTGTTGGAACGCCTCATCCCTCGGTTTTGAAAATGTCAGAGGTTTGATCCGTGGTGCCGAGGTCTCTATCGATACCGGTACTGGTGATTATTCGGGGACGGTGATCGCCCCCGAAGAGGTTGTCCTTAAAACCCTGGGGCTTCAGGATGACGATCGTTTCAATGTCTCATACAGCCCGGAGAGCGGGGCCTCCCGCCTCCATGTCGATCTGGAAGCGCCACGAAAAGTCCGCAAACCAAAATAAAAAGTTTAATTGGTGCCTGGCACCACGAGGGTCATTTGTGCCAGGCACGTGTATAACTTATTGATAAATATAGTATTTAACTATACTACGACTATTAATAGTCGTATTATATTGACGGTGTATTGTTGCATGGATTAGAATAGCAGTTGTGAATAACAAGTTAAACGTATTCTCAAAATTCGCAGTTTTTGGAGTGGTTGGGAGGGATCAAGTTAAAAATGATTTGCCTATGGTGCGAGCACTGGCACGTGATGGGGTGGTGAGAAAGGCCTGCAAAAAGGGGAGAGTTTTTTACGAATTGACCGAACAGGCGGTTTCTCTTTTGGAAGGGTATCGCCATAAGCTTTTGGCAGAGGCACAATTGAACTTTCAACTCTATCCGCGTCGCTACTTATTCTACACAGCTCTTTTAGAAGATTTGAGATTTTTGGATACCTCTAACCCGGATGCCAGCAGTTTTCAATTCTTGGGAGATTGGCGATTGAAAGAACCACCGTTGGTGTCTCAGCTTCAGCTATCGCAACGGCGATTTTACGAAAAAATGGGACTGGTATGACAAAAAAGAAATTGGAACAAATCGGTGTCGCTACATTGCCGGCTTTGTTTGAAAAAATTGAAAAAGTCTTGGCCAGAGAAGGGCTGAAAATCAAAATCATTGTTTTGGGAGGGTTGGCGATTATTGCCCAAGGATTTCGGGACAGGGCTACTTTGGACATTGATATTGCTCCAAGCTCGGATGCTCAGGTTTTTGAGGCTGTTTGCAATCAACTGGCTATTCCCGTCGATATCGTTACTTTGGCAACAACAGTCGATTTCAAGAGTGTGGTAACTCACAACATCTTTACAGGCAAATATCTCACGATGGATGCTGTTACAGCACCGGACCTCATCAAATTAAAACTGGAACGTTTTTATAAACAGGATCCGGATGATATCTATGCAATTCTTGCAAAGACAAAAATGCCCTATGAGGATTTCAAGGCACTTGTTTTAGAGATGTTTCCCGATTTTATTGGAGATCGGCAAAAACTGATTCTATCGGCCGAGATCGTGGTGGAGCGAATATTTCCGGAACAAGTAGGGGATTTTAAGATGGCCCCTAAATCGAGCGACAGTTTTAATAAGGGACAAACACAATGAGCTCAGAAAATGAGGGCAAAGCCTATCAAGAAATGGAAAAAGCCCGATTGTTTGATCGGGTGATTGGTCAATCGACGAAGATCCATCAGCGGTATGAAGAAATTTGGTCTCGTGTGAGGCCTCATTGGATGGATTCGAATCTCACCTTTAATCTTTACGAAGGCGACCGACACCCTGACTACAAAAAGCGGTTTGAAGAAGGGATGAAAAACTCACCTCATAAAGAGGATATTGAAAAGGCTGTGAACCAAGCCAACATTTCTTGCCTGACCCTCACCTTTGATAAAGCCAGATTTATGATAGAAATTTCTAAGAAAGTTTAATTGGTGCCTGGCACCACGAGGGTCATTTGTGCCAGGCACGCGTATAACTTGTTGATAAATAATTAGAAATTAATCTTGACCACCCCCGCCTCGGCGGAGCCGTCGTGGAGTTGGATATTCAGCAGCTCCTCCTTTTTGAGGCCCTGGGCCTTTTTGAGGGGGAGGGGGGATCCTTTGCGGGTTACAATCGCATAGCCGCGGGCGAGGATCTTTCGGGGGCTCAACCCCTCCAGATGGCGTCTGAGGCCGGCAAAGTTTTCCCGCCTGATCTCAAGCCCATGATTTGTTCCAGCAATCAGTCTTTCTGTTGTCTGGTCCAGCCGGAGTGCCAGTTCCGCCAGTCGCCGTGAGGGATCCCCCAAGAGGTTCGTCCATTGGCGGACCTGGAGTCGACCGTTTTCCAAGGTCTGCAAGATCGCGCGGCGAAGCCGGTTTTTAAGTTGTCCTGTCGTTTCTTCGAGTTCCTCTTTAACCGGAACGGCCAGTTCGGCCGCGGCGGACGGGGTTGGGGCCCGCAGATCCGCGACGAAATCGGCGATCGTGAAATCAGTTTCATGGCCAACGGCAGAGATAATAGGGATTTGCGATTCGAAGATCGCCCGGGCGACGACCTCTTCGTTAAAGGCCCAGAGGTCTTCGACCGACCCGCCGCCGCGGCCGGCAAGGATCAGGTCAATCCCTCTCTGTTGGTTCAATTCCCGGATCGCCTGGGCGATCTCGGGTGCTGCGTTATCTCCCTGGACCGGGACGGGGGCAACCAGGATCTCGATATTCGGAAAACGACGTGTCAGAATAGTCAGCATATCCCGGATCGCGGCCCCTGTCGGCGAGGTGACAATCCCGATTTTTTTGGGGAGAAAGGGGAGCGGTTTTTTGTGGGCCGGGTCGAAGAGCCCTTCCGCCTCCAGCTTCTTTTTCAGCTGTTCAAAGGCGAGCTGCAGGGCACCGACCCCCTTTGGCTCCATATGCTCTGCGATGATCTGGTATTCGCCGCGTGGCTCGTAGACCGCAACCCGGCCGAAACAGATCACCTCAAGGCCATCTTCCGGCCTGAACTTGAGCCGACTGTTCGCCCCACGGAACATCACTGCCCGTATCTGGGCGGTCGCATCTTTCAACGAAAAATAAAAATGCCCCGAGGCGGCGGGACGAAAGTTTGAAATTTCTCCGGTGATGCAGATCTCCGGGAAGTTCGATTCCAGCAATTCCCGGATCTGCCGAGTTACCTCGGTGACCGTAAAAATCTTTGGGGTGATGTCGGAAAAGTCCCGGGGGGCGAGTGGCATGAGAGAGGCTTAACAGGGAAGGGGGAACGGGACAATCGAAAAAATCAGGCCGCCTTGACGATCCGAAGGCGGCGGGCGGGGTCTTTTTCCAGAACTTTCATGATCTTGGCATCATTTCGTGTCTTGCGGATCTGACTGTAATCTTTGTCCACCAGATCACGGCTCATGGTGATGCCGTAGGCGGCAAGAATTTTGGAAACCTCGCCAAAGCGGGAGAGGATGGTATTGCGAACGGAGGTGAAACCGTGGCTGGCCGCCTTCGCCCGGTCCCAGAACGACATCGGGTTCATCCCAAAAAAGAGGGAATCGTCGTCGTGGGGCTCGATCAGGATGAGATCCCCCTTAAAGTTGGGGTCAACGCGGATCTGATCGATGAAATACCGGATGCGTGTATGCAGAATCGTCCGGAAGACCTGATTGAGAATCATCAAGAGGCCGTGGGAGGAAAGATACCGGTTCTTGGCGACATAGCGCCCCTCCTCTTTAAGGTACTGTAACATCAGCTTGTTGGAGTAGGGACGGAACGGGTTGTAGCAGATGATCAATTCCGCTTTCTTCTGGATCGCAACATCCATGTTGGTCGTTCGCCGGACGGCGCCATCGGTATAATCAACTCCCTGAATCCGAACCGGCTTGTAAAGGAGGGGAACGGCAGTGGATGCCTGGACCGCCTTTGAAATGGTTACGTCATTTTTTTCGTCCGGTCCAAAGATCACCCTCTCTGCGGTATCCAGGTTCGTAGTGACCACATAGAGGGACTTGCCCCGTTTCTTTTTCATTGCCGTGAAATCATTGGGTATCCGGTTTCTCTTCATGTTCTTCCGGAGGTATTTTTCCAAAGGGCCGTTGTCGAAAAATCCCGAAGGGATCATCTCCCATAAGGAGGGGATCTCCAAAAGACGTTTTTGCAATATCTCCTTCAGGTTGGGTGAAGCACCCTTGGGAGGGCGTTGGAACAAGGGAGAGGCCAAACGGGGGAGGTAGGCAAGACTTTGGGTGAAGAAACGCAAGGGGCGTTCGGCAAATTCCAGCCAGTTGGGTTGATAGATATGCCATGGGGAGAGCTGGCTGAAGAGTTTGGAGGAACCGTCCAGGCTTTTCAGCATCTCTTCCGGCGTGATTCCGCCGGCCAGCGCGGCGGCGAGAAAACCACCGGCCGAGGCCCCGACATAGATGTCAAAGTCGGTGACTTTGCGGTTGACCAGGAAATCGTTTAAGGCCTTGAGACCGCCGACCTTGAAGGTCCCGCCGGTAATGGCACCACCGGCAAGGACAAGGGCAATTTTGGGATTCGGTTTCGGGCGGGAAAGATCACTCTTTTGGACGATCGTCAGGCCCATTCAGTTGCCCTCAACTCTAACAACGCTTCGCGTCAAAATCAAGGAAAATCAGCTCTTTTTTAAGGAAAATCTATTTTTCCAGTTCGGCGAGTCTCTTTTTGGGACCAGGGATTTTTTTATTGTAGCGAAGGGCTGTTTTGTATTCCTGGATCGCCTGGGCCTTCTCATTCTTCAGTGCGGCGATCTCACCACGGTAAAAATGGCCGGTCGCCAGCCACTGATTCTGCCGGCAGTCCTGAAAAAAGAGGTCCAGTTCGCGAGAGGCCTCATCCAAGTTTTTTTGCTGCCGGACCCCGTTGATTGCCAGATGCAGATGGGTCTTGGTGATCGCCGGGTCAATTGCCAGGATCTGGCGGAATTCTTTTTCAGCCATGTCAAATTTCTTCTGGTGCGAGAGGGTGCTTCCATAAAGGGTTTTCAAGATGATGTTTTGTGGGACCTGTTGCAGGAGTTCCTCCAAGAGCGAGAGGGCCTCTTCCTCTTTTTTTTCTTCGACATGGATGAAGGAAAGGGCCATCGTGGCGAGGATTGGGGTAAAGTGGCCATGGTCCATGGCGTTGTGGACCGCGGCGATTCCGATCGTTCGACGATCGGCAAAGAATGGGAGGAACCAGAGTCGTTTGGTAAAAACGCTCCGCCAGTATTCATATAAGCCGATTCCCAGATCGGCATCGGCAAATTGGGGGTCGCTGAATTTGGCCTTCCTCAGGAGACGGATCGCCATGACCCCGTCATTCAAGCCCCCCCACCAGTCCCCCCGGTGGGCCTTGTCAAATCCGGAGACCCCCAGGGCTCCGCCGGCCACAAGGAGTTCCCAAGGGGAGGCGCTGTTACTATTGTAGATTTTGACGGCCCGTTTTCTCCCTTCCTTCTGCCATGGCTCGTAATTCTGTTCGAAACGAAAATCGAAATTTTCAAGGTTTTGCACCTGGTAAAGGGACATCATGGCAAAGTAGCCAAGAAGGTTATCGGGATAATCCTGAATCATCTGACGAAACATCTTTTCCGCTTCTTGGTATTCCCTTTTGATCAAGAGGTCTCTCCCGACAACAGCCAACTGTTGTTGGAGGGGGATGGGGAATGAGGCGGCGATTGCGGAGGGGGAATTACCCCAAGGTCCAACAGCTTGGAAAATGAGGAATAAAAAAAAGACCGATTTTCGAAGAGACACGAGGGTGATTGTAAAAGTGCTTCCTTGGACTTGTCAAACTTTTTCCCGATTGCGCTGGCTCTCCAACGGCGGTATACTTCCCCCAGTTTCATGAAAGACCTGAAACTTTCCCTGCTTCTGATTGAAGAGTGTGAAAAAGATTGTGACCGTGTTCGTCAAAATATCCTGAAGAATCTGCCAGAGGCCTCGTTACTGATCAAAAAAAATATCACCGAATCCCTCCGCCTCCTTGAAAAAGGGGGGGTTGATCTTATCCTCACGAACCATCGCCCGCCATCGATCGATAGCTTCGCGCTTCTCCTGAGGCTTCATGAAAGGAGACTCAGGACTCCGGTGGTCCTGATCGTTTCCGACGGGAATGAGAAGATTGCAGCCGAGGCGATTAAGCAGGGGGCCTATGATTACCTCACGCAGGAGGAAATTCAAACGGTTTCCCTGGGGCATATTGTGTTGACAGTCTTGGAGCGCAAAAGATTAAGGGACGAGATCGAGGTGACGGCGCAAAAACTGAAGGATCTGGCGATCCGCGACGGGCTGACCGATCTGTACAACCACCGGTATTTTTATGAAATGGTGACCAACGAATTTGAGCGTTGCCGGCGTTACCATCACCCCTTGTCCCTGTTGATGCTGGATATCGATTACTTCAAGTCGGTGAATGATACCTACGGCCACCGGGCGGGTGATTACGTCCTTACCCACATTGCCGGACTGCTCCGGCAATCCTTCCGAAGTGTGGATTGGGTGGCCCGTTATGGTGGCGACGAATTTGCTGTTATTCTCCCGGAGACCCCCTTGTCTCAGGCGATGATGCTGGCCCACCGGATCCGGAAGAAGATCGAGGCCCACCCTTTTTCACCCCCGCCGGGAGAAGTGGTCTTCTACCTGACGGTGAGTATCGGTGTTTCCTCGCTCTCCGAGGGGGCCATGACCAAGGATGACCTGATCGCCTTTGCGGACAAAGGGCTCTATGAGGCCAAGAGCCGGGGGCGTGGGACGGTCTGCACCCACAAGGATGCCCGCTCCGAAATGCCCGTGACGATCAATGCCAGGGCGTTGTCGGAACTGGTCGGCAAGATTCACGAGATCACCGAGGAGGTCAAAAAGGGATACCTCGAGGCGATTTTCCAATGCCTCCAGCACCTCTCCCTTTCCCAGCAGCTTCTCAATCAACATTCGCTGAAGGTTTCATTTTTGGCCTCGCAACTGGCCGAACGCCTTTCGCTGGCAGAAGCGGAGATTGGCAAGATCCGTTCGGCCGGTCTTCTGCATGATATCGGCAAGGTGGCGATTGATGAGAAGATCCTGGTCAAAAAGGAAAAACTCTCTTCACAGGAATACCAATTATTGCAAAAACACCCGACCTTGGGGGCCCAGATCCTGCAACAAATCCGGTTTGTCGAAACTGAGGTTCCGATGGTCCTGCACCATCATGAACGGTATGATGGTTATGGGTACCCGTCACGCCTCAAGGGGAGCGAGATTCCAACAGGGGCCCGCATTTTGGCCATTGCCGAGGCCTGGGACAGTATGACAAATGATCAACCGTATCGTTCCTGCCTGACGGTGGAACAGGCCCTTGAAGAAATCCGGCGCGGCGCCGGGACGCAATTCGACCCTGATTTCACCCATGTTTTTGTTGAAATGGTCCAGGGAGGTTGATATGTTCCCTCCATGCTGGATCTGAATGACTCCCCGGTTGATCTTACACTCAAGATGATCCGTTTCCGGACGATCAGTCCGGAGGATTGCGGTCTTCAAAAAGAAATCGGTCGATATCTGCAGGCGGCCGGGTTTCAGGTCCGTCATCTTGACTTCGGCAAAGTTTTTAATCTTTATGCCACCTATGGGACCGGTTCCCCCAACATTTGTCTCGTTGGTCACACTGATGTGGTTCCGCCCGGTGATGAAAAGAAATGGTCGACCCCTCCTTTTGAGGGAAAGATTGTCGAAAATCGTGTTGTCGGGCGCGGTGCCTGTGACATGAAGGGGGGGGTGGCCTGCCAGATGGTGGCGGCCAAACAGTTTGTTGAAAAGCGGGGCAAGAATTTCAAGGGGAAGATCAGCCTCGTGATCACCGGCAACGAAGAGACCTCGACGGAAGAGGGGGCTTTGAGTCTGTTGGAGCAGTTGCAGAAAGAGGGGGAAAAGATTGATTATGCCCTCGTTGGGGAACCGACCAATCCCAAGGAATTAGGGGAAGTGGTCAAGCAGGGGAGGCGCGGGATTATTCATGGGGATGTGGTTATCCAGGGGAAGCAGGGGCATGTGGCCTATCCCCATCTAGCCAAAAATCCTCTTCACTGGACCTTAACCTCTCTTGAGAGAATCGTCGGTTTTGACCTGGATGGGGGAAAGCCCAGAGAGGGTTTTCCACCGAGCAATTTACAGATAACCGATCTGCGGATGGGGGCAGGGGCTTACAATGTCATCCCTGGGGAGCTCTCTTTCAAGTTTGCCATCCGTTACAATCCGGCCTGCCACTTTGAAAAAGTTGAAAGGGAGTTCCACCAAATACTGCAGTCTGTCGGCCTGCCCTACAAAATGGGCATCCGCAACGAGGCTACTCCCTTCTTTTCCGAGAGTTCAAAGATGAAGGCTGTTTTAAAAGAGGTGATCAAGAAGGGGACCGGACGCGAACCGGAGTTTAACACAGAAGGGGGGACCTCCGATGGCCGGTTCTTCGCCCAGTTTGGGATCCCTGTGATGGAGTTTGGCCTGGCCGGCGGTTCCCTCCATCAGGTGGATGAATGGGCCCGTATTGCGGACATTGAAAAACTAACGCAGATTTACGAAGATTTTCTCGCCGCTTGGAGTTAGAAGCGGTAGGTTGCCTTGACGAAGAGGATCCGGACATTCCAGGTGGTATCTTCGAAATCGGTGAGGATGTTCACCGAGAACTCCGGTCCCAGGAAGAAGTTGTGAAGGATCTCGTAGTCAAAACCGAGGTCGGGAACCGAGATGTTCATCGCCTTTCCCCCGTTGACATCGAAAACACCACCGAGCCCTAGTCCGGCATACGGTACTAACTCCGGAAGGGGGGGGATATCAAAGTGATAACGGCCTCCCGCGGTGACAGCAAAGGCTGTCGTTCCCCGTATGAGGGTGTCGACGTCCAGCCCGAGGGAGATATCCTCCCAGAGGAAGTACCGGACCCCGGTATTGATATCAAACTGGACCGGGGAGCGAACGGTTAAACCAAAACCACCGCCGACATCAAAATGGCCCTGCCGTGAACTGGACTCTTGAGGAGCCTGGTAACTCCTTTTTGCCTTTCCGGCGGCCGAGCCTGAGGAAGCCAAGCTGACAACGGCCAACACAGCAACAACCGCGAACAATATTTTTTTCATAGTGACCCCCTTGCTAACAAAAAGGAAGCGGTCTGTCAATAAATTCAAACATTGAACCGGAAATAGAAAATATCCCCGTCTTGCACGGTATAATCTTTCCCTTCCAGGCGGAGCAATCCTTTCTCTTTTACTTTTAGTTCGGAGCCGTTGGCGATCAGATCGTCATAATGATAGGTCTCCGCCTTGATGAACCCTTTTTCAAAATCGGAATGGATAACACCAGCCGCTTGTGGCGCCTTGGTCCCGCGGGTAACGGTCCAGGCCCGGACCTCCTGTTTGCCGGCGGTGAAGAAGGTGATCAGGTTCAAAAGTTTGTACCCCTCGCGCGCGAGCCGGTCGAGCCCCGATTCAGAAAGGCCCATTTCCTTTAAAAAAGTGGTTCGCTCCTCCCCTTTGAGCTCTGCAATCTCCGCCTCGACTTTGCCGCAGATCGGGATGGCGACTGTCCCTTCCCTGCGGGCCGCTTCAGTCAGTTTCTTAACCGATGATGAGAGGCCGGTCCATTCTTTCTCCGAGACATTGGCAACGTAGAGGAGCGGCTTGGCCGTGAGGAGAAAGAGATCCCTTAACATCGGTTTTTCCTCGTCACTGAGAGAAAGCGAACGAGCTGGTTTCCCCTCGTTCAGGGTTGTTTTGAGACGTTCCAGAAGGGGGAGTTCCGCGATCGATTTTTTGTCGCCGGACTTGGCGGCCTTGCTGGTTTTGCCGAGTCTTTTTTCGACGGTTTCCAGATCGGCCAGGGCGAGTTCCGTATGGATCACCTCCAGATCTCTTAACGGATCGATGGATCCGGAGACATGGACCACGTCGGGGTCTTCAAAACAGCGGACGACATGGACAATGGCGTCCACATTGCGGATATGCCCCAGAAACTGGTTACCCAACCCGGCCCCCTTGGAGGCGCCGGCTACCAGTCCTGCGATATCCACAAACTCAATGGCGGTCGGCGTGGTCTTGTCCGGCTGAAACATCCTGCTCAAGGTCTCCAGACGGGGCTCCGGAAGCGGCACGACACCGATGTTCGGATCGATGGTGCAAAAAGGATAGTTGGCCGCCGCCGCCCCGGCCGCCGTCAGGGCGTTAAAGAGGGTCGATTTGCCGACATTCGGAAGACCGACAATACCGCATTGCAAACTCATTCGGCTCCAGTAACATATTTCCCTTTACTTTCAAGGTTCTTATTTTATAATTTTCCCAACTTTATGGCGGTGAGAAAAAGCTCTTCCGAAGACCATTCCCGCGAAATTTTCGGTCTCTGCTTTTTGGCCATTGGCATCTTCCTGTTGCTCTGTCTCTTTTCCTATCGGGCGAGCGATCCTTCCCTCAACTCTTTGGGGCATTCGAAGACGATCCACAATCTGGGAGGGGTCGTCGGCTCCTATGCCGCCGATCTTTTGGTGACCCTTCTCGGCTACGGGTCCTATTTCCTGATCGCCTCCTTTTTTGTTGTCGCTTTTACCGCGATCGCCTCCAAGAAGGGGATTTTTACCTGGAGCCGTCAGGTCGCCTTTCTCGTTTTTGTGGCCCTTTCGGCACTCTCCTTTCACCTGAAAGGTCAGGAGGTGATGATCGGGGGGAGGCCGCAGGATGCCGGCGGACTGGTCGGCTGGTTTTTGGGGGCGCTCCTGACCCGGACCCTTGGGATGACCGGGACAACCCTCCTGATCTTCTTTGGTGGGCTCCTGACTTTTCTCTGGGCGACCGAGATCCGGGTGATGCGTCTGCTGGCCTTGTTCAAACAGATTGCCTTGATCCTTTCCCAAAGGCTCTCGTCACTCACCTTCTTGGCGATGGCTCGACTGTCAAAGCTCTCTGCCAAATGGCGTCAGCGGTTTATTCAATGGCAGGTCGAAAGAAAGAGGCTTCAAAAAATTGACTTTGGACCGCGCGTTGTGAGGGAACCAACTGTTCAACCGGTGCCGAAACGTGTTGTCAAAGAGAGACTCCCGGTTTCGCCATCCGTGGTTTCCCCTGTTGAGGTTGCCAAAGAGACAAAGCCGCCGGCTTTCACCCCGGAACCAGCAGTGATGGCAGGGTTGGGAACCGAACCCAAAATTCTCCCTCGGGCGGACGCTGATCTCAAAAGGAAAAAACCGGAGCAGATGGAGATCCTCCCGGCTTCCGCGGAGTTTGTCCTTCCTCCCCTCTCTCTCCTGGATTCTGAAGACGGGAGTGACGCGGCACCGGTGATCGATGAGGATTCCCTCAAGCTCAATTCGCGCCTCCTCGAACGGAAACTTCTCGATTATGGTGTGGAGGGGCGGGTCACCGAGATCCATCCGGGACCGATCATCACGATGTATGAGTTTGAACCGGCGCCGGGGGTGAAGGTCAACAAGATTGTCAATTTGGAGGATGACCTGGCGTTGATTATGGGGGGGAAGTCGGTTCGTATTGTCGCCCCGATCCCCGGCAAGCCGGTGGTCGGGATCGAAATCCCCAACAGCAGTCGTGAAACAGTCTGGCTCAAGGATGTTATCGCCCACTCCAAATTTCAGAAAAACGGGTCAAAACTGACACTCGCCCTCGGCAAGGATATCGAGGGGATCCCTTATGTGGCGGATCTGGCCAAGATGCCGCATCTCCTGGTAGCCGGTGCTACCGGTTCAGGGAAGAGCGTTTCGGTCAATACGATGATCCTTTCCGTTCTTTACAAGGCGGCCCCGGAGGATGTCCGGTTCCTGATGGTCGATCTCAAGATGCTGGAGCTTTCCATTTATGAGGGGATTCCCCATCTCCTGTTACCGGTGGTGACCAATCCCAAGAAGGCGTCACTGGCCCTCCGTTGGGCAACGGAGGAAATGGAACGCCGCTACGAACTCCTCTCACAAAAGTCGGCACGGAATCTTGCCGGCTATAACAAGGTGGTTTCCAAAGAAGAAAAACTGCCCCTGATCATGATCGTGATCGATGAATTGGCCGACCTGATGATGACGGCGGCGAACGATGTTGAAAAATCGATCACACGGCTGGCCCAGATGGCGCGCGCGGCGGGGATCCACCTGATCTTGGCAACGCAAAGGCCGTCGGTGGACGTCTTGACCGGTCTCATCAAGGCAAATTTTCCGGCCCGTATTTCCTTCAAGGTTTCTTCCAAACACGATTCCCGAACGATTCTGGATACGGTTGGTTCAGAACACCTCCTGGGGTACGGGGACATGCTTTTTATGTCTCCGGGGACGTCCGGTCTGCTCCGGGTGCACGGTTCCTACGTCTCCGAAACGGAGATGATGAGGATTGTTGAACACCTGAAGAAACAGGGGACACCGCAGTACGATGAGTCGATCCTGAAACCGCGTGAGGGGGAGGAGTCCGGGGGGGAGGGGACTGGGGACAATCTGGAAGATACACTCTATGATGAAGCGCTGTCGCTTGTTTCCCAGACACGACAGGCTTCGATTTCGATGATTCAACGTCGGTTAAGGATTGGTTACAATCGTGCGGCCCGCTTGATCGAACGGATGGAAAAAGAAGGGATTGTCGGGCCGGCCGATGGGGCCAAACCAAGGGAGGTTTATGTTTCAAATCTTGCCCAGACTTAAGATTGGAGGAGCTCTTTTCCTCTCTCTCGTTTTTGTCTCACCAACACTCTTGGCGAAGACCAAGAAGAAGGTCCCAGAAACTGTTCCTGCCGAAAGTTCGCCGGTTGAAACTCAACCAGCCTCCGCCACCGGTACTGCCGGCGTCACCGGCACTGCCGGTCAGCCGGAATCGGCTGTTTCCATGCCGGAATCATCCGGGGCTGTTGAGCCGGCGCCACCGGCGCCGGTAACGGAAAATGAGGGATTGCTTCGTGAGGGGGATATCCCGCGAAAAGTGGAAGAGGCCTACCAGGCAACAGAGAACCTAACCGCCAATTTTGTCCAGAAGACCCGGATGGAAATGCTCGTCGAGCTGGTGATCAAGGAAGGGAAGATGACCTTCCACAAGGGTGATTCACCCAGGGGTGAAGCCGGACAGGCCGGTCGGTGGCTGATTGAATACAAGAAGCCGGAGGCGAAGCAGTATATTTCCGATGGCCACACCTTGTGGGTCTACCGCCCGCAGGATAAAGAGGTTGAGGTCTATGAAAACATCGCCGATCTGGTCTCCCAGGAAGGGCTGGCCTTTCTGGGAGGGCTGGCCAACCTTCAAGCCGTTTTTGAGGCGACCGCCAAGAAAAAACTGCAGGGGGAGGATTATCAATTAACCTTGAGGCCGAAACAAAAGGGTGTGTCACCCAAGGGGAGTTTTAAAAAGATTGTCCTGACGGTCAGGCCGCCGCGGTTTCTTGTCACCGAGGCGATCCTTTATCCGGAATCAACCGAAACAGGGAGCGTGACACGGTATTTCTTTTCTGAGATCAAGACCAACACCCGGCTGAAAACGGATCTGTTCCAATTCAAGCCTCCTGACGGTGTCAAGGAACTGCGCCCCTAGATGACATCGGCATTCCTCTCTCTCTTCTTTCCTCCGCGATGTCTCGCCTGTTCTGTGTCTATCCTGCCTCGCACCAGCTTCTCTATAAAGCTCTGTTTCGATTGCCAGAGGTCCCTCCAGTGGATCCAGCCACCGACCTGCCCGTTATGCGGAGAATCGTTTACCGGGAGGGAGGGGATTCCCCATTTTTGCCCTGTTTGTGAAAGGGAAGGGAAAAAGAGGGGTTTTGATGCCGGCTTTTCAGCTGGTTTTTATCAAGGGTCCTTACTCGCCCTGATCCGGCGGTGGAAATATGATCAGAAGGAGGGGATTGGCCCTTTTCTGACTTCTCTTCTGGGGGAACGACTTCCCTCCTTTTGGCAGGAAACGGCTTTTGACAAAATTGTTCCAATCCCCCTCGCCCCTTCACGGTTGTGCCAGAGGGGGTTCAACCCATCCTGGGTGTTGGCCAAAGGGCTTTCTCGAATTTTTGCGAAACCGGTCGATCCCTTTTTGTTATGGCGTCAGGAAGGGGGCGCGGCCCAGGTCGGCTTGAGCCGTGAAGAGCGGCTGAAGAATGTGAAGAGGGCATTTTACATTTCTCCAGGAAAGAAAGAGGCCTTGAAGGGAAAAAGGGTGCTTCTTGTGGATGATGTTTATACCACCGGGGCGACACTCTCCGAGGCCTCCCGCCTCTTGAAGAAAGAGGGGGCGGAGGCGGTTTCTTTTGTGACATTGGCGAGGACTCCATGAGAAGTCCGGTCACGGAAAAGATGAGGCGGGTGATCCGGAAGATAGCGCTGGAGGCGGGCGCCATCCAGATGAGGCATTTTGGTAAAAAACACAGAATCCGTTTCAAGGGGGAGATCAATCTGGTGACGGAGGTGGATGTCGCCTGCGAGAAAAAGGTTGTAGGGGAGATCCTCAAAAACTTTCCGGATCATGAAATCCTTGCCGAAGAATCAGGACGAAGTGACGCTCGCTCCGATTATTGTTGGGTCATTGACCCTCTGGATGGGACAACGAATTACGCCCATGGCTATCCCCTATTTTGCCATACCGTCGGGCTCACCTATCGGGGAGAGGTCATTTTGGGGGTGGTCTATGAGCCCAATTTAAGGGAATTCTTTTTTGCCGAAAAGGGGAAGGGGGCCTGGCTGAATGGTCGAAGGATTCGGGTCTCGCGGACAGCTCCTTTGAAAAGGGCCCTTCTGGCAACCGGGTTTGCCTATAATATCGGAGAGATTTACAAACGGAGCCTCGCCCAATTTGAGGGTTTTTTGGTGACGGCTCAGGCGGTGCGGCGGGATGGGGTGGCGGCGGTCGACCTGGCCTATATTGCGGCAGGGCGTTTTGACGGTTTTTGGGAAACCGGTCTCTGGCCCTGGGATGTGGCGGCTGGCACCCTCCTTCTGAAAGAGGCGGGGGGTGAGGTGACCGGTTTTGAGGGAGGGCTCTTCGACCTTCAGGCCAAGGAGATCTTAGCTTCTAATGGACGGATCCATCAAGAAATGGTAAAAGTGTTAAAGGATGTCCATCGCGGCTGAACAAGGCCCAAAAGTCCAGCAGGAGATCTACCAGGCCTTTGGACTGATCAAGGAAAAGAGATTGGCAGAGGCCGAAGAACTCCTCAGAAAAGAGATTTCGGAGACAAGCCCCCCGATGGAGACGGCCCTTCTTCATTCGGTACTGGGATTTCTCTACAGGGTAAAAGGGGAGGCGAAGGCGGCCTGGCGCGAGTATGAACAAGCGGAACGACTGATGCCGGGGGACCCGGCCCTCAAGATTATCTCGGCCCGTTTCTTGATCGATGAATTTGCCCAGTATGACACCGCCCTCAAAAAGGCCAAGGAGGTCCTGAAACTGGCCAAAGGCTCCCCCTCTTTTGAACACCAGGCGAGGACAACGATGGGGCTTGCCTGCCTCCGGAAGGGGGACCGAAAGAAGGCGGTGACCTTGTTCAAGGAGATTCTCCAGGAGGGCTTTGAGGGGATGGTGAGTGCGGAGAATATCGACTTTCACCTGGTCGAGGCCTTTATGAAGAGGAACCTGGAGAAACCGCTCTGCCACGAGTTTGTCAAGAAGGGGCTGGCCTTGGCAAGGGCCAAGAATGAGGCCAAAATGATCACCTTTTTGGAGCATCTTTTAGAGGTTTTTGAGCTAGCCCCACCCGTAGAAGTTAAAAATTACACATAATATCAATTAGTTGTAATAAATTACTTGGTGGGATACAGAAAAAGGTGATATTCTACTCCTACATTTATATAAACGATAACAAAGGAGGGTTATTATTATGATTCATCTCCTCAGAGGAGTTAGGGGGCTGGCCCTGGTGGCTGGCCTGTTGGTCTTTTCGGTGGTCGGTTGTGGCGGTGGTGGTGATGACACGACTGACGATACCACAGCCACCGGTGATGGGACATCGACGGGGGCTGTTGCCAACACGTTGGCCCAGAAGACCTACCCCAACGAGTTGTCGGTGACCTCGCCGACCGCTTCGACTTCCTCGACTTCCTCCTCCGTGAGCGCCCTCCAGGCACAGGAATCGTCAACAGAAGAAGTCGAAATGAAACCGCCGGATGAGGCGGCCAAGGATACCAAGAAGATTATCGATGCCTCCAGTGAAGAGAGTTGCACCTTCAAATTTCAGCAGTTTGGCGGCCGGTCGGCCGATTGTTATGGTCCGACAGCTACGGTGAACAAACACCCGAATGCCATCAACGCCCAGGAATCAGGGGATGTCCAGCTCCCTTCGGGGGACTTGGGGATCATGAAGGAGTCCAGCTCCAAAAAGAATGAGGCCTGTGTCGCCTCCAAGGTGAATTCAGTTGTGAGCGAGCTCAAGTCGACGATGGCGATGTTTGTCGACTCGACAGGGATGTTGCCCGCCTTCCTCTGTCAGGCGAAGTTTGACAAGGTGGCCTTGCCGGAACCAGGCAAGAGCGTCGATATCTCAGAATCGGCCAAGAAGGTCTTTGCCCGTGTGGACAAGGATGAAGGAGCTGAGAAGGGGGGCGAAGAAAAGGGAACCCCCCCAGGGGGTGGCGGCGCTCCTCAAGGAGGCGGTGAAAAGAAGGGAAAGAAGGGACTCAGTAGCACGGTGACGATCTCCAGGGATGCCGCTGACAAGAATGGGAGACCGGTCTACACGATTGAAATCTCCGGAACCCATGCTATGGGATCGATGTTGGCCAGGCTCAAGAATATCGCCCTCGATGATCAAGGAACCAGTTATGAAGGACTCCTGCAACTGATGTTTTCTTCTTCCTGGTTTAACGCGGGTGGTGGTTGCTCCTCAGGCACCTCTGGGATGACGGAGGGGCAGTCGATCGTTTATAACCGGACCGGGGATGTCATCAAAGCGGTGGTCCGGAGGGCCCAGTTTTGTGGGACTGCCAAAGAGGCTACCGTCTTTGGCAGCGATGGTCAGATCAACCTCAAGGATAAGGGGTGGGGCAACGACGGGAACTATACCGTCTTTAACGTCAATCTCGCGGACGGTACCGGTAAATTGGTGACCGCTTGGCAGGCCGGGAGTGGTGATGATGCCACCCGTGTCCTGAATGTGGAATCCTCAAAAGGGGCCGATGGAACAACCAGCGGTTGTGGTTATTTCGGCTTTGGTCCTCCGGTGACGGCGACGAGTGGTTTGGGGACGATTACAAAGATGATCTGCAACTGGGCCGGCCCCGGGAACAACCATACCGGCTTGAAGAAGGCGCAGAAGCAGTGTTTTACCAGAAACAGCGACGGGGTCTTTGTCTCCGATGCCAGTAAACTCAGGATCACCTATGCCCCGACGAACTCCTGTGACAAGGTGGCCGGGGATTTCAGCTACACGTTGAATCTGCCCAGCGGGAATACCTCTGTTGCCGCAGGGGATGCGGTGACGAATAATCTGGTTGATATCGAGAGTATGGGTTTTACCGCCCCGGAGGAACCGGCGGTCCCGTAACGGAAGCGATTTTTAGAGGGGGAAGGGGAGTCTTATTTGAGAAAGACTCTCCTTCCCTTGTTTTTTGTGGGTGAAGGAACCGCCAATCTCCCGGACAATTTCCCCAGTCCGATCAATGACCGACGAACGCCCCGCTTTTTCGCCGCTATTTTTGACCCCTATTTCTAGGAACCGGTCTCCTTTCTTAAGCCAAAGATAGAGATGCCCCCCCTCCGGCATTGATTCGATGGAAGAGGTCAGGAGATTACGGAGCGCCTGGGCGAGAGGCCCCGGGGCTATGGGATAGGGGGGCAAGGTTTCATAATCCCGGTGGATCAGGATCTTTCCCTCCATCTGGGGGGAGAGGAGGGCCAGGACCCGTTCCAGGAGATCACGCAAGGAGACCGGGGCACCGGCCTCAGCCTTTGTTGAGGAGAGCAGGCGGATCTCGGTTAAGCCCCTCTGCCCGTCGCGGATTCCCCTTTCCATCTTGTCTAATAATGGATCAATATCGGCAAGAACGCTCTCCAGCCTGTCTTTCCCCTTAAACTGTTCCAGTTGTTTCAGCTCTTCGGAGGAGAGGGTTGTTTTTGTTTTGAGTCGAAGGGTCATTTCTTGGAGGTAGGAGACATAGTCCCGAATGGTGGTGATCTCTCTGGAAAGAAACCCAAGAGGTGTCCCGATTTCCTTCAAGATCCCATCGACAAAGGCGGCCGGGGAAACAGAGCGTTCCAGGGCCAACCAGTCCCTCCGGCTCTTTCTCAAGGCTTGCCAGAGAAAAAAAACGACACCCCCCAGGGCAATAACAACGACGGACAAAATGAAGATCGGCATGGCGACTGTCCGCATATCCTATTTTAAGGATGGAGGAAAGGGTGATTCACTCAAGGGTGATTCACCCAAGGGGGAATCAGAAAAGAGGGACCCAACAGGAGGACCATATCGGTTTCGAAGGCGCTCCCAGAAGCGGTCGGTACAGTGAAGAAATATTCCCGAACCTCCGTAATAAAGGAAAACCAGGGGGCGCCGGTGTAGATCTTCATCCCCCCGCCGATTGTCCCGGCCCCGCGGAAGGAGTTGGAGATGCGGATCGCCCCTCCTCCAATAAGGGTGTAAAAATCGACCTCCCTGATTTTTTTGCCGCTCCGGTAGGCCCCCGGGAGGGCGATCTTAAAGGTTCCCCCGGTCAGGTAAAGATTATTGTCGGTGACCGCCGATCCGAACTCCCCCTTCGGATCGTAGTTGACCCGCGAATAGCCGAAGTCAGCCCCCAACGAGAGGGCATCAGTTAAGTGAACATAGAGTCCGGACCCAACAATAAAGGAGTGGTCCATCTTGTCGCCGAAATATTCCCCGCCAAGGAGGGGGATTTCAAAACGGGTGACCGCCGCACCGCGCCGGTCAAAGTCAAGCTCGGCCGGGATCTCTCCTTCTTCGAGGGCCGAGGAGGTCAACGGGGCGAGCAGGGTGATGAGGGTAAGGATGAAAAGGGACGTTTGGACATGGCGAGCTTGTCGAGCCATTATGATGACGGGAGGTTTGTCTCTTCGAGACCAGCTTCTTGGGTGACAGAGGTGGAGGGAGACCTATTTTTGAGGGCCTGCTTGGCCAGAGTCATCCCAACCTCCCAGGCGGCCCCTGGGAATTTATGGCAGTCAGCCACCACCTCTTCAAACGCCTGGACAAACCGCCGGACCTCTTTTTCACCGATGATCAGTGGAGGGAGGAGTTTAACGATATCGACATTGTGACCGGCGACCTGAGTGAGTATTCTATGCTTACTCATGAGAGGGACAACGATCATCTGCCCAAAGAGTCCTTTGTTTGCCGCGTGGATCATCTTCCAGCCGACCTTCAACTTGAGTGAACGGGGGGGGCCGAATTCGATCGCCATCATCAACCCCTTGCCCCGGACCTCCTGAACCATTTCATACCCTCCGATCGCCTTCTGAAGTGAGGAGAGCAGGTGGGCACCTTGCTTCTCTGCATTTTCAACCAACTTTTCTTCTTCGATTACCTGAAGCGTTGCCAACCCGACCACCATGGCGAGAGAGTTTTTGCCAAAGGTGTTGGAATGGACGACGCAACGGTCCATCCGGGAGAAGATCTTTCTGTAGACCGCATCCCGGTAGAGGATCGCCCCGACCGGGATAAAACCGCCGGAGAGCGATTTGGCCACAGTGACAATATCCGGTTCCAGGCCCCAGTGTTGAAAGGCAAACCACCGGCCGGTCCGTCCCAGCCCTGTCTGGACCTCATCGAGGATCAAGAGAGTCCCATGCTGGCGGCAAAGTTTTTGGGCCTCGGGGAGAAAATGGTCGTCGGGGAGATGCACCCCTTTTCCCTGGACCGCTTCAACGAGGAAGGCGGCAACATCTTTTCGGGACAGTTCTTTTTCTAATCGGACCAGATCATTTCTCGGGATCGCTGTGGCCGGCAAGAGTTCGCCAAAACCGTCGCGGAATTCAGGATTCCCCATCGCCGAAAGCGACCCCAGCGTGAGGCCGTGAAAAGAGTGATCCAGGTGGAGGATCCGTTCTCTCCCCGTGGCGGCCCGGGCGAACTTGATCGCTCCTTCATTCGCTTCTGTTCCGGAGTTTGTAAAGAAGACCTTGTCCAGATGAGGGATCAGGGAGAGCAGTTTTTCAGCCAGGAGGCCGGCCAAAAGCGGGGCATCCATCTGGACCATGCTCGGCAAGTTTAAATCCAGCGCCTCTTTGATAACCGCTTTGATGGTGGGATGACTGCGCCCGATATTGTAGGCGCCGTAACCGGCCAGAAAATCGAGGTAGCTTTCTCCTTTTTCATCGAAGAGGGTACACCCCTCCGCTTTTTGATAGCTCTTATCAAACCCGATTGTCCTCAGGACCCTGACAAATTGCGGGTTGACGGTTTGCGCGAACAGGTCGAGATTTCTTCCCTGGTGTTTTTCCACTAGCTCTTTCACGGAGAACGTCATAGGGAGAAAAAACTATATAAAGGGGCTGTAGATGGCAACAGTGAAGTTGGGTGTTGTTGTGGGGCTTTTCCTCTCGGCGATAGTCTGGGCCGCAGGGCCTCGGGTGAACCACCCTGGGGTGAATCACCCCTGGTGGGAGGATCCGCGTTGTCCTGGTTCGGGGGACCCTGCCCCCCCTATTTTAAAAGCCGACCTGCCGCGCCTGAGCCGGGAACTGGAGGGGCTTCGTGATCAGCAGGGAAGATCCTTTTGGCAGACAACACCCGACCGGGCCCTGGCCCTTTTGGAGATAGTGGATGCCCAGCCTCCGAAGACGAAACTGGAACAGTTTTTTCAGTTGATGTTTCTCATCCAGAAACAGGCTACGGATAAACTGCCCCTGGAAGTAACGCCTCCGGGGATTACCGAGGTGTTATTGGCCGCCAGGGTTTTTAGTGACCCCGCTTTTCCTAAAGAAATTGTGAAGGCGACACTGGCCATGACCGACCGCCAGCGCCCGCCGGTCTACCGTGTTTATTTTGAAAAACCGGAGGTTCGGTTCCCTTTGAATGAGGGGAAGGGGTTTTCCATCTGGCAACAGGGGAAGTGTCAGGTGGCCAAAGAACTTGTTTTTCAGAACGGTTTCTCCTTCCGGCTCCGGAGAGCCAGACATCGGGATAATCTGGTTGTCTATGACTTTGATAAGGTCCAACTCTACGGTGATTTTGGGGCCCGCCGGAAGTTTTTTTCGGTGGATCTTTCCTATGTTGATCTGGAGAAGGTGGAATTTGTTCGTGGGACGGATGAGGGGAAGGTCACGGTTCGGGTCTCAAAACGGGAATTTGATGAACGGAAACATTCGGCCCTGTTCCGTTTTTTGGGAACTTTGATTCCGGATACATCGCGACAGCGGATTGATTGGTAAATTATAGATTCTTGACAAGGACTAATGGTTTTTGAATAAGTAATCCCGCTATGCCTGACACGCCGATCGAAGAATACGCAGTGAGCGAGGCCTGTATCGCCTGCGACGCCTGTTGCAACGATTTTGGGGACGTTTTCAAGATGGATGCGGATCATACCCGGGCGGTGGCGTATGCCCCGGTGGCCAAGGGGAAGTACAACCCCTGGGACATCCTCTATGATTGCCCCGTGGATGCGATCTCTCTGATCAAGGGGGAACTTCCCCCCCCGCCGGCAGATAAGAAGCCGGCCTCTGCTAAAAAGAAGGAAGAGGAAGGCCTACCTTCTCAAGTTCTCACCGACCCCCGTCCTTGGGAGGAACGATGGGCCGAGGTGGCGGGACTCACTGAAAGCGACTGGGAACGGCGCAAGCGTTACGGTTTTGCCGATTACTTTGAAGAGACGCCGGATCAGTTCCTCTTCCGTTTTGCCCTCCCGGAAAAAGTCCCGAATCACCCCTTGAAGTTCAAGTGGAACCTCCCGGACAAGATGCCGGATTACAAGCTCTCCGTTGACTTGAAGGAGCCGACCCTGCTCCGGGTGAAGGCCTGGCTGGAGGACCAGCGGGTCAAAAAACTCTGCGGTGCGGCCAACTCGTTCCCGGATCGCTGGCTTCGTGAGATTCGCCTTTCGCAACCGGTGAAAGGGGTCAGGCAGAACTACAACGCCCAAGAAAAACTCCTCGATGTGGTTATCGATAAGGTCTAATACTTGGCGACGCTAGCCCCTTTAACGGATACCCACGCACATCTCAATTTCCCGGAATATGTTGGGGAAGAAGAAGCTGTTCTTCAACGGGCCCAAGAGGCTGGGGTCGGGATCATCATTAACATTGGTTTGACCGAGAAGGAGAGAGATCCTGCTGATGCGGTCGCTTTGGCCAGACGTTACCCATTCATTTATGCCGCCGTCGGGATCCACCCGCATGACGCGGCCTCCGCCACCCCTGAGGCGATGGCCCATATTGAAAAACTAGCTGGTGATAAAAGGGTCGTTGCGGTGGGGGAGGTTGGTCTTGATTTCTACTACGAACATTCTCCCAAAGAGGTCCAACAAAATGCCTTAAGGCAGTTTATCCGGATGGCCAAAAGATTGAAAAAGCCGCTGGTGATCCATTGCCGCGATGCCTTTCAAGAATTGAAGCTGATTTTTCAGGAGGAAGGGGCTAGCGACGTCGGTGGCGTTCTTCATTGTTACACCGGGGATGAACCGTTTGCCCGTTGGGCGATCGAAAATAATTTCTATATCTCCTTTTCCGGGATCATTACCTTTAAAAAAACGGAAGGGTTGCAACAGGTGGCGAGGGTTTTACAGGAAGACAAAATCTTGGTTGAGACCGATTGCCCATTTCTCGCACCGGAACCGTTTCGCGGCAAAAAAAATGAACCGGCCTATGTCCGCTATACCGCTCAGAAACTGGCCGAGATCCGGGGGGTGAGCCTGGAAGAGATGGCGGCCTTAACGACCCGGAACGCGATTAAATGTTTTCGCTTGCCGATTAAATTTTAATAATCAAGTAGTTAGAGGCGTGCCTGGCACAAATAGGGTGGCTGGTGCCAGGCACGCGTAGAACTAGCTAAAATATAATGATTTTTTATCTGAGCTGCTCAATCTCTCTCAAGAGTTTTTCTGCGTCTTGCTCCTTCGGGGTTTTCTGATAGGCTGTCACGACACTTCGCATGGCGATCCCGGCGGAGTGGAAGCTCTTTTCAACGATCTTGAAAAGCGGACCTAAGTTTTTTTGGAAATCCTTATCCTCGGATCGGACAAAGTCCCCGGCCTGGTCTTCCGGTTTCGGGTATTTGTAGCTGGTGAGGAGGATCGGTTTGGCCAGGAGGCGGGTGAGGTGGGATGTTTCGGAGGAGAGGCGATTACTCCGGTCCCGTAGTCGGATCGCATAATCTTGAACGGTGGAAAATTTTTCCGTCTGGGTGCCGCAGAGGGGGTCAATCAACCTCCCTCGTTTCGTCCAGGTGGTGGTATAATCCTCAAAGAAAAGGTGGAGATTGCTGACCAAACGGCTGATCGTTCCGATGATGGAAAATTTTTCTTTTTTCCCCCATAAGAAATAGGACCGCAGGCCGAGTGAGGCAATCTCCGGGGAAACTTGAGCGGCATGAAACGGCTGGTGAAGATCCTGAAGGTAGTGAAAGGAACTGGCCAGAAATCGCCAGGCCCAGTACTCTTCACCCCAGGAACGGGCGAGCAAGGCGAGGTCATAATAGGTCTGGGCCCTTCGCGAGGCCTGCCCCAGTTGGCGCAATGGGAAACCAAAGGTATCGTTAAAGTGAAACGGGTTGAAGGGAGGTTTTTCAATATGCCGGAAGGCCTGGGAATTAACGCCGGTTCCGGAACCAAACCAGACCTGGTCCCGATAGAAATCAGTTTCTAAATTCTGATCCCGCCCGTCATCCGGATCGATGGAATGAAGCCTTAAAATGGCAACCGGTTTGATCGATCCCCCCATGACCTCTTCGTCAGAAAGGGAGTTCAGGGGGACCGAAGGGTTGATCAGCAAAAATTTTGAAAAATCTTGTTGTGATTGTATCTCCGGTTTTAGTGAGCGAATCTTTTCGAGAAAAGAAGAAATCGGTCGGATGACACAAGGGGTAGAAAGCCCGGTGGGGTCAGCAATCTCTTTCAGGGCCGGTGCCACCATCGCCTGATGGTCATAGTCGCTCCATCCAAGGGCGATTCGCCCAAAGGTGGTGAGGGGGAGGAGAAATAGCAGAACGGCCAGAGGTTTATAAATCATCCCAGATCTTTTTTTCAAATTGTTCACCGTAGAGTTCGTTTAATTCCCAAAGGAGACCAGGGCTGGTGACATTAATCTCTGTCAAATAACCGCCGATCAGGTCAATACCAGTAAAATAGACCCCCTCTTTGAGTAATTTTTTGGCTATCTGTTGGGAGAGCTTTTTTTCTGAAAGGGTGAGGGTTGTTCGTTCCAACGTCCCCCCAAGGTCGGGGCTTGTGATAAACTGACCGGCCGGCGGGACTTTTTTGAGGGCCCCGAGGATCTTGCCGTTCCAGAGGAAAACTCTTTTTTCTCCATCGTTGACCGCCTCCAGGAATTTTTGCGCCATAACCGGGGTTGAAAGGTTTTGAGTCGCCCTGAGCAGAATAGCCTCAGCCTCTGTCGAGGCTATTTCCCGGAATGGTTTGAGGCGTTGGATGCCACGGCCTCCAAAGCTGTCCATCGGTTTGATAATGACCCCTTCTTTTTGCGAACGCCAGAAGGAAATCAGATGGGGCAACTGCGAGGAAACGATTGTGGGGGCGATCCATGGGTTGAAGAAAAAAATCGACATCTTTTCGTTCCAGTCCCGCAAGGCTTCTGGAGCGTTGACTATTTTTACCTTTTTGGGGGCCGCCGAAAGGATGAGAGTGGCGTAATAGTAGGCCATGTTCCAGGGGGGGTCCTGCCGCATCCAGATCTGGTTGAACTCTTTGAGGGAGAATTGTTTTTCGCCGTGAAACTCAAAAAAAGGGGAGTCGGGGAGGACCTTGACCTGTCGGACGAGCGCTGTCGGTTCCCCCTTTTCCATAAACAGTTTTGAAACTTCGCCGTAATAAACGGTATACCCTCGACGGTACGCCTCCAGCATCAGGAGGTGGGTGGTATCCTTCTTAAGGTCATACCCTTCGTAGGGGTTCAGGATAAAAAGAAGTTTCATAAGACAAAAGCCCCTTATCCGGTGTCGGAAAGGGGCTTTGTATAAGACCTTCGGGTGACACACCATTGTGTGACCCACCCTTGATCAAAGCTCTTAGTTTGTCTTTGCCTTGGCCTTCTCTTCGACTTTCTTGGCTTCTTGGCCAGTAGCCTTCTTGGCCTCGTCTGCCTTCACGACATCCTTGGTGGCATCCTTCTTGACGACTTCTTGCTTGACGGCTTCTTTGGCGGCGGCGGGAACCTTGGTTTCTTCAGCCTTGACAGCGCCAGCGACAGAGATTCCGAACAATGCAACGAGCAACAGTGCGGTCTTCTTCATGATCAATTCACCCCCTTCCCTGGAAATTTCACCTTTTCAAGTGTGCGGGGGTCGTACCCCCTTTTGGAAATCTTGTCAAGAGGCCCCCGGAAAGGCAAAACCCCCTTCGATTTCAGGCGATAAGCCTTCAGCGAAGAGGGTTTCATCCTGTTAGACTAGAGAACAGCCTTCTTTAGTTCCTTGCCGGGCTTGAACTTTGGCACATTGGCGGCCTTGATATCGATCTCGGCCCCCGTCTGTGGGTTACGGCCCTTCCGTGCCTTTCTCTTGCTCACGGAAAAGGTCCCAAATCCGGTCAGGGTGATCTTGTCCTTCTTTTTCAGTGACTTGGTGACGTTCGCGGTCACCGAGTTGAGACATTTTTCAGCTACCGCCTTGGAGACCTTGCAGTCCCGGGCGACATAGCCGATTAATTCTGCCTTTGTCATTTGATTTTCACCTCCCCCCTTTTAAAAATTTTACTCGACTGGAACTTTTGAAAAACCGTGGTGGGTTGAAACAGGTTTCGCATTTCTCTCTTCGTCAGTTCGGGCTTTCCCGATTCACCCGCTATCCTCATCACCGACTCCCGCAAGTCTTTGTTAGTCCTACATTTGCGGGCACCATCAACAGCGGGGGCAGGTATAATACTATTCTTCTCGGGGTGTCAAGAATAAAAAATTGAAAGTGAATCTAAAATTGACATTTTCGGTTTCTCCAGCATAATTCGCCATTCTTATGGTTCGTTCCGCCGAAATCGTTCCGGTTAATATCGAAGATGAAATGAGGGATTCCTATCTGGATTACGCCATGAGCGTGATCATCGGGCGGGCGATCCCGGACATCCGTGACGGCCTCAAACCGGTCCATCGCCGGATTCTTTATGCGATGTATCAGGAAGGGCTTCTTTCCAACAAGAGGTACTCCAAATCAGCCGGTGTTGTCGGGGAGGTTTTAAAGAAGTACCACCCCCATGGGGACATGGCGGTTTATGACGCCCTGGTCCGGATGGCGCAGGAATGGAACATGCGCTACCCGCTCATCGATGGTCAGGGGAATTTCGGTTCCATCGATGGTGATCCTGCGGCTGCCTACCGTTATACCGAGGCCCGTCTGACCCGCCTGGCCGAGGAGATACTGGCGGATATAGAAAAGGAAACGGTCGATTTTATTCCCAATTTTGATGATTCCACCCAGGAGCCGGTGGTTCTCCCCTCCAAGGTTCCGAACCTTCTGGTGAATGGCTCTGACGGGATCGCCGTCGGGATGGCGACCAAGATCCCTCCCCACAATCTGGGAGAGGTGATTGATGGTCTGACCGCCCTGATCCAGAAACCGGACACAACCGTCAAGGAGTTGATGAAGATCATCCCCGGCCCCGATTTCCCGACAGGGGCGTTTATTTATGGGAGAGAGGGGATCCGCGAGGCGTACGAGACCGGCAAGGGGATTATCCATATGCGGGCCAAGGCGATGATTGAACCGGTGGCCCGCGGTGACCGGGAAAATATTGTCATCACGGAGATCCCCTTCCAGGTCAACAAGGCCCGTCTTATTGAAAAGATAGCAGAACTCGTGAATGAGGGGAAAATCGAGGGAATTTCCGACGTTCGTGATGAATCGGACAAGGACGGGATGAGGATCGTTGTCGAACTCAAGAAGGGGACGGTTGCCGGTGTCATTCTCAATCAACTTTATAAGCATACGGTCATGCAGTCGACCTTCGGTGTCATCATGCTGGCGATTGTCGGTGGACAGCCAAAGACCCTGAATCTCAGGGAGGCCCTGGTTCTCTTTCTGGACCATCGCAAGGAAGTGGTCAAACGGCGGACCGCCTTTGAACTCAAAAAAGCCGAGGAGAGGGCGCACGTTCTGGAAGGGTTAAGGATTGCCGTTGAACATATCGATGAAGTGATTGCCCTGATCAAGAAGTCCAAGTCTCCGCTGGAGGCGAGAGAGGCGTTGATGAAGAAGTATTCGCTCTCGGAGATCCAGGCCCAGGCGATCCTCGATATGCGCCTGCAGCGGTTGACCGCCTTGGAACGGGACAAGATTCTGGAAGAATATACCGAGGTCATTAAATTGATCAAACGGCTGAAGGAGATCATGAAGAGTGAGAAGCTAGTTTTGGAGATCATTCAGGAAGAACTGAACGAGATCAAAAAAGGGTATGCCGACCCACGGCGGACCGAGATTCAGGGGAAGACCCAGGAGCTTTCCGTGGAAGACCTGATCGCCGAAGAGGACATGGTGGTGACGATTTCCCACTCCGGTTACATCAAGCGAAACCCGATCTCGATCTACCGGGCCCAGAGGAGGGGAGGGAGAGGGAAGGTCGGCATGGAGACCCGGGAGGAAGATTTTGTCTCTGATCTCTTCATTGCCTCGACCCATGGGTATCTCCTCATCTTTTCCTCCCGCGGCAAGGTTTACTGGCTGAGGGTGCATGAGGTTCCTCAGGCGGGACGGACTGCCAAGGGGAAGCCGCTGGTGAATTTGGTTCCGATGGCCTCTGATGAAAAACTGGCCGCTATTTTAACGGTGAAGGAATTTGTGGAGGGGAAATATGTCGTTTTTGCTACCAAGAAGGGGGTTGTCAAAAAGACGGAGCTGATGGCGTATGCCAACCCAAGGGCGAGCGGGATTATTGCCCTGGGGATTGAAGAAGGGGATGACTTAATCGATGCCAAGCTGACCGATGGCACTTCAGATATCTTCATGGGGACCCGTCAGGGGTTGGCGATTCGCTTTCATGAGGATCAGGTGAGACCGATGGGGCGTTCCGCGGTCGGTGTGATCGGTATCCGTTTAGACAAGGGGGATGAGTTGGTCGGTATGGAGGTGATTCGCGAAGGGGCGGCGATCTTGACAGTGACTGAGCACGGTTACGGCAAGAGGACGGAGACGGCGGAATACCGGACCCAAGGGCGCGGCGGGATGGGGATTATTACGGTGAAAACCACCGACAAGAACGGTCTTGTGGTAGGGGTCCAACAGGTGACGGAAGAAGACGATGTGATGTTGATCAGTGACAAGGGGAAGATCATCCGCCTGCCGGTAAAGCAGATTTCAAAAATCGGCCGTAATACCCAGGGGGTTCGACTCATCCACCTGGAAGAGGGGGAGAGGGTCGGCGCCTTTGCCAAACTGGCTGAAAGGGAAGAGGAAGAGGGGTGATCCGGAACACCCTCGGGTTATTCTTGGCCTTGTTTCTCTTCCTGGCCTGTCAAAAAGATTCCCCCCACAAAGAGCTCCTCAGGGCGGAACGACTCCATAACGAAAAGCGATATGCTGAGGAGATTGAGGTTTACCGTTTTCTGATGGATCGTTACCCGCAATCGGCGGAGGCGGTTGCCGGTTCTTTGAGGATTGGGGAGATTTATCAATATTCACTGGCCGATCGTGATCAGGCCCTGAAGGCCTATGCCGAGGTAGCGGAACGGTGGAAGGGGAAGGGGAGAGAGGCCCTCACGGCGCTGGAACGGAGGGCTTCGTTGTTCGAGGCCGAGGGGGACTCCCTCTCGGCGATCGGCGAGTATGAGCGGCTCCTCAGTCAACGATCTGACTCCTCCCGGACCGACTACTATCTGTATCAGCTTTCTTCCTGTTATCTCAAGACCCAGGAATATGCCAAGTCCCAGTCAGCCTTGGTCCGTCTGATCAAGGATTTTCCAAAAAGTGATTGGATCGATGGGGCCTGGCTCGACCTGGGGGAGAGTTTTTTCCTGCAGAACAGGTTTGACAAGGCACTGGAAGCCTATCAGCAGTTGATCAGCAACTTCCCTAAAAGCCCTTACTTGTTGAGGGCTCGGTTCAGTTCCGCCTTGGCCCTGGAAGAGATGGCGGAATGGGACAAGGCGTTGAAGATCTATGAAGAACTTCTCTCGACCTACCCGAATCCGAAGATGATTGAGCTCAAGATTGACAAGCTTAAAGAGAGGCAAAAGAATATGAAGGCTGATCTGCCAAAGGGACAATCACCCTTTGGGTCCACCGGAAGGGGCCGATTCCGGAACCGGAAGTGATTCAGGTGGTTTGGGGGTCTCCTTGTCTGGAAGGTATTTCACCCTGGTTTTCTTCTTGAGATCGGCCAGAAGCTCATCACGGACCGTCCCCTGAATTCTGAAACGGATCCGTGCCTCCGCCTGATCCAGCGGTTCCATCTTTTTCTCCTCCAACACCTTGATCAGGTGAACGCCGTTCTTGCTAGTGATCGGGTCGGAGAGTTCCCCCTCCTTGAGGAGAAGGGCTTTTTCGATCAGGCCCGACCAGCCCCATCCCTCCAGACGCTTGTCACTCAAGGTGACATACCCCAGTGTTCCGCCAATCTTCTTGGTCCGTTCATCTTCAGAGGCCTGTTCCGCAACCTTCTCGAAGGCCTCTCCCTTGCCGAGCCGCTCTTTCAATTTTTGAACGATCGCTAACGCCTGCTCAGCGGTTCGGATTGTCTTCTTGGCCTTCTTTGCCGCCGCCTCTTCTCCCTTGGTGGTGAAGGAAACATAGATATGGGAGAGCTTCAACCTCTCGAATTCATCTTTGTGATTGTCGTAATAGTCGCGGACTTTTTTATCGAGCTCATTATCCAGCGCCGCCTGGGCGACGATCATCTTCTTGTAGAGATCGATTCGGTCGCGGGTGGCCTCATCCCTCTGGAGGTTCCGTCTTAACCCCTCCTGGTAGAGGAGGATTTGTTCGACATAATTTTCAAGAAGTTTCTGTTTCCCCTCGGGGGAACTCATCCGTCCTTTCAGCCGCGGGTTGGCCCGGACGATCTTGTCCAGATCGGCTTCAGTGATCTCTTCCCCCCCCACCTTGACAAGGGTCCTCCCTTTGGAGTGACAACCGGCAAATAAAACAAGAAGCACGAGACCAGAGGCAAAAGATCGGAAAAGAGAGGTCATTGGAAGCCCCCCTACTATAAAGGATCGTTTGGTCTTGTCAAAGAATTTTTCTAGACAATGCTGAAATCAGAAAAATTTTTAGGTTTTTCCCAGAGGACCTCGACTGTTTTTACTTTTGCGGCGGGCGGTCCTTGATGACACCACTCGATCATCTTCTCTACTTTTTCTTCCTCCCCTTCAAGATAGGTCTCCACCTGGCCTGTGGGGAGATTGCGGACCCAGCCGGTCAGTTTCAGACGGAGGGCCTCCTGTTCCGTGCAGATGCGGAAACAGACCCCCTGCACACGGCCAGAGATGATGAGATGGGCACAAACGGAAGGCATGAAGCATTCGTCTAACCCGTTTTCATTCTGTTGCCAACAGTCGTTTTTTCATTTACTCTGCTACGAGTGAAATGCCTCGGCCTCGATTTTGGGGAAAAGACGATCGGGATTGCCGTCAGCGACGATCTCAGCCTGACGGCCCAAGGGGTGACCACCCTCTACAGAAAGAGTCTCAGCCAGGATATGGCGGCGTTGGAACAGCTGGTTAAGGATTATCAGGCCTCGCAGATTGTTATCGGTCTTCCCCTCAACATGAATGGGACGGAAGGGGGAAAGGCGCGGGAAGTCCGGCAATTTATGCAACAGCTGGAAAGACATTTTGGCGATAAGGTGTCGGTGATTCCGTGGGATGAAAGGCTTTCAACGATGGCGGCGGAGAGAGGGCTTTTGGAGGCCGACCTCTCGCGGGCCAAGCGGCGCAAGGTGATCGACAAGATGGCCGCCGTCTTCATCCTGCAGGGGTACCTGGATTCAATAATCACAGACGTCCGATAAGGCTATGAAACGATTTTTTGCCGTGACGATTGTTGGTCTTCTCTGCGGGCTCTTTGTTATCGGGGTTAACATCTATTATTACGGTAATGTGGTGCCGGAGCCTGAGGGGGGGATCGGGGTTGAGACTCATCCTTACGAGGTGGAGGAAGAGAAATATTTCTCATTCGAACGCGGAACCCGCTTGAGCGAGATCATCCGCCGCCTGGAAGAGGGGAAGATCATCCGGGACAGTTTTCTGTTTAAGGTCTATGTGGTGGTGCATTGGGCCGCCTCCAAGATCCGCGCCGGTGATTACCTTTTCAAGCCGGGTCTGACCCCCTCACAGGTATTAGATCTCCTCCTCAAGGGGGATTTTAAGGTTTACGAGATCCGGATCATTGAAGGTTGGACCCTGAAGGAGATCGCTTCCTATCTGGAGGGAATGGGGCTTGTGAGCCAGGAGCGGTTTTTAGCAAAGTGTCGGGATCGGGTCTTCATCCAGTCACTGGGTTTTGAGGCCTCTTCCCTGGAAGGGTATCTCTTTCCGGAGACCTACCGTTCGTACCGGAAGACAACCGAGGAAGAACTGATCCGGAAGTTTGTCAGTCAATTCAAGAGACGATTTGGCCCGGAGCTCCAGGCGAAGGTGCGGGAATTAGAGATGACGGAACAGGCCGTCCTCACACTTGCCTCGATCATTGAAAAGGAAACAGGCCGGAGGGAAGAACGACCGATTATTTCCTCTGTCTTTCACAACCGGCTGAGGGAAGGGATTCCGCTGGCGGCCGATCCCACGGTGATCTATGGGGTTCCCAATTTTAACGGCAACCTGAGAAGGAGTGATCTGGAGACTCCGACCCCTTACAATACCTACCTCTTCAAGGGGCTCCCCCCGGGACCGATTGCCAGCCCCGGACTGGATTCGATCTTGGCGGCCCTCAACCCGGCCCAGACCGAATATCTTTATTTTGTTGCGAAAGGGGATGGGACCCACGAGTTCTCAAAGACGCTGCAGGAACATGAGAGTGCCATCAGGAAATATCAGATTACTCAAAACAGGCCGCTGTGACGTTGCCGATTGTAATAACCTTCCCTTCGGGACTGATGAAGATGGCGCTGATCCCCTCGATCTCCCTGAAAATAGAGGGGGCGCTGGCACCGAGAACGAAGCCGCCGGTTGCCAACCCGTCGGCAAAAACAGCCTCTTCGGCAAAGACGGTAACACTCTGCCAATACCAGGTCGCCTGCTTGGTCTGGGGATCAATGATGTGGGGTCCCCGTTCGTAAGTGCCTGAAGTGGCAACCGCCTGATTGCTCAGGCGAAGATTACAGACTTTTGTGCCCCGGGGGGCGGTTGGGTCCTGGATACCGATCTTCCAGGGGCCGTTGCTATCTTCGCCAGCCGCCTTCAGGTCGCCACCGGCATTCACCAGGGTGTTGTCAAAACCGTTCTTCCGGATGGTCTCTATCATCTTGTCGATAATGAACCCCTTGGCGATTCCGGAGACGCCGATCGTCATCTCCGGTTTTTTCAGGAAAACCTTCGGTCCCTCGGTATCCACAAAAACATCCCGGTAACTGGCATTTTTGTTTTTTGAGGCAAAAGTGATGTCAAAGGCGCCGCGGGTCAGGGCCGAGACCTTGCCGGAAGTCAGAAGGAGATGGACAAGGTCATCGTTCGCCTTGACCCATTTTTTTCCCGCCTGCCGGTTGATCTCACTGACGACGCTCTCTTTTTGAAACTCGCTCAGTTCCCTTTCCAGGCGGCGGGCCTCATTGAATGCGGCCTCCATCGCCTCAAAGGCCTTTGGCTTCTGTTTTGCGTCGGTAGTAATCTTGATGATGACAGGAATATTTTCCATCATCAGTTGTTCTCTGACGAAACGTTGGGGGGAAGGGGAGGCGGTGATCGGGATAAAAAGGAGAGTGAAAAGGATCTTAGACCGCATGGATTTTCTTTGTTGAATTGGGAAATAGGATTTTTTTCAGGTACTGTCCCGTATACGAATGCTTGTTCTGGGCAATCTCTTCCGGGGTCCCCTGGGCGATCACCTCGCCGCCGCCGTCCCCCCCTTCGGGGCCGAGGTCAATCAGATGATCTGCCGTCTTGATCACATCCAGGTTGTGTTCAATGACGACGACCGTATTGCCCGATTCCACAAAACTGTTTAAAACTTCCAGCAGTTTTTCAATGTCGGCAAAATGGAGCCCGGTGGTCGGTTCATCCAGGATATACAATGTCCGCCCGGTCGATCGGCGGGAGAGTTCCTTGGCCAGTTTGATCCTTTGGGCCTCACCGCCGGAGAGGGTTGTGGCCGATTGGCCAAGTTCGATATAGCCGAGGCCGACATCGATCAATGTCTTTAATTTGTGTTTGACGACCGGGATATTTTCAAAAAATTGAAAGGCCTCTTCGGCGGTCATTGAGAGGGTATCCGAGATATTTTTTTGCTTGTAATGGATCTCCAAGGTTTCGCGATTAAACCGTTTCCCCTTGCAGACCTCGCAGGTGACATAGACATCCGGGAGAAAGTGCATCTCGATTCGCAGGATGCCGTCCCCTTCGCAGGCCTCACAGCGTCCCCCCTTGACGTTGAAGGAGAAGCGTCCCGGCTTGTAACCGCGCATCTTCGATTCCGGCAGTTCGGCAAAAAGATCCCGAATCGGCGTAAAAAGACCGGTGTAGGTGGCCGGGTTGGAACGGGGGGTCCGGCCGATCGGTGACTGGTCGATGTTGATCACCTTGTCGATATGTTCCAGTCCGTCGATCGTGTCGCACCGACCGGCCTGTTCCTTGGAATTGTAGAGCCGCTGGGCGAGTCCCTTGTAAAGGGTATCGTTGACGAGGGTGCTTTTGCCGGAACCGGAGACGCCGGTGACGGCGACAAAAAGTCCCAGGGGAAAAGGGACGGTGATATTTTTCAGATTATTTTCTATCGCCCCTTTGATCACCAGTCTCTTTCCATTGGCCCGGCGCCGTTTTTTGGGGAGAGGGATTGCCCTCTTTTTGGAAATGTAGAGACCGGTTACCGATTTCGGATTGTGGGCGATCTCCTGTGGGGTCCCCTGGGCCACGAGGTATCCCCCGTGAACGCCGGCCCCGGGCCCCATATCAATCACATAATCCGCTTCCATAATCGTGTTTTCATCATGTTCGACCACAAGGACGGTATTCCCCAGGTCCCGCAATTTTTTGAGTGTGGCGAGGAGGCGGTCGTTGTCCCTCTGATGCAGGCCGATAGACGGTTCGTCGAGGATGTAGAGGACGCCGACGAGTGATGAGCCGATCTGTGTCGCCAAACGGATCCGCTGCCCTTCGCCGCCGGCCAACGTTCCCGAAGAACGATCGAGGGTGAGGTAATCAAGCCCGACGTTCGCCATGAAGGAAAGCCGCTCGCGGATTTCTTTTAAAATGCGGCCGCCGATTTCAATCTCCTTGCCGGAGAATTTTTGCTGCTGGATCCAGGTGAGACATTTTTTGACCGACATCCGGGTAACCTCGCAGATCGACTGACTGCCGACCTTGATCGCGAGGCTCTCCTTCTTGAGGCGGGCCCCGGCGCAGGTGGGGCAGGGGCGGATATTCATGAACCGTTCGATATCTTCGCGGATCCAGTCGGATTCCGTTTCTTTGTAGCGGCGGGCGAGGTTGGGCACAACCCCCTCAAAGGCGGTGGTATAAAATTGTCGTGCCTCGCCGGTCTGGTAACTGAATTTCAGTTCTTCTTCCCCGGAGCCTCCCAGGAGCATCTCCTGAATCTTTTTGGGGAGATCCTTGAACGGGGTGTTGATGTCAAACTTGTAATGTTGGGAGAGTGTTTCGATCAGTCCCCAGTGGTAATCGGAGGAACGGCCGGACCAGGGGCGGATCGCCCCTTCCCGGAGTGAAAGGTTTTTGTTGGGAACGATCAGGTCCGGATCAAAATACATCTTGGTCCCGAGGCCGTTGCAGTCAACACAGGCCCCGGTGGGGGAGTTGAACGAAAACATCTGCGGCGTGATCTCCGGGTAACTGATCCCGCAATCGATACAGGCAAATTTTTCAGAAAAGAAAAAACTCTCGCCCCCCAGGACTTCCACCTTGGCAATCCCGTCGGCGTAACGGAGCGCCGTTTCCAGCGAATCGGCCAGCCGCTGATCCATTTTTTCCCTGGGTGACACACCATTGTGTGACTCACCCTTCAAGATCAGTCGGTCGACAATCAATTCAACGGTATGTTTTTTCTTCTTGTCCAGTTTGATTTCGTCATCCAGCTCGAAGGTCTCCCCATCGATCTTGACCCGGACAAACCCCTTGGCCTGGAATTCCTTCAGTTCCTTGCTGTACTCCCCCTTCCGGTTCCGGACGACAGGGGCGAGGATATGGATTTTTGTCCCCTCTTTCAGTTTGAGGACCTGATCGACCATCTGGGAAACAGCCTGCGCCGTTATTTTTTTTCCGCATCGGTAGCAGTGGGGGATCCCGAGCCGCGCGTAGAGCAGACGGAGGTAGTCGTAAATCTCCGTGACGGTGCCAACGGTCGAACGGGGGTTGCGGCTGGTGGTTTTCTGTTCGATGGAGATCGCCGGAGAGAGCCCTTCGATGGTATCAACGTCCGGTTTTCCCATCTGTTCCAAAAATTGGCGGGCGTAGGCGGAAAGGGATTCGACATAACGCCTTTGTCCCTCGGCATAGATGGTATCAAAGGCGAGTGAGGACTTGCCGGAACCGGAGAGCCCGGTGATGACGACCAGCTTGCCGCGCGGGATGACGACATCAATATTTTTGAGATTGTGCTGCCGCGCCCCGCGAATGATGAGTGATGCCGGTTCCACGAATCCTCCAGCCTAGTTGAGACAATCCTCTTTTTCAAGAAGCGTTTTTTTAAACCCGCACTATTATCGCCTTCTCCCCTTCGAGGTTGCGAACGAAATTCTAGGAAAAAATCTTGTTGTCAGGGCTGATGGCGTCTGGTATTCTTTTGGCCATGTCGCTACGGTTTGCCATTGATGTGATCCCGGAAGAGGATGGGAAAGGGTATTATGTGGTTGTTCCTGCCCTGCCGGGCTGTTTTTCCCAAGGCAGGACGGTGGAAGAGGCGATGCAAAACGCCAAAAAGGCGATTGCCCTCCATGTTCAAGCCCTTAAAAGACAGGGCGAACTTGTTCCCACACGGGAAAGGACCTTTCATACGGTTATTGAGATTGCCGCTTGAGCCCTCGTCTTCCCCGCATTACGGCCAAAGAACTTATAAAATTACTGAAGAGTCATGGCTTTGTCTGGCATAGTTCCAAAGGATCACACCAACATTTCATTGGCCCCGGCTTGTTGAAGGCCATTCTCAAACAGGCGGGGTTGGAGTGGGGGGAATAATTCCTGGTTGATTGCCGGTTCCTGTCGAGATAGTGATACTCCGATGAATCCCAAGGAACGATTCTTGAACGCCTGTCGGCGGGAGCCGGTGGACCGGCCACCGGTCTGGATGATGCGGCAGGCGGGGCGGTACCTGCCGGAATACCGGGCGATCCGGGAGAAACAGTCGACCCTCCAGATGATGAAGAATCCTTTGGTCGCCTGCGAGATTACCCTCCAGCCGGTCCGGCGGCTCGGGGTCGATGCCGCCATCCTTTATAGCGACATATTGATCGTTCCGGAGGGGATGGGGCTGAAGCTCGATTTTGTCCGGGGGGAAGGCCCCACCTTTGAAGAGCCGTTTCGCGCCGAAGAGGACTTGAAGAGACTTGAAAAGTCGGTTTTCACCCGATGTCGTTTTGTGGGGGAGACGATTCGATTGATCAAAAAAAATATTCCCGCCAATTTTCCGCTCTTGGGTTTTGCCGGGGCGCCGTTTACGGTCGGGACCTACATGGTGGGTGGCGAAGGGGCCCATCATGGTGAAAGGTTGAAAAAGATGGCCGATGAAGAGCCGCTCTTATTTCAGGCGCTGATGGCAAAGGTCACGGAGGGGACGATTGATTACCTGCTCGGTCAGGTCGAGGCAGGGGTGGATGCAATCCAGTTGTTCGATACCTGGGCCGGTTCGCTTTCTCCCGATGAGTACTCTCGCCTGGCACTGCCGTACGAACAAAAAATCCTCAAGGCGGTTCGGGGCGAAAAACTCCCGACGATCCTCTATATTAAAGGAGGGGGACCTCTTTTTTCACGGATGGTCGGCAGTGGCGCCGACGTCTTGGGGATTGATTGGAAGATGAGTTTGACCGAGGCCCGTCGGCTGTCAGCAGGAAGGGTGGCGATTCAAGGGAATCTGGACCCGGCGGTCCTTCTGAAACCGGTTTCAGAAATTGAGACGGCGGTTGAAAAAATGATCGGGGAGTGGGGCCAAGGCCCGGGGTATATCGTTAACCTTGGCCATGGGATCAGGCCGGACGCCCCGGTTGCGCATGCTCAGGCGTTTATCGACGCGGCGAAGAAATTTGGGCCGAGGACGGTTTGATGAAACAAAACTTGACCGATCTGTTAAAAAAATACGACGTTCCGGGGCCGCGGTACACCAGTTACCCGACCGTCCCAGCCTGGACCACTGCCGTCGGGGTGGATGATTATCAGAAAGGTTTGAACGGTTTGAGATCGGGCGAACCTTTGTCACTCTACTTTCATATCCCCTTTTGCGAAAACCTTTGCCACTTCTGCGGCTGTCTCACACTGATTACGAAGAAGCATGATCGTTCGAAGGATTATGTTGATCTCTTGTGTGAAGAGGTAGAACGGGTGACCGCCTTGATCCCTGAGGGGGCGAGAGAGGTGACGCAGTTCCACTTTGGTGGCGGGAGTCCCAATTTCCTTCAGCCTGAGGAATTGAGTCAGGTGGTTCAGGTCGTCCGTAAGAGGTTTCAGCTGTCACCGGGGGCGGAGGTGGCGATTGAAATGCACCCGCGCACCAGCACACAGGCCTTTTGTGATGTCTTGAGGGATTTAGGGTTTAACCGGATCTCGCTCGGTGTGCAGGATCTGGACCCCAAGGTGCAAAAGCTGATCAACCGGAATCAGACCTATGAGATGACGGCGGAGATGGTGACCTATCTTCGAAAACTGGGGTTCGAGTCATTCAACATTGACCTGATCTACGGCCTTCCAGGTCAGTCGATGGAGGGGTGGCAAAAGACGCTGTCACAGGTGGTTGGCCTCCGTCCGGACCGGCTGGCGGTCTACAGCTATGCCCATGTCCCTTGGGTCCGACCGGTCCAGCGTTCCTTTAAAGACAGTGACATCCCGCCGCCCGAGATGAAACTCGCGCTCTTTGAAGAGGCGTATCAAACCTTGACCAATAGCGGTTACCGCCTGATCGGGATGGATCACTTTGCGTTGGAGGAGGATGAACTCTGCCGTGCGCTGGAAGAGGGGACGATCCACCGGAACTTCATGGGGTATTCCACGCGGGCTGACGCCCACCAGATCGGCTTTGGGATGAGCGCCATTTCTTATGTAGGAGGCAACTATTTTCAAAACAACAAAGAGTTGATTCCTTATACAAAGGTTGTTCACGAGGATAAACGGCTGGCGACCTTCCGTGGTTCCCTGCTGAATCAGGATGACCGAATCCGACGCGACCTGATCCGACGGATCATGTGTCAGGGGAAAATTATTTTTAAGGAATTTGAGTCCCAGTGGGGCCTCCGGTTCGGCGATTATTTTGCGGAGGAGCTCCCGGCCCTCAGGACCTTTACTGACGATGGTCTCCTGGTGATCGACGAGGAAGCCATCCAGGTGGAAGGGGAGGGGTTCCTTTTCCTCCGGAACATGGCGATGGTCTTTGACCGTTATCTGCTGGGAATCCAGCAGAAGGCCTTTAATCCTGTTTTTTCAAGGACGGTGTAAAATGGGTTATCTCTGGATCAAGGCGTTTCATATCATCTTTGTGGTGACCTGGTTTGCCGGTCTCTTTTACATCTTTCGTCTCTTTGTCTATCATGTCAAAAACCATCAGGAGCCGGGCATGGCTGCCTCCTTCGGTCTCATGGAAAAGAAACTGTTGGCGATCGTCATTCATCCCTCTTCATTTCTCGTCCTTTTTTTCGGTTTTTGGCTTATCTGGAAAAACCCGGCCGTTATGGCGCAGGGGTGGTTTCGCCTGAAGATGGTACTGGTTATCTTTCTAATCACCTACCAGCTCATGGCGAGCATGACCCACAAGCGTTTCCTGCAGGGGGATTATTTTCTCTCGGAGGCGGCCTGCCGGATTATTAACGAGGTGCCATCGGTCATCCTGATTCTCACGGTGATTCTGGCGATTGTGAAACCGTTCAGTGGAACACTGTTCAGTGGCACACTGTTATGACAGGAATCTTGCTGGTCAATCTGGGGACACCGAGTGCGCCGACAACGAAGGCGGTTCGGCGCTACCTGAAACAGTTTCTTTCCGACCCCCGGGTGATTGATATTAACCCGATCCTTCGGTTTGGCCTGGTCCGCTTTCTCATTTTACCATTTCGATCCCCGCGATCGGCACGGCAGTACCAGAAGGTCTGGACCGCTGAAGGTTCCCCCTTGTTGTGCCGGACCGAGGCCTTGCGGAAGGCGGTTGCTGAAAACCTGGGAGAGGATTACGTTGTGGAAATAGGGATGCGGTATGGCACCCCTTCGATCGAATCCGGGTTGAAGAAATTGATGGAGAAGAAGGTTTCTTGCCTGAAGGTCCTTCCGCTTTTTCCCCAGCAGGCCTCTTCTTCCACCGGTTCCGCGATTGAAGAGTTTTTTCGGGTTGCCGGAAGGCTCCGGCAGATCCCGCCGGTCCAGATCTTGCCGCCATTCTACGATTGTGAAGGGTTCCTCGATAGTTTTGCGGAGATCGGCCGCCCTCTGGTCGAAAAGGCAAGGCCCGATCATATCCTTTTTAGCTTTCATGGACTCCCGGAGAGGCATATCGCCAAGGGGGACCCTTACCAGATGCAGGCCCTTTTTACCGCCCGGGCGATAGCCCGTCGACTGGGCCTCGCCGAGGGGAGCTACAGCGTAACCTTTCAGTCCCGTTTGGGGCGAACCCCCTGGATCAGGCCGTATACCGATCGGACCCTTCTGGATCTGGTCCGGCAGGGGAAGAAACGGTTTTTAGTCTTTTGCCCCTCCTTTGTGGCCGATTGCCTGGAAACCTTGGAAGAGATTGCGATCCGGAATCGCGAGGCGGTCCTGGCCGCCGGCGGCGAGGAGGTTATCTTAGTCCCTTCCCTCAATACCCACCCCCGCTGGGTGGAGACGGTTTGTGATCTAGTAAGATAGTGGTTATTCAGCCGCCGGGAACCGTTTCAGAAGATTGGGGGCGAGGCCCCCCTCAGAGGGTAGTTTTTCATGTCCCCATCGGCTCCCGTTATGGGTCAGGATCAGGATGGAAGGGAACCCTTCCACTCTGTAGTCCCCGACGACAAATTCGTTGGGTTTCAGAAAGGAGACTTCCGGGTGCAGAAATGCCTGGAATGGGAATTCGACCCCGATAAACTGGACCATTCCGGCCAATCCCCGGGCTGCCTCGGTAATAGCCGGCTTCTGTTCTTGGCAGTGGGAACAGTGGCGTGCCCAGACGAAGAGGGCGACAGGTTTTGCTTTATCCATTTTTCCCAATTGTTCCTCAAATGCCCTCTTGCCGAGGACACTGACAAACGGCGCCGGGAGATTGACCGATTCCTCAAGCGGTGTCCCGCCATCAGTCCCGGTTACTTGAGTTGGAGCCTTGCCCCTTTCTGCCGGTCGTGCACAATCGCCGGCATCGGGGGCTCTCTCCTCGGCACACCCCCATACCGACCTGGCAGTTCCCGCCCCCGGAGGCCCCTTTCTTTCATGTCTCGCAATAGCTTCCACCGCCTTCATGTCCACACCATAACCGTCGGCCTTTCTCAATTTCTCCAGGACGGCAGGGTCAAAGGTCCACCCTGGGTGACGCTCGGCAACCTGGAGAAACCGATTGAGCCCTTCTCTTCCCCCGTTGCTCCAATTGTCTTTGATGGATCCCTTCAAACTCTCCCATTCAGAAAAGGTGAGAATATCATCCTTCTCCATCGCCTCTTCGAGCCGTCCCTGAATAACGGTGCTCTCATCATCCGCTTGGGCTAGCAAGACCGGTTGCGGTTTTGGAGCGACAGGGCCTTTGGGGCCGGAACTAGGGGGGGTAGCCATAAGGAACCTCCTTTAATCTTAAGAATAGTATACCTGAATTAAAAGAGGTGTTAAATAGGCAAAATCTCGCGGGCCGCCTGGAGGAGTTTTTTGACCTTTTCCGGTTCATCCGCCTCCGCGTAGAGCCGGAGGAGCGGTTCGGTCCCGGAGGGACGGACCAGGAGCCAGCTTCCATTGGCCAGTGTGTATTTACAGCCGTCCACCTGATTGGTGTTGGCAACCTTCTGGCCGGCCAGGGTCTCGATCTTTTTTGTGGGAAGTTTTGTCCGGACCTTTTCGACCTCTGTCTCGCTTAAGTGCAGATCGTTTCTTTCAAAAAAGTGGGGTCCGACCTCCTGATGAAGTTCACGGATCAGTTCGCCAAGACGTCTTTCGTGATGGGCCATGATCTCGAGGAGCAGAAGGCCGGAGAGCAGGCCGTCTCTTTCATAGAGGTGCTGGCAAATGGCGATCCCGCCTGATTCCTCTCCCCCCATCAGCGGTTTTTCGACCTCGAGGAATTTTTTGCAGATATGTTTGAAACCGATGGCGGTTTCATGGAGCGGAAGCTGGTATTTCCGGCAAAGCTGTTCAATCATCCCTGTCGTTGAAACCGTTTTGACGATACCTCCCTTCCAGCCTCGGACTTCAACAAGGTGCCTCAAGATCAGCGCGAAGATATGGTGGGAGTCGACGAACCGGCCGGTTTCGTCAACCGCCCCAATCCGGTCGGCATCGCCATCGGTCGCCAGGCCGACATCCAGTTTTTTGTCACGGACGGTCTGGATCAACTCTTTTAGATTTTTCTCGATCGGTTCCGGATTCAAACCGCCAAAGGAAGGATTTTCCTCCTGATGGATTTCGGCCAAGTCTTGCTTCAATACCTTGGAGAGAAAACCGGTCCCTGCCCCATAGAGGGGGTCAAAGCCGATCTTCCAGTGGCTTTTTTGGATCTTTTCAAGGGCCACAAACTGTTGCAGGGCGGTAACATAGTCGTTGCCAGGGTCAAAACCGGTGAGGAGCCTCTTTTTTCCGGCCTCTTCCAGATCAAGCATTGAAGGAGACCTCCCCTTTTTTTCGTTCTCTTCGATCTTTGTCTCTACCGCCATCGTTGACTCGGGGGAGGCGGCGCCGCCGTACGACTCCTTGAATTTTACCCCATTCCAGATAGCCGGATTGTGGCTCGCCGTGATTATGACGCCGGCCGTTCCCTTTTTGTCTTTGGTCAGCCAGGCGATGGTAGGGGTGGGGCAAAAGGAGGAGGAGCGTTCTACGAGGAGACTGTTCGCGGTCAGGACAGAGGCGATCGTATTGGCGAACTCCGGCGACTGGAACCGGCGGTCATACCCAAGGATGATGTTGCCGGCCCGTTTTGGGAAAACCCTGTTTTCCTGGACAAGGTCGGCGAACGCCTGGGCGACGCGGGCGACATTTTCAAAGGTAAAATCCCGCCCGATAATCCCGCGCCAGCCGTCAGTTCCAAATTTAATAGACATGTTGGACCATTTCAACCGCCATTCGGATTGCCGCAATCATACTTTGCGGACTGGCTATCCCCCGCCCGGCAATATCAAAGGCGGTACCGTGGTCCGGGCTGGTCCGAATGATCGGAAGCCCCAGAATTATATTCACCCCCTCCTCGAAGTGCAACAGTTTTAGAGGGATCAACCCCTGGTCGTGATACATCGCAATCACCGCATCAAAGCGGCCGTTGGCCGCTTTATGAAAGAGGGAATCAGCCGACAACGGCCCGGCCACGTTTATTTTCTGGCGACACGCCTTGAGGACTGCCGGCTGGATAATTTTTTTCTCTTCCGGGCCAAAGATCCCCCCCTCACCGGCATGCGGGTTCAACCCGGCAACGGCTAATTTTGGTTTCTTGATCCCGAAGTATTTTTTTAGCCAGTTGTTGGTCAGTTCGATTGTCTCAAAAATATTTTTCTCTGTTAAAAGTTTCGGAACTTTGGCCAATGGTTCGTGAATAGTGACGAGGCTTACCTTCAACTGAGGTCCTGACATCATCATCACCACTTTTTTGGTCCCGGTCAGTTCGGCGAGTAGCTCGGTATGGCCGGGGTAGTGGTAACCGGCCTTGTTCAGGTTTGCCTTGCTGATCGGCCCGGTGACGATCGCCGCGATTTTCCTTTGCATCGCCGCCCGCACCGCCTGCCGGATGTAGAGGTGAGACAACCGGCCGCATTCTTTATCGGAAAGGGTTTTTGTCTTCTTCCAGTCAAAAAATTCAGAAGGACCAAAAAGAACCGGCTCACAAATTTTTCGAATCTCCCGTGAGGCAAGCGCCTTTTGAACCACCTCCGGCCCGATCCCCTTCGGGTCCCCCATCGTGATGCCGATCTGTGGTTTTTTCATTGGATAATATCAATGTAGGTCTTTTGGCGGATCTCCTGGAGGTATCTTTTCAGTTCGTCCTGCCCGCGTCTTTCATAGAGGTTCATCTTGGCCTCATTGCTGGTAAGGCGGGGGTTGGCCTTCTGGTATTTTTCAACCTCTTCCTCGGAGACCTTGATCCGCGGGTAAATCACCTGTCCCAAAAACTTCATTTTTTTGACATTCTGGCTGATCTGCTTCTTGTATTGTTCATAGGAAACCCCCTTCTTGGCCAGTTCAGTCTTGAGTGCCTCAGGGGTTGTCTTGTTCTGCGCCAGGATACTGCCGATCGCCTGTGACAGTTCTTCAGAACTGACCGCAATCTGAAGGCTTTTGATCTCGTTCTGGATCAGTTTTTCATCGACCAATTCTTCCAGGATCTCGCCACGGGTCTTTTTTTCCTTGTTGTTCTTGTAGAAAATATCAACGTCGGACGAAGTGATGATTTCGTCCCCGACGATGGCGACAACCTTGTCCACCACCTCGGCTCGGACGAGGAAGGAGGGAAGGGTGCCTAGAACGATCAATAAAAAGGAGAGAAACCTCACTTTCATAACGAATCAGCCTCCGGATGCAGGACCACCGGCACATTTTTCCTCAAGTCGGCCAAGAGTTGCTCCATCAACTTTTTTTCCTTTTCCTCAAGAAGTTTTTCAATGATTGCCTTCTTGGCTTCTTCCAAGGTTGGCTGTTGCGGCCGTCTTTTCTCAACGACCTTAAAGACATGAAAACCATACTCTGAAGGAATCACGGGGCTGACCTCTCCCACAGGGAGTTTGAAACAGGTCTCCTCAAATACCTTTGGAAAAGAGCCGCGCGAAAAAAATCCGAGATCTCCCCCCTTGTCACGATCCGGGCTTTCCGAATACTGTTGGGCGAGCGCCACAAAATTCTCTCCTTTTTTAATCAAGGCCAGGATCTTTTCCGCCTTTTCCCTGGAAGAGACGGTAATCTGCCGGGCCCTGACCTGTTCCGGAACAGCTAACTCGGACCGGCGTTCATGGAAGGCCCGTTGTACCTCATCTTCCGAGATCCTGAGTTTGGGTCTTATCTCCTTGGAGAGCCATTTGGCAAGGATCAATTTCCCCCTTTGACGTTCACGCCAGAGGGAAAGCGAAATTTTGGGGGAGCGGGGTCCCGACTCTTTTAATTTTTCACTCCATTCCTTGTTCGAGATCGTGACCCCTTGACGTTTGGCCTCGCCGAGCAGGAGTTTTTCATCGATGAGTGCCTGAAGGAGCTGTTTTTTGAGAGAGGGTTGTGTTTCGGCGCCGGACTCCTCCTGAATCAGCAAAAATTCAGGGAGGGTTATTTTTTGGTCTCCGATTTCAGCAAGGGCCGGCCCTTCCTTATTCCGGGAACAACCAAATAAACTGAGAAGAGTCAGCGCCAAGAGAGATTTTTTAAAAAAAGACATAGACCCTTTCGTTAACACGTAGCCAGGAGTTGCTTCAAGAATTTTTTGGCCTCTTGAAGGATGGCTGCAGGAGAATCCAGTGGTTTTCTGTAGAAGAGTTGTGATTCGGCAGGGCGAATCGCCCTGAATTGATACTTTTTGGGTTCCTTTTGGATCAGCAGGAGGAGTCTTTCTGGCGAAAGGGGGGTGGTTGGGTCAAAAGAAAAGGCAAATTTGGTCTTGTCGTATCGGATCTCCTTGATCCTTAGTTTCTTGGCAAGGGTCTTGAGTTCACTCAACATCAGGAAGAACTCTGCCTCTTGGGGAAGGCGCCCGAAGCGATCAGCCATCTCATCGGCAATCGTCGAAATCTCCCCTTCATCACCGGCACTCGAAAGTCTCCGGTAGAGGTCGAGACGGAGCGGGGGGTCAGGGATGTAATCATCAGGAAGAAAGGCCGGGATCGGGAAATGCATTTCGGGATCGATTTCTTCTAAAACCTGTTCCCCCTTTATTTCCTGCACCGCCTTTTCGAGGAGTTCGGTGTAGAGATCATATCCCAGCGCCGCCATCTGGCCTGACTGGGCCGTCCCGAAGAGATTCCCGGCGCCGCGGATCTCCAGATCGTACGAGGCCATCCGGAAGCCGGAACCGAGCTCAGAAAATTTTTGGAGGATCTTGAGCCTCTTTCGCGCCTCGGGCGTTAACTCTTCCGCCTCCGGGAGCAAGAGGTAGCAATAAGCCCGGTGGGCCCCCCGTCCGACCCGTCCGCGAAGCTGGTAGATTTGCGCCAGACCGAGGCGGTCCGCATGGTCCATCAAAATGGTATTGGCATTCGGGATATCAATTCCCGATTCGATGATGGTGGTGCAAAGGAGGATATCAAATTCGTGGTGGGAAAAGCGGAGCATCGCCTCTTCCAGTTTTTCCTCATCCATCTCCCCATGGGCGATCTCAATCCGGACCTCCGGTAAAAGGTGGGAGATTCTCTTGCGAACCGTCTCAATGGACTGGATCCGGTTGTGGACGAAGAAAACCTGCCCCTTTCTCCGGAGTTCCCGGAGCAACGCCTCCTTGATGATCGCCTCGCTGAAGGGGGCGACGAAGGTCCGGATGGCGAGCCGGTCGACCGGCGGCGTTTCGATGATGCTGATCGGCCGTATTCCCACCATCGACATGTAAAGGGTTCTTGGGATCGGTGTGGCTGAAAGAGAAAGGAGATCAATATCTTTTTTGAGCTTCTTCAACCTTTCCTTCGCGGCGACCCCAAAACGGTGTTCTTCATCGATCACCAGCAGGGCCAGATTTTTAAACGAGACATCCGGTTGAAGCAGGCGGTGTGTGCCGATCAGGATGTCGATCTTTCCCTCAGCGGTTTCTTGCAGGATCTTTTTCTGTTCCTGAGGAGACCGGAAACGGGAGATCATTTCAATCTGTACCGGGTACTCCTTAAAACGCTCCTTAAAGTTTTCCCAATGCTGGAAGGCCAAGACCGTTGTGGGGACCAGGATTGCGACCTGTTTAGAGTCCTGCACTGCCTTGAAGGCGGCCCGCATCGCGACCTCTGTCTTGCCATAGCCGACGTCTCCCAGAATCAGGCGGTCCATCGGTTTTTCGTTTTCCATGTCGGAGAGGACCTCCTGAATTGCCCGGAGCTGGTCCGGTGTCTCTTCAAAAGGGAAGCTCGCCTCAAACGCCTCGTACAACTCGTCAGGAGGGGAGAAGGCAAACCCCTTGCCGACCGAACGGGCGGCGTGGGTATTGAGGAGCTCCCCGGCGATCGCCTGGATCGCTTTTTTCGCCTTCTCCTTTGTCTTGGCCCACGATTTACTCCCCAAGGTGTCGAGCCTCGGCGGCGGGCCGTCACCCGAGACATACCGTTGAACCTGACTGAGCCGGTAGACCGGGAGGTAAAGTTTGTCCCCCTTGTCGTATTCAATGATGAGAAAGTCACCGGCGATACCGGCAATCTTCATCGGGGTGAGCCCCTTATAAAGACCGATCCCATGATCCCGATGGACGATCGGCGCTCCTTCTTTCAGTTCAGCGAATGAGGAAAAGAAATCAGAGGAGGGTTTCTCGGTCGGCTTTTTGATCTTGGAACCAAAGATCTCCTCTTCGGTGATGAGGACCAGTTTTTCTGCCGGAAACTGGAATCCCCCCGAGAGCTCGCCACTCTTCAGTTCAATCGGGAAGAGGTTGGGAAAGTAGGGGGTGAACAGGTCTCGGAACCGTTTTCCTTGAGCCTCTGTCCCGGCGACGAAGAGGACCCGTTCGGTGAGCGAGAGTTCACCGAACTTTTTAGCAAGAGGGGCCAGTGGCAGTTCTCTCTTTCTATCGTGAGGGATCCGGTTTTTGAAGTCGCTATTGTCTCTCATCCCGAGCGAGATCGTTTGAGACCGTTCGTCCAGGATCTCCAGAGGCTCGATTGGAACCGGCCTCAACCGGGCGATCTGTTGTCCCAGGGCTTCTTCTGTCAGGGCGATTTCGGTGGGAAGAAGCGTCCCTTCCTTTCTTTCGGAGGATTCATAAGCCCTCTTGAGGTCTTCCCAAAACTCCTTCAAGTGATCATTGATCCTTTCCGGATCATCGAGGATCACCAAAGGGTCATCGGGGAGGTAATCAAAGAAACTGGACCTCTTTTCTGAAAGTGATTCCTCATCAACGAGTCCCTCCTTCGGTGGAACCAAAGTGATTTCCGGCAAGGGTCTCGTCGATTTTTGGGACTCGGTTTCGAAGAGACGGATCGATTCAACCTGATCCCCAAAAAACTCCAGTCGGACAGGGTTATCATACAGAGGGGTGAAGAGGTCCACGACCCCTCCGCGAACGGCAAAGGTCCCGCGGCGGGTGACGAGCGTTTCCCGTTCATACCCCCAGTCGGCCATCGTTTCGATCAGGAGGTCTCGCGGGGTTTCTTCCCCCGTTTTGAGGGAGAGCTGTTTTTTCTGGAGCGATTCTCGCGGCGGCAGGTAAAGCGGGAGGGCGGTGATCGGGGCGATCAAGACAAGATTTTCCCGTTTTTGAAGTGCCTGCAAGGCCCGGAGGCGGGCCGCCATCAGTTCCGGGTGAGGGGCGATCCCAAAGTAGGGGAGGGTGTCACGGGCCGGAAAAGGATAAACCTCCCCCTTGCCGGGAGGGTTGAGGAAGAAGCCCAAATCGTTTTCAATCGACGAGGCCTCTTTGCCGCTCGGGGTGATCCAGAGGATTGTCCTTTTCACCTCACGGACCAGTTGTGCGAGCAGATACCCCTTGCCCGCACCGACCACCCCGGTGATCTTGACCGGGTCCCTCCCGTTTTGTATCGCCTCAAAGAGCTGACAGAACGGATTGTGTAAATCCAACCGGCCCCTTATATAAGGTAGGGATCGGTTTAGCAACACAGAGTGTTAGCAACAAAACAGGTGCCTTTGACCGATAATTTGATTATAATTGTAAAATACTATGGCTGTTGATCCTCCCACAAAACCACCGATCTCTCCTTCTCTCTCTCCTGAGGTTAAACCGGCTGGACCTCACGAGGGGGTACCTGCCGCGCCCGTTTCTACAATTCCTGCCGTGAGGATCCAGGATGCCTACCGGCCGACGTTGCCGCGCAGTGTTATTCAGGCCATGCAACGGTTTATTTCCCGACAAGACCGAGGTGGAAATATTGTCGATCTGATCAAACAGAATTTGCCGAAGGGTGATTCACCCAAGGGGGCTTCGACCCCGGAGGCGAAGACCACCTATTCCGTGAAAGAAGGAAAGTTGGTGGCGGTGAACCCGGGGAAGATCCAGAAAGAGGTGAAAGAGGGGGGGGAGAAAGGGGAGGGGCGGGAGCTCTCCTCCTTCGAAAAGATCTTTGTCGCTCGGTTCACCAAGGGGTTGTCGCTGGGGGAAGAGCAACCGTCCGGCCGTCTGGTTTTTGGGAAAAAATCGCAAACGGAATGGTCCACCTTCTTTGAAAAAATGAGCCCCTTTGCCTTTGAAAAAACGGCGACGCTGGAGGGTATTAAGGAGATGATTTTTCGCGGCCTCTTCGGGCAGAGCGTTGTCTCCGATCTCCTGATGACGAGCGGCAAGATGGATAAATTTGCCCGTCTGCTGATGACCTCTGAGGGGATGACGACAACGCTCGCCAATCTCACTCCGGGTGAGGCGATCGCCCCAGGTCTGGTCACGACCGGCAGTGAGGTCACCTACACCGCCCTCTCCCACAAGCCGGTCAAACCGGAGCCGGCCGATCTTGCGGCGCGGGGTGTTGCCCAGGCCAGGGAGCAGATGAATAGTTTCTTAAATATTTCGTCTCAGGCGCAAAATTTGGCCCTGAGGGATCTCAATCTTCAGGAAAAGTATGGACCGGAGAGAACACGGGACCAGGGAGAGATCGTTGGGACTGGAGAACCGCTTCGCAAAAAAGGGGGGCTGTTGTCCGCCCTCTTTGGGCGAAAGAAAAAGAAAGGTTTTGGTTTAGGGGACGACGAAGAGAGTGGCGTTCCCTTTTTTGTCCCCTGGTTTTTGGGACCGGCGAAAAGACGGGATCGCACCATGCCGGGCAAGCCACGATGGTTTATTATCCTGACCTACCTGACCGCGATCGCCGCATTTCTTCTGGCGATCACCTTTGCCTTAAAATTTCTTCTCTAGCCAACCATCGAAGGGCCCAACTGTTTTCCACCAAGGATATGGAGGTGGAGGTGAAAGACCGACTGCCCCCCTTGGGGATTTGTGTTGAAGACGGTCCGGTAACCCGGTTCCGCAATCTTGAACTGGCGCGAGAGTTTTTGAGCAACGGAAAAGATATGGGAGATGAGCGACAGTTCCTTTTCGGAAAGTTCGTTTAGGCCCGTGACATGTTTTTTGGGGATGACGAGCAGGTGGACCGGTGCCTGGGGGAATTTGTCCTTGATCGCGACGACCGTCTCATCCTCATGCACCAACGGCACCGGGATTTTTTTTGCGGCAATCTGGCAGAAAATACAGTCAGCGGTCATTTTTTATAAGTTTGTTTCGGGTCGAATATTTTTTTACCAACGACCTTGATTGTTCCCTTTTCCACTTTTCGAAAAAAACAGCTCCGGTACCCTTCGTGGCAGGCGGCGACCTTCTGGTCCACCTTGATCAGCAGACAGTCCCCATCGCAATCGTAAAAAATTTCTTTCACCTGCTGGGTATGACCGGACTCCTCCCCCTTGACCCACAGTTTTTTGCGCGAACGGGAATAGAAGGTGACGTAAGGGCCGGCAACTGTTTTTTCGAGCGCCTCCCGGTTCATGAAGGCGAACATCAGCACCTCTCCGTTTCCGGCATCTTGAATAATCGCCGCCACAAGGCCTTGATCGTCAAATTTGATTTCCGAGGGAATCATGATTTGTGGGGGGCCACGCAGGCCGCCCCTACATCATTTTTCTACAATTTCAACCGACTGAATCTTGTCGCCGACCGCAATTTTTTTCACGACATCCATGCCGGAGGTTGTCTGGCCGAAGACGGTGTACTGGTTATCCAGAAACGGGGTTGGTGCAAGGGTGATATAAAACTGGCTTCCGGAAGAATCACGCTTCGGGTTGACCTCATCCCCCAGACGCGCCCAGGCCAGGGCCCCTTCAACATGTTTGTGGGGATTCCCTTGAATCTCCGCCTTGACGGTATAGCCGGGCCCGCCGCTTCCATTCCCTTGCGGGTCGCCCCCTTGGATCACAAAATTAGGAACCACCCGGTGAAAGGTGAGGCCGTTGTAGAATCCCCCCTTGGCGAGCTGGATAAAATTGGTGACGGAGAGCGGCGCCTCCTTGGCAAAAAGGTCCAGCTTGATCTCCCCCTTCGCGGTGTGGATCACGGCGGAATATTTTTTGCCTCCGTTGACTGTCGGTTGTGTCGGTGCGGAGAACTTCTTGGTTTGGGCCTCGGTCATGGTCCACGCTCCTGTGAGGGTTAAGAGAACGGCGATTGTTAGGATGAGGTTTTTCATGTCGGCCCTTGTAGCATATTGTTAAGGAAGGGGCAAGAGGGTGAGGTAAATTGTTAAAAAGTGGCTCGTGGTGCCGGCCAGGACAAAAAGATGCCAGATTTCATGAAACCCGAACCGGCCGGGCCAGGGGTTCGGTTTTTCCAGATAGAAAAAGAGGGAACCGACCATGAAAAAGAGCCCCCCCAAGGCCAAACCGATCAGTCCTCTCCACCCTATTTCACGGATGATTGCCGGGAAGAGCGGGACGGAAAGCCACCCCATGATCGTGTAGTAGACCACCAAAAACCACTTGGGGATGTTGGGGCGGGTCGCCTTCAGGATAATCCCGATAAAGGCGGCGACCCAAACGGTGGTGAGGAGAATCCAGCCGGTTCTGTTGCGGAGCAGGATCAGGCAAAAGGGGGTAAAGGTCCCGGCGATCAGGATGAAGATGGCGTAGTAGTCGAACTCTCGCAGGAGGTATTCCACTTTTTCACTCGAATCAATCCCGTGGTGGAGACTGCTCCAGACAAAAAGGTTCAAGAGACCGAAGCCGTAGAAGGTAAACCCAAGAAGGTGCCAGACCTTGCCGGCCATCAAGGCCGGGACGATGAGGAGGGCGCACCCCAAGATAGAAAGAAGAGAACCGGTCAGCGAAATAAGTGTCGCCGCCACCTCGTCGGTGACATGCCGACTCCCATCCTTGCTCAATTTTCTCTCTAGGAGGGGGCGGGTCAAAAATCCCATGAGTGAGAGGTAGTATAAGGCGATAAAATTAGCAACTCGCACTTCGGCCTGCCGAAGAACTCCGAACGACGGAGGTTCCTATGGCAGATGGTGGAACGACACCGGCAAAACCGGCCCCGAAGCTCTATTGCAATCAATACCTGCAACCGGGGGGAAGGGTTGAAATCGAACAGGATTGTACCCTTCCAGCGGGGAATAAGCCTCCGCAGGATATGTACGCCCTGCTCAAGCAGGCGGTGGAACAGAACCGTCTCCGCAAGTTTCAAAAATGGGCCTTTAGTGATTATCCGGTCTTGGCCTTTGAGGACCCGGCACTTGTCAGTCGTGCCAAAACCAAAGGGCATGAATCGGAGAGCTGGATTATTGTCTCTGTGGAAAAGATGGAAGATGGTTCAGAGGCCGTCTTTATGAGTTACTACTACTCAGGGAGTAGCCGGACCTGGGTGATGGACCCGGAACTTCTAAATCCTCTTCAGGAAGCGCTCAAGACTGCCCGGAAGACACTATTGGGGAAAGAGTAGCCCCTTCAGTAGTCAGTCGGACGGATTTCGCAGAATTTTGGTTTCCAGCCTTCAACAAGACTTAGATAGCAGATGGCTGAAAGAATACGGAGATACAGGGGAGGAGTCCTTTTTGGTTTTTCTTCAGCCACCGGTTCAAAGGTGGGGGTGATGGCTGGGCCGAGGTTCCTGCCGGCCAAAATCCTGTTCAGTTCCGCCAAGGCCTCTCTTCCGGTGGGGGCAACGGCACATTCTGTCTTCGATATCCAAAGGTTTGGCGAAGGGACTCCTCCGAAGATGTCTGTGTATTCTTGATATGTTTGACAAGCCTTAACCGGCATGATGCCGGGATTCTCGTCTTGAATTTGGAAGAGTTGCCTTGATTTTTCCCTTCACCAACGCCTCTTTCTGGGCGCGGGTCCAGGTTTTGAGCTGGGCCTCCCGTTTCATGGCGGCTGATCGGGTCGGGTGGGTCTCAGAATAGAGGAGTTTCTTAAAGCCGAAGGCCCGTACGAACTTGGAACCCTTGCCGCTCCGGTGTTCCCCCATCCGTCTTTTTAGATTGGTTGTATAACCAATGTAATAGTGACCGTTGGGGGAACCACCCTTGGACGCTTCGAGGATGTAAACGAAGTAGCGGGTCACGGCCAGTTTTTTAGATGCGGACAGGGACTTTTCTTCCCGCAAGGTATTTTTTGGTATCGGCAACGGTATATTGTTTTTCGTGAAAGATCGAGGCGGCCAGCACTGCATCCGCCTTGCCTTTGACAAACCCTTCGTAGAGGTGTTCCAAGGTGCCGACGCCACCGGAGGCGATGATCGGGATGCCGACCGCTTCACTCACGGCACGGGTCAGTTCCAGATCGTACCCTTCTTTGGTCCCGTCGCGGTCCATGCTGGTCAGCAAGATTTCCCCGGCGCCGAATTCTGCCATCTTTTTGGACCATTCCAACGCATCCAGACCGGTCGGCCTTCGGCCGCCGTGGGTGTACACTTCCCACTTAGACGAGCGGGTGGCGAAGGTCGGGCGCCCGGCCGAGCGGAACGGGTGAGCACGGCTGGGCGGAACCTGAGACAGGACCCGCTCACTCGTGGCGACTTGTTTCGCGTCAATCGCCACCACAAGGCACTGGCTCCCGAACTTTCGGCAGGCCTCGCGCACAAATTCCGGGTTTTCCACGGCGGCCGTATTGATCGAGACCTTGTCGGCGCCGGCATTCAAAAGATCACGGATATTTTGCAAGGTTCGAATACCCCCGCCGACCGTTAAAGGCATAAAAACCTTCTCCGCGGTTTTTTGAACGACATGCAGAATAATGTTTCTCTTTTCGTGAGAGGCGGTGATATCGAGAAACACCAATTCATCCGCCCCTTGGCGGTCATACTCCTCGGCCACGGCGACCGGATCCCCGGCGTCGCGAAGATTTAGGAATTTTGTCCCTTTCACAACACGCCCTTCTTTGACATCCAGGCAGGGGATGATCCGTTTGGTCAGCAAATTTTCAAAGCCTCCTTTAGATCAATTTTTCCTTCGTACAACGCCTTCCCCAAAATCGCTCCTTCGATGCCAATCTCTTTCAATCGTTTCAAATCCTCCAGTGAAGAAATCCCTCCGGAGGCGATGATTTCAATCCCGACCGCCTCCCTCATTTTTTCCAGGGCCTCAAAATTGGGGCCGCTCATCATCCCGTCCCGTTGGATATCGGTGTAAATAATCTGTGTCGCCCCGACCTCTTCGCAATGCTGGGCGAGGGCGATGGCTGTCTGGTCGGAGGTTTCCCGCCAACCTTTCACCGCGACCTTTCCCTCTTTGGCGTCAATCCCGACGGCGACACGATCCGGATACCCTTCGCACAAAACCTGAATCAGGTCCGGGTCTTCAATCGCGGCCGTTCCGATGACAATTCTTCCGGCCCCGAGGGTCAGGTAAATCTCTGCGATCTCTTCGTTCCGAATCCCTCCACCGATCTGTACCGGGACAGAGACCGACTGGAGGATCGCCTCGAGGAATGAGGTATTCTTCGGTTCCCCGGAGAGGGCCCCATCCAGATCGACGACATGAAGCCATTCGGCCCCGGCGGCGACCCATTTTCGAGCCGCCTCGAGTGGGTTGTCAAAATAGACCTTGACCTTTGCAAACTCCCCTTGGGTGAGCCGAACTGCCTTGCCCTCTTTGATATCAATAGCGGGATAAAGGATCACGAGATCATTATAAATTTTTTGGGCCGACTGACAAGGGGTGATTCACCCAAGGTGATTCACCCAAGGTCCTATTAGGGAGGGGAGTTGTAACGCGTCGCATCCTTCAAATAACAATAAATTATTTCTTATTAAGTTTAATTATACATCTTTTAATACTATTAATGATCTTGACAAATCGCTTTTTGATGATTATCTACTCAACGCGTCATTTTTTAGGCAACTGATTTCAACGAATTAACGATAAATGAGGTTGTTAAGGATCAGTATAACGCACAATGTTAAGAAAGAGGTCACGAACCGTATGAGTCCATTCAGGATCAAATCAGGGGTCTTGGTCAGTCGGGTGTCATCCCCTCAGGAGAAATCGGTTGGGGCGCTCTATAACAGCTTTCTCTCCGGCAAAGGGGCGCTCATGATGGAGGGTTTTATACTTTGCCTGTTGCGAAGGCTTCGAGCAATTTAAGGCCTGCCGCCTGACTTTTCTCCGGGTGAAACTGGCAGGCGAAGAGGTTGTCTTTGGCAACGCTCGAGACAAACTCCCCGCCATAGTGAGTGGTTGTGGCAATCACCGATTTTTCTTTTGGAACAACAACGTAAGAATGAACGAAATAAAAATCTGTCCCGTCCTTGATATTTTTTAAAAGAGCATTTTCTTTTTTCTTCTTGATCTGATTCCACCCCATATGAGGAATTTTGAGTGTTGCCGGAAGGCTTAAGCGGACCACTTTTCCTTTGAGGATCCCTAGTCCCTCGTGCCGGCCAAACTCTTCTCCCTCTTCAAACAGGAGTTGAAGCCCCAGACAGACCCCCAAAAAAGGGCGGCCACTGGCAATAAACTCCTTAAGCGGTTCGATCAGGGAAAATTTCTTGAGGTTTGCCATGCAGTCGGCAAAGGCGCCGACCCCCGGCAGTACCAGCCGGTCCGCTGTTTTAATTTTTTTGGGATCCCTGGTGATCTCAACCGTGGCCCTGACCGTTTCCAGCGCCTTGGCAACGCTTCTCAAATTCCCCATGCCGTAATCGACAACGGCGATCATCTACAAACGACCCTTTGTGGAGGCAACTCCCTTGATTCGAGAATCTTTTTGCACCGCTTGTCGGGTAGCACGAGACCAGGCCTTGAAGATCCCTTCAACGATATGGTGTTTGATCCGTCCATACGGAACATTGATATGCAGGTTGACCTGCGCGGTATTGATAAATGCCTCGAAAAAGTGTTCCACCAGTTCCAGATCGAAAGTTTTAATCTTTCCCTTTCGGATCGGGACATTGTAAACAAAGGCCGGCCGTCCTGAAAAATCAATGGTGACAGAGGCCAGGGTCTCATCCATCGGCAACGTGAAAAAGCCGTACCGGGAGATCCCTTTCTTGTCTCCCAATCCCTTCTTGAACGCCTCGCCAAGGACGATCCCGATATCTTCGACCAGGTGGTGGTCATCCACATGGGTGTCGCCGGTCGCCTTGAGTTTAAGGTCAAAGAGACCATGCTTGGTAAAGAGTTCCAGCATATGATTTAAAAAGGGGATCGGCGTTCGGATCGAGTAGCTCCCCTTGCCGTCGAGGTTCAATTCAAGGACAATCGAGGTTTCTTTGGTCTTTCGAGAGACGTTGACTTTTCTCATCGAGATCTCACTCTGACAGATTCGGCGTGACCCGTCAATCCCTCGACGAGGGCCAATTTTTCAATCATCGGTGTGATCTTGGCCAACCCTTGGGCGGAGGCCTCAATCAGGCTGGACGATTTTAAAAAATCACCGACCCCCAATGGTGATGAAAATCGGGCAGTGGCGGCGGTTGGCAGGACATGGTTCGGCCCGGCGGCGTAGTCCCCCAAAGCGACGGGGGAATAGTGGCCCAGAAAAATGGCGCCGGCGTTTTTCACAAGCGGCAAAATTTTTCGGGGGGACCGGGTCATCAAGACCAGATGTTCGGGGGCCAACCGGTTTGCCTTTTCGCAGGCCTCTTTCAGATTTTTCACCCGAAGACAGCGCCCATGATTTTCAAAGGAGGCCTCCAGGATCTTTTTTCGCGGCGACCGGGGGACGGATCGTTCTACTTCCCTTTTTACATTCCGGATCAGCGTTGAAGAGGGGGAGATTAAAATCGCCCTCGCCTCCGGGTCATGTTCCGCCTGACTGATGAGGTCAGAGGCGACCCAGTCGGCGCGGGCCGATTCGTCGGCGATGATGACGACCTCCGTCGGTCCGGCGATCATGTCAATCCCCACCTGACCAAAGACCAGTCTTTTGGCCGTCGCCACAAAAATGTTTCCGGGGCCGACAATCTTGTCCACCTTTGGGATCGATTGCGTTCCAAAGGCTAAGGCCGCCACCGCTTGAGCCCCTCCGATCTTGAAGAGGCGATCGACGCCGGCAAGTTCTGCGGCGATGAGGGTGTAGGGATTAACGACTCCGCCTGGCCAGGGAGAGGCCATGATCAGCTCGTTGACTCCGGCCACCTTGGCGGGGATGCTATTCATCAGGACCGTCGAAGGGTAGGTGGCCCGTCCACCAGGGACGTAGATACCAACTCGGCTGATCGGTTCGCACTTTTGGCCGATACGGATTCCCTCAAGGGTATAACCCCACTGTTTTTTGAAAAGGACTGATTTTTGGTGCTCGTGGAAATGGCGGATCCGTTTGGCCGCTTTTTTTAAGGCCTGTACGATGACAGGGTCGGCTTTTCGCCAAGCCTCCCTCCGTTCCTTGCCAGTGACTTCGAGATGGTGAGATTTTGGGAGCCTGTCAAAACGCCGTGTGTAGCCGATAAGGGCCTTGTCCCCCTCTTTTTGGACCCTGGAAAGGATCTGGAGGACTATTTTTGTAACGGACCGGTTAATATTTCACCTTTACTCGTTTGAGTTTTGCTCCGAGTTTGCGGAGTTTCTTTTCAATCTTTTCGTAACCACGGTCGATATGATAGACACGGTGAATCTCGGTGATCCCATCGGCGGTGAGTCCGGCGAGGATCAAGGCGGCTGAGGCGCGGAGGTCGGAGGCCATGACCGGGGCGCCGGAGAGTTTCTTGGTGCCGCTGACGATCGCTGTCTTTCCCTCGATCTTGATATTGGCCCCCATCCGGATCATTTCCAGGGCATGCATGAAACGGTTTTCAAAAATTGTTTCTGTGATGGTTGAATTCCCTTCGGCAACCGTCATGCAGGCCATAAACTGCGCCTGAAAATCAGTGGCGAAACCGGGAAAGGGGGCGGTAGTGATATCGGCCGCCTTCAGTTTCTTGGGTCCCTCGACCCGGAGCCCTTCCTTTTCCTGTCGGATCTTGACACCCGTCTCGGTCAGTTTGGCGATGAGTGATTCCAGGTCGGAGGAGTGAGTGTTTTCGATCAGAATATTTCCCCCCGTAATGGCGGAGGCCATCATGAATGTGGCCGCTTCGACCCGATCAGGGATGACGGTATGTTCTACACCTCTCAACTCGGGCACCCCTTCAATCCGGATTGTTTTTGTCCCGGCCCCGTCGATTCGAGCTCCCATCTTGATCAACGCATGAGCCAGATCGACCACCTCCGGTTCCTGAGCGGCGTTCTCCAAAATTGTTTCTCCGTCGGCAAGGGTGGCGGCCATCATCAGGTTTTCGGTCCCGGTGACGGTGACGGTATCAAAATTGACCCTTGCCCCATGCAGTTTTTTGGCGGTGGCATTGACGTATCCCCCTTCAATTTCTATCTTTGCCCCCATCTGTTCGAGTCCTTTCAGGTGGAGGTTAATCGGGCGCGCCCCGATGGCACAACCGCCCGGCAGGGAGACCTTGGCCTTGCCGAGACGGGAGAGCAGGGGGCCAAGAGCCAGAACGGAGGCCCTCATCGTCCGGACCAGTTCGTAAGGGGCCTCGTGGCTGTGAAAACCATTGGCGGTTACACAAAAGTCGCCGGTATGATTGATCCAGCCATTTTTTAATTTCATCCCGAAGAATTCCAGGAGTTGGGTTGTGGTTTGGATATCCCGGAGATTGGGGATGTTGTGAAAGGTATTCCAGCCTTCAGTGAGGATGGAGGCAAACAGGATCGGCAGGGCGGAATTCTTGGCCCCGCTGATTTTAACTTTGCCCTTTAGGGGGCGCTCTCCTTTAATAACAATCTTGTCCATCAGCCGTTCTTTATATAAAATTTACCGTTTGGCAATCAGGATCCTATCGATTCCCTGATAGTCCTTTAGAAAGGTCATTTTTGAAAAAGACCAATTCTGTTGTTCCCTTTGAAGGGACTCCTTTTGTTTTTCTCCAATCTCAAGGATGAGAACTCCTTCCGGTTTTAGATAAGAAGCGGCCTTGGCAAGGATCCTGCGGATTATCGCCAGGCCGTCTCTCCCGCCGAGCAGGGCCTCTCTCGGTTCGTAATCCCGAACCTCCGGTTGGAGTCCGGCAAACTCGGTCTCGGCGATGTAAGGGGGGTTAGAAATAATGAGATCATATAAAGGTGTAGGGGCGGGACTTGTCCCGCCCTTTCTTGTAGGAAACAGGTCGGTCTTGATCCATTCAATCTGATTTTCCACCCTGTTCCTCCGAGCATTTCCTCGGGCCAGTTCCAACGCCTTTGCGGAGATGTCGGTTGCTGTGATCTTAGATCTCGGAAGATTTTTGGCGAGGGCAATGGCGATGCAACCGGAGCCGGTGCCTATGTCGAGAATTCGCCAGGCAGGGGATGGATTGGATGGTAGCTCTCGCAGGCCCGATTCACAAAAGCCTTCTGGTTTTAATCGGGCCGAGAGTGCAGATAACGATTTTGCGGCGTCTGAGCAAAATCGATTATCGGTACCAGACAGTCCATCCCCTGCCTGTTGCAATGCCTTTTCCACCAACAGCTCAGTCTCCGGCCTTGGAATCAGCACATCCGGTGTCACCTTTATTTTGAGTCCCCAGAATTCCGTCTCCCCCAGAATGTATTGGAGTGGTTCCCGTTCAGCACGGCGCGCAATCAGCTCTTTAAATCGGGCAAGATTTTTTTCTGAAACTTTTTTATCGTGGCTGGTATAGAGATCGATCCTCCCAATCTCTAACACGGCGGCCAGGAGGAGTTCGGCATCCAGGCGGGGATTCGGGATCCCCTTTTTTTCAAAGTAGGGGGTTGTTTCTTGGAGGAGTGAAAGGATGGTCCACTGGGGGGGTGTCTCAGGCACGCTACTCTTGGGCCGCCTTGAGGGCCTCCGCCTGAAAATAATTTCTGAGAGGCGATATGACCTCTTCCAAATGCCCCTCCATCAGATGGTCCAGTTGGTGCAGGGTGAGCCCGACCCGGTGATCGGTCAGACGATTTTGCGGAAAATTATAGGTCCGGATCTTTTCGCTCCGGTCCCCGGAACCGACCATCGATTTTCTCACCTTGGATTCTGCCTCTTCCTGTTTCTTCTGTTCCATCTCGAGGAGGCGGGCTTTGAGAATCTTCATCGCCTTTGCCCTGTTTTTAATCTGGGACCGTTCATCCCGGCAGACCACGACGAGTCCGGATAATTTATGCGTGATCCGAACAGCGGAATCGGTTGTGTTGACCCCTTGACCGCCAGGGCCAGAGGCGCGAAAGACATCGATCGTCAAATCTTTTTCGTCGATTTGCACATCGAGGTCGTCCGCTTCGGCCAAGACGGCGACGGTGACGGCGGAGGTGTGAATCCGGCCGGAGGTTTCGGTTTTTGGGACACGCTGAACCCGGTGGATGCCGCTTTCATACTTCAAGTCACTGTAGACATTCTGTCCGGAGATGAGGGCGATGACCTCTTTGAGACCGCCGATCCCTGTCGGGCTGGAATCCATCAGTTCCACGCGCCACCCCCGGGTCTCCGCATATTTGGAGTACATCCGGAAAAGGTCGGCCGCGAACAGGGCGGCTTCGTCCCCCCCGGTGCCGGCCCGGATTTCAAGGAGGATATTTTTTTCGTCGTTCGGGTCTTTCGGCAGGAGGAGGAGCTTCAGTTTTTCCTGCACCGCTTCTCTTTTGGTTTGCAACCGGAGCGATTCCTCCTTTGCCATTTTTTTAAGCTCCTCGTCTTTTTCCAGGAGAAGCGTCTTGTTTTCCTCGGACTCTTTCAGAATTTTTTTGTAACGGCGGTAGGTTTCAATCAATTCCTTGAGCGAGGCATGCTCCTTGGAGAGTTTTCGGTATTGGGAGGGGTCGCCAATCACCTTCGGGTCGCTCAGACGTTCTGAGAGTGAATCGAATTTCTTTTCAACCTCGTCTAATTTTTGAAACATTTTATGAGCGGAAAAAGACTAATGTTTTTTGGCTTTCACTTCTGGCTTCTTGGCGTAACGCTTCTGGAACCGTTCCACACGTCCGGCGGTATCGATCAGCTTGTGTTTGCCGGTAAAGAAGGGGTGGCATTTGGCGCAAATGGTGACCGAGATATCCTTGACCGTCGAGGCGGTCTCAATGATGTTGCCGCAGGCGCAGGCGACCTTCACGTCATGATATTGGGGATGAATCTTCTCTCTCATAGAGGAGGGGCCTCTAACATGGGGTTTGGGGCGTGGCAAGGGGGAATTTATTTGGCGACTTTATCCAGATAGGCGAGGATTTGTGGGTCTTCGACGGGTGGTCTCCCTTGGGTGCCGAGGGAATTGAGGTTTGGTGAACCGATCATTTCAAAACGGTCGATGGAGCGTGATTGCTGGGCCATCTGCCCCATGGAGTTTGACTTGACCTCCAGCACCTGGTCCCTGCCGGTGACGGCATCGATAAACCGGCGCAAAAAACTTTGGGGTGGTGATTGGCGAATAGAGGGTGACATACCGTATTATTAACAAAGCAATTTCCATGCCAAAAACACTCTTTTTTGATGTCCGATTGTAGCTACAACTAATTGAAATTAATAGGCTTTATTTTTTAGACAGTTCCGGCTCCGGTTACAGGGAGATTTCTAGGGGGGTCAGGACCCCGAATTGGTACTGTTTGACAACAAAGGGGAACTTCTTGTAGGGGAGGGGGATGTCTGCGGTTCAACTTGTCTTTGAAAGAACCAGGAAAATTGCCTTCTCAAAACATATCGGGGCCTTGGGGTTCGCGGTTCTGATCGGGCTTGGGGCCTCATGGAAGGTTTCTCTTCCTTTCACGCCGGTACCGATTACCGGACAGACCCTTTTTCTCCTCCTTGGGGCCGCTTTCTTGAAGCGATATTATTCGCTCGAAATGGTCGGGTTCTACCTCCTCTTTGGAGGGCTTGGGCTTCCATTTTTTGCCGGTGGGGTCGGGGGGTGGGGTTATTTTACAGGGGCGACAGGGGGGTATCTGATCGGTTTTGTCCTCGCCTCCGCCCTGCTCGGTTTTGGAATCGACCGTTGCCCCAAACGGTGGCAACAGCTTTTGCTTTTCTTCGTTGCGGCCAAGGTCATTTTTGTCCCTGGTCTCCTTTGGCTCAAGCTCTTTTTAAATATCGATTGGGCCAAGGCGATCGCCTTGGGCTTCACCCCGTTTGTGATCGGCGATTTTCTCAAAATTGGTCTCGCTTTTTCCCTCTATTCCCTGCCTTCCTTACGCGTAAAAAACTAGCAACCTTAGGTCCTCCCTGGCGATATTCACTACAACGGGAGGTTTTATGGGCCAAGATGGACCAGTCAGGTCACCAATAAGTACGGGGGTTGAGGTTTCTTCCCTCGGCCTGTCCGCGGAAGCGGCAGAGCAGGTTGCCACAATTGCCAGGGGAGGTCCCACACCCAAGCTGGATACCTTTGAAGAATTTCGGATGGCGCTTGCGGTTCCGGGGGCGAGGGAAAAGGTGGCTGGTGCCTTTGCGATGGCGATTCGGATAGTCCCTCCCCAGATCAGTGATCGGTCTGTCTTGGTACTCGAACAGGGGACCCTCTATCGGTACAGTTTTACTAACAATGCCGACACTAGTTTTCCAAAATATCAGTATACCAGTGTGGCTCGAATGAATCTAGTTACGGGGCAGCAAGAAGAAATTCCGGGTGATTTTCGACCTTGTCAGTCCAATTTTGGCAGGGCGCTCGAGATTGCCACCGATGGAAGAGATGTTTACATCCTGTTTGAAGGGTATCGGACCGGAACCCTTGGGACCCTTGTTGCACGGAATGTTGTCGGCCGTGTCGTTGTCAATGAGAAGCTGGATCGGGTTATCCATATTGTCTATCTGGGAGGCAGGCATTCGATTCCGGAAGATAAAGGCAATGACCCGAAAGGATTTTACATTTCGACCTATATCTATGGAGGGGGTGCCCTGCTTGCCGTGCAAACGAGCCGACCATCCAGTAGCGGGGTGACCGGCATTTCATCCCTTTATTCAGCGGCTATCGATAACGAATGCGGCGCCCCTTAACCGGCCATAGTCAATCCGCCGGAGGCAGAAAGAACTTGACCAGTGATGTAATTGGCGGAGGGGGAACAGAAGAAAAAGACCGCCTCGGCCACTTCAGAAGGTTCCGCGATCCTGCGGAACGGAATTAGATTCACAAACTGCTCCTTGATTTTATCCGGGATACAATCCTTGTAAAGCTGGGTGTCGGTCGGGCCGGGGCAGACGCAGTTCACACTGATCTTATAGCGGGCCGCTTCTCGCGCGAGCGCCTTCGTTAATCCGATAATCCCCCCCTTGGCGGCGGAATAGACAACCCCCCGTAATTGCCCGACACGACCGGCATCCGAAGAAATATTGACGATCTTTCCCCCTCCCTGCTTGGCCATCTCTTTCAGACAGGCATGGCTGACCAGGATGGAGGCCTTGAGGGAGATGTCGAGGACCTTGTCCCAGTACGCCTCATCTTCTTCAATAAAGAAGCTGTCTTTCGACCAACCGATGTTGTTGACCAGGATATCGACTTTTTGCCATTGTTGAACAATAGCTTGCACCGCCGATTCCACCTCGGCCCGCTTTGTACAGTCGGTTTTAAAAAATAGCGCCTTTCCTTTGGTTCGTTCAATGGCGGTAGCGGTTGCGGCGCCGCTCTCCGCATTCATCTCTAAAATGGCGACGGCGGCTCCTTCCAGCGCCAGTTTTTCGGCAACCGCCTTGCCGATCCCCTGGCCACCCCCGGTGACCACGGCAACTTTGTCTTTTAAGACCATGCGGTTGTGGTACAGAAAAATGTTTCTCATTTCAAGCAGAAATGCTAGAGAGCGGATGACTTTAACATGAAACGTCTCACGATCATGCTGGCCAGTGGTTTTGGAGTCGGTTATTCCCCGGCTGGCGGGACCCTGGGTTCTGTTTGGGGACTTCTCCTCTTCACTTGTCTTCATTCCCTTCCTCCTCTGACCTATGTCCTGACGTTAGTGACATTCTTTTTTGTAGCGGTCTTTATTTCTTCCCAGGCGGAGCGGATCTTTGGGGAAAAGGATTCAGGCAAGATTGTGATCGATGAAATGGTCGGGATGATGATCGCTGTTTCCTTTCTCCCCTTTAGTTTTCAAAATCTTATCCTAGGTTTCATTTTCTTCAGGGTTCTGGATATTTTCAAACCGTTTCCGATCAGGGTGCTTGAAAAAAAGTTAGCCGGTGGGTTAGGGGTAGTGATGGATGATGTCGCTGCCGGTCTTGTCGCCAATCTTCTCCTGCGTGCCATCACGCACTGGTTATGAAGATCGAAGTGATCACCATCGGTGACGAAATCCTCTCCGGAAATATTGTTGATACCAATTTTGCCTGGATCGCCGAAAAACTCTGGTCGGCCGGGCATCAACTCCATGGACACAGCTCGGTACGGGATGAGCCGGAAGAGATCAGTCGTGCCCTGCTGGCCGCGGTTGGGCGTTCCGAAGCGGCCTTGGTCACCGGAGGGCTTGGGCCGACGACCGACGACATTACTTTGGAAGTGGCTGCGAAGGCCTTCAGTTTACCGATGGTCATGGATCAAGAGGCGTTGCAAAATATCCGTGACCGGTTTCAGAAAATCGGCCGGGCAATGACCCCCAACAATGAGAAACAAGCCCTTCTGCTGAAAGGATCGCGAGTCATTTCCAATACGATCGGTACCGCCCCTGGTTGTCAACTCCACTATCAAGGAACCGAATTTTTCTTTATGCCTGGCGTTCCTCGGGAGATGAAACAACAGTTTGAAGAAACAGTTTTCCCATGGGTCCAAAAAAATGACAAAGACAAGAGAGGTTTTTACCAGAAGGTCCTGCGTTGTTTTGGCAAGCCGGAGGCAACGATCGGTCATGAGCTGGAGGGGATTGATCTGACGGGGGTTGATCTGGCGTACAGGGTTTCATTTCCGGAAATCCTTCTCAAGGTTTCCGCCTGGGGAAAGAAAAAAGAGGAGATTGCTAAAAAAGTGGGGGTTGTTGAGAAAGAAATTCGAAAAAGACTGGGGCCGACCGTTTATGCAGAAGGGGATGAACCGTTGGGTGAATCACCCTTCGCCAAAGTGGTAGGGGAATTATTGGTGGCTTGTAAGGCAACGCTTGCTGTGGCGGAGTCTTGCACGGGAGGGTTTTTGGCCAGTCTGATTACCGATGTCCCGGGCAGTTCCCGTTATTTTGAGAGAGGGGTGGTGACCTACAGCAATAAATCCAAGACGGAATTGTTGAGGGTCCCGGAGGCGCTCCTCAAGACCTTTGGGGCGGTCAGTTCAGAGACCGCCTCGGCGATGGCTTTGGGGATTCGAAAATCGAGCGGCGCCACTTACGGGATCGGCATTACCGGTATCGCTGGGCCGGAGGGGGGAACGGCGGAAAAGGTTGTTGGGACAGTCTTCATTGGGCTTGCTACTCCTGAAGGGACCGAGGCCAAAGAATTTCACTTCCCGACCAACCGGGACTGGTTCAAGAGGGTCGCGGCCTTCATGGCGCTGGACCTGTTGCGACGGCACCTTCTAAAACTCAGTTGACACCCCAAGGGTCGCGATATACGGGGGAGGGTGAGGGGGACCAGAAAAGGGGAAACTATGCAAACACCAGTCGAATCACCCAACAAAGAAAAGGCGCTTCAGTCCGCGATCAGCACGATTGAAAAACAGTACGGCAAGGGTTCCATCATGCGCCTTGGCAAGAATGAATCGCTGGGTGCCGAAGTGGAATCGGTTTCTACCGGTTCACTGGCCCTCGATGTTGCGCTCGGGATTGGTGGTCTGCCCCGCGGCCGTGTCGTTGAAATTTTTGGTCCGGAATCCTCCGGCAAGACGACCCTTTCCCTCCATGTGGTTGCCTCCGCCCAAAAAAAGGGGGGCGTTTGCGCCTTCATTGATGCGGAACATGCCCTGGATGTGACCTATGCCCGAAAGTTGGGGGTCAAAACGGATGACCTTTTGATCAGCCAGCCGGATACCGGGGAGCAGGCGTTGGAGATCTGTGAGATGTTGGTTCGGAGTGCGGCGGTGGATGTGATTGTGATCGATTCCGTGGCGGCTTTGGTTCCCCGATCGGAGATTGAAGGGGAGATGGGGGATATGCAGATGGGTTCGCAGGCCCGCCTCATGAGCCAGGCGTTGCGCAAGCTGACCGGCTCTGTTTCCAAATCGAAGACCCTTCTGGTTTTTATCAACCAGATCCGGATGAAGATCGGTGTGATGTACGGCAACCCGGAAACAACGACCGGCGGGAACGCCCTTAAATTTTATTCCTCCGTTCGACTGGATATCCGGCGGATCGGTGCGATCAAACAGGCGGAACAGGTGATCGGTAACCGGACCCGCGTGAAGGTGGTGAAAAACAAGATCGCCCCGCCGTTTAAAGAGGTGGAGTTTGATATTATTTATGGTCAGGGGATCTCTCGTGAAGGAGAGCTTTTGGACCTTGCGGAGTCACAGAACCTGATCGAAAAGAGTGGGACCTGGTATTCCTACAAGGAGGAACGGATCGGTCAGGGACGGGAGAACGCCTGCGCCTATCTGAGGGAACACAAGGATATCGCCAACTCCCTCGAAAAGCAGGTCCTGGAGAGATTCGGCATCGCCCGAAAGAGTGAAGGCAAAGAGTCCAAAGAAAAGCCAGAGATCAAAGTCGATTCCAAATCAGAGATCAAGAAAAAGGTGACCGCCGAAGCGAGGGTTTGATCGGTTATCGCCAATTCCGTCTTTGGGGCCATTCGAGCTGGTCTACCCACTTGCCTCAGGTGTGGTAATCAGTTGTTGATTTACGTATTCGAATCAAATACCATATATCTATGGCTCCTAAAGAGAGGTTAAGGACCGTCCGTTTTTCACCCGATGAGGGAAGGCATGTGGATGAATATCTAAATAAAAACAGGTTGTTTGAGAGTTTTTCCTCACTCGCCCGTGTGGCGACCCTCTCATTCATAGAGCAGGGGGAGGCGGTTCAGTTAAACCCGGTTCGTTGGCAGGAACGGAAAAAACCCTCTTTTCTTTGGGACTATGATTTGGGCGAAACGGAGGTGCGGGAGCTACTGGGTCAGCCGGGTCTTTCCGATAAAAAGCGGTGGCTTGTCGAACGAATCTTGACCCAGGCCCGCTTTGACGAGGTCTTTGATTACCTGACACTGGATCAAATCAACCGAGCCCTTCCTTCCCTCCGCCTTCCTTCCAAAATAAGGGAGCGTTGGGACTATGCCCTCAAACGTTGGGGCCGTCATGAATAATCCTGAGATCCTGACCCCTCTCCAAAAAAGGCTTCTTTCGGTCCTCTTTGCCGACGAATGGTTCCGCAGATATTTTTACCTCACCGGCGGGACGGCTTTGACCGCCTTTTATCTCCATCATCGTTATTCTGAAGACCTCGATTTTTTCAGTCACGACGTGGAGCTAACCCCGATCCCTCAGTTGATGGAGGCGGCGGCCAAAAAGTTGGCTGTTTCCGTGGAACGGGTCCAAACCAGCCCCTCCTTCATGCGCTACCTGTTCGGAGGGGAACTGAAGGTGGATGTCGTTGCCGACGTCGGTTTTCGAGTCGGGTCGCCGGAGTTGGTGGGGGATTATATGGTGGATACGATCAAAAATATTGCGGTCAACAAGGTCGGCTGTCTTTTGGGGCGGCTGGATGCCAAGGATTACGTCGATCTCTATCTGATTTTGAAAAAATACCCCGTGGGTGAATCACCCTTGGGTGAAGCACCCTTTGATATTTTTGAACTCCTCTCTTTGGGTCAGAAAAAAGATGCAGGCCTGGAACCTTTTGTTTGGGCCTCTCTTATTACTGATGTAAAAACGCTTACCCTTTTGCCGCGGATGATTACGGAAGTGACTCTGAGTGAGCTTAGAGATTTCTTCCTTTCCCTTCGGGATCAGATCCTTGACAAGATTCAGCCAGAAAAAAAGCGACCATCTAAATCTTAGCAGGATTGGCAATGGTAACGAGGAGCACCGCTCCAACCGCTACCAGCCCTGCCATTTGCGCCGCTTGGGCGTACCGGTTTGCCTGCCAGGCACGACCGGCATCGTTGGCGGAGTCTCTTACCGCGATGGCGGTTTCGGTGAACCGGTTCACTGCATTTTCAACAACATTGCCGAAGCGATCACTAAGACCAAACGATTCGCGGTAGGCAAAGGTGGGTACCACAGATTCCCAAAGAAGACTTCTTTCGATATCAGCGCCGACAGCATCGGCAAGGACCGGCCTGGGACTTGGAGCCGATTCAACAGCAACGGGAGGGGGTGGGGGAGGGCAGTGTCCATCTCGTAACCATTTTTCATATCCTTTGGTTGTCTGGTAGGAGCTGGTGCCATCGTTGTGGAATACCTGATATCCGGTCGCGCTCTGTGCGTCATGTGTGGGAAAAGGTCTGACAGAACTGATCGGCTGGGGTGAAACACTGGCAAGCCAGGTTTCTAGGCTTGCCTGGAGGAGGGGGGGGTTGTTGGCGTCGGCGGCGCCGCCAGCCTCGAGGCCGGGGCCACAGACCCTTTTAAGGATCTCCTCAAACGTCAGTAACGGGGGGACTACCAATCTCATGTTTGATTCTTCGTATTTGGGGGACAAAGGTTGCTTGTTATTTTTCCCGAGAGATTTTTAGGGTTGTTTTTGACCTGCTTTTTAACGTATCTTCCATAAACTAATGAAATCCTCCGAGATTCGGGAAAAGTTCCTCCGGTACTTCGAAAAAAATAGTCATACCCGTGTGCCGTCGGCGCCATTGATCCCCTTGGGGGACCCGACGCTTTATTTCGTTAATGCCGGGATGGTCCCGTTCAAGAACGTCTTTATCGGGCAGGAAAAACGGCCGTATACCAGGGCCGTCTCTTCCCAAAAGTGTCTCCGTGTCTCCGGCAAGCATAATGACCTGGAAAATGTCGGGAGGACCGCCCGGCACCACACCTTCTTTGAGATGCTTGGCAACTTTTCCTTCGGTGATTATTTCAAGAAAGAGGCCTGCCGGTTCGGGTGGGAGTTTTTGACCAAAGAGATGGGTCTTGCGAAGGAAAAACTTATGATCACCATTTATACCGATGATGATGAGGCGGAAGAGATCTGGCATAAAGAAATCGGCGTTCCCAAAGAAAGGATCCGGCGTTTTGGGCAAAAGGAAAATTTCTGGGCGATGGGGGAGAGTGGCCCGTGCGGCCCCTGTTCCGAGATCCACTACGATCACGGAGAAAAACAGGGGTGCGGCAAGAAGAGTTGCACCGTGAACTGTGAGTGCGACCGGTACATGGAGATCTGGAATCTCGTCTTCATGCAATTCAACCGGGATGACAAAGGGAAACTTACCCCCCTGCCGAAGCCGTCGATCGATACCGGCATGGGGCTGGAGCGGCTCGCCTGTGTCGCCCAGGGAAAACACTCTAACTACGAAAGCGACCTCTTCACGCCACTCATCAAGGAGTGCGAAAGACTGACCGGCAAAAAATACGGCAAGGGTGCTTCACCCAAGGGTGATACCGAAACCGATATCTCCATCCAGGTCCTCTGCGATCATATCCGGTCCGCTACTTTTTTAATTGCAGATGGGGTCCAGCCCTCCAACGAAGGGCGGGGGTATGTCTTGCGCCGGATCTTAAGAAGAGCCATTCGTCACGGCAAACTTCTTGGGCAGACGAAACCATTCTTTTACAAACTGGCTGAGGTGGTTGTTCGTGAAATGGGCCAGGCCTATCCGGAGATCCGGGAGCATCGGGAGACGATCGAAAAGGTGATTGAAGGGGAGGAGGAGCGGTTTTTGGAGACACTTGACCGTGGGCTTTCGATGATTGAGGAGGAATTGGCGAAAATCAAGAAGAGTGGTGAAAAGAAACTGGCCGGTTCGGTCGTTTTCAAACTTTATGACACCTACGGTTTTCCGAGAGACTTAACGGAGCTGATTGCGGAAGAGAAAGGTTTTTCGATCGACCGGGACGGTTTTGAAAGTGAGATGGCGAAACAGAAAAAACGGGGGAAGCAGGCCTGGAAAGGTTCTGGAGAGAAGGGAAGTGGAACGGTGTACCAGGTGCTTCTTCAAAAAGAGCGGCGAAGCCGCTTTGTGGGGTACGACCGGTTGCAGTCCCATTCTCCGGTCATGGCGTTGGTTTGTGGAGAAACGATCCTTTCGAAGGTCGCCTCCGGGGAAGAGGTGGAGGTGGTGACAGAGGAAACCCCTTTTTATCCGGAGGGGGGAGGGCAGGTCGGGGACAAGGGGTTGATTACCACAAAAAAAGTTCAGTTACAGGTGGTCGATACCCGTAAACCGGTTGAGGGGATCATTGTTCACAAGGCCGAGGTGGTTGAGGGGACGCTTCAAGAAGGGGATGAGGTCGACCTTGCAGTCGATGCCCCGCTTCGCGAGGCAACCATGGCTCACCACTCTGCCACCCACCTGTTGCATGCGGCGCTCCGTCTGATTTTGGGCAAGCATGTCCGGCAGGGAGGGTCGCTCGTTACCCCCAACCGGCTCCGTTTTGATTTCAGTCATTTTGAGGCGGTCGACCGAAAAAAACTGCAAGAGATTGAAAACCTCGTGAATGAAAAAATCCGGGCCGATCTTGCGGTTACCCACGAACTCTTGGCCTACAAGAAGGCGATTGAAAAAGGGGCGCTTGCCTTCTTTGGGGACAAGTATGGGGATATCGTTCGCACCTGCCGGATGGGGGATTTCTCGATGGAGCTTTGCGGGGGGACCCATGTTCGGGCGACCGGCCAGATCGGTCTTCTTAAAATTTTGTCTGAATCCTCCGTTTCTGCCGGGACGCGCCGGATTGAGGCGGTGGTTGGAGGGGAGGCGCTTGCGTATCTGCGGCAGTTGGAGCTGAATCTGCACCAGGCCGGCCAGTTGCTCAAAAGCAGTCCGGCTGAGGTCGCCTCCCGGATTGAAAGACTGATAGAGCAGGTAAAAAATCTGGAAAAGGAGATCCAAAAACAGAAGGTTCAGGCGTTGAGTAGCCAGCAATCTTCAAACGAGAGAGTGGAAGAAATTAAGGGGGTCAAATTATTGACCGTTCAAACCGAGACGAGTGACGGAAAACTGTTGAGGGATCTTTCCGACAAGGCGATTGGGAAACTTGGTTCAGGGATCGCACTTCTTGTCGGGAGTGGTGAGGGGAAGGGTGATTCACCCAAAACCTCTCTCATTGTCCGCGTTTCTAAAGACCTGACCTCAAAATACGATGCCGGCAAGATTGTGAAAGAGCTCGCCCCGCTGATCGGTGGCTCCGGTGGCGGCCGCCCCGACATGGCTCAGGCGGGAGGAACTGATTCATCCCATTTGGATCAGGTTTTTCAGAAGGTAAAAACCATTTTATAGAAGAGGGTTAAACAAGGAGGGATCTTATGCCAGAAGAAGAGGTCGGTTTCGTCGAACACTGGTTCGGCAATGTTGGGGTTGCGGCGATCAAGGTGACGAATGGCAAGATCAAGGTGGGGGATACCCTGCACTTTAAGGGGCACACCTCTGATTTTCAGGAGCCGGTAGCCTCCATTCAGATCGAACACAAGAGCGTTCCGGAGGCCAAAAAGGGGGACGATATCGGGATCAAGGTCTCGCAGAAGGCCCACGAGCACGACAAGGTTTTTAAGGTAGTCCCGTAAAAGACAGAGGGCTCTTTAATCCTAAAGGCAGTTGGCCCCTTTTCTCTTTTCTATCTCGGAGGTTTTTGTGAAACGGACCGCATCAAAGCCGATTTGCTTGGTCGTGTCCGTTTCATCCGTCAGATCATCGAGCTTGATGAATTCGCCTGTTCCCCCATTGAAGGCGTAACTGCCAAGATCGATCCATTGGTCAAAATAGAGGGATTGATCGATACGACAGGCCTCGGTCGTCTCCCTCAGGCCGTCATCAGGGTTGTCCCTGTGGAAGATTTGATAGAGCGCTTTCTTTGTGTAGGCATGGTTTTTGGGGATAAACGCCTCCACCTTGTAAAAACCATTCTCAGAAACGTTGGGCGTCCAGTCGGCCCAGTTTTGGACGACGGCGGTGGTGGTATTCCCGCTCGCATCAGGCCCATTGTTCCAAGTGTAGAACATGTGGGGGTTAGCCGCGGGGTAACCGATCTTTGCTGAGAGCCAGTAACCTTCATGTTCCGGAGTATCGGAATGGAGATCGAAACCTTCCGAGAGATCATCGATGATAAGAATTCCTTCAGGAAGAGGCTCCTGACGATCAAGAATGGCTTGGGCCGTGCTGAGGCTTATATTGTTTGGGAGCCCTAAAGAGGGATCGGAAGGGTCAAAGATTGCGGGAGAGTAACCGTTCTGTTTGAGATAATCAATAATCTCTGTAATGGCTTCAACAGTTGTTCGTCGCTCGTGGAGTAGAATAACATTATCCGTCTTGATTTCCAGAGTCTTGAAATAATTTAGCAATTCAGTTCCTGTCTTCTTCTGCTTGTCGAAATTCCAGTCCGTTGAATCAACGTCCCAATGAAAAATTGCCATATTAAGGCTGAAGGCGGCTAGTTCTACATTTGTATCGAGCCAACCCGGATCGGAAAATTCACCCTCACCACGTTCGAAAAAGTTTCTCAGAGAGCACCATTTTACCCCCCCCGAACAGGGAGAGGCAACGCGTCCCCCTGGCGCTCGGAAAAGAGAAGGTCCTCCATGAACGTACAACTTGATAAGATAGCGGCGGATTTCTGCAGAGGCGGCTTCCCACTGGTTGTTGTTGACTAAATGGCGAATGGCGGAAACGGCGGCATTCTGGATAAGATTATTGGTCTTTGTTAATTCAGTACGAATCTCTGAGTCAGACTGACCGGCAAAGTTGGCAATATCATGATAGTAGCTATGGTTCCCTATTTTATGCCCATCCAAAAGGAGTTGTGTTACCAGATCGGGAGAAAATTCAATGAGACGGCCGACTTGGAAAAAAGTAGCTGTCACATCTTTTTCGTCAAGTTTTTCGAGTAAGTCAGAAAGGATCCTTTCATCACGTGGCCTCTCGGGTTCACGGTTGATTCCAAAGATCGCATCATCCAGAAATTCTTCAATCTCACCCGAGAAACTGTTTGGTAAAGGACCGTCATCAATAGTGAGGTAAACGTTTCCTTTGACACTGAGGTGAGGTACTGTGAAGTGTGTAATTTTTGTTGTCACTGTTTGATGAATCGTATCAATGGTTATCGGGACTTCTTCTTCATCGAGAAAGAGGATAATATCTTGAGATCCTTTCCCTTCCGGTATTGGCAATTCTTCATAGGGAAGGATGAGGGTTACAGGTTGGGTGAATGTTAATCCATCAGGTTTAAGGACGTAAGCGGGATACCCGCCAACTGCCTTCTCCAGGCTTATTTGGGTATCTGACTGGAGAGCCCCGGCAGGGATGACAAGCGACGCCCCATCCCCCAGCTCGATCGTTCCTCCGCCGGTGGCGGTCACCGGTTCAATCACCGCTGTCGGTTGAAATTCCCCCTCCGGGGTTTCAATCCCAATGTAAATTGCCTCCATCTCCAGAGAGGGTTGCAGGTACCATTGGTTTTGTCCCGGGACGTAGTGGATATTTTTGTCCGGATCCATATCCAGAATCAGCTTGGTAATCTGCCCCGCCCGGATTTCAAACGGGCCGTTTAGTTTAAGGCCTGTCTGAAAACCGCTCGGGATCCGGAGCGGTTGCCACGTACCATCGACCAACACCCTTGGGTTGTCGGCCAGGTGCAGGCGGATCTGTTCATAGGTTCCGACGGCGAGGGACGATTGGGCCAAGACCGCCTCAACACCATCTTTTAAGGTGAGGAGGTCAAAGATCTGCGATCCCTTGCTGATGGTCTGCCACTGGTCATTAGCGGGACTGATTTCTACAAAGGAGACAGGGATCTCCACTTTTTCGATATTCCCCCCCGCTGACGGTTTGTCGTGGAGGGAAACCGACATCTGTCCCCGCGTTTGATCCCATTGATTGTTGAGGAGAGACTCCGATTCAGATCCTTCCCCCGGATTGTCAGAAGAGTCATCGGTGGTGTCGGCGGGACAACCGCCGCAACCGGTCAGGATGAAGCCAAGCAGGACAATAAGAACTTTGGACTTCATCGGTGCGACCCCTTTTTCGGCTTTGCACCGTTCGGGTGGGGTGAACCACCCTTGGGTGAACCACCCTCGCAGAGTTTGAGGTACATCTTGGCGGTCGGGTTGCCGGGGTCCCGTTTTAAGACCTGCTGCCATTCTTGCAGGGCCTCTTTGGATTTTTTGAGGGAATAGAAAGTGACTCCCAACTGGTTCCGCGCCAAGACCGAATGCGGTGTACTCTTAACCGCCTCTGCCAGTTCGGCGAGCGATTCCTTCAAATTCCCGTTTTCCCGATAGGCCACTCCCAGTTTTGTCTTGATGTCGATAAATGTGTGGTTCAAGCCCAGGGCCTTTTTGTATTCGTCGATCGCCTCTTTATAAAACCCGATGCCACGGTAGGTGTCCCCAATGTGGGCATGCATATTGGAGAGTTTTCCCTTGATCACCGGGTCGATGGGGGCGGACGTTTTGGCCCGTTTGGTGATCCGGCCATAGAGGGCCTTGGCCTTTTTATAGTTTCCAAGATCATTATAAAGGACGGCGAGATTGAGGGTGGCCTCTGTGTAATTGGGATTAACCAGCAGGGCCTGTTCAAAACAGTCAATGGCGCTGGAGAACTTGCCATCTGTATGATAGATAATACCGAGCATATTCAGGACATCGGCAAACTTGTGCCCCTGACGAAGGATTTTTAGAAAGTATTGCTCGGCACGAGGGTAGTTTTTGGTTTCATAGTACTGTTTGCCGGCATCGAAGAGTTCTTTGACAGAGGTGTCCATTGCGGTCCTTTTCTAACTGAGTCCCAGCTTGCCGGCAAGCTTTTTTCTAAAACGGCCCGCCGGGTACTTCTTTTCAAGCCCCTCCAGGGCCTCCAACGCCTTCTCCTTCCGGGAGAGTTTGAGGTAAGAACGGCCCAACCAGTAATAGGCCCTTTCATCCAATCCCAGGTCCCCGTACCGTTTGATCACCTCCTCAAAACGGTTGAGGGAGGCAAGATACTCGCCAGTCTTGTAGTAAAACCGGCCGATATAAAGGTGTCTTTTTGCCAGACGCCGCCGCGCCGCCTCCCACTTCTCCCGGGCAACATTGGTGTAGTCGCTCCCCGGGAATTGCCCCAAGACCGCCTCCAGGTAGGCGACCGAATCATCCAGGTATTCCTGGTTCCGGTCAATCGCCTTTGGCGAGGCCTTCAGGTACGAGAGACCGGTCCGGTAATAGACGTAATCGAGCCGCGGGTGGGTCGGGTGAATCTTGATGAAGCCGGCATACGATTCCGCGGCGACGAGGTATTCCTTCTGGCGGAAATAGTTGTCGCCGATATGAATCTCCGATTCAACCGCCTCCGGTGTCCCCGGAAACCGGCTTTTTAAGAGCTCGTAACACTTGATCGCTTCTTCGTAGTCGTTTTTGAGGGAGAGCCCGTCACATTCCATCTTGGCAGAAACAGGGTCGGTTTTCCCGGCGAGGAGTGGTCTCTTGGAACAGGAGATCAGGCCGGTGAGGGCCAGGAACGACAGTAAAAGAGAAATGCGGAAAAACCTTTGAGAAGACACGCCGGGGAGTCTAGGCAATCTGCGGGGATGATTCAATCAATATTTTCTTCAGCTTCCCTTTAACTTTTTCTTCCAGCTGGCGGGCCCGTTCGCGGGAGATCTGGTAGAAGTTGCCGATCTCCTGAAGGGTGAGAGGGTCATCATTCATCAGCCGTTTTTCCACGATGAATCGTTCACGGTCGTTCAATTGGGCGACGGCCTGCTGGACCTTATCTTGAAGAACAGTTCTTTCCTCAGCTCGGGCCAGAGACTCTTCCTGGTTGTCGGCGGAAGGGACCTGGTCCAGGTAGGTGGTCTGGCTGTCATCGCTGAGTGGGGTGTCTAGTGAGAAATCCCGCAAGAATGCCTTTTTTGCCTTGTCCATTTTGTAAAAAAGTTTCCTTTGGGCCTGCGTTGTCCCGATCTTGACAAGGCTCCAGGTCTGCAGGATGAAATTCCGGATGGTGGCGCGGATCCACCAGACGGCATAGGAGATCAGACGATACCCCTTGGCCGGGTCGAACTTCTTGACCGCCTTCATGAGCCCGATGTTCCCTTCCTGGATCAGATCCCCCATCCGGATCCCATAAGAGGCGTACTCATAGGCGATCTTGACGACGAACCGGAGGTTGGAAGTCACCAGTTTATGGGCCGCTTCGACATCCCCGGTTTTTTGATAACGGCTCGCCAATTCGAACTCCTCCTCCTTGGAAAGGAGAGGAAACCGGCTGATTTCAACCAGGTAGGTCGAGAGCGAACTTTGCGGTACCGGCAGATTACGATTCATAGAACTCTCCCTCTTGACTCGCTAAACCTCCCTCAAGTATAAGGACCCCTCATCTTTTTTGTCAAGGGGTGGTTCACCCAAGGGTGCCTCACCCAAGGGTGGTTCACCCAGGGGGGGGTATGGGGGACGAACAACAGCAGGCGATTGATTTTTCCACCTTTGTCTTTTCCTTGGCCGCCTCGGCCCAGATCCAGCTCGGGATGGTTCCGGATCCGACGACCCAGAAAGAGGCGCCGAACCTCCCGATGGCCCGCCAGACGATCGATCTGATCGCGCTTCTTCAGGAAAAGACCAAGGGGAATTTGAGCGAAGAAGAAAACCAGTTGATGGAAGCTGTTTTGCACAACCTGCGTTTGCAGTACGTGGAGCGAACCAAAAAGGGGGTTTCTGGATGAGGGGGCTATTTTCTGCCAAAAGGGTGTTCTTTATCGCCCTGCTAGCGGTGATGACCGGTCTTTTTATCGCCGTCCGGATGGATTGGGTCAGCCGCCTTCGGGCGGTAGAGTACTTCCAGGAGGGGAGCCCTCCCCGACAGATTTCCCCAGAAGGAGTTGCGGCGCCGATCCAATCGGTTGGTTTTAACATCGGTGGTCTTCCCTCCTTTGTGGACCTGGTCAAGAAGGTGAAACCGGCGGTGGTGAACATCAGCACCAGCAAGACCTTCAAACGCCAGCGCCGACCGGACAATTTCCGCCATTTTGGCCCCAACGATCCCTTTGAGGATTTCTTTGACCGGTTTTTTCAGGGACCGGCCGAAAAGACCCAAAAAAGCCTCGGCACCGGTTTTATCATTAACAAGGATGGGCATATCCTCACCAACAACCATGTGATCGAGGGGGCGGATGAGATTCAGGTCACCTTGGCCGACAAGAGAAAACTGAAGGCCAAGGTTGTGGGGAACGACCCGAAGACCGATGTGGCGGTGATCAAGATTGACGGGAAGGATCTTCCCTCCGTGGTGCTGGGAGAATCCGATCGTCTGGAAGTCGGGGAATGGGTGGTGGCGGTGGGGAATCCGTTCGGCCTTGAACTGACGGTGACCGCCGGGATCGTTTCCGCCAAGGGGCGTGTAATCGGGGCGGGGCCTTATGACGATTTTATCCAGACCGATGCCTCGATCAATCCGGGTAATTCGGGAGGACCGCTTTTCAACGCCGACGGTGAGGTGGTGGGGGTCAATACCGCAATTGTCGCCTCGGGCCAAGGGATCGGTTTTGCGATCCCGATCAACATGGCGAAGGATCTTGTCCCACAGCTCATCACCAAGGGGAAGGTGACGCGAGCCTGGTTGGGGGTTGGGATGCAGGATATCACGCCGGAGCTCGCCAAGTCGTTTAGTCTGCCGGATCAAAAAGGGGCGTTGGTCGCCAATGTTTTTGCCAAGAGCCCGGCAGAAAAGGCCGGACTGCAGTCCGGTGATATCATCCGGAGTTTTGATGGGCATGAGATCAATGAATCGCATGAACTGCCGGCCCTGGTGGCCCGGACTCCTGTCGGCAAGACAGTGGCGGTGAAATACCTGAGGGACGGGAAAGAACGTGAAGCTAAAGTGACCTTGGCTGAGATGGAGCAGGGGGAGAAGAATGCCCAGACTGAGAGCGAATCAGAAGGGCTGGGGGTCACCGTTCGGGAGATCATGCCGGAAGAGGCGGTAGAATTAGGACTGGCTCAGGGCAAAAAGGGGGTTTTTGTCGTGAATGTGGACCCCTCAGGGGTGGCGGCGAATGCCGGGATCCGGAGGGGGGACATCATCCTTGAGGTCGATGGCGTCAAGATCAACAGCACGGCTGATTTCAAGAAAGCGGTTCCTGCCAAGGGGGTGATTCGTCTCTTTGTGAAACGGGAGGAGGCGACGATCTTTTTTGCGTTTACGAGATGAGACTAGACTCTTTCTTTCAAAAACTTTTCAATTCTCAAATTAAGCAACTCTGGCTGCTCTTTTGAAGCGGGGGTTTGGTTTTACCAACGCCCCCGTGCCCCCACTGGTTCGTTCGGACAGGCAGAGCCTGATCCTCACTTACGATCGTGATCGCAACCGGAGTCGTTCGTTGAGAAATTTTTCGATTCTCAAATTTAACAATTCCGGTTGCTCCACGAGGGCGGCGTGGGTTCCTTTTTTGACAATCAACAATTCGGAGCGGGGGATCAGCCGGCTCATTTTTTTGGAGATCCAGACCGGGGTGAACTGGTCATCCTCACCGGCGATGATCAAGGTCGGGACCCGGATCTTCTTCAAGACATCTTCGGTGGAATGTTCGTGATAGCTCTTCCAGAGGGTGGAGAAAAAGAGCGGGTCCATCGCGAGCACATGGTTCACATACCGGTCGCAATCTTCATGGCTGATCATCCCGGTGTGCATTACTTTCAAGATGCCTCCGAGAAAAAACGAGGCAGGGTTGTTCAGAAAGAACCGGCTGATCAGGTTTGCTTCTCGCGGGAAATGGATTCCCAGCCAGTAACAGGCCTGAAAGATGTACCGCGAGAGGCGCATGTTATAAAAGGTATCCATCGGGTGGCCGTAGGTCCCAAGGCAAGGGATCAGGGCCCGAACCCTTTCGGGATAACGGCGGTAGAATTCCAGAATCACCTGAACCCCCAGGCTGTGCCCGGTGAAGATCGCCTTTTTGATTTTTAAACGGTCAACCACCGCCTTCAAGTCTTTGACCAGGGCGTCGACGGAGTAATTTTTGATATTTTTATTCAGCCCAGAATGGCCATGCCCGCGATAGTCCCAAGTCACGATTTGATAGGACCCCTTGAAAAATCGTTCCAGATAGACCCAAAAAAAAGTGGAGACCCCAAGCCCGTTGCAACAAATGATCGGGTTTCCTTCACCGACAGAGCGGTAAACGATCGGGGTTTTATCGAAGGAAAAAGTCTTTCCTTCCGTGACAGAGACCTGAGAAGAGAGTCGCCCCCGGCTTCTTTCCGTTACAAATCGCTGGGTGGTTGCCATGCGCCACGAATCTTATAACTCTTGCCAAAGAAGGCAAGGGTGATAAATCCTTGGGTCATGAAAACCGAAATTGACCTCCATGGCCTGCGGTTGGAGGAGGCGGAGGCCGAGGTGATGCGGTTTGTGGATCAGCTCCAGTATCATGGGGAGGCGAGTGGGCGGATCATTCACGGTTTTGGGGTGATTGCCGAAAAATTGCCGCAGTGGTTGCGGAGCTACCCGTATGTCAAAAGTTTTGAGCGCACCCCCTTTAATCCGGGAATGACCACAGTTTTTTTGGAGGCAAGATAGAAAGTGGCTCGAAAGTCCTCTTGCCAGGGATTTACTTTACGAAAGACTTTATGAAAACTTTATGAAAAACAGTTGACTTTATTGAACGCTTTATGGAGACGGACCAACTCATGGAAATACTAAAACTTTCCTCCCCCGCCAAAATTAATCTCCGGCTCAAGGTCTTGGGCCAGCGGCCAGATCGGTACCATGATCTTTCGATGATCATGACGCGGGTTAGTCTGGCGGACGAGATCCAGCTAGAGAAAACCTCCGCAGGGGTTGAACTGATTTCTGAATCCCAAGAACTGCCGGCAGATCGGACCAATCTGGCCTACCGGGCGGCAGAACTCTTTTTTCAAAAGACAGGGTGCCCCGGGGGGATAAAGATTATTTTGAGGAAAAATATCCCGGTTGCCGCCGGGCTTGGCGGAGGGAGTAGTAATGCCGCCACAGTGATTAAGGGGTTGGCCCAACTTTATGATGTTTCACTGGAAGACTCCTCCTGGATCGAGGAGACCAAAAAGTTGGGGGCCGACATCCCGTTTTTTATGAAGGAGGGGCCCCAGATCGCCGAAGGGGTGGGGGAGAGGCTAACCCCCTTAAAAAACTTGCCCAAACTGTCGCTTATTCTAGTGAATCCGGGATTTCCGGTTTCCACGAGGGAGGTGTTTGAGGCGTATAGTTCCCCGTTGACAGGAACCGGCAAGGTTGCTAGCTTGCCGCCGCATTTGGGTGATTCACCCTTCGGCTCTTTGGAAGATCTGCTCCCGTTTCTGGAAAACGACCTGGAGAAAGTGGTTCTCGATCGTTACCCGGTCGTGGGGGAGATCAAAAAGGAATTATCAAAAAGGGGGGCGGCCGCGAGCTTGATGAGTGGTAGCGGGCCGACCGTGTTTGCGGTCTTCAGGGATGAAGAAGGTAGGGACCGTGCGTTGAGACTCTTCGAAGAGAAGAGACCTCCCGCCTGGAAGGTTTTCCCCGTAGAAGTGGCGTTCTGACTACTCGGGGACGTGGACTCGAACCACGATTCTCGCCTTCAAAGGGCGGTGTCCTACCATTAGACGATCCCCGAAAACGAACGAAAGTGTAAAATATTTATGGCACCCTATCAACAATTAAAAATCTTCTCCGGCACCTCGAATCCCGAACTGGCCAAAAAGATTGCCGGTCAGATTGGCGTTCCGTTAGGGAATATGGTGATCCACCGTTTCTCGGACGGTGAGGTCTTTGTGGAGATCGATGAAAACGTCCGGGGGATGGATGTCTTTATCGTTCAATCCACCTCGTACCCGGCGAATGAACACCTGATGGAACTCCTGATCGTCATCGACGCCCTGAAGAGGGCCTCGGCCGACCGGATCACAGCGGTTATGCCTTACTATGGTTACGCCCGTCAGGACCGGAAGGTGCAACCCCGAACGCCGATTACGTCAAAATTGGTAGCTGACCTGCTGACGGCGGCTGGGACCGATCGGGTCTTATCGATCGATCTTCATGCGGGTCAAATCCAGGGTTTCTTCAATATCCCGTTTGATCATCTCTATGCGACGCCGATCTTTCTGGACTATCTGGCCAAGGAGAAGATGACTGAAAATCTTGTCCTGGTTTCACCGGATGCCGGAGGAACGGAGCGGGCCCGGGCGTACGCCAAACGGCTCAATGCGGAGCTGGCAGTGATCGACAAACGCCGGACATCCGCCAACAAATCTGAAGTGATGAACCTGATCGGGGATGTCGAGGGACGGAATGCGATTATTATTGATGATATTGTGGATACCGCCGGCACGTTAACACAGGCGGCGGAGGCGGTGAAGAAAAAGGGGGCCAAGAAGGTGTTCGCGGTCTGCACGCACCCGGTCCTTTCCGGTCCGGCGGTTGACCGGATTAATCAGTCGGTCCTTGAAAAGGTGGTTGTGGCCGACACCATCCCGCTCGGGGAAAAGACAAAGTTGACCAAAAAGATTACCGTGCTTTCGATCGGCAGTTATTTGGGAGAGGCGATCCGGAGGATTCATACCGGCGATTCAGTTTCCGGATTGTTTGTATAATTGAGGATAAAAAAGGAGAGGTTGTTTTATGGAACAGTTGCACCTGCAGGCGTTTGAGAGGGAAAAGGTCGGCAAGTCCGAGGCCCGGAGGCTCCGGGTCAAGGGGCTGGTGCCAGCGGTTCTTTATGGCAAGGGGATAAACCCGAGGTCACTGTCGCTCAAGGGGGAAGAACTGGACAAGATCCTTTCCACCTCGGCCGGGATGAACGCCTTGATCACCTTGAATGTAGAAGGAGATAAGGATGCTCCCCCCAGGGGTGATTCACCCAAGGTTGCCAAGAAGGGGGTGCTGGTTGTCATGTTGAAGGATTATCAGGCTGATATCATCAGCCGCCAACTGACCCATGTTGATCTTCTCAAGGTGGACCTCAAGGAAAAAATTACCGTCATGATCCCTGTCCACCTGACCGGAAAATCACAAGGGGTGGTGAAGGGAGGGTTGATCGAACAGGCGAAGAGAGAACTGGAAGTGAAATGTCTGCCGACAAATATCCCGAACCATATTGAAGTGGATATCACCCCGCTGGATATCGGGGATTCCATCCATATCGATCAGATCCAACTCCCCGAAGGGGTTGAGGCGATCCGGGAGACCAACTTTACCATCGTTGCCATTGTGGCCCCGGCCGCGGAAGAAGTAGCCCCAACCCCGGCCGAAGGTGCTGTCCCGGCCGAGGGAGCAGCAGCTCCTGCTGAGGGTGCTTCCCCCAAGGGTGAATCACCCAAACCAGGCGAAGCCCCGAAGGGTGGTTCACCCAAGGGTGGTGCTGCCCCCAAGGGCCCGGCTCCGGCAGCGGCTAAACCTGAGAAGAAGTAATGGTGGGTCGTCTCAAGGTGATCGTCGGGCTGGGGAATCCCGGACCCGATTACGAAGGGACGAGGCATAATATTGGGTTTGAGATTATTGAAGAGATCGCGGGTGATGCCGGGATCTCACTTAAGGAAAAAAAGTTTGAGGGGGGAAAGGTTCTTTGCGGAAAGGGAGCCGTCGGCGGGCAGGAACTCCTTCTCACCCTTCCCCAAACCTTCATGAATCTCTCGGGAGGGGTGGTCCGGCAGGTTCTGGATTATTACCGTTGGTTGCCGGAGACAATGTTGGTGGTTCATGATGATATTGACCTCCCTTTTGGTTCTTTGAAGTGGGGCTACGATTCGGGCTCGGCAGGGCATCGCGGGGTCCAGTCGGTTATCGAGGCGTTGGGGAGTTCTGCCTTTCACCGGTTGCGGTTCGGGGTGGGAAGACCAAATGGTGATGTTGTCGGTTATGTCCTTAGCCGGTTTTCAAAGGAGGAAAAGGTTCGATTAAACGATTTAAAGAAGGAGTCAGTCAAATTAATTGAGAAGTTTATAAAGGAGAGCAACGATGCGTGAGTATGAGATTGTCTATATCCTGAAAGGGAATCTGGAAGGCCCGGCGGCGGAAAAGATCGGGGAGAAGATCAAGGAACTGGTGGGACGGAACAAAGGGATTCTCTTGGGTCTCCGTTATCTGGGGAAGAAAATGCTGGCCTACCGGATTGAGAAGGAGACGAGAGGGAATTACTATCTTTTGAGCTTTCTCGGGGAAGGGGCCATTATCACCGAGCTGGAGAAGATCTTCCGGTACACCGAAGAGGTGATTCGGTTCCTGACGGTCAAGGTGTCGGATGAGGTAGATGTGGAAAAGCGAAAAAAAGAATTCGAGGCGAAAAAGTTTCAGGAACCGGCTTTCGGTTCCGAGGGGAGTGTCACCCCCCCAGCGGGTCCGTCCTCCAGGGTTGAGACCGCGGAAGAAGGGAGGGCTCGATGAGGCCGACCTACAAGAGTTCTTCCTCGAAGGGGGGGTTCTCCAAAGGGGGTTTTTCCAAGGGGGGCTCCTCCAAGGCCGGTTCGGCCAAGGAGATGGATCCGAGTAAAAAGAAGATGATGGGGACAGGCCGGAAGAAGGCCTGCCGTTTCTGTTCGGACGCCCAGATTATTTTGGATTACAAAGAGCCGAGACTTTTGGGGCCGTTCCTCTCTGAACGGGGCAAGATCGTGCCTCGCCGGATGACCGGCAACTGTGCTTTTCATCAAAAGCGGGTCACCGAGGCCGTCAAAAGGGCGCGGATCTTGGCGCTGATTCCATTCATGGCCGCCCAGCGGTAGAAGATTTTTGTGAATTTTCACTTCTGGCGAAGGCTGGCGTTGATAGTCCTGGGCGGTTTGGCGCTTTATGGCAGCGGCCTTTTTGTCATCTTCACGCCGCTTCCCTTCTTTTATTTCTGGCAGAAAAAAGACCTTTCTTACAACCGGGGGTGGGTCCTCGCCTCCTTTCTCATCTCCGGCCTCCTCCTCTTTTTCTTCTATCACACGCTCCTGCCGGTGGCCTATTATAGCCTGTTTTTCCTGATCGGCATCCTTTTGGCCGAGGTCCTTTTTAAAAATCTGGAAATTGGCAAGGGGTTTCTTCTGGTTCTCGGGGCTGTTTTTCTCTGGAGTCTCCTCCTTCTTGCCGTTTTCTGGTATTGGTCCGGGAACCCGATCCCGGAGTTTCGTGCCTCCCTCCTCTCCCTGGTGGAGCAGGTCCTTTCCTTAAACCAGAAGAAGTCGTCCCTTTCGGGTGAGGAGCTGCTTTTCATGACACAGTACAAGGAGGTCTTTGTGGACCGTTTGATCCGGACCACCCCCTCTCTCTTCTTGGTGAGTCTGGCGACGGTTATCTGGGTGAATCTGGTGATGGCCCGCCGGTTTTTTAGGCTTTCAGGCCATGATCTGACCTCCTGGAAGGTCAATGACAAGGCCGTTTGGGGACTTATTTTCATAGGGATCTTGTATTTTGCCAACGCCTATTCTATACGGATCGGCTGGTTGACCGATGGAGTGATTAACGGCCTCGTCCTCTATGGGATGCTCTATTTTATGCAGGGGATGGCGGTGGTCGCCTCGTTTCTGGGGCGGCGTCCCTCCTCTCTTTTTCGGATGGCGGTCTATTTGGTGATTTTTCTGTTTGTGCAAACCGTCGGTTTTATGGTGATTGGCCTGGGGCTATTTGACATCTGGTTTGATTTTAGGAAGGTCAGAAAGGGGTAATTTATGGAAGTGATCTTGAAGGAAGATATGCCGAATCTTGGCAAGGCCGGTGATATTATCAGGGTCAAGGAGGGGTACGGGAGAAACTACCTCCTCCCCCAGAAGAAGGCGTTGATCGCCGATGAGCAGAATAAGAAACTCTGGGAACAGGAAAAAAAGAAGAGAGAGGCCAAACGGGCAAAAGAGATCGAAGAGGCGAACAATTTTGCGAAAAAATTGGCGACGCTCGTCTGCACGATTACCAAACAGGCTGGCGAAGAAGATAAATTATTTGGCTCAGTGACGGCCATGGATATCGCTCAGGGTCTGGCCAAGGAAGGACTGGCCGTTGATAAAAAATTGATCCATCTGGAAGAGCCGATCAAGCAGTTGGGGTCTTATACGGTGGGTGTGAGGCTTCATGCCGAAGTCACCGCCATGGTGAAGGTGAAAGTGGTGAAGTGATGACTGCGGAAAGGGCCGCCAAACTGGAAATCCTCTCGACGCGGGTCCCGCCTCAGGACCTCGATGCGGAGCAGTCAGTCCTGGGGGCGGTGCTCCTGGAAAACCAGTCGATCAACCGTGTTTTGGAAATCATTGTCCCCGACGATTTCTACAGGGAGTCCCATAAAAAAATCTATCGCGCGATCCTTTCCCTTTTTGAAAGGAACGAACCGGCCGACCTCATTACCCTCAAAGAAGAGTTGATCCGGCAGGGAGACCTTGAGGCCATTGGCGGTGTCGCCACCCTTTCTTCGCTGGTCGACAGGATCCCGACGGCCGCCAATATCAGTCACTATGCCAAAATTGTCCGGGAAAAGTCGATCCTCAGGAGGTTGATCCAGAGCGCGACTGATATTATCACCCAAGGGTATCAGGGGGGAGGGGACGCCGACTGGTTTCTGGATTATGCCGAGAAGAGCATCTTTGAAATTGCCCAGAAGAAAATCAAACAGCCGTTTCATGCGGTGAAGGATATCGTCAAAGACAGCTTCAAGGCGATCGAAAGACTCTACGAACGAAAAGAACTGATCACCGGGGTCCCGACCGGTTTTGTTGAAATTGACCGTCTGACGGCCGGACTTCAGGCCTCAGATTTGATTGTCATTGCCGGTCGTCCCTCAATGGGAAAGACGGCCTTGGCGCTGAACATGGTGGTTCATGCCTCGACGGTGGCCAAAGTCCCTTGCGCCGTTTTTTCACTGGAAATGTCCAAGGAACAGCTGGTGCAGAGGATGCTCTGTACCGAGGCGAGGGTTGATTCTTCCAAACTCCGTTCCGGTTTTTTGTCCGAAAGTGACTGGCCCAAACTGACCCGGGCCGCCGGGATCCTCTCGGAGGCCCCCATCTTTATTGACGACTCTCCGGCTCTTACGGTCCTGGATATGCGGGCCAAGGCAAGGAGGCTCCAGAGGGAGCATGGTTTGGGGCTGGTGATTGTCGATTATCTCCAGTTGATGAGGGGGTATGCCGGGTCCGAGAGTCGTGAAAGAGAAATCTCGGAGATCTCCCGTTCCTTGAAGGAACTGGCCAAGGAACTCTCCGTTCCTGTGGTGGCCCTTTCCCAGTTAAACCGGATGGTTGAGAATCGCAAACCGCCGATTCCGGTCCTGGCCGACCTCCGCGAGTCCGGGGCGATTGAGCAGGATGCCGATGTCATTGCCTTCATCTACCGGGAAGAGGTTTATGACCGGGAGAGTCTCAATAAAGGGGTCGCTGAGGTGATTATTGGGAAACAGAGGAACGGCCCGACCGGGTTTGTGAAGCTGGCCTTTCTTTCTTCCATCACCCGCTTTGAGAATCTGGCCCGGGAGTTTGAAGCGGCGATGCCTCCCCCTGATTTTGAATCGTGACGCCATTAGTTATTGCCACAAGAAATAAGGGAAAACTGGAAGAGATCCGCAAGGCCCTGGCTTCTTGCCCAATAAAAATTCATTCACTGACGGAATTCCAGGAGGTTGGAGAGATCGTTGAAGATTCCCAGACCTTTGAGGGGAACGCACTCAAAAAGGCGAGGGTTGCCTGCCAGGTGACAGGGTCTCTGGCCTTGGGGGATGATAGTGGGCTTGTTGTTCCGACGTTGGGAGGAGAACCGGGAGTGCTTTCTGCGCGCTACGCCCGCCTCGACTCGTCGTCTTTGGCGAGGCGGGCCGGGCCGGCCGCTACTGCTGACGACAATAACAAAAAACTCCTTGACGCCATGAAGAGGATTCCTGTCGAAAAAAGGGGGGCGATTTATGTTTGTGTCTTGGCTCTTGTGCTACCAACGGGAAAGGAGCGTCTGATAAGGGCTACCTGTGAAGGGGTCATTGCGGAAGAACCGAAAGGGGACGGCGGATTTGGCTACGACCCAATTTTTTTCTTGCCAATCTTACAGAAGACAATGGCCCAAATCAGCCTTGAAGAAAAGAATCGGCTGAGTCATCGCGGGAGGGCCTTGGAAGAGCTCAAGAAAATCATCCCCTATTTCTTATAACGCGCTGTTTTATAATGAGTAATACTGCCTTATCGAACGTCTCAGCATTGTTCACAGAGCTGTGGATAACATTTTTTTGAATGTTTTTTATAGTAGTTTCAGGGTGTTGAATTGTTCTCCATCCACAGGCAAAAAAATCGGTTGTTTGTCCGAACGGGGTGTGGTCAAAGCGAACCATCAAGTTTGCTCTTTGAAAAATTATCGTTTAGGGGAAGGTCGTCGAACTGTAACTCTTCCTCCGTCAGGAAGGTGTCTCGAGTCTCTTGAACCTGCCGAGGCCAGGGGACCGTGAGGTCACCCGCAGGCAGGGGAATCCGGAGCCAGGGGGGGCGGGGCATCTGAAAGGGGGAGTTGAAAGCGACAATAAGGTCAGAAAGGAGTTTCCTCCGTGCAAATGGAGGAAATAGGGAACGCCCCGAGGGAAACTCTAAACTCCCTGAATCTTCAGGCCCTTGTGGTCTGGGGAACAAAGGAGAAAAGAGGAAGATCTTGGAAGCAGGATCTCAGGGGTGGGACCGAAGCCCTTATGGGCCAAGGAAATTCCAGGGGAGGACAGGTAACCAAAGGCCGCGGTAATCCTACCGGCCAAAAGTTACCGGCGACGACTGGGTGGCAAAAATCCCTGAAGCTGAGGTACTTTCGGTTAACCAGTCTACGGCTGGCTAGCTGAAAGGAAGCCAACAACAAGAGGGAATGCGGTGCCGAAAGGCATACGGCCTACCGGTCGGGCTTCAAAACTCTAGAGGAACCAAACTTTCCATCCTAAACGATAATTTTATCCCCCTCTCCCTAAAAGGAGAGGGGGATTTTTTTTGGGGGGAAGGGGGCGTTTAAGGAAGAGGAGTGGGCCCGCCTTGCGTCGCCGCAGGCGAGGCAGGCGAGGGGGAGGGCGGAGGCGGCGAAGCAAACGGATTCTGAAAAAGCGCGGCGTATGGAGAGTCGCCGTGGATGAAGATCATTGTTTGATCTGTTATTGTGCCAACGTTGATCCTGATGAGGTCCTCGGCATCCCGCTCCCCCTTTTTTCCGTTATCGGTGTAACTGACGACAAGGGGGATGGTCGATGGTTTCCTGTTTGTAGAGGGTTCTGTCCCTTCTTTTTCAAAATCGTAGTATCCCCCTGTCTTCGGATCAAAAAAATCGGTCACCGCGCAAAATCTGGGGGGCTTTTTCCCATCGGAGATAGCCCGGCAATCTTTCTGTTTCTCCGGAGAGGAGAAATAGGCACCGGCAAAACGGATCAGTTTATCCATCTCGGACAAGGTATATTTGGCGTTGTAGGAGGCGAGGTCGATCGTCACAGGGACCGCCTGGATACCGTGTGAGTCGATGACGAGTTCCGCTCTATCGAAGGTCAGCCTCTTCGGATCATCCGCAAAATTGGTGTCAACGATCCTTAGAAAAGGAGGATTTTCCCCTTGGTTACAAGGGCAGAGGGATTCCTCCAGTTCGATGGAGTCTCCCCTCAAATGGATTTTCTGAAAGGGGAGCCTGTCAATATCGATATCACCAAGGAGCCGTGCCATCTTGTAACCCTTATCGGCAGGAGAAGAGATAAAGTTGTGTAATCTTTATAAAAAATCCGCTGAAATTTTATTTCCCAGGAAGGATGAAAGCGTGTACAATAGAACCTGTTATCGTTTTTCTGACAACTAACCTAAGGGGGGGATTATGAGGAAAGAAAGAACGGTTCTTGTTTGGGTGATCATGGTCTTGGCCCTGATCACTGCCGGGGTCGGCTGTGGGAGTAGCAGTAGTTCGGATGAGACGACAACCACCAACAAAGGGGTCACCCCGTCGGTGACGGTCACCGGTGACAGCCAGTATAACCTTTAACCATTAAAGAGGGGGAAGATCATGAAAAGAATATTGATTGTCCTGGCAGTGGGAGGAGTAGTCTTGGGGATGAGGGGGACGGCGAAGGCGGCCTGTACCGATGCGGCCTCCGTCACGACCTGTACCCAGAGTGAGATGATGTCGCAGGAGATGCCGACCTCCGTCAAGATGTGTTTCAAGTCGGTTGATTTCTGTCCCGTCAAGGATGGGAAGCCGTCGTGCGAGACGGCAGACCGGGATAACCTGTTTACGGCTGCGGATGGGGCCGAGATTGATGTGATGAATCTTGGGAGTGGTCTGGACCTGTCCGGTGTGAGCGGTCTCACCATGGGGAGCCTCCAAAAGAGCACCTCTTACCCTTGTGCCGTGGCCAATGTCTCGCAGATTCTCATGACGACGGCAGGAAGCACCTGTAATATGACAGCGGCTCTTGCTCAGGAAACAGGGGTCTCTGATTTTATGACGAACATGTACATGCGGGGGAGCGATTCTTGTCCCGGGGATACGAACTATCCGTCAACACTCCCGGTCAAGACAAACACGGACACCACAGCCTCATTCAAGTTTAATGTGCAGATGGCGCAAGGAACCCCGCTGTTCATTTTTAAACCGGTCAGTGGGGCCTCTATTGATGAAGGGCAAAGCGGAACGGTTAGCTTAAGTATGTCCGGCGCGGCCCCCAGTGGGGGGATCTATTGCGGGGTGTTCAAGAAGAATGATCCTCAGGAAGGGGGAGGTCCTGACGGCGGTGGGGGGAAGGGGACCAACAATGGGGATGGAACGGCGACTTTCACGCTGAGCCTTGCGGCCAGCAGTGAGGGGGTTGCCTATAAGCAGATCGGCTGTTTTCAGGATGTCAACAACAGTGGCCCCAATACGGGGCCTGATTCATCAGACACGGTTTGTGCCACCAGCGGTTTTTCGCTGAAACTGGGGGAGACCTCGTCACAGACCTGCACCTTCGCGGCGAATCAGCAGGGAGTTCCTTAAGGGAAGTGGTGTTTTGTGAGGGGATCAAGGCGGCCTCCGCCCTAGGCGGAGGCCGCCTTTTTACTGTCGGGGCGCTCGGATTTGAACCGAGGACCCCCTGCTCCCAAAGCAGGTGCGCTACCGGGCTGCGCTACGCCCCGTTAATGTTGCCATCCTAGCAAATTTATCTAAAAATGCAATTTGTGATTGAAACCGAAGGGGGATGGTGTTTAATTGCCCTGAGGGAGGTCCTATGTCAAAATCAGCGCAGCAACTCTTGCAAGAGGCCAAAACGAGGGTCAAGGAAGTGACCCCTCAGGAGGCGAAGGAAAGATTAAAAAAGGGGAATCTCCTCTTCCTCGATGTTCGCGAGCCCCAGGAGGTCGCCCAGGGGAAGATCGAAGGAGCCTTGCCGATCCCGCGCGGCCTTCTGGAACTCCAGATTGAAAAAGTGGTCCCCAACCGCAATCAGGAGATTGTCTGTTATTGCGCCGGCGGTGTCCGCTCTCTCCTGGCCGCCGATACCCTCAAAGAGATGGGGTATGAGAACGTCTCCTCAATGATTGGTGGGTTTAAAAACTGGGTTCCCTAAAGTGGGCTCCCCCTTTGTTGTCGTTCTCACCACCGTTCGATCGAAAAAAGAGGCGAATCGTCTTGCCACGCTCTTTTTGAAAACCAAACTTGTTGCCTGTGTGAACGTGGTTCCCGGGGTGACGTCGCACTATTCATGGGATGGAAAAATTTGCAAGGATACCGAATTTCTTTTGTTCCTCAAGACGGCAAAGACCAAGCTCGCACGATTGGAAAAGGTATTGGTCCAAAACCACTCTTATGAAACTCCGGAGATGATTGTTTTGCCGATCCAGTATGGTTTGAAAAAATACCTGCGTTGGATTGAAGAATCGCTACGTCCGACTCATCAGAAATAGAACAATCAATCCCAGAACCAGAACAACAACGTTGAGGGCAACGGAGTACTGGTGCGCCCGGTGGAATTCCTCGAGGAGAGAGGGTTTGAGCGTCTCCTCGCTGGTCGAACCGAGTTCTTCCTTGAGAGAACGGGCCTTGGGATAAACATTGATGGTGTTATAGACGGTGATGGTGGTCATGATGACGAGGAGCAAAACCCTTCCAATCGGGAAAGGGCTGTCTTTAGGAGGAGCCAAGAGGAGTGTCAGAACGGCGGTGAGCCCGCAGAGGATGCCAATCCTGAAATAGACCGGGAAAAGAAGACTGACCACCTTGCCCCCTTCTTCCTTTCCCATTTTCTTGAAAAGGGTCGGGGCGACTGCCGCCGAGAAAAAGAGGATTGTGCCGATCCAGAGGGCCAGGGAGAGAAGGTGCAGAAAGGAAAACAGCATTAATTTTTGTCCCGTATCTTACGAGTTGCCTTCCGCGGCCGAATATACCATAGAAAAAAGCCAATGGTACCAAATTCTCCGGTGCTTCACTTTTTTCACCTTCTCGGTCTCTGCATCGCCCTGGGAGGGCCGCTCTTCTTTAATTTTATCCTCTACCCCTCACTCAAGTTTCTTCCGGAGAAAAAAGAACGGCACCTCCTACTGGCCCAATTGATCCGTTACTATCACCCCTTTTTCCTGGGGGGGCTTTGTCTGATTTTCCTCTCGGGGGCCTTCCGGTTGACCGACCTCAAGGAGGGGTTGGGGGGTTCCTATTTTGACCAGGTCGGAGGACTCCTGATGTTCAAATTCGGGATGACGCTCCTTATCTTTAACACCGCTTGCATGCAAGCGATCGGGACAGGGCTTAAATATGGTCGGATGGTGATGGGGGTGATCCCGGGTGACGAGGCGACCATAGACCGTTACGCCAAAAAAATATGGCGGGTCTCACTCATCAATCTTTTGCTAATTGCGGGAACCGTGGTCGGGATCTTTTTTATTTCCCGGCGGTAGCAAAAAACTCCTTGGAACCCCTTGGATCCGGTTTCATCGTCTTGGCACCGGGCTTCCAGTTTGCCGGGCAGACCTCGCCGGTCTTGGCGGTGGTCTGGAATGCCTGAATGACCCGGAGTGTCTCCTCCACGGAGCGTCCGACTCCAAGGTTGTGAACGACGGCGTACTGGATCGTTCCTTCCGGATCGATCAGAAAAAGACCGCGGAGGGCAACACCGCCAGGGAGTAGCACACCAAAGTCCTGAGCGATTTTTTTGTTGATGTCGGCCAGCAGGGGGTAGTTGATCTTTCCCAATCCCCCGTCGGTTCTTGAGGTCTTGGTCCAGGCGAGGTGGGAGAACTTGCTGTCCACCGAGCAGGCGAGCACTTCACAGCCGAGCTTCCGGAATGATTCGTAACTGTCTGAAAAGGACGTAATCTCGGTCGGGCAGACGAAGGTAAAATCGAGCGGGTAGAAAAAGAGCACCACCCACTTTCCTTTGTAATCCGCCAGTGAGATCTTTTTGAACTCTTCCCCGACAACCGCCTCGGCGGTAAATTCAGGGGCCTTCTGACCGACTTGTAACATGGTTGTTCCTCCTTTTGGGGTGAGGGGTCCCTATACCAGACCATTTTGGTCGGTGTAAAGTCCCTATTTTTGGCCCTTCCCGCCGGAGCAAAACCAGTCGTAATCGATCAGTTCCTTGATGGTTGGTTTGTCGCCGCAGACCGGGCAGGTGGGGTCGCGGCGGACCTTCATCTCCTTGAATTGCTGGCGCAGGGCATTGTATAGGATTAGTCGACCGATCAATGGTTCGCCGATGCCGAGCAATAACTTGATCGTTTCAATCCCTTGAATGGAACCGATGATTCCGCAGAGGACCCCCAATACCCCTCCCTCGGCACACGATGGGGCCATGTCGGGCGGCGGCGGTTCCGGGTAGAGGCAGCGATAGCAAGGGCCTTGACCAGGGCTAAAGATGGTTACCTGTCCTTCAAAGCGAAAAATGGAGCCATCGACCATCGGTTTTTTGGCAAAGACGCAGGCGTCGTTCAAGAGGTAACGGGTCGGGAAATTATCACAGCCGTTCACGATGATGTCGTAGTCGGCGATAATCTTCATCACATTGTCACGGGACAACTTTTCACGGTAAGGGATCACCCTGGTTTCTGAATTAATACCGGCGATCCTCTTTTTGGCCGATTCCACCTTCGGTCTGCCGACCTCTTCTTCCGTATGGAGGATCTGTCGCTGAAGATTCGTCAGGTCGACGTCGTCAAAGTCGATGATCCCCAGCGTCCCGACTCCGGCGGCGGCAAGGTAGATGGCCGTCGGGCAACCGAGCCCTCCGGCACCGATCAAAAGGACCTTCGATTCGAGGAGCTTGACCTGGCCTTCTTCGCCGACCTCGGGAAGGAGCGTATGTCGCGAGTAGCGGCTACTTTGAGCCGGTGTCAGCCCCTTTTTCCTGGCAACCGGGAGACCGGAGTTTTTCCAGCGGGTAAAACCGCCGGCCATCGAGTAGACTTTTTTATACCCCATCTCCTGCAGTGTTTTTGCCGCGAGCGCCGATCGAATGCCGCCAGCGCAGTAACAGACGATCTCGGTTGACCGGTCAGGGACCTCCTCCTCGATCTGCAACTCCAGAAAACCGCGAGGGATCGTGACCGCCCCCGGCACCAACCCCGCTTCAACCTCCTCCGCCTCACGAACGTCGATCAAAACAATTTTCGGGTTTTCCCGCTTCTTGTCCTGGACCTCGTCGGGGGAGAGTTCTTGGGTCTCCTTTTTGGCCTTTGAAATCAATCCGTCCAATGAAGACATGGAAGCCCCTTACTAAGGAGTATAGCCGACAAAGTCAACGCTTTCTAGTCGGTTGACAGCCGAGCTTTTTATTTCATAGTATCGGAACCTCTTAAAAAGAAAGGGAGCCTCCTATGAGAGTTACCAGGGAAGGGGATTACGGGCTTCGCGCGGTCGTTTATCTGGCCACGACGGCTGGTCGGACGGTATCGGCGGCGGAGATCTCCAAAAAACAGGAGATCCCCCCGAAATTTTTGGTGAGGATCATGCCGAAACTGGTGCGGAAGGGGGTTGTGGTCTCTGTGTACGGTTCGAAGGGGGGGTATCGTCTTTCCCGACAACCGGCGCAGATCAGTTTTCTGGAGGTTCTTGAGGCGATTGAAGGGCCTCTCGTCATGAATGAGTGTCTGGGAGAGAAATGCGATTGTCTCCACGAGCATCTTTGCACGATGAAGAATGTCTGGAAGAATGCCCAGGTGAAACTGATGGATTATCTTGGCAGCGTCACCTTTGACCAACTGAGAGAAGGGATTGCTAGATGAAGGGTGGTTCACCCAGGGGCAGTGCACCCAAGGCTGTGCCTGATGTCGTCCCCGAAAATATCGATCAGGAGATCGATTATTTTGAGGCGATGGTCAAGAAGTTCAGGGCCGGGGAGGTCAGTCAGGACACCTTTCAGAAATTCCGTCTCCAGCATGGCATCTATGGGCAGAGGCAGGAAGGGGTCCAGATGGTCCGGATCAAGATCCCCGGCGGTCTTTTGAATGCCGACCAGATGGAATGCCTGGCCGATCTTGCCGAAACGATCGGTCACAACAACGCCCATATCACCACCCGGCAGGACATTCAGATCCATTATGTGAAATTGGAAAATGTGCCGATGTTGATGAGAAAGCTGGCCGCCGTCGGGATTACCACCCGTGAGGCCTGCGGCAATACGGTGCGGAATGTAACCGCCTCTCCAAGCGCCGGCGTCGATCCCGAGGAAGTTTTTGATGTGACCCCTTACATGGCGGCCTTTGCGGCGCATATGATCCGAAACCCGATTTGCCAGAATCTTGGAAGAAAATTCAAGGTCGCCTTTGACGGCGGTGGGGTGATGACCGCACTGCCGATGCTCCATGAGATCGGTTTCATTGCCTGTGTCCAGAAAGTGGGGGGCCGGGAGAAAAGGGGATTCAAGGTCTACACAGGAGGTGGTCTTGGTTCGAGCCCCAGGGTCGCCAAACTTTTTTACGACTTTCTAGCGGAAGAAGAAATAATTCCGTTTGGGGAGTCAATCATCAGGGTCTTTGACCGGTACGGGGAACGGAAGGTCCGGATGAAGGCGAGGATGAAATTTCTGATTGAAAAGTTTGGGTTTGATCAGTTCAAGAGACTTGTCGAAGAGGAACGGAAGAGCCTGGAAGTTCCTCCGGAATGGAATGAGTATCTCAAACATCTTGATGATTGGGTTGAGGAGCCTCCGAAGATTGATGAAGGCTCTCCCCCTTTGTCAAAGGGGGGTGGGGGGGATTTCTTGGCCTGGAAGAAGACAAACGTCTGGCCGCAGAAGCAAAAGGGATATTCCATGGTTGAGATCCGTCTGACGACGGGAGATATCTTGCCCAGGCAAATGCGTCCCCTGGCACTCCTCTTGCGCTGTTATGCCGGCGGGAAGGTCCGGACGATGGTCCACCAAAATCTCCTGATCCGTTGGGTTCGCGATCAGGACCTGCCCGCTCTCTATGAAGGATTAGAAAAAATAGGGCTGGTCAAAAAAGATGCCCAGACGGTTTATGACATTACCGCCTGCCCCGGGACCGATACCTGCCGTCTGGGGATCTCCTCCTCCATGGGGCTTGCCCGGGTGTTGGAAGAGCGTCTCTATAAGGAGGATGGGGCGATTAATGCCGCCGCCCGCAGTTTAAGGATCAAGATCAGCGGTTGCCCCAATTCCTGCGGGCAACACCATCTTGCAAGTCTCGGTTTTTACGGCGGCGGGATTTCAGTCGATGGCCATGTTGTCCCTGCTTTTCAGCTGATGCTGGGGGGAAGTTTCGGCCGTGAGATGGTGGTTGCCACGCCGATCTGCCAGATCCCCTCCAAGAATATCCCTGAGGCCGTCGTTCGTCTGATCCAGCATTTTTTAAAGAATAAAAAACCGAAGGAATCCTTCAGTCAATATTATGACCATCTTGGAAAAGAAACGATAGTGACGCTCCTCGAGGATCTGACCAAGATTCCCCCTTATGAAAAACGGCCCGATTTTTATACCGATTGGGAAGGAAAAGAAGAGTTTGCCTTGCAGAAGGGGGTGATCGGGGAGTGTGCGGGGCAGACGGTGGCCGATGTTGTCCCGAAGGTCGCAGGTGGCGAGACCTCTTTGGCTACCGCGAAGGCCCTTTTGGGTCATGGAAAATTTGAAGAGGCGGCCGATAAGGCGTACGAGGCGATCGTCAAGGCGGCGGATGGCCTCCTTTATTATCGTCTGGTACAGACCTTCAATGATGTTGAGACGACCCACGAGTTTGAAAATCATTTTGTCAGGACGGGACTGCTCCCGCAGTGGAAAAAATTTCATCAGCAACTCCAGCATCTGCGGAAGGAAAAACCGACCGAAGAAATTGCCGAAAAACTTCTTGAACAGGCCGGCCGGTTTGTGAAAGAGTGCCTCGAGAAGGAACCTGAAGTAGCGGCGAATTCTCCCCGGAAGGGGGCGGTAAAGCCGGCGGTCCCGGATAATCTCTATGTTTAAGGAGCCCTTTCTCAAGGGGGAAGTGGTGATCATCACAGGGGGCGGCACCGGTCTTGGCCGTTCGATGGGGCTCCGTTTCGCGGAGCTGGGCGCCTCGCTGGTTCTGACCAGCCGAAAGAAGGAAAATCTTGAAAAGGCCGGCGCCGAGATGAAACAAAGGGGGGCCCGCTTCGGGCACGCGCCTCAGGTCCTTACCATCCCTTGTGATATCCGCAAGCCGGAAGAGGTCGAGGCAATGGTCGAGAAGACCATGAAGGAGATGGGTCGGATCGATGTATTGATCAACAACGCCGCCGGAAACTTTTTGTGCCCGACCGAGATGCTCTCTTACAATGCCTTCAATGCCGTTGTTGGGATCGTTCTCCATGGAAGTTTCAACTGCACCTTGGCGGCCGGTCGAAAGATGATTGAGTCAGGCCGCGGCGGCCGGATTTTGAGCATCGTTACGACGTATGTTTGGACCGGCTCGGCCTACGTGGTCCCTTCCGCCTGTGGCAAGGCGGGGGTGGCCGCCATGACCCAGTCGCTCGCGGTCGAGTGGGCCCGATACAAGATCCGTCTCAATGCGATTGCCCCAGGTCCGTTTCACACCGAAGGGGCCTGGAAAAATCTTGTCCCCCCGGGGGTTGAAGAAAAGATGCTCCAGCGGATCCCTCTTCGTCGTCTGGGTCGGCACGAAGAACTGGCCGATCTGGCCGCGTACCTCATTTCCCCCTATGCCGCCTATATCAACGGAGAAATTGTGACGATCGATGGGGGAGAATGGCTCCAGGGGGCTGGCCAATTTAACTGGGCGAGCCAGTTGACGCCTGAAGACTGGCAGGCGATGACATCCAGGAAGTGAGGCCTCGTTTTGTGATGGAATCTCCTCATGTTTAAAAAACTCAAAAGGAGATTTGCTAAAGAGATTTCTTTCCGGTTTCTGATCACCTTCCTTTTGGCCGGAGTGGCTCCCCTCGTTCTCTTTCTTTTGGTGATCGTTCTGGTGACCCTCGGGACCAACGAGCCGCTCTCTTTTGCCAATTTTTCTTTTCTCTCCCCTTTCTACAGGCTTGTCATCTTTGTGGTGGTGATCAGCTTGACAACAGCCCTGGCCGTTTATGTTGTTAACAGGAATGTCGCTAGCAGTCTTCTAAGGCCGATTACCCTCCTTCGTGAAAAAGACCGTCAGGTCACCGCCGGCCGGCTGAGAGAGTCGCTGATCCCTGAGGGGGAAATTCCCCCCGATGAGCTGGGGGAAGTCATCCGTGTTCGGAACCGGATGATCCAGCGGTTGGTTGCGGATGAGGAAGAACTTGTTCGCTCTGAACGGTTTGTGGCGATTGGGCAGTTGGCCAGCTCGATCGCCCATGAACTCAGGACTCCCTTTATGGTTTTACAAAATGCTGTTTCCGTTCTCAAGCTTTCCGGCCTCGGGAAGGAGGAAGGAAAAAACAAGGAATATCTGGACATGATTGTCCGTCAGGTGGCCGCTTCTGACCAGATTGTCGAAAATCTGCTCCATTTTGCCCGCGACAAGGAGGCGGTGCCGCAGGTGGTTTCGCTGAACCGCCTGGTGGAGGAGAGCCTCGATCAGGCGAGGCCGCCAATCTCTGTTCAGGTCCTCTGTCATCTGGATCCCGCGACCCCTGTCGTCAACGCCGATCCCGGCCAATTGAAGCAGGTCTTTATCAATCTGATTCTTAATGCGATTGAAGCGATGCCGGAAGGGGGAGGACTGGAGGTCAAGACCCTTTCCGACGGCCCGAGGGCGCTTGTTCAGTTTAAAGACGGTGGGTTGGGGATGACGGAGGAAACGATCTCCAAAATTTTCCAGCCCCTCTTTTCCACCAAGCCAAAAGGGACCGGTCTTGGCCTGACGATCTCCAAACAGCTTTTGGAGAAAAATAAGGGGGAGATCAAGGTCCAGAGCAGTCCCGGCAAAGGGACCCTCTTTGTCCTTTCATTTCAGCGGGCCTGAAGCCGTTTCCAATTTTGTTTTCCTTTTAGCGGGTTCATGCTAGAGACCTCTTCCGTGGCCTTCCGTCCTCTCATTATCGGCACGCGTGGCAGCCCGTTGGCCCTCTGGCAGGCCCACTTTGTCCAGAAGGGTCTTCAGGCCAAACACCTAGGGCTTAAGATTTCCATCAGGGCGATCAAGACCAGCGGCGATAAGCTTAAAAAGGCCTCTTTGGCCAAAATAGGGGGCAAGGGGCTTTTTATCAAGGAGATTGAAGAGGCCCTGCTCGCCGGCAAGATTGATCTGGCGGTTCACAGCATGAAGGATCTCCCGATTGATCTCCCTGATGAACTTCAGATCTTTGGCGTTCTCAAGCGGGAGGACCCTCGGGATGTCTTTGTCTCCAAAAAGTACGATTCGATCCTGGGGCTTCCGCGACGATCGGTGATCGGCACCGGTTCGCTTCGCCGTCAGGCCCAGCTCAAGAATTTCCGTCCCGATTTCAAAATCGTTCCGGTCCGGGGGAATGTGGAGACCCGCCTGCGCAAGATCGGCAAAGGGGGTTGTGACGCCATGATTTTGGCGGCAGCCGGGTTGATCCGGCTCGGTTTCACTGCAAAAATTCGGGAGTATCTCCCGACAACCTTGATGATTCCGGCGGTAGGGCAGGGGGTGATCGGTATTGAGGGAAGGGTGGGGGACCCGGAGGCGGAGTCATTGGCCCGTTCCCTCAATGACCCGGTGACTGAGGCCTGTCTCTTGGCGGAAAGGAGCTTTCTCAAGGAGCTGGGGGGGGATTGTCAATCACCGATTGCCGGTTATGCCGAACCAAACGGCCTGGCGATGGAACTGACCGGGCTTGTGGCCTCTCCCGACGGGCGGGAGTTGATCCGGGATCAGGTGACCGGGTTTGTGAAGGATCCGGTCTCCCTTGGGAGGCAGATGGGGCGTTCGCTCCTGGCCAAGGGGGCCAAGGAAATTTTAAAAAGTTGCCGTGATGAAGAAGAATAAAGGAAAGGTTTGTCTGGTCGGGGCCGGGCCGGGTGATCCGGGACTCATCACGGTGAAGGGGCTCGAATGCCTGAAGAAGGCGGCCGTTGTGGTCTACGATCATCTGGCAAATCGTTCGCTTCTTCAGAATGTCCCCCCCCTGGCAAAAATGGTCTACGTTGGCAAAAAAGGGGCTTTTCATTCGCAATCGCAGGAAGGGATCAATGCCCTTTTGGTGCGGGAGGCCCGTCGCGGCAAAATTGTCGTTCGGCTGAAGGGGGGAGACCCTTTTGTCTTCGGTCGCGGAGGGGAAGAGGCAGAGGCGTTGGCTGAAGCCGGGGTCCCCTTCGAGGTAGTGCCCGGGGTGACGTCGGCCATCGCCGTCCCGGCCTACGCCGGCATCCCGGTGACCCACCGCGATTTTGTCTCGGATGTTGCCTTTGTGACGGGTCATGAAAAGGATGAACAAGGGGCCTCACCTCCGGATTGGAAGGCCCTCGCCAGGATCGGCACGGTGGTCTTTCTGATGGGTTGGAGAAATCTGGCAGAGATCGCCCGAAAATTGGTGGGGGCGGGCCGGGATCCGAAGACACCCACTGCTGTTGTCGAATGGGGGACCCTTTCCCGGCAAAGGGTTGTTGTTGGGACGTTAGCCAGCATTGCTGGAGAGGTGTTTCGGGCCAAGATCAAACCGCCGACCGTGATTATTGTCGGTTCCGTTGTGAATCTCCGCAGGAAAATAAACTGGTTTGAGAAAAAACCGCTCTTTGGCAGGAGGATTCTGGTCACCCGGCCTCGGAGTCAGGCCGGTGAACTCTCCCGACTCCTTTCGGCGGAAGGGGCTGACGTTGTTGAATTCCCGGCGATTGAGATCCGGCCGCCGAAAAATTTTAAGGCGTTAGACAAGGCGATCCGGAATATCCGAAGATTCGATTGGGTTCTCTGGACCAGCGTGAATGGGGTTCAGGCCTTTTTTGACCGTTGGGTTCATCTGAAAAAAGATATTCGGGATCTTGCCGGAATCCGTTTTGCGGCGGTTGGCCCGGCAACGGCCAAGGCCATCGAAAAATTTCATCTCAAGGTGAGTGCCGTTGCCGAGGAGTACAGAGCCGAAGGGCTTCTTCGGGCGATGAGCCGACATCCCCTGAAAGGGAAAACAGTCTTGGTGGCAAGGGCCGAGGTGGCGAGAGTCCTCCTGCCTGAAAAATTAAAAAAAATGGGGGCCAGGGTCACCGAGGTAGCGGCCTACCGGATGAAATTTCCCGTTCATCGGCGAAGAGAACTGGTTCAACTGATGACCAAGCCTCCGATCGACTGTCTTACTTTCGCCAGTTCAGCGACGGTTGAAAATTTTTCGAGATTGTTGGGGAAATCCCATTTTCACCTCGCCAAGAGTATTCCGGTCGCCTCCATCGGCCCCTTGACGACACGAACCGTTCGAAAGGCCGGATTTTCCAGGATTATCCAGCCGCGCCAGGCCACAATTCCTCACCTGGCGAGCGCGATTCTGGACAAATTAAAAAAACAGACTAGGATGGACTGATCCTTATGGCACGTGAAAAAAAAGACCTGTCGGACTTGGCCAACTACAAAAAGTCGACTCACCTGATTCATGGCAAGTTTCATACCGACAAGTGGGAGTACAAACATCATGTCATTCCTCCGATTACCTCCTCGGCCGCCTTCCGTCTGGACACCTCGCAACGGGGGGCCAAGGGGTTCTTTGAATTTGCCTGTGACCATCTCCATAAAAAAAGAGAGGTGCCGATCTACATCTATGACCGTTTGGATGAACCAACGCGGGGGTTGCTGGAAGAAAATCTGGCGTATGCCGAAGGGTCTGAAATTGCGGTCACCTTTTCTTCCGGCATGGCGGCTGTTTCCGCCGCCTGCTGTATTTTACTAAAAGCGGGGGATGAAGTTCTGGCGCATGAGATCCTTTACGGTTGTACTTACAGTCTGCTAACCAACTGGTTGCCGAGGTTTGGAATCAAGACACGTTTTGCCAATCTGACCAAAGATTCGTTTGAAAAAAGGATCACCCCCAAGACCCGTGTCGTCTATTTTGAAACCCCGATCAACCCCAACCTTCAACTGATCGACATCAGGAAGATTCGCGAGGTGATTAACCGGGCCAATGCCAAGCGGGATGAGAGGGAGAGAATCAGTATGGTGATCGACAACACCTTTGCCACACCGTTTTGCCAGAGGCCGCTGGAGATGGGAGCCGATATCGTTGTCCACAGTTTAACGAAGGATATTGGTGGGTTCGGGACCGACATGGGGGGGGCGGTGATGACGTCCGAAAAATATGAAAGCCCGCTCTTTCTGTTTCGAAAAGATTTTGGGGCTGTGATCTCTCCCAAAAGTGCCTGGCCGATCCTTGTTTATGGTCTGCCGACGCTCCAGCTCCGGATGAAAAAACAGGAGGAGACGGCGCTCAAGATCGCCTCTTTTTTGGAAAATCACCCAAAGGTCGCCAGGGTCTCTTACCCGGGGCTCAAGAGTTTTCCGCAATACAAACTGGCCCAGCGACAGATGACCGATTACGAAGGGCGATTTGCCCCCGGGAGTATGATCTATTTTGTCTTGAAGGAGAAGGGTGATTCACCCAAGGGTGGTTCACCCAAGGGTGGTTCACCCACAAAGGGAGGGAACGAGGCCGCAGAGAAGTTTATCGATCATGTGGCCCGAAAGGCCTACACGATTACGCTCGCTGTCAGTCTCGGACAGATCCGGACCTTGATTGAAAATCCGTTTTCGATGACCCACTCGGCCTTGCCGGAAAAAGAAAAAACCAAAAAGGGGATCGAACCGGGGGGGATCCGGCTATCGATCGGTCTTGAGGATGCGGACGATTTAGTCCTTGATCTCAAGAAAGCTTTGACTGTTTGTTAAGATTAATTTCCTTTAAACTCAGGCATCCTCTTTTCAAGAAACGCGGTGACCCCTTCGCGAAAGTCATGGGTCCGGGCCGATTCGACAATCATCTCTGATTCCAGCGAGAGCTGGTTGTGAAGGCTGTTGTGAAAACTGGCGTTCAGGAGTTTTTTTGTCCGGGCGAAGGCCTCTGTCGCCCCCAAAGAAATGATCTCGGCGATGGTCTCGGTTGTTTTTTGAAGATCGGCGGCCGGGACAATTTTATTGATCAAACCCAGGGCGAGGGCCTCTTGGGCTGTCAGGTTCTGGCTCGCCAAAAAAATCTCCATCGCCTTTTTAAGCCCAACATGACGGGGGAGAAAATAGGTGGATCCTCCATCCGGTGAAAGACCGATCCGGCAGTAGGCAAGATTGAACTTCACATCATCGGCGCAGACGACGAGATCACAGGCGAGTGCCAGACTCGTTCCTGCCCCTCCGGCCGAACCATGGATAGAGGCCAAAACAGGCAGAGGGAGCGCCCTTAGTTTTTCAATCATGGTGTGGAGTCGGTCGGGCATCTCTTTGTTGACCGGGGTCTCCGATTCCAATTGGGACCTGAAAAACTTGATATCCCCCCCGGCGCAAAAACAACGACCGCTTCCCTTGAGAACAACCAGACGAAGTCCTTTTTCCTCTTCAGCCTTTTTTACTGCCTGAAACAAACCCTCAATGAGGGCGAGGTTCATCGCGTTGAGTGACTCGGGACGGTTGAGCGTGATTTCGGCGACGGTTCCTTTTCTCTGGTAAAGAACGGCATTGGTTTGATCCATAGAAACCTCCTTAAAGTTCATTTTATTTCATACTTGAGATCTTCGCATCTTTCAAATACGAAAAGACCCTCATGCTCATTGTCCTCAAAAAAGATGCCACCCAGGCCCAGATCGATGAGATCATGGAGAACCTCAAGCGGGCAGGGCACAAGCCCGACTTTCTCCCGGGGTCCGAGAGGGTGGCGATCGGGATCCGCGGGAATACCGGTTACATCGATGAATCGACAATTCCGCCGAATGATGCGGTCAAAGAGATTATCCATGTCACCAAGCCGTACAAGTTGGTCTCGCGGGAATGGAAGGCCGAGGATACCACGGTCAAGTTGCCCCATGGGGCGGTCTTTGGTGGAAAAAACCAACCTGTCATTATTGCCGGTCCTTGCAGTGTTGAGTCGGAACAGCAGGTGGAGGAGACGGCCGAATTTCTTTCCAGGCTGGGGGTCAAGGCGATGCGGGGCGGTGCCTTCAAACCAAGAACCTCCCCCTACGCCTTTCAAGGGAAGGGGGTGGAGGGGTTAAAAATTCTCCAGAAGGGGGCCCACCGGCACAAGATCTCGGTGGTCACGGAACTTTTGCATCTGGAATATTTTGATGAGGTAGTCGCCCATGCCGATATGATCCAGGTCGGGGCCAGGAACATGCAAAACTTTGAGATGCTTCAACGGTTGGGTAAAATCAAAAAACCGGTCCTGCTCAAAAGGGGGATGGCGGCGACGATCGAGGAATTTCTTTTAGCGGCAGAATATATCCTGGCGGGTGGCAATCAGCAGGTGGTCCTTTGTGAAAGGGGGATTCGGACCTTTGAGACCGCCACCCGGAATACGCTCGACCTGAATGCGGTGGCCTATATCAAGGAGGTCTCTCACCTCCCGATCATCGTTGACCCTTCCCATGGGACCGGCAAAAGCAGTTTGGTGCCCCCCCTCTCCCGGGCCGCGATCGCCGTCGGGGCCGATGGGATTATCGTTGAAGTCCACAAGGAACCGGCCAAGGCCCTTTCCGATGGGTACCAATCGCTCAACTTCCGGCAGTTTGAAGAACTGGTCGCCTCACTCCGTTCCGTACCTGCTTAATAACTCTTCGATATTTTTGACGACCACCCGCTGGTTGCCATTATCGGCGATGAAAAGGAGGTTTCCCTCGATCCAGAGGCGTCGGGGCCAGGCGAAGCCGTCTCCGGAGAGCGGTCTGTTCCCGTTGGTGAAGTTCAAGGTCATGTTGTCCTGACCTAGGACCGCAATGGCGCTCGGCCTGTCAGCCGCCGGCTTCTGAAAGACAAGAATCCGGTGGTTTCCACTATCCGCGACGAAGATCAGATTTTTCCAGAAGACGGCCGAATCCGGGAGATTGAGTGAAAAGGCGGTCGGTCGGCCGTCCGGATTGGCGACGCCGATCGTCGCCGTGGGGAGGGCCATCGGGTCTTCGGGGATAGTTTCATAATAGAAGACCCGGTGGTTGGGGGTGTCGCTGATCAGCAAACGTGTCCCATCCGAAAAGGCATGCCTCGGGATATAGAATCTCCCCGAGCCGGTGGTGGTGCAATCCCTTTCCCCGAAGAGGCGGGTGGCTGTAAGAAGCCCCCCCTCAGGCGGGAGGGTATTGAATGATTCCAGACTGAAACCCAAGACCCGGTAGCGTCTTTTGGTGGGGTCGCCTTGGTATTTTCCGGTATCCATCACCCAGAGCTGTCGGCCGTCACTCACCACGGAACTTGGGCTGAACCGCCCGCAGGTCGGGTTGGTCAGGGGAGGGTCGGCCGCGTCGGTCGGACTGGACTGACCGAGGATCTGAGGGGGGCCACTGGGGGCCCCTGTGGTTGGGTCTCTCCCCCAGATGAGGACTCGGTTATTGCCGCCAGCCACATAGATCCGTGAATTATCGGCCGCGACCGATTGGGGAAAAACCATCGTCTCCCGGTTGGGGGAGGCCTCCCCTTGTTGGGAGAGGTCTTTTTCAAAATCCGCCTGTCCCAGGACAAAGGAGGCCTTGGCCCCGGAGAAGAGGGGAATTCCCTTGTAACCGATCACCCGATGGTTTTCCGGATCGGTAATCCAAACCCCTTTCCTGTCGGCCCAGATACCGTGGGCACTGTTGATGAGCGAGGCTGAGGGAAGGGCATGATTGGTTCCACGGGAATCATAACGGGGCTGGCCGATCAGCCCGACGGCCGTGAGGTTATTCCCTTCTTCACAGAGGTTGAACTCGCGCACACTCGAGTTGGCGACAGCCACGAAGAGTCGGCACCCTACAGGAGGCGCTGTCGCGGCGGAAAGCGTCAGGGTCTTGTTGAGCCGGTAGAGGGTTCCTTCCGGGAAAAGGTCCTGATTTTTCTGTGTAAAATTTTCGAAGCCAAGGACCCGGTCTGCCACAGGACAAAGGGGGGTTCCCGTGTCGTTGTTCAGGGGGACATTATTGTCATCAACACACCGAGGGACCTCCGGAGACTGGAGATTGGCTGTGAAGTCGATCGGAAACCGGAGGAGCCGGTGGTTGAGGTGGTCGGAGACCCACAACCCCTCTTCCGTGGCGTAGGCCGAGACAGGGTAGACAAGGGTTGTGGCGTTGGGGATCCCCCTCTCCTTGTCGATGGTGTTGAAGGGGTGTAACCATCGCCCCGCATTATTGGTATTGTTTGTGGTAGGACCGGGTTGACCGATGACGAAGTCGGCTGAGGCGTCGTTCTCCTGCGGGATCTGGTTAAAAATCAGGACCCGGTTGTTCCAGGAGTCGCTGATGATCAGTTTCCCGTTGAAGGTGGAGACCCCATGGGCCGCAAAGAGGCTGTTGGCGGCGGGACCGGTATCCCCGCCCCCCCTGTTCTGGGCGGCTGAGATGAAATTAGCCTGTCCGATCACGACGTCAAAGCCCTGACCGTCTGTTGTGGGCCAGTTTCTCTTGATCAGGATCCGGTGGTTTTCCGAGTCGGTCACAAAGAGCGATCCTGTGGGAGGGTCCACCCAGACCCCGGTGGGACTCCGGAGCGACTTGTTGGTCGGTCCTCCCCCCTGATTTGGCAGATTCCACTGCGGGTTCGGTTGACCGATCACCACGTCGGCCGCATCGCCGTTCTGGAGCGTCTCAAAACGGTTCCAGATCAGGACGCGGTGATTCTTGGTGTCGGCAACAACCACCCTTCGCCCGTCACACCAGACGCCGCGGGGTTCGCTCAATGTCCCCAGGTGAGCGGTGCCGCCGCGGTTGGCCGCCGAAGAATAGAAATCGGTTTGCCCTAAAACAAGATCTGGCTCCCCTTTTTGGATATTATCGCCACACCAGCGGAGGACCCGGTGGTCTCCGGCATCGGCCAGCATGACGCAGACCGTTCCATCCGGTTTCTGGCAGGCAAATGGTTGATAGTAGGTATAACCGATCCCCTTTTGTTTCCCAATATTGGTGCTACAGTTGGGTTGCCCCAGACAGAGGGTGTTGGTCACTTTCAGCGCAAGGGTGGCGGCCTGAATCCCTTCCTTTCCGGGAATGACGAGGGAGTAGATCGCATCCTTGTCCACAGTGACCGTATGGGAGCCTTGGGCCGGGAGCGGAGAGGCGAGGGTTTCATTATCCTTGAGGAGTGAGGCGGTAAATGGTTTTTCGGTTTCCCATTCCAGGGTGACCTCGGAACCTTTCAGGACCTCAATCGTCCTGGCCGTTGAAGAGGGGGAACCGTCGGCGCCGATCAATCTGAATTTGAGAATCCCCCCGGAGTAAGATTGGAGGCCGTTATTTTGTGAATTGCCTTGGGGAGAACTCCCCTCAGGGGTCTGATTATTGGGGGAACCAGAACCCCCCTCTTTTTCGACCGTGACATATTCGACCTCTTTCTCCACACAGGCGGCGAGAAGAAGGCTGACAAAAAGAGTCAAGAGAACCGCTCGGAGGGACATACCTTGCTAGAGATGCAAGAGGGATGCCAGGGAGACGGAGAAACTGACTAAAAAACAGAGTTAAATCATTTGGTTGTAACGAGGAAGAAAGGAGAACCGTTCTCAAAATGAGAATTTTATCAAAATGAGAACAGTCTAACGACGTTCTTCCCGAATTCGAGCCAGTGTATGGACCATAATTTCAGTTCGGTTGAAGAGGCTGGCGGTATCCATAAACTCGATCCTTTGACCCGGCGTGTGGACGCTTCCTCCCTCAACGCCGACGGAATCGAGGGTAGGACAACCGACCGCTTGCGTGATACTGCCGTCCGCGGCACCGGCCTCCGGTTTTTCCACGAAAGGTCTGCCGGTGATCCTCGTCGATTCCCGTGCATAAAGGGCGAAGAGTCCTCTCGCCCTCTCAAAGGCGGTAGCGGTTTCCGGGGTATCCCTTTTGGGAGGACGGTGAAACTGGATGTCCGGTTTGGTCACGACCGGTTTTCCCTCGGCCGTGTGAACGTCAACCTTGGCGACAATTTCTGCCAGGTCTTTCCGGATAAGGGCCTCTTGGGACCGGTTTTCGTAGCGGACCTCAATCAAGGTATCGGCGCAACTGGGGACCGTATTCGCCCCGGTACCGCCGCGACTCCGTCCGATATTAAAAAGAATCCCGCGGTAAGACTTATCTCTCTGGGCCCGTTTTTGATACTCCCTGTTCAGGGCGTCCACTGCTAGTTCGGTGAAATTTCTTTCCAGAATCGCACTGGCCCCTTCTCCCGGTTTGGAGGAGGGGGCCGATTTTCCTTCAAAAAGGAGGCGGATATGTCCGATTCCCTGCCGTTCGATCGCCATCGAATCCCCGGCGTTTCTTTCAAAGACAAAACAGCCGGCCTGGCCGGCCGCCAATCTTTCAATATGTTTCCGGGAATCGAGCGAACCGATCTCCTCATCGCTACCCAGAAAAACGGTTACGTCAAAATCATCCAGAAAGCCCAACTGGTCCAGAGTATAGAGGGTAAAGAGGATGACAACGATCCCTCCCTTCATATCGGCAATGCCAGGTCCCACATAGCGAGGAATACCCGGGTTGTCGGTACCCTGCGGCTCCATCCGGATGAACCCCCCCTCCTCCACCCTTTTGAGGGGGTAGACCGTATCCGTGTGCCCGACCAGAAGGATCGGGATCGCCCCCTCTCGTCCTTTTCGTTTGGCCAGGAAATGGTTGCCAACGGTCCGTTTTTTGGGCTCCGCACGTCCCTGCTCGTCACAGACAAATTCAGCGGGATAATCTTCCGGTCGGATCGTCTGAGTGGTGAATCGGAGCGCCTGGAAAGCGGGATCCAGGGTGTCGATAACATGGCTAACCCCCTCGGGGTTTTCACTGTAAGAAGTTGTTTCGACGAGGGTCCGAAGGTACCGGATCATTTTTCTCCGTGTCTCCGGCTCTGTCAGAATACTGTTGGGGGAGGTTGTTGTTTCGGTCCACCGGTTGTCACTCCCGATCCGGACTTTCTTGACTTCGAGGGTTTCCCTGTTTTCGAAGATCATCTCGGTGGTTCTTCCCGGATTGGCGGTTCGGAACGTATAGCCGGCAAAATCATTCCCGAAAAAGGCGGTTCGGATCGCCCCCAACAACGCCGGCTGGTTGGCGAATAACCTCCCCTGTTCGGCGAGGAGGTATTCTGTCTGAAAATCGATGACTCGGTCTCCGTTTCTATCCATCGAACTGTACTGCTCCGGCGTGGCATCGGGAGGGAGCGGGATGCTGGAAATGGGGACACTCTGATTGATGGTATTCGGCTCACCCATAGGATGGTTTCTGTACCCCCTTAAATCGGAGGATCTGGGAGGAAGTTGCTAGAAAAAGAGGGGTTTCCCCCCTTAAAAAACACAACTTTTGGGGGAGAAAGACGATACAGGGCACGGTGTTATAGCTATGGCCCCACCGACCCCTGCTGATAACGTTGGACGCTGGTTTCTGGCCCAGCTCCCCCCTCCTCCCGCCGGTGAGCTTCCTGAACCGGAAGAGGTGGCCCCTTATCGGGAATTTGAGGGGGCGCCGCCGAAGCCGATTCCCCTCCCCCCTCCTCCCGCCGTACCTCCTCCTGTCTGGAGAGAGACCGCCGACTGGCTCTCCCAGGTGGGGGGGGGTTATGCCCTTGTGGCGGCCGCTTCACGCCGATTCCAACCGAACGGGTATTTTGGCAATTATGCCCGTTTCCGTAACGCCGGTTTCATCGGACTCGGGAGTTTCGGCTGGCAGGCGGGGCATGCCGGATACGAACTCTTTTTTGAAGAGGGGGGGGAAGATCCTGTTTTCAACTACCTGTTGGTTGGGGGGATGGGGCTTGCGGTTATGAACGTCAGCGTCGGTATGGCACGGGAACGGATAGTCCACCGTGTTCTCCAGGGAGGGTTGGCCTTTCCGGATGCGGCAACGGTGGCACAGCTCCGCTACCTGACCGGCACCCAGATCGGTCTTGGGGCTGTCAATCTGGGATTTGACGCCCTGACCGCTACCCACTTGAGGGAGCGGTGGCGTGAGGAACCGGACTGGCAGAACGGGATCGCCCTCGGTATCCAGGCAGGCTCTGTTGTCTTGTTTGGTGTCGGCCGTCACGATCTGGAACGGGCCAAGGTTTGGTTCAAGCGGCGGCAGTCTTGGGATGTCGAGGCGGTCGGGGAGACGGTGGCCCGAAGGATTCTGGCGAGCGGCATCCGGGTCAATGGGGTAACCGCGCAGGATGTCGCCAGTGACCCCTATTATCTGGTGGCGTTGTTTTTGGACCTGGAAGGACTGCCGGAACACCTGACTTACGGTGCGGCGGAGAGGAGCCATGGGCAGGTGATCGGAGGGGATTTGAGCCGGATGCAGGTGGCCCGCCAGATTATTGAGAAAACCGGTCCGGACGGTCGTCCGCTCCTGGGGGTTGTGCAGGACCCGCGGAGTTTCCCTTATGCCGATATGATGCCAGCCGTCTTGAGGCATATGGGGCGGGAGGTCCGGCAAAAAGACCTGGAGAAGGCGGTTCAGCGGGGAGAGTCGGGGCGGTGGTTGCGATGGTTGATTGATGAATATTATGACCAGGCGGTTCTTGCCGGCCTGAGGGTAGGGGAGGAGGTGGAGTTCATGCCGGGCCCGAGCCGTTCGAACCCCGGACATCCGATGGAGATCGACGAGATCATGACGGAATTGATGTCGGCACTGCAAGGCCAGGGGTGGGTGGCAACCCGGTTGCCGGCCAACCCAATCCGGATGGGGAAGGGGTCCAAGGTTTATCTCAATGCCATTGTGAGTTTCCGTGTCGGCGGACACCAATGTCGCATTATTTATTCCCAGGCCTCGGGAAACCCGATCCTCTATGCCTTTGTGGATAACGGTTTTATCAAAATCACCCCCAGAGAACTGGGGCCTGTCGATGACGCCCCGATTACGGTTTTTAAACGGTTCAAGGTGAACCTGAAACAGGCGCGGGCGGTTTTGGCCAGACGCCTGGGAGTTTCTTCGGAAGAGGTGAAGAAGGCCATCAAGGAGGGTACCACCGACTACAATGGTTTCTTAAAGGATCTCTCCGGGAATCTGCACAATTGGAGTTTTCGGCCGACTGAAGGAGCGGCGGGACGTGTTCACTGGGACAGTCTCCGGTATGCGGAAGGGGAGGATCCCGAATATTTCCTGGGGGTTGTCAGGAAGGAGGCCGGAGAGGAACCGGGTGACGGTTCTTTTGCTGATATTGAGCAGGCCTATGTGCAACTCCGTGCCGGGCTTGAAAGACTGGTGGATCCTCGTCCTTTTGTGAACAACGCCTCGCACACCCGTCTTGCCTTGGCACGGGACGGTTTTAGTCCGAATCCCCCCGTGGAACTTGAATTCGGCCGTGATTGGATCGGCGGAATCGAGTTGCTCTATCACGGGATGCGGGCGGGCGGTTTGTATGATGAGCTGATGACAACAACCTATCGTGTTCTTGAAGAGACCGGGGCGTACGGGTGTCACAGAGGGGATTGCATGGCTCATCAGAATCATCTTTCCTTTCCTCCGTCTATCGATCCGGCCGATCCGTCAAAACCTTTTGAACCGGTGGTTCGTGTCGCACGGGCCTATTCACGGTATCGGGCCGATTTAGTGGAGGCCTTTCCGCCGGCCCCCCAGAGATCGATGTATATCTCACCCCCCCGCAAGAGGGAGGCTTCGGCCCTCCCCAAGACGCAAGTAGCGGAGGCCTGGGCCGAGGTGGAAGGACCCTTTTGGAGCCGCTACCCCAACGAGGGGGATGACGATTATTTTGTCCGGATCGGGGAGCGGATCGCCGTCCTTTGGGACCGTCATACGGGGGAGATTAATCTCGACAACATTGTAACCGCCCGTGCCCGAGTGGCGGGTGATCCGAACCCTCAGCTGAAACTGGTTTCCCGCAGTAATCCTCCCCCAACGGTCGAATTCCGGACACGGGATACGCCGGAGAAACTGGTTGTGGGTGCCGATGGGAACCCCGATCTTGTGGTCGATCCGGAGGGACTGGCCTTCCAAAGGCGGGTCTGGGCCGCTTTTTTCCAGGCCGTCTCCTCTGGGAAGACGCTGGAACGGTCCCACCCCTCCCGGGTCGGCATCTCGCGCAAATAAGCCGCAACTTTGAGGCCAAACGGTCGAAAATAGGGACGATTTATAGTGAACGTCCGGCTTTGCCGGCGTGAACGCGGGGGTACGGGGGCCATCGGATCCACCTGAGGCGGAGTACGGGGCCCCCGCTAAAGAGGAGTCCCGATGGCTGATTATTGTGGTCCTGTTGCCCCGAAACCGGTCTTCCCGGAACCGGTGTTAGCCTGCCTGCCGGAAGAGCCTCTTTTCCGCAGTGACGATCTTCAATCGATTGAACCTCTCCCGGATTCCTACCGGCAGGCGGCGATTTCTCCGGCCTTGGGTGGAGCACCCCTTGTTGCCGTCGGTAAAAAAATGAAATCGCTCTGGAGTGGGGTCGCCGGTTTTGGCCGGAAGATCGGCCACGGGTTCGCGAGCCCGGTTAGCGGGCCGACCTCCCGACTGCTCGGTTACGGGGCGCTCTTTTACGGAGCCCCGGGACAGATTGAGGATTTTTGCGGTATCGATCAGGAGAACAATCTGGCCTGGGTCGCCGACCGTGGGGTCTGGTGGCTCGGTGGGGCGGATCTCCTGGCGCGGGGTGAAAAATCGGTGCTGGCAAGAGCGGGGCGTTTTCTCGGGGCCCCGCTTGTCCGTCGTCTTCCCGCGGCGGCGGCGTCGCGGGTCGGTGCCGTCGGCCGCTATGGGGGGAATACCGTCGGTCGTCTCTTTCTGGTGGAAGGGGCCGCCTTGCTGGTCAACGCGGCCTGGGAATCACAAAGCCCCCTCGGGGAAGTTTATACCCCTGCCATCGATGAACATGTCTATCGTTCCCAACAGGCCTGGTTGAGCGATCACCTCTTTTGGTCCTGGCAGAAACCGATCCTCTGGTTTGCCCATCGGGCGATCCCTTCGGTGCATGATGGTCTTTTTAATCACCGGGGGAAACCGGAGCTTTATCAATACGCGCGTCTGGAAGACACACTCCTCCGGATCGGGACAATGGTGCAGGTGGTCCTGCTCGATCTGGCGGACCGCGCAACGATCTATTCTCCTGACCCCCCCGCCCCAGCCGACCTTTTGGACAGACCGGAGGCATTGGAGAAATTATTTACCGAGCTCGATTCCGATCTTCGCTCCTGGGTGATCTCCCTCTGGAAGGCGGAAAACCCCTGGGTGCCGGAGGCGGCTCCTCATCCCGATATTGTGGGAGAAGTCCGTCGGATCTTTGATTATCAGGAAGAAGAAAGAAGGGTAGGTGGGGAGACAAAAAAGTTTGGACAATTGGTGGTGAAGGACAAGGTCCGGTTTGCCGCCTGGGTCCGACGGTTGCCGACCCTTTCTGCCGAAACGGTGATTGTCCCACGAGAGAGGTTTGAAGAGGCCGGCATCCCGCTCGCCCCTGCGGAGGTTTTTCCGCCACTCGTTTCTGTAGAAGGGCTCCCCCCAAAGAAGAAATGGGACGCCTTGAGTTTTGGAGAAATCCATGCCTTGGCGCAATGGGCTGACGGTGTGAGAAGGAACAGGCCGGAGATCGAGGAGCTTTCGAGAAAGATCACCGTTGGGGAACGGACCGGTGTCGCCTCCCTGCAAGGTCAGCATGAAAAAGAGGCGATTGCCTATGCGGCGGCCGCGATGATCCTCTCCTCGTTCCAAGCCTCCTCCCGGATTCCGGGGGGGATTTCTGCCTGGGGGGTGGATCCCTTTAACATCGGGGCCTCCGGGTCCAGTTGGGTGGAAGCGGTTGAGGCCTACGTGCGGGATGTTTTAAGAGAGGATCCCTCTTCCGAAGGGTGCTTCACCCAAGGGTGGCGTGTCCGCTACCCTCTTTTTGCCGGCAGTGCCTGGAAAAAGGAATTTGATCCGTTTTCCGGAGGGGAATCGTTGCCGCGCGGCCAGTTTTTTGTCCCCTCTCCGATCGGTTGGAGTCTGACCGATCCCCGTCGTGCGGAGAAAGATTACGAAATCTTTTTGGTCCCCGGCGGCGAAAGGGGGAACCTATTCGCCCATTCCGCCCTTTTCCTGGCCGGACTCGGTCCTTCGGAACCGTTGGAAGAGAGTCTCGAAAATCTTTCGGAGGATTTTAAAAAAAGGTCGCGGTCGGCGGTCCACCGTTCGGTGACGGATCAGATCATCCGGATTGGCCTCAATCTTGAGGAGGATGCCGCCGGTCTCCTGGAGCAAAGAGAAGCTTCTTCCCAGGAGGAAGCCGGGTATCAGGCCTTCCGGAGGCAGGTGGAAAGACCCCTGGCGATCAGTCAGGGAAGCGGGCAGGTTTTTGAGGAAGGGCCGGATCAGGGGGCCCTCTTTTTGACCCACCTCCGTGCCCTGGTGACGTTTGCCGCCAGAGAAGGGATCGAAACCGGTTCCCTGGGGGACTGGATCGATCGCTACACGGGGGAGGTGGTTCCAAGACTGGCTCCCCTTGTGGCGTTGTATAGCGGCATCACTGAATCGGCGGCGACCCCCGGCATTTATGATCAGGAGATTTTTGGTGGAAAACCGCTCTCACCCGAAGAGCTGTTGCAGGAGGAGTTCGCCACCTGGTTTCTCCTCAATTCCCCCGAGGGGGCGAACAACGGCCTTTGGTTGATGGAGCGGTTGGAGGAGATCAGGCCTTACGCAATTGACTCGATGGAGGCCAATCGTGTCGTAAAATCGCTCGGTCGCTGGGAAGAGGTGACGTTGACCGCCTGGGTTGTCCTCGAATTTGAAAAAATGGGGGTCTCGACTTCCGTTCCCTTGACAGATACCGGTATTCCGGAAGAGGTCCTGACCCGTCTGGAGGCTGTTGAAAAAACCCCGACAGGGAGCTGGAGATTGAGGGAAGGGCACCCCCGCGTCAGAGAGGCGCGGGCCTTTGTCGAGCGTATCCGGCACGATTTTGCATTGGTCGAGAAGGCGTTGTTGCCCGATGCCGAAAAGGCCGGTTTCAAGACGGTCCCGGAGGCGTATTCCAGTTTGATGAGGCCGCAGTTGGTGCTCGTTGAAGCGAGATCGGACCAGGTGGACAAAAGACTCTTTCTGCTTTTGAACCGTTATCTGGCGCTGTCCAATATCGTTCATGGGCTCGCCATCCCGGAGACGGGGAAATAGACACAACTTTCCAAAGGAGACGGCGATAAGCGACCCCGTATGACCCCCCCTGTCGTTTTAGATCGTGTCAGTCGGTGGTTTTTGGGAGAGGCGCATGCGGATTCCCTCCCCAAACCGGAATTTCCGGAACCAGCCCCGGTCCCCCCTTACCCCGGCTACGAATCGTTCCCTCCTGCAAAGCCGTCAGTTGTCGTCAAAAAGGAACCGGCCGGTATCAGGGCCGTCGACCTGATTGCCACCGGGGCGGTTGGTTACAGTGTGCTGGGGGCCGGGTATCACCGGTTTCGTCCCTACGCGGACTATCGTGCCTTCCGAAACGCCGGATGGATCGGGATCTCTGGGCTCCTCTGGCAAACCGGACGGGCGGCTGAAGAATTGATCTTTGAAGAAGGGGGGCCAGACCCGGTTCTCAATTGGCTTTTGTTGGCGACGATGGGGACAGCGGCGATGAATGTCGGGGTCGGGATCGGGAGAGAGAGAATCCTGACTGGGATGGCGAAGAGAGGGGTTCTTTTCCCCGAGGCGGCAACAGTCCGTCAGATCAAGACGCTTGCCTATACCCAGGCGGGAACCATCGGGGCGAATCTTGCCCTGGATGCCGTGACCGCGACCCATCTTCATGAAAGATGGCGTGAGGAGGCATCGCTGGAGACCGCCTTGATGCTGGGTCTCCAGGGGGGAGCTACACTCCTCTTTGGCGTCGGGCGGCGCGATCTGGAGCAGGTGAAACTCTGGGCCCGACGGCTGGATAATCGTCATGTCGAGGCGGTCGGTAAAGCGGTTGCGGAGAGGATTATCAGAAGCGGGGTTGTGGTCGACGGGGTGACCGCCCAGGATCTGGCGAGCGATCCATTTTGGCTGACGGCCCTTTTCCTTCATGCCGAGGGGTTGCCGGAGCATTACACCTGGCGTGCCGCGGAGAACAGCCGTGGCAAGAGCGAAGGAGATTTTGCCTCGCAACTCGTTGCGCAAGAGATCATGAACGGGACCGGACCGGATGGGCGTCCTCTGCTGGGTGTCTTGAACGACCCGCGCAGTTTTCCACCGGAGGAGACCCTGCAGGCGGTTTTAAGGTCGATGGGACGGGAGGTGACGACACAGGACTTTCAGGCGGCGGCCCAACGCTGGGAGGCGGGACGCTGGCTCAGATGGCTGACGGAGAGCTACTATTCGTCGCGTGTCGTTGGCTTGAACCAGCGATCCGGCCTGGAGGTGGAGGCGATGCCGGGACCGAGCGTTCTCCATCCGGGGACCACCATGGAGATGGATGAACTCCTGTCCATTGTTGCGAAGGGACTGGAGAGGGAGGGAAGAACGATCCGGCTGAAAGAAACCGGACCGGTTCCGGTAGGGAAGGGGGTCAAGGTTTACGTCACCGCCGACTACCATTTTCCCGTGAATGGAAGGGATTTCCGTGTCATCGTCCATCAGGGAACGGGAGACCCCTTGCTCCTTGTCTATGAAATGAATCGGGGGGAAAGGAGATTGTTGGATATTGATGTCTTGCAGGGGGGGGAGGTCGATAACGCCAGGGAGGTTGTCTGGCAACGCTTTGAGACCAATCGGAGGCATGCGATTGAGGAACTGGCCGACTATTTAAGGGTGAAACCGGAAGAGGTGGAGTCGGCGATGGGGAGCGGCCGGGTCAGTCTGGAAGGAAGCCTCCGTGACTTAAACAACAGTTTTCATCCCTGGCATTTTGTGAAGGAAGGGGAATCGAAAGGACGCATTTTCTTGAGTCCCCTGCAAGATGCGGGAGACCCTTATTTCCGGGGGGAATACGACACCTTTGAGGAGGCCTATTACGCCCTCCGGCAATCGATGGAGACGGAGCCGAGGAATCTCCAAACCGATCTGAGGTATGACGGGATTGTCATTCAGGAGGGGGATGCGGCGGTCACGATCGATTTTACCTGGGAGACCCTTTGGGCGATTGAGCTGATCTATCATGACATCAAACCGGGCCCTCTTTATGACGCGATCGTGAGAGACAGTGTCGAAGCCCTTTCACGGGCGGGGGCCTACGGGACCAGCCGTGGGGATTGCACCGCGGCCCAGGCGCATCACTCCTTTACGCCGCGTACGGAGGATGGTTTGGATACGGAAGAATCGTTTGTCCCGGCGGTCCGGGTGGTGAGAAGGTTTTTAGAAAATTGGGACCCTCTGGTCGCCGCCTTCCCCCCCGCTCCCCAACGGCGGAGGTATATCGCCCATCCGCGGGTGCCTTCTCCGGAACAGTCGCAACTCCCCCTTTCTGTTTATGAAGGGAAGGCGCTTGGTGAGATCATGTCGCCTCGGTGGGACCCTAAACCTGGGGAGACGGACGAGGCGTATTTCGTCAGGATCGCCCGCAGGGTCGAAGTCCTCTGGCCGCGCCACTTCGGGGCGATCAATCTGGATAATCTGATCAAGGCCCGGGCCAAGAGCCGGTTGGCCCGGGGAGTGGAAGGCCCTCACACAGCCGAGTTAAGCGACCTCTTGCATATTACCAACGGGCTCAGGCCTCCGCCGACAGTTGAATTCCGTGTCCCCAATACACCGGAGAGGATGACGAAAGGTCCCGATGGCAACAGGTATCTGGCGATCGACCCGGAGGGGGTCAATTTCCAGAGAAGGGTCTGGGCCTCCCTCTTTCATGCCTCCGCCAACGGCTGGCCTCTTTCTTCACCGATCAGGTAGGCCATCAGAGGAATCTTCTCCTTTGTGAGGACAAACGCGTGAGGGCAAAGTTTAAGAATCTCCCGTTGTTTGGCGGTCGGGTCTCCCGCTGATTTAAGCTCAAAACCGCATTCCTCAAAATAGAAATCGACCTCGGACTGGCTCTTTTCGCTGTAGAGGTAGCTTACTTCGGGAGGGTCAATCCAGCGGGTCATCTGGGTCAAAAAGGCGCATTCGTCCAGTCTTAAAGGGGGGAGCGATTCGTCGTACAGGCGTCTCAGATTCCAGCCGATGGCGGCAAAGACGCGAGCCATGAAGGGGTCCAGCGGATAGATCTTCTTTAACTTTGAGGGGAGAAATTTACCCCTTTGCAGATCGTATCGGGGGAGAACGCGGATCGAAAAATGGTCTTCCTGGATGTTGAGGAGGGTCTTGATCGTATTGGCGCTTTGGATATCGGTCCCTTTCTTCAGTGATTCGTAGCCGACGCGGCTGTTTAAAGTTTCGCAGAGTCTCCGGGCAAGCGAGGAGAGACTCCTCTCCGGTGTTCGCATCTTTGACCAACTCCCCAGTATCCAATCGACATAGACTCTCCAAAGGGTGTCCGGGAGATTCCCGTTCTTGTGAAAGGTGCCGACCGCTTTCGGGACCCCCCCTGTCAGGCAGTAGCTTTGCCAAAAGGGAGACCAGTCCACCCTCTGCTCGCCCAGCCACCGCTGGTTGATATGTTGGAAGTTGATCTTCCGGTAGGGGATGGTTTCATCCCGGTGAAAAAAATCCATGAATTCCCGGAAACTCCAGGGGCGTGCAAAGACGGTTTTCCCTTCGCCACGCCTTCCCGGAAGGCGCTCTCCACTTTCGATCAAATACCTTGCCTCGCTCCCGGTGCACCAGATCCGGCATTCTTTGAGTCGTCCCTCGGAGTGAAGGGATCTGAGGGCAAGATGCCACCCCTCCACCTCCTGAACCTCGTCAAGGACGATCGTTGTCTTTCCGGCGATGAGACCGAAGAGGTGCTGGTAGAGGTCGGTCTTGTTCAGGATGGCGGAACAGTCGGTAAAGAGAATCGTTTGAGAATCCTCCAGTTGCGAGAGAAAGAGCTTGAGTGAGGAGGTCTTTCCTATCTGTCGGGGGCCATAAAGGAGCGAGATCGATCCGAAAGGGGTTTTGAAGATCCTCAAGTCAACTGATGATTTTTTGAATAGATCCTCTTTCCCCCAGATTGAAGAGGCCTCAGCGACAGAAATATCGCCATCTAATATATTAATATTATTAGACTCTTTTTGATTTATAAAAAACCTCATCAGAGATGAGGATAATATTTTAATAACGGTATGTCAAGACGGATGCCTAATCCCGCAACCTTTTTGAGGGGACCGCGATACCGGTTCGGCCTATGGCTTCCCCTCGAGAGGTTGATGCGGGTCCTTCCGATCCGGTAGGCCAGTGGTTTTTGGCCCCGGGATCCGGCTCGGCCCTGCCCGAGCCTCCTTCCGTTCCCACTTATTCAGGGGCTGAAGAGTCTCCAAACACTCTCCTCTCTCCTTCCACAAGGGTGCTTCACCCAAGGGTTGAAAAAAATGGGTCCACGTTTGTTTCCTCGGTGGATCTTCTCTCTCTGGGAGCGTCCGCTTATGGGATGACGGGGGCGCTTCTTTATCGGGCCCACCCCTATTTTCAGAGTGCCGGTTTCAGCCGGGCCAGTCGATTTACCGCCCCTTTTGCCACCCCCATTGCCTTCCGCCGGGTTGCGTATGCCGGTCTCGCCGGTATCGGCTGGCAGAGCGCCCGTTCCGGGGTGCGACTGGTTACGGGTGAGGGGACCGAAGAGGAAAGAGAATGGGACCGGCTGGTCATGGTGGGGGCCGCCCTGGCCCTGGCCAACATCGGTGTCGGGGTCGGTCGCGAAAGGATTTTGGCCCGCCTACGTCAGGGGGATATCATTTTTCCGGATGCCGCCACCACACGTCAGATCCGGGCGCTCTACACGGCCCAAATGGGACTTTTGGCGGCCAACAGCTACGTAGATACAGTCGCGCTCACGACCCTCCGAGGGGAGTGGGTGGACGATCCCTCTTACGAAAAGGCGGTTTTGATCGGGTTGCAGGGAGGTTCGGCCTTGGCCTTCGGTCTTCGTCGGCATGATTTTGAAACAGCGGGACGACTCTTCCGGCGTGGCATGGTCAGGGGAACCGATGTCGAAATCGTCGGGGAACGGGTTGCCCAACGGTTGTTGGCCAGTGGTATCGAGGGTGTTCAAAGAGTCGCGGGGGACCCTTACTACCTGACCGCCCTTTTTCTGGATGCCGAAGGGTTGGGTGGATCACCCTGGCCCGAACATTTTACCTACCGGGCGGCGGAAAGAAGCCGTGGGTCTATCGAGGGGGATTTCCGGTCGCAGGAGACGGCACGACAGGTTGTGACACGGCGTGAAGAACTTCTGGGGTTGGCCAGCGATCCCTCCGGTTTTCGCTATCGGGAACTCCTGCCGGCGGTCCTCCGGCATATGGGAGTCGAGGTCAAGAAAGGGGATCTGGATGAGGCGATCCATCGGGGGGAGGCGGCCCGTTGGCTTCGTTGGCTTGTGGGGGAATACTACCCGCGTGCGGTTGCCGACGGTCAACGCCTCGGGGAAGAACTGGAAATTATGGCGGGGCCGAGTCGTTTGAATCCGGGTGAACCGATGCGGATCGGTGAGGTATTGGATACGTTGACGGAGGCCTTGACCCGCGAAGGCTGGGCTGTAGAGAAACAGCCGTCGCTCCCGATAGCGGTTGGTCGAGAGGTGAAGGTTTTTCCAAACGTCGTTCTCGATTTTGAACTGCGCGGCGACCGGTTCCGGATCCATTTTTCCCAGGCCTCGGGAGACCTGGCGATCCTGGTCTACCGAAACGGACGATTGATGGAGGGGATAGAACCGGTCGAGCGAGGAGCGGTGGAGGATGCCGCGGTCACCGTTTTTAAGAGGCTCAAGTTGAATCTTCGCCATGCCCGCGAGGCGTTGGCCTCGGAATTGGGGATCCCTGTGGAAGAGGTGAGGGAGGCGATCCGGAGCGGTCAAAGACAGGAATTCGGATTCTTCAAGGAACGGAATGGGGCCCTCCATATCTGGTCGTATCAAAGGAGCCGGGTTCATCTCGAAACCTTCCGTTACGGTAACGGTGTGGACCCTGATTATTTTACCGGCCGTTTTGATTCCTTTGAAGAGGCGTATCGGTCATTCCGGCATGGGATGGAAACCGGCGTCGATCCGAGACCGCTTGTCGATCGGGCCCCTTATACCCGTCTTGTGGCGAGACGGGATGGGGTGGAGTTGGGGGTTGATCTGACCTGGGAGCTGAATTGGGCGATCGAGGTGATCTACCATGGCCTTCGGGCCGGGGGTGTCTATGACGATTTCCTCCGGGTGACCTATCGGGCGCTGGCCGAGTCCGGGGCGTACGGCAATTCGCGCGGCGATTGTGTCGCCTTGCAGACCCATGCCGGGATGCCGCTCGTGACCCGTGACGGGATCCGGACGGACGAGTCGTTTGACCCGGCGATCCGTATCCTCCGGGCCTATGGAGAAGATCGGCCGTTTCTTGTCGAGGCGTTTCCGCCGGCCCCTCAAAGGAGGATGTATATCGCCCCCCCGCAAAAGAGGGAGGCCGCCCCGGAACTGACGCCGGCGGAGAGGACCTCTGCGGCATGGGATGAAGTGGCGAGCCCTTTCTGGAATCGGCAGCCGGGAGAGACGGAGGCGGACCATTTTGTGAGGATTGCTGAGCGTTATCGGAGCCTCTGGCCGCGTCATGTCGGGGAGATTAATCTGGATAATTACGTCACAGCCCGGGCCGGAAGGCAGGGTCTGGGAGATGGTTTTCATCTTTCAAAAAGAAATTCACCGATCCCCACGGTGGAATACCGCACAACCGATACCCCTGAAAAGGTTGTTATCGGGCCCGACGGACAACCGACCCTCGCGTTCGATCCGGAGGCGGCCGAACTCCAACGACAGATCTGGATCTCCCACTTCTATGCCTCGGTGAACGGATTGCCCCGCCGTCCTTAAAAGAGCTTTCTTGCATTGTTTTTGTAAAAATCGTAACTAAGCGCGCGGTGGTGACTCTCACGCAAATTGAGGAGGCCCGCAAACGGACCCGCGATGCCATCTATTATTCCCCGCTCGCCTCCTCCGAGGTCTTGAGTGAGGCCTCCGGCAACCGGGTGTTTGTCAAACTGGAAAATCTGCAGATGACTGGTTCTTTCAAGGAACGGGGGGCGTTAAATAAGATGCTTGCTCTTTCACCGGAGGAACGGGCGCGTGGTGTCTTTGCGGCGAGCGCCGGGAATCATGCCCAGGGGGTTGCCTACCATGCCCGCCGTTTGGGGATCCAGTCAACGATCGTAATGCCGTCCGGGACCCCCCTCATCAAACTGACCTCCACGCGCGGTTACGGCGCCCATGTTATTTTAAACGGCCCGACCTATGACGATGCCTATCGGGAGGCGCGCCGGCTTTGCGATCAGGCGAAAGGGGTTTTCATCCATGCCTTTGACGACCCGGATATTATTGCCGGGCAGGGGACCTGCGGGTTGGAAATCCTGGAGCAGAATCCGGAGATCGAGGCTGTGGTTGTTCCGGTGGGCGGTGGCGGGTTGATCGGCGGCATTGCGCTCGCGGTCAAACAAAAAAAACCAAAAATCCGTGTGATCGGTGTTCAGTCGGCCGCGGTTCCTTCCATGATTGAGGCGGTCAGGCAGGGGAAATGTCCGGAACTCCCCCCGGGTCAAACGATGGCCGATGGGATTGCGGTCAGAAAGGTCGGTGAACAGACGCTCCCGTTGGTCCAAAAATATGTGGATGCCATCGTGACGGTTGATGAAGAGGAGATTGCGAATGCGATTCTTTTTCTTTTGGAAAGGGAAAAAACCGTGGCGGAGGGGGCCGGTGCTGTCGGTGTCGCCGCCCTTTTGCAAAAGAGGACCGATCTTTCCGGCAAAAAAGTGGCGGTGGTTGTTTCGGGGGGGAATATCGATGTCAACATCCTTTCCCGGATTATTGAAAAGGGACTCGTGAAGGACGGCCGCCTCGTTAAGTTGAGGATTCTCGTTTCCGATCGGCCCGGCGGGCTTTCTGGATTGACGCGTCTGATTGCCGAATCCCGTGCGAATATTATGGAGATCGTCCATAACCGGGCCTTTGCCGATGTTGGTTATGCGGAAACGGAGGTCGCGGTGACTCTGGAAACCCGCGGGCCGGAGCATGTCGAAGAGATTATCGGGAAACTCCGGCAGGGGGGCTACCGGGTGACTCAAGACATCTAGATAAAATTTCTTTTTCGATTTTTTTCACCACCTCGCGCGTCGTTTGAACGGAAGAGAACCCCTTTTTTAGGCAGGTTTTCCAGAAAGTATCATCCCCCTGGAAGGTGGTGAGAAAAAGGGCCCGCAATTCCGGCGATTTTTCATCCGCAAAGTAGCCGTGCCATCCTTTGCCGCGGGCAGTTTTTTCGATCCATTCCCCGTTCATCCCCTTTTTAGCCTGGGCAAAAAAGGTGTGGCTGTCCTTGGGGACGCAAAAAATATGGGGGGCGGTCTCAAAGGTAAAGGGGTTGGGGAGGGCTGACCGGACCTCCTCCGGCACCGGTTTTTCAGACATTGCCACAAGGCGGGCCTGCCTCGCCTGCGAGTCAAGGCGGGCCGGTTTTTCCCAATAGTAACAATCCCCCAACTGTTTTTGGCCGGGAAAAGAACCGTTTCTGATCAAACGAACAATGTTCGCAGCCTCTTCCGGTTTCTTCAGTCGAAGGGAGTAGTGCATCCCGCTCACACCGCTCCAATAGGCGGGGCTTTCGAAAGAGTAGTAACGGTCCTTCTTGGCAACATCCCAGGTCTTGTCGAAAAGGTACCCGACCCCCTTTTTCTCGTTAAAGGCAATCATGCCGGATTCGATCAGAAACTTTTCCAGAAAAATCTCCTTTTCCATAAAAGCAACACCATGGTCGGCCGTCAAAATGAGTGCGAGGGGATTCCCGTTTCGGGTTTTATCCAGGACCTCGTTCAGTTTCTCCAGCATCCTGTCGGCCATTTCAAAGCTGAAACCAACCCCCCGGTTTTCATGCTGGGCGGTGTCGGTCGTGATCAGGTGGAGAAAAAGGAGGGAATGATCCTTGTCCCCTTCGCGGATCATCCGTTCGACCGATTCGATCCCTTTTCTTAAGTTGAAGAGATCCAGAAAAAAACGGAGGGCGACCCGCGGGGGGAGAGGAGAGACGGCGGGGCAGTTTTGTTTTACGCGGGAGACCGTTTCGATGAACTGCGGGTAGAATTTTTCGGAGTCGATTTGCGATAAAAGCGGGAGGATCAAGGGGCGGAGGCTTCTTTCGGTGCAGAGGACCTCGCTTGCTTCTGGACCGACGACGCTTTGGCCGTGCAGGAGTTGGGCGTATTCCTCCAGGGAAAAGGAGGAGTGATAGAAGAACAAAGATTGTTGACTTCGGAAAGGGGGGGCCACCTGATCCGGCAGGAAAATTTCTGGGATCGAGAAGCGGGGGTCGTGGGTTCGGGGGCCGGAGGTGGAGGGCCAAAAGACGGTCCCGACGTTAAAATTTTGCAGAATCACTTCGGGAGGGTGGATCTCCTCGTAAAATTCCTTTCGCTCGCTGGCCTGAAACGAAACCATCTTGTAACCGCGCCCCGGAACCGGTTCGGCAAAATAGTTTCCGACCAGCCGGTGGTCGCGCGGCTGTTTGCCGGTCAGGAGACTCGCATGATTCGTGTTGGTGATGGAGGGAAAGACCGGGGCGATGCCATTTCTTTTGTAGAGTACCCCCGGCGATTGAGAAAGGTTTCTTAAAAAGGGAAGGTCCGGCGCTTGAAAAAAAGAGCGGGAGTCCTTTTGTGCATAGTGGCGCAGGACTTTTTGATTCAGCTCAGGGGAAAGCCGGTTCGCCCCGAAACCGTCCAGACTCACGATGACGATAATGGTTTTGTCAGCGGCCGGAACCAGGACGGGCCAGAAAAGAAGGATCGCTAGAGAAAGAAATAATCTTTTCACGTCTCGGCCGATTGTAGCGAGCCGGGATCGGTTGTCCAGTTTATTCGTCCTCGGAAAATCCTGTTGCGCGTTTTGAGGAAAATATCTTATAGAAGGGTATGCCTGATTTTCAATACTTTGACGGCGTGCCGCCGGTTTTTGCCGACGACTCTCTTGACCACTTTGCCGTTTTGAAGAGGCTGGGAGAGACGACCTTGATCCGGGTCCAGGGGAAGGATTCGTCCCGGGCCGTCTTTGTCTCGACCCTTCAACATGGCAATGAGGACAGCGGCTGGAGGGTTTTGCGGGATTTTTTGAAGAGGCCGCCGAAAGATTACCCCTGGGACCTCTATTTTATGATTGGCAATGTCCCGGCCGCCCTTTGGGGGAATCGGTATGAACGACGCGTGGTCCCGCCGGAGGGTGAGGATATGAACCGTTGCTGGGATGTCGCAGAGACCACGCCGCTCAAGAAGACGGCGGGTGCCATCCTCCGATTTTTAAAGACCAAGAACCTGATTGCCAGCCTCGATATCCACAATACCACGGGGGTGAATCCCCCTTTTGTCGTTGTGACGGAGGAGGATCCGGACCGGATCCAGATCGCCTCTCACCTCTCGGGTGTCGGGATCTTTAGCCCCCTGACCGGCTGTCTCACCACCGCGATGGGGAAGTTTTGCCTCGCTTTCACGATGGAGTGCGGCCAGCGAATGCTGGAGTCTTCGAAAAAGGCGGCGGAGCAGGCGCTTCAGACATTTCTCAAGATCTTTGCCAAAGGGCCACGGCCGGCTGTGGAGAAAAAGCCGGTCAAGATTTACAAGGACTTGATCCGGGTCCTGATTCCCAAAGGCTTCCCGATCGGCGTCGAGGGGGCGAAAGAAAATGAAACGCCGGGTCCGCGGGATTTTCTGATCCCGAAGGGGTTGGATCTTTACAATTTCAGAAAATTGCCGGCCGGGACGGTGGTGGGGAGACTCCGTTCACCGGAAGTCTCGTTTCCCTTCCTCATGAAAGAAGACGGGAGTGAAAAGGACGTCGCCTCAGACTACTTTTACCAAGAAGGGGTTACCATCAAAAGCAAGGTTCCTTTCACGCCGGTCATGATGTCGCTCTCCGAACGGGCGATCCACATCGATTGCTTCTTTTATCTGGGGGAAGATTCCAAGACGGTTTCTTAACGAAGGACACGCCCGAATTGGTTGGCGTAGAGGACAGAGGCCAGGATCACCTGAGCGGCGCGACGGCCGTCTTCAATATCCCAATATTCTTCCTCCGTATGGATCATGTTGGCCCCGATGCCGACAAGAACCGTTGCCCCGTTTCTCTCCGGAACGAGGGTGTTGACGTTCGACCCACCGAAGGTCGGGATAAATCCGGGGAAGGGGATCCCGGCGAGGCCGTAGGCATTCCGGACCACCGAGAGGGCGGGGTCCCCGGTGGGGAGTTTGTAACCGGACATCAGTTTTCCACCGGTTAAGTAGTCCAGCTTTGCCGTTGCCCCGTAGCTCCCGGCGACCGTCTTCAATGTTTCCTCCCACTCTTTTCTTCGGGCCTCTGTCCGGTTCGGGTCTGCTGACCGTAACTGCCAACCATTGGGCCAGTTCCCCTCAAGTGTGCTGTCGGATGCCGGAAGGATCTGATTCACCTGAAGAAGGACCGTCTCGTTATCCCCCAGGAAATTGTTGGAACGAAGATCCATATGGCCGAGCGCCTCCGCCAGGATCGCAGAAACATTGCCAGCTGTGGGTAAAGCGTTCTCAGTCCCTTTAAGTAGGATTACCTTCGCCTTTTTTCCATCTTTATTGCGTCGGCTGGCGAGTTCTGCTTCATCATTGGCGATCTTTTCAATCTGGGACCTAAGGGCGGCGATCGCCTCGGGGGAATTTCCCTGGAGTTCAAAATCGATCACCGCATAATTGGGGACCTGATTGCCGTTGGGACTGACGACCCCTTCTTCAGCAGACCTTTCTTTTGCGAGTGAACCTCCCTGAAGACGGAAGAGGGCCCGCACGTCGCTTCGGTCCCCGACGCTCCCGTCCGCATGAACCCCTGCTTTTTTAAGGGTCTGAACCGTGAGGCCAATCGCCGAGATCCCCTGTCTTGAATAGGCAGTATGTTGCTTCGCCCCGACAAAGGCCAGACGGAATCTCTCTGTGACCGGAAGAGGAGGGGCTGTGAGTAATTTTGGTTGGTCCAGTTTGAGGTGACCGACAAAGATATCCGGCGCCGCATCGTTGACATCGGTCGTCATGAGACTATCGGCCACAAGGGCAATATCCCCCACCTTATGATGGTCGGCCAGGAAATGGGCCCCCGTCTGGTTTCCCTCCTCCCCGACCAAACCGGTAATGGTGATCCCGTCGTGGTTGATCCTTCTTTCTTGAATCAGTTTGATGACGTGGTAGATCTCGGCAAAGCCGGCGGCATCATCGGCTCCGAGCGGTGTCTTCCCGTCGGTGTGCAATCGTCCCTTTGTTTCAATAACAGTCTTGCCGGCATTCGGGACACGGTCGAGGTGGAAGGAAAAATTATAGGAGGGCAATGGGAGATGGGGGATGTGGGGATTCGTCGGGGGGATAAAGGCCACGACGTTCCCGGAATTGGGCATCACCTCACCGCAGGCAAAATCTTTCTGTTTTTCGGGAGGCAAGGCCCCCAGTTGTTCGAGCATTGTATCCATCCTCGCCTCGACGCCAATTTCTCTAAATTTCCGAATGACGTATTCGGCGAAGGCCCTTTCCTGACAACTCTCCGAAGGGATCGCCAAGGCCTCTTGGAGGGTCGCCTTGATCGCCTCTGCGCTCAATTCCCCAAGGAGATTGAGATTGAGAGAAGGTGCCGCCTTGACCCCCTTCCCTTTTTCATAGACCCTTCTTTCGGGGGTGACACGGGACGGTTCAAAGACAAGAAGGTCTTTGGCCTTTCGTCTCAGGGCTGCCTGTTCCAGGGATCCGGCGGACCATTCAGTCGGTTTGCCGTTATAGAAAAGTTCCCCCGGTTCCGGGTTGCCGTCCCCGTCGTCCTTCCACTCATACGGTTGACTGGCGAGTTGGGCGGCGGCATTGAACTGGGCAGCGGTGATGGCAACGCTCCTGACTTCTCCTGGTCCGGCCATATTACCTCCTTAAGGTACCCTTGGATGATCCGGATCAACGAAATCAAAATAGACTCCGCCATCCTCTATATCTGTTGAAACCAAGGTATACTCATCCGACCAAACCACGGCATATCGAACTCCATTCCAAACCAACTGTGCAGCACTATTCACTGCCGAATTGACAGTTATGGCAATGGGATCACCAAGCTTTTGCCCTTCGGCATTGATGCGAATAAAATAAAGTCTTTTGTCATTTTCCCTCCAAACTAAACCGTATTCGGTCCCGTTCCACACAAGGGAAGGCTCAAACGGATAGCGATGAGCTCCATCCGTAATCTGCACGGCGTTACCGATTACCTTACCCTCGGCATCCAACCTTGCAAAGTAGATCTCCCGACTGCCGCTTGACTCAGCCGCCCATGCCACCCCATATTCGCTACCTGTCCAAACAAGAGACGGCACTCTGGGAGCAACAGTATTTTTGGTGACAGGGACCTCTTCACCGATTTTACTGTCATCGCCGATTTTACGACCATGACCGTCGACCCTCGCAAAATGAATCGCCCGATTTCCATTTTGTTCCTCTGCCCAGCTGAGCGCAAAATCCGTTCCATTCCAGACTAAAGATGGAGGTCCAAGATCCTCTGTACTTTGCGCAATCGGTGTGAGCCTCTCATCGTAATGAATTCTGCGTCCACTACCACTTGTTAATACAAAATAGAGAGAATGATAGTTTTGTAAGGCTCCGCCCCTGTCTAAGCCTTCGCCTTCGGATGACCAGCTGATACCATACTGGCTAGGATCGATCATGACCGCAGAGACCCCAGAAGTTTTCCCACTCTTACTCACTAACACCTTGTGAGCTGGATAACCTAGACCGGGTTCATCCATGATATTTCCCCTGCCATCTATTCGAAAGGGCATAAAATAGAGTTTTGTTATGTTATCTTCTAATCTGGTATACTCCCCCCAAATCAAACTATATCCATCGCCCGCCCATAAAAGGATTGCGGAAGAGATCATTACTCCCTCGCTATCTGTTAATTGCAAATCATCCTTAGCGGGATTTCCTTCAGTAGAAAGATCTCTCCGGATTATTTTGTTCCCCTGAGCGTCGATCCTGGCAAAATCAACATGGTAATAATCCTCGTAATGCTCCGCGTAATGATCCTCATAATGATCATCCTTCACTCCGCTAATCCAAACGACAGCGAACTCCTTGCCCGTCCAAACCATGGAGGGAGTGAAGTTCGGCTGACTATTGTTGGAAATTTTCCTCCCAGATTTTTCCGGAGGTGGGATTGTCTCTGGGGCACAGGCACACCCCCAAACAGCCGGAGCGCCAGTTGCCCTTGCTTCGAAGGCAGGTCCCTGTTTTGAGGCCTCCGATGACGGAGGGATTTCGGTGTAGGTGTCGCCTGCCGGAACTTTTTCAACTAGAATCCGGTTTCCATCGACTTCAATACATTGTTCTGTTTGCGGGGTTTGCCCAAAACCGTACAGGGTCATTCCCCATTTTTCGCAAAGCCAACCGCTAATACCTTCCACTCTTTCATATGAAGTTGCGCTTCCTCTCACCTCTCCTGGTCCGGCCATAAAACCTCCTTATTCTTCAATGACTTTCACGCGTGCCTGGCACCAATAGGGGGGTCTGGTGCCAGGCACCGGTCTACGGTTCGCCGTCAATAAGTCTGATGCCGCCCTCATCGGCCACGGGTGGGGATGGTTGCTAAGAAAATGGGGGGTACAGATGGTACCAGGTACCTTTTGGCCAAAAGGTACCCGGTACCTTAGGGTGTTTAGGCAGTGGAAGCAGAAACGGCATTGGCGACTTTATCGGTGCTCATCGGATCGGGATGATGCGAGCGTCCCTCGCAAGGTCTCGTCTTCCGGTTTCCAAGGTTCTTTTTCCCGATTCAACATCGAGTGGCCTGGCTGTTGTTCCGTTGTTAGTGGTGAGAAGGGCGGCGGCCTGTGTAACCTCTGCGGTGACGAGAGTCATTTCCATCCCCCGGCTGACCAGCAATGCCCCGACATCGCGGGCCAGCCTGTCGAGGGGGGTGCCGTTCAGGCCAAAATCAGGGAAGGGTTGATCGGTTGTTGGGAGAAGTCTCAGAACATCGGCTCGTGAAGTCGGTCCCGTTTCGCCAAAGGTGGCAATGAGGCCAGCCCCTGTTTCCGGGGGGAGTTGACCGACAAAAAGGGGCCAGACCTCCGGAGGGTAGGGGAGGTCGAGTTCCTCAGGGCCGACGGAGCTGTTTGAAATCCTAAAGGCTTCAGGAATATAACTCCTTGCCCGAGGGACAGAGTTGGCGGTCTGTAAACGCAGTGCGGTGACCGCTTGATTCAGACGGGTTTGGTAACCGGTCATCTGGACGGAGGTGTCTCCTTCTTTTCGAAGTTTGCGTGTCGCCTCGGAGAGATTGTCAGTGGTCAAGAAGGCGCGGATCGCCGCCTGCCACTGAGGAGGAAGAAGGGCAATCTGGCGTTCCAGAGTTTTATCATCGTTAACAAGAAAGGAACCGGTGAGCCACCAGCGCCGTGCCTTCCGAATGACTTCTTCTCGCGTATCTTCCCCTTTTCTCCCGGCCTGTTTGCGGCGGATGCTGTCGATGTGAGCCTTCGCTGTGAGTCTTGAAATGCCCAAGACCTCGCCGATCTCCGGCTGGTTGGTCGCCCCGTTTTCAATCGCTTCTACGACTCGCTGTTCCGCCGGTGTCAGAAAATCAAGGGCATCGGCTCTTTGAAGGGTTCCCAAAATTTCGGCCCGGACCAATGCCTGTTCTACCTCCGCAATGGGAAGCACCACCCTGACCGCCTCTTCTCTGGCGACAATCCGTGCATTGGTGATTGAGTTTTTAACCGTTGCCCGTGCCGGCTCTTCGAAGGAGTTGGGGACGTCGACCGGTTGGGCCCCTTCTTGCTGAGCCTCAACAATTCGCCTTAGGTAGGGATTGCTTCGTCCCTCCATTCTTTGCAAAACGGTGGCAAATCGACTCTCATCCATATCGGGGATGCCTGTGTGTTCCAACCGGACAAAGTCCCTGTAAAAGTTAGTCCAATTGTCTTCATCACCATTTCCTCTCAGTGAAACCAGTTTGCGTTGCGCGCTGTCGAACCAGTATCGGAGATTGTGATCCGTGGTGTTTCTCAGACGACGGACCTCTTCAAAGGTGTGGCCTGCGAGGAGGAGGTTAACAATAGTCCGTTCATTCTCGGTTAAACTTTTCAACTCTTTTGGTGTGAGCGGATCAAAACTGTGTGTCAAGGCGCCGAGAACCAGACGACCCCTGACTTCCCTCGGGAGGATCTCAGGTGAAAGCCGTCTTCGATCGATTTCATAGATTTTGTAGGTTCCTTTCGGTTGTTCGGTTTCTTGAGCGGCCTTGAAGGCACCGGCCAATGCCCTTTTTTCAGTGTCGTTCAGACCCAGCAGGGTGGCACGATCCTGAGTGGGTTGTAGCGCCTCTTCCTGTTCAGCCAGTCTCCGGTTCGTTGTTTGACGGAATCTCACTTCGGTATCTCTAAGGAGTCTTTCGATAAAGTCAGACCGGTGGAGATCCACATCATTGTGGCTGACGATCATGATTCCCGAGGGGAGGATTTCGACGACACGTTCGCTGAAAATGGGAGTTTCAAGTGTTGTCTGCCTTCCCGTGTCTCTTTCATCAAGAATGACCAGACTCCTCATACCGGGGAGGGTGCCGGGGATGAAGGTCATCAGGCGCGTCCCTTCCCCGGTACTGGTGTAATATTTAATCGCCACAGGCACGCCTTCGACAACCTCGTCTAGTGCCTGACGGCGTCGGTATTCCAAAAGGAGTTTTTCATAAAATGTGGCGGCAACCGCCTTGTATCTGGGGTCACTGGTGGTGTGGAACCTGTCCCGGTGGATCTCGCCGATAGAAGGGATTTCAGTCTCCCTCATCCGGAAGGCAACGGAGGGACGGATCGGGTCACCCGCATAAGCCCGGTTGCCGATGGTGATAACAACGCTGTTGGTGGTTCCCATCCCCAGCCCTGCATTCAGGCGAGTTCGTATGACCTGCGCCAGCCCCCCCTGTTGAAAAACGGGGGCCCCCTCTTCATCCAGAGGGACGAGCCCCGGGTTCAGGAGACTGACCATCGCGACCTGTCCCCCGGAAGGGAAGCCGGCAACCCTGACACGGTAGATTTTGATCAGCAGTTCCGCTCGAAAGGAGTTGCGGTGAGAGGTTTTCCGAGATTGCGTCATGACCCAGCCCTGTCTCTGAACCGAATCGAGCCCGGTTACGGTGAAACCGTGGCCGTTTTCAAGAAAGGAGAGGTCTTTTCGTTCAAAATCCCCGGCCTGTTGGACAGAGACTGGATCATTGGGCTCTTCCGAATCAATCCCGACGACATGGAAGAATTTGACCCCCATCTCGTCTTTTTCGACGTCAACGGATCGTTTGGCCTTATTGGAGTTGCCCCCTCGTTCAAGGGCCCGAAATTTGAGGATCGTTGCTGTACGATCAGGAGGAGTTGCCGTCTCGGCAGCTCCTGCGGGACCGGTCTGATCAAAAACAACCGTCTCCCCGGTGGCCAAGGTCGCGCCATAGGCCGGCGCCGGGGAGGTTCTATCAATGGAATCAGAGCCAGCCATAATTGGTGGACCTTTATCGGCAGTGAGCGGGAGAGGTTGTGCCCAAATTAACGCCTTTTCCTTGACGGGAGAGAGCGGCTTATGTTACCAAAACCAGACCTTTTTTATCAGATTGGGTAACAGGAAGGGAAAACTTTTGAATTCCTCAATCTACGGTTGGCATCTCCCCCCCAATGTTTCGGCCCACGGGGCGGCGATTGATCAGTTGATCCATGTCGTCCACTGGTTCATGATTGCGCTTTTCATCGGGTGGGGGATTTTTCTCCTTTATACCCTTATTCGGTTCCGTGAGCGCCCCGGTCGCACCGCCAGTTACGAATCGGCCAAGAGTAAACTGCCAAAACTGGTTGAAATCAGTGTTGTCCTGTTTGAGGTATTCCTTTTAATTGGACTCTCAATACCGATCTGGTCGAAGGTCAAAAACGAATTTCCGCCGGCGGCCGACTCGCTGGTGGTCCGGGTGGTGGCCCAGCAGTTTGTCTGGAACATCCATTACCCGGGGCCGGACCGCCTCTTTGGCAAGAGTGATCCTTCCCTGATTAGTGACAGCAACGCCCTGGGGATTGATTGGAATGATCCCAATGCCAAGGATGACATCGCCTCGATCAACCAGTTTCATTTCCCCGTGAACAAGCCGGTGATTGTTTATCTTTCGTCCAAGGATGTGATCCACAGCTTTGCGATCCCGGTCCTTCGGGTCAAACAGGATGCGATCCCCGGGATGAGGATCCCTGTCTGGTTTGAAGCGGTGCAGACAGGCCAGTTCGAGATCGCCTGCGCCCAGCTCTGCGGCGTCGGGCATACCCTCATGAAGGGGTACGTCAGTATTGATACGCCGGAAGAGTTTGAGAATTGGGTGAAGGAGCAGGAGGCGGCAAAGAATTTGTAGTAACGCCCCGTGAGGGGGAGTGAGGAGAGAGATGAGTCATTCAGAACACCAGAGTTTTTGGCAGAAGTATATTTTTTCCGTCGATCATAAGGTGATCGGTTGCCAGTATGCGTTGACCGGACTGGTCTTTTTATTTTTCGGTTTTTGCCTGATGATGCTGATGCGCTGGCAGTTGGCCTTTCCGGGGGAGCCGTTGCCGGTCATCGGAGGCCTCTTTAGTGACACCACGATGCCGGGTGGGGTGATGTTGCCGGAGTTTTACAATTCACTGGGGGCGATGCATGGGACGATCATGGTCTTCCTGGGGGTTGTGCCGCTGGCGGTCGGTGGGTTTGGCAATTATCTGGTCCCACTCCAGATCGGGGCGCCCGATATGGCCTTCCCCAAGCTGAATGCGGCGAGCTACTGGTGTTATTTCGTGGGGGGGGTTGTCATGTTCGCGAGCTTTTTTGTGCCTGGCGGCGCGGCCAATTCCGGATGGACCTCCTACCCGCCTCTCTCCGATATTGCGACGATGGGACAAACCTTCTGGCTCTTCGGGATGGTGGCGCTGATTACTTCGTCGCTTTTGGGTTCGGTCAATTTTATTGTGACGATCGTTCATCTCCGGGCCAGGGGGCTTTCGTTTTTCCGTCTGCCATTTTTTGTCTGGGCCCAGTTTGTGACTTCTTTTCTCCTTCTGCTCGCCTTTCCGCCGCTGGAGGTGGCCGGTGTCTTGCAGTTGATGGACCGGCTGGCCGGAAGCAGTTTCTTCCTGCCAAGCGGTCTTGTCATTAGTGGAACACCGTTGGGGGTCAGCGGGGGAGGGAGCCCGCTCCTTTGGCAACACCTCTTCTGGTTCCTGGCCCACCCGGAGGTTTACGTTTTGATCCTGCCGGCGATCGGGATCGTGACCGAGATTATCGTGAACAACACCCGAAAACCGCTCTATGGCTACAAAACGATGGTCTATTCCGTCCTCTTTTTAGGGTTCATGTCGTTTGTCGTCTGGGCCCATCATATGTTCATGACCGGGATGGGGACCACGATGAGCAATTTCTTTCAGGCGACGACGATGATTATTTCCATCCCCTCGGTTGTTATCTTGACGGTTTTGATTTTGACGCTCTGGGGTGGTTCTATCCGATTCACGGTCCCGATGCATTTTGCCTTGGCCTTTCTCCCGATGTTTGCGATCGGCGGTTTGACCGGTTTACCGTTGGGGCTGACCGCCTCCGATATTCCCCTTCATGACACCTATTATGTGATCGGCCACTTTCACTATGTGGTGGCGCCGGGGACACTGCTTGCCCTCTTCGGCGGTGTTTACTATTGGTACCCGAAGGTGACCGGACGGATGATGAACGAAAAATTGGGGAAGATCCACTTCTGGGGATCCTTTTTGTGTCTCAACGGGATTTTTATGCCGATGTTTATCCAGGGGTTGGCTGGGGTCTCACGGCGTCTTTACATGCCAACAGTTTATGCCCATGCCGAGGCGGTGCAGGGGACTAACGTCTTCATGTCATACTCGGCCTGGATTCTGGGACTCGTTCAATTGATTTTTATCTTCAACTTTTTCAGGAGTCTCAAAAAGGGAAAGAAAGTGGAGTCCGATAATCCGTGGCAGGCGACGACCCTTGAATGGGCGACACCAACGCCTCCTCCTCATGGCAACTTTTTGCAGGAGCCGGAGGTCTATCGGGGGCCTTATGAATACAGTCCGCCGGGGCGAACGGAAGATTTTTGGCCGCAGAATGAGGAGAAATAAATGACGACAGCAATCATTCACCATATCGATCAACCCCACCCAATGACAGGGATGACCAATTCCAAGTTGGGGATCTGGCTCTTTTTGGCCTCCGAGGTGATGCTCTTTGGGGCGCTTTTTTCCACCTACATCCTGCTCCGGACCGGGGCTGAAAGCTGGCCGCACGGTTCCAGTCTTTTGAATGTCCCGCTCGCGACATTGAACACGATGATTCTGATCACCTCCAGCGTCACGATGGTGATGGCCTGGGCCTCCCTCATGATGAACCGTTTTGGTCGGTATCGTCTTTACATGGGGTTGACCGTTCTTCTGGCGCTCGGTTTTCTGGTGGTGAAGGGGTTTGAGTACGGAATGAAGCTGGAACACCATATCACGCCGGCGACCTCCACCTTTTACGCGATCTATTTCACCATGACCGGTCTGCACGGTCTGCATGTCCTGGGGGGGATTCTCGTGAATGGTTATTTTCTCTTCCCGGGGAGCCGTCTCTGGAAGACAAACCCGAAGCAGTTTACCGGCAGGGTGGAGGCGGCCGGGTTGTACTGGCACTTTGTCGATTTGGTCTGGATTTTTTTATTTCCCGTGTTGTATTTGTTGTAAGGAGGACGTTATGTCTCACGATGTTGCCGAGATTCAAAAGCATGTTCGCCTCTACGTGACCGTCTTTGCCGCGCTGGCGGCGTTTACGGTGGTCACGGTCGGGGTGAGTTATCTTCACCTCAGCACCATGCCGGCGATTATTTTAGCCCTCACGATTGCCACGATTAAAGGGTCACTGGTCGCCTGTTACTTTATGCACCTGATCTCCGAGAAAAAATTGATCTTTATCGTCCTGGCCGTGACACTCCTCTTTTTTGTCCTGCTCCTTTTTATTCCCTCTCTGACTGAAGGGGAGGCAATTTTTAAGAATCTCCGCCATGTCTCTTAAGGCGTTTCATATTATTTTTATTACCATTTCAGCTCTGCTGGCGATCGGTCTCACCTTTTTTGGTCTCCGAGGGCCCCATTATCTTTTTGCGGTTGGCTGTGGCCTGCTTTTGGCCCTGATCCCTTACAGCTTTTGGTTTATCAAAAAGACCCGGAAGATGATGGCCCTGCTTCTGATCGGCTCTTCTCTTCTTGTCCCGGTTCCGGTTTGGGCCTGTACGGTCTGTTTGGGAGATCCCGATTCGCCGCTTTCCAAAGGGGCGAAGATGGGGGTTCTGGTCTTGGTCGGGGTGGTTCTCTTCGTGTTGGGGGGGATCTCCGGCGTCGCCTTTTCCTGGTGGCGGCGGTCGCGGGCGAAATAAATTGCGCCCCTACATTCTAAACTGTTTCCAATTGGCTGGTCTCTTCTCCAAAAAGGCGCTCATCCCTTCTGTGGCCTCCGGGGAGCCGTATAATTTTTCGAGGTCTTTGAGCCCCCTCTGAATTCTCGGCAGGAGGCCATCATAAAGGCTCTTCCTTGCCAGCCGCAACGCCTGCGGGCTCCGGTTCAAAAGTTCTTGGCAGAGGTCGGCCACCGTTTTATCCAGCTCCGCCTCCGGGACGCAAAAGTTAATAAGCCCGATCTCCGCGGCCTCTCTGGCGGGGTACTGTTTGTTTACAAAAGTGATCTCACAGGCCCTCTTGATCCCGACTAAAAGCGGCAGGATCTGGGTCCCCCCCCAGAGCGGGGCGTTTCCCACCTTGGGGCCGACCTGTCCGATCAACGAACGATCACTCGCCACGGTAATATCGCAAAAGATCTGGATTTCGTTTCCGCCCCCGAGGCAGTAGCCATTGATCCGGGCGATGATCGGTTTGGGGGAGGTGAGGAGCCTCTTTGTCAACCGGCCGAGTTTCGCGACAAAAAGTTTTCCCGTCTTTTGATTGAGGGTACTCATTTCACTGATATCGCCACCAACCGAGAATGCTTTAGAACCGGATCCGGTGATGACGATCACCCCGACCGACCTCTCCTTGAGGGCCAGGGCCAGACCCTCTGTCAGTTCCGAAATGGTCTGCCCCCGAAAGGCGTTCATCTTATCGGGGCGGTTGAGGGTGAGGGTGGCGACGCCGTCTCGGGCCTGGTAGAGGATGTCGGTAAAGGGTTGTATTTTCACTCCTCCAATTGAAACTTGACGCTAGCAGAGATCTATGTTTTCTTTCAAGGAAATTTATGTCCGAATTTGTTAAAGTGTTGCCCTCGAATGAAATCCCGGCCGACAGTGGCCGTGTGGTGGAGGTGAAGGGAAAACAGATCGCCCTCTTCAACGTGAACGGCCAGTTTTGTGCCATTCAAAACAACTGTCCCCATCGCGGTGGGCCGTTGGGGGAAGGGGATCTCAACGGAACCGTCGTGACCTGTCCCTGGCATGGGTGGGAGTTCGACGTCACGACCGGCGTTTCCCCTGTCAATCCGGCCGCCTCTGTCAAAAAGTTTAATTGTAAAATTGAAGGGGCGTCTGTTTTGGTCGATCTGGACTGAACCGGCCTGAATTCTTTAAATACCTCAAAAAATCAGCAACTTTCCATTTTTCCTGACGAAATCAGGGAAGGTCTATGGTGGATTGCACCCAACCGAACGGTTTTTGGGATCATGCCTATTGCTACGGTGATATCGCCCTGAGCGCCGTTTTAGGCCCGGCTGAGGCGATCCGCAGCCGGTTATTTCGTGAGTGGCATGCAGTGATCAACCCGGGGATCGTTTACTACTCCCCCCAGTTTGGTTCGACGGCGGATGCGTTTATTCCTGATGGTTACAATCTTGAGACCGCGGTCACCAGGGTCCAGGCCTATTATCCCCAGGCCCATCGCCGTTTTCTGGCCCAATATGTCATCCGTGGGGCGGCTTTTGCCACTGATGTCTTGGCCGGATTCAAGGCGATGGATCGCCTGTCTTACGGAGAGTCTCAAACGGAAGGGACCGTCTTTCAGGATGGTCTTTACCTGGCCCAGGCCTTCGTCGGCATGATGGCGGTAACGCATCCCTCGCGTTTACAGCAGGCCTTTTGGGGAGACGCCTCTCTTCTTATCGGGGGGGTGACGCTGACCAGCAACGCCGGTTCTCTTCGTTCGGTCTGGCAGTATGAAGGGGGGTGGAATTCAGAGACCGTTCGTCAACTGGCACCCCACCTGACGTTGACGGCCATGAACTTTGCCTTGGGGGGGGGATTTCAAAGAGACCGAAGGGCCTTTTTGGCCAGGGATCGGCAGAATCGGGCCAATCTGAAAAATCCGGCCCGAAGCGGCTGGTACATGGGGGTGAGACAGGTTCCGGAGACCACGGTTGTGGATTATGCGCGTGAAGAACTGCCCGGAATCCCGGTCTCTCGTCTGCCGGCTTCTGTCAAAACGGTCAAGGTGGAAAATACCCGGTACGGTCTTTTTGACCATCTTGACGGAGCCGAACACGAAGTGGGCTACATTGAGATTCATCAGCCGATTTCCCCTGCTCGCGAAAGACTGGGCCGCCCCGAGATCACGGTGGAGATGTTCCCCCGGTATCTGGACCAGAACCGCCTGGCCCGGGCGAGGGCCTCTCTTTTGCACCATCAGCCGGCTGTACTTTGGAACGGCTGGTCCACCCAGACCACCAATCCCTTTATCAGCTCGTCGGCATCCTACCAGAGATCTCTGCCTCCCGGTTGGCGGGTGAGTGCCGCCGTTCTTAAATCGGAATGGACACACGATGCCCTTACGGGCCAGCCGTTTTTGGCCAATAGCCCGATCAAGTACGTCGGGCCGGACCATCGCTATCACCTGGATCGGGCAAAAGGGGTTGTTAGGCGAGGCACTATTTTTCAACAGTACATCACCGGTCCCCTCTTGAACGCCAGGGATTCTATCAACGATTATCGGACGCTCTTTGCCTATTTGAGGGAAACGAGACGTGTCTATTTTGGCCTTGTCTCCCACCCTCAACGACCGACCCCTTTAAGTCGTTACACCCGTGTGATGGCGGATCGGCCGGGGTCACGCCGAGCTATCCCAAAACCGGCGTGGTGGTGGGAACGTTGGAAACAGTACGGAGGGGATGCCCCTCCCGAAGCGGGCAATTGGCAAAGACTGCCGACTCGTGAATTCCTGGCCTCGCAGAGAGTCAGAAAAGGAACTTAAAGAAAGAGCAACCTTTGATTTTTATTGCCGAAAGAAGGTGCGGGACAGTGAAAAAGGAGTTCTATGGTTAATTGCCTTTCTCCCACCGGTTGGGAGGTTTCCTATTGCCGTACCACCCAAAGCGATCTGCCCCAGTACGTTGCTGCTTCCGCAACGGCCGCAGAAATCGTCCGTAGCCGTTATTTCTCCATGGGCGATTGGCAGACACACTACGGTGTGCATGTCTATCGTCCCCGGTGGCGGTTTGAGATTCGGGCAGATCTCCTGAATCCTGGAAGCGGTTCCCTACCCACCCCCTCTGCCGAGAGCGCCTCCGTTGTGGGGATGAATTTCCTGCCGCAAGCCCGCGTCCGTGCGGCCGCCCATAACACCCTGCGCGCGGTTGGGGCGCTGACACACCTCTATTTTGGGGCCCATTCGGCCTCCAGGCTTGCCATGGGGGATTCACGGATTGAAGGAACCCGCCTGACCGATACCCTTTTTATGAGTCAGGCCTTTGTGGGTCTCCTGGCCGTTGTCCATCCGGAACGTCTTGAAAGAGGGGTTGCGGCCCACGTCAGCGCATTTATCGGTATTGGGGGTTTGATGGTCTCGGGGGAGGATTTTGCGCAAGCGATTACCTACCGGGAAACCGATTCAGAATCGTTTCGGCAGTACACCAACCAGATCGCCCTCATGGCGGCGAGTTACGCCTTCGGTGTGGGGGGAAGACCTTTGCCCTATCAGGACCGCCTGACCGGGAGAATGCGGCGTGGGGCCTATCAGCAGTTGAAAGACGACGGGGCTACACGGAGTTTGATTGACCGGCAGGCTCTCCGCGAGGCCGAGTGGCGGCTGTCCGGTTCGGTCCGTCTTGAAAGCAGGTTCCTGACCCGCTATCACCGCCCGGCGATTTTAACGTCGCGGACGCCTCGCGGTCAGGCTTATGTGGATGTTGTTGATTCTACCTATGTCGGTTTTGACACTGTTTACGATTGGCGCACCGGGACCGGCCACCTCACGAGGATCGGCAGTTTTGAGGTCCACCAGCCGGTTCGTCAAAATAATTCGGGTGCCCATGAGACGATTGACCTTCCGGATGTGACCACAAGGATTGAAAACCGGCTCCAGGGCCGAAATTATGCCCCGAGACTGAGGCAGGAGGTCGCCAATCTTCCGAATTCTCCGATTGAGGCTGGGTTCTACGCCCATGCCGCCAATGCCCCGGCCCTGGTTGGCACAGGCGACGGTTATCATCGCCAGGTCTGGGGGACGCGCAATCCCCGTTTGCGACAGGCCGCTTTTGTGAGGGCCTGGCAGTTCGAACCGGATCATCTAACGGGAAAGGCTGTCCGCCTGACGCGGCCGATGGTGGCTGTCAGACCGGATCATCGCGGCAATGTCAACAGTATGGCCAGCCTTGATTACTGGTTTGGTGATATCTGGACTCCCTCCTTCTGGCGCGGGACGGCCCGGAATCTAGTGGATTCCTTCCGGTATCGTGCCCGCCTGCGCAAAAAGGTGGCCGCGGCCGGTCTCCATCACGGTTATGCGGATCACCCCCAGGTGACCACCCCCCGTTTTCTTGGAGGGAGAAGGGAGGCCTTGCTCCGCGAACAGGAGACACAAACGGCCCTTTTTAGGGAGCAGGGATTACAGCCCGGAAACCCGAACGTCAGGTGGCTCTCCGGGGTCCCTCCCGCACTCAGGAGTCAGCCCCAAATCTCCCCGACAAGACATCTCCTGGAGATGCGTCAGGTAAGAATCCGGGAGGCGGCCGAGGCGACGGGGATCCCTCATCTTTCGACAAAACAGTACCTCCGGTTTGTGAGGGAGGCGGAGACTTATGGGGTGCGCCAGAGGGACTACCATTCGCTGGTTCGGGAGCAGGGGGGGGATATGAGGGCTGTCCGTCAAAATCTGGCAGGGTTTAAGGCCGATGCGGAGAGCCACCGGATCCCCTTAAGGGATTATATGGCTGTGCGTCAGGGGGCCGCCCAGCTTGGGACAACGATCCCCGATTTCTTGCCGGAGTACCGGCGGATCAATCGCCGGTTGTTCTCGGCCCATGGGGAAGGGGAAATCCTTTCCGTGGAGCAGTATGTGACGGTGGTCAGAGGAGCGAGGCAGGCCGGACTATCAACGGGGGACTATCTTGTCCGGGAGGGAAGACTCACACCGGCCCAACTCGAAAGGCCCTCTTCTGTGGGGGGAGAAGGAGGGGGAGATTCCGGAGCAGGATAACGCTTATGGGATGCGAATCGGTTGACAATCGGTGGCATACGGTCTGTAACTGGGCCCCGCAGATAGGGACGGCGGCGGTGACTTTTGCCGAGGCGGCACGCAGTCGCTGGTTTTACCGGGATTACTTCATTCACCACCGGGGGGTGAGTGTGCATATCCCGCGTCCCGGTATTACCGTTGTGCCGGGGAGTCGACAGGATTTTCTCCCTCCGGAACACCCTGTTTTCCATCGCGGCACAGTCGAGGGGATGGCGTACTACCCGCGCGCCCTCTGGAGAAATGCCGCACATTACGGTGTTCGTGGCGCCGGTCTTGGCCTGGATCTCTTTTTTGGCCAGCAGGCCGCGAGCCGTCTTGTTCATGGAGATTCAAAGATTGAGGGGACCGTTTTCTCCGACGGGTTTCTGATGGCCCAGGGCGCCGTTGGGGCGATGGCCGTGATCGGACCTTCCCGTTTGAGCCGGGCCTCCGCGGCCCAGACGTGGGTTCCTCTCTTTGGAGTTTTGGGTCTGATGGCCTCAGGCCGGGATATCCGGACCGTCATCGAATATGAGGATTGGGATTCCGAGCAGGCCCGGATGACCGCCTCTCACCTCTTGCTTCTCGGTTTGAACTATCTGATGGGGGTCGGGTTCCGCGAGGGGACCGCCCGGGCCCTCGGGAAGGATCGCAGAAATCTGCAAAATGCCAGTGCCGGTCAGGTGGAAGGGCGATGGACGGTGAGAACGGTCAGCCTGGCCAGGAAGGAAGAGAAAGACTGGTTACCCCATCTGGTCGATCCGCATCATGTGACGCGGGGACCGATCCGGACCTCTGAGACCCTCCTGGCGGTTGAGGATGTGAACCGCCAGGGGATTGTTGGTTATGCGGGGCTTGTGACGATCCACCGCCCTCAACGCCCCGGGGCGATCCCCCAGGTGACTTTCGTGATGGAAAAAGACTTTCAGGCCCTTGGCATCCTTCCCCGTTTGAGAACGCACCTTCTCCGGGATCCGACCTATGGTCCGATGCTCCGGCGGGGATGGGATTCGCATGTCGCCACCCCTTTTCTGCAACGGGAAGCGTATGACCGCTCCCTGACGGGAACCGGTATGCGCCGCTCAGCCTGGTTTGAAGCCCATTATTGGGAGGGAGATGTCTCCGGACAGACGGTGCTGATGAACAGGGCTTGGGGGATTTTTCGGCCGGACCATCGCTTTCGGCCACCGTGGGTGGCGGGTCGGGATACCGTGGGGCAAGGCGGAGCGCGCTATCTGTCAGGGACGTTTCGCAATCTGCGGGATACGGTAGGGGATACGGCCGCTCTTTATCGAAAGATCAGGAACACACCGCTCGCCTATTTCGGCAATACCGGCCATCCGCAACTCCAGGGTTCGCGGTGGTGGAGGCGGGCGCGGTGGAGTGAGCGGCCGGGTGCCACCAATGCCACCCCGATGGAACCGCTCCCGGCCTATATTGATCGTTCACCGGGGGCCGGTGATGCGCATTCCATGCCGACGAGGGATTATTTGAAAGCCATAGCGGGAAGGGAGAGGGGTTCGGTTTTTTAAAGAACTTTTGTGAAAAGGGAGGATCATTATGGGGGTCTATGAAGCAGTGACTCTTGCGGTTGGAGCGGCTGTGACCGCTTCCCCTGGAGACGCATCAAGGTCGGGGGAGGCCAGGCCCTTGCCGCTGGATGCGGGACTGGTGGCACAGGCAGATCGTTTTGTGGGCGCTGAATCAAGACAGTTTGAGATCCTTGATTTCATGCGGCGGGTCGTTGATGTTAACACGCATCCTTCCAACAGGGAGGGTATTGCCTCGGCAGACAGGGCCCTTATTCTCGAGTTGGAAAGACTGGGGTTTGTCAAACGTGTTGTCCTCAGTGGAACGCAGAAGGCGATTCCCCAGTGTCGGGGTGACAAGCTGGAGACAAGTATCCCGGTCGTGGGCAATCATCTTTATGCCTACCGGCCGGGGAAAGGACCTCATCCCCTGGATATCGTTATTGTGGCCCATATGGATACCGTTTTTGACCCGGAGAATCCGTTTCGGGACTTTACCTCGCAGAAAAGGGATTCTGTCCACCTGGTAACCGGACCCGGTGTGGCTGATTCCAAGGGGAGCCTGGCGGTGGCCCTTTTTGCCCTGAAGACGCTTGATTTTTTGGAAACACCGGAGGGGGAGAATGTTCTGGATGGTTTTAACACCACTCTTTTTGTCAACGGCGACGAAGAAGAGGGGTCTTTGGATTCGAGCCGCATTTTCGAAAGGCTGGCCCGTGGAGAGAGGGCTGACATCAAGGCCCCTGTCGAGGTCAAAGACTGGCCCCGTGATGTTGACTGGAGCCCGCGGGGCAGACCTCAGGCCTGTCTTGTCTTTTCCTACAACAGCGAACCTGGGAAAATGGCAACGGTCAAGGGGGGCGTTGGCAAGGGTCTCCTCGCCTGGGAAGGGGAGTCCACCCACCCGAAAAACTTTCCCCAAAAAGGGGTCAGTGTTGTTCCTGAGATAGCCTGGGATTTGACAGCGATTGACGGGATGAACTATCCGGATACCGGCGTTTCTGTCGTGGTGGGGCAGGGGGAGTGGGGTGGGGCCCGTAATAGTGTCCCCGGATGTGGTTTTGCCAAGGTAGACATCCGCTTCAGTGACAAAGAGTTGGCCCAGAGGGTGGCTGATTCCATCCAACGGACCGTTGCGACACCACAGACGGTCAATCCCAACGGTCGTCAGGTTCGTGGCTTGGCCCGTGTTTTTCTGCATCGACCTCCTTGGAGGGGCGGCCCCGAGACAGAACGCCTTTTTGATCTGTACCGTGATTCTTACAGGGACGTTGCCCGGACCCATGGGCCCGAATTGGCCCCTCAAGAAGTGGTTCGGGAAGGTCAGAAAGAGGTTGTTTTCACCCCGGTCAATGATCTCGCCATGGGGGAGGTTCGTTCGGGGAACGATGCCAACCTTCTTGGGTACTATGGTTGCCCCACCCTGGACGGTTTGGGACTGGTCTCTGTGGGGGTGCATAGCGAGCGCGAGACGACAACCCTTGAGTCCCTCTGGCATCGGACGATGACAACGGTCCGTTTCCTCCTCCAGTTACGGGCCCAGAGAAAGGAAGGTCGGTTGTAGGCATGGGGATCCGGGTTGAAGAAAAGGCGGTCGGTCCTCTCAGAGCGGCTCTCGCGAGCGCCCCTGAGCCTGTTGTTCGGAGTTTTGCGCCGGCCTTTGGTGACGGGGTTCTGGAGATCCGGGAGGTGACAAACCTCCTTGTCTTCCAGGACAGGGCCGTCAGCTTTATGCGTCTTTTGGAAGGACGTTTCGGTCCCACGATCGAGGCCTCCGAAGTGCCGCGAATCCCCCCTTTTATTCGTGACACAGTTGCCAGCTTGTCAAGACAGGCGGCCCTCCCCTCTGATACGCCGAGCGGCAAACCGTTCTATTGCCGGAGGCCGGTTTCTTTTGGGGTACCGGAATCTTCTCCGGATTTGGCGGTGTCCCAACAAGCGGTTTCCCGGCTGGAATCATCGGGCATTGCCTACTATCGGGATCACTTTCTCGTGGTTGATGACAAATCCAATGATATTTTTGTCTTTAATCAGGCCTTGTCCCTGGTCGCCGTGGTCTCTGGAGGGGCCTTTGGCCGGGATGTTCGTAAATTTGAGGACATTGCTGTGGAGGATGACTGGATCTACGTTGTCGGGGATTATGCCAACAAAGGAAAAGGGAAGGGGGCTGTGGAGAATCACAGCCTGGGATTCAAATTCAGGTTTTCTCCGGGGGATGACCCCACCGCTTGGGCCATTATGGAGAGTGAACCATTTTATCTCCTACTGGATCCCTCCTTGGGGTGGGACCGGGATCCGGAGAAAAACGGGCTCAAAGTGGAAGGGCTTGCGGTGCACAACGGGCTTCTTTATCTGGGGGTGCGCGTCAGCGCCGTTTCCACCCGTGATTTGCAGATTTTGAAGGCCTTGCCAGCCACGGCGGAACGACAGGGTGGGGTCCTTTTGGAACCTTATCTTCCTCCCTTTCCAACCGGGGTGATTGCCTCTCTCCCGGATCGCCCCCTGCAGCTTTCCTCCCTTCAGATAGACCATGGCTCCGGGGATATGTTTATCCTGCTCTCGGCGGCGAGTAGTTCCCAGTGGATGGATTTGAATGAAACGCCCGCGGAACGTTTTGTAGGCAACCGTCTCCTGCGCTGGAATCTCAACTGGTCCTTTCGTTCCAAAAGACCTGAGGTGGTTTCAGAGGTTTTTCATACCGGCTCCAAGGCCGAGGGGGTCGCCCTGGGTCCTTTGTTTCCGGACGGTCATCGCCGTGGGGTTCTGATTGTCTATGACAACGATGTAGCCCTCACCGGGTGGCCCAGTCAGTGGAGTTTTTGCGAGATCCCCTGGCCGTTGTAAGCCCCTATTTTGGCGGGTGGCGCTTCGTACCGGAAAAGGCATAAAGCCGCTTGAGGCCGGCAACATCCCTGATGTAACCGGCTGTCCTGAAGAATTCGGTCCGTTTTCCGTTCACGATTTCAACTTGCCCACGGGTCTCGGAGAGCAGTCTTTTGGCCTCCTCTGTCACTGTGTCAGTCTCACCGAGGGCCTCCTCAATCCGGTCCAGATCCTCTTCGATCCTGTCCAGAGAAGGGTGCTGACCGCCGATCCAGATTGCCTGACCCACTCTTGTGGTGAGACGGCGCAACAGATCTCCACCGGCCGATTCATCCATCCTGCGCCTCGAGGCATCGTCCCTTCCTGTTTCGAGCTCACCCCCTAATATCCGGATATGGGTCTGGATCCTGTTGAAGGCGGTTCTTGTTGTTGAGGGAGAGGCGGCGGCGAGTCTTTCAATCTGTTCCTTGAGCGAGACGAGGGCCGCTGAAAATTCGTTTCGGGAACGTTCCGGGTTTGTCTTGTGGATCAGCCTGTCGTAGTGGTCAATGCGAGGCGCCAATTGCTCCCTCTTCCGGGGTGAGGCCGAGGCCCATTCCCGAATCAACGCCCCTTCATTCATCGTGGGGGCCGCCCTTTCCTGGTTCTTGATCGTGATGGGCTGGTAGGCGGGAAGATTGGTGGCATAAACAATCGCAAATGTTGAGGGAATATGTCCGGTGGCGGAGCGGTAGATGGTATCAAAGGCGGTGGCCGGGATCGGGGTGACCCAGGAACGGAAAAATTCGGCCAGGAGGACCTCTTTCTGGGTGTACCCCTGGGCCAGGCGGGTTGCGGTACTGACGGTTGAATTGGACAGGCCTGTGAAGGCGAGGTTTGTGCCGAAGGCCATCGCCCGCGGGGGATTCAAGAAGAGGGGAATCGCCCGTGTCCCCGAGGCCACGGCGATAGCGGCGCCATCGGCCATTCTGGAAACAAAACTATTCTCAAAATTGACAAAACTCTGGCCGAGGGGACGACGGACGAGATTGACGGCGCCAATCAGGGCCAGCATTGCCCCTCCCCCGAAAAGAAGGGTGTCCTGAAGCGGGTCTTCACTTTCTTGATAGACAAGGCGTTCGGCCGCTTCAAAGGCCTGAAGGCCGCCATAGATACCGGTCCCGACGGTGACAACCCGGCCAAAATTCCTCCAGGCCCCGGTCCGGGCCTGACGAATAGCCTCTGTCTCCTGGGCATCAAAACGGATGACCTGTGTGGTGAGGGCCTGGGGGGATCGGGCTAGTTTTGTAAAACTTTTTTCATTGTTCGTAATGAGGGATGGATTTCCGGTCACAGCGGCCAGACGAGCCTTCATGGTGGCCTCATCCAATCCCGGTTCCAGGGCCGTGACAGCGAGTTTCGCAAAGGCTTCAGGATTTGTGCGGGAAAGGGTCAACAACCGGTCCCGGACATTCACAAAGACCCTTCGGCTTCTGAGGATCTGATGCCCCCCGAAACCGGTAACGGTCAGACCGGCCCCCGTCCAGGCGGCCTCTCTGTAAAATTCCCCGTCTGTCTGATATTCTTCTCGAGCCAATCGGGAGGCCCCCTGGATGCCGCGACCGACCACGGCGATGCCGCCGACCGCGGCCCCAAACCGGCCAAGACTCCTCACTCCCTGACCCATATTGTTTCCGACCCACCGGGCCGCTGTACCGGCATAACCGGGGAGAGAGGTACTGCGCGTGACGGCCCAGCCTCCTGCCCTGTCAGCGGCCAGACCCAGGGAGGAAGCCGCTCGGGTCAGCCCCCTTTCGTAGGTCGGGATGATCGCCCCGTTGCGGGCCACTCTTTGTCCCATCCGGTCATAGATGTTGGCACTCCACCAGCTGGCCTTATTCGTTGCCCAGGTGGTGGCAATGGCGTAGTGGGGTCGCAGGGCCATTTCACTCTGCAGGATAGACCAGTTGGCCTGTTCCGTCATGACGCGTGTCCAGTTGTAGTGGACGTCGTCTCCCTGTTCGGCCCGCATGGCGCCCATGCCGTCGCTGATCTGACGGGCCCCGGCATAGGTCAGGGCAAAGACGGCTGTCCAAACGGCGGTCTCGGAATGGGGGAGTTTGCCCCCCCCCGGTTTTTTCCGGTAATTGAAATACCAGCCGGCGAAGCCCATACTCAAGGCCGCCGCACCAGCCATCCGGTCAGCCCACTCCCGGTCAAAGAAGAGGTTGGGATCCTCCGTCATGGTGGGATAGGTTTTTCCACCGGTCCTGGCCTCGGCGGCCCTTGGGTAGTTTAAGCCGACAAGTTCTTCGGGGGGGGCTGTAAAAAGGTAACGGAAGGCAGTTGTGTTGAGGATAGGATCCCAAAAACCGATTTCTTCACCCGGTTTGAATCGGTCTGTTTCCACCCTGAAATTGGCGATATCGAAAGGGGTATAACGAGTGCCCCGGAAGTAATCGTCGGGATGGGTGACGGCGTCGGCCCAGTTACGAGGGTCTTGGGCCAACTGATACCGGGCAATGGCCCAAAAAGAGCCGAGGAACAGGGGGATCCCCACGGCGGGATGTATGGAAGGAAGGGGCCTGTTGAGCCAGGCAGGGATGGCCATCAAAAATCAATCTCCTTTAAATAGGTTCTATCTCCTGGATATTCTCGCCTTTTCTCCTCAAAAGTTGCCTCTTAAATTCTGACAGGGAAACGGGGCCGACCTTGTTCCTAAAATAAGGGTTCAAAAAGCAACTTGTCCTCGGGAAAACCGATAATACTGTTAAGAAAGGGGCCTTCCGTTTGACATGAACGATATTCCCAGAGACCAGATCCCCCCGTGGCTCTCCTTTTTTCACCTTATCGCCCTGGGTCACAATCCGACGGCCCTGGAACGGTCTGATTACGACACCCTCCGTGAGGCCTATGCCGGGCAGGGAATTGATGTCAGGAATCTTCCCTCTTATGAGGAGATTCAGCGAGCGTTCGAAGAGGCCCAAAGAACCCGGTACACCAATGCCGATCGCCTCATTGAATTGAACCGAAAAATAGGCCGGGATCTTGTTTGCCGTGGGGGGCCCGATCAGGCCGCCCGATTTTTTGGTCCGGAGGTCCTCCGACAGGTGGGTCCCGCCTGCGAAGATCTTTTGGAACAGGTTGTTCCACAACCGGTGAAGAGTCTATCCCGACCGGTTGGCCGGGAAATAGACCCCGAGGGGGTGGCTGTTGTGGTCGGCACAGGGGGAGCCCTTCTTTTTCTGGTCTGGAAAGGGAGACGCCTGGGTGACGCCGCCACAAAAGGGACCGAGTGGGTGGCCAGACGTTTAAATTCTCCCGTTGTCTCCCGATTTGCGGAACAGGTTGTCAAAGTGCCCCCCTCCCTGGCTCCTGCCGGGGCCGGTTTTTGGGCCGCGTGGGGTCACCGGTTGAAGACGGCCTGGAATATCGTCAGTCATCCGCGTCTTCTTTTCAGGACGGCCGGTGTCTTTGCCGCTGTGGGTCTTGCCAATGAGGCGACAAGAAAAACCCTGGGTTACAAAGACAATGGCCTGACTGATTCCGTGGTGACCGTGGTCTGGTACGTCAACGGATTCAACATGGCTATCCGCCCTGACCGTTCTCGCCTGCTTCGGCTGGCACGGTTTGCCGTCAATGAAACAGGTCTTGCCTCGGTGGGAACGGCTGTTTCCACACGTCTTGCCGTGGCGACGGGAGGGCGGTTGATGGCGGGTCGTTTGCTGGCAGGGGCAGGGACGGGGACTTTGGTTGTTATGGGGGCCGACATGCTTGCAGTCCCCATTGTGGAAAAGGGAGTTCGCCGGTTTGCTAATCTCCCCGATACGACACGACCGATTGAGGATCAACTGGTTATGGCAGAACGGAGGGATCAGAGGGTCTGGTCCGATTGGATGGCACCATGGCCTTATGCGATCGAGGCCGCCCACTTTCTGGCCCCCGGTTCGGCAAATCTCGCCCAACGGTCCGATTTTGACTGGTTGTACACCTATTTCCGGTACCAGGATCTTTTGGGTCGCCTCGGCGCCCGTCTTCATGAAGAGGCGGTGGGGATGGCTGTTTCCCGCTCCCTGGCCGAGAAGAAAAATCCGGAGGTGGTCGTCGATTATGATCACCTGAAAAGGGTGGTGGAAGATCCCGAGCAAGGGGGGGGCTTGTGGCCCTGGCTCCGTCAAATGCTTGAACAGCCGATTCCTTATCAGCGATGGGGGCAGTATGATCCTCAAGAATATGGTTATGAAAATATTTCCGGTCTCCTTGCCGAGGCCATCGCCTGGGACGAAACGAAAGGCCTAATTGTGGTCAAAAACGACTGGGCCTTTCGCCAATGGGTGGATTCATTGCCGGTGCCCGGCAAGGCGCGGGAGACCCTCGACTGGCATCAGCTTCAAAAAAGGGGATTCAGGCCCATTTACCTGATGGCCGATGAGATTGGTGAACTCGGGAGGAGGGGAAAGGGGAAGGGGCGTCCCCTGACCTTGGGGCAACTGCATGAAGCGGCCCGAAGGCTGGATGCCTTCATGGCAAAACCCGGGACTGCGGAAAAGGTTCTGGAGATCATCTCTCTCATGGCCGAGGGGAAAAAGCCTGAGGAAGGGCGCTACGCCCAGGAAGAGGTCTACAGCGCCACCGAGCTATGGTATGTCAATCAGGCCCTGGATACCCTCTACCGTTCGGCAACAGGGGTGAGGCCCAGTCTCCTCGATCAGGAATGGCGCCGCCCCCGAAAACTCGCCGATCGGGTGGTGGATCTGGCCAACAATGCCTTTGGTTTTCCAGGTGGTACTGAGTCCTGGAAGGACCATATTCTGATCCTGCAGGAGGCGCTCCTGGATCCTTCCGATCCTGCCGCGACTCCTTATGGCCCCGCCGTCGGCTGGGTTGAGATGCCGAACGGTTATGGGATGATTTATGAAGGGGCCGTTCATCTTCTGGAGACGCCGGTCCGTCAATTGTGGATGGACCAGTCGCCGGCCTATGCCTACAAACTTTTTGAGACAATTCCCTTTCGGAAGATGATCCCGGCGACCCTGTCGCGACTTCAATCTGAAAGAGACCGCCTGCGTGAAGGAACCCGAAAAACTATTGCCGAGATTGAAGCGGCCGTTCGTGACAACCGGGAGAGGATCCGGGACGACGCGGAGACAAAAAAAGAATTTGCGATTGATGAGAAGACCCCTGAAGAAGAGGCCCTGTATCGTGTCTATCGGGGGATGGCCGGAAGTTCCTTCAATAACGGCGATCTTTTTGGGCAGACTGTTCTGAAGGCCGCGGCTCTGGGTCTGGATGGGGGGCTTGTGTTGGCCTGGGAAAAACGCCTCACGGCGGAACAGATGGGGGAAGTTGTGTTTCAGACCAGAACCATGGCCCGTCTTTCAAAAAGGGGCTTGGGCGAGTCTGCCTTCAAGAGGGAAAACATCACCGATGCCGAGATCGAGTTTGAGACCTATGCGGCCTTGAGTGCCCAGCCTGTTTCTCCGGAGTCATCCGATATTTTAAACCGGTATTATTTCAACCACCTCCTGGAAAAGGCTGAGGCCTTTGGCCTGGAGACGGGAGAACTGGGTCTTCTGGAAAGGCGTTGGCGCGCCCTTCACCTTCTGGCCCAGTTGCCGACGGGGTCTTATTTGAGCGACATTCCCCCGGAGGCACGCTCGGTTGTCAGGGACCGTGATCTCAAAGAGGGTCTTGTGGTGTCTGATGAGAAGGGGGCGATTATTCTGAACCAAAACTCGCCGGAGGTTCAGGTGATGCAGGCCCTTTATGGGAAACTGAAGGGAGAGACAGATCGGCTTCAGGCCCTGCTGGCCACCATTGAAAGGCGGGCGGGGATTCCCCTCGAAACGCTCCATGATCAAGAGATCAGGAATGCGGCGGTCCGGGAGGGGATCCCTCTGACGGAGGAACAGCTTCAAGATCCCCCCGAAAATTTGATGACCTTGACTGTCGGGATGTATCCCACCGGTGTTGTGGCGACCACTCTGGCCTTGCTCCAGCACCACGAACACTTCCGATTTTTAGGCCTTTCTCCCGAAGGGGAACAAGAGTAGAGAGAGTTCCCTTGACCTTGGAGTCAAAATCATTCATAGCTTGGCGAAATTAGGGAGAGGGCACGATGCCAAAATTTAAGGAACTCAATCCGTTCGTCCTGCTCTGCGCCATCATTCTCCTGATGGCCGCTCTGAGTTACGTCATTCCTGCCGGCAAGTATGAAAGGGTTCAGGAGCCCCAGTCCAAGAGGACGATTGTTGTTCCGGGGAGTTTTACCTACACGGAAAGATCCCCAGTGCCGGTAGCTGACATCTTTCTTTCCATTCCGAAGGGGATGGTGGCGGCCGCCGTCATCATTTTTGGGATCTTCCTTGGGGCCGGGGCCTTTCGGGTCCTGGAAGATATCGGGACGGTCAACGCCTCCATTTATGCCTTGGTCAAGAAGGTACGGGGGAGTGAGGTCTGGATGATTCCGATCGTGATGCTCGCCTTCGCCCTGGCCGGCGCCTTGGCCTCGATGGCCAACGCCGTGATTGTTTTTATCCCGTTGGGGCTTGTGATCGCCCGCTCCCTCAAGTTTGATCCGATTGTCGGCCTCGGGTTGACCTATCTCGGTTGTTACGCCGGGTTTAACACCAGCCCGGTGGTCCCGACCAGTGTCGGGATCGCCCATCAGATCGGGCAGATTCCGATCTTTTCCGGGGCGGTGGTCCGTTCGGCCGTCTGTCTTTCCACAGTTCTGGTGGCGATCCTTTATGTGGCCCGTTATGCGGCCAGGACGCGGAAGAATCCGGCCCGTTCCCTGGTGGCGGACCTCAACATCCACTATGATTTTGATATCAATCTGGAGGCCTCCCGCCCGATGAACAAGAGGGACTGGGGGGTGTTGCTGGTGACCGCCCTCTCGATCGCGGCCATCGTCTACGGATCGGTTCAGTTCCAGTGGGACCTTTTGGAGATTGCCGCTGTCTTTGTGGCGATGGGAATTGTGACCGGGATCGTCGGTGGTTTCGGGCCGAACCGGATCGCCACCAGTTTTATGAAGGGGATGTCGGGGATTACCGGTGGGGCACTGATTACCGGTTTTGCCTATGCGATTCAATATGTCCTTCAAAAAGGGATGATCATGGATACGATCATCCACGCCCTTTCCCAGCTATTGGTCGGCCTGCCGATCTATCTGGCGGCGATCGGCATGTATGTCGCCAACTGTTTTACCGCCCTGTTGATTACCTCCGGGAGCGGGCAGGCGGCGGCGGTGATGCCGATCATGTTTCCGATTGGTGACCTGATCGGCCTCACGCGGCAGGTTTCCACCCAGGCCTTTTTGTTTGCCGACGGGTTCATGAACGGGATTTCTCCCGCCTCCGGCGTCCTGATGGCCTGCCTCGGGATCGCCAAGGTTCCCTTTGGGCGATGGGTCCGGTTTTATTTTCCCTTGTTCGGCTTATGGAGTCTGATTGCCGTGGTGACGCTTGTTTTAGGAATTAAATTCCACTGGGGACCTTAATAGGGGGCCTGGTTAACGCTTTTTGAGGTATCTTTCCAGCCCCCGGACGTAGTAATTCCGCTCGTTGGTAGCCACGTTATCTCTCTCCCGGATGGCGTCGAAGAAGTCATTCCGGGTCCGGCTCACCCATCGGATCTCTTCCCTCATCCCCTTCAAAAGGGTCTCCTTGTCCCTCTCTTCGGACTGGCGGCGATCTCCCAGCTGTTCTTCAAGACGGCCGATCTCGGCCTCGATTCGGTCCAGCGTCGGGTGTTGTCCCCAGAACCAGAGCGCCTTGCCGGTCTGTGTGACGGCGCGCCGGACAACATCCCCAGCCGCCTGCGGGTCGGGGAGGCCGGTCTCCAGTTCTTTTTGAAGCGACAGGGTCTGGTCGTAGATCCGGTTAACCCCCAGTTGACAACGATTGTCATGGCAAAGGGTGTGAAACCGGGCCGCGCTCTTTTCCAGGCGGGACAAGGTTTCGCTGAATCGGTCCCTTGTCCTCTGGAGGAGACTTACCCTCACCCCTTCATCAGTATCCTGAATCGCCGTTGCCAATCCCTCTTTTTCTTCAGGGGTGGCGGAGGCCCAGCGCCGGCTGAGGCTGGCGTAGTTCATCGAACCGGTCTGGCGGGTCTGGTTGACGGCGGTGATGATCTGGTAGGCGACGTTGGACCAGACAAGGGATTGGAAGGTCGAGGGGGCCCTCCCCGTGGTTGACCGGTAGTAACCGTCGTAGATGGTTCCGGGGAGCGGCGTGACGAACGACCGGCCAAACTCGGCGATCAAAACATCCAGGTCGTTATACCCCTGAAGCCCCCGGAAGAGGGTGTTGACGATGCCGTTCCCCAGGCCGCGCCACCAGAGGTAACCGAGCATGTAACCGGATCTTTGTGGGGCCGCCAGCAGGAGGCTTGTTGTCATCGTGGCGGCGACCGCCCGTTCTCCACCAATGGTGGTGGCGACAAAGACGTTGTCCCGGAGTCCCGGCCACCGGTTAAAGAAAGGGGCCCTGGTGACATTGGCGGCCAATGTCACCCCGGTGAAGACACCGGCCGTGCAGAGGGCGGTGTCCGTAATCCAGTCACCATTTTTTGCCTCCCTAAAACTGTCGCTGGAGATGAGCCGTTCTGCCGCTTCAAAGCCTTCATAAACAACAAGGGCGCCAAGCCCCCAGAGGACAAGACGGCTTGCCCCGACAAATCGTTCTCCGTTCCGGCTGGCCCTGACCAGCGCCGCCTCACCGTTATCGAGGTAGAGGAGGGTATTCGTCAGGGCCGCCGGTCTTCGGGCCAGTTCCGCCATTTTTGCCGGGTTATTGGCAAAAGCGGTAATGGCCGCCGGTTCGTTGGCAATCCCGGCGATCTCGGCGAACCGTGCCGGGTGGGTTGTTGCCATTGTTCTTAGTTCCAAGACAATCCTGTGGATCGGAAAAACGGTTTTGCTCTGCAGGAATTGACGAACACCGAGACCAGCAGTGCCGGCCCCCAGGACGGTCAACGCCGCCTGTTCCCTCATCTCGGCGGTGGTTTCGTATTCGCCGCGGGCCAGGTGCGAAGCCGCCTCTCCCCCTTTGTAGACAACATAGGCCCCTCCCAGGATCGCCCCCGCCTTGACCGTTTTTTGCACCCCCGGACTCAAGGCGGCCATTCGTTGACTGATCCAGGTCTCGACCGGATAGGCCGGGGCGGTCGCCGCCGCTTCCCCCGCCTTGTTAAACATCCAGACATTAATCCTGGCGGCCCAGTCGAGGGCTACATGGGTGGACCACGCATTCCAGGGGCGCAACGCCCACTCCGCCTCCTGGACCGTAAAGTTGATATCGGCGGGGTTCCACCGGCTCATGTTCCAGGTTGCCTCATCCCCATAACGGAGGCGGGCCGCCCCGGCCATATCGCTTACCGCCCGGGCCGCCGCATAGGCGCCGGTATAGTAAACAGTCCAGTAAAGGGTTGGTTGGAGCGGCAGTTTTTGTTCTCCGGCCTCGCCAGGAATTTTGCGCCATTGGGTGAAGAGGCTGACCGCCCCGATCCCGGCCGCCGCCACCCTGAGGGTTGGGACTGCCACAGCACGGACGCCGGAGCTGTTTAAGGGATGATAATTCTGGCAGGCGAGCGCCTTTTCCGGATTGAGCGAGATTTTACCCGCCAAGGCGCTCTCACACTCAGCCGATTTCAGGTAAAAGTCGCGGACGAGAGGAGGGTCATACCCGTTTCTCTGAAACTCTTCCCACCCGATTTCGTGAGGCCCTGGCAGGGGAGAGCTGTTGAGGTAATCAATCGGGTGCTCGGCAAAATCAACCAGGGTATGGGCCGGGTCCTTGCTAAAACCGAGGCGACTATAGCCGGCAAGGCTGGTGAGGGCCCCCGAATAGGTAGCCCAGGGGGCGATCGGGGGATAGACCGGCAGGTTGTAAAATCCGGGAGGCGCCATTTGAATTGTCAAACCCCCCCTCTTTTCGGCCGGTTTGGCAAAAAGTTGCTCCCTTAAATGAGCAACTTTGGCCTGTTTTCTCCGATAATACCTCCGAACAACAGGGCTAAAATGGCTGATTTTGAACGACGATTGATAGACCCCAGGCTTCCCCTATTCTTGGGGATCGCCTATCGGAATAAGCCGGATACCTTGGAACCTCGGGACTATGAAGAGGTCTTGAGAGAGTACCGGATTGATTCCACAAAAACGCCTCTCCCTTCTTATGAAGAAGTTGTCGGGGCCCTTTGGGTGGGAAAGATGGACGGGGAATGGAAAAGGGCGTTGGCCCTTCAGGAGAGACTTGCCTCGCTCACCGCCTGTCAGGGGGAGGCGACGATGGCGGTCCGGATCTACGGGATGACCCCAAAGACAGTTGCCTCCCTCTGTTCGGGGAAAAAGGTTGATCCAAGGGGTGTTGCCTTGGTGACAACATCAGTCGTTGGGACGCCGATTGCCGCTTATGGGATCCACCGCCTGATCGGGTGGGCCGGCGAGAGGACGGCCGGCGTTTCAAAAGCCCCCCTCTGGCAGAGGTTTTCCAGAGACGTCCTGCAACCGATTCCCAGAAGCCCGGGAACTCCTTCAACACCGGTGGATCCTTCCCTCCCTTTTGGCGAGCGTTGGGCCCAACGGTTGAAAAATTTTGGGAAACGCTGGGCAGGGCGTTTCCGGACCGCAGGCCGTTTTGTCACGACGCCGTCGCAACTCGCCAAGGCCCCGCCGTTTATGGCCCGCGGGGTTGGTGTTTTTACGATGGTTGGTTGGGCCGATGAGGCAACGCAAAACGCCTTGGGACTGGAGAGCGGTGGGCTGGCGAGCAGTCTTTCTACCTTTCTCTGGCAGACCAATGGTTTTATCATCACCTTTGCCCCGCGGCATTCCCGTCTCCTCCGTTTGGGAGGGTTCGCCGGGCGGGAGGGATTGGGAGTTGTGGCTGGCCGGACCGCCTTGGCCCCTATCGCAGCCGGAGCGGCAACAGGACTGGGGGTCTTGGTCTTGGCCGATTACGGGGCGGAAGGGTTTCTATTTGATGGCGGTCCCTCATGGCTTCCGAGCCTCCGGTGGCAACCGCTGGAGGGGGGAACACTCCCGATCGAGGATGAGATTGTCGATGATTTTCTTAAGCGTCGTTATTCGCGCTTCCCCTACAGACTGAATCCGTTGGGCTGGCTTGAGGTCGGAGCCCGCCGGGTTGACAAGTTCCTTCTCACCCACCTTTATTACCGGTCCAACCAGTGGTCCGCCGATTATCTCTATCGCTACTACCGTCATTACAGCGATCTTGTGAGAATCGGGAGTTGGTTTAACGAGCAGGTGGCGATGACGGCGGCGGCTCAAGGGCTAGCGGGGGAGCCGTTTGACGAGGCTGGTTTTTTGAAGAGGTTGGTCAGTGATCCGCAGGAACAGGCCTTCCTGCAACCGATCATTTTAAACTTGCTGGCTCATCCGGTCCCTTACGCCCGCGGCCGGGCTCATCAACTTTTTGGGACCGATCAGGAATCGCTGGGGATGCCGGATTACTCGAGACTCCTTCAAGAGGCGGTCTCCTACGACGGCTCCAAGGTTTATGTTAAAGATGAGGCGGCCTTTAAAAAGTGGGTGGATGCCCTGCCTGTACCGGTCGTCAATCCCCCGCCGGTCAGTTTTGAGGATTTGCAAAAAAGGGGATTTCAGCCGACCTTCATGCCGGGTTCTTCGAACCATCCCCTGACATTCGGGGCCCTTTACAAATCGGCCAAAAATCTGGAAGAGGCGAAGAGGGAGTTTCCGGAAATAGTGGAGGTGGCGGCGCTCCTTGCCGGTGGGCAGGAACCGGATGCCCGGAAGTATCCGCCGGAGAAGGCGGACAAGATTGTCTCCTTGGGGAGGCAATTCTACCGTACCGTTGGGGCGATTGATGCCCTCTATTTTTCAGCAACCCTTCAGCCCCCCCAATTCCTGGACCGACAGGGGAGACGGCCGACCCGTCTTGAGGAAAGGGTGGCCTCCCTGGCCGTTCAACTCTTTGGCTTTTCCGAAAACAGGACGGAGTGGCAAAACCGGGCGCCGGTGACGGTGATGGTCCCCGGCGATTCGGCACACCCCGAGAGGATGACCGCCGGTCCCGTGGTCGGCTGGGTGGAGCTGACTGGAGACAGGGAGGCGGTGAGAGAACCGGTCCATCTTCTCACCACCGACAGCCGGAATATCTGGTTGATGACGACGCCGGGTTATCTCACGAATCTTTACGGGGAGGTTCCGTTTGCCTCAAGGAGAGACTATATGCCGGAAAAAATTGAGAGGAAAAAGGAGGAGATTCGTTCCGGATTTCGGCGGGCGCTCTCCCGGATTGAAGAGGATGTGGAGCGGCTTTATGCCTATGCCGGAACGAATCCGGAGATCGGTGATAAGGTCAGGGGGAAGGATGAGGAAGAGACCCTTTATAATATTTATAAGCAGATGGCCGGTCCCATGGGACAAGGAGAAAGGTTTGCCAGTGTCGTCAAGGGGGCGGAAGAGATCGGTTTGGAGACCGGTGTCGTCGGGCAATGGGAAGAGAGGCTCGCCGGGGAATTTGAGGCGGAGAGGAGTCGTCTTGGAGGAGAATTGAAAAGAGAGTTGGGCCGGTTGGAACGGCAGGTCCGCTCCCGTGCCCGCGGGAGATCAGGAGAACAATTGTACGAGGCCTACAAAGAATCGGCCCTGGATCGACGGTTGAACGGCGAGGACCAGATTGGCCAGTTGGTCAGCAGTGCTATCGGTATCGGGTTAGAAACAGGGGATGTCGGTCGTTGGGAACGTCGTCTGACAGAAGAAATGATCGATAACATTGTGACGACGATCAGAGAAGAGGCGCGAGAGGCCAGGAATGACCCCAATCTGGGGATCGATCCTTCCAAGCCTCAGGATGAGGTTCTGTTTGAGATGTATTTGGTAAAATCCCAGGACCCGAATGAAGTGCGGTTTTTTGCACACCAGTTGATGAAAGGGGAAACCTATGGTCTTGATCTGAAGGGGTTGGGAGAGTGGGCCCACCGCTGGCGGGCGATCCAGGTGGTCCATCAGATCGAAAATGGGGTCTATCTTGCCAACATTCCGGAAGAGGGGCGAGCCCTTGTAGCGATGGGAGACTTGAGAATTGGGTTGGTGCATGAGGGGCTGGCCGGGGTTGAGATTACGGATTCACCGGTAGTTCAGACCGCCTCTTCTTATCTCCAAAAATTGAGGAGTGATTGGGACCGGTTTCCAAAAGGGTCCGAAGAGCGTTTCGCCCTGTCGGCGCATCTTAATCTTTTAGGACTTTCCTTTCCCGAGTAAACTCGCTATACGCTAGCTCCCGATGACGCTCACCGAAGAATTCCCGCAAAATTTTTCCTGCCGTCGCTGTCGCCGAAGTTTTCTCCCCCTCGACTGCCGGATCATCTCCAACATGTTTGCCGGAAAGGTGAATCTTTCCTGCCCGCGTTGCCGGAGGAGACTCTTTACGTTCAGTATCAAGGATTGGTACGAAAAATATATCCAGACTCCGGAGTCCCCGCCCGCCTCCGAGAGAAAAATAGACTTAGACTGAAAATTCTGGTATTGTTCCCCGCATGAAGCGGTTTTTGACAAGACCCCGCACGATCTTTTGGGGGCTGATCTCCCTTCTTCTCTTGATCATTATCCTTCAGAACGTCGAGCCGACGCCGGTTGATTTTCTCTTTTGGTCGCTCCCGGCCACCCCAAAGCTCCTTCTCATCTTGATTTCGATGGCGGCCGGCTCCTTGCTCACCCTGCTCCTCTCCTGGGAGATCCGGAGGATCCGTGGCAAGAGAGGCGAGGGGACACCGCCTTAAGCTATTTTGTGATATGGGTGTGAACCAGCTCCTGCCTCTGTTGCTTTAGATTTCTCTCCAACTGATGGAGATGATGGTGGAGCTTCTTCGACTCCGGCGTTGTCCGGATATGCCCATTGGTCCATGAGGCATGCACCACCTGGCCGAGTTCTTTACTCAGTTTGGCAATCTTCGATTTGAGTGTCTGGATGTTCATCTCCAGATGGACCACGTGGGCCGTCTTCCCGGCAACGTAGCCGGCCTGTTTGGTCCCTTCCTTGAGGTAGGCTACCCCCTTGTGAACCACTTTTCCTATTCTCTTCCGGATGATTGCCCAATCTTGCTTCCGCATATCGACCTCCTTATTATATAGAGTAGGATATCAAAAATGAGACACCCCTCCAACCTATTTTCTAGGAAGTTTGTATAACATATTGATTTATATCTATTTTTTTGATGATAAGGCCGTTGTGACCATTCCCTTAAAGCGAATCGCCTCCTGATTTTTGGGATCAATCGCGAGCGCCTTGTCAAATTGTTGGAGGGCGGCGGTCGGGTCCTGCATCGCAAACAGGACCATCCCCATATGGACCAGAGACTCAACGCTCTTGGGATTTATTTGCAAGGCCTCATGCGCCATCCGGAAGACGTTTTCGAAATCCTGTTGTTGCAGGTAAATATGGCCCAGCCTTTCGCGTGACCGGATGTCGCGGGGGTTTTGGGCGACTTTTTCTTGCAAGGTCTTTAGTTCTCCTTCGTTAATACTACCGATGCTTCCCATCGGACCAGTTTTGCCGGCGGAAGGACCCATCGGTATTTGATTATTGCGAGGTTTGATCCCTCCGATCAGTGTGACAAGCACGCCACCGACAAAGGCGCACAAGAAAAGGATGAGTGCCATTCGAGATAAGAATGGGGAATGTTGACGACGGTCGAGAAGGGCCAAGGTGAGTGCGGCGCACAAGAGGGCGAAGACGCCAACCAGGCCCAACATTGTTCCAGAAAGAATCACGATGTTTTTTCCTTTCTAGTCCGGCTCACAATGAGACCGGCACCCACTAAGATAAAGAGTGCGGGGAGGACCCAGACCAAAAGATTCATCCCCTCCGCCTTTGGTTGAAGGAGGGCCCACTCGCCGTAGCGTTCTTCAAAGTATTTCAAGATTTCCTGGTCGGTTTTCCCCTCGGCCACCTGGGCCCTGACAAGGGTCATCATCTGTTGCGCCAGTTCTGCCGGTGACTCCGCGATGGAGACCCCGCGGCAGACAGGACAGCGGAGTTGCCGGCCCAGTTGGTTGGCGCGACTCTCTTGTTCGGGGGTTAACTGTGCAGCGGCGTGGGCCATGGAAAAGAAGAGTATAAAAAACACTAGAATAAGTCGGTTCATTTTAGAAGCCTCTCGATCTCCCTCATAAGAATGTCTGGGGTCAATGGTCCGGCCTGTTTGTAGACAATCCGCCCCTGCCGGTCAATGAAGAAGGTTTCTGGAACGCCGCTGACTCCGTAGTCAATCGCTGTCCTTAACGAGGGATCCAAAAGAATTGGCGCCGCTGGGCCGAACTGTTTGACGAACTGACGGGCATTTTCAGGTTTGTCTTCGTACAAGATGGAATAAAAAATAACTCCTTTGGAGGTATAAAGATCAATAGCCTCACGGATGACCTGGTGTTCCTGGATGCAGGGGCCGCACCAGGTCGACCAAAAGTTTAGGATGACAGGCTTGGGCGAATCGCCCTTCCCCGGAGGCTCGTGCAGGCTCATTCTTTTTCCATCCAGACTCTCCAATTCAAAATCGGGGGCTGTCTTCTCAATCAACACGGAGGGAAGGTCTCTGGGATTACGCGTCAGGCTGAAATAGAGAAGATAGAGAGAAGGGATCAGGATCAGAAAAAAGAGGACAAGGCGTTTCATAGAAAGAGTGCGAGGAGGCCTCCCAGCATCACGAAGATCCCTCCGATCCAGATCCAGACAACCGCCGGTGTGATAAGGGCACGGATCGCCGCCTTGGAACCGTCTTTTTCAAAACTGGTGAGAGTCAGATAGATATCCCCCAGAAGGGTTGACCGGATGGCGGGACTCCCGATCGGTTGTTGGGAGGAGGGATAAAAATTCATCTGCGGTGTGAGAGTCGTCAGAAAGCGACCTTCTTGAGAGATCGCGACGATCGCCTTGATCTCAAAACGCTGGGGCGCCTGTTCGGCGGTCATCTTTTCCAGGGTCAAGGTATAAGGTCCGATCTGGCCCGATTCTCCGACCTTCAGGGAAAATTCCTGGCTTTTGTCATACAGGGATGAAAGGGCGACAGCGACGATGATCATCAGGGCCCCCAGGTGAGAAATGAAACCACCGTAGCGTCGGGGATTGCTTGTCAGGAGTTGGGTCCAAGAGACCTCCCGTCGGACAACACGGACAACTTCAAAGACCATGACCAAAAAGGCGAAGGTGGCCAGAAAGAGGATGATCACGAGCCCCGGGTTTTGCCCGCCAAGAATAAATGAGATGATGGTAACGACGCAGGAAACGACAAGCGGCCAGCGAGCCAGGGTGATAAAAGGACGGAGCATCCCCTTTTTCCATGGCGTGATGATCGCAATCCCCATGACGAGGAGAATCATCCCGACGATCGGCACCGTCATCTGGTTGAAGTACGGTTCCCCCACGGAAATCCGCTGCCCTTTGATCGCTTCCACAACAAGCGGGTAGAGGGTTCCCAGAAAGACAATAAAACAAAAACTGACAAACAAAAGATTGTTGAAAAGAAAGAGGGTCTCCAGGCTGAAGAGGCTTGGGTGAATCACCCTTTCCGTTCTTGTCGGTTGTTTAAGGCGTGGTGCCCTCCAGAAAAGAAGAAAGAGGGAAAGGGTCAGAAGGATCCCGATGAAGACCAGAAAGTAAGGCCCCACATGGGATTCGGTGAAAGAGTGGACACTATCGAGCACACCGCTCCGTGTGAGAAAGGTCCCCAGCAGGGTGAGCAGAAAGGTCATCATGGCCAGCGTCAGGTTCCAGCCCGGAAGCATTTTTCTCTTTTCGTAAACGATGAGGGAATGCACGAGCGCCGTACCAGAAAGCCAGGGCATGAAACTGGCATTTTCTACCGGGTCCCAGGCCCAGTAGCCGCCCCAACCGAGGACGGCATAGGACCACCAGCCGCCGAGGACGATCGCCATCGAAAGAAACGACCAGGCAAAAAGGGTCCACCGCCGGACTAACGATACCCAATAGTCTTGAAGGTCAGTTTCGAGGAGAGATCCGATCGCAAACGCGAACGGGATCGTGAATCCGATATACCCTATATAAAGGAAGGGGGGATGGATCGCCATGAGCCAGTGGTTTTGTAGAAGCGGATTTGGGCCAGGCCCGTTTTCTGGGGCAGGAATGACTGGAAGGAATGGGTTCGCCGGTTGGGCGAGAAGGAGAAAGAAAAAGAGTTGGATAAAAAGGATGACCAGACCGGCCCATTGAAAGATCGCCTCCTCCCTCTCTCTATAAAGGTAGAGGCAGACGGCAGAGTAGGTGGTCAAGATCCATCCCCAAAAGAGGATCGATCCCTCCAGAGAACTCCAGAGGGAGATGGCGCTGATCCACCGGGGGGTCTCGACGGCCCCGACATGGGCGACGTAACTGACGCCAAAGTCATCCGAGAGAAGGGCGTAGACCATCGCCAGGTTGGCGACGGTCATCAAGATAAAATTACCGTAAACGGCGGCCCGTCCCCAACCGGCAAGGTTTGCCGACGGACTCCGTTGCGCCGCATAGAAAAGGATCATGCCGAAAATGGCAAGGCCGGCGGAAAGACCGATGCAACTGTTGCCAAGTGTAACGATGGGGCTCATTCAATCTTTCCCCTCTCCCCTTTGTCCCTCGGCAGGGACTTCGCCGCGTCGGGGAGAGGGTGAGGGGGAGATTAGCTGTTTGTAAATCTGCTGTGGCATCTTTCCTTCTGGGGGGGGACGGTATTCGTTGCCGTGTTTCACCATCAACCGTTCCGCATAAAAGCGATGATCTTTTTGCAACGCCCCTTCCACAACGACACCGATCCCTTCCTGAAACATCTGTGGCGGGGTAGTGTTGGTAAAGACCGGGATGCGGCTTGGTTTTTCATCGGTAAGGATGAAATGGATCTGGGTCCCTTCCACCCGGACCGAGCCGCCATCAACAACCCCCCCGACACGGATCGGATTCCCGACCGCGCCGTCTCCTTTTTCTAAAAGTTCGGTGGGGGTCACAAAGTAGACAAGATTTTCTTCCAATCCCCCCCACAAGGCATAACCCAGTGCCCCGGCGATCAAAATTCCGCCGCCGATCATCGCCTTTTTCATCGGAATCCCCGCAGGCGAAACCAGAGTGACAGAAGATAGGCCGAAAAAACGATCCAAGTCAGTCCATAGGCGGCCCCGACAAATTCCCAGCCCCCCTCGATCATAAGCTGCCTCCCGGTGGTTTTGACTCGGCTTCCTCCCGTGCGGCCCGGTGACGGGCGAGCTGCACCCTCCAATAAACAAAGAAGAGGGCGATACCCAAAATAGCCAGCGCGTTCAACCGGAGCGGCAGGATCATTTCCGGCGCCATCGTTTGGGGACTCGACTGGACCTGGTGCAGACTCCGCCACCATTTGACGGAAAGATAGACGATCGGAACGTTGATGTAGACGAACAGCGAAAGGATGGAACCGATTTTTGCCCGGGTGATCGGATCCTCCAGAAAGCGACGGAAGAGCAGGACGCCGGCGTAAAGAATGAACAGAACGGCGGTGGCGGTCAAGCGTGGATCCCAGGTCCACCAGATCCCCCAGGTTGGTCTCCCCCAGAGGGACCCCAGCGCCAGTGCCAAACCGGTGAGAACGAGCCCCACTTCCGTAACCCCCTCATTCCAGAAATCCCACTTTTGCTTTTTGCTGATCAGATAGAGGAGGGAGAAGACAAAGCTTGCGGTAAAGAGGAGCATTGCATTCCAGGCGGAGGGGACATGGACAAAAAGAATCCGGTAGATATCCCCCATCATCCGGTCCGGCGGCGCAATCTTCAACCCCCAATACTGGGCAAAGGCAAAAAACAAAACAAGGATGACAGTGATTATTTTTAGTCTCATCGTTGACCCTTCGACTTTGCTCAGGGTGTCCCTGATTCGCGGACATGGTGAGCTTGTCGAACCATCATTGGTCGAGCAGTGTTTCGATCGTGAGAAGAGATACCAAAAGAAAAACAATGTCAAATAGTGTCAATAGTTTTAGCCAGGCGACCTGTTGGCCGAAGAGATCATGGGCCAGGGTCAGTTCCGTGACCTTGACCACCGCCAAAAGCAGGGGAATCAGCATCGGAAAGAGGAGAAGCGGGAGCAGGAGTTGGCCGCCGCGAAAGTGGGTGGTGAGGATGGCGTAAAATGTTCCCAGACTGGAAATCCCAAGACTTCCCAGAAAGAGGATCGTGACCAGTGCTGGGGAAAGTTGGATGTCGTAAAGAACCGCCATCGGCAGAAGGAGGGCCAGTTGCAGAAAGAAGACAAAAAAGAGGTTGGCCAACATTTTTCCAAGGTACAAACCCCTCGGGTCCGTTCCCAAAAGGAGAAGTCCTTCCCATTGCCCCTCTTCCATCTCCCGCTGGAAGGAATGTTCGAGGGCGAGGAGTGAGGAAAAAAGGATAGTCAGCCAAAAAAGGCCGGCCGCCATTTTGCGCATCAGATCGGGCTGGACACTCAAGGCAAAACTAAAAAGGAGCAGTAAGAGAAGACCGAAGAGAAATACGGAGACAAAACGGCTTTTATCGCGGTATTCGATCAAGAGATCTTTTTCCAAAATGGCGAGAGCTTGGCGGAGGAGTGATTTCATGGCAGAAAATTCCCTCCCTGGAGGGTCAGGCTCCGGTCGACATGGCGGAGGGTTTCGTCATGGTCATGGCTGGCGATCAGGATCGTTTTTCCTTCTTGGCGCCATCCCTCGATCAAGGAATTGATCACCTCTTTGCCAGAACGATCGAGGCTCGGGTACGGTTCGTCCAGAAGGATTAATTCCGGATTGCCGATCAGTGTTTTGGCCAGCATCAACCGTTTTTTCATCCCTTCAGAAAACTCACGCACCCATTTGTTTTTGGCCGGGAGGATTTCCAGTTTTTGCAAATACCCTTCCAGATCGTTGTCGGTGAATGAAAAACCCCGGAGTCGGGCGGCGAACCGGAGGTTTTCCAGGGCGGTCAATTCTCCATAAAGCTGTTTTTCGTGAGAAACGAGCCGGACTTTTTTGCGGATTTCCCCCCTTTGTTTCTCCGAGTACCCCAAAACGAGGAGGGTCCCGGTTGTCGGGCGGAGGAGGGTGGCGATCACCTTCAGGAGGGTCGATTTTCCGCAACCATTCGGGCCGAAGAGGGCGATCGATTCCCCCCTTTGAACGGTCAGGTCCAGGTTGGCAAGGACCCAGTTGCGTCCGAACCGTTTGCTGAGACTGTTTAATTGGACCGCTTCTTCCATAGACCTGTTTTGTGCCCCCGGCAGGATTTGAACCTGCAACCCTTTCGGGATATGGTTCTAAGCCATACGCGTATCCCAGTTCCGCCACGGGGGCAAAAACTTTTTGTTTTGTAGCAGTGGTTTAGGGGGGTGACAAGGGAAAACAAAACCTATTGCCCGACCCCTTTGGGTCGGTAGTGAGGGTAAGATTCCCAAGTTTTTTTATCGACCCAGTCCTTGTCGGTGGTTGAGAAATCCCCGAAATAGGCCTGGAGGAGGTAGTTGGCGAAATCAGTAAGGGTGACTTCCTGACCTGGGTTGGGCCTATTTGAGGTGAAAAGGAGGCCTTGGCCGGTCTTTTTATCCAGTACCTCTTGGCGAATGGCGAGGAAGTCACCGTGGTTCAGTAATCTTGCGGCACAGAGGAGCCCGAAGGCAACCTGTTGGGGGTCGTCGCTACCAAGAATCTCATGAATCGTCTTCATGTCAGAGGGAACCAGTTTTGCCAGAAGAGGGTCAAAATCAGTAGTCGCGAGATTGCCCAAAAAGAACCCCCCATTAAAATGGCTAATTCTAAAGCGCTTGAGGTAGGTGGTGCGCACCTGAGGGCCTCCCTCTTCCATCAACGCCTTTGAAAGCTCTCTCCTGGCATAGACAGAATCGAGACGATTAAAGCTGTCAATGAGGAACAACCGGTCCTCATCACTCAGGCCGGGAAGCTTCAGCCATTCTTCAAAGTGTGGGATGGAGGGGGCGTTTTTTACCTTCCAGCGGATCATCCCTTTGTTGTTCCAGATTTGTCCAAGCGTTGCGACAGGGGGAGAGGATTGTCCGGAGGGATCCGGATTGAGGACGATCGGCTCCGTTTCGGTCGCCGGTTTTGGTTCCTCTTGAACGCGTGGCAGGATCAGAAGTCCCGCTTCCACAAGGGATAGACCGATATCCTCCACGGAGATTGTCGGTTCGCACACATCCTTTGGGCAGTCTCTCTGGGAGATGTACCAAAACACGTCGGGGAAGATCGGTTTGTTCCGGAGGGAGACGAAACCAAACTTGCCTTCAACGTCATAATAATTGTATTCGTCTTTTACTAGGGCCCTGCGGATCTCCTCCAGTTTGTTACGGACAAGGAACCCCGCTTCCTCGGCACTGACCACCCGGCTTGAAAGATCGATCGGTTGCGGTTTTCCTTTTTCCGGGCCGAGGAAGGTGGTGTAAAAGTCCCTTATCTGTTGGGCTGAAACTGCTTTAGGAGGAGGCATAGTGTACCGGCCTTTTCGGTAGCGGGCAGGGTTTGTTGCTTGGAAAATCTACGTTCCGATCTGTTGTTTCCTTGCCAAAAACTCTCGCCCCTTGCCGATGTCGGTATTGATCGGCACCTTTTGGGCGCAGAGGGGGCAAAAAGGTTCATCCCAGGCCTCGAGCTTGAGGTTCACCAGGGTGAACAGTTCAGGAACATTACCGATATCGGAGGGCTTGACCCCGCCACGGTTGCAGAGGGCGCCGACCCCAATGATATCACCGCCGACAGCCCTTGTGGCCTCGACCACCTTTTTTACGGAACCACCGGTATTGAGGACATCCTCCACGACCAGAACCTTTTTCCCCTGGATCAACTTGTCGTACCCCCGTTTGATAACAAAGGGTGATTCACCCGAACCTTCTCCCCCTTCCATTTTTTCCGCATAGACCCCGAGGACTTCCCGTCCGGTCAGTTCGCTCAAGTGGTGGGCGACCCATTGAGAGAGAATCACCCCGCCGACAACAGGGGCGATGACTACCTCCACACCGGAGGCGGCGAATTTTTTGGCGATCGTTTGGCAGAGGAGCGACGTCTCCTGAGTATGCGGGTAGACGGCATCCTTGTTGACATAGGCAGTGCCATGTTTGCCGGAGGTGTAGACGATATGACTTCCGGTGATGACCGCCTTGGATTTGGCCAGGATTCTCAAGACCTCTTGTTCTGTCAGCATGATAATTCCTCCAAGATTTTTTTGACGGCATCCACCGGTGTTCCGATCTCCGGCGGCGGATTCGTGATCGGGCGACCGATCACCAATGCCGTGGCCCCCGCCCGGGTCGCCTCCGCCGGGGTCATCACCCGTTTTTGGTCATTCTTTGAGGCCCAGACCGGTCGGACACCGGGGGTGATTTTTGCCAGACCCCGCAACAATTTTTCCCCTCCGAGGGGTGCCAATTCCTGCGGGGAACAGATAATACCGTCAACGCCGGCCTCTCTGGCATCCAGAGCCAGTTGCAGAACCTTGGCGGAAGGGGTGTCGCCAAAGATATGCCGGCAGGTTTTTTCATCGATGGCGGTGAGAACGGTGACCGCCAAGACAGCAGACTTCCCCTTGTTCGCCACAGCGGCCCTCATCGCCTCAATCCCGGCGGAGGCATGAACATTGAACATCTTGACCCCGAGTGAGGCGACCGCCTTGGAGGCGGCGCCAACCGTGTTGGGGATGTCGTCGAATTTGCCGTCGAAAAAGATCTCTCCACCGAGGTTGTGGATGAATTTCACCACCTGTGGCGCCCCGGCGGTTGTAATCAACTCCAGGCCGGCCTTAAAACAGCCAACATAAGGGGCCAGCATGGTGACAAGGGATTTTGCCCGGTCGAGGTTATCGACATCCAGCGCGACGATGATTTTTTCTTCCGGGTTCATACTGTGGGCCGTGCAGGGATCGAACCTGCGACCCGATGATTAAGAGTCATCTGCTCTACCAACTGAGCTAACGGCCCAACTTTATCAAACGCGCCTGGCAGGATTTGAACCCGCGACCCCCTGGTTCGAAGCCAGGTGCTCTATCCACTGAGCTACAGGCGCACGAAGGCCAACCCATCTATAATTTTGGGGCCGGACTGTCTAGAGTTTTCTTTTGTTCCGATTGACTTTCGGCGTTTTACTCCGATATAAATCCCCAAACTTATGGCGGTGACAGTCAAGAAAATAGAGGATCTTAGCCCGATCAAGAAAAAAATGGAGGTCTCCCTCCCGACGGAAGAGGTTACCTCGGCGCTGAATCAGGCCTACCAGAAGATCCAGCAAAAGGCGCATATCAAGGGGTTCCGTCCGGGAAAGGTCCCCCAATCAGTTCTGGAGCAGTATTACAAACCGGATGCCGAAGAGGGGGCGCTCCGGGAACTGGTGAACAAGAGCTATCCCGAGGCGCTGACTGAGGCGGGTCTTCTTCCGGTTTCCCCGCCAGAAATCCAGGTGAATGAGTTTGGGGGTGAGAAGGGGCTTCACTATCTGGCCACTTTTGAAGTCCGGCCGGAGATTGAGGTTCGGGGGTATGACGGTCTCAAACTGACACAAGACAAGTTAGGAGTGGAGGAGAAAGAGGTCCAGGAGAGACTCGAATTCTTAAGGGAACGGGCGGCCCGGCTGGTCCCTGTGTCCGATTCGAGAAAACCAAAGGCCGGTGATGTCGTCACCATCCACTATGCCGGTTTTGCCGGAGAGCGAAATTTTACCAATGGTATCGTCAAGGACTATGTGGCGGAACTGGGGAAAGGATATCTGCTGGCCGACTTTGAAAAGGAACTGTTGACCTTTGATAAGGGGGAGACCCGAAAGATCAGACTGAAACTTCCCGCCGACTTTCCGGAAAAAACCTTGGCAGGTCAGGAGGTGATCTACGAAGTCACCCTGGGTGACCTCAAGGAAAAGATTTTGCCGGAACCAAATGATGAGTTTGCCAAGGACTTGGGCCCGTTTCAAACTTTGGAAGAGATAAAAACAAGGATTCAAAGTGATGTCCAGAAAGAGAAGGAACATCACGGGCGGGCCCAGCTCAAGGAACAAATTGTCGAAAAACTCCTGGAAAAGAACCAGTTCCTGGTTCCGGAGGGGATGATCCATGGCGAGCTGGAGGCGATGTGGCGGAGTTTCTTGAACTATCTCCAGAACCAGGGGATCCCTCAGGAAAAATCTGGAGTGACGCTGGAAGAGTTCTTCGCCAAGAACAGGGATGTGGCGATCAAAAGGGTTCAAACCCTTTTGCTCTTTGAGGCGGTGGCCAAGAAAGAAAATATTTCTGTAAGTTCTGACGAGATCCAGAAAAAGTTTGAGGAGATGGCCCCGGCGGTCAAGCAGTCCCCAGAGAGCTTACGGAAGATGTATGAGGGGAGAGGCCTGATCACCCCCCTCGAAGAATCACTCCGTGCTGAAAAAACCCTTGATTTTGTTCTAGGTACAGCTAAAATCAAAATGAGGAGTTAGTTGTCAGTTTTCAACGCGTCACGTCACAAAAGGGAGGTTCCACTCTTTTAATGATCATTCCTCCGCAGGCCAATCTGATCCCGATGGTGGTTGAGCAGACGAATCGGGGGGAACGGGCCTATGACATCTACTCGCGCCTTCTCAAAGACCGGATCATCTTTATCGGTTCCCCCATCAACGACGAAGTTTCCAATCTGATCATTGCCCAACTCCTCTTTTTGGAATCAGAGGATCCGGATAAAGAGATCCACCTTTATATCAACTCACCGGGCGGTTCGGTGACTTCAGGGTTGGCCATTTACGACACTATTCAATACATCAAGCCGGATGTCTCGACCATCTGCATGGGGCAGGCGGCCTCCATGGGGGCGTTGCTTCTTGCCTGCGGCACCGTTGGCAAGCGGTTTTCCCTTCCGCACGCGAGAATCCTGATCCATCAGCCGTTGGGTGGCTTTCAAGGGCAGGCGGCTGATATTGATATCCAGGCTCGTGAAATTCTGCGTCTCCGAGAGGAGTTGAACAGCGTTCTTGCGAAACACACGAAGCAGCCGTTAAAAAAGATACAGTCCGATACCGACCGCGACTTTTTTATGAGCGGCGCCGAGGCCAAAGAGTACGGGATTATCGATGAAGTGGTGACCTTCCGGGACAAAGGGGGCAAGAAGATGGAGATTGTTCCGAAGGCCCAGAAAGGTTAAAATCAACTTATGGCGAGAGGGTTTGACGATCCATCCAGTCTTTCCTGCTCTTTCTGTGGAAAATCCCAGAAAGAGGTTCGCAAACTGATTGCCGGGCCGACGGTCTATATTTGTGATGAATGCATTGACCTTTGCAATGACATCATCGCCGAAGAGAACGCTCGGGCGACCCAGATGGTTTCCCGTTCCACCGTTCCCAAACCGGTTGAAATCAAAAAAGTCCTGGATGAGTATGTGATCGGTCAAGAGAGGGCGAAAAAGGTCCTTTCCGTGGCGGTTCACAATCATTATAAGAGAATCGAGTCAAAATCATTTGCCCCCGGCGATGTGGAGCTTCAGAAAAGCAATATCCTCCTGATTGGACCGACCGGTTCCGGCAAGACCCTCCTGGCCCAGACGCTGGCCAAAATTCTGAATGTCCCTTTTACGATTGCCGATGCAACGACGCTGACGGAGGCCGGTTATGTCGGTGAGGATGTCGAGAACATCATCTTGAATCTCCTCCAGGCGGCCGATTACGACAAGGCCAAGTGTGAAAGAGGAATCGTCTACATTGACGAGATTGACAAGATCTCGCGAAAATCAGACTCTCCTTCCATCACTCGTGACGTCTCCGGGGAAGGGGTCCAGCAGGCGCTCCTGAAGATCATCGAAGGAACGGTGGCTAATGTTCCGCCCAAGGGGGGGCGCAAACACCCCCAGCAGGAATTCATCCCGATTGACACGACGAACATCCTTTTTATCTGCGGCGGTGCCTTTGTCGGTCTGGATGACCTGATCGCCAAGAGGGCCGGTTCCAACAAGATGGGATTTGGTTCCGACCCCCAGAGCAAAAAGAATCGGAATGTGGGTGAACTTCTGGGGGATGTCCAGACGGAGGATCTGCTCCGGTTTGGTCTCATCCCGGAATTCATCGGGCGTCTTCCGGTCATTGCGACCCTTTCCGAGCTGGATGAATCGGCCTTAATCGAGATCCTGACAAAACCGAGAAATGCCCTGATCAAGCAGTATCAAAGACTCTTCGAATTCGAGCGGGTCAAGCTCAAATTCACCCCGGCGGCCTTGACCGCCATCGCCCGCGAGGCGATGAAAAGAAAAAGTGGGGCCAGGGGCTTGCGCGCCATCCTGGAGACGATTATGTTAGATATCATGTATGACATCCCCTCAAAGAACAATATCAAGGAAGTGGTGATCAACGAGGAAGTGATCCTGAAGAAGCAGGAGCCGCTGGTCGTCTACGAAAAGAAGGCGGAGTCGGCTTAAATTATAAAAAGGAGAGCCCATGTTCGGAGATAATCCTGAGGGCCCGAAAGACCCAAAAAAGGGTGATTCACCCAAGGGTGAGTCACCCAAGGTGCCGGAAAAGGTGAGTGCCAACAACTACCTTGTCCCTTTGCTTCCCCTTCGGGATATCATCGTCTTCCCGCATATGGTGGTCCCCCTCTTTGTCGGGCGTGAAAAGTCGATCAATGCCCTGGAAGAGGCGATGAGCAAGGAGAAGGATGTTCTCCTGGCGGCCCAGGTGAACGCCAAGACCAATGATCCGAAAGATGAGGATATTTACAAGGTCGGGACCTTGGGGACGATCATTCAGCTCCTTCGTCTGCCGGATGGAACGGTGAAGGTCCTGATTGAGGGAAAAAGACGCGCCCGGATCAGGCGATTTGTCCCGAACAACAACTTTTTTCTGGTCGAGGTGGAAGAGGTCTATGAAAACCGTGAGGTGACGGTTGAGACCGAGGCGCTCATGCGGAGTATCAAGACGGCCTTTGAGACCTACGTCAAGCTGAATAAGAGGATCCCGCCGGAGATGCTCTCCTCGGTGATGACGATTGATGATCCTTCGCGCCTGGCCGACACGATTGTGGCCCATCTCCAGCTGAAATTGCCCGATAAGCAGAAAATCATGGAGATTGAAAACCCTGCCGAACGTCTGGAGCGGCTCTACAAGCAGATCCAGTCCGAGATTGAAATCCTTCAGGTGGAAAGGAAAATCCGGACCCGCGTCAAGAAGCAGATGGAAAAGACGCAGAAGGAATACTACCTGAACGAACAGATGCAGGCGATCCAGCGCGAGCTGGGAGAAAGGGACGAGTTTCGTAGTGAGCTCCAGGAGTTGGAAGAAAAGATCAAGAATAAAAAAATGAGTGCCGAGGCGACCAAAAAGGTCAAAAAAGAGTTCAAGAAACTGAAACTGATGAGTCCCATGAGTGCCGAGGCGACAGTCGTGCGGAACTATATCGATTGGATCCTGGGTCTGCCCTGGTATGAGATGACCGAAGACAAGCTTGATCTCAAGGAAGCGGAACGGATCCTGGAGGAAGATCATTACGGTTTGAAGCAGGTGAAAGAGAGGATCCTGGAGTACCTTGCCGTCCGGAGTCTTGTGGACAAGATGAAGGGACCGATCCTCTGTTTTGTCGGGCCTCCGGGGGTTGGGAAGACGTCGCTAGCCCGTTCGATCGCCCGATCGACAGGGCGGAAGTTTGTCCGTTGTTCCTTGGGCGGGGTTCGTGATGAAGCGGAGATCCGTGGACACCGCAGGACCTACATTGGGGCCCTGCCCGGAAAGATTATCCAAAGCATCAAAAAGGCCGGTTCCAGCAATCCGGTTTTCCTCCTCGATGAAGTCGACAAGATGAGCATGGATTTCCGTGGCGACCCATCAGCCGCCCTGCTGGAGGTGTTGGATCCTGAACAAAACAATACCTTCCAGGACCATTATCTGGATCTGGATTACGACCTGACCCATGTGATGTTCATCACCACGGCCAACACCCTGCACGCGATTCCTCCCCCCCTCCAGGATCGGATGGAAATTATCCGGATCCCCGGCTATACGGAGCAGGAAAAGATCCATATCGCCAAGAAATACCTGATCAAGAAGCAACGTGAGGCGCATGGCCTGACGGAAAAGAATCTGGAGGTTGCGGAATCGGCGATCAAGGGGATTATCCAGCGGTATACCAAGGAGGCGGGTGTCCGCAACCTGGAGCGTGAAATTGCCACCGTCACACGAAAGGTGGCGAAAGAGGTGGCCGAGAAGGGGAGGGATCTTCATGTCCGCGCCACCGGTTCTTCCCTGGAGAAATACCTGGGGGTTTACAAGTTCCGTTACGGGGTCATGGAGGAGGCCGATCAGGTCGGTCTAACGACCGGTCTCGCCTGGACAGAGTTTGGCGGGGAGCTTCTGACCACGGAAGTCACTGTCATGCCGGGCAAAGGGAAATTGACGGTGACCGGAAAATTGGGGGAGGTGATGCAGGAATCGGCGCAGGCGGCCCTTTCTTACGTCCGTTCTCGTGCAGAACAGATGGGACTTTCCCGCAATTTCTATCAACGGGTGGATATTCACGTTCATGTGCCGGAGGGGGCGGTCCCGAAGGATGGCCCTTCCGCCGGCATTACGATGGCGACTACACTCACCTCGGCCCTGCTCAAGATTCCTGTCCGGAAGGATATTGCGATGACCGGGGAAGTGACCTTGCGCGGCCGTGTCCTGCCTATTGGCGGCTTGAAGGAGAAAGCCCTGGCGGCCCATCGTGGCGGGATCAAGACGATCATCATCCCGAAGGAGAACGAAAAAGATCTGAAGGAGATCCCCAAGAATATTTTGAAGGACCTCAAGATCATCCCGGTCGAACATATGGATGAGGTCCTGAAACAGGCGCTCGTTCTCAAGGACCCGGATTCCCTCTTCAAGAAAAAGGAGTCGGATCTCACCCATCCTGACGACTTCCCTGTAGCCCCGCCGACCTCATCAGCTCCCGGCGGCAAGCCTTCCACTCGTGGACTCGTAATGTAATGCTTGGGCAGTTAGCTCAGCGGTAGAGCACCTCGTTTACACCGAGGGGGCCGTAGGTTCGATCCCTACACTGCCCACATATTGTTTTCAAGATAGGGGATCGAACGGCAGCGAACGCGTCCAGTGGACGATAGCGAGCCAATTCCGGCGAGCGGCAGTGAGCCGCCGACGCCCTGAGCCGTCGTTTACAATGCCTTTAGGCGAAGGGCGATCCCTACACTGCCCATAAACATTGTGCCCAAAGTATTTATGGGAAGAAATAACTCAAGCCACCCTTGCCTCATCCAGCACATCCAACACCACATGGACATTGTGGCTCATGGCATGGATAAACTCTTCCATTTTAGTAATGCTGGGAACGGCGCGTGTCTGTTCATATTGCGCGTAGGCATTTTTTGAAACACCGAGACGGTCGGCCACTTCTTGAAGGCTCAATCCATGTTTCGCCCGCTGGTTTTTAAGCATCAGGGCGATCAGATATTTGTCATCGTCAGCCTCTTTTGCTCGCAACACAAACTGATTATCAGGGAGTGGGTTGACAGTAACGGCGATTTTTTTTCGATCCACCAATAATTCAACGGCCTCCCGAATCATTGCCAAGGCATCCTTTTTAGATTTTCCCTGCGTATAAACATCCAGGGCCGGAACACAAACCGCCCAATACTTTCCCTCCTTTAACAATTTTCCTTCGAATTTGACACACATAATGTACCTCCTGTTATTTTTTTATCACCGTGTTTTTCTCCGCTTTTCTAAGAATACCCCTCGCAGTGAATTCGTTAATTTCTTTGTGGCGAGGCACCGGTACCGTATGCTCACCGTTTGTCCAAATCTCATGGTTGCCCCCTTGCCGCAATAACCACCAACCGAGACGTATCAACTCTGCTTCCAGGTCCCTCTTTTTCACAAATGAGAGTGTACATTTATATATGTACGATGTCAATTAAAAATATTTTTGCCTGGCGAGACCTACCTGCCCATATAAGACAGCCGCAAAGCGGCGTTGAGAAAGAAGATTAATTCTAAATCAAACAGCTACGGCAATATATTCAGCAAACGCTAAAGATTCAGGAATCGGTTCGTTGTCCTCTTTCAAGCCTTTAACGTGCATTTCAATGGCTTCATGAATATTTTTCTCAACCTCTTCTCGCGTTGAGCCTGTTGCGACACAACCAGCCAAATCCGGCGAATAGGCTGAATAGGCATTTTTTGTTTTTTCAATAATCACTAGAAAACGGTTCATTTTTTTGCCTCCTTCAATTGCGCTTGTTTCAAAATACTGTTCAGAGTCCCTGGAGCTAAATTGGCATTTTGAGAATGCCCCGCAATAGTAACCCTTCCTGACTTAGCAGGGTGTTTATATTGCTGATGACTTCCTTTCGTTGCTATCAAATACCACCCGTCTGATTCAATCAATCTTATTATATCACGAACCTTCATAATCCATCCACTTATAACTATATCAATAAATTTGAGCAAGACCTCTTATCAGTGCTCCCTTTTGATCTCAAACAGTTCTCCGTCCGTCGCCACGGTCACCTCGTTTACACCGAGGGGGTCGTAGGTTCGATCCCTACACTGCCCACATATTGTTCAGATCTCCTTCTTGATACGAGTCGTCTTCCCGTCTGTTTCCACGATAACAGCACCGTTTTTATCCGTTCGATAAACAGGTATTCCTCTCTCCCTATACCTTTCCAGGACCTCTGGTCTTGGAAAATGAAACGGGTTCTTCCAGCCGACGCTGATGACGGCCAATTGAGGTTTCACAAGCTCCAGAAAAGGAACAGAACTGGAGCTGTTGCTCCCGTGATGGGGGACCTTGAGGATGGTACTTTGAATTTTATTCCCTTGGGTGAACCACCCTTGGGCGAATCGCCCTTGTGCCGCCAGAAACGCCTCCCCTTTTTTCTCAATATCTCCGGTGAGCAGAAAAGAAACCTCACCAAAGGTCAGCTTGAAAACCAGTGAGTTGTCGTTGATCGACCGGTGTCGGTCGATAAAAGAAGGGTAGACGATCTCCACCCGGACCCCTTCTTCGGTGAACGGCTTTTGAAGGCTCGCGACCTGACGGACCGGAATCCCTTTTTGGCGAATTTCCTCCATGAGGGTGGCAAAGGTAAAATGGGGGAAGGTCGCCTCAGTCATCCAGACCTCCCCGACGGGAAGAGTCTTAACAATAGCTGCCATGCCGCCGTAGTGGTCTGGATGGGGGTGGGAAAGGATGATTTTGTCCAGATGATAGATCTTCTGCTGGAGGAGGTAAGGGAGCAGAACATTTTCTCCCATGTCAAAGGGTTGTTTTTCGGGGGAATCGGGCGGGATAATATACCCCCCCGCATCAACAAGCCACTTCTTCCCATGAGGGAATTCAACAAGGGTGGCGTCTCCTTCACCGACATCCAAAAACGTGAGCCTTAAATCTTTTTGAAAATAGGAAGCGGAGAAAGGGTGAAGAACGAATGAAATAAAAATCAAAAAAGAGATGCTGGCCGGCCAGAGCCGTTTCCTCTCAATCAGCCCCCAGCCCAGTAAAAAAAGAAAAAGATAGAAGAGGCAGAGTTCGGTATTGGTCAGAGAGACAGGCCAGACGAGGGATTTCATCCCAGGGGAAACCAGACTGAGTGTTTTCAGGAAGATCTCTGAGATCTTACCGCTGATTTGCAGGAGGGGAAGCCCGGCTCCTGGAAAGGGGAGGCCGAGGAAGGCGCCCAGAAGGGCGGGTGGCAGGATTCCAAAACCGACAAAAGGAATGGCCCAGAAATTACAAAGGAGTCCCGCCAAAGAGAATGTTTTTGAGAAACCGCTGGCCAGGGGGGCGGTCATCAGAAGAGTGGCGAGGGAGATCAGCAGGTATTTCAGGAAACGGTTTCTTTTTGACAGAGATTCGGTGGTCAGGACAAATGTCAGGCCGATCATCGCCAGAAAAGAAAGCTGGAAGGAACGCTCAAAGAGGAGCTCCGGGTCCCAGGCGAGCAACAGAAGAGCGGCGGCGGATAAGGTATTCCACGGCTCCTGCTCTTTGGATATCAGAAGACTCAACAGATAAAGCCCCACCATGATTCCGGCTCGGGAGGCCGAGGGGGGAGAGCCGGCCAAGAGGACATAAAAAAGGACCGGCAGGAAGCTAAGGCCCGCGGCCATCTTTTTTGTCGGGAGCTGGAGTGTGAGTCGGTAGGAGCGTCGGAGCAAAAAGAGCCCGATGAAAAACAGGGTTGTCGCGACCATGCCGACATGAACGCCGGAGATCGAAAGCAGGTGGGTGAGACCGAGCCTCTGGAATATCTCTTCCGTTTCTTTTGAAAGGGAGGACTGGTCACCGATGACAAGGGCCCTGAGGAGGGCGCCGGCCTCCCCTTGACTCGACTCCGCGATGAGGCCCTGGATCTTGGCCCTTGTTTCCCCGATGGTTTGTGTCAGGGGGTTCTTTGAAGCACCATTCTGCATAATCATGATTTGATCGGGACCGGAGAGGAATCCTGTCGCCTGGATCCCTTTTCTCCTGAGAAACCGGGCGGTGTCAAAACTTCCGGGATTGTGGAACGAATGGGGTTCCTTGAGCCGGGCCTGAAAAATAATCGTGTCCCCCGGAAGGAAGGGAGGGAGGGCACTCAATGTCTTGGATTCTGCCGAAAGCTGGATGGTCCCCTTGAGTTCTTTCCAGTGATCTTGCTGTTTGACACGGAAGAGGGAGACTTCCATCTTTGTCCTTTGCAGACGTGAGGGACGAATTTCACGAAGGGTTCCCTGAAAGACGTTCTTTTCTGAGCGCTGGATAATCTCGGCCAGTTGTGAATCGAGAGGTGGATCAAACCGGAAGAGGGCGATCACCCCGCCGAGTCCAAAAAAGAGGAGGATCAAAGCGACAGGTTTTAGTTTCTGAGACAGTTGAATGGCAAGAAAGACAAGGGCAATCAGGATGAGGAGGCCAAAGAAGAAAAAAACGGCGAAGCCGTCAGCCGTGATGATCCCTGTTGCCAGGGACAGGGTCGGCATCAGGAGTGGTCGGCTCTCCCAGGAGTTTATCAATCTCTGCAATGAGATCCTCGACGACATCTTCCACCTTGTCAAAATCGGTGTTCCCAGGAGCCCCGTTTTTTATGGAAAGCAGACGGTTTCGAAGCCCCTTCAGAAACTTGCGGGCCTTTTCCGTTTTCCTCAGGCGATAGAGCGCCAAAAAGGAACGGATATTGACCCCGTTCAATATGAATTGACCATCTTGGAGCTGCCATTTCAAGCCAAAGATTTTTTCATTGTAGGCCTTCTTCATCTTGCCCAGGATCCTTTCAATCAGGGCATCGATCAGGGCAGAGAACTTGGCAAAACCGATCACTTCCTTGGCAGAGGTGCCAATTTTTCTTTTATAGTCGGCAAGCCCTTCCGCGATAGCAATCCAATAAGAAATCCCTGCGTTCTCATCCGCGATGAGTGCGGCGACATCGTGACCGTCAACGTAGACTCTTCCATGATTAAAGGTCCACCGCTGCCCTTCACGAACAAAGGTCAACCGGCTGTCGGGGATATATTGGGGTTCCGGCGGTCTGGGAAACTCGATCTCCGGACGACGAATGAGTGAATTGTCAACGGGACGGTTCTTCACCTGAAAAACTATACCCTAAGAGGGGCTTTCGAGGCGAGCACTTTTTGAAGGGAGTCGCTGTACTCTTTCTGAAATATTCTTCCTTGTCCGGAGGTGGAGAGAATTTTCTCAAAGTTTTTGAGGAAGGCAATCTGGTCTTTATCCAGTTCCATATTTTGAATATTATGCCCCTTGTAGAAAATCTCTCCTCGGGTCTTGTCAAAGTGGAGTGAGGCGACCTCATCGCTGGCAATAAAGGTGTAGGTGACCCGGTTGCCAAAACTGACCAGTTGCCCTTTTTGAAGCTGATCCAGGGAGGGGAGCTTGGGTGAACCACCCCTGGGTGACACACCATTGGGTGACACACCCTTGGGCGAAGCGCCCTTGGGTGACAATTCGGCGGGGGTGAGAGGGACCGCCTTTAATTCCTCCTTGTTTCCAGTGGACATAAAACCCTCACCCTGTCATAAAAGCATTTCGTATGCCAAAGATGCCGGGGGAGGCGATTCTTTTAAGTATTTGATATTATTGTTTTATTTGTTATTTCGATAAACCGGACTGTTTCTCAAACTGAGAAATTTATCAAATTGATAACCTCAAAATGAGAATAGGCGGGAAGAAAGGGACAAGGAAGAGGATTCGAGAGGGGGTGGGGACCCCTTTTCAGAAGGAGGTTTGGGAGGCCCTTTTGGCCATTCCCAGGGGGGAGACCCGTTCTTACCGATGGGTTGCCCAAAAAATCAGCCGGCCGAAGGCGGTCCGGGCGGTGGCCAATGCCTGTGGGGCAAACCCTTATGCCCCGGAAGTTCCTTGCCATCGGGTGATCTGTTCGGATGGCCAATTGGGGGGGTATTCGCGAGGGATCGCCTTCAAGAAGCGCCTGTTATGGCAAGAGGGGATTTTTTTTTCGTAATTCCTGGACTTTTTCGACGACCTTTTCGATGACGTGATCAATCTCCTCTTCCGTTGTGAACCGCCCCAGTCCAAAACGGACTGAACCTTTAATCCTTTCAGAGGAAAGCCCCATCGCCCTCAGGACGTGGGAAGGTTCCGCCTTGGCCGAGGTGCAGGCGGCCCCGGAGGAGACGGCAATGTTCGGCAGGCCGGCCATCAACGCCTCCGCGTCAATTCCCTCAAAGCTGACGTTCAAATTTCCGGGGAGCCGCTCCGTTGTCGGGGGGCCGTTTAGAACAACCCCCTCCAATCTTTGGGTGAGTCCTCGGAATAGTTGATCCCGCAGTCTCTTCAGTCGCCTGGCTTCTGTTTCCATTTCGTTCCCCGCAATTTCGAAGGCCTCCCCCATCCCAACAATCAAAGGGACCGGCAGTGTCCCTGAACGAAAGCCCCTTTCATGCCCACCCCCATAGAAGAGAGGGAGGGGCCTCACCCCTTTTCTCAGGTAAAGGGCTCCTACGCCCTTCGGCCCGTACACCTTATGGGCTGATAGGGAAAGGAGATCGACCCCCATCGACTGAACAGTGACAGGAATCTTCCCGCACCCTTGAGCGGCATCGATATGGAGAAGAACCCCCTGTTTCCTGGTTATTTTGCCGATTTCAACGGTGGGGTGGAGGGTGCCTACCTCATTATTGGCGGCCATCAGGGAGACAAGGATTGTTTTCTTGGTAAAAGCCTTTGTGAGATCATCCAGGTCAATCATCCCTTCCTGATTCACCGGAAGGGTAGTGATCTTGAATCCCCTTTCTTGGAGGTAACGGCAGGGGTCCAAAATAGAGCTGTGTTCTGTAGAACAGGTGATCAGATGATCACCCTTGGTCTGATAAGCGGTGGCAATGCCAATCAGGGCAAGATTGTTGGCCTCGGTTGCCCCGCTGGTCCAGACAATCTCTTTGGTGCTGGATTGGATCGATTGAGCGACCTGTTCCCGTGCCTTTTCCACAGCCCCTTCCGCCTTCCAACCGAAGAGATGACTTTTGGAGGCGGCGTTCCCGAAATTTTCGCAGAAGTAAGGCTCCATCCCCCTGAAGACCCGCGGGTCGACCGGGGTTGTGGCATGGTGATCGAGGTAGATAGGCCGAAGGTTCTTCAACTGCTTGCGGCAGGGCAGGCGGTCGCGAGCTTTTTGATGCAGATGACCTGCACCTTGGCGTTAAGATGGGTGTTGGCACCGTTTCCGGAGCGAAGAGTGAAACTAAACTCCGCCGGACTGCCGGTGACCAGAGATTTCGCCTCGGTCTTGGTGGAAACGGCCTTGCTATTGGCATCATAGACGGTGAGGTCCGCCTCACTCATCAGCCCGATCTCCGAAAACTTCTTGCCGGCATCATTGCCAGAAACGGTAACCCGGAGTCTTGTGCGGTAGGCGTTTCCGCCGCTTTCAATACAGGCCTCCCCCCGGTAGGTTCCGGCGGAGGGGAGACCGCCACTCACGTCACTGCCGGTAAAACCGAACCCTGACCGGCAAATGGCGAATGTTCCCTGGTTCGGCGCCATACCGCCTGAAAAATAGGAGGAGAGGTTCTCCTCAAACGTGTTGTTCTCTCTCCGTTCGTTCGATCCCGTAATGGCTGTCGGATCCCAGGCCCCTTCCAGGCCGCAAATCACCGGGATGGAGTTGTCATCACTATAGACCCTGTGAATGTGGAGCACCGACGTGGCATTCGTGACGGTGGAGAGAAAGGTGGTGTCGGCAGGGAGGGTGTCCCGATCCGAACAGGGGGAGACGTCCGGAAAATCGGCGCTGGTCAGGGTCGGTTGGGTGCTGCCGCTTCCCCCGCTACCGCCATTCCCACTGCCGTCACTGGAACCGTCATCCGAAGTACTGCTGGAACTACTGCATCCCCCGTTAATGGCAAGGGGGCCGAGGATCAAAAACGCCAGGAGAACGGTTGAGAGTCTTCTCTTCATAATCCCTCCCACCCCTTAAGGGTTCTTTAACAATAGGGACAACCGGTGGCGCTGACGACGAGCGCCAGCAACATTCCTCTTTTAAGCCATTGTCTCATTCGTTGCATTCAAGGCTCCTTATGGTATCTGGGACTATGCCTTTTCTCCGTCAATGGCAACGCCAAATTTTTTTCCTTTCCGCTGTCTTTCTTCTCATCTCATCAATCTTCCTGGGTCGCCTCCGGTTTGACAAGGATCTCGAGAATCGTTTCCTGCCGGAGGACCCGGCCTGGTCCGCCCGGCAGTACGAGAAGAGCCTCTTTGGGGGTGGGGAAGAGGTTTTTCTGTTGTCTGAATGGGAAGGGACCATTTCCCCTCGGGAACTTTTGAGAAAGACGGACCAATGGAAGGAGGAATTGTCTCTCATTCCCGGTGTCTCCAGGGTTATTTCACTGTTTGACCTCCCTCCACTCAGGGAAGAGCCTGACAAGGCGGTGACCCATCCTTTTGCGAGAAAGAATTTTTTGAAGAAAGATGGCCGGGGGACCGTCTTGGTCTTATCCCTGGAGAGCGGCCTTGAGAAATCGGCGAAAGGTCAGGAACTTCTCCAGCTCTTGGAGGATTGGATTGACCGTCAGGAAGGCCCTTGGCGGATGGCCCTTGCCGGGGCGCTCCCTTTTCAGGCGCGTGCCGTCAGGGAGGCCCACCGGGAGGCGATTTTTATCGGGGGTCTTGTTTTTCTCCTTCTCACAGGACTTCTGGCCTGTTTCTTTCGTTCTTGGAGGGGGGCGCTCCTGGTTGTTCTGGCCGGTCTCTTGAGCATTACCGCCACCTTTGGATTGGCCGGTCTCTGGGGAACGGCGCTCAACCAGTTTGCCCTGATTATCATCCCTGTAATTCTGGCTGTGGGGCTCCTGGACCATGTCCATCTTTTTTTCGGCTACAGTCTCGCCCGGGAAGAAGGGATGTTGCCGGAAGAGGCCTTGGGCCGGCTTTACGCCGAACTGGCGGTCCCCTGTTTTTGGACCTCCTCGACGACGATCGCTGGTTTTGCGGCACTCCTGGTCAGTTCTGTCTCCCAGATCCGCCAGTTTGGGGCCCTCGGGATGCTCGGAACCGCCGTCGCCTATCTCGTTTCCTTTGGGTTCCTCCCTTGGCTTTTGTTCCGGTTCGATTTCAGAAAAAGGCCGGCGGTTTCACGGCGCCTACAGGAGTTCCTGAGGCCGCGAAGACCGGTCTGGGTGGTGGCTTGTGCCTTATTCCTGATGGGGGCCGCCCTCCCTGGAGTCTTGAGGGTACGGGTGACCCCCGACTTTCCGAACCTTTTCCGCCGCCATCACCCGATCACCCATGAATTGGAGCGGATCGAACGGGAGTGGGGTGGGTTGGCCACCATTTCGTTTCTTCTGACGCTGAAGGAAGGGATTGAGCCGAGTGATCCCCGGCTCATTGAAAGGCTCCGTGATTTTTCATCCCTCCTTGCCGGGAGGGAGTTGGTGACCGCCGTGGTCTCGCCGCTCGATTTTCTAACAGCGGCCGCTCAGAATCACCAAGGGACCCTCGGTTCCCTCCCGTTGCAAGAAGAAAAGGGGACCCTCTTCCCGGACTGGTTGAATCTCAAGGAGCGAACCTTGAGGGTTGTGGCCCGGGTCAGGATGATGCAGCCGGAGAAATTTCCCTCTCTGGCGAGTGACCTTTATGGGTTCCAGAAAAACCTGGCCGATCTTTTTCATGTCCGGTTGACCGGCTGGCCCCTCCTTTTTAAAAACCTGGAATACCGGTTGCTGGACGAAATGGGGGCAGGGTTCCTCCTCGCCCTGGCGGCGATCGGCCTGCAATTACTCATAGCCCTTCGCTCCGTTCGTCTCTGGCTCTTGGCGCTGATCCCCAATCTGGTCCCACTGACGGTCGTTTTTGGCGTTCTCGGGTGGTCAGGCCACGGATTCAGCTCAGGGCTTTTATTAGCCCCGGGGATCGCTTTGGGTCTTCTGGCGGATAATACGATTCATTATTGTTTTCGCCTGCGGAGGGGGATGAAGGCCACCGGATCGCTTGCCACGGCGATGGAGGAGACGATCCACAAGGCCGGTCTGCCGATGGTGTTGACGGCGCTGGTTCTGGTTGTTGGGTTTTCAGCGCTTTTTCTTTCCGTCTTTCGAGGCAACCAGATCCTGGCGGCGGTGATTATCGCCGTCGTTATCCTTGGTCTGGCGGGCGATCTGATTTTATTTCCTTCTCTCCTGCTCCTCTTTAAAGGGGCTAGACGAATCTTCTGAATGTTGTTACTAGAAGGGGGATGAAGACGCGACAGGTGCAGGTGGTTGTTCCTGCGAGTACCGCAAACCTCGGTCCTGGGTTTGACTGTCTGGGACTTGCCCTGTCTCTTCATAATACGATTGAGGTTGAACTGTCTGATCAGGACCAGAAGGTGGAAATCACCGTTGAAGGGGAAGGGGCCAACCTCCTCCCTCGCGATAATAAGAATCTGATCCTTGAGTCCATCAGTATCGTTGCCGGCGATGGTCTGAAAAACAGAGGCCTCCGGATCAAGGCCGCGAGCAAGATCCCTCTCTCTTCCGGTTTGGGGTCGAGCGCGGCGGCTACCGTGGCTGGCCTCGTTGCCGCCAATGCCTTGTTTGAAACAAATCTCAGTCCGGAAGAATTATTGTCTATCGCCGCGGAGAAGGAAGGGCACCCTGACAACGCGGCGGCGGCGCTTTTCGGAGGTCTTGTTGCCGTCAGTGGGGACGGCAAAACGATTCACCTCGCTGAATTTGACATCGCCCCATTACAAGTGGTTATTGCCCTCCCAGCCCTTCAGTTGAGCACCGTCGAGGCGAGGAAGGTTTTGCCGAAACAGGTTTCTTTGAAGGATGCGGTGGCCAATATGGGCGGTTCCATTTTTGTCCTCAAGGCGCTTGAGACGGGTGATTTTGACCAACTTCGGTGGGCGATGAAAGATCGGTGGCACCAACCGTATCGAGAGCTGCTCATCCCCGGGTTTCATGAGGTCTCGGAGGCGGCCCTGAAAAATGGGGCGGCGGCGGTTACCTTGAGCGGCGCGGGGCCAAGTCTTGCCGCCTTTGCCCCGGAAGGTCACCAGAAGATCGCAGCGGCGATGGCCTCCGCCTTTCAGGCGAAAGGGATCAGTTGTCGGACATTCATCCTTCCGGTGGATCAGAAGGGGGCGCAGGTCAAGCTGTTGTAGACGCCTCGCAGAATCGTCGGACCGCTTCAAAAAACGTTTCCAGCCCCCAGTAAAAACCTTCCACCGGGATCCGCTCATTGTGATTGTGAAACAGTTTGGTAAAGACGAGTCCTTCAGGAAGTCGGATCGGCGCGAATCCATAGGTCTTGATCCCCAGTTTCTGATAATAGGTCGCGTCGGTAAAACCGGTCATCAGGTAGGGGACTGCCATGCTCCCCGGATCTCTTTCCTCCAGCACCGATTTCAGTGTTTGAAAGAGGGGGGTCGATATCGGGGTTTCGTTGGCATCTGTTGTTTTGAGGATTTCAAGGGTGTACCCCGGTCCGATCCGGTTTTTCACTTCAGTCAGAAAGGATTCCGGGGATTGCTCGGGGAGGATACGGCCGTCCACGACAACGGCTACTTCAGAAGGGATCACGTTCACCTTTTGCCCTCCCTCCAACATGGTTGGGGCGGCAGTGTTGTGGAGGGTGGCGACAAAAAAACGGGCGGTGTTCCGGTCCGGAAGGATTTTCAAGAGCCAGTCGCCGTAAGGTCGAGCAATCATTTTGAGAACGAGAGAGGCCGGCAGGGCGAGTCCTCCTGCCAGCGTTCGGATAAAACCCTCGGCAACCGGGTGGGAGTGACGGGGAAGAAACTGCTCATGCAGTCTCTGGATCGCTTGGGCCAATTTGACGACCGCCGAATCTCCATAAGGGACGGAACCATGACCCGCCTCTCCATGCGCCTTGATCTTGAACCAAACGAGGCCTCGTTCCGCCACTTGAATCGGATAAAATCGTTTTTTGCCGGAATAGATAGTGAAGCCCCCCACTTCGTTCAAGGCATATTCCGCACGGATCAAGTCGGGGTGTTCTTCAACGAGGTAACGGGAGCCTTTGTCGCAACCGGCCTCTTCATCGGCGACCGCGGCCCAGATCAGGTCCCGGTTTAATTTCAACCCCAAACGTTTGACGAGGAGCAGGGTCATCAGGCTGTAGACCGCCATATGTTTCATGTCGATCGTGCCGCGCCCCCACAAATACCCATCCGCTATCTTTCCCTCAAAAGGAGGGACCTGCCATTTGTCTTCTTCGACCGGAACGACATCGAGGTGTGATGACAGGAGCAGGGGGCCCTCGGACCCTTTTGGGGCGGGGAGCCGCGCTACAAGACTGGTCCGCCCCGGTTCGGGGGCAACCGTTTGGTGTTCGATCCCTTCTTTTTTGAGGATTGAGGAAATAAAATCCGTCGCGATGACCTCGTTGCCGGGGGGATTGATTGTCTTGAGACGGATCAACTGCTGAAAATAGCCCAAGGCCTCCTGACGGATCTTTGCCTCATCCTGCATCTTTCTTCTTTAAGAATTTTCTGGATGAAAGGCAAAAGGATTTACAACATCCCCAATTGGAGTCTTGCCGCCTCGGACATCATATCCGGTTTCCAGGCAGGGTCCCAGACCACGTTGACTTTGGCCGTGGTGACCCCGGGAACCGATTTTATTTTTGTCTCCACCTCGGGAGGGAGGGAACCGGCGACAGGACAGGCCGGAGAGGTGAGTGTCATCTCCAGGACCACTTCTCCTGCGGGGGCGACATCGATATTGTAGATCAGTCCCAGTTCATAAATATTGACCGGGATCTCCGGATCGAAACAGGTCTTCAGGACCTCGATGATATTTTCCCGGATGTCGTCAGGGTTAGTGAGAGGGTTCAAGTCCATCGTTTGTCCCCTCATTCTCAGTTGAGACAAGGTCCTTCTTGTTATCCAGCGCCGCTTTAAAGGTGTGCCAGGCCAGACTGGCACATTTCACCCGTGCGGGAAATTCCCTCACCCCGGAGAAAACGGCCAGCTTCCCCAATTTTTTCGAAACCTCTTCTGGGGTGAACCACCCCTTACCAGTGACCATTTTGTGGAAATATTCAAAGAGGAGTTCGGCCTTTTCCTTTGTCTTTCCTTTGAGGGAGTCGGTCATCAGAGAGGCAGAGGCCTTGGAGATGGCGCAACCGGCCCCTTCAAAACTGATGTCACGGATCAGGTCGCCATCCATTTGCAGATAGATATTGAGGTGATCGCCGCAGAGCGGGTTGTACCCCTCGGCATGGTGGTTGGCCTTGGGGAGTTTGTGGCAATTACGGGGCTTCTTGTTGTGGTCCAGGATGACTTCCTGATAAAGATCGGCCAACTCGTTCATTTCGTTCATTAACCAAACACCTCCCTCACTTTTTTGAGTCCCTTGATGAAGAGGTCAATTTCTTCTTTCGTATTATAAAAGGCGAGTGAGACACGGGCCGTGGCTACTACCCCCAATCGATCCATCAACGGCTGAGCGCAGTGATGGCCGGTCCTGATGGCGATCCCTTCCTGGTCCAGAATGGTGCCGATGTCATGCGGATGAATCCCTTCCATGGTAAAGGAGATGACCGAGGCCTTTTCCTGGGCAGTCCCTATCAGTTGGAGAGCGGGGATTTTTCTCAATGCCAGCTCCGCATATCGGAGTAGATCCATTTCATGTTTCGTCGCTGCCTCGAAATCAATCTCACTGATGAATTGAATGGCGGCCCCCAGACCGACGGCGCCGGCGATGTGAGGAGTCCCCGCCTCAAACTTGTAGGGGAGGGTGTTGTAGGTTGTTTTTTCAAAGGTGACCGTACGGATCATATCCCCTCCTCCTTGATAAGGAGGCATCTCCTCCAGAAGTCGGGCCTTGCCGTAAAGAACCCCGATCCCTGTTGGCCCGTACAGTTTGTGGCCGGAAAAGACGTAAAAGTCACAGTCGAGATCTTGAACATCAATCTTGAGATGGGCAATCGCCTGAGCCCCATCAACAAGAACAGGGGTCCCCTGTTGATGGCACCTGCGGATGATCTCTTTGACCGGATTGATGGTTCCGAGGACGTTGGACATTTGAGTGACGGAGACTAACCGCGTTTTTTTGGTCAGGAGTTTGTCCAGTTGACCCGGCAGCAGTTCCCCCTGATCATTGATCGGCAGAACCTTGAGTTTTGCACCGGTTGCTTCACAGACGATCTGCCAGGGGACAATATTCGAGTGATGTTCCATCGCGGTGATCAGGACCTCGTCCCCACTCTGGAAATTTTTTCGTCCGTAACTCTGGGCGACCAAGTTGATTGCCTCTGTCGCGCCCCTCGTGAAGATAATCTGGCTGGATTGGCCAGCATTGATGAAAAGCTGGATCTTGGCCCGTGCCTCCTCGTAGGCCTCCGTGGCCCGTTCTGAAAGAAGATGGACCCCACGGTGGATGTTGGAATTGTCCACCGAATAAAACTGATGGAGCGTCTCAATGACCGCCTGTGGCTTTTGAGCGGTGGCGGCGTTATCCAGATAGACCAGCGGCTTGCCGCGGATTTTCTGCTTGAGGATCGGAAATTCTTCGCGAATCCGTCGCAGGTCAAACAAGGGAGAACGGACAAAGGCTGTATTGGATGATTTCATGCCGAGGTTCCCATCGGAAGGGTTGTTAACCGCTCATGGATGATCTGTTCCAGCTTGTGTCGGAACGGCATCATCTTGATGGAATCGACAATTTCCCTGGCGAACGCGTTTGTCAAAAAGCTCTTTGCCTCGCTGGCCCCGAGGCCTCGGCTACGGAGATAAAAGATGGCGTTATCGTCCAACTGACCGATGGTCGCTCCATGGTTACATTTGACGTCGTTGGCCAGGATCTCAAGCTGGGGTTTTGTGTGGATGACTGCATCCTCGGAGAGGAGGAGATTCTTGTTGGTCTGGCGGGCCTCAGTTTTTTGGGCGTCGGGCCGGACAATGATCTTTCCATTAAAGACCCCCTTCGCATGCCCGTCCAGGATCCCTTTGTACAGTTCACGGCTGGTGGCATGAGGTCTCCTATGGTCTACGGTGGTGTGGTGATCGACATGCTGTTCTCCCCGGACCAGGTAGAGACCATTGAGAGTTCCATCGGCCCCTTCCGCCTCCAGAGTTGTCGCGATATCATTCCTGGTGAGCAGGCCGCCGAATGAAAAGGAATGGGAGGCCAGGTGGCTGGATCGTTCCTGATGGGCTTGGATGTTTCCGATGTGGAAGGCCTGTTCATCTTCCAGTTGGAGTTTGATGTGATCCACAATGGCATTGTCGGCCGCAAAAATCTGGGTGACGGTATTGGTGAGGTACTTTCCCCGGCCGATGTAGGTTTCCACCAGTGTGACCTGGCCCCCCGGTTCCGCGATGATGATATTGCGGGGTTGGGAGAGGAGCGGTTCAACTCCCGGCGTTGTTAAAAAAATCAGATGGATCGGGGTGACGACAATCTGTCCCTTGGGAACCAGGACGAAAGCACCATCCTTGATGAAGCCAGTGTTAAGGGCTACAAAGGGAGGGGATTCGTTTTGATCCGATTGTTGGGCAAGATAAGGTTGAATAAGATCAGGGGCCTTGGCCAAGAGTGAGGCAAGATTGGTGACAACAACCCCCTCTGGCAGATCTCCCTTCGGGAGTGAGCCCAGTGAAGACAACTCCTTTGAATAATCCCCATTGATAAAGACAAGCCGGATCTCTTCAGGGGTCCCCAAGGTCAGCGTTTTTAAAGTGGCGGCTGAACCGTTGATCTTACTGCCGGTTCTCCTGGTGAACGGATGATTGGCAATAGGGTCAGTGCTCGTGTAACGCCATTCTTCCTGGCGTGTGGTTGGAAAACCGCACGAGGCAAAGCGGGCCATCGCCTGCTTTCGGGTTTCTGCAAGCCACGCCGGCTCGTTTCCCCCGATTTCCTTTTGGAGTTGCTCAAACTCACCCAAGTATTTTTCAACCGTTTTTGTCATAAGACTCCTGATTCAATCCAGGCGTACCCTTTTTCTTCCAGTTCAAGGGCCAATCCCTTGTCTCCAGATTTTACGATCCGGCCATCAGAAAGGACATGGACAAAGTCGGGGATGATGTAGTCGAGGAGCCGTTGGTAGTGGGTGATCACCACAAAGGCCCTGTCTTTGCTCCGAAGGGCGTTCACACCGTTGGCGACAATCTTGAGGGCGTCAATGTCCAGTCCCGAGTCGGTTTCATCAAGGATCGCCAGTTTCGGTTCCAGGACCAGCATATGAAAAATCTCGTTCCTTTTCTTTTCCCCTCCCGAAAACCCCTCATTGACCGGCCGCTTCAACAAGCCTTCGTCCATATTAACAAGTTTTATTTTTTCTTTGACCAGTGTCAGAAACTCCATGGCGTCCAGCTCCCCCTGACCACGGTGCTGGCGTACGGCATTGAGGGCGGCTTTCAGAAAATAGGTGTTTCCGACACCTGGGATCTCCACAGGGTATTGAAAGGCGAGAAAAATCCCCTCGCGGGCCCTCTCTTCAGGGACCATCTTGAGGATCTCTCTTCCTTCGTAGAGGGCGGAGCCTTTGACGACCTCATAAGTTTCACGGCCGGCTAAAACTTGGGCCAGTGTGCTTTTGCCGGAACCGTTGGGCCCCATAATGGCATGGACCTCGCCCGCCTTGACCTTCAGGTTGAGTCCTTTCAGGATTTCTTCTCCCGCTATTTTGACGTGAAGATTTTTGATTTCCAACATTCTAATATCCCTTTCTTTACCCGACTGAACCTTCCAGACTGACCCCTAAGAGCTTCTGGGCCTCGACCGCAAATTCCATCGGCAGTTCTTTCAGGACCTCCTTACAAAAGCCATTCACAATCATGTTGACCGCATCTTCGGTGGAAAGCCCCCTCTGACGGCAATAGAAAAGCTGGTCTTCACTAATTTTTGAGGTAGAGGCCTCATGTTCCATTTGGGCCGATTTATTGTGAACCTCCACAGAGGGAAAGGTATGGGCGCCGCAATGGTCTCCCATCAAAAGTGAATCACACTGCGAATAGTTTCTGGCCCCCGTGGCACTCTTTGTGATTTTGACCATGCCGCGATAGCTGTTTTGTCCATGGCCGGCCGAGATCCCTTTTGAAATAATGGTACTCTTCGTGTTTTTACCGATATGGATCATTTTGGTTCCGGTATCGGCCTGCTGGTAGTTGTTGGTGACCGCCACGGAGTAAAACTCGCCGATAGAGTTGTCTCCCTGCAGGAGACAGCTCGGATATTTCCAGGTGATGGCGGAACCGGTCTCGACCTGTGTCCAGGAAATTTTGGAATTTCTTCCGGCGCATTTACCCCGTTTGGTAACAAAGTTATAAATGCCTCCTTTGCCTTCTTTGTCACCGGGGTACCAATTCTGGACGGTGGAGTACTTGATCTGGGCATCGTCCAGGGCGATCAGCTCAACAACAGCGGCATGGAGCTGATTTTCGTCCCTGATCGGGGCGGTACACCCTTCCAGATAGCTGACGGAAGCCCCCTCGTCGGCGATAATCAGGGTCCTCTCAAACTGCCCGGTATTGGAGGCGTTGATCCGGAAGTAGGTTGAGAGTTCCATCGGGCAGCGTACCCCTTTCGGGATGTAACAGAAGGAACCATCGGAAAAGACCGCCGCGTTCAAGGCGGCATAGAAATTGTCGGTGGTTGGGACGACAGACCCAAGGTACTTTTTGACCAGATCGGGGTGATTCTGAACCGCCTCAGAAAAAGAACAGAAAATGATCCCTAGTTCGGAGAGTTTTTCCTTAAAAGTTGTGGCAACCGAGACGCTATCAAAGACGGCGTCTACGGCAACACCGGAAAGCCGCTTCTGTTCCTCAAGCGAGATCCCGAGTTTTTCAAACGTGGCCCTCAGTTCCGGATCGACCTCACTCAAGTTCTTGATTTGCGGTTTTTTCTTGGGGGCGGAATAATAACAGATCGCCTGATAGTCGATCGGAGGGTGGTGGATATTGGCCCAATCCGGTTCTGTCATTGTCAGCCAATGACGGTATGCCTTCAGCCGGAAGTCGAGCATGAAAGAGGGCTCGTTTTTTTTCTCGGAGATCAGGCGGATGACTCCTTCGTTCAGACCTGGCAGGATGGTGTCTGACTCGATAGTGGTGACAAAACCGTACCGGTAGTCACCCTCTGTCAGGTTTTGTAAAATTTCCGCGCTCATTTTTCCCCCTAAAACGATTTTCCCGCCAGATCGGCCATCGAGGTCTCGGACAGAAGTTGGTGGATTTTATGATTCAAGAGATCAAACGGATTTTTGATCGTACAATCGTTCCACTGCGGGCAGGAGGTCTTTTCTTGTTTGAAACATTCAGCAACGGCCAGGGGACCATCGAAGACCTCCACCAGGTCGGCAAGGCTGATATCCTGTGCCCTTTTGGCAAGGAGGTACCCCCCTTTGATCCCATAGGTTGCTTTAATAAAGCCCTTGCCGGCGAGAGATTGCATGACTTTGGCGAGGAGTGGAAAGGGGATATGGTACGCCTCGGAAATCTCCCGGGCACTACTCAGGCCTTCTTCCCCCTTCAGGACCATATGCTCCACCGCCAACAGGGCATACTCCGTCTTTTTATTGAACCGTAGCATAAAATAAGACTATTTCAGTCCCATTTAGCTGTCAATAGCCTATTTTAGTAGTAATTCTAGAGGCTTGCCTTTAGAGTTTTCAGGAATTGATTGTTTTCTTCAGGACTCCCTACGGTCACACGAAGGCAATTCTTCAGGTGGGTCTTATTACTGACATCACGGATGAGGATCCCTTGGGAGAGGAGTTTTTGCTCCAGTCTTTTTGAATTTTTGGTCCGGAAGAGGAGGTAGTTGGCGCTGGAGGGATAAACAGTAATCCCCACAAGCCTCTGCATTTCCCTCAAGAGTTGGTTCCTTTCCTGAATGATCGTTCTGGCTGTTTCTTGGACCACTTCCGGGTGATCGAGAAGGGTTTTGGCAATCGATACGGAGAGGGCACTGACACCAAAGGGGAGCAGGACCTTGCGGATCTCCCGCGCCACTTCTGGATGGCAAAGGGTGTAGCCCAAACGGGCCCCGGCCAACGAATAAGCCTTGGAAAAGGTCCTTAAGAGGACCAAGTGTGGGAAACGGCGGAGATGGGGGAGGAGCGTCTTGCCTGAAAACTCAAAATACGCCTCGTCAATCACAACGAGCGAAGAACTTTTTTTAAGAATCGCCAGGATTGCCTCTTCCGGAAAGAGATTGCCGGTTGGGGCGTTCGGGTTGGCCAGAAACACAACCGACGGTTTTGTCCTTTTCAAGGTTTTTAGAAAACGATCCAGCGGGAGAGAAAAGTCATCTTGCAGGGGAACAGTGACCACTTTTCTTCCCACCATTTTCCCGACAAGTTCGTAGAGGGAAAATGCCGGTGTTACTGTTAGTAACGGGAGGTTTTTATTGGCAAGAATCGCCAGTTCCTGGATCAGGATGTTCGAGCCATTGGTCACCACGACCCCTTTGGGGGGGTGGTTCCATTTATCGGCCAGTCGCCCGCAAAGGTCGTCCAGATAGGGGAGGGGATATCGGTTCCAGGGGAGTTCCCGCAGGTGTTCCAGGATTTTTCCCTTGAGGGCCAAGGGGACGTCGTAGGGGGACTCGTTTTGGTTCAGCTTGATCGCATGGGCCGGTTGGTGGAGCTCGTAGCCGCGGATTTTTTTTAATTCGGGACGGAAGTAAGAGGGCATAGAGAGAGCCGGGGTTTAGAAATGCGGGGACGACGGGGCTCGAACCCGCAACCTTCGCCGTGACAGGGCGACGATCTAACCAATTGATCTACGTCCCCAACCGCTAAAAATTATCGGATTCCTTAATGGGTCTTGGCCCATTTGTCCAGTTTTAACTTCCTCCGAGGTCTTCCCAGGACTTCACCTTCCAGCCGATAGTTTTTTTGCGGGCCAAAAGGTTGACTTTGTGGACCCTCTCTCCCTTGTTAAGGATCACAAAGGCTTCAATTTCAGCGATCCCTTTTTGGATCTCATGGATATCCCCCACCTCCACCTTGGAAATCTTGAACTGGCCGAAGTCGGACTCCTTGTATTTGTGGCCATAGCGGGTGAAAAACTGATGGACCATCTTTTGGGCCCTCTTGGGAGAGGGGACCCTCTGGACACACCCTTGGGTGGCACCCCCTGCGATAACCACCAGGCAGACCAGAAAGATGAGGGGGAGATTTTTTTTCATTGTGGGGAAGAGGTTAACCCGATTCAACTTTTGACTGCAAGTTCTATTCTGTTTTTGCCATTGCCATTGGGGGAAAAGATCTCCTATAACGTAGAAACGCTGGAAACCGATGGGACCCCGCAAACGCGAAACCTGGAAAACTCGTTTAGGGCTGGTGCTGGCGATGGCCGGGAGCGCCGTTGGGCTCGGCAACTATCTCCGCTTTCCGGTGCAGGCGGCACAAAACGGCGGCGGCGCCTTCATGATCCCGTATTTTTGCGCGCTCATCTTTCTCGCGATGCCGCTGATGTGGTGCGAATGGGCGATGGGACGGATGGGGGGAGAAAAACACCATGGCACGACCCCCGGCATCTTTGCCCTCTTGTGGAAACATCCGGCGGCCAAGTACATTGGGGCTATCGGTGTCTTATTGCCGCTGGCGGTCAGCTTTTACTATGTCTACATCCAATCCTGGACACTGGCGTACAGTTTCTTTGCCCTGACTGGAAAATATGCCGGGATCACCTCGCGGGAGGGGATGTCGCAATTTCTCTCCGCCTACCAGGGGATCGATTCAGCTTGGGGGGTGAGCGGGCTCGCCTATCTCTTTTTTCTCTTGAGCATGGTCTTAAATACCTGGATTCACTACGGCGGCATTCAAAAAGGGATCGAACGGGCCGCCAATTGGGGGATGCCGGTTTTGATCCTTCTCTCCGTTCTTTTGACAATCCGGGTGCTGACTCTCGGTTCCCCCGATCCGGTTCACCCGGAAAACAGCGTCTGGAACGGGATCGGTTTTATCTGGAATCCAGATCTCTCCCAGTTGCGGAATGCCAAGGTCTGGCTCGCCGCCGCGGGGCAGGTCTTTTTTACATTGAGTGTCGGTTTTGGGATGATCCATGTCTATGCGAGCTACATGAAGAGTCGGGACGATGTCGTGGTGACCGGTTTTTCGACAACGATGGTGAACGAGTGGGGGGAGGTTATTTTGGGAGGGACGATTGCGATCCCGATCGCCTACGCCTTTTTCGGGCCCCAAGGGACCCTGGAGGTTGCTCAGGGGGGGGCGTTCAACCTCGGTTTTGCCACGATGCCGGTGGTCCTGCAACAACTCCCCTGGCAGACCGCCCTTGGCACCGCCTGGTTTTTCCTCCTCTTCATTGCGGGGACTCTGTCGCAGATTTCACTCACGCTACCGCTCATCACCTTTTTGGAAGACGAATTGGACTGGGATCACAAGAAGGCGGTTTTGACGACCTCCCTTCTCGTCTTTTTGGCGGCGCATATCCCGATCCTGGGGCTCCGGCACGGCGCTCTGGACGAGATTGATTTCTGGGCCGGGACCTTTGCCGTTTCCCTCTTTGCCCTCGTGGAGACAATCCTGTTTATCTGGGTCTTCCGGCCGCAGAGGGCCTGGGCAGAGATCCACAAGGGGGCGCAGGTGACGATTCCCAAGTTTTTTCTGTTTGTCTTAAAATTTATCACCCCGACCTACCTTTTAATCCTGTTTTTGGTCTGGTCGATTCAGCAGGGGCCGGCGGTTCTTCGGATGGATGGCGTTTCACCGGCGGATATCCCCTGGCGCTGGGGGGCCAGGCTCCTGCTCGTTACCTTTTTGGGAATCCTGCTACTCCTGATCCAGAAGGTCTGGAGTAAACGAAAGGAGGGGGTATGACTCCCTTAGGCTGGATTTTTCTGATTGTCTCCTGGGGCGTGCTAACCTGGTTCACCGTCTGGTGTTTCATCAAGATCTTCAAGGCCCCCTTTTCGTCCTCCGATCAGGGACCGTTTAGTACTTCCTAAATGCCGAGTTTTCTATTGTGCTTATTATAGGATTATAGGGCATCCCATGGCATACAGTAATCCCGGTCAGACAACTGAAAAAAACGTTCTACCGGCGCCAGAACCAATCCCGGTTGGATATTCAGATGCGGGTAGGTCTTGCGAAATGCATTAAGGCCGCGGAGATCTGCGCGACCGGGATTGCTTTTGGCCTTGATCTCGACGGGAAAAACTTTTCCGTTCCATTCCAGTATAAGATCTGCTTCCGCACCGCTGTGCGATCGCCAATGGTACAATACCGGGGCGGTTCCGAGCAACCGGCACTGTTTTCGGATCTCCCCGATAACGGCTGTTTCGAATAACGCTCCCCAGAGCGGATGACCGGCGATAGCTTCGGGGGAAGAGATCGCCTGCGAGAAACAGGTCATCCCCGTGTCACTGATATATCCCTTCGGTTTCAAGCTGGTTTTTTTTACCGCATTTCCCGAAAAGGCGGGAATTTCAAACCACTGAAAAGTAGCCTTTAGAAGACCCACCCAGCGGCTCGCTGTTTGTGGTGTGACACCCAACTCCCTTCCCAATTGGCTCGTATTGATCTCCTGTGCCGTGAGAGCCCCGCAGAGACGGAAAAAACGCCCGAAAAGTTGCAAGTCCGTGATTTCTGCCATCTGGCGGATGTCTCGTTCTACGTAGGTTCGTTGGTAGGCGCCGTGAAAATCGGGCAGAAGAGAAAGCGGCAGGAACTGCGCTTCTGGGAGAAACCCGCGCCACAGCTGTTCAAAAAGGGACCGTTTCAATATGACGCGATCAAAGGACGGGTGTTCCTCGTCTTTTTGTTCCAGCCATTTCGGAAGCCAACCCTTTTGTGGAATCCCGCCAATTTCAGGGAGGTTGAACCCCTCCAGATCCAGAAAGGCGGCACGTCCCGCCAGACTTTCCGAAAGAACCTTCATGACACTCCACTGTTGCGAGCCGGTCAACAGATACTGTCCCGGCAACCGATTTTTCTCCAGCAGACGCTTAATGGCCCCCGCCAACTCCGGTACGTATTGCACTTCATCCAAAATGACCGGTGGTTTGCGATTGGCCAGAAAAAGGTCCGGATCCTGGCGGGCATTCTCAATGTCAATGACCGGATCAAACACAACCCGGGGCAACTTTGGGAAACAGTGCTCCAGAAGGGTGCTTTTGCCAACCTGTCTGGCACCGCTCACCACGACAACCGGGAAATGCTGAAAAAGAGTTTCCAGCCTTCCCTCAAGCTGTCGGACGATATAGGGGTGACCTTGAGGCATAACTAACCCTATTATAGATGATTAGATCATTAAAAATCAAGAAAAATACTAGGGATCGACTGTGGGCGCGACAGGGATCGAACCTGTGGCTTCCACCGTGTGAAGGTGGCACTCTACCGCTGAGTTACGCGCCCTTGAGTAAGGGCCGTTCTAGTGGCTTTGTGTGGGAATGTCAATTCGGAGAAGGGGGTTTCTTGTAGAGGGCGGTCTTTTTCGTGATCTCGACGAAGTCGAGGAATTGGACATTTTGCCGGCTCAGGATCTTCTTGAGTAGGCGAAGGAATCCCCGGAACCCACAGATCGCAATGACCGAGGCCGGGTTCAAGAGAACATCCTTCGTCTTAATAACGCCAGTAACCATAATTGGGCTCCTACCTAGGTAGTAAGCAATCGGCATACCAAGAGCCCTTATTTTTTAACTAGCTGGAATTAAAAAGGATTGTTGAATCCCAGAGAGAAGAGATGCGTCAAAATGGTGACGCTTCTCCTCAAAAAGGGCATTTTTTTGACAGGAGTTACGGAACCTGTTCGGCTTCCGGGGATTCCAGGGTAGCCAAACGGTTTCCGAATCCTGCCGGGACTCTCAGTGTGGATCCTTCAGGAAAATAGCGATTCTGGCTGAAAAGGGTGGCGGATAAGGCAGGGTTGAGTTCTCTAAGCCTTTCCGTTGAAATATCCAGAACCTGAGCCAATTCGGGGAGCGTCATCGGTCTCCTAAAAGTGGCGAGGTCATACTGGAAGGGGGGCTGAATCGGAAGATTGCCAAAATAATGTTTGTAGTTATTGAAGACATGTCTTGCCGCCAGAAACGAGGGGTAGAAATTGCGTGAGGCGAAGCCATAGGAAGGGTTTCGATACCGTTTGATGATTGTGGCGATCTCCCTGGTTCCCAGTTTTTGAATGGCATCCTGCAGACGGCCGCTACCGGTGTTGTAAGCATTGATGGCGAGAGGCCATGTCCCAAGATCCTGAAAATTGCGGATCAAGTGCCTGGCCGCGGCATGGGTGGAGAGGATCGGATCGTACCGTTCATCCACGAGCGGGCTGACATTCAGACGGAAGATCCTCGCGCTCGAGGCCATGAATTGCCAGATCCCGGCCGCCCCCACCTTGGAATAGGCGTTGACCTGGAACATCGATTCGACAAAAACGAGACGAGTAAGGTCCTTGGGGAGTCCGTACCCTTGGAATATATTTTCAATCTCAGGCAGGTAAAGGCCGGAGGCCTGGACCCCGGCGACAAATTTGTCTTTCTGGCCTGTCTGTGTCCGAAGGTTGTCGGCCGCCTCCGGGTCCAAGGTTTTTTCCAGCTGTTTTAGTTCTTCTTTAATATGAGATTCCCGAAGAGATTTTTTTTCAATTGCTGAAAGGTTTGGATCATTGGAAATCTGGGAAAAGTCGAGTACCTTGTAGATGATCCCTAAGTTTTCTTGATCATGAAAGACGACCTGATCCTTGTCGTATTGGGCGTAGATCCTGGTCCAGAAGTTGACGGCATTCTCCAGCCCTTTTGGGACTACAGGCTCTAAAGGGGGAAATGAACCAGGGGTGTCGATATTTAAATTGGCCCGAGGGGCGATCGCAACTCGGCCTTTTTTGGGGATCTCTTTGTATCGTTTGATCGGAAGGGGTGCGCGAGGGGGTTCGTTTTCGATGGTTTTTACCAAAGGCTCTGCCTCCGGAGGGGGAGAGGGGGCGACCTCTGGTGCCGAAGGTGGGGGTGGAGTAACGATTTCGTTGACCGCAGGGCCTGTTTGAGTCGGCAGGTAGTGTTTAAAAAGGATAGGAAACGAAACAACGATACCGGCGATCAAAAAACCATGAATAATCCTGCGGCTCATCGGGAACACTCTTTAGAGGGAACGGTTATAATCGGCGACGGCCTGCAATATTTTTTCCTCAGCCCCAACGACGGCCCCTTTGGGTCCCTGGAAATCATTGACAAGAATGGAAAAGGCAAAAGGCCTGTTTTCCACGACCAGGTATCCGGAAAGGCAGTGGACAAAGGCCAGCGACCCTGTCTTGGCCAGGACATGGCCCTTTAATGAAGACTTCCGGTATCTCCTCTTCATGGTGCCATCGACTCCACCGATACTCAAGGAGGAGATATAAGAAAGACCGTAGTCCCGGTTTTGATAGGCATGGGCCAGTGTCTGCACCAGCTGTGCCGCCGAAAAGCGGTTTTCCAGGGAAAGGCCGGAACCATTTTCCATGATGTACGAATGGGGGGGGATTCCAATTTTGGCCAGATAGTCTTCCATGACTCTCAACCCATTGGCCGTTGTTCCGGGGGCCGAAGACTTAACGGCACCGAGGATCTTGACCAGTTGTTCGGCGATGAAGTTGTTGCTGAATTTGTTGAGCTTGCGGATGATCTCGGACAGGGGAGGGGAACGGTGTTCATATAAAAGAGCGGCATTTTCCGGAACAACGGCGAGACGGGCCTCCCCCAAGACCGGTATCCCCGCCTTTGCCAACGCCTCTTTGAAGACCTGACCGGTTGCGAGGCCGGGGTCCAGATCGTTCTGGAGTGGTGATCCTTCTTCGTCATAGGCCGGATTCATCTCGTCCCCCACGGTCGTTGCTTTTTGCAAAGCGACACCCCGGTTAAGATGCCGGAAATGACGGTTGAAGTTAAAGGAGAGGGCCCCTGTCAGGACACTGTAGAGACGTCCCGAGGCCTCTGAAAAATAGGTCATTTTGGAACGGCGGTCAAAAAAGGAGGTATCGACCAGGAGGTTTTGCTGAACGCCGCGGAGACCCAAGGTGGCCAGTTGCAGGACGATCTTTGACACCTCCTCGGTGATCAGGAGCGGGTCGCCGTACCCCTTGATCCAGAGGTTGGAGGCCCATCCTTCCTGAACGGAGTCGGCGTAGAAACGGGTCGGCAGGGTATAATCGGGACCCAAGGCGTCGAGTGCCGCGGCGGCGGTGACCAGTTTGATATTGGAGGCCGGATTTAAAAGACGCCCGGCCCCTTCTTCGAAGACAACCTCAGGCCCGCTTTCTCCGAGGGAGACTATCTGAATCGAAACCGTGGACTTTTTGAGCCTTGTCTCAAGAATAGTCCTGATATTTTTTTGAAGGCGTTCCTTGGGGGAATCACCCTTCGGCGATAGCGGTGATGCCAGGAGTGTCTGGGTAAAAAGAGCCGTTATTAAAAACAGGATAAAAGGATTGAATATTTTTCTCACCACCTTGGAACCATTATAGGCTTAAGGGCGCACACTGTCAATTTTGCCTTTAAATTTTGTTAGAGATGGGTTAGAGACGTCTGATGTCCGATATTGGAAATCTCATCATGGTTGGTTTGGAAGGGCTCTCCCTCCTTCACGAAGAGGAAAGATTTCTTTCCATGGCCAAACCGGGCGGGGTGATCTTCTTCTCCCGCAACATGGAAAACAGGCGCCAGATCCAGAAACTGATCCGCAGTCTGAAAAGGGTGACCGGGAGAAAGGACTTGTGGGTTGCGATCGATCAGGAGGGAGGGCGTATAAACCGCTGGCGGAGCGGTTTTGGACTCCTCCCCTCCGCTGAGGAGATGGGGCAGGAACTCAAAAGAACAAAGAAGGGGGGGTTGATTACCGATACCGCCCGGAAAATCGGCAAGGATCTCAGGGCGCTTGGTTTCAATCTTGATTTTGCCCCTGTCCTGGATGTCCTGACCAGTTCCGTCAATACGGTCATTGGGGATCGATCCTTCGGGAAAGATCCTGAGTGGGTCTCGAAGGCCGGAATCCTTTTTATGAAGGGGTTGGAGAGCCAGGGGGTGATGGCTTGTGGAAAACATTTTCCGGGTCATGGGGGGACAGTGGCTGGTCCTCAGGGGGATTCCCACAAGGAATTGCCGACATTGACCAGTGATCTCCAGCGTCTCAAAAAGGCGGAGTTGGTTCCCTTTGCCAGGGCGATCAAGGCCGGTATTCAGGGGATCATGACGGCCCATCTCCTTCTCCCCAAGGTTGATTCTCAACTCCCCGCCTCTCTCTCGGCGCAATTTGTCACCAGGATTCTGAGGGAACAGATGAAGTATAAGGGGGTTATTTTTACAGATGACCTCTTGATGAAGGGGGTGACGAATCATTATTCCCTGGGGCAGGCGGCCCAGCTGGCCATTCAGGCAGGGACAGATCACCTGTTGATCTGCCGGTATGTGAATGCCGCCAGTCAGGTCTATGATGCCCTCAATCATCGTCTGGCCTCCGAAAAAGGGGGGATCTTCGAGGGGCAGGTCAGACAGGCCTTGGTCCGGATACAAAAGGTGAAAAAGAGGTTTGGGTGAGCGACCCTTGGGTGAATCACCCTGAAATTGAGGTCTTGGGTCTCCAGTTTCCCTCCAGGAAAATCCCTCCAAGGGGCTAGACCATTAAAAGTAGCTTTGTTTTCAGTGGGTTATATTGCTCATGGAAGGCCTTATTTTGGCATATGGATTGCTTTAGAGAGGGGTGGAGGGATAGGTTTCATTTATGGGTGCCAAATTAGGTCCAGAAAACAGGTTCGAGGCCCAGCAAAGGGTGAATCTCAACAAGGCTGATGTAGGGGCTACTGTTGCTGTTATTCCACTGGTCCCTCTCCCGACGGATATGTCGGTTGTCACCCCTCCTGCTGACAAAGCGGTCCAAAGGGAGAGACAGGCTGAAGCGGCACGACGGACTGAAGCGGCTGGAGTAGAACAAAGGCTTGATGATCAACGAACTCTCGCTTCCCTGCGTCCCAATCCAACCGGTGAATCGGCCTTTGTTAAGGATCGGGGGGATGATGCCGCTCGTTATCTAAATCGCCTGGAGCAACGTCGGAGTGATGCCAAAGGAGATGAGAAAAGGGCTCCAGCGTTGGCAACCGCCAGAGATATTCTGCGTAACACCCCCCCTCTCCCGAGGGCCCCGGTTGTTCCTCCCAAAACTGTTGCTGAGCCCCCCGCCAATTTTCTTGTCCGGCTTTTCCGATCGATCGGGTTTGGAACCCCAAGAGCCACCGGTACTCCCCAACCGGGTGTTCCCGGAGCGGAGGGAGTCCCAGCCTCTCCCGAGGCCCAGTTTGCACAGGCCTCTCTGACGCCACGAACCGGTTTGGCGATCCCCCAGGCACCAAGGAGTCCTGGTGCCCCTGCTGGCACGGAAGGGAGTGTTGTCATTACCCATTTTTCAGGCCCTGATGATGCGGCCAATCCAGCGGCTTATCAAAACGCCTGTCAGATGACGGCTCGATTGGGGGCCCTGACGGCACCTCCGTCACAGAAATTACCAGTTCGTGACAATGGGTTACCCAAAGGGGAACCTGTCTCAAACCATGGAGAGGGGCGCGTTGTCGTTGCCGAGGTCAAAACCTTGCGAGACTTGAGGACTCGGGGTTCTGACAAGGCAACCCGCAATGGAGGCGGCGCTGTTTCTGGTCGTGGTGAACGGAGCGAATCCAGTAGTGATCTTGAAGAAGAGCTTGCGGTTCTCTCAAGAGGTGGGATTGATTTCGCCTAGGATCTTCAGCAATTTCCCTTTTTGATCCAACTTGGCCAATTCTTCGTAACCCCCGATCAGTTCGTCACCGATAAAAATCTGAGGGACTGTCCTGAAACCTGTGCGATCGACAAGGTCGTCAAATTGGTCATCCTCAGAGACATCGATCTCCTCAAAAATTATTTTTTTTCGTTTAAAAAGATCCTTGGCCATCCGGCAATAAGGACAGAGACGAGTTGTATAAACGGTTACTTTTTTCATTTTTTGAACCAATAAAATGAACGAGACCGCCTAGCCTCGCGGTGTCTTTTAAGCCCTTCCCGGTCAATTGTAAAGAGGCGACTCGATTCTTCAGGGGGGATCGGGTGGAAGACTCCTGTCGGGTCGGCAGGGTTGGCCATGCCGCCAACGCCGCAGGTCCAATCGCCGTCGCGGGTCTTTCCTTCCCCCCAATCACTGATCGCGACGACAGAGGTCAACTCGAAGGCACGGGCGACGGCGAGGCTGTGCCAAAGGGATCGAGCCGCCACCGGGCCATGTTCTTCACTGACCGATTCGGCAACAATAAAAAGGAGGTCCGGGGGTTCTTGAAGACGGTTCAGGAGACGGCTGTCCCAGGCATCGGCGCAGATAACGACAGCCCCTCTCCATCCCCTCCAGGAGAACTGGCATAGTCCAGGGACCCCTTTAATCCCCTGTTTGACCTCAGGTCCATAAGGGTTGTTTTTAAAGTAGCGACCGATGATTTCCCCGTCAGGGTCGGCGACAATACCGGTGTTCACCTTTTTCCCATGCCAATCGGTGTGAAGGGATCCGCCAATCACACAGGCCCCACTCATGGTGGCGATCTCCCGGATGAATCTTTCATAACCGATTCTGTCCTCTGTTCGGAAGAAGAGTTCCGGAAGGACCAGAAAGGAGGCCTCCGTTTTCTGCACAAGCCTTTTTGGAACCATTTCCAGGAGTGTTGTCAGATTGTGTTGGTGATCCTCCCTTTTGAGGGTGGGTTGCAGGATCTGGAGGAGACAGTGATTCATTCGGAACGGTCCTTAACTATTCCATTGAAAACAGGCAAGCCCTTCTATAGGATTCCTGCCAGTGACACCGAATACCCTTCTTTTGATCGTTCTCGTCATCGGCGCTGTCGGTATTTTCCTTGCTCTGTTGCGTTTCCGATCCAGGGGAGATGAAAATCCACTTTTGCTCCTGCAACAACAGTTGGACGGATTGAGGCAGGAATTGAGGCTGAGTTTGGAGGGGGTTGGAAGACAGGTCAACGATCGTCTTCAGGACCAATCCAAGGTCTTGGCTGAATCGGGGAAAAGCTTAAATGAGAGACTCGATAATGCCGCCAAGGCGTTTGTCTCTCTGAATAATGAACTGGGCCAACTTAAGGAAGGTTCAAAACGGATTCTGGAGGTCGGGAAGGATATCGCGTCGCTTCAGGAAAGTCTTCGCGCCCCGAAATTTCGCGGGGGGTTTGGGGAATTTTTTTTGGCGGATCTTCTCGGGCAGATCCTCCCTTCAGAAAATTTTCAGCTCCAGTATGCCTTCAAAAATGGTGAAAGGGTGGATGCCGTTGTCTTTTCGCAGGAGGGGATTATCCCTATCGATTCCAAATTTCCGCTGGAGAATTTCCGCCGGCTTGTGGCCTCTCAGACCGAGGAGGAGAAAAAAACGGCACGCAAGGATTTTGTGGGGGATGTGAAACGCCATATTGACAGCATCAGTGATAAATATATCTGCCCGGACGAGGGGACGCTCAATTTTGCCCTGATGTACATCCCGGCGGAGAATGTTTATTACGAAACCATTATCAAGGATGAGAATGGAGGGGTCTTGAGTTACGCCCAGTCCAAGAGGGTTTTTCCTGTCTCTCCCAACAGCTTTTATGCCTATCTCCAGACGATTGCGATCGGTCTTCGGGGGATGAAGATCACCTCCTGGGCGCGGGAGTTGGATGCCCGGATTGAAAGGCTCAAAGGGGACTTGACCCGTTTTTCAGAGGAATTCAGTCAGATCGGGACCCACCTCAAGAATGCCCGCGGGAAATTTGAGACGGCTGAAAAACGCCTGGACCAGCTTGGCGAACGATTAGACCAGATCGTTTTGCCGGCGGAAGAGGGGACGAAGGCACTTCCTTTGAAGTCAGTGAAATCCTGAAACCAATGCCCATCGAAAAGAGCCAAAAAACTATCTTTGCCGTATCCGATGCCACCGGTGAACTGGCGCTCTCTGCCTCTGTGGCCGCCATCCGTCAGTTCAGCCAGCCGAATGTGACGATTGCCCGCCGTTCCAAGGTGGCCACACCGGAAAACATCGCCCGCGTGGTCATGGAGGCGCATGAAAGCGGCGGCCTGATCATTTTTACCCTTGTCTCCCCCTCTCTCCGGGAACTTTTGAAAAACCAATCCGATCAGGCTGGCGTGGTGGCGATTGATCTGATGGGACCGGTCTTGGACAAGCTCTCCGAATACCTGCAGACAACCCCCTCAGACCAGCCGGGCCTCAAATACCAGTTAACCAATGAATATTTCCGCCGGAACGAGGCGGTTGAATTCGCCGTCAAACATGACGATGGTCTGGGACTGGATACACTGGGGCAGTCGGATATCATCCTTGTTGGGATATCCCGGACATCCAAAACCCCCCTTTCCATCTATCTTTCGTATCGTGGTTATAAGGTGGCGAATATCCCGATTGTCAACAATGTCCCTCCCCCCCCGGAGCTCTTTGCAGTGGACCGCGGGAAGGTCGTCGGTTTGACCGCTTCTCCCGAAAAACTAGTGGCGTTCAGGGAGCTCCGGTTGTCCAAAATGGGGCGGCCGATGTCGGAAAATTATGCGACGGTGGATCATATCCGTTCGGAACTGATCTATGCCCAGAAGATCTTTGCCCAGCTTGGGAATTGTCCCATCATTGATGTGACCGCCAAGGCGATTGAAGAGGTGGCCAGTGAAATCCAGAATGTCTTGGGGAAATAATTAATGCGCTACCAAACGGCGCGGATCGGTTCCAGGGCCTGACAGATCGTTACCTCATCCCCCCTTTTTAAGGTGTAGGAGAAGTGAGGGCCGTCAAAGTAGAGGGCTCCATTTTTCATATTGCTGATGAGGCCGGCTTTTTCTCGTGATCCAAGGATTCCTTTAAGCAGTCGAAATCGTTTTTTTTCTTCTTTATAAAGTTCCCTGACGACGTACTGAAATTTTGTCGAGGAAAGTGGGAGTTTTCGCCCTCCGGCGGAAAGCGTGGCCGCCGTCGAACCGGGGGATGGCGAGAACCAGATTCCGGAACTCTTTTGCTCCTCCCGTCGTGGCCCGATTTTGAGAAGGTAGCGGCTGGTATCGGCCGGACTGCGATTGGTAAAAAGGATGTCGTTTAATGAAAGAGGGCCGACCCTTCGGCCATTCACCTTGGCCTGGAGGCGGTGAAGGGGCTTGATTTTTGCCTTGTCTTCCCGAAGACGCCGTATCTTTTCAGAAAAATTCCCGGCCTGGGTTCGGCAGTAATAACCAACCGAGGCGGTTGGTGTTGAGTTGACCCCCATGAGGAGCCCACCCCGGAGGAAATGAGAGCTTTCCAGAAAGGTGCCATCCCCGCCAATGGTGATGACCAGGTCATAAGAAGGGAGGGGACGAAGGTGGTAGCGGAGCCTGACATCATAACGAATCCCCAGCGCCTTGAGGTCCTTTTTAACGGAGAGCAGGGTCTCCATGTGACGGTCATGGGTTTCCTTCGACTGCCAGAAGGCGACATTTTTTTTCCTGAGGAGCCGGATAAAATGTTCATCTTTGCTGTCCAACGCATGCCGTTGATAGGAGCTCTTCTTGTAAACGAGGAGAACGCGGTTGATTTTCACGCTCTATGGCCTATAACGGCGGGAGGAACGAGGCAACTATGAAAATAGCCCTTTTTGGCGGTGCCTTTGATCCCCCCCACAGGGGCCACGTCGGGATTGTGGAACACCTTTTGGAAAAACGGTTTGATCAGGTTTGGATCATCCCTTGCTGGCGTCACCCCTTGGGGAAGAAATCGCTCCCTTTTTGGAAACGGTTTCGGCTCTGCCGGCTGGCCTTTCGCCCTTTTGGGAAAAAAGTTCGTCTTCAGGATATTGAACGGAGGCTCCATCTTGACCGTTCCTGGACGGTGGAGACCCTCCGTTATTTGTGCCGAAAATACCCGCGACAGGAGTGGACCTTGGTGATCGGGGAGGATAATTACCAAAAAAGGGGGGAGTGGCGGGGGTTTGAAGAGATCGAAAAACGGGCTACTCTTTACAGGATCCCCCGGGGTCCCTCCTCCTCGATTCCCGATGTTTCCAGCACGGAGGTGCGTCAAAAGGCGGCCTTGGGAAGGGATTTGACAGGGCTGGTTCCTGACTCGGTGTGTCGTTATCTTGGGCAACATTCAATTTATTAAACGAGCAACCTTTTGTAAGACCTCACCGATAAAAAGGGTGATGATGTCAGGCAAGATCTTCAGGGGGATCCGTCCTCTTTTTTACCTTCTTTTGGTTTTGGTGACCCTCGGCGGTTGCTCGGGGGGAGGGGATAACCCTTTCCAGTTTGGTCCTGGTGGTCCGGAAGGATCCGGAAGTGAGGGGCCGCGCACCGTTGACAACAAATGTGCGGTCGATGAAGACTGTAACCCCGGGGAGAGTTGTGATGTCGTCACCGGTCTTTGTTTTCTCTCACAAAAATCAAAGTCAGCCGCCTGCCAGGCCGATGCGGATTGTGCCTCGGGTGAAGTTTGTGATCTCTCCACGGGAGAGTGTCGTGCCCCGAAAACGACCTGCCCGGGGGTCAGTTGTGATGCCGATCACTCACTCGATACCACGACCTGTACCTGTGTCAGTACCTGTGCTGTCAATTTTGAGGCCACCCTGGTTCTCAAGGGGGACAGTCCAGTCGCCGACAAGTACGATATTCCCGCGGCCTGCAGGGATTACTTTTTGGATCCCGACGAAGGCAATTACGACCCCAGTATCCATTCGGACCTCTTTTGTTGTGCCAACCCGCCCAATCCGGTAACAGACCACCGTTATGGCCACAAGACCTGTGTGGAAACGCCAGGGCAAAAGAGGGTCAACACGCTCCAATATTTTCCCGACGGGCCGGTCAAGCTGAAATTTGATCTCTCCGACCCGGCTCGTTGCCGCGTCTTTTTAGAGGCGAAAGATTTCCCCAATTATAATGTGGCAAATACGGCCCTGGATGCGGTTTTACAGATTGATGCGGGTCAGGGAGAAGGGGATTTTAGCGGTCTGACGGCCCAGGGGACATGCGTTGAAGAGGGAGGGTCCATCCGGATTGAGAATCTCAACGGCCTTCATTTCCGCGTCCGTTTTTACAATGCGGTCAATGCCCAGGAGATTGCTGATCTTAATTTCAATCCCTTTACGGATACCAGAATTTTTGGAAGCCCTCAGGCTGTTCCTCCCTTTGAAGATGACCCCCAGACACCGATTGCCGACCCGAGTGGTTTGAGTCTCACCACCGGTTCGGCGACAATCCAGCCCGGGGTTCCTCCGCCCGGTCTGAATGAGAGTCCTGTCGGGCCGGTAACAACTACCGGTTCCCCCCTTCGCTATGATGCCGGAACGAATACAAGCCATTTGAAGATTGTGACAGGGGTGCCGATTTCCAACCAGAGTGCAGGACCTTTTGGGGGCCAGCTCTATTCAGAACTAGGGGGGGCCGCCCTCGCGGCCGATATCGAAGGGAATGTGACCACCCCCAATGGTGAACCGGTCACCTCACTGGCCGATATCCGGGCGAGTTGTGGTTCCGGAGAGCAACCGCCAACTCCTCCGCAATTGGCCCTTTCTGTCAAACATTCATGGCCGGCGAGTGGAAGTTCTGCGGAAGGGGAGGAAGGGGTTTCGCTCACAGGAAATTCCAGCCAGGGTTTCGCGGGCACGACTACCTTTAAGATTCATCCCTATCGTGCGCGTGAAGAGGAAGCCGACGTCAACCCGTATTATAACAATGCGGATGTCCGTAGCCGTTTTGAGATTCAGGAAATCGTTGTCATCAAAAATGAGGCGACTGCCGGCAATCTTTCCCTTCAGCCGGTGATCACCCCTGCCGACGGGGCTTTCCAGTTGGCAGGGACGCTCGCGGCCACCGAACTCGCGCCGGGCGAGTCAATTCCTGTTCCAATTGTCTTCAAACCGACGGAGGGGATTTCTGGTTGCAATGCCTCTGGTTCGTGTGAGTCTCTCTTCACCCTCTCGGGCAACCGGTTGACATTGACCCTTAAAGGGACCGGAAGTGCCCGGGCCGGGAAACTGGTCCTCTCCGAGGTGAACAAAGAGACACCGCCTCCTCCCAGTTGCCTTAATTCGGAATATGGTTCTGATTGCGGGGCGGTATCACCGGTGCCGGTTGCGGCTAATGACAGGACGGATTATGGCCGGGTGTTGCAAAATAGTTGCCGGAGCAAGGTGTACCGGGTGGCCAATCTGGGTGTCCTTGACGCCGGGGCGATTTCTTTACCCCTGTCTGACGCCACCGGCTTTTTTACGCGTGGCCAGATCAGGCAGGCGGACCCTACCTCCAGTCCGCCAAGGGTTACTTTCCAGACCGCCCCGGCGATTAGTGGCTCCCAAATTCAGGCGGTCAGGCCGACTCCGGACCGGGATGTTTTCTTTTACCTTCGTTATTGCCCGACCTCTGCGGGGGCCTCGGATACCCATCAATCCCAGTATTCGGTCAGTTCCAATACGGGAGGGTTTTCCTTTAACATGAAGGGGGTACGGGATGCCCAGACCGATGCCGTCACGCATATTTATATCAGTGATTTTCATTCCTTTGCGGACGCTACCTGTGCCAATGCCCCCAAACCGGCCGATCTGATCGCCCCCAACGGTCGTTGCCTCTACAAGGTTCAAGGGGCGTCGGCTACCGAAGGGGATTTCAGCCTCCGTTCCGACAGCACTGTTCGCGACGTTTACCTCGTGAACGGGAAGGCGAGTGCTGGTGCGGACAGCCTTCATGTGACAACGGTGCCCGCAACGTCTGAAGGCGATTTCGATTTTACCAAGAATGCCGGTTTGCCAGCCTCTTTTGATCTCAAACCATGTACAGAGCAACCGGGATCGGGCGGTTCACGCTGCCTCAGTACGGTTCGTTGTACAGAGGCCGGCGCGGCCGCTTGGTGCAAAAAGGTGGGGACGGTCCAATTCAATTATGATCCAGGGGTTTCCTTTGCCATCAAGAATAAAAACCTTGTCTTTCAGGCAACCTCACTCCGGTCTGCCGGAGCGGCCAACTTTACGGCACACCTGAAGGGGGCGATGGGGGGACCCAATGGTCCAGGGACGCTTCATGTCGGTCGGATCTTTGCCGGATTCGCCCCCAAGCTTGCCAATGCGGTTGGGATTGCCTCTAGCGTTACACCAGGACAAGTGGCCAAGGCCCGTCTGAACGGTTTACCCGGGACACCCGATGCCGCTATCGACCGATTCGCCATTGCCGTGACTGTCAATCCGGCCGCCGGGGAGATCAGTATCCCTGGGGTGAACACCCCTGTCCCTGCCGATATTTCCCAGAGGAGCCCCAGCGGGATCAGTCTCTTTAACGCCCCCGGTTCTTCAGAGAGCACCAGCGAGTTTCTCTACTCCTTCCAGTGCCATACCTCCAACTGCCGGTACTTTTCGGCCTATCTGGCCAAACGCTGCCTCTTGTACAATGACGGGGCTTGCGTTCTGGATAACAGCACTCCTCCGGATGCCAGTTATAACAACGGTTCCCGGGGTTTTTATGGGTCCTACAGTGGCGGGGATACCCCTGTCCAGGCCCTCCACCCGATAACACGGGCGAACGATCTCCGGAACTCGCTTTCCAACGCCGATGCCACATTGAAAGGTTTTTATGATCCGGTGACCGGAGAGATGACCTTCAAGAACAACGCAACCTTGCGTCTCTTTAGCCCGGATACGCCCCTTTTCAGGACCCGTCGTGTCCCGGATGCCGATGTGACGGTTGAAATCTCTCTGACGACCGAGTGTGTTGATCCTTCCCTCGTCCCCCGTCTCTCGACCCTGAGGAGGGAATTCTTCCCGCTCAATACCGGTGCCCAAACGGGCCGTTTTGAAAGAGGGGTGGATAGTTCCATCCTGAATCCGGTGGTGACCAACAGCATTATTAATTCCACCGATGGTCTCTCTTACTATGGGCCAAATCCGCTCCCTCCCTATGTGGCCGGTGCGGAAGGGGGCGTCCCTTCGCAATGCGCCTCGGGGACACTCCATGGCCGCAGGATGTGGGCCGGGACCGATCATGCCGCCAATATTGATAACACAGCGACCCTCGACAAGGTACGGCCGGCCCGAGATACGGACCCCCTGAACCCGGCGACCAACCGGTTTGCCGGGCCCAATTTTGACTTGGCCGGGATCGGTTTGATGAGAGGGAACCAGAACGAGGCGAGTAACAGCGTCATTTATCTGATCATCAAGGCCTGCCTTGGAGGCCCCAATGAGGCTCCAGGGAGCAACGCGTCATGTCAATAATTTTGAGGGCAACCTTTTCATGAGGGTACCGATAATTCTGAGTAGAGGGGGGAAGTTCAATGGGCAATGAGTTCAATTTAGGGGGGTGTCTCCTGGGTGCTGCCGGGGGGGCCGCCTTGACTTGGGAGACAGGTCCTGGTGTCCTTGCCGGGATTGGGGTTGGTTGTGCCTTTGGGGCAATGGCTGTCAAGTGTGGCGACGACAAGGTTGAAGAGACCGGTCTGCCTCCGCACCCGGAGCCTTCTGCCAGAGACAGAGATCCCAATGTTGGTGTTGATCGTTCTGAGGACCCGACGACAGGTCCGGCGGCAACCCGTCAAGCCAATGATTATCAGTCTTTTACCCTTTTGATCCAAGGGGGAGATCCTGCGGCGGCCCAGCAGTTTGATGTGACCAATCTGGCCTATGCCAGCGCCGACTCCGGCGGTCTTGCCTTCTCCGGCGTTGCCCGGTGGCATGCCGCCTGTCTCCCGCAAAATGTGGCCGACACGACGCTCAGTCATATTAAGGAGCTGAAAGACGAAGCCCAGGAAATCAGGAGTAACCCGGATGCCAACGAAGAAGAACGGGCCAGGGCTCAAGAACTTCAGGATGAGGCTGAGGCCTTAGAGGTGGAGGCGAGCCTCCTTCAATCCAAATCAACGGAACAATTGTTTGTCAGCGGGACCCTTGTCAATGGGGTTCTCGACGGATTAACACTTGAGGATGTCGATGGCCGTTGCGTTTTTTCCCTGTATCAACAGGAAGGGGCTTTGACGGTTTGTCAGGCGAAGGGTGATTTCACCAATGAGGTTTCTGTGGATGATGATGCCGCCTGCCAGGTCGGCCCGGTCGAGCTGTCAGAGGATTCAGGATCGGCCAGCATGGTCAATCCGGATGGGTATACGGCAACCGTCACCGTTCATCGGTATCGGGGGGATCACTAAATGGGTTGGCCTTGCGTTCAGAGACTGGAGTATAGCGGCGGTGGTTTCATGAGAGAAACCGCGGCCGGTTTTTTTGGTTCGATGGCAGGGTCCGAGGCCAAAGGAAATGCCACCGTTGCCGCGCTTACCGAACCTGGATTTATTCCCGTTGATATCGGTGCCAGGATTGGCAGTTGTGAAGAGAGGACCGGTTTTGATGTTCGGCTCCAGGTGAAACCGGGGGGGGACCTCAGTTCCTTCCCTGTGACCGATCGGAGGGGCAATATCCGTGGCCTCGAGGCTAAACCAGAAATCCGGGGCGTCTTGGGATCGAACCGGGCCACCCCAGTGGGGAATTTTAGAGGTATCGTTCATCTGGACGGGACCGACTCGGCACGGCTCGCCTGGGGGGCGTACCGAACAGAGGTAGGAGACACCGGGGTTGTCTCTGCTATGCTTAGTTCTGGCTATCAGTTGAGGGGGCCCGAACTAGGTGGGGTTTCTCCCTACGTGGGGGCTGAACTTCTCACCGAAACTCCCATCCGGCATGCGGATGCCCCTTATGCGGACCGGCTTCCCACTCGAGACACTACTTTTATGTTAACCGCGGGTGGTGATTTCAACGCTGGTCAAGCGACTGAAGCGGCAGGGAAGAGGGGAGGGGTCCTCAGTTTCAGGGAACTCTCCCATCTCTACGCCCGGTCGCTGGTTTCTGCCATGGTGGTGCATCGGGTAGCCCAAGGGGTCGCGGACACACGAGAGATCGGCGCCTTTGCCCCCGACGCCTCTAAATTAGCCGTCCTTGAGGGAGTTCTCGCCAGCCGCCCCGGGGTTGAGGCGGAGTTAGAGGCGATGGAAGGGAGCTGGGAGGAGGGTCGGCTGGTTACCTGGGCTGTTGTTGGGGTCAAAAACGGGGCCCAGATTGTTTATGGGCTTGCTTCAGACGGCCCAGCGGCTGATGCCGCGTTAGCTCAGGCGGTACCGGTATTTGCCGGCGGTGTTGCCGATGTCATCACTGGGGGTAATAACAAACATGCCACCCGCCTGACCGTTTTTGGGGCGGCTGTTGTGGCGGTGGCCGTCGCTGAAGGAGACCACAGAAATTATGATGCGGCGATGATCGGTGCGACGGGCGCTCTGAGCGCCGTTGCCCTTGAATATGCCAAAGACGGGGTCATTTACGTTTGGAAAAAGGTTTCGGAATAACGAGGCATGAGATCTACTATGAAAAAAAGATTCTACAGTTTGACTGTTATCCTGGTGGTCTTCGGTCTGGGACTCTCCGCCTGTAGCGGTGTGAAAAGTTTTTTCAGTTCCAAATCATCCCCAAAAAAGACCAGGCAGGAACTCTGGATAACGGCTCGCGAGTATTGCCTCAATGCCGATGGCCGACCGGATGAGAGTAAATTCATCGGGGGCCATCTTTGTCTTGCAGAACCCCAGGACAATTACAGGACCTCCGAAGGATCTGTCCAGATTGCCGGGATGCTCCGACCCTTTGATGAAAGGTTTACCGGGATCAACATTTATGCCGAACGGACCCCGGATCAGAGAAATCCGGCGGTTTGTCAGGGGCCTCAGGATCAGCAGGCCGGTTGCACGCAGACTATCCTGGATACGGTTCGTGACATCGATACCGACGGGGCCTTTGCCTCCTCCGCCCTTCTTCCCTTCACAGGCCGGTATACCATTCGGGTCATCGCCAGTTTTATTTCTGACACAGGGGAAGAGGAGCCGGATGCCCTGGTGGAGAGGACGGTGACTCGGGACAAGATTCCTACCCTGTCTGTTGATCCGTGCAATCCGATGCCTGACGGGTCACCCAATCTGGCCTGTGGGGGGGGTATCTCTCTGGGTAGTGGGTCTCCTGACCAGCGAGTGACTTTCAATCCTTCCGGAGGGGACGATTATCAGCTCACTGTTTCTTCCCCCTCAGGATGCACGGAGACACCGGACAGGCTCCATTCAGCCCGCCTGCAGGTTTGTGTCTACGCCGATGATGGAACGGATACGCCGATGGCCTCGGTTACAGGTAGCGTCAAAAATAGTTACCATTCACGAATTTCAGGCACCGATTTAAAGAAAGAATATTACCAGTCGGTTCGTGAAATAGGTTCTTGTGGAAATCAGAATCAGGGACACCTGGTGGAATTACCCCTGGGGGATGGGGAGAATGAGATCACCCTCGTTGCCACCAATGGGGCCACAGATAGGAACCCTTCCGAACCGAAACCGACGATCAAAATACTCCCTTTTCAGAACGCCCTCAAGGGACCAGACCTCTGTGTAACCTATCTTTCCGCTGACGGGAGGAAACTCGGGGCGGGGCCGATGAACGGCAAGCCGATCACTGAGGGGGTGGAGGATATCCTTGTTGATATCGCCTTTAAAAAATGCCTGAACGGTTCCACCGAGACCGATTTTCCGATAGCCCCTGAAGATTGTCTGAATGACACCCGGTCCGATAAAGACGACTGCCCCAATATCCCTGGGGCTGCCGTTGTCCCCAATACTATTTGTCTCCAGAAGGGGAATAGACAGAAAAAGGGGGGGGACGGGACTCTTCAACAGCTCTTGACCGGGATGTGTCGTGTGGAGGGGAATGGGCATTTTCAGGCCCGGCTCGGCAGAAAGAATTTTGGGTTTCCGGTGACAACCGTCACCTTCAACGCCTATGATCAGTGTGGCAACCTGACGGAAAAGACCGAGTCTTTTGGTCTCGGAAAGATCCACAGTCTCCTCAACGAAGATGGCACTGTTGCCGGGCAACAGCTCCAACGCTCCCTTTCCGCCTTTATCTCCCAACCATTTATTGAGGGGAATGGAGATGGTGACCTGAAGTCAGCCCTTGAGAAGGTCTTAAACTCCGATGAATTCAAGCAGGAGACCTTCTTGAAGGTGTTCGATCCGGTCCAGCCAATGGCTTCCGAGGTGTTGCAGTGCCAGGGGAATGATCATGATCCGTACGACGATACCACGCAGGATTTTGTGAAAACCTTCAAACTCTACCCGCTGACCGATCGTGACCAATACCCGACTGTTGGCAATTTTAAGATTCGTAGTCTCTATCTCCTGAATCGGAACAGGGTCTGGCTGACCCTCAATTTGGATCGTTTAGAGGCGAGGGGAGATATGTTTACGATGATGTTTGACGACACCGATGGGGATGGTCGTGCCGATCCGGGAACCGATATTGATGATGATAATGACGGTCTTTGTGATGACAAGGGGACTACGGAGGGGGCCGGGGGTCAGAAGTGCACTGCCCCGCTTGATGCCGATGGTCAGAAAATGGATGACGACTACGATAATATCAAGGGGAAGTCTTATGACTCATCCTTAAGGGGAGGGAGTCTCTACCGACAGGGGGGACGGATTGTGGGTGACCGCTGTCTGGATGTCGGCCCAATACCGATCAAGGTCCAGCTGACGGGGTTGACGCTCAATCTGGAACTGGAATTGGCCAAAGAAGGGGGGAGGATCAAGCCAAAGATTAATCAGATTGTCGATGAAGGGGGGGGCTGGCCGATTGTTTCCTTTCAGGGGTTGGAGCATCGTCCCATCGCCTTTGATTGTGATCGTCCTAAAATGCTGACCCCGGATGAAAACGGTACTCATCAACCGATTAATCGGCGTCAATGTCGTGCCCTGCAAAGACTGGATGCCGGCCTGAACAATTCCGGACTGGATACCACCTGCCTGAACCAACATGCCTGGCAACAACTGAAATCAACCCTGGAAAATATGCTGACCTGTAACGTCCCCAACCGCCTGTCTCAGTCGATGGGTCGGTTCAAGACCGACCGGGTCCAGCAGTTCTCGTTCAAGGGGCTTGGCAAGGAGTTTTTCTTTGACCTCTACTCCGATTTTATGGCGAGTGAGGTGAGGGTGATCCCGCCGGGAGACCCTGTTTCTACCCGAGGGGGGCTTGGTTTGTCGGCCCCTGCCTTGATCCTGCCGGCCGGTGTCTATGACGAAGGGGATACGACCGAAAAGGATGCCAAGACCTTCATGGAAGGGCTGGCCTCACGCCTCCGACGGGAAGGCTTTGGCAATCTGGGCACCTTTGGTCCCCTCTATGAGGAACCCAAGGCCAACCGTCTGGCCCAACAGCCACCTGATGCCCTCCGCGACCTTGGTCGGGAACTGGGGATCAGTCTCAATGAAGAGGCCTTGAACATGGTCCTGCATACCGTGAACACCGCTCTTTACCAGGTGGATAAGGATGACCCGACGTTCCTGGACATCAGCAAGAAAAAATTGAGGGATGATTTTGACCAGGCCGTGAATGACTATGAAGAAGCAGGCAAGGTTTGCCGCGACAAAGAGGGTCGCGTTCGGGATGAGGAAGAGGGATTTATTGTTAAAGAGGGAACTCTCTTTCGCTATTCGGCCCCGAATTGCGGTGAGAAGAGCTGTCGCAACGGCAAGGTGATTGATCCGGACAGCTGTCGTTGTGTGGACAAGGCCCCTTGTTTCCCACTGGACCTGAATATTGAGCAGGTGTTGGGAACCAATGCGTTTCCGGATATCGATTTTAACGGTGACGGGGCTGTTGCCGATGAGAAGGATGGTCAGACGCCGCTCCTTCTCCATCTTTCACTGAACCCCCGGCTAGGAATCACTGCCAAACTATTGAACAGTTCCGACGCCCACGACACCGGTTCTGGGGTCCCCCCGGTGATCACTGCCCAGCTTGAGGTTGGTCTCTCCAACGCGATCCTTTCCGTTTTTGAAGAGGATGGGACCGGGATGAAGCTCTCCTGGTGCCATCAAGGTGTCGAGGCCTTGAGCGAACTGGCAGAGTGCCAGCATGAAGAAGGGAAAAAGCCGCTGGCCCGATTCTCGCTTTCCGGAAAATTGACTTTCACCCTGCAGATGGTGACGACTCCCAATAGAGACGGTGAGTATGAGTTGGTAGCGGGCTTGGCAACCGTCCCTGGGGCTTCGTCATTGACTACAGACAAGGAAAAATCGTATCTCAAATTATCCCTCATTGAGGATACGGTCGATACCCGTGGAAATTTGATCCGTTCTAATAATTCCCTGTATTCGGATCATCAGGTTTCTCAAGGGGTTACGGACAAGATTAATTCAGCCCTCTCGACACTCACGATTGGAAAGCCGAAGACGATCAAGGTCAATATCCCCTCACGCCCGATCGACGAGCTCCGGGAAACAACCGGTGACGACCGGTTGGATGCTATAGAGCATGGTGAAGAGGTCTCCCAGACGGTCAAGGATAATGAGGAGCTGATCGACAACCTTGAAAAATTCAATATCCTGGATGTCGAAATCCACACCCCTGTTATTGAAATGACCCCCTTCGCCCCACGATCCCTGGGGCTTGGTTTCGACCTGGAGTTCTGTTACCAGTCCGGTCAAGACAACTGCCAGTAGTTTTAAGTTTGCGGCCTCCTTCTTTTTCCATTACAATACGACCAACGTGGCCCTACGGAGAATTTTAACAAGGATCACCCAACGGGAAAAACACGATTACAAAAAGGTCTTTCGCGACTCGTTTTCCCCGATTCGTTCTCTCCAAAAACCGTCAGAACTGTTTACGAGGGTTACCGAGACGCTCCGTCGCCTGTTCAATGCCCAGGGGGCGGCTCTTCTCCTGAGAGATGAGACCACAGGCCAGTTTGTCCTGAAGGCGGCGGTGATCCGTTCCCCCCTTTCCTACTGCATCCCGATCGATCACCCCTTTCTTAAAAAACTGGCCCAATGGGGCAGACCGCTCCAAAAGGAGGAAATGACCGGAGAGGCTCTTTTTAGTGATCTCCGAAGCGCCGCCTTGCGGCTCTACATGGAACTTCAAGCGGAGATCCTTGTCCCTTTGATCCGTCCTCGGGCGGATCACGCCTCGGGTCTTTTCGGATTGATCAGTCTTGGCCGCAGAGAGGTGGATTATGACGAAGAAGATCGGGACCTGCTTTTGCTCCTGTCGCAAGAGATTACCATCTCCATCGAAAATGCCTTTCTCTATGAAGAAATCTTAAGACAGAACACCCGTCTCAAGGAACTCTCCCAACTCAAAAACGGTTTTCTCGCCAGCACCACCCACGAATTAACCACCCCCCTCCACAACATTATCGGTCTTGCCCAGGCAATGGCGGAAGGGATTGACGGACCGGTGACGGAAGGACAGAAGGGTCATTTGCAGATGGTGCGGGAAGCAGGGCAAAGGCTTTTGGGCATTATTGAGACTATTTTGAATATTTCATCGATCGAGAAAACCTCCCGGGAGATGCCGATCAAAAAAATGGATCTGGCCCGTCTCTTAAACGAAGTTCTTCTTTCTCTAAAGCCGCAGATGAAGGAAAGGGGAATACGATGGTTTCAAAAACTCCAATCCACTTGGGTTTACGGTGATGAGGAATTGATTTCAGATCTGTTAAGAAGGATTCTGGAGAATGCGGTTCAGCATACGGAGCGGGGGACGATTGAAGTCCGTACGGAAAAAGCAGGGGAGATGGTCAAATTTTGTGTCAAAGACACGGGACGCGGAATTTTTCCCGAAGATCGGCAGAAGATTTTTGAGGAATTTGGGCAGGCCGGAGAAACCCTCCAGAGGGGGGGTGCGGCAGGTGCCGGTCTTGGACTGGCCGTGGCCAAGAAGATCGTGGAGCTCCATGGCGGTCGTATCTGGGTTGAGTCCCAGGTTGGTTTTGGAAGTGAGTTTTACTTTACCCTTCCCAGAAAGCCATCCTTGATCCGCAGTCAGGCGATTTCATAACCCTATTGCGCAATTTTTATTTTGCGGTAAGAAGAGGCCCCTATGCCAGTCATTAAAAGGGCCCTGATTAGCGTTTCGAATAAGAATGGGCTGGTTCCGTTTGCCCAGAAGCTAGCCTCCCTCAGGATTGAAATCCTTTCCACCGGGGGGACGGCGAAATTCCTGAAAGAAAACAAGATACCGGTGGTTGAGGTTGGTGACTACACCGGCCAGCCGGAAATTCTGGATGGACGGTTAAAGACGCTCCATCCCCGTATTCATGGTGGGATCCTCGCGATCCGGTCTAATGCGAAACACCTTGAGGAACTCAAAAAGTCAAACATAGGACTGATTGATCTTGTCGTGGTTAATCTCTACCCCTTTGAGGAAACGGTAGCAAAACCGAATGTCTCGCTGGAAGAAGCTGTTGAGCAGATTGATATCGGCGGGCCAACGATGATCCGGGCGGCGGCCAAGAACTGGCAGGATGTAACAGTGGTTGTCGACCCTGAAGATTACCCTTCCCTCATTGGGGAGTTGCCCGGTGTTTCGTCCGAGACCAATTTCCGGCTGGCCAAAAAGGTCTTTGCCTTGATGTCGCGGTATGACGGGGCGATTACCAATTACCTCACTGGAGGGAAGGATAACCTTTTTCCCGAGGCCTTCAACTACCATGTTCGGAAAGTTCAGGATCTTCGTTATGGTGAGAACCCCCATCAAAAGGGGGCATTTTACAGGGATCAGAATCCGGTGCCGTCGGTAGCGACTGCCAAACAACTTCACGGTAAAGAACTTTCTTTCAATAATATCCTTGATCTTGATGCCGCCTTGGGGATGGTTCGTGAGTTTCAGGAGCCGGCGGTGGCGGTTATCAAGCATAACAATCCGTGTGGGGTGGCTGTTGGGGGAGAGGGAGAATTAAAGGAAATTTTCGTGAGGGCACGCGATTGCGACCCATTGTCGGCCTTTGGAGGGGTGATCGGCATCAACAGGGTCGTTGATAAACCGTTGGCCCAGGAGATTGCCAAGGATTTTTACGAGGCGGTGATTACCCCGGGATTTGAGCCGGAGGCGCTGGAAATTTTGAAGAGAAAAAAGAACATCCGGCTTTTGGAGGAAAATGGGGACAGAGGGGGATTTTTTAACGGATTGGATTTTAAAAAAGTGGTGGGGGGATTGCTTGTTCAAGAAAGTGATTTGAGCCAGGAGGATATTCGAAAGGCGAAGGTGGTGACAAGGCGGGGGCCGACAGAAGAAGAGTGGCAGGCCCTCTCTTTTGCCTGGAAGGTGGTGAAACATGTCAAATCGAATGCGATTGTTTTTGTAGAGGGCAAGAGGTTGTGTACGGTTGGGATTGGCGCTGGCCAGATGAGCCGGATTGATTCTACCAAGATTGCGATCATTAAAACAAAGAGTTCCTTAAAAGGAACCGCCCTCGCCTCAGACGCTTTTTTTCCGTTCAAGGATAATGTGGAAGAGGTTGCTAAAGTTGGAGTGACAGCGATTATCCAACCTGGGGGATCTATCAAAGACCAGGAGTCTATCGAAGCGGCAGATAAGGCGGGGATCGCTATGGTCTTTACCGGCATCCGTCATTTCAGACACTAACCTATGAAAGTTCTTGTTGTTGGTTCAGGAGGTCGGGAGCATGCCCTGGTCTGGAAAATAGCCCAGAGTCCAAGGGTCAAGAAGGTTTATGTGGCTCCAGGGAATGCCGGTATGGAGGGCAGGCGAGTCGCCATCAAAACTGAAGATTTAAAGGGACTCCTTGAATTTGCCAAAAAGGAAAAGATAGACTTGACCGTTGTTGGTCCTGAAACCCCTCTCTGTGAAGGGATAGTCCCCCTTTTTGAAAGGGAAAAAATTCCTGTTTTTGGCCCAAAACCCGAGGCGGCGATTCTGGAGGGGAGCAAGGTTTTCACCAAGGAATTCCTGATGCGGCACAAGATCCCGACGGCCCGGTTTCAGGTTTTTGAGGAGCCTGTCTCGGCGCGAAGGTATGTTGAAAGAGAAGGGGTCCCTATTGTGATCAAGGCCGATGGTCTGGCCGCCGGCAAGGGGGTCTTTGTCTGCATGACCAAGAGGGAGGCGTTTGAGGCGCTCGATTTTCTTTTTATTCAAAAAGGGTTAGGGGTGGCAGGACGGAAGGTTATTGTTGAGGATTGTCTCAAGGGGATTGAGACCTCGTTTATGGTCCTCGCCAGCGGCCAGCAGGTGATTCCTCTGGCGACCGCCAAAGACCACAAGCGATTGATGGATGCCGATCAAGGGCCCAACACCGGGGGAATGGGGGCGATTAGCCCATCCCCTTACCTGGACCAGAAGATGCAGGCCAGGGTGATGGAGGGGATTATCGGTCCAACCCTGAAGGGACTCGAACAAGAGGGGCGTTCCTTCCGTGGGGTTCTTTATGCCGGGTTGATGCTGACCGAAAAGGGGCCGACTGTCCTGGAATACAACGTCCGTTTTGGTGATCCGGAGGCTCAAGTAATCTTGACCCGCTTGGAGGATGACCTTGTTGATCTGGTGGAGGCCTCTCTCTCGGGAAAATTGTCGGGGCGACAACTGAGGTGGAAGGAAGAAACCTCAGTCTGTGTGGTGATGGCTTCCGGGGGCTATCCCGGTCCCTATGAGAGAGGAAAACCGATCTCCGGCCTTGATTTGACAGGACCGGAGGTGGTTGTCTTTCATGCCGGCACCGAACAAAACCGGGGAGAAATCGTGACCTCCGGGGGGAGGGTGCTTGGAGTGACCGCCCTTGCAAAAGATCTTGCGGCGGCGCGCCAGAGGGCTTATGGTGCCATCTCCAAAATTCGGTGGGAGGGGGTTTGCTACAGAAAGGATATTGGGTTATGAAAAAGCCGGTGGTTGGTATTCTGATGGGGAGCGATTCGGATATTGAGATCATGCAGGAGGCGGCCAGGGTTTTGGGGGATTTCAAGATTGCCCATGAAATGGTGATTACCTCGGCGCATCGTTCTCCCAAGCGAACGATACTTTATGCCGAAACTGCGGCCAAACGGGGATTGAAGGTCCTGATTGCCGGTGCCGGTGCGGCGGCCCACTTGGCCGGTGTCGTGGCGGCCCATACGACACTTCCTGTGGTGGGTGTCCCGATTGATTCTTCTTCCTTGAAAGGGCTCGATTCAATTCTCTCGACGGTCCAGATGCCAGGTGGCGTCCCCGTTGCGGGGATGGCGATCGGCAGGGCTGGTTCCAAGAATGCGGCCCTCTTATCCGTTGAGATATTGGCCCTTTCCAGTGCTTCCCTTCGTCGTCGTCTGGAGAGTTACCGGAAGAAGATGGAACGTGATGTGGTGGAGAAAGACAAAAAGTTGAGGCGGCAGTGAGTGAGGTTATTACCGTTAATCTTGAGGATCCCGAACCAGATAGGGTCGACCGTGTCGTTTCTGCCCTCCGTGAGGGGGCGATTGTCGCTTACCCGACAGAAACTTTTTACGGTTTGGGGGTTAATATCGCCGATGAACAAGCGATCAAGAGGCTCTTTGATCTGAAGCGGAGGGATTATAGCAACCCGATTGCCGTTGTCGTCAGTGACCGCAATATGCTGGTTCGCTATGTCACCGATATCCCTGACAAGGCCCTTCTCTTGATGGACAACTTTTGGCCAGGGCCCCTGACCATTCTCTTCAAGACAACCAGTGCCGTTTCCAAGAGTCTGACGACCAATACCGGCAAGATCGGGATAAGAATCTCTTCTCACCCTGTCGCCCAGGCGCTTGTCAAAAGATTGGGGTATCCCTTGACAACGACATCGGCCAATCTCTCCGGACTCCCTCCTTCCTTCAATGTGAGACACCTCAAAAATTATTTCGGGGACAAGATCGGTTTTATTATTGACGGTGGTGAACTGGCCCCTTCCATGGGTTCCACGGTGGTGGATGTCACCGAGGACAAACTGACCATCATTCGGGAGGGGATTATCAGGGGCGAGGTGTTGTTTCCATTTTTTGAAGAGGCGAATGAAGAAGAAAATGCCCGCTAATCTTGCCGTTTCTCCCTTTCGGGGTGTTCTTTATAATCCGCGGCGAATTTCGAAGATGGAGGAGGTTGTAGCCCCCCCTTACGATGTCATTTCACCGGAGGAGCGGAAGAGGCTTGCGGGGCGCCATCCTTACAATGTTATTCACCTTATCCTGCCCCGCGGAAAGAGGCCTTACCAAAAAGCGGCGCTGACCTTTCGGGCCTGGCTGAAAAGCGGGGTCCTGGTCCAGAATGGGCAAGCCTCCCTCTACCTCTACCACCAGACCTTCCGTATCGGGAAAAGAAAAATATTACGCAAGGGATTGCTCGCCTTGCGCCGCCTTGAACCTTGGGGGAGGTCGGTATTTCCCCATGAAAAGACCCTGTCTGCTCCCAAGCGTGACAGACTCCGGCTTCTCCGGGAGTGTCAGGCAAACCTGAGCCCTGTTTTTTCCCTCTATTCCGATCCCCGGAAAAAAGTTGATCAACTTCTGAAAAAGATTGTTAGAGGCAAGCCGCTTTTTAATCTGAGGACGGATGACGGCATTCATCATCAGTTCTGGTCTATTTCTGATCCTGCGGTTGTGAGGTCCGTCTGCTTCTTTCTTTCTGGAAGAAGATTGACCATTGCCGATGGCCACCACCGGTACGAGACGGCGCTGGCCTATTCCCGAGAGAGAAGAAAGATGAAAAGAGGGAACCGGTTGCCCGGTTCCCGTTCTGTAATGATGTTTTTTTCCAATATTGATGACCCGGGACTTGTGGTCTTGCCGACACACCGCTTGTACCATTCCCCCCTTTCCTGGGATTGGGAGAAGATCCAGAAAAAGACGGCCGGTATTTTTAAGGTTCGGTTTTTTCCCCTTAAGAAAAAAATGGAATTTTTAAAAAGTCTGGAGAAGACAAAAAAAATGGCCTTGGGAGTTGTGCTCCCCCAATCACCCTTGATTCTTTTTGAAACCGATTATTCCCGTCTTGTTCGTTCTTCCCTGGCCAAAGGTTTGGACCCTCAGCGGTTGGTGATGGGGACAACGCTTCTTCACGAATTATTTCTGCCGCGGGTTGTTGGTATCGCTCAGGATAAAAATTCAATCGAAAAGGATTTTGCGTTTGAAAAGGAGGGGAGGTCTGTAATCCGCAAAGTCACCCAAGGCACGGCGGATGCCGGTTTTCTTCTCTCCCCACCGTGTATTAAGGATGTCGTGGCGCTCTCGGAATCAGGGAAGAGGCTGTCGCAAAAGACCACCTTCTTTTACCCCAAACTCCTCTCCGGGCTTGTCTTTCATAAATTTTAAGACACCCTGAGCTAAGTCGAAGGGTCAGGTTTTTTCAGGACAAATCGGATCTCTTCTATTTTTCCGTCCCCCCTCGATTCACGGACTTTTTTAAGGATTTCACCTTTCATCAGTGAGAGTTCCGTCATCCAGGAAGAGTTCTTAACCCAGATAAAAAGGTTTTTGTCTCGAAGAGAGACCGGCTGTGAATTCTGGGCTACGGTGGATCCAACCAATGTCGGCCAACTCTTTTGCAGGAGGGCGATATCCAGAACGGGGGATCCCTCGAAAGATTTTTCAAGGATTTCCTTGATCGTCTTCATTGTCTGTTTAAGTGCGAATAATCCTGTTTTCAAACAAGGCCACGATCAGCTCGGCGCTGTTGGCGGCATGATCCCCGATCCTTTCCAGATACCGCCCGATGGAAATAAGGCGGACTGACCGAGCGACTGTTGTTGGGTCCTTGATCATGAAATCGAGGAGCTCGTAAAAAATCTCCCGGCGGAGCTTGGCAATCCCCTTGTAGGTCTCATAGGTCTGCCTCGCCCTGGAGGGGATCTGCTGAAGGAAGGCCTTGCTGTTTTCATGGATCATCTTTTGGACAGTGGCCGCCATTTTCGGAAGTTCGACATACGGTTTCAACTGGGGTTGTTCATTCAGTTCAAGGGCCCGCTCGGCGAGATTCACAATCAGATCGCCGATTCTTTCCATATCCTTATTGATTTTGATCGCAGTGATAATGAACCGGAGTTCTTTGGGATCGGGGGCAGGATCAGAGAGGAGGCGAAGGCAAAGATCATCGGTCTCTTTTTCAAACCGGTTCACCACCTTGTCTTTTTCAATCGCCTGACGACCTGCCTTGGAATCATGATCCAGCAGGGCTTTCATGGCGGTTTCCAGCATTTCCTCCACAAGGGTGCTCATCTGTTCCATTTTTTTCTTGAGAGGAGAGAGGCTGTGATTCATCGAACCCTCCATACACCGCTTCTGACGGGCGAGGCAAGGGCAAATCGTTAGTATGGTTAGTGTGAATCCGCTTGACAAAAATTGGGAAATACCGAATCATTTTTACCATGAACAAGAAGGATTTGAAGAAGTTCCGTGAGCTCCTTCAGGAGCGGCGGCTGAAGATTCTGGAGGCGGCCGAACAGACCAAGGAACAGGGGATCGGCTTTACGCAGGAGGACCTTCCGGATGAGGTCGACCTCGCCTCCTCGGAGGCGGATCAGTCGATGAACCTCCGTTTGAGAGATCGCGAACGCGTCCTTCTGAAGAAAATTGACAAGGCCTTGACCAAGATGGATGCCGGAGAATATGGGGTCTGCGAGTTATGCGGTGAAGAAATTGGCATCAAACGGCTTGAGGCCCGCCCGGTGACTGACCTTTGCATTCGTTGCAAGGAAGAGCAGGAGAAGGTAGAGAGAACTTTTGCCGAGTAAGGGCGTCTAGCCCCGACTTCCAAACACCCCTTCATAAAGGCCGCGAATTTTTTTCCTCCAGGAGCGGGCCGCGTCGACAAGTGCCGTTGCTGAAGAAAAATTGAGGGCTGTTGCCATCGTGGGGAGCCAGGGAGCGGTTAATTCAAGACAATCGGTGGGGCTCTCCAATTGGAGCCGGAGTGCGGTTTCCAGACGGCGGAGGAATTGGTACCCTTCCTTCAAGTCATTGGTCTCCTGGGGAGTGAGAAATTGGAGTCCTGAGAGTTTTTCAAGGGCCAGGAGCGTATTGGGCTCCGCCAATTCACTAAAATCCCGTCCATGAAGGAGTTGCAGGCCTTGTGTCAGAAATTCAATATCCACAATACCGCCGTATCCTGTCTTCAAATTCCAGGATGACTCGGTCTCTCTGGCAATCTCTCTTTCCATCCGGGTCCGGAGAGAGGCGATATCCTGGAGGAGGGAAGGGGAGGGGGGAAAGCGGAACGGGATCCCTTTCAGAAAAACGGCGGCCTTGTCACAAAGAAAAGGGTCGCCGGCAACCGGTCTCGCCTTGAGAAGGGCCTGTTTTTCCCAGGTTTTTGACTCTTTTTCGTGGTATTCCAGAAAAGAGGCCAGTGAACCGACAAGGACACCGGCGCTTCCCGAAGGACGGAGGGCGGTGTCGATCTTGTAGGCCCATCCCTGTTCGGTGATGATTGTCAGACAAGAGAGGACCCTCTGAGCGAGTTTTGCAAAATATTCCTGAAGGGACAGGGTTTTGTTGTAGGAATTTTCGTCATAGAGGAATTGGAGGTCCAGGTCCGACCGGTAAGTCAACTCTCTTCCCCCCAGCTTTCCCATGCCGATAATGGCGAGTCCCTCTCCCTTCAGGGGACCATAGCGGGCGGCCATTTCGGCAAGGGCGATCTGATAGGCCTCCTGGAGGATCACCTCGGCCAGTTCTGTATTTCTGACAAGAAAGTTCGTAAAAGAAAGTTTTCCCGATTGGTCTTCCTGAATGATTTCACCGGTCACCTCTTTTTTAAAGAGGCGCAGGCTGTCGAATTTTTCTTCAACAGTCGGTAGCGGCTCCAATTCTGACTGGAGCCTGAGCGTCTGCTCTTCCTTCCAGGAGCGTTGTTTTTTAGGTCCTCTTTCAAAGAGACTGGCGAAATGTTTTTGAACATAGGTCCGTGTTTGTTCGAGGTCTTCCAAGAAAGCCTTGCGGGCCGCTTTTCGTGTTTCCTGGGGGTAACCGAGGAGACGGGCGAGGGCCTCCTGTCCCTCGGCTGATTCCGGAATCTGATGAATTTGCTGGTTCTCTTGCATTTGCAGTCGGTTTTCTATCCGCCGCAGGAAAAGATAGGCCTTTTCCAACTGTTTGGTCTCCCTGGCGGGGATGAGGGAGAGGGCCTTGAGCTGGCGAAGGGCTTGAAGGGTATGGGCTTCCTGGAGTTGCGGGTGGCGGCCGCCAAAGATCAACTGAAAAATCCAGACGAATAGTTCGACTTCCCGGATTCCGCCGCTCCCGAGTTTGACATGAAAAGTGGGAACGACTTTTTTTCTCAAAAGGGCATCACTTTTCTCCTTGATTGTCTTGATCTGGTTCAAGGCGGAGTCTTCGAAGCTTTTCCGCCAGACAAAGGGGTGGGCCATCTTGATGAATTTTTCGGCCAGTGGCTTGTCACCGGCGAGGCATCGTCCCTTGATGAGGGCGATTCTCTCCCATTCCGCCCCCCAGGTTTCGTAATACTCTTCGAGGGCGGGGAGTGAATTGACAAGCGTCCCTTTTTTCCCTTCCGGACGAAGATCCAGATCGACGCGATAGAGGAAAGAATCGGTCTTGTCGCTCAGGAAATGCCGTTCTCTTTCAACCCGCTTCACAAAGTATTCGTGGGTGGAGAGTTCAGAGCCTCGTTCTTCATCGTCACCATAGAGGTAGAGGAGATCAATGTCGGAGCTGAAATTGAGGTCCTGGCCTCCCAGTTTTCCAAGACCGAGGCAACAGAGGGGAATTTTTCGAAGACCCAATTCCCGTTGATGAATGGCTCCCAGCACCTGATGGGCCTTTTCGACAATCGCTTGGGCCAGGTCGGAAAGTTCGTGACCGATTTCTTCTTCAGAAGAGCCGATTTCAAGAGAACGGAGGGCGATCCTTAAAAGCTCGCTGTTTTTATAGAGGAGGAGGTTTGAATGAAAGTCGCCCGTGGGCGAATCGCCCTTGGGTGGCACACCCTTGGGTGAATCACCCTTGGGGACTTGTCGAAGGTCCTCCCGGTGGTCTTCCAGGCCTTTTCTTTTGGTGAGGAAGGGGGAGGAACCGAGGGAATCGTAGAGAAGGGGGTGATTGCCGAGGAATTGGGAAAGCCATGCCGAATTCCCAAAGAGGGAAAGGATTTTTGAGCCCGAGGGATGTTTTAAATCAGGCGGATTTCCCCTTTCCTGACGGTAGGCTGTGAACCAGGCCGAAAAAAAGTGCCCTGCCTCCCGTGGGGAAGCGGCTTGATCCAGAAGCTCTTTAGGAAGGGAAGGGATCATCCCTTGTCCAGAAATAAGGGGACCAGAAGGTCGTTCCAAGTGATCCCCTTTTTATTGCCGTTGATCGGCGTGAGTGGGAGAAAGAGTCCCTCCTGGGCCCGCGTCATGGCAACATACAGGAGTCGCATCGATTCCTCCTTTCCCTTCTTCTTTTTTTCTTCTTCCAATCTCTCATATTCAGGGCTCTTTTCAAAGTGATCCTTGAGTCCTTGGGAATCTTCCGAAAGGTGTTTGAAGCCGATCCCTTTTTGCGGATGGAACTGGAAGAGCGGTGAATCGGTCCTCGGTCGGTACGAGAGGTCTGTCATAAAAACTATAGGAAATTCAAGGCCTTTTGAGGCATGAACGGTCATCAGTCGGACGCAGTTGGCGCTCGGGGCGAAGAGTGAGGCCTCCGGGATCCGGGTGCCGGCCTCCCGGAGCGCCTCGACGGTGGTGAGAAATTGTGCCAGGGTGGTGACGCCAAGCGCCTCAAACGACTCTGCCAGGGCGATCAGCCGTTCGAGATTGGCGGTCTCCTGAGCTGTCCGGAAGAGTTTCTCCAAAAATGAGAGTTCACAGAGGTGGAGAAGAAGGGCACTGATGGTTTTGTTTTTGGACCATTGATTGAGCTCTTTGGCAAAGTGATATTTTTTCAGGAGTGTCCCTGCTCTTTGTTCAAGGGTGTGCCACCCAAGGGTGTGCCACCCAAGAAAGATCTCCTCATCGGTCAGGCCGAAGAGGGGGGAGCGCAGGACCCCGACGAGGGAAAGGGTATCATTGGGATTGGCGATCACCTTGAGGAGGTTAACGAGGTCAAGGACCTCTTGGGCCTCGAAAAGAGCCCCTCTGGAAACGGCATGGCAGGGGATCTGGTGCTCCTGGAAGACCTTTTCAAAGAGAGGGATCGCTGTTCGTGTCCGGAAGAGACAGACCATTTCCCGGAAATCTCTTTTTTCTTGACGGAGTTCGATGATTTTTGAGGCGATGGCTCCTGCCTCCTGAAGCCGTCTTTCGGAGGCGCTTTGGACCTCTATCAGCGGGAGCGTCTGGATCCCCAGTCCCTCCTTCTCGCTTCGGGGGAGCATCGGTTGAAAATCTTCCGGGGGAAGGACTTTTTCAAAAAAGCGGTTGATCGGTTCGATCAAGGCGGGTGAAGAGCGGAAATTATCACGGAGGTAGAGTATTTTTCCCTCCCCATTTTTGATTTGTCGGATCTTCTCTTTGAAGAGACTGAGATCGGCACCGCGGAACTGATAGATTGACTGTTTAGGATCGCCGACGGCAAAGAGGAGATTCTTGCCGGACTGGTGCAGGAGATCGAGAAGTCGCGTCTGGATCGGGCTGGTATCCTGGAATTCATCCACCAGGATGAAGCGGAACCGGTTCTGGAGTTTTTCCCTTTCTGGAACGTTGGTTTCCAGCAGATGGATTATTTTTTCCTCCAGGTCGTCAAAATCGGAAAGCCCTTTCCCTTTTTTCTCTAATTGGTAGCGGTGATGGATTTTTTCGAAGAGTTCGAAAAAGGGAACGATGAGCGGGTCTTCCCGGAGATCTTCTTTTTTTTGGGACCACCAGTGTCGCAGGTTGTAGGACTCGTCAAAGGCGGTGAGGAGGAGGTTGTGGGTTCGATGAAAACCGAATTCGGCGATCATCCGGATGGTCGACGGTTCTTCCTCTTCGAGGAGGGTGAGGAGACCGTCATGAATCAGTTGTGCCTGAACGGCCGTGGTCAGGTGTTCATCCATGATTTTGATCTCTTCTTTTTCCTTCAGGAGATCGGCGCAGAAGCCGTGAAAGGTGTTGATAACGGTCTGGTCCAGAGTTCCCGGTGCCAACCCCAGTTTTTTCTGGATCCTGTTTTTTAGTTCCTTGGCCGCTTTTTCGGTGAAGGTGATTGCCAGGATATTCTGCGGCTCCACTTGCCCCAAAAGGGCCGCGTATTTTTCTACCAGGACGGAGGTCTTGCCGGAACCGGCGGAGGCGATCAGGATGACGTTAGTGTCGCTGACTGAAATGGCTGTTTCCTGGTCTAGAGTCAAAGGCATATTTTTTTACGTCCCGCACCGACAGATATCCCGGAACTCACAAAATTCTTCACACTCCTCGGCCTGCTGGGGGAAATCTCCCTTTTTCATCCCGGCGACGATCTTGGAGACCGTCTTGGCTGTTTTGATGAGGATCCCCTCCCACTCCTGTTCGGAAACAGCCGCCTGTGAACGGGAGTCGAGGCAGTGGTATTTTTCAGAATCCTCTATTTTGACAAAGCCCTCTTTGCGTGTCAGGTCGTGAAGCCTGCAGAGAACACCGCCGATCGGTTGGTGATCCTTCAGGAGCAGTGAGGAGACGGCGGCAACATAGAGTGGGAGCTGCAATGCCCGCCCTGCCTCGAACTCTCGCAGGGAAACCGTCTTTGAACCTGTCTTGTAATCCAGTACCAGAAACCGTTTTTTCTCCAGATCGATGTCGATCCGATCGACTACACCGGTCAGTGGAACAGCGCCGCCCTCCGTCGGGAAGAGATACGGTTCCTTTTGGCCAAAACGCCATTCAAAATGGTTCGGGATCAGTCTCTGATTTCCCTCCTGCAACCGGACGAGTTCTTCCTTGAAGAAAGTTTCGATGGCCCTCAGAATCCTCCTTTTTCGGTGTTCCCAGAGTTGGGAACGACGGAGCCCCAGCTCCTTTTCCTGACGGTTCAATTCCTCGCAAACCAGCTTGATTCCACGGACCGCAAGATCATCGTTTTTCTCTTGAGAGGTTCCTTTCATTTCCGGTCCCATTTTTGAAAAGAGGACTTCCAGCAGGTGATGGATCAGCTTTCCCTGAACCCCCGGGTCCAATTCCGGTGTTCGCTCCTTGACCGGCTTTAATTTCAGCAGATATTTGGCGAAATGTTGAAAGGGGGAATTCTGGTAACTCTCCAGTTCAGTAGCGGAGAAATGGTGCTGGTCCAGCTCTCCCTTGAGAAGGGCCAGGGCCTTTGGAGAACGGAGGTTTGGACCGGGATGAAATGGGATTTTGGTCAGGTCGGGGGATTCCAGATGGGATTCAAATTCACTTTCCTTGGGTGAACCACCCTCGAGCCACGGTGACTTCTCCACCTCGCGCCCCAGGGAGTCCATCAGGGGGTAGGAGCCATAAAACTCCCTGTTGGACTGGAGCAGTTCTTGAAACCAGGGGGGTGAAGTCTTTTCCTTGTCTTTGGGGTAGGGGGGGGTGGTGAGGGAGGGAAAAAGAATGACTTCAATCTCTTCAGGGACTGGTTGACCAAAGGTGAGGGAGCTCAAATCCTCAACCGCTTCCTGCCGGTTCCCCTTCAGGATCGCTGGGAGCCACCGATGGGGAGGGAGATTCCTTTCTTCTCCATCCGGCAGGATAATACCGATTTTACGGCCGGGCCTTTCTTTTTTAAGTTTACGGCAAAGGGTCAAAATCCCCCGGTATTCCAGAAAGGGGGTGGGGTAGGCGGTCAGTTTTAGAGGCATTTTGACTCCTCTTACAACGCGGGTCAGGAGGCATGCAAGACCAGATTAAAGTTAGCCCCGTTTTTTTCTTTTTACAAACAATGGCCCGACGAGAATCCCAAACAAAAACCCGCCAATATGGGCAAAAAAGGCGATCCCCCCTGAAGAGGCCGCTCCAGCCTCCAACTGTTGGAGAGAGAGCAATCCTTCCAATAATTGGAGGACAAACCAGAAACCGAGGACCAGCCACGCCGGGAGGATCATTCGTCTTAAGAAAATGAAGATCGGGACAAGGACGGTGACGTGTGACTTTGGGAAAAGCCGGAGGTAGATCCCCAGAATTCCGGCGATCGCCCCGCTGGCACCGATCAGGGGAAGGCTGGAGCCGGGGTCAAAGGCGACCTGAGCAAGGAAAGAAATGATGCCGGAGGCGAGGTAAAAATTGAGGAAGGAATGGCGTCCCATTTTTTCCTCGACGTTGTCTCCAAAGACCCAGAGGTAGAGCATGTTGGCGATAAGGTGGAGCCACCCGCCATGAAGAAAGAGCCCGGTGATCAACCCCAGAGGCCGAAAATGGCCCGGGACGAGGGCAAAGGTTTTAAAAAAGTCTTTCAGTTGAGCGGCCGGAAGGGTGACCTCATAGAAAAAAACAGCGACATTCATCAGAATCAGGGCCACAGTGACCCAGGGAAACGTTCGGGTGGCATACCCCTTTCTCTTTTGGGAACTTCGGTAGGGGATCATTGAGGCAAGGAAATAGCGAGGCGGTCAAACTCTTTCAAGACCTTCCTCATTGCTAGCGGACGCAAGTAGGTGATCGGCTCCACAAAGCAGGGGAGCCAGCACCCTTCGCACCGGTCGTGGTCATTTTGTTTTTCTTGGTACAGGGCTGTTTGTAACAAGGTCTCAAAACTTTCCTTTTTAAGATTACCGATCGGGTGACGGTCGCAAAGGGAGATATCCCCGTTGTGATCCAGAAAAACCTTGGCGGTCTTGAGCGGCCAGGTGATGAACGGGCAAAATTTAGGCGTTTTCTTTTGGGCATAGAGGGCGATCCCCTTGATGAACCCCCTGTTCTGACGGATGTGCGACTCGTTGATAATCTTGACCAGTGTTTCATAAAGCTCGCGGCTATAGGTCAGGGTGGGGGAATCGGAAACCGGTTTATAATAGTAGAATTGATTAACGCAGGAGATCCGGTGTTCCCAGCCTAGTTTCTTGGAGAACCGGACAATCTCCATGACCTGCGAAAGATTGGTGTCACTGATGACGGTGTTCATGACCAGAGGGGCTTTTGACCCGAGCTCCTTTTTACGGGCGGTGACCCATTTCAAGTTTTCAGTAACGATCTCCGAGACATTTCTGGCCCCGCGCTGTTTGTCAGCCACTTCTCCGAAGCCATCGAAGGAACAACCGATGTTGACATTGTATTTCAGACAGGCGTCCATCGTGCGACGGAACCGGTCATTTCGGCCATAAAAGTTGGAGACGATCCCCATCCGGAACGGAAACAGTTTCGACGAGTACTCAATGATATCTGGAAGTTCCGGGGCGATGGTTGGTTCCCCGCCGGAAAAGGTGATTGTTGGGATCGTATAATTTTTTAATTGGTCCTGGTAATACCTGAAATCCTCCAGCGTGATGCTGGGTCCGCCATTGACATCCAGTTCAGCGTTGCACATCGGACACTGCTGATTGCAGAGGCGGGTGGTGTAGAGGTTGAGGTTGAAGATGACCGGTTTCCCGAGGACCAGACGTGAAGCGATCCTCGCTCCCATCGACCATTGACGCCATCTGGATGAAATTTCTGTTTTCACGAGGAGAAAAGACTACTGTGTTCCTTGACTAAGTCAACTTTTTCTTTTACTCACCACCGATCATGAAACGTTGGCGACTTCTTCGGTATCTCCTGCCTCTGATAGGACTGGCCGTTCTCGCTGTGGTTGTCTGGAAAAGTGGCCCAGAGGTCTTGTGGAACCAGTTGATCAATTTTAACTGGCGTTTCATCCCGGTCCTTTCCCTGAGCCTGGTCAATTATTTTCTTTTTGCGACCGCCTGGTCCTTGTGTCTGGGTCCCCAGGGTGATTCACCCAAGGGTGGTTCACCCAAGCAGAAAAACCCTTCTTTCTGGAGGCTCCTGAAAGTCAAGATGATCGGGGAGGCGGTGAATGCCACGACCCCGCTCAACTTTGCCGCCGGTGACCCTCTGCGGGTTTACCTCCTGAGAGGGGATATCCCCTGGCAGGGAGGGACCCGTTCCATTGTTGTCGATCGGTCTCTCTACACCTTGGCGGTCATCTCTTTCATCGCGATCGGCTTTGGCCTCTTTTTCTCTTACTGGGTTCTTCCGGTCCGTATGGTCTTTCAACTGGCGGGAGGGTTGGCCGTCCTTTTTGTCGCCATCCTCTCCCTCTTTCTCGTTCAAAGAAGAGGCCTGTTCGAGGTCCTCCTGAAGATTGGTGATCGTATTCAAGCCACCAGGAGAATTTCCCCCGAAAAAAGAAAGGAACTCCTGGAGGTGGACCACCTGATCCGGCAGGCCTATCGTGAAGGGGGATGGAGGGTTGCCGCCGCCTTTGGTTGTCATTTCATGACCCGTTGTGTGATGGTTGCAGAAACGGCGTTGATCCTCTATTTCTTGGGATTACCGCTTCCAGTAACGGCCTTGTGGGGGCTGACCGCCATGGTGCCGCTCTGTAATTTCGTCTTCAGTTTTATACCGGGGAGCCTTGGGATTCTTGAAGGGGTCAACGGGCTCGTTTTTTACTTCATGAAACTTAACCCGGCGATTGGTGTTTCTCTGCAGATTATCCGTCATCTCCGTTCCGGTTTTTTTGTCACCACCGGCTGGCTTCTTTTGTCCTTCTACCGGGCACGGAACAAGGCGAGTTCTCTTTCCACTGTTTGAATCTCTGAAGGGGTATCGACTTCCCACCAACGGTGCCCGCTGGCATCGTGAACAAGCGGATTTTCACCCCACAGGATCAGTGTCTCCAGCACCTCCTCCACAACCGCCTTTGTCCCTTTCCTTTGAAAGGTGGCCTCAACGGCCCGTTCGTAGAGCCCACGCCTCTTTTTGGTACAGGAGGTCATGCCGATATAACCGCCGTCATAAGTAGGGAGCTTCTTGCTGATCGCCAAAAGTCGTTTTTGAGAATCATGACGGATCTTCATGTCGTCACCGGAGAGTTGACGGTCAAAATCACAGGCCGCTGAAATCTCTTTGGCGTTTTTCAGAAAGCTGTGGAAAAGGGATGGGGGGTAAATGTGATCGGCATTGGCAATAAAAAAATCCCCCTCCAGAAAAGGGAGGGCGCAAACAAGGGTCAGCAGGTTCCCTTTTTTGTACTCTCGGTTTTGGAGGAGGCGGTAGGGTGTGCCACCCAAGGGTGTGCCACCGGCTCTTTTTTCCAAAACGGCCGCCAATTTATAAAACTGATACCCCCCAACAACGATGATCTCCTCCAGAGAGGCTTCATCACAAAGGGTCAGGATGTACTCGATAAGGGGTTTTTCCAGAACCGGGACAAGCGCCTTCGGTCGTGATCGAGTGAGTAACCCGAGCCGGCTCCCCTGTCCCGCAGCCAGGATGACCCCCTTCACAGGGGGACTTCCCCCAAAATCCCCTTTAACTCGGAGAGCTCTTCAATGGTTTGGAATTGGGGAAAGTTTTTCTGAAAATCAGAAGCCTTGAAGGTTCCGGTCTTGCCGATGAAATCAACCTGGTGGTGGGCCGCCCTTTCGGCATCCTTGAGGGAATCGCCGATGAACAGAATACCATCGGAAGAGGTCTTGAGATATTTCTGGATATGCTCAAAGTGCTCCTTCCCCTTTGAAAAGTTGGGGCGCCAACCCAGGACAAGGTCAAACCGGATCCCTTTTTTGCTCAAAAATTCCTCGACCAGTTCCTGATGGTTGCTGGAGGAGATGGCGACCCTCATCCCCTTTTCACGGAGGTAGGAAAGGGTTTCCGGGACCTGATCAAAGAGATTTTTGCTAAAATACTCCTTCTTTTTTTCCTCTTCAAAGGCCCTGGCGGTCTCCCCGTTTCGTGGGTCCCCGGGGAAAACCATTTCTAACTGATCCAAAAAAGGGAGACCTGAAGTTCGGATATAGGCCTCTTTCCCCTCGTCGAGAGAAAGACCATAGGTTCCGCTGATGAGTCGTCCTGCGAGCTCCGCAAAGTCACCCATGGAGTCCACAAGGGTCCCGTCAAAATCAAAGACGCAAACTGTTTTTTTGGTCTTCATCTCTTTTGCCTAATCGGGTTCTGTCAGGGCGGAAGGGGTAAGATTTTTCGCCAATTTTCTTTTGAGGTTGAAATAGGCCATCAGGCACCATCCCGCAGTCGTTCCCAGGGCTGTGGCATAGAGGATCATCTGGGGGTAACCGACAGCGGCGAGCAGAAAGAAGAGAAGGGCGAAGGAGTCCTTTTTCAGAAAGTAACGTCCGTATTTGACAAGCAGGGGAAGAACCCCTTTTCCTTCTGTGATTTTTGAGACAAATTCCTTGTCGTAGGTGACAAAGCTCCCCGAATTGGTGTTTCTTTTGAGAAAAATGAGCATGATTGCGAGGAGAACGAGAAAACTGAAGAGCCCCAATTCCCCAGCCCTCAGAACCCAGAGGTTATGGGTGGTCTGGTAGAGACCGGTGGTCAGGCCGATCAGAAAGAGAAAAAGAGTCAGGTTGTCGCTCAAGGTATCGAGCCATTGACCGAAGGGAGTCCCTGTTTTGTTCAGTTTGGCGACCTCCCCATCGACACCGTCCAGGATTGAAGCCGCCTGAAAGAGAAAGGCGGCCCAAAAAATGGAAGAACCGGTTCCCTGGACGGCCAGAAGGCCGGAGCCGATCCCGACAACCATATTAAAATAGGTGATGTTGTTTGGCTTAAATCCCCTTCGCGCCAAAATGAGGCTGATCGGCAGTGAGATCCGTTTGTTCAGGTGACGGGCTACCAATCCTGTAGTGGCCTGCACAATCCGGAAACAGCCCTCGGCCTCAGCCGGGGAGGGTCTTAAATATTTCAGATGAAAATAGGGCAACATCATCGACAGGCAGAAAAGCTAACAGGCCTTTTTCTCAAAGTAAAGGGGCGATTCTAGATCTCCTGGACCTTAGCCATCTCCCGGCGGACAAGGTGTTCCACCTCGGAGGTAGTTTTACAGGCGAGGGCCTTCTCAACGAGGTCGCTTCCCTGTTTGAAAGTCACCTGGCGGAGGATTTTTTTGACGCGTGGGATGGAGAGGGGATTCATGGAAAGTTCGGTAAAACCGAGACCCAAAAGGATCAAAAGATACAACGGCTCGCCTGCCATCTCTCCGCAGACCGAGACCTCAATCTTTTTTTCACGCCCGGCCTCAACCACCTGTTTGAGAAGACGCAAGATGGCGGGATGAAGTGGTTCATAAAGGTAGGCGACATGCTCGTTCACCCGGTCGATAGCGAGGCTGTACTGGATCAGGTCGTTGGTTCCGATGCTGAGGAAATCAACCTCTCCGGCGATAGCGTCGGCCATCATGGCGGCCGAGGGGACCTCAATCATCGTTCCCAACCGGATGTCGGGATCATAGCGGACCCCTTTTCGATCGAGATCCTCCCGGACATCAGCCAGGATCTTTTTGACCTGGCGGATCTCTTCCACACTGGAGATCATCGGGAGGAGGATCTTCAGTTTGCCATAAATAGAAGCTCGAAGCATCGCACGGAGTTGTGTCCTGAAGAGTTCCTTTTCCCGGAGGCAGAGACGGATCGCCCTGAAACCGAGGGCCGGGTTTAGTCCTTCCATATATTCCGAGTCAGGCAGAATCTTGTCCCCTCCGATGTCCAGGGTCCGGATCGTTGCCGGATGGGGGGCAATTTTCTGGAGGACCTTTTTGTAACTTTCAAAATGTTCCTCTTCGGAAGGGAGACGTTTATTGCGGAGATAGAGGACCTCTGTCCGGTAGAGCCCGATCCCTTCGGCGCCATATTTCTTGATGGTAGGGATCTCTTCCAGGAGTTCCATGTTGGCCGCCAGACGGAGGGTAAAATTATCCTTGGTGACTGCCGGCAGGTGGGCCCCTTTCAGGAGAAGGGTGTCCATGAGTCCCTGTTTTTTCTTGATCTCCTGGTATCTTTTTTTGTCACTGGTGGAGGGGTTGATAATCACGATCCCCTCACTTCCGTCAAGAAGGAGCGAATTTCCTTCGGCAACGGTACGAGTGGCCTCCACAACCCCGACGACCGCAGGGATCTCAAGGGCCTTGGCAAAGATTGCGGTGTGGGATGTTTTGCCGCCAACCTCCGTGATGAATCCCTGAATCGTCCCCTTGACGATCTGGGCGGTATCCGCGGGGGAGAGGTCGTGAACGACAAGGATGGTATTTTTCTTGAACCGAAGGGTGACTTCTTCTTCACCAAGGAGGTTTTTAAAAATCAGATTGCCGACATGTTCCACATCGGCCCGCCGTTCCTTAAAAAATTCCGAAGGGCTTTCGAGGAAGGCGGCCTTGACACCGGCTAAGGTTTTATCCAGGGCCCATTCGGCATTGATCTTCTCCTGCCGGATCGTGTTGACGGTAGAGGAATAGAGCATTTCATCCTTGGCGATCATCTGGTAGGAGTCGAGGATCCGGATCTCGTCACCCACCTGAAATTTACAAAGTTTGTCGCGGATTTTCAAAAGCTGATGACGGACCTTTTCTATCGCCTTCTTGAAACGAGCTGCCTCCGAGCCGATTTCCCGGTCAGCAATCCAGTATTTTGGGAAAGAAATCGGGCCGGTATCAAACAGATGGACCTTGCCAACCGCAATACCGGGAGAGACACCGAGTCCTTTTAAGGTTTTTATCTTTTTTTTCTTCACTTTTCACCAAACTTGTTTTCGATGAGTTGTCCCAGTTCCTGGAGCGCCTCCTGGGCATCCTCTCCGGTGGTGATGACGCTTATTTCAGAGCCGCGGCCGGCGGCCAGCATCAGGACCCCCATAATGCTCTTGCCATTGACCTCCTGGTTTCCGCGACGGACGAGTACCTCGGATTTGTAACGTCCGGCAATTTTTACAAACAGGGCCGCCGCCCTGGCATGAAGACCGAGATCATTAGTGATCTTGTAGGTCTTTCTAGCCTGATCGCGATAGACCGGACCCTTGTCCCTTGGGTGACTCACCCCTGGGTGGATCACCCTTGAGGACCTGTCTTGCCAAGGTGATGTTTTTTTTGCCATATTCTCTGATGAAACGGGCCACTTCTTTCAGCGGCCTGTTTTCCCGATAATGGGCGAGTTTGATCAGCATCGGGAGATTGACCCCGGTGACCACCTCCACCTTTACTTCTTTCAGAAAGGAGAGACAGAGATTGCAGGGAGTCCCTCCGAACAGATCGGAGAGGAGAAGAACCCCTTGAGGGGAATGACAGGAAGCGATCGCCTCCCGGATCTTGCTTTTCATCGTAGGGACTGATTCGTGATGTTCCAGGGCGACGCCAAGAAACGGGAGTTTCTCTTTCACGATCGATTCGGCGGCCCGGATCATTTCCGTCCCGATGTTGCCATGAGTCACGACAACGGCTCCTATCATATCTCTCCTTATTCCATGATCCCTTGAGGGAGATCCTTTTCCTTTTGCTGGTTCAAGAGTTCTCTTGTCAGATTTTCCTGGAGTTCATAGGCCGAATAGACCCCTTTGGCCTTCAGGAGCTGATTGCGGGCGGCCACTTCGATGATCGCTGTCAGGTTTCTCCCCGGGCGGACAGGGATTCGAAGGAAAGGGACCTTGGCATCCAGAATCTTGTAGGTATGTTCCGTGACCCCGAGCCGCTCATATTCTTCACTGGGTTTCCACTCGACCAGTTCGATCACCAGCTCAATCAGCTTCTGGTCCCTGACGGAGCTGACACCAAAGAGATCCTTGATGTTGATGATCCCCAATCCCCGTATCTCCATATGGTACTTGATCAGCTCGGAACCGCTGCCATAAAGGGTGCCGGGCGGTTTTTTGCGGATGTTGACGATATCATCGGCAACCAGACGGTGCCCCTTCATGATCAGCTCCAGGGCAGACTCGCTCTTGCCGATGCCGCTTTTGCCAACCAGCAGGATGCCGACCCCGAAGATGTCGACAAGGACCCCGTGAATGGCGGTCTGGGCTGTCAATTTGTCTTCCAGAAAGCGCGAGACCCTCATAATAAAGGTGGCGGTGGAAAGGGTTGTCTTGAGGAGGGGGATTCTGTTCTTTTCCGTTTCCTCGACAAAAGACTCCGGGATTGGATTGCCATGGGTGACAATAAAACAGGCGATATCCACATGACAGATTTTTTTGATAATGGTCCTTCTTTTGGCCGCGGGGAGCCGGGTCAAGAAATTGAGTTCCGAAGTTCCCAGGATCTGGATTCGGCCCGGATGAAGGTTGGAGGTGTCGCCTGTCAGGGCGAGCCCCGGTTTCTGGATCTGGGGGATGACGATTTTTTTGGGGAGCCCTTTTTCGCCGGCCACCAACTCCAGAGCGAGTTTGTACTCTTTGTCGCCCAGCAGTTCATTGATAGAGACAGAGATCATTAGAATTTCTCATCTTCTTCAACAATCGCCTGGTACAAGGCGTGGGCGGATTCTGCCTCCATCAACTTGTTTCTGAAGTGGGCATCTTTCAAAAGCCGGGACAGGCGGGCCAAGGCCTTGAGGTGGAGACTGGCGGCATTTTCCGGGGCCACGAGGATGAAGAAAAGATGGGCCGACCTTCCATCCTGCGAATCAAACTCGATCCCTTTCGGGCTTCGCCCAAAGCCGGTCATGATCTCGCCCAGACCGGGCATCTTGCCGTGGGGGATCGCGACGCCGTTCCCGATGCCGGTGCTCCCCAATTTTTCCCGCTCCATCAGGACGCGGACCAGTTTCTCCCTGAATTCCGGTTGAGGCGCCGCCTGTCCCTGCAGGAGCAGGGAGGCCAGTTCCTCAATGACCCCTTCCTTGGAATCGGCCTTGAGGTTGGATTCAACTGAGCTCTCGCGGAGGATCTGCTTGATCTTCATGGTGTCACTCGAGGGGGGGACGCTAGGACACCGTTGGAAGAAAAGCAATACTAAATAGACTCAAATCAGCCTCTTTTTCTTGTGTTCTTTGAGCTTCTCTTTGTATTTTTTAAGCTGGTGTTCCAGCTTGTGGATGGTTCGGTCAATGGAGAGGTACATATTGTTTGTTTTCTCCCTGGCGGTGTAGAGGTTGCCGTTTTCCGAGAATGTGATCTCGACAATATGACGGGCCCTTTCCACCGTCAGGATCACATGAAACGCCTCCGGTTTGACAAAATACTTGGTCAGCCTTCCCAGCTTTTCTTCAACATGACTCTTCAACGCCTCCGTAGGGGCGGTGTGTCGGAAGGTCATATGCAGTTCCATGAATTTACTCCTTTAGCCTTGAGGGGCCTGTTTTCTTCGGGAGGATGGCAAAAGACCCAATATTTCTCTATATTTAGCAACTGTTCGTCGGGCCACCTGGATATTGGTTTTATGGAGCATCTCGGCAATCTCCTGGTCGGAGAGTGGCTTCTGGTGGTTTTCACCGGAAATCATTTTACGGATCTCATCCTTGACCGCCTCGGAAGTCATCGCCTCCCCGTTGGAGGTGGTGACCTTGGAATGAAAGAAATATTTCAGTTCAAAAAGCCCCATCGGGGTCTGGGCGTACTTGTTGTTGGTAACGCGGGAGATGGTCGATTCATGCATCCCGATATCCTCCGCGACATCCCGGAGGACGAGCGGACGGAGGTAATGAATCCCTTTCTCCAAAAACTCCTTCTGGAATTTGACGATGGAACAGGTCACCTTATAGAGGGTTCTCTGCCTCTGGTGGATGCTCCGGATCAGCCAGAGGGCGCTCCGGAGTTTGTCCTGGATGTAGTCGCGGGCGTTGTCCGGCACCGTTTTTTGCATAAGGGCGTTCCGATAAAAATTGCTGATCTGCAGTCTCGGAAGACCGTCATCGTTCAAAAGGACAATATAATCTTCGCCGATCTTGTGGACGAAAACATCCGGCACGATGTATTGAGGTCGTTCTCCCCCGAATGGGCGTCCCGGTTTCGGTTCCAGAAAAGAAATAACCTTGGCCAGTTCCCCCACCTTTTCCACGCTGATGCCGCATTCCTTGGCGATCGCCTGAAAGTTCTTTTTTTCCAGGTTGGCCAGGTGATGGTCAATGATATGGGCCAGGAGTTCCTTGGCCTCTCCGTGGTGGCCGATCTGAAGTTTGAGACACTCCTGAAGATTCCTCGCCCCGACCCCCGGGGGATCAAACTCCTGGATCTTTTTCAGGACCGCTTCGATCTCGGGGAGATTATTTCCGTTTTTCTGTGACAATTCCTCCAGGTTCACCTGAAGGTAGCCGTCGTCGCTTAAGTTTCCGATCAGTTCATCGGCGATCTTCATCTCCTCCTCGGAGAGGTTGGCAAAATGGAGTTGCCAGATCAGGTGTTCCTGCAGGGTGTCCGGACGGGTCAGGCTGTTTTCATAGGTCGGGAGGTCATCATTGGAGGGGGCCTCCCCCTTCGGTTCCGTCGGTCCGTACATCTCGGCGGCGTTGTACTGGCCGATGTAGTTTTCCCAATCAAAATCGGTCGGTTGCTTCATCTCCTTGGTTTCGCTGGAGAGCTCTTCGGTCAGTTTTTCCTTGGATTCATGCTGGAGGGCCATCGGTTCGGTGACGGCGGAGGTCTCCTCCTCCTGGGGGGTTTCTTCCTCCTCCGGCTGTTCTTCCAGGACCGGGTTTTCCAACAGCTCATGCTGGACCAGATTTTGCAGTTCGAGCCGGGAGAGTTGCAGGAGCTTGATCGCCTGTTGCAGCTGTGGGGTGATGACGAGCTGTTGGGAGAGCCTGAGGTTCTGTTTGATCTCGAGGGGCACGGTTGACAGTTTCCTCTTCCACTAATGATATGCCTCCGGGGCGATCGGTGTCAAGCTGTGGGAGATTGAGCCCTCTTTTAGTCAGGTCGGTGGGGGGTGGAAAGTCAAGAAAAAAAAGGAAGGCCCTTAATCTTCCATGAAAAATTGGAAGTGAAGAACCGGCTGGAGCTCGGCCGATTGTCCGGGAGGGGCGCTGATAGGGTCTGAAGCCGGGGTGCGGGTGATCTGGACCGACCAGCCGTTCGGGAGTTTTGCGTACTGATCTTCCCCGGTCTTGATCGCTTGTTCCAGGAGGGAATCGAAGGCGAGTAACGATTCAGGAGGATCTCCTTTGAGAAGGTCCAGGGCCTTTCCGATCGGACGATTTTGATTCGTGACAAGGGTCCTCACATCTCTGGGGGTGGCATCAAAGGCTGGAAAGGCTGTTCTTGGAACCACTGCTGTTGTGCCGGGAGGAAAGTCGGGCGGTTCTCTTAGTGAGGGGTGCTCGGCGGTTTCGGGTCTCGTGAAGGGAGGGGTGGCGGGTTCTCCCGGCTGAAATGGGACGGTATCTCTCTCAGCGGCAACGGGGGGGACCGTTTCCGCCACCCCCGATTCTGCCCTCGGGAATTCAATGCCGGTATGCTCCTCAAAAAATTCGCGCCATGCCCTATATTCTCTTGTGGGGAGATGGATGGTCCTTTGACTGAAGTTGGGGAGATAGAAAGAAAGTGTTCCATCGCGGGCCATGTCCACACGGACAGCAATCTTTTTACCGGACTCAATGCTTCGAAAGGTTTCGAGCATGCCCTTAATAGTGCCATCCGCTCCATGCTCTTCGCAGAGTCTCAAGAGTAGATCAAAATCAACCTCTACCTCCCTGCTGAAGAACTCGGAGGGAGGGGATTTCATGAAATAGATCCCCTTGGGTGGCACACCCTCTGGTTCTGTTTGGGGAGGTTGTCTCCCGGTTGTTTTTCCGGAGGTGACCTTGACGGCAACCCGTGGCGGTCCAATCTCGATAAAGTTTCTCGTGGTGGCACCGATGCCGTAGAGGAGATTATCCACGGCCGGGCCGAGGGCGGCCCCGGCCACAAACCCGCTGAGTGCATGGCTCGCGATACCTGCCGGTCCGCTGTCTTGTTCCGGATGGGTCGCCAGATTTGCAACCGACCAGGTCGCCCCCATCGGGCCATGGAGCGTGGCCCCCCTTTGCAGACTTTGCAGGAAATAGGGAACCCACTGTCGGTTGGCGACCGCTTCCAGAAGCCCAAGCTCCGGGAGCGGGAAGACCAGCCCTGTGGCGGCCCCGAAACCAAAATTCAAAACCGATTCACGCGCGTCGGGCGTATGGCCGAAGAGGGGAGAGACTGCCTCCCCCACAACGACGTTCACCCCTCCGGCGGTGACTGCCGTGATGATCCGTTTTTGTGTCCAATAGGCGATCATGGTTTTTTGCAGGGCGGCCACCGCTTCAGGGGTTTTTGCCGCGAGGGTGACAATTCCCCCTTCCACCGCGACCCAGCCGGCGATCCCAACGGCGGCGATTCCCGCCCCGGCGTAGCAGATCGCCTCGGCCCCACTGAGGTCCGGGGCATGCCGGAGCCACCGCAACCCCTCATAGCTCCAGGCGTTCGTTTTTGTAAAACTGACCCCCGGTTCGGAGGAGACAACGGTTTCACGGAAACGATAATCACCATGGATGACCCCCAAAAATTCGACCTGTACCTGTTGGGCATGAACCGTGGTGTGGTGGAGGATCGATTCCCGGGCGGCGACCGATTCCCGGTATCGGGCGAAAAAGGGGTCGTTAAGAAAAGGGGGACGACTGCCGGGACTGATCGGATCAGGAGGGGCCATGGTTGTTTCGCTTTGGGGTTCTTATCGCCCCCGTTAATGGAAAGTTGCTCGAAAAAACCGGGCTGGCCCGGCTAAAGCAGGCCCGCCTGGAGCAGGCCCCCGTCGGACCGCCTCTTCCACCGCACGGTCCCTTTCGGGCCTTGAAAGGGTGCCAGGCCCCCTTTGGGGAGGCTGGAGTCGATGGAGACCGGTTGTGACCCGTTCGATAATAAAGGGATCGGCAGGTCTTGAAGTCAGGCTATCGGCCAAGATCCGGACAACAGCCCGCCCGGCGACGGCGAGCGGTTCTTCTCCCGAAAGTTCCTGGGGAAAGACAACCGGAATATTCGGTACCGGCTGACCGGAGGCAAGGAACGCCCCGACGACCGACTGGGACTCTGGGTCCAATGTCTGGGCGATCGCCAGAACCATTGCGATATCGCCAAGACCGGTCGCCTTGAATGGGGACTTGCCTGGTTCAGCGTAGACAGGGTTGCCCCAACCGCCCGAAACAGGAGTGGCCGGACCTCCTTGTCCGCTACCGCCGCCGCGGGGTGGTTTGCGGGGTGGGGACCGGGTTGGGCTCTCCGGAAACGTTTGTCTTTTAATCAGTTCCCTGAGGGGGAGATCCGGGTTTGCCTCGGCCAGTCGCTGGAGCTCTGTAGCGACGCTGATCGCGGCTGTCCCGACCGCCGCCTCTTCCAAAGCGGAAAGTGGTTGCTGTTCCAGAAGGGAAATCGCCTGTTCAAGGGAGAGGGGAAAGGAGGCGGCGCCTACGGCCGACCCGCTGACTTCTCCAACCACCTCCCGAATCCAGGCCGTGACAGCCGGCTGTTTCGGATGAAGGTCAATCCCCTGGGTGATTGTCGGGGCGTCATCAGGGGTCAGGATCCGGTATTCGACCCTCCATAACCCGTTGTCCAGACGGACCAGTGAAAAGGAATCCGGTTCCGCCATCACCACAAGGAGCTTTCCTCTGTGCCTTAGCTCTGCAATGACGACGAACCGTTCCTCTGCCATCAGGACAATGGAGACAACCTTCCCATAATGATGCCCCTTGAGCCAGAGATCGTCCGGATTCAGGTGAAAACCGGCCTTGCTATCCAGACTCGCCAGATGTTCCTCATTGACCGCCCCCGCAAAGGCGAGGAGTTTCATTGTTTGATCGGTGTCATTGGCGGTGAGTGCGCCACCGTTTCGGATCAAAAGGTCGTTGCCGGGGGTTCCCGGGAACAGGGGGTATTCAAGAGAACTGCGGTTCTCTCTTTCAGAGTCAAACCGCAGGACCGCTCTTTGACCATCGGAAGTCAGATGAACCGATGAGACCCGTGTAGTTGTCTCCATCCAGATAAACTTACCGGGGAGATCTTCAGAAGGAGAAAGGATGGTCACGACAAGGGTCCCTTCAGATTGTCTCTCCAGGCCAATCACCACCAGTCCGGTGATCTCGTCCCATGTCGCTGCGCTTCCCCAGGGAGGAGGCGGCGGTTTAGAAGGGGAGGCATCCTCCAGGAGATGGGCTTCTTCCCCGATTCCGGCCGCCATTTCAGCACCGATAGCTGCCGGTCTGGCCAATGCCTCCGCGGTCGGCTCATCCGGCATCTCTTCCAGAAGGACGGCTAAGGCCCCTTCGATGATCCGGCTATCCACCCCCTCGCCGCCAAGACGTATGGTAACGAGACCACGGAAGAGGGCGGTCCGGCTCACCTGGACGTATTGTCTCGGATCTTCCGGGAGGGGGATGAAAAAGGTGTCGTCGGGATCGTATGGGATGACCCCGTCGATTTGGTCATCGAGGCTGTCGAGATCACGAACAAGGTCTTGAATGCCGGAATCCGACTCCGGAAGACCGGTCGCCTCGGCCAGACGGTGGATCAGGAAGCGGCTTTCAATGGTGCGGACCGGTGGGGGCATAAGCGGGTTGCTTATCGGACGGCCCTGACAACCGGTTGCGGTATTTTTACTTTTTGGAGGACCTGGGGAAGGGGATCGTGGGAGACATCTCCTCACCCTTGGGCGAATCGCCCTTCGATCCTTTCCATTCCTTTTGGGCCTTTTGGAGGGCGGCCGCCTTGATGAAGGAGGCAAAGAGCGGGTGGGGGTGCATCGGGCGGGACTTGAATTCCGGATGAAACTGACACCCGAGGAACCAGGGGTGTTTCTTCAACTCCACGATCTCAACGAGGTTTCCTTCAGGACAAACCCCGGAGACGACAAGCCCCTTTTGGGACAGCTTTTCTTCATAACTGTTGTTGAACTCGTACCGGTGACGGTGTCTTTCGGATATCTCTTTTTCACTATAGGCGGCGAAGGCGTTTGAACCCTTTTCGACGCGACAGGGGTAGGACCCGAGCCGCATCGTAGCCCCCTTGGTGACGACCGCCTTTTGTTCCTCCATCAGGCTGATCACCGGGTGCGGGGTGTGGGGGTTGAACTCGCTCGAATTGGCATCCTTTAAGTTACAAAGGTGACGGGCCACCTCGATGACCGCCAGTTGCATCCCGAGACAGATCCCGAAGAACGGGATCTTGTTTTCACGGGCGTACCGGATCGCCTTGATCTTTCCCTCAACGCCGCGCTCGCCAAAACCGCCGGGGACCAGGATCCCGTCCGGCTCCCTGGGTGAATCACCCTTCCCCTCCTGCTGGATAATCTTCGCGACGGAATCGGATTTTTCAATCTCCTCCGAATCAATGAACCGGAGGTTCACTTTTTGATTATTGGCGATCCCGCCATGGACCAGCGCTTCATTGAGGCTCTTGTACGAATCGGTCAGGTGGACATATTTGCCGACGATCGCGATCGTGACCTCTCCCTGCGGGTTCTTGATCGTTTTGACCAGATTTTCCCAGGCGGAAAGATCCGGCTCGCGGGTCCAGATGTTCAAAATCTCCACGATTTTCTCGTCCAGCCCTTCCTGATGGAAATGGCTGGGGACCTCGTAGATGGAACTGACATCTTTTGCGGTAAAGACACAGTCGGGGGGAACGTTGCAGAAGAGGGCGATCTTTGATTTCAGTTCCTTGGCGAGAGGCCGATCAGTCCGGCAGAGAAGGATGTCCGGTTGGATTCCGATTTCACGGAGTTTGCCGACGGAATGTTGCGTCGGTTTTGTCTTTAATTCACCGGCGGCGGCGATGAAGGGGACGAGGGTCAGGTGGATATAAAGGACATTATCCCGTCCGATATCGGCCCGGAACTGGCGGATCGCCTCCAGAAAGGGGAGGCTTTCGATGTCGCCGACGGTCCCGCCAATTTCCACAATCGCCAGGTCGATTCCAGAGGCAACCTTCATCACGGAACCTTTGATCTCATCGGTGATATGGGGGATGACCTGAACGGTCCGGCCGAGGTAATCGCCGCGTCGTTCTTTTTGGATGACAGAGTTGTAAATCTTGCCGGTGGTACAATTGTTGAGTTTCCCCAGACGGACATTGGCGAACCGTTCGTAGTGGCCGAGGTCCAGATCGGTCTCCGCGCCGTCGTCGGTCACAAAAACCTCCCCATGCTGGAACGGGTTCATCGTTCCGGGATCCACATTGATGTAAGGGTCTAATTTCTGAAGCGTTACCTTGAGCCCGCGGGCCTCGAGCAGGGCGGCAATGGAGGCGGAGGCGAGCCCTTTTCCTAAAGAGCTGACGACACCACCGGTAATGAAAATAAATTTTGTTTTCACAAGAACGAGTCCCCCTATAACAAACCTAAAAAAAGGGGGCAACTTTTTTCCGATAAAACCGAATAATTTTTCGTGGCTGGTGCCGACGCAACAGGATTCTTGTCTTCAACGTCCCCCTATTCTCAGGATGGAGAAGCGAGATGGGTTGTCGGGGCCTCCCCATTGCCGCACCCCGAGGGGCCTTCTCCGGATCGGGAGGCCTCTTCCTTTGAGAAAGCGATCGGCGGTTTTTTTGAAAGGGTGATCGGTCGTCACGAGCGTTATCGGCCTGAAAAACCTCAAATTTTGAGGAACGTGGAATCAAGGATCGATTCCTTTTTCTCCGGGGCGGCGGCCGAAATCGGCGGTTTGTACCACGAGATGGACCTTTTTGAAGAGAAGGTCCGCTTTAAAGAGGGGGAACCGGCGGTCTATGGGGGGCTCGGCCATTTTTATGCCAAGTCGTGGCAGGAACTGAAGGCCGGTCGTGAGATGATCCTCAAGGTGGTGGTTCCCGGTTTTGCCGGGCACCGGTCCAGTCCGGAACTCTGGGAGAGGGTCACCGCCCATTTTTCAGGGGGACTCTTTCTTCAATCGGCAGAAGATCCTGGTCCTCGTTACGAACTGGAGGTTGTCCGGCTTGCCGATTCCAGGGAATATGACGCCTTTATTGAACATCCCGATCGTTCCCACCTGAAGCGGATCGCCTTTAACGGGCAGAAGGCCGCCATTGTGAAGGTGGCGGTCCGCTTGAAAACAGCCGATGAATTTCCATCGGTCGGAGAAAGGGGCTTCTTTCATCTGGTCCAGCCGGGTCGTGAGGGGGAGACACTCCTCGTCTACGACGAGTCAGATAGGGATTTCGGGGTCCTGCATTTGGCGGACCCCCATGTGCGGGCAAACGATTACCGATTGCGTCTGGCCTATCTGAGGAACCAGTTGGAAAAGGTGGATCGTCTCTATGAGGCCCGTGCGATTACCGGAGATCAGGCGGCCCGTGAAAAATTGGCCCTTCTTTGGGAGACGAAAGAGATCGCCGTCAATTATGACCGTCACCTGCAACAGATGGTTGGCGAGGCGGTCCGCCGTTACCGATCGGGGGAGATCGATTTTGTCGTGATCCATGGGGATGAGATTGACAACGTGAATGACTCGGACAGTCTCCAGCAACGCCCCTTTTCCGGAGAACATACCCGTCTTCTTGCTTTTCGTCTCTATCAGGCCGGTGTCCCTTTCTGGGTGGAAACCGGCAACCATCCGGGGCATCGCCCCAATTATCTGGCTCGTATTCATCCCCCTGCCGTCAACACCGATCCCCGCCTTTCTCCGAAGGGGCAGGAGCAACAGAAGGAGGGGTATGCGGCCAATGCCGATCCTGGGCGGGGTTATGGGACCTTATGGCTGGGGGCCCAGATCACGCGGGCCCTGACCACAAAAGCGGCCGGTGAGGCAATGGTTGTCGACCCCGAGACGTTCCGCTGGACCGATTTCTTTACCAACAGCTGGCTGGTTTTGAAGGAGATTTTCACCTACGACCTTTTTGATGTGCCACCGGAACGGCAGACGGCGGACGATGACTTCCGGGGGAACCAATATCTTTATGTCAATTCGGAACCGAATGTTGTCCTGCGGTACAAGGGGCACACCTTTATGATGACCGATGATGGCCGGGAGGATTTCAAGTATTTCCGCTATATGGTTCAAAACACCCCGGAGGCGCTCCGTCCGTTTGTCTACGTCTTCCTGTTTGTCCCGATCCTGCCGTTTTCAATTGACGGCATCCACAAGTACCTCCACAAACAGGAGGTCCCGGCCAAGGGGTATACCGATCCGGCCTTGCGTTTCTTTATCCATACTTTGGCCGATGAACTGCGCCGTCAAGGGTGTACGGTGGGAGAGGCAGTAACCTGCAACGGGTTGTTCCCCGAGGTGACCTTCTCCGCCCACTTTCCCCTCTTTCACTATCTCGATGTCCTCTTTGGCGACGATTATACCGCCAATACCCTGAATACCCAATCGCGCCGGGCGGTCCTGATCTTCTTGTGGTACTTTCGCGACGTCATAAAAAATCTGATTTTTGGCCATATCCACCGGTGGGAGGCGTACTCCTTTGATTTTGATCTCTCGCCGGAAAAGAAAGAGGCCTTGAGAGGCGAGCTCTATGAGTTGGGAATGCGTTCAAGAATAGAGTGGGATGGTGGAGTCACGGATACTGATATTGAGCGGTTTCAGAAGGAGTTAAACAAATTGTGGGACAAGTATGACCTGGATGAACATTTGCGCCTGCCTCCGTCTGTGGCTCAAAGCCACGGGGATGATGAAGAAAAAATCCTCGAGGAGTGCCGGCAACGCGGAGAGCCTTGTCAATTGACCCTTCGCGCCTCCGGTCCGGCCTACGACCAGAATCCCGCGGGATTTGCCATTCAGCACCTGAAAGGGGGGAAGACGGAGCGGTTTGACCTCTTCGATATCTTCTACAATTCGACATTACCGGCGACAGTCCTGCCCCATTCCGAAGGGGAAGCGGAGGTCGGTCGCAGGGTTCGCCAGCGAAGAAGCTCTCTTGATCCTCTCCCCAGCCGTTTGCCGCTGGCGGCAGAGGATCCTTACGAAGGGATTTCTTTCTAACGCAACGCGCTGTTATGGGGGGGCGCTGTCACAACTTTAGCTCTTTTCTACCGATAATCTGATACGGAATGGGAGCCTTTCTAACAGTCGCCAGGCTTGTCTCAGAGGGGGTTGTTGCCTATTCAAGCGACAACAGTCCCCTCCGGTCCTACCCTGAGGAAACCGGCAAACTCGTCAATTCCGAACTCTGTTTTGAGATGGAAGAGTCCGGGCTTTCGGCCTGTTTCCCGGAGGGGGCCCTTGTCCTGGACCTTCTCCACTCGGTGGAAAGGGGACAGGCCCGCTGGGATCGAAGCTATGTCCCTTCGCTGGAGAAGGGGGCTTGGCGGGTCAGTGGGCTCAAACTTTTGGCCGTGATCTGGCTCCCCCCCAGTCTTACGGTCGGTGAAGAACCGGTCGGTCATGAGGAGGCCGGCCACGCCAATATTACACGGTTCGCGTTAGAGAGGCTTGGAAAAGATTTTGAACTCCCCTTTTACGGGTCCAGGGGGGATGAATCAGCGTTGAAACTCTACGAAGAGCTGGATTATCAGGACTATCCGCCGACACGGCGTGGTAATTATGTCGATTATCTGGGTCTGCTTTTCAATGCCCAAAGAGGGACGACCCATCACGCCATGAGGGGGGTCAAGTTTGATCCTGAGTTGGATCAGGTAAGACTCCGAACGATGGGAGAGACGCGTCAGATGATCCGGAAGTCGATGGATCGGTGGCTCTCCGAGATCCATCAGATTCAAAAAGAGCTGGATCAGAGTCCAGTCATTTTTTTGGATGATCGGGAAATGGTCCGCCTCTTCAGGGAACTTCGAGCGATGAATGATGACTTTAATCAGGAACAATATCCCAAAGTGGTGGCTCGCCTGAAGAGACTCCGTCCGCGGTTTTTTTATCCAAGGATGCGCAACGTCAAATTCCCCCAGAATGATTCGAACCGGTACAATCGCCCTTGGAGTTTGTATCATCAGATTGAACCTTATCGAGACCTGGCCCGTTTGATTCAGGAATCCGGTCGTCATTTTACCAACGCGATGATGGGTGATTCACCCAAGGGGGACGAAAAGGCCCTGGCGGCGGGGATCCGTTCTTATAAGGAGGTCTTGAGATACCTTCCGGAGGAGGATTGGGATTCCCTGGCCTCAGGCCGTGGGCCATTGACCGCCATGGGACAGATGAAGCTGGCGGCCGCCATACACCTGGCCCAGGATTACGTTGCCCATTGCCGCAGTTGGGAGAGGGATGTCTGCCAGGACGCTGTCTCCAACAATTTTCTGGGGCTGGGGAGCCTTCACCTCCCTGAGGATGACGAGATTACGACCCGAAAAGGGGTTCTAAAGCCTTCGACCGACCGTGCAGTGGCGATCTCGATTCAACTTTTGAAGATTGCGAATCTTCCAAATGATGCAGACTTTCTGAAAACCAAAAAAGAATTTCTTGACCAGTACTGGCCTGACGAATAATCCAGAAAAGTTTTTTCTTTTACGCAACTATTGTTTTAACCCCGCCGATCCAGTTCGCCGATGTTGGCAGAAAACTCGATTGTTTTTGATCATTATGCAGACAATACCGGGCTTCTTGTCGCCTCCGGGCTCTGTTTCAAGATGCCGGAGGCCAACCTCGAGGTTTGCTTTCAGGAAGACAACGATATTGTCGTTGATCTCCTTGTCCCGGAGCTGAGGGATCAGGGGTTTTGGGAACGGAGTTACCTGCCACAGCTTGAAGAGGGGCCGTGGGTCCTTGCCGGATTCTCCCGTTTCCTTTTCTTGGGTCTTCCCCCCAGCCTGACGATTAACCAGGAGAGGGTTGGTTCCGAGGAGGATGCGCACTCCTTGATTACCCATATCGCCTATCTTCTCCCTTGGGGGGCTCTAAGTCTTTATTCCTCGGAAGAGCCCAAATTTGTTGATCTTATCCGAAAAGAGGTATCTTACCGCGATTTTCCCCCCTTGATTCATGCCAATTATGTCAGCCTGATCGGGAGCCAGTTTGGCAGTGCCGAACTCAACGAAAGGCATGCTGTCAGGCCGGTTGTTGTTGATGATAAAGGGTGCGTCAAGCTCCAGGGGATGGCGGAGACACGGACCAGGATTCGGGGAGCGATGGGTCATCATCTCACTGAAATTCATCGATTGGGGGAGGAACTGCAAAAGGCCCATCCGGCTTTTTCTGACAATGAGCCCTTAAACGGCATTCTTTCACAGATCACCGATATGAAAGAGGCGTTGGTTGCTAATCGTCTGGAGGAGGTTGTTCGGGGGATCAAAAAATTGAGATCTTTGATGATGTATGCCCAGATGAGAAATGTTGTCTTTCCCGGTAATGATGCCGACGATTATCCTAACCGTGAGGTTCTTGAGGTCTTGATGCGTTCTTACAGTGATCTTGCCGCTCATATCAGGGGGGCGCTGAATAATTTTGTGGATGCGGAGAGGGGGGTTGAAGGGGCCTTTGAGATGGGAGTGGCCCATTACCGGAACGTTTTGAGGTATCTTCATGAAGACCAGTGGGATCGTTTGGCCTCCGGCAAGGGGCCTTGGGAGGCGATCCGCCAGATGCGGCTTGCGGCCGCCCTTCACCTGGCGCAAGATTCCGTGGCCCATTGCGTCCACTGGGATGAAAAAGAAAGTAACATTTGTCAGGAGTATGTCTCCGTCAACCTCTTTGGACTGGGGACCCTTCACACAACGGAAAACGACCGGATTAAAACGGAAGAGGGGGAATGGAAGGAGACCAACCAGAGGGCGGTTTCCCTTTCTTACCGGATTCGAGAATTAAGCCACATGACCGAGGAGTACCTGGCCTTCCACGGGCAGTCTTTTGATCAGGTCAAAAACGAGTTTCTCGGTCACTATTGGCCCGAGGCGCCGCGGTAGATTTGGTTATTTCAGGGCCGGCTCGTAGCGGTATTTCTTTTTCATTGGGCCGTCATCTTCACTCATCCAGCAGGGGATTTTGGTTCTTTTCTTGGCCCGTGGGTCACCGGCATAATGAAGGGCGACGGTTAAGAGAGGCTCAATGACGAAACTGTCGGAAGGGGGGGACCAGGAGACCTTCACGTTTTGTTCATAGGTCAGAACCCCTGTCTGGGGGTCGTAGCGGACACTTCCCTGAACACTCCGGACGGACTCCAGTTCTTCCTTAAACTGGTTTGCGTATTCATCCGGATTGTCTTTTAAACGGGCCTCCCGCATCACTTCTGTCAACCTCCCCTTATACTGATCCACTAATCCTCTTGCCGTGTCATGAGGAACCATCTCCCACTTGGCAACGAGAGGACCGTTTCCCCCCGCCAGGGTGATCTTGGTTACGGCGGGAAAGATCCCAAAGACCTTTCCGGCGACGCCGCCCGGATGGGTGATGGTAAATTCATAATAGGCATTCGGCTCTTCGGGTACCGGGACGTCAAAAGTCAACTCGAGGTCTTTCATATATTTCCAGGTGTCATAAGGGATGATCCGTCTCTGAATATCCTCTTTGGTGAGACCCTGTCTTTTTACGGAGATCGCGAGTCTTCCCCCTTTATCAAGATCGTTATCAATGATGATTCCACCGGCGTCGAGATGAGCAGACTGATCGGTCAGGATCTGTTGAAAACGGCCAATTTCATCTTTACTGACTGTATCACCAAGCTCTTGTTTCATCTGGGCGAAGACGCGCTCAGCCACGGCCCGGGATTCCTGAGTCCCGTAGGTGGCGTAAAAGGCGCGCCGGAGTTCCGTCAGGGTAATCGCCCGGTCGTTGGGAAAAAGATCGGATTCATAGGCGGACGCCTCCTCGTCGTCTTGAAAGGCCCGGGTTGTCTTCCGATCCATTTTGTAATTATCCCCCTCAATCGCCTCGCTAATCGGAATATCGGAGCCGTCCAGCTGATCTTCCAGACCATCGGCCGCATCCGGTTCGACAACAATATAAGGGAAGGGTGCTTCACCCAAGGGTGCTTCACCTGCCGGCGGGGGTATTGTATCATGGGCCATTAGGACTCCTTTGTGAACATATTTTCGTCAGTCTTTTCAGAGAGTTGCTTTCTTTTTTTCATCCTTGCACCAACCCCCTTTTTTTGTTAGGGATGCGGGCCTCCATGATACCCCGTTACAGCCGACCCGAGATCGCCTCCGTTTGGGAGCCGGAGAGCAAGTTCGCGAAATGGTTGGAAATTGAGATCCTGGCGGCGGAGGCCTGGTCCAAGAAGGGGCTGGTCCCCCCGGAGGCGATCCAGACGATCCGTAAAAAGGCAAAATTCGATATTGTCCGGATTGATGCGATCGAGGCGGAGGTCAAACATGACGTCATTGCCTTCCTGACCAACGTGGCCGAGAATATCGGCCCGGAGGCTCGCTACCTCCACATCGGACTCACTTCATCGGATATCGTAGATACCTGTTTTTCTCTTCAACTGAAAGAGGCCTCGTCCCTCCTCAAAAAAGATTTGGAGGCCCTTTTGGGAGTAATTCGCAAGAGGGCGTTGGATCACAAGATGACCCCGATGATTGGGCGGACCCATGGCATCCATGCCGAACCGATCACCTTTGGTCTGAAACTCATCGGTTGGTATGAAGAGATGAAGCGAGCACTGACCCGTTTGGATCTGGCTGAAGGAGAGATCGGTTATGGCAAGCTTTCCGGGGCGGTCGGGACCTATGCCAACGGAGACCCGTTTGTGGAAAAGTATGTTTGTGAAAAGCTGGGGCTTCGACCGGAACCGGTTGCAACTCAGGTGATCCCGAGGGATCGCTACGCCGTATTTTTCTGTCGCTTGGCCATCACCGCTTCTTCCATTGAGCGGATTGCCACGGAGTTAAGACACCTTCAACGAACCGAACTCCTTGAGGCGGAAGAGGCCTTTACCAAGGGGCAGAAGGGTTCTTCGGCAATGCCGCACAAGAGAAATCCGGTCAGCGCTGAAAATCTTTGTGGGCTGGCCCGTCTGGTCCGCTCCTATGCGATGGCGGCGATGGAGAATGTGGCCCTTTGGCATGAACGGGACATCAGTCATTCTTCGGTGGAGAGGGTGATTGGCCCCGACGCCACTATTTTGATGGATTATATGCTGGTTCGTTTGACGAAACTGATTGAAGGGCTTGTGGTCTATCCTGAAAATATGAAGAAAAATTTGGAGAAAATGGGAGGTCTTGTCTATTCCGAATCGGTCCTTTTGGAGCTTGTCAGGGCGGGGCTGACACGCGAGAAGGCGTACGAACTGGTTCAGCGAAATGCGATGAGAGTTTGGGAAAAAGGGGCCGATTTTCAGCGAGAACTCTTGCAAGATAAAGAAGTGGCCCGGCACCTTAAGCCGGAGGTCATCAAGAAGGCGTTTAATCTGAAACATCACTTGAGAGAAGTCGATTTTATTTTTAGGAGGGTTTTTGAGAAATGACGGCAAAAATCTATATCACTCTAAAATCAGGCGTGTTGGACCCCCAGGGGAAGGCGGTTTGTCAGGCGCTGGCGAGCCTCCGCTTTGAGGAGGTCCGGGATGTCCGGATCGGCAAATATGTCGAGCTGAAGTTGACCACCGAAGATAAAGAAGAAGCGGAGCGGCGGGTAAAAGAAATGTGTGAAAAACTGCTCGCCAATACGGTGATTGAATCATACAGGTTTGAGATCGTATGAAATTTGGTGTCGTCGTCTTTCCCGGTTCCAATTGTGATCACGACTGCTTCCATGCCATTCATGACCTTCTGGAACAGCCAGCCTCCTTTATATGGCACAAGGAGACCAGGCTCCCCAAAGTGGATTGTCTGATCCTCCCCGGTGGTTTCTCCTATGGGGATTACTTGAGGACCGGCGCCATTGCCCGTTTTTCGCCGATCATGAAAGAGGTCTTGTCGTTTGCCAGGAGGGGTGGACTTGTTCTTGGGATCTGCAACGGTTTCCAAATCTTGACCGAGGCGGGCCTTCTCCCCGGCGTGCTGATGCGGAACACCAACCTCCAATTTATTTGCAAGACAGTCTCCCTCAGGGTGGAGAATACGAATACCCGGTTTACAAAACTCTACACCCCCTCCCCCTTAATCCCCCTCCCTCGAGGGGGAACTCCCCCGCCAATCGGGGGAGATGTCCCGAAGGGACAGAGAGGGCGGATGGGGGTGGGGGGGAGGGTGGTGGTCAAGATGCCGATCGCCCATGGGGATGGGAACTATTTTTGCGATCCGGAAACCTTGAAAAGGTTGAAAGGGGAAGAAAGGGTTGTCTTTCGTTATGAAGGGGAGAACCCGAACGGTTCTTTGGATTCAATTGCTGGCATTATTAATGAAAAGGGGAATATCTTGGGGATGATGCCGCATCCGGAACGGTGTGCCGAGCCGCTTCTGGGAAATGTGGATGGGAGGCGGTTGTTTGAATCGGTGATTTTGTAACCCTCACCCGTCTCTCCGCCTGAGGCGGAGAGACACCCTCTCCCACGAAGAGGAGAGGGTTGGATTAAGGCATGGTCAATCGTGTTGAAAGAAGAGAGGAGGTTGTCAAGGCTCGAATTTTGAGACATGACATGACACGGGCCGAATGTTTGCTCTGGGACGAGCTCCGTAATCGTGGTCTTAAAGGGCTCAAGTTTAAACGTCAACTACCTCTAAGGGGGTATATAGCTGACTTTTGTTGCGTTGAAAAGAGACTGATTGTTGAATTAGATGGAGGGCATCACCTCAAAGAAGATCAAAAAATATACGATGAAGAGAGAGATAAAATTTTAGGAAACGGAGGGTTCCGTATTTTACGAATTTTAAATAGTGAAGTGGAAACAAATCTGCCCAGAGTTCTTGAAAAGATTAAGACGACTTGCTCCAAGATGTAAGTTTGATTGGAGCCCTCTCCCCATCGTGGGAGAGGGCAGCTGAGGCAGAGAAGAATTCTCGGAGGGTGAGGGAATATAGATATGGATACTAAAACTGTCCAGCAACATGGCCTCTCATCGGAAGAGTACCAGAAAATTCTCACCATTCTGGGACGGGAACCGAATCTTTTGGAGCTGGGAATTTTTTCGGTCATGTGGAGCGAGCACTGTTCCTACAAGAGCTCCCGTGTTTTCTTAAAAAAACTGCCGACAAAAGGGAAACAGGTCCTCTGCGGACCGGGAGAAAACGCCGGTATCGTAGATATCGGGGATGGTCTGGGTCTTGTCTTCAAGATGGAGAGCCATAACCATCCTTCTTTTATTGAACCGTTCCAGGGGGCGGCGACCGGTGTCGGCGGTATCCTTCGGGATGTCTTTACGATGGGGGCCAGGCCGATCGCCCTCTTGAACTCCCTTCGGTTTGGTTCCCCCAATCACCCCAAGACAAAATATCTGGTCAAAGGGGTGGTGGCCGGGATCGCCGGCTATGGGAACTGCATGGGGATTCCGACTGTGGGTGGCGAGGTCTCTTTTCATTCTTCCTATAACGGGAATAACCTTGTGAATGCGATGTGCGTTGGACTCGTGAAGAAAAACAGGATCTTCAAGGCCAAGGCGGCAGGGGTGGGGAATCCGGTCTTTTACGTTGGTTCCAAGACAGGACGGGATGGGATCCATGGGGCGACGATGGCCAGTGATGTCTTTGACGAAAAATCGGAAGAAAAAAGGCCGACGGTTCAAGTCGGAGACCCTTTTACCGAAAAGCGGCTAATGGAGGCCTGTCTGGAACTTTTTCAGACGAAGGACCTGGTGGGGATTCAGGATATGGGGGCCGCCGGCCTCACCTGTTCCTCCTTTGAAATGGCCTCCAAGGGGAATGTCGGGATCGATCTGGACCTCTCGAAAGTCCCGCTCCGTGAAGTGGGGATGACCCCTTATGAGGTGATGCTTTCTGAATCTCAGGAGCGGATGCTGTTTGTGGCCAAAAAAGGAGCTGAAAAAAGGGTGGAGAAGATTTTCAAAAAGTGGGGTCTGGATGTTTCCGCTATCGGCAAGGTAGTTCGAGGGAGTACGGTGCGGATTTTCAATGAAAGGGAACTGGTGGGAGAGATCCCGGCGCACCCGATCGCTGAAGAAGCCCCCTGCTATGAACGGTCCAGGGAGAAACCCTCTTATTTGGGCGAAGTCAATTCCTTGAGTCTTGATTCTATTTCCATGCCGCCGGAGATGACGCCTGTCCTGCTCCGGCTTCTCTCCTCTCCCAATATCGCCAACAAGGAGTGGGTTTATCATCAGTACGATCATATGATCGGGACTGATACGGTGATCTTGCCGGGAAGCGATGCCGCGGTTCTTCGGATCAAAGGAACAAAAAGGAGCGATTCGCTCAAGGGTGATTCACCAAGGGGTGATTCACCCAAGGGGGTGGCGATGGCCACCGACTGCAACAGTACCTATTGCTACCTTGACCCTTATCAAGGGGCGATGCATGCGGTGGCCGAGGCGGCCCGTAATATTGTCTGTTCCGGGGCAAAACCGTTGGCGGTGACCGACTGCCTGAATTTTGGAAACCCGGAAAATCCGGGAATCCTCTGGCAGTTTGAGCAGGCAATCCGGGGGATTACGGAGGCCTGCCTGTTTTTGGGAACACCGATTGTCTCCGGCAATGTCAGCTTTTATAATGAAAGTCTCGGTCAATCTGTTTATCCGACACCAACAATCGGCATGGTTGGCCTGCTGGAGGATGTCAAAACCCATTGTACCCAATGGTTCAAGGAAGAAGGGGATCTCGTTTTTCTGTTGGGAAATGCTGAAGGGGAGTTGGGGGGGTCGGAGTATTTGAGTCTTGTTCATGGCAAGGTTCAAGGCACGCCGCCCCCTTTAAAGTTGGCGAGGGAAAAGAAGGTCCAGGAGACCTGCCTCCAAGGGATTCAAAAGGGGTGGATCCGTTCCGCCCATGATTGTTCGGAAGGGGGCTTGGCTGTGGCCTTGGCAGAGTGTTGTATTTCAGGCCCTCAATTGTGGGGGGTCGATATTAAGGTACGGGCGAACGGCCGTTCGCCCTTACGCCCCGACCTACTTTTATTCGGTGAAGCGGCCTCCCGAATTGTTGTCACTGTTCGGGAAAACAATTTGCAGCGGTTTCTCCGATGGGCTAGGCTTAAGAAATGCCCTGTCCAAAGATTGGGTGTTGTGACCCGGGGGCCTTTTAGGCTGGATCCCTGGATCACTGTTCCGACCGCCGAATTGCAGAAGGCCTGGAAAGAGGGTTTTGTAAAATGTGTGGCATAGTCGGCATTTATAACCATCCGGAAGCGGCAAATCTTGCCTACCTGGGGCTTTATGCCCTTCAACATCGCGGTCAGGAGAGCGCCGGGATCATCTCCTCCGACGGCCAACTTCTTCACAGTCACAAGGATATGGGTCATGTCGCCGATATCTTTTCCGAGGCGGCACTGCAGAGACTCCCCGGCAAGAATGCGATCGGGCATGTCCGCTATTCAACGACCGGCGAGAGCATGATGAAAAATTGCCAGCCGATCGCCATCGATTATTCCCGGGGGGGGCTGGCGGTTGCCCACAACGGGAATCTTGTCAATGCCCAGAAGATTCGTGCCGAACTGGAGGCCCATGGAGCGATTTTTCAGTCGACCATGGATACGGAGGTGGTGATCCACCTGATTGCGCAGTCCCCCAAGAATTCCCTCGTGGACCGGATCATCGATGCCTTAAGCCAGATTCGCGGTGCCTATTCGATGCTCTTTTTGACGGAAACGAGGATCATCGCCGTTCGGGACCCTTACGGCTGGCGTCCACTGGTTTTGGGACAGAAGGGGGATTCGTGGGTCGTGGCCAGTGAGACCTGTGCCCTCGACCTGATTGAGGCGGAATTCGTTCGGGAGATCGAACCGGGTGAGGTTGTCGTGATTGACAAGAATGGTGCCCATTCCCAAAAACCGTTCGTGATCCCCCGCAAAAAGGCGATGTGCATTTTTGAATTCATCTATTTTGCAAGGCCGGACAGTCATATCTTTGGCCGGGATGTCTATGAGATGCGGAAAGGGTTCGGACAACAACTGGCCCGTGAGCATCCGGTAAAAGCGGATGTGGTGATTCCGATACCGGACAGCGGCGTTCAGGCGGCATTGGGTTATGCGGAAGAGTCCGGAATCCCGTTTCAGTTTGGACTCATCCGGAACCATTATGTGGGCCGGACATTTATTGAACCGAAGGAATCGATCCGGAACTTTGGCGTCAAAATTAAATTGAACCCGGTCAGGGAGGTTCTCAAAGGCAAGAGGGTTGTGGCGGTGGATGATTCCATCGTCCGCGGGACAACCTCCCGCAAGATCGTCAAGATGATCCGTGACGCCGGGGCCAAGGAAGTTCATGTGCGGATCTCCTCCCCGCCGACGACAGGGCCTTGCTATTATGGGATCGATACGCCAGACAAGGATGAACTGATTGCCGCCTCGAAGAGTGTTGATGAGATTAGAAAGTTCATCGACGCCGACTCTTTAGGGTATCTTTCACCGCAAGGGCTCTATTGGTTTGAAAAAAATCCGGGAGAATGGTTCTGCGACGCCTGCTTTACCGGAAATTATCCTGTCCCGATGGAAGACCCTGCCAGTAAACTCAAACTAGCTACAAGATAGACTTATGCCCTACCGATTTCCCCTTTCCCTTTTATTTTTTCTTCTGGTCATTCCTGGGTTTTTAAAGGCGGATGAGTTGGCTTTGCCTCAAGGGCGGCAGAAACAGCTCGAAGACTGGAAAATTATTACGGCTTCCCGTTATCATGAAGAGAGTGGCGGTTTTGAAGCCAAGGCCGAAGGCTTGATCCCTGCCGATCCGGAACAGGTCTGGTTATTGGTTACGGACTTCAACCATTGGAAAGATATCTTTCCCCACGTGATGGTTTCTCAGGAGGTATCGCCACCGGTCCTTGATCAAATCCGGCAGACACTCAAAACCGGTCCCTTGCCCGATGAGGTGCTGGAGGCCTGGCGGTCACGGCTGGAGAAAATCAAAGAGGGCTCCTGGTGGGTGGGTGGAGCACCCTTGGGTGGAACACCCTTTTGGGAGGGTTATCTGTTTGAGATTTATGATTTTCCGTGGCCGGTGACCAACCGATGGGCGGTCAACCGGTTGGTGATGGACGAAACGGGGGTCATGATGAGACAGTACCAGCTCCATTGGACGATGCTCATCGGGACATTCAAACAGAGCGAGGGGTATTTCAAGATCGGGCCGTACGGCAAGAATTCAAGGCTTACTGATTTTGTTGTTTATATGAAAAACGATCCTGGTCTCAGGGTCCCCAAGACGCTCCTGAAGATGGGGAGCCATCTCAGCCTCCCTAACGTTGTCCGGGGTGTCCGTAATGAGGTCTCGCGGCAAAAAAGACACCTTTGGGTGGAGCACCCTTTGAAAAAACGGTAAAAATCCTTTTGACACGACTGGGAAGGCATGGTTCCCTCGCCGCTCGTGGTTCCCGAGTTTTATCAATTTCACTGTCCCACAAAAGTTGTCTTTGGCGTCGGTCTTGCCAGGGATTTCTCCTCTGAGTTGGCCTCTTTGGGAATCCGCCGTTTTCTGGTCGTGACCGACAAGGTGTTGGTGGGCAACGGTCTGGTCGCTCCTATTATTGAGGGAATTAAAAAAACGGGGTTTGAAGTTGTCGGCATTTTTTCCGAAATCCCTCCCAACTCCGAATTGACCATTGTCAAAAATTGTGCCTCACAGGCCAAGGAGTTGGGGGCCGAAGGGTTTATCGCGATTGGAGGGGGAAGCCCGATTGATACGGCGAAGGCGGCCAATATCCTTTTTACCCTCGGTGGTGATTTGGTAGGGGATTATTCCGGGGCCCAAACTATTTCAGTGCCGCTCAGTCCCCTGGTAGCGATCCCGACGACGGCAGGGACCGGGAGCGAGGTCTCCTCAGCGGCGGTCGTCTTGAACGAGGCGGAACACACGAAACTTTCTTTTGTAGATAGCCATCTCTACCCGACCTTGGCGCTTTTGGATCCCGAACTGACGATAACACTCCCCCCCAGACTGACTGCCGCGACAGGGATGGATGCCCTGACCCATGCGATCGAATCTTATGTCAGCAATCAAAAGAATCCTGTTTCGGATGCCCTGGCCCTGGAGGCGATTCGTCTGATTCATCGTTATCTCGTGGGTGCGGTGGAGGACGGGAAAGATAGGGAGGCTAGATCCGGCATGATTACCGCCTCAATGCTGGCCGGTCAGGCGTTTGATCATGCGATGGTCGGGGTGGTTCATGGAATGGCCCACGCCTTGGGGGGATTGACCGGTATCCACCACGGGACGGCGAACAGTATCTTTCTGCCTTGGGGGATGGAGTATAATCTCGAGGCCAGGACGGAGGAGTACGCCGAGATCGGCCGGATTTTGGTGGGATGGAACCAAGAGAGTTCCGATATCAAGATGGCCCATGCCGCGATCGAAGAGGTTGTTGGACTGAGGGAAAAACTGCAAAAATTAAGCGGGCTCCCTTTTCGTCTTCGGGATGCCGGGGTTAAAGAGGACCTTCTGGGGGCGATTGCCGAAGGGGCCGTGGACGACGGGACCAGTTTCTACAACCCGCGTGAGGTTGTTAAGGAGGAGATTCTGAAACAGGTAAAAAAGGCCTATTAATTTTAATTCCCCTCCCTTGATGGGAGGGGATAGAGGGGAGGGTGACAATGGCTACCTTTGAAAACAGTGCAAAACTCATTGAGGTGCTCAGCGGTTTTTTTCAGTTTTTGAGTCAGGACCCGGGGATCGGCCCAAAGCTTCTCGCCTCGAGGCTGATCCTTCGTTTCAATTATAAGGAACCGGAGGCCTCCCTCACGGTTGATCTCTCGGGTCCCCAGGTTGTCATTTTGGCCAATGATACCGAAAGAAAACCGGAGGTTGAGATGAGTATGAAGGCGGATGTCGCTCACCGGTTCTGGCTGGGGCAGGTGAATCTGATGATCGCCTTGACGCGCCGCGAAATCACGGCCAAGGGGCCGATCCCCAAGATCTTAAAACTCTTGCCGATTATCAAACCGGCCTATACCCTTTACCCGCGCTACCTTGAAGAGAGAGGGTTTTTTAAGTAGCAACCATTTTCCGGGTGGCGCCGATAATAATATCAGAGAAAATCATGAGACTACGAAGCCTCTTATTCTTCGCTATTTTCCTGGGGGTTGCTTCCTGTTCCAAGGATCCGATGGGGGAGCTCTATGGGGTCTCCTTTGAGGAGACCGCCCTTTGCGGTGAAAACACCAAGGAAATCCCGTTCAGGAATGAAAATCTTGAAGAAACACTCCATATTATTGGCATTGCGATTGAGCCGGGAACTGATCCTGATGGCAATTTCAAGCTTGAATCGATCAAGGTTGGCAGTGACCCGGAGATCGTCAGCAAGTCAGGCAAGATCGACGATGTCTCTGTCCCCCCAGGGTCTCCCTATGTGGTAAAGGTGGTCTATTCCCCGATCAAAGAGGGGGCCGGACAACAGGCCATTCTTGCCATAGCCATTGATGGTCCCGATCAGGGGATTGTCCAGGTGATGCTGACGGGGTCCGAGGGGGGTGCCGGTCTTTGTACCAGTGAAAGTGCCTCCGGTCCCGTCAACTTTGACGGCGAACAGACACTGCAGGTGACCCGTTTGGTGAGTGTGACCCAGAAACTTCCGAATGATCCTCTGACCTCTGACCCGGAGGTGACGGCAAGACCGTTTCAACCGGTCGATCTCAACATTAACTTTAATCTCAAGGGGGGAAATTTTACCTTTCCCAAGATTACCGAGGAAGATAGTTTTGTCCTCCCCCCGACGCTGAATCCGAATGTCAAAAATCTGATCCCCGGAGACACAATCATTACGAGTGATGCCGGGGCAACAGGGGCCTATACCGCCTCTACGGGATTTCTGGAGGTGAAAGACATCATCATCAAGATGAGAGAGACTGGAGGGGCCTTTCAGGCCGATTTGAAGATCACCCTGACGACGGGAGGCCTGCCTCTCCCGATCGTTTTCAGTCAGGGGAATCTCCTGAATGCCGACATGAATCTGGTTAATGGGCAACTGACCGGCAAACCTCTCCAGGTGGATGAAAGTGACAAGACAAAAGGTTCGGTGATTCTTGTCGGTTTTGGAACCTTCAGCAATGTTTCTGGCAACAACCAGTCGATCGTCAAATCCCTCCCCAATAGCCAGATCGGTGTCCAGATCGAGGCCAGGATTGTCGGGAAGTAATTTCCAAGGACAAGATTAAGTTGCAATTGGAGTTCTCTTTGTCTTAAAGTCCGCTCGTCATGGCCAGGGCTGATCTCCTTCTTGATTATGAAAATGTGATGGCCGAAAAGGTGGGACGAAAGGAGGGGTTTGTCCTTTCCGAGATTGAGTCTCTCGTCAAGAATATCCAGACCATCCAGAAGGGGCTTGTCAATTTAAGACATCTGGGCCAACTCCCCTTTTGGGATCTTCCCTTTAATGAGGAAGAATCAGGCCGTATCGTCAAATCGGCCGAGGCCAAGAGGAAAGAGTTCGATCATTTTATCTTGATCGGTATTGGAGGCTCTTCACTGGGTGCTGAAACCCTCCAGGCCGCTTTAGGCGCCTCTCACAAGAAAAAGAAATTTTACCTGATTGACCATTTGGATTCAGACCGGATCCAACAGATGCTGGAAGAACTGGAGCCGCGTAAGACCTGTCTGATCGTTGTGAGTAAATCAGGAAAGACCTTCGAATCACTAGCGACCCTTTTGGTTTTAAGAAAGTTCTTGAAAGACAAGCTGGGGATCGGCTATCGCCGCCATGTGGTCCTGATTACGGATCCGTTCAGCGGGCCTCTTCGGAAGATGGCGACCGAGGAAAAACTGGAATCGTTTGCCATCCCACCGGGAGTTGGCGGGCGTTTCTCTGTACTGACTGCGGCGGGTCTTTTCCCTGCCGCCTGTTTTGGGGTGGATGTTCAGGAATTGCTCGCTGGAGCCAGAAGGATGGAGGAGCGGGTTCGGAAGAGGGATCTGGCACAGAACCCGGCGATCCTGTCTGCGATTATTCACTATCTTTTTGCGACGAGAAAAAAAAGGCGGATTCGCGTCATGATGACCTATGCCGAGGGACTCCGAAAGTATGGGGATTGGTTTGGCCAGCTTTGGGCGGAGAGTTTGGGAAAGAGGTATTCGTTGGGGGGTAAAAAGGTCAATGCCGGTTCGACCCCTGTCGCCGCGACAGGGGTTAGGGATCAACATTCACAACTCCAGCTTTATCTCGAAGGACCAGATGACAAGGTGATTAATTTTGTGACGGTCGAAAAGGGAGAATCCCTGCCGATCCCGGAATCTCCGCCATCTTTGGGTGTGGAAGGGCGCCAGCTTGCGAAAGTTGGTCTGCGAGAGCTCTTAAAAATCGAGGAAAAGGCGACAATCGATGCCTTGACAGGGGAAAAAAGGCCGAATTTAAGTTACCGTCTGCCCGTTTTAAATGCTTTTACGCTGGGTCAGCTATTGTTTTCCTCCGAAGTGGAAACCGTTTATGCCGGTGAACTCTGGGGGATCAATCCCTTTGACCAGCCGGCGGTCGAGATTATCAAGAAGAATATCCAAAACCAACTCTGGAAGGGTTAGCCAAACAGAACAGAGCTTCGATTTTTGAGGGCCTCGACGATCATCGCCTGAATCTTCTCCCGGACCATTTCGGAAAGTTTGTTTACCAATAACTGATCGTCTGCATCTTTCGGACCGTACTCTTCAAACAAGATCGGTCCTCCAAAGTGGATCGACCATTTGGAAGGAAAGGGGATCAGGCCAAAAAGCCCCAGCCATGGGAGCGTTGGGGTAATTGGGAGGTAAGGGATACCCAACGGTTTGGCCAGGAGGGTCGACTTATAGATGATCGGATGGATCTCCTCGGCGCCGATCACCGCTGTCGGGATGATTGGAGAGCCGGTTCGCAAGGCCAGCTTGATAAACCCGCCGCGGCCAAACCGTTGGAGGCGGTAGCGGTGTTTGAAATGTTTGCCGATCCCCTTGACCCCCTCCGGGAAGACGGCAACGAGCTGTTCATTCTGCAAGAGCCGTTCGGCATTTTCCTGGCAGGCACGAACGCCGCCGGTCCGGTACATGAAGGTTCCCAGAAAGGGAAAATGATAGACAAAGTCTTCGACAAGGAAGCGGACATCGCGGCGCGAAGGGTGGTCATTTTCCACCGACATCCGGATCATGGCGCCGTCATAGGGCAGAGTTCCGGAATGGTTGGCGACAACCAGCCCCCTTCCTTCGTTCGGGATATGCTGGAGTCCGGAAACAGAAACGCGCCAATAGGTGTTATACAGGAAGTCAAAGAGTGGCCTGACCTTCTGGCAAAAGAGCGGGTCCATTCCAAAATCATCAACCTTGTAGTCTGCGTTGGCCCCGTTTCCGTACCAGAAGCCAATCAGAATTTTCCGGAGTGACTCCAGGGAGAGTGGGTTCAAAAGTCCCTTCAGATTTTCAAAAAGGAGGGTGAGAGGGGAATGGCCCGGAGGCCCCTTGATTTTTAATTCTTCGGAGACCTGGCGGATCTTTTCCTCAAGGTTCTTGACCAGACCGTCGACCTCTGTTTTGAGTTGCGGCGGGATCACCCCTTTTTGGTTGGCCTCCAGTTTTTCTAATGTCTGGCGAAGATCCCCCTCCAGTTTTTCAATCCTTGTTTCCAGTTCGCGCCGGATCTTTTTGATAGATTCACTGTCTCCTCCTCTCCCTGGCCCTCCCCCCAAGGGTGCTTCACCCAAGGGTGTTTCACCCAAGGGTGTTTCACCCAAGGGTGCTTTACCCAAGCGGGGGGGGGCGGATGAGGGTTGGGGTGAGGGGGAGGGCCTCACTGATGGCACTGATTTTAAAAGGCGTAATTTATTGTTCACTTTCCCCGTCTTCAACTTTAAGCCTCCATTAGATGGATATGCCTGAGACGTTCCGCACCGATGAAATCAAGAAGCGCCTCTTTGGCGGAGTATTTGGCAACAAACCCCATCACCCTCCGGGCTTTTTCCCCGTCGGCCACGCAGAGGTATTTGAGAAAATCGATATGGGAGGGGGGAGCGGGGAAGATGTCCAGATACCACATCGCCTGGGCCATCGGGTAGAGAAAGGCCGACGGGACCGGAACACCGATCTTGCCGCTCAAGCTCAAGACCTTTGAAAGGGGGAGAACGCCATCACCGACGATATTAAAGACCCCAGGGCAGTCTTTTTCGATTACTGTCACGAAGGCCCGGAGGGCATCTTCCTCATGGACGAACTGAAACAGGGGGTCGTACCCCATGACGGTGAAGACCACCGGCCGCTGGAGAAAGGTCGTCTTGAAGTTGCGAATCGTTGGTCCGACGATGGTGCAGGGGCGAAGGATGGTGATGATGGATTCGGGATGTTTTTTGGAAAAACGGAGGACCTGGGTTTCGGCATCGACCTTGTCGGCAATAAACTGACTTTTATAACCACCCCGCAACGGATGGTTTTCTGAAAGGAAGTTGGGATTGGTCGGGTGCGGGCCATAGACATCTGTTGTTGAGGCAAGGACAAACTTTTTGACCTTGGCGGCGGCACAGGCATCCAGGACATACATGGTGCCGACCGATTGCAACTCATGGGCGTAGCCAAGGTTGGGTGTTGGTGTGATCGGGAAGGCGGCATGAACAACCGTTTCAACCCCTTCGGCTTGCAAGATTTCCAGAAGTTTCGAATCGGCCAGCGTTTCTGTCAAATCGAGGCGATAAAATTTTGTCCTGCGGGTATCAAAAGGGGGCTTCTTGGTATCAATTGCAATAATAGTGGTGAAGCGATTCTCTTTCTCCAGCTCTCGAAGGATGGAACTCCCCAGAAACCCTGCCGTGCCGGTCAAGGCGATGCTTTTTTGAGGACCTTTCTTATTTTTCTTGTTGAGGGGCATCAGTCTTTTCCCTCCTATCCCAGGCAGGGGGGAATGTAAAGGCAAGAAAACCACGAATAACAAAGAGGAAATATCCAAGTAAAGTGTTCATTTATTTTTCAAAAAAGAGTACAGTGCACTGGACATAAAGGAGGTGTTTATGAGATTTCGGAAATGCTGGTCTTTTCTGGTCATGGCGGTTTTTCTTTTGGCGGTGGGGCGGTGTGGTGGTTCCTCATCGGAGGAGGGAACTGAAGGAGGAGGGAGCGGTGGAGGGACTGAAGTCGGCGATAACATCGGGACCTCCAGCCTTCCGGCCCCTTTGGGTCTTGCGGCGACTGCCTCCACCAGCAAGAGCCGGCAGATTGATCTTTCATGGTCAGCCGTTGAGGGGGCTGTCGGTTATCGGGTTTATTGGTCCACAACCGATGGTGCGGCGACCACAAGTGGGACAAAGATCAGCGACATTACCACCAACTCTTACGCCCAGAGTAGCCTTGTGGCCGGTGCCGCTCACTATTATAATGTGACGGCCGTTGACAGCGACGGCAAGGAGTCGAAAGCTTCTTCACAAGCCGGCGCCACGCCGGCCTACTCCTGGCAGACCGCGACCATTGATTCCACGGGGAATGTGGGCGAGTACCCCTCCGTGGGGGTAGATAGTTCCGGTAAGGTTCATGTGGCCTATTATGACCGAACAAACAGGGATCTTAAGTACGCGACAAATTCATCCGGGTCGTGGGTAACGTCGACCATTGATTCTACAGGGGCTGTGGGGCTCTACACCTCTTTGGCCGTTGATTCTTCCGGGAAGGTGCATATTGCCTATTTTGATTCGACGAATGGCGATCTCAAGTATGCAACCAACAGCTCTGGCTCCTGGGTTTCAACCACCGTTGATTCCTCTGGCGACGTCGGGTGGGCCCCCTCTTTAGTGATTGATAGCTCGGGGAAGATCCATATCAGTTATTATGATAATACAAACTATGATATCAAATATGCCACAAACTCCTCGGGTTTATGGGTGCCTGGCGTTGCTGTTAATTCCTCAGCGATGACCATTGAAACATCTTCGATAGGGGTCGATAGTTCCGGCAAGGTTCATATTGCCTGCTATGACAGCCCCAGCGGGGATCTCAAGTATGCGACGAACTCCTCAGGGTCATGGGTGACGTCAACCATTGATTCTGGCGGTGATGTCGGAGGACGCAATTCTTTGGGCCTGGACGGTTCCGGTAAGGTTCATATCGCCTATTACGACCAGACCAATGCTGATCTCAAATATGCAACGAACTTGTCCGGTTCTTGGGTCACAGCGGCCCTCGATTCGGAAGGATCGACGGGAGCCTATCCCTCTTTGAGTGTGGACAGCTCTGGCAAGATTTACATCGCTTATGGCGGTGTCAATAATGCCCTACAACAGGTGGCCAATGCCTCCGGTTCCTGGTTGGCGACAGAGTTTGACGCCCTTGCGATTGGAGAATATATCGGTCTCAGGCTTGATAGTTCCGGAAAAAGCCATATTGTCTACCGGGATGAGACCAATGGAGATCTTAAATATGCCGCGGAAAATTAGATAACCTCCCGGGCTTGAAGATCAGGCGATTTCGGATTGTTGAAGCCTCTTGGTCTTTTCTAGTTTTCTTGTTCATTGTCACGGCTCTTTTCTCCAAAAGGCCTTGCGATCAGGTATGAAACCCCCGCCAGGACCCGCCACTCCGGGGCCCCCACTCCTTCGATAATGCCCGTCCCTCCGCCGGCGGTGAAGGCCAGGTTCAGGCGAGGAAAATAGTAGCGGACCATCGGTTCTATTTCAAGGGGACTTTGGGGCGCTTTTTTAAAAAAATTCGAACTGCTTCCCCGTAATTCAACGAGCAGGTCAAGTGGGCTTAACACTGCCAGGTTGGCGCCAAGCCCGTACAAGAACTGGGTTCCGATGTTGGTAGAACTAACAACTGTCGCCTCTGATCGGGCAAGGACGCCGGTGTTCAGTGACAAAGAAAGACGATCAAAGAGTCTCGGTGAATCGATGACAGCAAGGAAACCACCCGTTATCTTTCCGGATCCGGTGAAATGGGTGTCCGAACCGGTGGGGAAGGTTACAAACGGGACAATGGCGATACCGACCGGGAACCTTTCATGATCCAGGGCCTTTAGTTTGAAATTCAGGCCGAGATCGCCCGATTCGAACTCTTTGGAATTGGCGCCTGTTGTCGGGTCGTTGAAAGATTCCAGAAAGGCAACAGGAAGGTTAAGCCCGGTGCTTAAAAAAGGAAGGAGCCCGACAGAACCGTAGAAATTGCCGACAAGATTGTAGCTGATGATATTGCCGGTCGAAACACCGGCACCTGTAAAGGCCTTCAGTGAATTGGCGGAGATATCGGTGTAGAGACCGAAGGTATACTGCCACTGGTTCAGACTGTCGGCCCCGTAAATACCGGCGTAAAGGTTATTGTCTGTGGCCGGTTTGAAAAGAATCGTATCAAAAGAGGCGCTTTTGGCCGAAGCGGTCCCTTCGAAGGCAAGCAAGGCGAAAAAAAGGAGGAAAAGAAACGAACGATAAAAGGACATCGTGGGTGGGAAGCTATCTCTTTTCAGGCACTTGTCAAACAAAACATGTTTATTGTTCGAGGTCCGGGATCGGCGTACAATAGGGCTATGGTTTATCCCCTCCGGTTTTTCACTCTCTTTTCGTTGGGTCTCTTTCTCGTCAGCGCCTCCGGGCAGGGGCTTGATGGGGGCAAGGGAGGGGGCGGGTGTGGGTGGGGGTACGGCGGCGAGTCAAGCGGAGAGAGCGGAATAGTCGGAGATGGCAATTCCGTTTCAGTCTCAGTCGGCGGCACCCTGAGCGGACTCTCCGGCACAGTGGTACTGCAAAACAACGGTGGAGATGATCTGACCTTGACGGCAAACGGCCCCTTTACCTTTCCAAGCGAGTTGCCCGATGGTACAAGTTACACGATAACCGTTTCAACCCAACCGGCTACCCAGACCTGTTCGGTTGCGAGGGGTGTTGGTACGATTAAGGGTGCCAATGTGACTAATGTCTCAGTTGTCTGTTCAAAAGACACTTATTCCGTTGGCGGCACCCTGAGCGGACTTTCCGGAACAGTGGTATTACAAAACAATAGTGGCGATAATCTGACCTTGACGGCAAACGGCTCTTTTACCTTTCCGACCGTGTTGGCCGACGGTGCGGATTATGCAGTAACCATTCTAACACAGCCCTCCGGCCAAACCTGTGCGGTCAGCAGTGCCTCTGGAACCATGAGTGGCGCCAACGTAACCGGCGTGACGGTGGCCTGTGCCAATAATATTATAATGTTCGGAACTGGTGGGGCGGGTGGCGGCAATCTCGGTGGCAGGGCTGGTGCCGATGCCCTTTGCACCGCCAGTGTGGGATCTCTTTCATGCAACACCATTCGCGCCTTTATCAGCGTGAGTGATGCCGACGAGATTCGGGATATGCCTGGCAATTACGGGGTCCCAACGACCGTCGCCATTCAGGGGTCAACAGGCACAAAAATAGCCAATAACTGGGAAGACCTGCTCGACGGCACTATCCCAACCTCGCTGGCAACCGCAGGCATAACAGACACAACGTGGTGGTCGGGGAGTACCACCAATGGCTCGCTCTCCAACAATTGTAGCAACTGGACAACCAGTTCCTTCGTGGCCCCTGGAGGACAACAGGCATTCGCTAACGTGACAGACAGCAACTGGATCAGTCAGAGCAACCAGTCCTGTGCTGTCGGCGCTCTCGTGGTTCTGTGCCTCTGTTACTAGAAAAGCAACCTCTTTTCCAGCACTTGTCAAATGAAACCTGCTTGTTGTCCAGGGTTTGTGATCGGCGTACAATAGGGCTATGGTTTATTCCCTCCGGTTTTTCCTTCTCTTTTTGTCGGGTCTCTTTCTCGTCAGCGCCTCCGGGCAGGGGCTTGATGGGGGCAAGGGAGGGGGCGGGTGTGGGTGGGGGTATGACGAGGATGGTTTGTCGGGGGAGGGCGGCGGCAATGATGACGGAGTGACGGTGACTTCAGGACCAGGGGTTGGCGCGAACGTCGGGACCTCAAGCTTGGCAGCGCCTCAAGCCTTGACGATATCTGCCTCAGGTTCCAAGAGCCGGCAGATTGATTTAAGCTGGAATGCGGTTGATGGGGCGCAGAGCTACAATCTGTATTGGGCCACGACATCGGGAACCGCCACAAATAATGGGACACGACTGAGCGGTATTAAAACGGCCTCCTACTCCCATACCAGTTTGGCGGGGAGTGTCACTTACTACTATTATGTGACGGCCGTTGATTCGGACGGGAAGGAATCGGTGACCTCTTCGGAGGTCAATGCTACTGCCGGCTATCTTTGGGATATTTCTACGCTTGATTCAACGGGGAGTATAGGTGTTGCCCCATCATTGGCGATCGATAGCAATGGGAAGATCCATGTCGCCTATCAGGATTCGAGCAATGCCGATCTCAAATACATGACGAATTCAACCGGCTCATGGACACCGGTAACCCTCGATTCAACAGGGAATGTGGGCGCTAGTCCCTCACTAGCCATTGATAGCGCTGGAGATATTCATATTGCCTATTTTGATACGACCAACTTGAATCTTAAATACATCAAGAAGACTTCAGGGTCTTGGGGAGCACCGGCAACCCTTGATTCCACAGGGAGTGTCGGGCATAACCCCTCACTAGCCATTGATAGCGCTGGAGATATTCATATTGCCTATACGGATGGCACTACTGTTGGCAGTTTTGATCTCAAGTACATCAAGAACAGTTCAGGATCCTGGGGAGCACCGGCAACCCTCGATTCAGTGGGTAGCGTGGGGAACTACCCCTCGCTGGCGATTGATTCCTCGGACAAGGTTCACATCGCTTATACAGATCAAACCAATGCTGATCTCAAATACATGACGAATTCAACCGGCTCATGGGGGGAACCGGTGGCCATTGATTCAACGGGAAGCGTTGGTTACTATCCGGCGCTCATGGTAGACAGCTCCGGGAAAATTCATGTTGCTCATCACGCCAGCCCCGATCAAGATTTGAGATACACAACCAACGCCTCCGATTCATGGGTAAGCACAACGATTGATTCAACAGGGAATGTCGGTGTTTTCCCTGCGTCAGCCGTCGATAGTAATGGGAAATTTTACATCAGTTATTTCGACAATACAAAGCTGGATCTCAAGTTTGCCACCAACGCCTCCGGTTCATGGGTAGTATCAACCCTCGATTCCACGGGAAGTGTCGGTAGTTATTCTTCGGTTGTCATTGACAGCTCTGGCAAGGTTCATATTGCTTATACTGATACGACCAATGCCGACCTGAAATATATCACGGAGAAATAGGATCAGGTGGTTTTCTGGAGACCTTGACTCTATCCCAAGCATAATGTTCGTCCTTGCCTGAATCAAATTCGCTGATCTCTTTGGAAATCCGGACGGAACACCAGTCGTGGCCGCACATCGCGCAGAAGTCGGTGTCCACCCCCAGGTCCTCATCGTGATAGGCACGGGCTAGCTCCGGATCGAAGCTTAGCTCGAAATGTTTTTCCCAGTTCAAGGCGGCTCGGGCCTTGGTCAGTTCATCGTCACGGTTCCTCGCCCCCGGGATACCCAAGGCGATGTCAGCGGCATGGGCGGCAATCTTGTAGGCGACACACCCCTGTTTGACATCCTCCTTTTTTGGGAGACCCAAATGTTCTTTCGGCGTGACGTAGCAGAGCATCGCCGCCCCATGATACCCGGCGGCGGTCGCCCCGATGCAACTGGTGATATGGTCGTAACCGGGAAACATATCGGTGACGAGCGGTCCCAAAACGTAGAACGGCGCCCCGTGGCAGAGACGGCGCTGGAGTTTCATGTTGTACTCGATCTGGTCAAACGGGATGTGACCCGGTCCCTCCACCATCACCTGAACCCCTTTTCTCCAGGCCCGCTCCGTCAATTCTCCCAAGGTTGATAATTCCGCCAACTGGGCCTTGTCGGTCGCATCGGCCAATCCGCCGGGGCGGAGACCATCGCCGATGCTGAAGGTCACATCGTACTCGTGCAGGATGTCGCAGATCTCCTCCCAGATCGTGTACATGATATTTTCCTTTTTGTGGGCCAGCATCCATTTGGCCAGGATGGAACCGCCGCGGCTCACAATCCCAATAATCCGGTTTTTCACAAATTCCAGATGCCCTTGGAGGACACCGGCATGGATGGTGAAGTAATCGACCCCTTGCCGGGCCTGAAATCGGAGCGTTTTACAAATCACTTCTTCATCCAGCCCCTCGATTTTGCGCCCGATGATCATCGAATAGATCGGCACCGTTCCGATCGGCACGGTTGAGTTTTTAATAATCGCCTCGCGGGTCGCGTCGAGGTTGCCGCCGGTCGAAAGATCCATGACGGTATCGGCCCCCCACCGTTCGGCCCACTTTAGTTTTTCAACCTCCTGGAGTGTGTTGCTGGAAACCGGTGAGGCCCCCATGTTGGCGTTAATCTTGGTCAGACTCGCCCGGCCGATCGCCATCGGGTCGAGCTGGTATTGGAGGTGAACCTTGTTGGCCGGGATCACCATCCGACCGGCGGCAACCTCACACAAGACCTGTTCGACAGTGAGGTGTGGTTCTCTCTCGGCCACCCGTTTCATCTGTGGGGTGATTTGCCCCAACCGTGCGAATTCCAGTTGAGTGACCGGAACAAACCCTTGGGGGGCAATCCAGGAATCAGCGGCGTCGCGACGGAGGTGGCCCGGTTTTAATTTCCAACCCCCCGGCATGAAGTCCCATGCCGTTTTGTCTGATGGGAGTGGCATACCGGGTGAATCGGGGGAGCTGTAATTCGTTTTCATAAAACCTCCATTAATGTTGACTCTTCGTCCTTCCAGACCGGTTCGAGCCCCTTGGCTTGAACGGCACGACTGATCTCCTCTGGGGAGCGCTGGTCTTCGGTCTCAAATTGTTTGAGCGCCTGGTCGGGATGGAGGTAACCACCCGGCTCTGTCCTGGAACCGGCGCTCATCTGGGTCACCCCCAGCCCGATCAATTCGTCTCTCAAGGTCGCCGACTCCCTTGTGGAGAGGACAATACCGGCCTCCGGCAGGGCGAGACGAAAGGCGGCGATCAACTGTTTGAAATCATCATCAGAGACAGGGTGGGGGATCGCAAAATCACTGGCGCAGGGACGGAGACGCGGAAAACTGACCGTATAATCAGCCCGCCAATATTTTTTTCTTAAACCCAGCAGGTGTTCAAAAAGGGCTGTGGCCTCGGCCCGCCAGTCCGAAAGGCCGAGCAGGATCCCCATACCGAGCGACCGGATACCGCTCTGGAGGACCGCCTCCGCCGACTGAATCCTTTTCTCATAAAATTTCTTTGGTCCTGCAAGATGGACAGAGGCGTACTGCAGACGATCGTAGGTTTCCTGATAGAGGACGACGCGGTCGACGCCGCTGGCGCAAAGCCGGCTGTAAGTTTCTTTGTCGAAGGGGGCGACTTCAATGGCGAGTGAGGCAAACAGCGGTCTTAGTTTTTGAGCGATGAGGGACAGGTATTCGGGAGAAACCTGTTTGGGGTGTTCTCCGGAGACGAGCAGAAGATGGCGGAACCGCTGTTGCCGGAGATATTCCGCTTCTTTCAAAACTTCATCAACGGTCAGCGTCTTTCGTTCAATTTTATTTTGACGACTAAAACCACAGTAGGTGCAGGTGACGACACATTCGTTGGAAATATAGAGCGGGGCGAATAGCTGGATCGTCCGGCCGAATCTTTGACGGGTGAGGGTGCGGGCCGATTGAAACAAATGGAGACGTTCCGATTCGGTCAGCGGTTTCAGCAGGTTTTGAAATTGTTGAACGTTCATTTTTGACCCACGATCCCGACCAACGGACTCGATGCCTCCGCCTGTTCCTTTTCTTGAGCGATTCCTGCTTCATACCCTTTTCTCCCGGCGATCACCGCCAACCGGAACGCCTCGGCCATGAGGACTGGGTCTTCAGCGACGGCGATCGCGGTGTTGATGAGCACCGCATCCGCCCCCATCTCCAGCGCCTCCGTGGCGTGAGAAGGGGCCCCTAGACCAGCATCGACTACGACAGGGACGGTAGCCTGTTCGATAATGATCCGGATATTTTCTTTTGTCTTGATCCCTTTGGCAGAACCGATCGGGGAGCCGAGCGGCATGACGGTCGCTGTACCGATATCGGCCAGTCGTTTTGCGAGCACCGGATCGGCATTGATGTAAGGCAAAACAATGAACCCCTCCTTAATAAGGATCTCCGCCGCCTTGAAGGTTTCAATCGGGTCCGGCAGGAGGTATTGCGGGTCGGGGATCACCTCCAGTTTGAGCCAGTTCCCAAGTCCCGCCTCCCGTGACAGACGGGCGAGCCGGATCGCCTCAATGCTGTTGCGTGCCCCGGAGGTATTGGGGAGGAGGAGGTATTTGTTGCGGTCGATAAAATGGAGGATGTCGGTTTCGGGACGGGAGAGGTCGATCCGGCGGAGCGCCACAGTGACAATCTCTGTTCCGGAGGCTTCGAGGGCCTGGACCATCACCTGTGGAGAAGAAAATTTTCCGGTCCCGACAAGAAGACGGGAGTTAAATTCTTTACCGGCTATTTTAAGAGTATCAGGCATTGCCGTGCTTGCCGACCGAATGAATTCGGCGGCTAATATTTTTTAATTCCTTCCGGAATTCCGCAGGAATTTGTTTTCATTAGCCCACGAATTTATTCGTTGGGCTCCTTTTTACCCACCCCCCACGGCGCGGATAATTTCTACCGAATCATTTTCCCGAATCTGGACCTCGTTCCAAAGAGAACGGGGGATTACTTCATCATTAACCGCTATGGCCGTTGCTTCTGTGGGGAGGGAAAACCGCCCCAAGAGTTCTGTTAGGGAGATTGATTCTGCGAGGATTTCTTTTTGGCCGTTTAAGAGGACTTCAAACATTATCCCTCCGCCGGCATTATCCGGATCAGGTTCATCGGGTTTAATCTCAGCCGAAATAGCGGCACCCCGTAACCCTTCTCATACCGTGGTCGTTTTTTTTGTCAACCGATAACCGTACTCTCCCCATGCTTCAAGATGCGGAGCCGATCCCCCAGATTTTTTTCCGCCTGAAGCCGGAGGATCCATTCCAGCGGGGCGCCGAGTGGTTCAAGGGAAAGATTGAAGGTCCCCCAGTGGATCGGGATCATCACCTGGGCCTCCAGTTCTTCGAAGAGTTGCACCGCCTCGGCCGGGTTCATATGCCGGCTTTTCATAAACCAGGCCGGTTCGTAAGAACCGATCGGGAGCAAGGCCAAGTTAATACCTTTGGCGACCTCTCTTAAGGAGGGGCTATAGGCGGTGTCTCCCGGAAAAAAAATTGTTTTTCCGTTCTTGGCAACAAGGTAGCCGTTACAGTTATTGTACCGGAAGGGGGAGAGCCGAAACCCGACATGCCGGACCGGGAAGGCTTTAATTTCGGTCCCATCCCCAAGACGGGTCGAGCCGCCGTGGTCGATTTCAATCAGGGGATTCCGGATAAACTTTGAAAGAAAAGCCGCTAATCCGCGGGGCAGAACAACCGGAACATCGGAACGAAAATATTTGAATGAGAAGAGATCCAGGTGGTCGTAATGGGCGTGGGAGATCAGGATCGCTGAGGGATGGAGCGCCTCCGGCCTGATTTTCAGAGGGCTGTGCCGCCGGAGAAAGAGGACCCTCTCACTCAAGACCGGATCGGTGATGATCCTGGTCCCCTCGATCTCAAGATCAACCGTGGCGTGACCGATAAAAGTAGCTTTGATCATCGTTAGGGGCCTATAGCGTCCATAATGCCCCTTTGATTGACTTGCAATGTTAATATTGTTATCGAAAAACATCCATGTTGAGGGAAAGCCCTACATTTATCGAGATCAACCTTTCGGCGCTCCGCCACAATTTTTTAGAACTTCGTCACAAGATTGGTCCCTCCCTTAAGATTATGGCGGTGGTGAAATCAAATGCCTATGGGCATGGTACGACGCAAGTGGCGCCAGTGCTGGACGAAGCTGGGGCTGACTTTTTTGGCGTCGGGACGGTCGATGAAGGGATTGAATTGAGAGAAGTGGGTATTGCCAAACCGATTGTCATTCTTCTGGGTTTGCTGGATGGCCGTACAGAACCCTTTTTCGAACATCGACTGACCCCTGTCGTGGAAAATATTCGGGTCGCCAAACTCCTGGGTGCGGCGGCCAAAAAAAAGGGACAATCCCTTGCGATTCATCTCAAAGTCGACACCGGGATGAGCCGGCTGGGAGTGCCGATGGATCAGTGGGGTGGTTTTTGGCAGGAGTTTTCGAAAATTGATTCCCTTCGGTCTGAAGGGTTGCTGAGCCATCTGGCAGAGGCGGGCGACCCTGAGTTTACCGCCTTTCAAAGGGAAAATTTCAGCAAAATTCTTTCAGACCTGGAAAAGTGCGGCGTCAAACCGCAGTGGAGGCATTTGGCCAATTCCATCGAGGCGATCGAAGGGGAGGGTAGAGGTTGCAACCTTGTCCGGTTAGGGCTGGTTTTGTACGGGGCGGCGCCGATCCCCCGCTTGAAGGAAAAGATCGCCTTGAAACCGGTTTTATCGCTCAAGACAAGAATTATTTCGCTAAAAAAACTGGCCCCCGGGACACCGGTCAGTTATAACCGGACCTTCCGGACAAAGAGGGAGAGCCGGATCGGGGTTTTGCCGCTGGGGTATGCGGATGGTTATCCACGGATCGTTTCCAACAAGGCCTTTGTCCTTGTCAGAGGTCAAAAGGTGCCGGTTGTCGGGACCGTTTGCATGGATCTCTCCATGGTGGATCTGACGGACTGCCCCTCAGCCGAGGTTGGGGATGAGGTGGTCGTGATCGGGAGGCAGGGGAGTGAGGAGATTTCGGCGGATGATCTGGCCCAATGGTCGGAGACCATCTCTTACGAGATTTTTTGCCGGTTGTCGCCGCGGTTGAGACGGAGTTATGTTGAGAACTAGGAACGGGTATCGTATGACACAATTGATTGAAACAATCGGGGAGTTGGTTCGGAGGACCGTCCAGGAGGTGGGCCGGTTTTTTAGTTTTGCCCTCTCTTTTTTCCGGTGGCTTTTTGTCTCCCCTTTCCGCTGGTCCCTCCTGAGACAACAGATGGAGTTTTTAGGGGTCCAGTCTTTCCCGGTGATTGCCCTGACCGGTCTTTTCACCGGGATGGTTTTTGCCCTGCAGACTGCCTATGCCTTCCGCCTGTTTAATGCGGAATCCCTCATCGGTTCGACGGTCGGGCTCGCCCTGAGCCGTGAGATCGGCCCCGTTTTTACCGCCCTCATGGTCACGGCGCGGGCCGGTTCGGCGATGGCGGCGGAGATCGGTTCGATGCGGGTTACGGAACAGGTCGATGCCCTGGAATCGATGGCGGTCAACCCGGTCCATTACCTTGTTGTCCCCCGGGTGGTGGCCGGTTTTGTGATGGTGCCGCTCCTCTACGGCTTTTTTATCTTTATCGGCATCATCGGTTCCTATTTTGTGGCGGTCTCCCTCCTGGGTCTTCCGGAAGCCCCCTTCTTTCACAAACTTTATTACTATGTGGATATGGATGATATTGTCGGCGGGATGATGAAGGCCTCTGTTTTTGGCCTCCTTCTAACGCTCCTCTCCTGCCACCGGGGGTACCGCACTTCAGGGGGGGCGCAAGGGGTGGGGAGGGCAACAACCCAGGCGGTGGTGATCTCTTCGGTGGTTATCCTGGTGATGGATTATTTTCTCACGGCGTGGATTTTAGAATTTTTCCCGGAGTTTTAACAATGATCCAACTGAAACACCTTTCCAAAAGTTTTGGTTCGAATAAAGTTCTGAACGATCTCAATCTGGAGATCCCTCGAGAGAAAATCACCGTCATTTTGGGGCGGAGCGGTTGTGGGAAGAGTGTCCTCTTGAAGCATGTTATCGGCTTGTTACGGCCGGATGCCGGTGATGTGACGGTTGATGGGGTTTCTCTCAACCGGTTATCTGATAAGGAGCTGGCGTTGTTTCGCCGCCGGTTCGGGATGCTCTTTCAGAGCGCCGCCCTCTTTGACTCCCTGACTGTTTTTGAAAATGTCGCTTTTCCCCTCAGGGAACATTCGGGGCTCTCTCCGGACAAGATCGAGACCGTTGTGAAGAAAAAATTGGAGGCGGTTGGGCTTTCTGGGATAGAGGACAGGAGGCCCTCTGAACTTTCGGGCGGGATGCGAAAAAGGGTTGGACTTGCCAGGGCCATTGCGTTAGAACCAAAAATTATTTTGTACGATGAGCCAACCACAGGCCTGGATCCGATCATGACCAGTGCCATCAACCGACTTATTGTGGAGATGCCGGGGCGTTTGAAGATAACCTCCGTGGTCATCAGCCATGATATTGAATCCACATTCTTTATTGCCGATAAAGTGGCTCTGCTTCATGAGGGGCGGATTGTGGCCCAAGGCAGTCCGGAAGAGATAAAAAAATCGGATCTGCCGGTCGTTCGCCAATTTTTAGAGGGAAAGGACTAAAGTTTGATGATGCGTGACAGAGAGAGACAGCAGAATTTAAAAATCGGTCTTTTTGCCGTGATCGGTCTCCTGATTCTGGCCTATGCTACCATCCAGGTGAGCGACCGGAAACTCTCATCACAGGGGACCTATACGGTTTCGCTGGTCCTTAATTCAGCAACCGGTCTGACCAAAAAAACGCCGGTGCAGATTGCCGGTGTCCAGGTCGGCTATGTAGCCGGCTTGGAGTTGGTGGACAATCGGAAGGCCAACGTCCTGCTCCGCATCAACAAGGAAGTCCAGTTGACAAAAGATGTTACCGCCCAGGTCCGGACCAAGGGGTTTTTGGGCGAAACCTACATCGATCTGATGCCCGGATCACCGGGAAAGGGATATCTGGCCGCAGGGGAACAGATTACCGCTGTCAATCCCTACGTGGACCTCTCTGAGCTGACCTCCAAGTTAAATGCTATCGCTGAGGATATCAAGGAAGTGACCGGTTCGATGAAGAGGCATTTTGTAGAGGGGGGGAACTGGGATCAGATCATGAACAACTTTGCTATCCTCTCGGACAAGCTGAACAACAGCTTGGGTTATGTCTCCAGCATTTCCAGGAAGATTGACGAGGGAAAGGGGACGATCGGCCGTCTCGTCAACGATGAAGAAACCGCTGAGAACCTGAAGGAAGCGACCAAAGGGTTATCGGAGACGCTGGGGGGGGTGAACCGCCTTCAGGCGGAGATCGGTTATCACCTTGAGTATCTGGGAGATTCCAAAAGTGTGAAAAATTATGTTGGTCTTGGTTTGAAGCCGAGACCGGACAAGGCCTTTCTCCTGGAACTTGTTGTCGATCCGGACCCCTCGCCGAGGCGCCGTGTGACCACCACGGATGTGACGACCGGCGGTGTGACGACACAGGTTGTGAGCGATCAGCAGGTTGTGGAGAAGAACAAACTTTTGATCTCAGCCCAGCTCGCCAAGAGTTTTTATGACTTTACCCTGCGCGGTGGGATCATTGAATCCACAGGAGGGGTGGGGGCCGATTACAAAGTAGGACCGTTTGGGCTCACCTTTTCTGCCTTTGACTTCAGGACGAAGGATCAACAACGCCCCCACTTGAAGGCGTACGGACGGGCCAATCTGACACGCAATTTTTTCCTCCTGTCCGGGGTTGATGATTTTATCTCCAAACAGCGTGACCCTGACTGGTTTGTCGGGGCCGGTTTTCAGATTATTGACGAGGATATTAAGTCGATCTTTGGCGCCGCGAGGTTTCGGTGAGCAGGCTTAAGATTATTATCATCCTTTTTCTGGTCGCTATGGGCCTGCCGGTTCGTGGTCAGGATTCCGATATAACAAAGGAGCCCCCGCCGCCAGCCCGTATCCGGGTTGAAAAACTGTTTAACGGTTTTGATAAAGTGCCTGAGGATCAGATATTAAGGCTCAATCTGGATGAGTGTCTGGCCCGTGCCGCCCAGCACAATGAGGAGCTCAAGGCGAGTGATTATGACAAAGAAATTGCTGAAGAGAAATTACAGGAGGCAAAGATTATCGGGTCGCCGATCATTGAGTATGAATATAACCTTGCCCCGACACCGCAACGGGTTGACGATGCCGCCAAGAGCTTCTTCACCGGGGATATCACCGTTTTTAACCGGTTCAAGCTGGGGATCGGGACACCCCTTTCCACCTTCGGAAAGATCAAACTGGGTCAGGAGCTGGCGCGATCAGGGATTGAGGCCGAGTTGTTCAAGAAGGAGCAGAAAAAATCGGATCTCCTTTTCAAGGTCAAACAGCTTTACAATGGGATTTTGCTCGCCAGGGAACTGGATCGGCTCCTGGATGCCGCTCTCGAGCGTGTTCAAAAAGAGGTGGAGAAGAGGGAACAGGAGGAAGAGGGAAGCGACCCCTCGGAACTTCTCAAATTAAAGCTTTTTCTTCTCGAATTAGAAAAAAAGGTTGAAGAATCCGAAAAAAAGAAGATTCTGGCCAGAGAGGCGCTGAAGGTCCAGATGGGGCTTGACCGGTCGGTCCCCTTCGATATTAAGGATACCCGTTTGAGACCGGTTTCTGTGGATCTGGAAAAATTTGACACCTACCGGGATGAGGCGATGACCCACCGTCCCGAGGTTAAACTTCTGGAAATCGGCCTTGGGGCCAGAGAGAAGCTCTACCGGCTGGAGAGGCGAAAGTGGACTCCCAACCTTGGGGTGGGGGCCTTTTTTGAGATCGGGCGTGCCCCTTACGTGACCGGGGTTATTGCCACGGACGATTTTAACAATCCGTTCAACTTTACCCGGGCTGGGTTCGGCCTGCAGTTGAAGGGGCAGTTCGATTTCCACACGCAGAACTCAAAAATCCGCCAGGCGCGAAGCGAGGTGAAAAAGACCGAGATTCAGAAAGAATTGGCCACAAAGGGGATCACGCTGGAGCTGAAAGAGGCCTACATGGACCTGCAGAGCGCCAAGGCCGATCTGGAAAGGTCTGAGGAGTCCGGAAAACTGTCCCGAAGACTGCTTTTTCTGACCCAGAGCAGTTTTGATATCGGTCTTGCCGAATCAAAGGACCTGGTGGATGCCGTGCAGTCATTCCTGACGACCCGTGGACAATATTTTGAGGCGGTTTTTAATTACAACGTTGCTGTCGCCAAGCTGGATCAAAAAAGTGGAAGAGTTGCCGGAGAATAAAAAGGAGAATCTGATGTTTCAACGAACGATCGCAGTCATTTTGCTGGTGGCTTCTTTTGGATTCGGTGGCACACCCTTTGCCGAAACGGCGGGTAAAAAACAGGCCTCGGAAGGATCCCCGACCCGGGCCATCCAGGACTTAGATACCCTTCTGGACAGCTATAAGGTGGATGCCTCCACGCCAGAAGAGATCAGACAAAATGAAGAACTCAAGAAGAAGGTTATTCATGGGACGTTTGACATTCGCGAACTCTGCCGCCTCGCCCTGGCACAACACTGGCAGACGCTTTCTGAAAGAGACAAAGAGGCCTTTGTGGATCTGATGACCCGTCTTCTGGAAAAAAAGGCGGTTTTTTCCAAGGAACAGAGTCGCAGTAAATCCGGAGGGTCGTCCAAGGCCTCCTATTATGTCACTTATCTTGGTGAAAAGTTTCTCAATTCTGAAAAGACGAAGGCCCAGACGGAGAGCCGGGTCAATATTCCCTCCGAGACTATACAGGTCAGTCTTGATTACAAACTGAAGAAGGTTGATTCCGGTTGGAAGATTTTTGACGTGATCGTCGAAGGGGCGAGCCTTTTGGATAACTATAAGTTCCAGTTCGACAAGATCATCAAGAAAGACGGCTACCCGGATCTGATCCGGCGTATGCAATCCAAACTGAACGATCTGGAAAAAAAGTAATTATTATGAAACGGTGCATTCTTTTACTAGCCGACGGGGCGCGGCCGGATGTTTTTCGCCAGCTCCTCCAAGAGGGACGCCTTCCCGCGATTGAGAAGCACCTTCTAAAGAATGGGGTGTTCCGTTCGGCGGTCGCTACATTCCCCTCAACGACAGGCCCTGCCTATCTTCCGTTTCTGACCGGCTGTTATGCCGGAACCTGTAATCTTCCGGGGATCCGCTGGTTTGACCGTAAAAAATATGCCCAGGGGGGACTGCCGTTCCGTAGCTTCAGGAGTTATGTCGGGATTGAATCGATCCTCATGAATCGGGATATTAACCCCCAGATCAGGTCTCTTTTTCAGATCATCCCCAATTCCGTGAATATCTATAATGCGATCAACAAGGGGTCCCCTTTTCGGTGGAACAAGACAAAATTTTCACGGATATTTTATGCCTATTATGCCCACCTGACCGATCGCTGGTCGGTGATTGACAAGGCCTCCCGGCGAAAATTGATTTCCGCCCTTAAGACGCACCCGGACCTGCAGTTTGCCTTTGCGGTCTTTCCGGCGATCGACGAGTTTTCACACATCGGCGATCCTTTCCACCCGCTGACTCTCAAGGCGTATGAAGGGATTGACCAGATTGTTGGAGAGGTTTTTCGGGTGCTCACTCGAAGGGGCTGGCAGGATGAAACGATCGTCGGGATCGTGAGCGATCATGGCCTCTCATCGACGCATACCCATCTCCCGTTGAATCAATTCATGGAAGGGGAGGGGTTCAAGGTTTTTTACTACCCCCTTATTTTGAAGCGGCGATTTTCGGTGGCCAATATGGTGTCAGGCAACGGGATGGCCCACTTGTACCTCAAGGGACGCCGGGGCTGGGGGGAACCGATATTTGAAGAAGAGCTTCTTTCATACAAGGGAGGGCTCTTTCAAAAACTCCTGAACCGGCCCGAGATTGATATCATCGCCTGTCGCAATCAAAAGGGAGAAGTTGTCGTCACCAGCCGAAGGGGGAAGGCACGGCTCTGGAGGGAAGACGGGGGGATTGGTTATCAGGTAGACGCTAAGGAGAGCGACCCTTTTGGCTACCCGGCACTTCCTTTGAAGATGATGGAGGATGAGGCGCTGACCCGGACATTTGCGACCGACTACCCGGATGCCTTGGTCCAACTCCTCCAGATATTTCGGTCAGAACGGAGTGGAGACCTTGTCTTGAGCGCCAGCAAGGGGTGCGACCTTCGCAAACGGCATGAGATCCCGGAACATAAATCATCCCACGGTTCTCTGATCGCCGAACATATGCTGACCCCGATGATCCTTAATTTCCCGATCCAGAAGAAAGAGGTGAGGACGGTCGATCTTTTTCCAACCATCCTCAAGCTGTTGGGGAAAAAGATCCCGACCCCTATTGATGGGAATAGTTTGGTTTAGAGTGTAAATTTCTTGACGCCCTCTGACGCGATGTGTTATGGGTAGTCAGGAAGATGAAAATAGCTATTTTACTCAAGCAGGTTCCGGATACTGAAACTAAAATCAGAATCAAGGCGGATGGCAGTGGTATTGAGACCGATGGGATCAAGTATATTGTCAACCCTTACGACGAATATGCCGTTGAGGAGGGGATCAAAACCAAAGAAAAGGTAGCTGGCAGTGAAGTCGTTGTCTTCTCCCTCGGGCCGGCCCGTGTTGTGGAGGCGATTCGAACAGCCCTGGCGATGGGGGCCGACCGCGGGATTCACATTGATGATACCGGGATAGCGAGCGACAGTTTTACGGTGGCGATGGTTCTTGCCAAGGCCCTTGAATCTGAAAAATCGGACCTGATCCTTTGCGGCAAGAAGGGGATTGATGATGACTTGGCCCAGGTGATGACGATGGTTGCCGAATTTTTGGGTTTGGCGCAGGTCAATGTGATTGAAAAACTGGAATTGAGGGCAGACAACAAGGGAATTGTTGTCCATCGGCCTGTGGGGGGAGGGGCCCAGGAGATTTACGAAGTCGATTTTCCCTGCATCCTGAGTGCTGATAAAGGGCTAAATACCCCCCGTTACGCCTCACTCCCCGGGATCATGAAGGCGAAGACAAAACCACTCACCGTCCTTAAGGCGGCTGATCTCCTGGGCGACGTGAAACCGAAGACACAAAATACCAAATGGCGTCTCCCGCCGGAACGAAAGGCGGGCAAGGTGATTCAAGGAGAATCGCCCGAGGCAAAGGCCAAGGAGTTGGTCCGTCTACTCCGTGAAGAAGCGAAGGTACTATGACGAACATTCTCATCGTGGCGGAACATCAAGGTGGCGTCCTTAAGAAGACGGCGCTGGAGCTGGCAACAAAGGCCTCGTCCCTTGGGGGAGAGGTTGAGGTTGTCCTCATCGGCAGCAACCTGACAAAAATAGATAAAGAGTTGGGTGCCTATGGAGTCAAAAAAGTTTTTCTCCTCTCCAATACCAATTTTGAAAGGTACAACACCGAGGGGTTCACGAAGGTTCTTGTAGAATTGATTCAAGAGAGAAAATCTGGAATTGTCCTGGGGTCTGCTTCTCCATTGGGACTCGATCTCTTCCCTCGCTTGGCGGCACGGTTGAAAGTGGGACTCGCCACCGATTGCACGGAACTTCGTATCGATGGTGGCCAATTGGTGGCGACCCGTCCCGTTTATGCCGGCAAGGCCTTTGTCGATGTGACCTTTTCCTCAACCCCCCAGATGGCTACCATCCGTCCCAATTCGTTTGCCACAAAACAGACGGTGGTTGGCTCCCAGGCGGAGCTGATCAAGAAACAGGTGGATCCGGGTCCCCTTCGTGCTACAATTAAAGAGATCCGCAAGGGGAAAAGCGAAAAGCCGGATCTGACCGAGGCGGAGATTATTGTCTCTGGAGGACGGGCGATGGGGAGTGCCGAGACTTTCAAGATTCTTCATGAACTGGCCGATACGATTGGGGCGACCGTTGGGGCTTCACGGGCCGCCGTCGATTCCGGCTATGCAACGCATGACATGCAGGTGGGACAGACCGGCAAGACGGTCAACCCAAAGCTCTACATCGCCTGCGGTATTTCGGGGGCGATTCAGCACCTTGCCGGGATGAGAACGGCGAAGGTGATTGTGGCGATCAACAAGGACCCGGAGGCGCCTCTCTTTTCGAAGGCCGATTACGGAATTGTGGATGATCTTTTCAAGGTGGTTCCGGCATTGACGGCCGAATTTAAAAAGGTGTTGTCGGAAACTTAACAAACTTAAAGGAGGGTCCTCCATGGCCCAAACAGCCCAAAAACAGGCCTCTCCCGCCTTGGCGGAATCACACGGCGGGCTTTTTCTTTTGGAAAAGGTTGGCACTCGCAAGATTTTCACCCCTGAGCATTTGAGCGATGAGCAGAAACAGTTTGCCCAGCTGGTGCATGATTTTGTAACGAAAGAGGTGATGCCGAAGTCTGATCTGATTGAGGATCAGAAATTCGATCAGGCCTCGATCCCGCTCATGAAAAAGGCGGGAGAGCTGGGGATCCTTGCGGCCGATTTTCCCGAGGCGTATGGCGGGATGGGGATTGATAAGGTGACCGGCGTGGTGATGGGGGAAAATGCCTGTCTCCAGGGTTCCTTTGGCGTCACACTGATGTGTCACACCGGTATCGCCACATGGCCTCTCATCTACTTTGGAACCGAGGCACAGAAGGCAAAGTACCTCCCTAAACTGGCCACAGGCGAATGGATCGGGGCCTACTGCCTGACCGAACCGAATTCGGGTTCGGATGCATTGGGGATGAGGACTCGCGCGACCCTCTCCCCGGACGGCAAGTTTTATACCCTTAACGGTGAAAAGGTTTTTATCACCAATGGCGGTTTTGCCAAGCTCTTCACCGTTTTCGCCAAAATTGACGGCGATGACAAAAAAGTGACCGCGTTCCTCGTTGAAAAAAGTTTTCCGGGGGTCTCCATCGGCAAGGAAGAGAAAAAGATGGGGATCAAGGGTTCTTCAACAACCTCCGTCATCTTTCAGGATGCCAAAGTTCCGGTTGAGAATATCCTGGGGGAGATTGGCCGTGGGCACAAGGTTGCTTTTAATATCCTGAATCTCGGTCGCTTTAAACTTGGGGTCGCGGCGACAGGGGGTTCCAAGTACCTGATCGCCCAGTCGGTCAAGTATGCCAAGGAGAGGAAGCAGTTTAATCGACCGATCGCCTCCTTTGGGTTGATCCAGAAGAAGCTCTCAGACATGGTGATCCACACCTTCGTTTCCGAGGGGATGAACTACCGGACCGCCAGCCTGATGGATGAGGCGATCAAGAAACTGGATAAAAAAGAACCCAAGTACCATGAAAAAGTTTTGGCGATCGTCGAGGAGTTTGCCGTCGAGTCCTCCATTGCCAAGGTGTACGGTTCGGAATCTCTGGATTTTGTCGTCGATGAGGCGGTGCAGATTCTGGGGGGGTACGGATTCTTGAGCGAATATTTTGCCGAAAGACCGTATCGGGACCAGCGGGTCAACCGGATCTTTGAGGGGACGAACGAGATCAATCGCCTGTTGATCCCGGGAATGCTGATCAAACGGACGATGAAGGGGGAGCTCGACCTGATGGGGGAGGTTTCCCGGATCCTGGCCGAACTCAAGACTGGTTTCACGAAAACAGGGACCGGGCTGCTTGTGGATGAGATCTATCAGACCGATCTTGCCAAAAGGCTGGCGGTCTATGCCAGCGCCGTTGCTGTCCAGAAGTATGCCGAGGGGATCAAGGAGGAGCAGTTTGTTTTGGAATATATGGCCGACCTCTGCACCGACGCCTACTGCATGGATACGGCTGTTATTCGGGCGCTCCAGATGATCGAAGAAAAAGGGGAATCCGCGGCCGCCATTGCGGTGGCGATCGTGAAGACTTATGTGAATGAACGGTACCATGACATGATCGGCCGGGCCAAAAGGATGTTTGCGGTTGTTGCTGGCGGTGCGGCCGATGAGTTCCAGAAATACGCCCGGGCGCTCCAGCGGTTTGACTACTACGTCCCGATCGATACCGTTGCCACCCGAAAAAAGATTGCCGAAAAGGCGATTGAGGTCGAAAAATACCCCTTTGACTAGTCCAGGGGTCAAGTCCTTTGTTGACTAGTTCTCTTCTTAGACTTTCATGAACCCTGAAAAAATGTCGTGGCAGTTTTTCATATGTAACCCACGCGTTCGATCGATCCATCTCGCTTTTTAGTTGACTTTTAGTGTAATAAAATACACTATTTGGTGTAATAATATACGCTATGATCTCTCTTCGAAGTCAAATCACCAAGCATCTCTTGGGGTTTTTATTCATCCATGAGAAAGAATCATTTTACATCAATCAGCTTGCTAGAGAATTGAACGTCGATCGTGGAAATTTGATCAGGAAGTTAAGTGAGTTGGAGAAAGAAGGTCTCCTCCAGAGTGAGTATCGGGGCCATCAAAGATATTATTCCCTTAATAGAAAGTATCCTCTCTATTCTGAATATCGTGATATTATTCGGAAGACGATTGGCTTGGAAGCGGAACTGACCAGGGCTCTGAAACAAATTGGCGGGATTCAAAAGGCCTATCTCTTCGGTTCTTATGCCAAGGATAAAATGAATATTTTGAGCGATATTGATCTTCTCGTCATCGGACAACACCAGAGTGTTTCTCTTTATGAAAAACTTTCGGGTATTCAGAAACAGTTCGGTCGTACGATCAACGCGATGAGTATGGGTCCGCTGGAATTCGAACGGAAAAAGAAAGGTTCTTTTCTGAGTCAGGTTTTGAAAGGGATCATTATTGAATTAGTATGAAATCCATCGACACACGGTTCTTTCAAAAGTTCAATTTTCAGGACCAACAGGTGAAGCGTTATTGGGAGAACGCTCTCAAGGATCTTGGTATTGCGAAAAAAGATCCCATTCTTGAGGTCAAGTTCACCTACAGTTACCAAGCCTTGATCAAAACAGCGATTACTCTTTTGGCCAAGCATCAGGTCAAGGTCAGGAGTGTTCCCGGCCATCATGTTAGACTGCTGGAATATTTGAGCGAATTATTGAAAGAACCAAAGGTCCTGGCGGTTGGCAATGTCATGCGTTCTAAGCGGAATATCGATCTGTATGGTGAAGGAGAAATGGTGACTGAAAAAGAAGTTGAGGATTGTCTCGCTTTTGTGAGTGAAATTGTCGAAAAGGCCCGCGGACTGATGGGCTCTAAATTCTAAAGACTCTCGGCCAAGTATTCCGCGACATTTTTTGGTCTTTCCAAAATTCCATAGTTGGAATTCTTTTAAAATCTTCCCTCCCTTGATGGGAGGGAATGAAAGGGAGGGTGATCCCGGAAAATTCTTTCGGCCTGTTTTTCTTATCACCCTCTCCCACGCCCTCCCCCATCAAGGGGGAGGGGAAATTTGGGTGATTTAATTCTCTTACCACACATTGCATTTCTGAAAGAATCGCCTTAATTTACAGTAGCTCCCCATAAGTTTCTTGTCTCTCGATTGTCGTTGTCGTGCTATTTCCAACTGGATAAACTTCTTTGCCGATGGAATGCAATCATTAAAGAGAGTTTCGTTTGCGGAATAAAGTTCTTTTCGCAAATAATGTAAGATTAGCTCACCGTCATCATCCTCGACAATCAAGGCGAGCACTTCTTTTGCCGTCTTTGCTATGATTGGGGCCACTTCATTGGACACTCCTTTCTGGGGCTGTGTGGCCAGTGGCTGAATGTAATTTATAAAGTTCTGTCCAATGACTATCCGGGGATAGCCCGCCTCTTTTTCCAAACGAAAGGCTCGATGAAGCATTGTGCCATAAATACTATTTTCCTCTATGTGGGTTCCCCAGCCAAGTTCAATAGCACCCCTAACCGGAATGCCTGCACCCAAGAACGCAAGCATCTGCATGGATATGCCTGTCATCAAGTCCCGAATGCTGACGACGGGAATTGCTTCATTTGGATCACTTGTAATGAGAACTTTCAACAAGGCCGCATCACCCATGAATTCTACGTCCACTTTTGCTCTCGTCAATTTTTTCCAGGCATCAACACTTATCTTGCCGCTCAATTCTTGGGGCAGGGGAATTGGCTGGTTGATGTCTCCGACAACCTTACGCAGATGATCGCGGAATTGTTTGACGCGATCAAAAGTCGGCTTCATTTTTTGAATAAGCTCGTCTTTCTTTCCTGTGATACAGTCGAAAACAAACCGATCGGTCAAAGATTCAAGTAATTCACCTTGGCCGAGAAGATCAAAATAAGCTAAGACGTAGAAATTATATTCGGGCATGGTTCCTCTTCAATTTTAATGTATCTATAGCAGTTGCTTGGCAGTCTGTTGACAAACTCGCTTGACCCTTCGACAGGCTCAGGGTGCCCATTTATTTTTCCAGTACTCACCCGGACATGGTGAGCCCGTCGAACCATGAAAGGATACTTTGTCGACATCCTAACTAAAGACTCTCGGCCAAGTATTCCGCGACATCCTTGGTTTCAATCGAGTCGCCGAGGTTCTTGTCCCGCGTGGCATCGCGGAGCATCGTGATGCAGAAGGGACAGGCGGAGGCGGCGCCGTTCGGGTTGACGGATTGAATATCTTCCAGCCGCTTGTGATTAACGCGTGTCCCGATCTTCTCCTCCATCCACATCCGCCCCCCGCCGGCGCCGCAACAACGGCCATTTTCGCGAGAAAGTTCCATCTCCAGAAGATTCAGACCGGGGATCGACTTTAAAATCTCCCGCGGGGCATCGTAGACCTCGTTGTACCGGCCCAAATAACAGGAGTCGTGGAACGTAATTTTTTTGGCTAATTCCTTTTTCGGTTTCAGTTTCCCTTCCCGGATAAGTTCGTAGAGAAATTCGGTGTGATGCACAACCTCGTAATTGCCCCCAAACTGAGGGTATTCATTTTTGATCGTGTTGAAACAGTGGGGGCAGGCGGTCAGGACTTTTTTGATGCTATATTTTTGAAAGGTCTGGATATTCTCTTTGGCCAAGGTCTGGAAGAGGTATTCGTTGCCGATCCGGCGGGCCGGGTCCCCGGTGCACTTTTCCTCCTTCGCGAGGATCGCAAAGTTGATTTGCGCCTCCTGCAGGAGTTTGATGATGGCGGTTGCGATCTTTTTATTCCTGTCGTCAAACGAACCAGCGCACCCCATGAAATAAAGGTATTCCGCATCCGGCTTTTCGGCGATCGTTTTGACCCCCAGTTCCTTGACCCAGTTCCCGCGATCCTCAGAACTGATCCCCCAGGGGTTGTAGTTCTTTTCTAAATTCTTGAAGGTGTTCTGGACCTCTGGCGGCATACTTCCTTGCATGAGAACCAGATTCCGTCGCATCCCGACGATCTTGTCGACGTACTCGATAAAGACCGGACAGGCCTCTTCACAGGCACGACAAGTCGTACAGGACCAGAGGATCTCCGGATCGATCACGGAAGGGGAAAGAGGGGCCTCCTCGCCGCTGGGTGCATCACTCTTTTTCTGTAGAAAAGGAGGCATCAGCTGTTCTTTTTTCCGAATAAAGTCTCTCAGGGTTATGGTGACCTCTTTGGGGTTCAATGGCTTGTCCGTTGCTGTGGCGGGACAGACCGAACTGCAACGCCCGCACTCCGTGCAACTGGCGATATCCAGCAACTGCTTCCAGTCCATATCCTCCACCTTGCCGATACCAAAAGAGGTCGCTTTTTCATCCTCAAGATTGATCGAGTCCAACGCCCCGTAAGGGGTTAGCCGTTTGAGGAAGACGTTAAAGAAGGAGGTGATGATATGGAAATGTTTGCCATACGGGAGGAAATTCAGGAAGACCAGGATTGTCGTAATATGAATGAAATACATGACGGTGAAACCGACTGCCCAATGCGCTAGTCCTTCCATCGCGAGGTCGGTCACCATCAGCGTGAGGATCATGAAAAGGATCAGCGTTCCTTCTTTGGATAGTGTCAGGTGTCTCGGTTTTGAGATCAACCGGCGGTAGAGCATGTAACCGGTGGCAATGATGACCAGCCCTTCAAAGGGGAACAGGGTCCATTCATAGAGCCTTCCAAAGAATCCGTCCAAGAGCGGAAAGACAAAATCCTTGTCGAAACCGAGACCGAAAAGGGTGATCGTTCGGATGGAGATGATGCAAAAACCCCAGAAGATGAAGGCATGCATCAGACCGGCCCTGGGGCTGACAGTGAACATACGGCGCTGACCGAGGAAGTATTTGAAGATTCCCTGGACCCGTTCAGGGATATTTTGGAGGCGATTGTTGGGCCGCCACTTGAGGGAGACCCGGACCCAGCGGGTCATTGTGTAGGCGAAGAAGGTGAGGGCGTAGACAAGGAGGAGGGAGACGGAGACCGGGTACATAATTGGAGTGACCTAACCAAAGAAACGGAGTTGTTTCAAGCTGTTTTTCTCGTTGGAGGGGAGAATTTTTTATGATAAAGAACAGGCCTATGGAAAAAGGGAAAAACCCTTCGGCATCACGGGTGGAGATGACCCATCTCGTTCTTCCTTCGGATGCCAATGCGATGGGAAGCATTTTTGGCGGTCATGTAATGGGGTGGATCGATATGGCGGCGGCGATGGCGGCGATGCGCCATGCCCGCAAAAACTGTGTGACAGTCTCCATGGATGAACTGCACTTTATTTCCCCCGTCAAGGTCGGGCATATCCTGATGCTCAAGGCCTCAGTGAACTACACCCACAAGACCTCCCTGGAAGTAGGGGTCAAGGTAGAGGCGGAAGACCCCTTGACGGGAGAACATTGTCACACCGCCTCGGCCTATCTCACCTTTGTCTGCCTGGATGCCGACGGCAAACCAACTCCAGTCCTGCCGGTCCTCCCTGAGACCCCCCTGGAGAAAAGACGCTTTAAAGAAGCGGCCGATCGCCGCCAGCTTCGACTCAAGGTCCGCGAGGAGCGAAAGAAGGCGCGGACGTAAACCAAATTGACTTTAACCGGCCTTTAATAATAGAACCAATCCAATGTCTTTAGAGGTCAAATTCAAGGAGCTGGAAAAACGGCGTGCCGATGCGGAGTTGGCCGGTGGCAAGGAACGGATTGATAGGCAACATGAGTCTGGTAAACTGACCGCCCGGGAACGGGTCGAAAAACTCCTCGACCCCGAGAGTTTTGTCGAAATTGACAAGTTTGTGACCCACCGCTCGACAGAATTCGGGATCGATCGGCAAAAAATTCTGGGGGATGGCGTCGTGACCGGTCATGGGACGATCGACGGCCGGCTCGTTTTTGTCTTTGCCCAGGATTTCACCACCTTCGGCGGATCGTTGGGGGAGGCGTATGCCACCAAAATTTGCAAGATCATGGATCATGCAATGAAGGTGGGGGCGCCGGTGATCGGCTTGAACGATTCCGGCGGCGCCCGGATCCAGGAAGGGGTTCAAAGCCTGGCCGGTTATGCTGACATCTTTCAACGGAATGTGATGGCCTCCGGGGTGATTCCGCAGATCTCGGTCATCATGGGACCTTGCGCCGGCGGCGCGGTTTATTCCCCGGCGATGACCGATTTTATCATCATGGTCAAAAACAGGGCCCATATGTTTATCACCGGGCCGGACGTTATCAAGACGGTAACCCATGAGCAGGTGACCAAAGAAGATCTGGGGGGGGCGGTCAGTCACAGCAGTAAATCCGGTGTCTCTCATTTTGCGGCCGAAGACGAAGGAGATTCCCTCCGGTTGGTCCGTGAATTGATGAGTTATCTCCCCTCCAACAATCTGGAGGAGTCACCGCTTAAGGATTTTCCAAAAGATGTCGATGCTGAAAACCCTTGGGTCGAGGACCCTTCATTGGATCAGATCATTCCGGATAGTGCCAACAAGCCGTATGACATGAAAGCACTGATTCATGGCATTATTGACAGGGGTAGTTTTCTGGAGGTCCAGCCGCTCTGGGCCAGGAACATGATTGTTGGTTTTGCCCGGATGAACGGGCGGACCGTTGGTATTGTGGCCAATCAGCCGGCGGTCCTGGCCGGCTGTCTGGATATCAATGGTTCGATCAAGGGGGCCCGGTTTGTCCGGTTTTGCGACTGTTTCAATATTCCGATCCTCACCTTTGTGGATGTCCCCGGATTCTTACCCGGTTCGGATCAGGAATTTGGTGGAATCATCAAACATGGGGCCAAACTCCTTTACGCCTTCTGTGAGGCGACGGTTCCCAAGGTGACGGTGATTACCCGCAAGGCGTACGGCGGGGCGTATGACGTGATGAGCTCCAAACATGTGCGTGGCGATGTCAACTTGGCCTATCCTACGGCGGAGATCGCCGTGATGGGGCCGGATGGGGCGGTCAATATTATTTTTAAAAACCAACTCAGCCAGTCAAAATCGCCGGAGGCTGAAAGGGCACGGCTCGTCGAAGAATACCGCAACACCTTTGCCTCTCCTTACAAGGCGGCCGAGCTAGGCTATATTGATGAAGTGATTTTCCCCAGGGAAACGCGGTCTCGTGTGATCCGAGCCCTCAAGATGTTGGAAAACAAGCGCGACAAAAACCCCCCAAAAAAACACGGAAATATACCGCTGTAAGGGCGTCCGCCTCAGGCGGACGCCCTTACTTGAACCCCTCGGGGAATCGTTCAGCGTGGACCTTGGCGCCGTATTGCTTGTCGGCGATGACCGTAATCGGGGTGTTGTCCGATCGGCGGCGGAGGAGAAGTCCGGAGTTACCACGCCAAAAGGCCGTGTTGTTCCTCCGGTCTAGATTGAGATTGACGAACGTCTCCTGGATCTCCGGCCTATCCCAGCGCGGGTCGTAATTGGTAAAAATGCGGACCTGATAAGTTGGGGGCAGGGGTAAATTGGGCAAGGGGTAGAGGGTTCCGGTGACAAGGTCTTCGATCAAGAAATCGCCAAGGTTGACAGTTTCCGGAGAGATGTTGACAAGGCGGGCATATTCATCTTCTGCCTTTGGCCATCGGGCGTTCGCCTGAGGGTGGTAGCTGGTAAAATAGAGGGGACCGCGATAATTGAAAACCCCTTTCTCCTCCAGGCCCCAGATCCCCCTCTTTTCCTTTATGGCCTCGCGAAATTCATAGAAGTGGTAGGGGGACTCCGGCCAGAAGGTAAACGGAAAGGCAAGCCCATTCCGGACCAGTTCTTGAGCCACATTGGTTTTGGGACTGGTTTCATTGGCAACGAGGGCGTCGCCGATTATCCGGCAATAACCGTCGCGGAGACGATCGTCGTGTGTTGTTTTATCCCGATTCCGGCATTCCCTCGGTTGATCCAGACGGTCGTTCCGGACCCAAATTTCTCCGTTGTGATTCCGAAAGAGGCTGTCGACAAAGAGAAACGCCTCGGTCGCCCCCGGTTCGCCGCGCTCACACCGTTGAAGAGGGCTTTCCCCTTTTCTCCAATTCCAGCCGCATTCCGGTGTATTGATCCCTGCCAAACGGAGTGTATCACTGCCGCCTCCTGGTGCTACGTTCACGGTATCCCCATCCACCGTGTAGGACTCTTCTTCCACCCCTTGGTCATTGGTGGTGACCCTGCGGATAATTTTCCAGGGACCTTCTTCATTCGGTTCCGGCGAGACGGCCGGTTTTGCCTTGGCAGGGACCGGCGGATTGACAGCATACGGGCCGCTGGGAACGGTGCATTGAAAGGCCAAGACGCTCGGTCCCGGAAAGCTGACCTTGCGGAATCGCTTCAGTCCCTCACAGTCTTTTCCTTTGTCCCCTTCCGGGCAGTGATGGATCGTCCAACCGTAACGGATTTCCGGCGCAATCTGGACCTCTCCAAGGCGGGGGTTCGTGACGATGACCTGGTCTTGGGCCCAGGCCTGCAGGGCCATGTAGGGTTCTCCTAAAAACTGTGCCCGTGCCGTCTCGCCACCCCCCTCAGGGAGGTAGGTGCAAAACCATTTTTGGAGATGGTCTTGAATGACGCCGCGGGGAAGAATTGGGGAAGCAGGGGGGGGCATGTTATTGGTGGTTCTTATCGGTGGGTGACAAAAAGAGTTGCTATCAAAAACAGCTTTGATAGAGGGGGAGGGATGATTTATAAGGAGTTAGGTCCTACGGGGGTCAAGGTCAGCGCGATCGGTCTGGGGGGGATGCCGATGTCTCTCAAGGGAAGGCCCCGTGAAGAACAGTCGATCCGGGTGATTCATCGTGCCCTTGATTTAGGGGTGACGTTGATCGACACCGCCGATTCCTACTGTCAGGATGAATCGGACAAACATCATAACGAAAGGCTGATTGCCAAGGCGTTAAAAAGTAGGGGCGCGGCGAGTAGCGCCCCTACCCAGGAAATTATTGTGGCGACCAAGGGCGGATTAATGCGTCCTGGTGGGGATTGGGTGACCAACGGGGATCCAAAACATATTGCCAGGACGATTCGCGAAAGTTTTGAGGCATTGGGGGGAGAAAGGCCGATTGCGCTCTGGCAACTCCATGCCCCGGATGACCGGTACCTGATTGAGGAAACATTAAGACCGGTGAAAGAGGCCGTTGATGAGGGACTCATCCGTTTTGTCGGGCTCTCGAATGTTTCGGTGGAGGAGATCCGTCGGGCCAGAAAAATCGTCGACATTGTTTCAATCCAAAATCGTTACAACCCCTGGTGCCGGGATCCGGAAAAAGATGGGGTGTTGGCCTATTGTGAAAAAGAAAAACTGACCTTTTTGCCCTGGAGCCCGTTGGGGGGGAGTTATCGTGTGGGGCAGATTGGGCAGATCCCGGTGTTCCAGGAGATTTCCCAAAAGAGGACTGTTTCTCCTTATCAGGTGGTGCTGGCCTGGCTCATGGCCAAGTCGCCTTGTGTCGTTCCTATTCCAGGGGCGAGCCGGGTGGAGAGCATCGAGGATTCAGTCAAGGCGGCGGAAATGACCCTGTCGGTCGAGGAAATAAGGCAGATCGACAAGGCTATAACCTGATTTTTTTCTCCAACCAGGCATCGAGAGAGAACCGACCCGGCCCGAAGGCCAGAAGGATCAACGTTACCAGCAAAAAGAGAAATGGAGCCTGATCGATAAAATTCTCGGGGTCGCTCAGAATATTTCGTGTCGCTTCGATATGGGCCGTGAGATAGGCCACGATCATGGTGATCGAAAGGGGGATTGCCGCAAGCCTTGAGCCAAGGCCGAGGACGAGAAGCATCCCTCCCAGAAGTTCGGTGCTGCCGACCAGATAGGCGCTGGCGAGTGGTAAAGGAATATGAAGACCCTGGAAGAATTCAAAAACCTTTTCAATATTTGTTAGTTTCCCCTTTCCTGCCAGGATAAACTGTGCCCCCCAGTAGAGCCTCAGGAGCAAGAGGAGAGGGCTTTGCAGGTGACTGGCAAGGGAAACTAGTTTGTCATAGGTCTGTCTCATTATGGTTCGACTGTCGCTTCAGCCGGAGGCTGATCCGTCCTTTGGCGGACACCATGTCCATATCAGAATTCGATTGCCCCGACTACTCCTTTTTGTTACGTAGGGGCAGACCTATGTGTCTGCCCGGGCGGCCACATGGGGCCGCCCCTACATGTTCAAAAAAATTCTTATCGCCAACCGTGGAGAGATTGCCCTCAGGGTGATCCGGACCTGCCGGGAGTTGGGGATCCAAACGGTAGCGGTCTATTCGGAGGCGGATCGCCTTTCTCTCCCTGTCCGGTTTGCAGAGGAGGCCTATCTTTTGGGACCGGCTCCGGCGCGCGAGAGCTATCTCGATATTGATAAAATTCTGGCGGTGGCCAAAAAAGCGGGTGTGGAGGCGATCCACCCCGGCTACGGTTTTCTGTCCGAGAACGCCGACTTTGCTGAGCGGTGTCAGGAAGAGGGGATTGTCTTCATCGGCCCTTCCCCAAAGGCGATGGCCGCTTCGGGAGACAAGCTGGCGGCCAGGGAATTGGCCAAAAAGGCCAAGGTTCCTTCTGTTCCCGGTCTCCTGGCTGTTCTCCAGGATGCGGTTGAAGCCAAGCGGGAAGCGGCTTTGATGAAATACCCGGTGATCCTCAAGGCGAGGGCAGGGGGGGGAGGCAAGGGGATGCGTCGGGTAAATCGGGTTGAGGAGATGGAGTCCGCCTTCCGTCTCGCCAGCTCTGAAGCAGCACAGTCTTTTAGAGACGGTTCTCTTTACATGGAAAAATATATTGAGAACCCGCACCATGTAGAATTGCAGATCTTGGGGGATAAAAAAGGGAACATCATTTGTCTTGGGGAGAGGGAGTGTTCGGTTCAAAGGAGGCACCAGAAGATTATTGAAGAGTCTCCCTCGCCGTTTATTTCTGAGAAAACGAGGCAGGCGATGATCAAAGCGGCGATCCAGCTTGGAAAGGCGGCTGGTTATTACGGGGCGGGGACGGTGGAATGTCTTGTCGATAAGAATCAAAAATTCTATTTTTTGGAGGTGAACGCCCGTCTGCAGGTGGAACATCCAGTGACAGAGATGGTGACCGGGCTTGATCTGGTACGGGCCCAGATCGAGATTGCGGCGGGGGGAAAATTGTCAGAAATTGTAGGGGCGAACCCACGTGTTCGCCCATCTGGGAAGGGCAGACACATGGGTCTGCCCCTACATGGTTACGCAATGGAATGTCGTATCTACGCCGAAGATCCGGATCACGATTTCCTCCCTTCACCGGGAAAGATCACCCATCTGCGTAACCCTGAAGGACCCGGTGTTCGCGTCGATTCGGCCGTTTACCCGGGCTGTGAAATCTCCGTCTACTACGACCCGATGATCGCCAAACTGATCACCTGGGGAAGGACACGGCAGGAGGCGATACAGAGGATGCGGCGTGCCTTGAAGGAATACGAAATCATCGGGATCAAGACGAATATCTCTTTTCATAAACGGATTCTCGAACACCCCGATTTTCTGAAGGGGAGATACGATACCGGTTGGATCGAACGAAACATTTTTGAATTGAAGAGGGAAAGGCGCCAAGGGTTGGAGGAGATCGCAAAAATCGCGGTGGAGATTCATCAGAAGACTTCTCTTCTTAAGGAGGAGAGGAGCGAGGGGGCGGAGTCTCGTTGGAAGACCATCTCTTTGCAAGAGGGACTCCGATGAGTAATAACCAGGCGAGCCCCTCTATTGACTACAGAGTTTTGGGTCCGGGACATTACTCCCTGCTTGTGGATGGAAAATCTTACGAGGTTTTTGTCCGCAAAGAAAAACAGGGTTTTGTTGTCGAGATTGACGGTTGGGTGGATCACCCTTACCTGATTCCGGTTGGATCGGAGAGGGCCAACGGGGAGTCTTCATCTCAAGCTGCTTCTGGTAACGAGGTTGTCGTTTCTCCGATGCCGGGAAGGGTGATCGGGATCAAGGTTCAGGTGGGGCAAGCGGTCAAACCGGGGGACAGCTTGGTTGTCGTTGAGGCGATGAAGATGGAGAATGAACTCCAGACAAGCGTCTCCGGTACGGTTAAAGAAATTCTTGTCAAACAAGGACAAACGGTCGAGGCGGGGCAGGGTCTGGTGGTGATTGAATGAGTGAAAGAGAAGAGAAAGATTATCTGGAAACCCTTGGCTTTCCGGGCCAATTCCCTTTCACGCGTGGAGTTCAGCCGACAATGTATCGTGGCCGGCTCTGGACCATGAGGCAATACGCCGGTTTCGGGACGGCGGAGGAGACCAACAAGCGGTTCAAGTATCTACTCGCCCACGGACAGACCGGACTTTCGGTTGCCTTCGACCTGCCAACCCAAATGGGGTACGACTCCGACCACCCGATGGCGAAGGGAGAGGTGGGGCGGGTCGGGGTGGCGATCGACTCGGTCGAGGATATGGAAACCCTCTTTTCCGGCATCCCGCTGGACAAGGTTTCCACATCCATGACGATCAATGCGACGGCGATGATTCTTCTCTGTCTTTATAGGGTTGTTGCTGAAAAACAGGGAGTCCTGCTGACAGCGCTACGGGGGACGGTGCAGAATGATATTTTGAAGGAATACATCGCCCGCGGGACCTATATTTATCCTGTCAAACCGTCGCTTCGTCTGATCACCGATCTTTTTACCGACTGTCAGAAAAATCTCCCCAACTGGAATGTCATCAGTGTTTCCGGTTACCATATGAGGGAGGCGGGATGTACGGCGGTGCAGGAGGTGGCTTTTACCCTTTTGGACGGGATGACCTATCTGGATGCGGCGATCGCCGCCGGTTTGCAGGTGGATGCTATCGCCCCGCAAATTTCGTTTTTTTTCGGAGTTCACAACAATTTTCTGGAAGAGATTGCCAAATTTCGGGCGGCGAGAAGGCTCTGGGCCAAAATCATGAAGGAGCGGTACAAGGCGCAGAAGGAGGATTCACTCAAACTCCGTTTTCACAGCCAGACCGCCGGCGTCTCCCTGACGGCGCAACAACCTAAAAATAATATTGCCCGGGTGACCCTTCAGGCGTTGGCCGCCATACTCGGAGGGACACAGTCCCTCCATACCAACTCGTTTGATGAGGCGTTGGCATTGCCGACGGAGGAGTCGGCCCGGATTGCCCTTCGGACCCAGCAGATCATTGCGCATGAATCGGGGGTCCCCAACACGGTTGACCCGGTGGCTGGTTCTTATGCGATCGAGTCCATGACTGATGAGATTGAAAAAGGGGCGAAGGTCTATTTCGACAAGGTGGAGAAAATGGGGGGGATGATCCCGGCGATCGAAAAAGGGTTTGTGCAGAAAGAGATCCAGAATGCCGCTTTTGATTATCAAAAAGAGGTGGAGGCCAAAAGACAGGTCCTTGTCGGGGTGAACGAATTTTGTGACGATGACAAGAAGGAGATGCCCCTGCATAAGATCGACCCCTCTATTGAGAAAAGGCAGAAAGCAAAGGTAATAGCGTATAAAAAACAAAGAAATAACAAAAAGATAAACAAAGTTATTAAAGAATTAGAAGAAGGTGCGAGGGGTGGTGAAAATCTGATGCCTCTTGTCTTGGAGGCGGTTGGGAATCAGGCAACCTTGGGGGAGATCTCGGATAGTTTAAGAAAGGTCTTTGGGCTTTATCGGGAAAATATTGTCGTCTAAGGGTGCTTCACCCAAAGAAACCTGATCACCAGCAGGGCAATCTCATACAACGCGAGTAACGGAATGGCGAGCAGACACTGGGAGAGGATATCCGGTCCCGGGGTGAGGAGTCCGGCCAATAGAAAGACAAGAACGACTACATAACGTCTGGCTTTTGACAATTGCTGAGGAGTGACCAACCCGATCTTTGCCAGGACGAAGAGAAAAAGCGGGAAGAGAAAAGCGAGCCCAAAACCGAGGAGCAGTTTGACCGTAAAATCAAGATAGCTCTCCATGCGGGGGAAATATTGAATACCGGTCCCTTCGAGGATGCTGACGAAGAAGGGAAAACCGGCCGGGAAAACCACAAAATAACCAAACGAGGCCCCGCCGATAAAAAGGAGGCTGGCGGTCAGGACAAAACCGATCGCCCCCTTCCGCTCCCTGTTATAAAGTCCGGGGGCCACGAATTTCCAGATCTGGTAAAAGACAAACGGGGAGGCGAGAAAGATCCCGGCAATCAGGGACACCTTGAGGTAGCTCGTGATCGCCTCCACCGGACCGGTCACGATAAAACTGCTCCCGCTTGGCAAGGCCTTAAGCATCGGTCTTTCCAGGAGGGAATAGATCTGCTTTGAAAAATAGAGTGTGACCACGAGCGAGGCCAAGAGGGCCATGAAGGAGCGGATGAGGCAGACCCGGAGTTGGGTTAGATGTTCCAGAATGCCCGCCTTGGCCTCCAGTTCCGGTAATTCGCCATTCATTTGATTTCCTTTTCCAGGGCCTCGCGGAGATCTTCCACCGCTTTTTTGGCCTTCTTCGTCCAGCGGCCGAGGGTTGTTGCTATTTCAGGGAGTCTCTTGGGCCCGATGAAGATCAGGGCCAGGATCAGGACCAAGGTTATTTCGCCGCCGCCAAGATCAAACATTTTTATTCCTCATTTACTCCTCCTCATTAATACCCAAATAAAAATTCAATCCCGCGGGAGGATGAGGTCTCTTTTTCTGCCGCGGCCGCTTCCGGTGTCGATTCCGCGACCTCCTGTTTCTTGCTCAAGGGGGCTGAACCACCCATCAGGGTATCGATCTTGGCCACCTCGAATCCCTTGGGAGGTTCAAAGGAAGCAACCGGTTTATCCTTCAGGACCTCCTGCATATAGGAGAGCCAGACAGGGGCGGCAATAACACCTCCGGTCATCTTTTCCCCCAGTTTTTTCTTGTTGTCATAACCGATCCAGACACCGGTAAGCAGGTCCGGGGTGAAGGCGACGAACCAGCAGTCGGTTTCATCGTTGGTGGTTCCGGTCTTCCCGGCGGCAGGACGTTTCAACTCTTTCGCCTTGAAGCCGGTGCCGCTGTTGACGACCTCCGAGAGGAGACTAACCATCAGGTGGGCTGTTTGGGGGGAGATCGCAAAACCCTCGGGGATGCTGGTGCCGTAAAGGATCTTCATCTCTTCGTTGGAAATTTTCAGATTTTCCCTCTCAATGACCTTTTTACCGGCTTCAAAGAGGGGTGTGTTCAGTTCCTCGGTGTTGGCCTCCTTTTTCCGTTTTTTCCCCTTCGGGGAATCCCCTTCGGACCCCTCTTGGGCCATAACAATAGCCTCGGGCTGTTTAGGGGGCTGGTATTGCTCCAGAACCTTGCCGTTTTGATCAACGACCTTTGTGATCATGAAGAGTTTGGGCCGGATACCGTGGTTGGCAAAAGTGCCATAGGCGGTTGTCAGATCCTGCAAGGTGATATCGGAAGCGCCGAGGGCGCTGGAAAGATAGCGGTGGATTGGTGTGGTGATCCCCAGTTTACGGGCATAGGCGATCGTGTAATCGACGCCGATATCGTAGAAGATCTTAACGGCGATGATGTTGACCGAATGGGCTAGTGCCGTTCGAACAGTCATCAGGCCATTATGCTTGTTGCCATAATTTTTTGGGCTGTAAAATTCGGTGGAACTGACCTGAAATGTGACCGGACCGTCAACGACAGGGGTTCTGGGAGAGTAGCCTTTATCGAGCGCGGCGCTGTAGATAATCGGTTTGAAGGCGCTTCCCGGTTGCCGGTAAGCCTGTGTCGCCCGGTTGAATTCACTTCGGGCAAAATCATACCCGCCGATGATCGCCCTGATCTTGCCAGTTACCGGTTCATAGGAAAAAATGGCCCCTTCCACCTTCGGTTCCTGGCTTAGAACAAAATAGGAATCATCCGGGTTGGCATTTTTTTTCTGGACCCAGAGGAGATCCCCCTTTTTGAGCGGCCGCCAGGCCCATTGCTTGTCTTCATTCAGGATGATTCCCTTCTTATGACCGATCAGGGTTTTTAGAAACTTCGGGTCTGTATCGGTTACCACCGCTTTATAGGGTTTATCGGTCTTGAGTGTCGGGTGACGCATCTCTTCGGTTTCCACGAACCCTCCGTCACCGGAGATCATCACGTAAGGAACCTCCTGGGAAACGATGTCAGCATGGATCTGATCGGCAGTCTCCCCGATTTGAGCGGGAGCGACGGTTTCGATCGGCCCGCGGAACCCCTGTCTCCGGTCTACGGAACGGAGCCCGTCCTTCAACGCCTTTTCAGCCGCCTTGTTTGCCTTGAGATCGGCGGTGGTGTAGATCTTTAAGCCCCCTTGATAGATCAGGTCGCTGCCGTATTTCTCCATCAGGGCCCGCCGGACGTTCTCCGTAAAGTAAGGGGCGTACTGGTTGTTAAATTCCTTGTCGATCCCGGCCCGGTAGATCTTGAGAGGCTCCTTCAGGGCCGCCTCAGCCTCCTTTTTCTTGACATAGCCGTTGTCCACCATCTGGTTCAAGACATGTTGCTGTCTCTCTTTTGCCTGTTTTGGCGAGATGATCGGGTTGAATGAGGAGGGGGCTGAAGGGAGGCCGGCAATGATGGAGATTTCGGCCAAGGTCAGCTCCCGGGCATTTTTATGAAAATAGTTTCTTGCCGCCGCCTCGATCCCATAGGCCCGGTTTCCCAGATAGATCTGGTTTAGGTATAAGAAAAGAATCTGTTCTTTGCTGAGGTGTTGCTCGATCTGGGTAGCGAGGATCGCCTCCTTGATTTTTCGCCCTAATTTCTTTTCCCGCGTTAGGAGAAGGGAGCGGGCGACCTGCTGGGTGATGGTGCTTCCCCCCTGGACCACATGTCCCGCCTTGAGGTTTTCATAAAAGGCCCTGACGATACTGCGGATATCGACGCCGCGATGGTCCCAGAAACGGGAGTCTTCACTGGCAACGAAGGCGTTGATCACCAATTCCGGGATCTCCTTGTAGGGGAGAAGGGTGCGGCACTCATCCCAGAAGACACCGATCATCTGCCCATCTTCGGCGTAGACCTCGCTGACGAGAGGGGGTTTGTATTCGGTAATGCTGGTCAGTTTCGGAAGGTCGCGCGAGAAATAGAGATAAAAATAGAGACCGATGGCAAGGATGCCTATCGTTGAAAGGAGTGTCAGCCCAAACAGGATTTTGGCCAATCGGTCCAGTCTTTGGAAAAAACTCAGGCGCGGCAAGGAGGACGACATGGGGTGCGCCCCTTCTAACATAAATGTTGGGGGACATCAAGTAGGGGGAAAAAACCGCTTGATTCTTTCTGGTAAAGGACTATAAACCCCGGTTCAACTTTATTGGGGGAGGGGGTCATGAAAGAGGATTGGCGGAGTGGGGTGAGTTTTCTGGCAGGTTTTGTCTTGGTCCTGGCGATGGCCCTTTCGAATTGCGTCTTTGAAAAGAAACAACAAGAAGGAGGAGTTGTTGAGGGTGCTTCACCCGAGGGTGTTCCACCCGAGGGTGTGCCGCCGACTGAGCCGGTTCCGGTGACCAGCTTTACGGCCCCTGCTGAGGTACCGCCGCCACCGCCCGTCTCCGAGGTGGCCCCTCCTCAGGGAGTCCCTGCACCGCAAAGCATGCCGACCATCCCTGTGCCACAGGGGGTCCCTGCGCCGACCCCTCCTGTTGTCGGGACCCTTCCTCCGGGATCACCACCGGTAGTTCCGGTTCCTCTGGTGCCGACCGGTTCCCCTGTTGTGACAACTCCAGAATCGGCCCCGAGGACCAATCCGAGCCCAACGCTTGTGGTACCTGCCGTACCGCCGTCCGTGACCTCCATGGCCCCCGGACCGATAACAATCCGGGTCACCCCGCCACCCCCCGCCACGGCGCCACAAAGTCCGACACCGATGGCTCCTCCGGCAACACTACCGCAGCCCACACCACTGGTGACGGCCCCCGCTCCCTCCCCTCCACCGCCTCCCGCCTCATCAACACAGCCGATGGTACCAGCTCAGCCGATGGCACCGGCCCTGCCGGCGGCACCAGTCCAAGGGGGGACCGTTCCTTCCGGGGCGAGGACGGGGTATTAGATTTTTTTGATTCGCATCCCGTAAAAAGAACGCCAGACAAAAAAGAGTCCGACCAGGAAAAGAACAGTGCCGATCGTCTGCGCGATATCCTTGGCGGAGACCGCGATTTCCACCGCCAACAAGCCGAAGAGGGTGGTGAACTTGATGATCGGGTTCAAGGCGACCGACGAAGTGTCCTTGTACGGATCGCCGACAGTGTCACCGATAATGGTTGCGGCATGGAGCGGCGTCCCTTTTTCCCTCAAGTCCACCTCGACAACCTTCTTGGCGTTGTCCCAAGCCCCTCCGGCGTTTGCCATAAATATCGCCTGAAAGAGGCCAAAAACGGCAATGGCGATCAGGTAGCTGGCAAAGAAGGTCGGGTCAAAGCAGGCGAAGGCCAAAGTGAATGAAAAAATGACCCCAAAAATATTGATCATGCCGTTCTGGGCATACTGGGTGCAGATCTTCACGACCTCTTTGGAATCTTTCACCGAGGCCCTCTCCGCACTTTCGAGCCGGATATGTTTTTTGATAAATTCAACCGCCCGATAAGCCCCGGTGCTGACCGCCTGGATGGAGGCTCCGGTGAACCAGTAGATAACCGCCCCTCCGGTGATCAGACCCAAAAGGACCTTTGGATTGAGAAGGTCCAGCTTCAGATTGAGGAGGAGAATAATCGAGAAAATCATCGTAGTCGCCCCGATCACGGCAGTTCCGATTAAGACCGGTTTGGCGGTTGCCTTAAAGGTATTACCGGCCGAATCGTTTTCCTCCAGAAGGGCCTTTCCTTTGTTAAAGTCCGGTCTAAACCCGAAATCTTTTTCGATCTCTGAAGAGACGTTCGGGATTGTCTCAATCTGGGAAAGCTCAAAGATCGATTGGGCATTGTCGGTGACAGGGCCGTAACTGTCTACCGCGATGGTGACCGGTCCCATCCCCAAAAAGCCGAAGGCGACGAGCCCAAAGGCAAAGACGGAAGGGTAGACCATGTAGGCATCCAGTCCGGAAAGGCTGGTCAGGAAAGCGATCAACATCAGGCCGACCATCACCATCCCTTTCCAGAAGGCGCTAAAGTTGCCGGCGACAAGACCGGCAAGGATCGTGAGCGAGGCCCCTCCTTCGCGCGAGGCATTGACGATCTCCGAAACATGTTTTGACTTGGCGGAGGTGAAGATCTTGGTGAATTCAGGGATCAATGCGCCGGCCGCCGTGCCGCAACTGATGATCGTCGACAGTTTCCACCAGAGCGTTGCATCCATGTCGTGCAGGAGGAGATAACTGACGGTGTAGGTGACGCCGATCGATAAAATCGAGGTGAGCCAGACAAGGCTTGTGAGAGGGGCCTCAAAGTTAAAATGAGGCTTGTTGCCGTAAAGCATTTTGGAAACAAAGGTATTCAAACTATAAGAACCGATCGAGGTGATGATCATCAAGACGCGCATCGCAAAGATCCAGACGATCAACTTGGACTGGACCTCGAGGCCGGTGGAGGAAAGAGAGAGTTTTCCGTCCGGTCCCATCATCATCCCGACGGCCAGAACGATAAAGCTGATCAACGCGACGCCGGTCACGCCATAGGTTTCGAAGCCGTCTGCTGTCGGGCCGACGGAATCTCCCGCGTTGTCCCCCGTGCAGTCGGCAATAACTCCCGGGTTTCGGGCGTCATCTTCCTTGATATTAAAGACGATCTTCATCAGGTCGCTCCCGATATCGGCGATCTTCGTGAAAATTCCGCCGCAGATCCGGAGGGCGGAGGCCCCCAGCGATTCCCCGATCGCGAAACCGACGAAACAGGCGCCGGCCGACTCGCGCGGGACAAAGAGCAGGATATAGATCATCATGAACAGTTCGACGCAGATCAGCATCACGCCGATCGACATCCCGGAACGGAGCGGGATCGACATGACCGGATACGGTTTCCCCTCCAGCGAGGCGAAGGCGGTCCGGCTGTTGGCGAGCGTATTGATCCGGATTCCGAACCAGGCTACCGCGTAGGACCCCAGGATCCCCAGAATCGACCAAAGGAGGATCAGCAGGACCCGCGGCAACTCGAGGTGTTGCAGGGCATAGAAATAGTAAAAAATGGCCCCCCCGATCAACGCCTCCAGCAAAATGAGAAAACGTCCCTGTTGCAGGAGGTAGGTCTTGCAAGTCTCGTAGATCAGGCTGGAAATCTCCAGCATGGAACGGTGGGCCGGGAGTTTTTTGATTTTTAAAAATTCCAGGAGTCCGAAAAGCATCCCCAAGACGGAAACGACGAGACCCCACTTCATCAGGGTCACGCCGGAGATCATCGAACCAAAAAGTATAAATTGACTTGTGAGCTCTGGGATACGGAGCTCCGCTTCACTGGCAAGAACAACACCGGGAGCGATGACGCCCAGTAAGGCGATGAGCAATGAAAGCATAGGTCTCCTCCTTATAATTGGTGACAAAGTCGGGGGAATCTAGAGAAAATCAAAAGTTTTGTCAATTGTTCTACGGGAATAATCCACGAACGAGCATGGCGGATGAAATCTTGCGGATCGCCCGGATCAGAGAGGCGGTCCGAAGGTCGGTTTTTTCCTTTTGGGCCAGGTCCCAGGTTTCGTGGAAGGAGCGGCCCATCATCTCCCAGAGTTTTTTATTGATCTCTTTTTCGGACCAGAAGAAGTTTTGCAGATCCTGGACCCACTCAAAGTAGGAAACGATCACACCGCCCGCGTTGGCTAAAATATCCGGAATGACGTAAATATCTCCGCGTTCTTTGATAATTTGGTCCGCTTCATCGGTGGTCGGGCCGTTCGCCCCTTCGGCCATGATCTGACAACGGAGGCGGGGGGCATTCTTTTTGGTGATCACCCCCCCTGTGGCGGCGGGGATCAGAACGGTGCAGGGGAGTTCGAGCAGTTGTTCGTTGGAAACCGGTTCCGCCTCCGGATACCCTTCCAGATACCTGTTCTTCCCGATCCATTCGACCAATTTGCTGATAGTGAACCCTTTGGGGTTGTAGATTCCCCCTTTGACGTCGGAGACGGCGATCACCTGGCAACCGATTTTTTCCGCCTTGCGCGCCGCCGCGTAACCGACCTGACCGAATCCCTGAATGGCGAGGGTTGTTTTGTCGTTCAATTTCAATTTGAGTTTGTCTGCCGCCGCCAGGAGACAGTAAATGACCCCTCGACCGGGGGCCTCTTTTCTGCCGAGGGAGCCGCCGATCGCGATCGGTTTGCCGGTCACCACCTCCGGAATGGAGTACCCTTTTTGATGGCTATAGGTGTCCATCAACCAGGCCATCACCTGTTCGCTGGTCCCCATGTCGGGGGCGGGGATGTCGACCTCCGGGCCGATGAAATTAATAATCTCCGAGGTATAACGCCGTGTCAGCCGTTGGAGTTCCTGACGCGACAGGGGGGTCGGGTCGATCTGCACACCCCCTTTGGCCCCGCCGAGAGGAAGACCGACCACCGCCGTTTTCCAGGTCATCAGCATCGCGAGGGCGGTCACTTCCCCCAGATTGACGCTGGTGTGATAGCGGATCCCTCCTTTATAAGGGCCTAAGGAATCGTTGTGTTGAACGCGGTACCCAGGCACCACGCGGACCGTTCCATCATCCATCCGGAAAGGGACGGAGACGATCAGCGCCCGTTCCGGGACACGGAGCCGGTTAAAAATATTGGGGTCGAGCGAGATTTTTTTGGCCACCCGCTCAAACTGGGTCCGGACCTCGTGGAGAAGATCGCTGTCCCACTCGACCGAACCAGACTGTTTTCCGTTGTGATTATAAGTTTCCATTTACCCAAAAGTTTTCGGATGACGGAGACCGTCCCGCGCGATTTTGAAAAAACCTTGTCTGTTTCCCTTTACGATGAGGGCCCAGCCGATGGCGAGGACGATATAGACAACGGCATAGATATTTCTGGCCTCTGTTGATGTGAAGAAAAGTTGTGTGCCGAAGAGGACAAACAACAGAAGCGCCTCCGTAATGGAAAAGCGGAGATTCGCAATAACGACAATGGCAAAGAGCGATTGTGCCGCGGTCAGGAAGATCTCTTCCGACTGGCGGGCATCCATGACCATCGGGCCCCAGTGACCGGCCGACAGATTGTAGACCAGAGGGAGCATCCCGACAAGCAGGGTCCATTGATTGACCTTGGAGGAGACGAGTGTCCCTATGGAGGCCGAGGCCCGGGCCCGCAGGGCAAAGAGGATCGCTACAATAAATTCCGGTGATTCAGAGGCCAGGGGGGCCAACCACTGGACAAGAATGAACTCTTCAATTCCCCAATAGCGTCCCATTTCCAGAAGCCCCTCTGCGAACGGTTCTGCCGAAATAAAAATGGTGTAGCCGGAAAAGAGAAAGAAGAAGAGGGTGGCCAGGATCCGTTTCCCGCGCGGCCATCGGGCAAGGGCCACGATCGGCCCTTCGACCTCCGGTTCTTCATGATGGGCCCGTGTCGCCTGAAACATGTACCAGGCGAAGATCATCAGGAGGAAAATCGAATCGACCCAGGAGAGCGCTCCCTTAAACGGAATGACAAAACAATAAATCGTGGCGACCGAAAGGGCAAAAAGTTCGAGGCGGTTGACCGGTTCCAGGACCACTTCCCTCTTTTTTGTCTTAAAGAAATAGGCAAAAACGACCGCCGCCCAACCGACTCCGATCAGGAGCCGATTCGCGCCGGTCATGTTGGCGGTGGCGTAATGGATATATTCCGGATTTTTCCCCGCCTCCCAGGCAAAATACATATCGACCGCATATTCCGGCAAGACGGCAACCAGGGCCAAAAAGGCGATGGCGAGCGATTGGGGGATTTCGAACTGGGCCAGCTCCGCCCCCCAGGAGAGCATGAAGGCGGCCCCAAAGATCGCGAGTCCCGGAGCCAACGCAGACCAGGGATGGGACAGGTGGATCCCCAAGCCCTTGACGAGGATCCACTGGAGACAGAGGGTGGCGACGACGAAGAGGAATAAATTATTTTTTCTGGGAGAAGACATTGCGTGCCTCTTACAGATTCCATCCCTCTTTGACAAGGGTAAAAACAAACCCTCTCCGGGTTTGAACTGACCCGGTTTTTTTGACAGGGTTCTACTGAATCCCTAACAAAATCAGTCATCCTAAAATGGCACAAGGTTTGCTTCCGTAAGCGAGCACGTTAGAAACTTAAGGGGTCGGGATTTATTTTGTTAATCTTCAAAATATTTGTTATCATCAACCTTAAATAAACTTGAGGGGGGGTATCATGAACAAAAGACCAGGCCTTAGACAGTGGGGTTTTCTTTTCGTCGCCATCCTTGCCGGGACCTTTGGTCTCGTCAAGTGCGGCGGGAGTGGTTCCAGCAGTGATGTTCCGGATACCGTTTCTATCACCGGGACCATCAGTGCCCCGACGACCAGCGCGAGTCTCTCGGCAATGACGATTGGTACGAAAGCCGATGCCGCCGGCGGGGTTGTCGCTGGGGATAAGGTAAAAATCTGTCGGTTTGACGGGACGGAGATCGGGAGTGGTGAAACGGATACCAATGGCAAGTTCACCATTGATGCGACGGGAACGAATGTCGCTCCGGATGGGGCAACCACCTTCAAAGGTTTTGTTATCACCGAATCAGGGTATGGAAACTTTGCCGAGGTGAGTGTCAACGGAGAGACGACCTCCATCACGATGGATGCGGATGTCAACTCCGCCCTCGCCACGATTCAGATGCTCGATAAGGTCGGCGTGACCCCGGGTTTTGAGTGCCCCGATGTCGACGACAAGATTAGCGACTTTGATCCGGCCTGTTACATGAAGATGATGGTGTGGCAGTACAAGGCGCCCTCGGTCGATGACGGCAACGTGGGGGCTATTGGTGCGATGGCCAGAGATATGGGGGCCGCCCTTTTTGCCAACAAAGGTTCGTTGGGAGGGGTTAGTCCTTTCGATGCCCTGAAGGCGGTTATCAAAAACGATTTTAGCGGTGTTGGAAGTAATATAGCGACACTCGCCCAGGAAAAGGCGCCGGAGGTGAGTGGAAAGGCGGCGAGTAACTATTCCTCTTACGCCACCACGTTGGGGGATGTGACCACGATCGGAAACAACTTTGCTTCGGCCTGGGCCGGTGGTGCCGGTCTGCAGGTTTCGGCCCTCCAGGGGCTTACAGTGGAGGACGACAGCAACTGCGCCTTGTGTAAGAAGAACGACGAATACTGTAAAAATCTGGCCAAGACGGCGATCGCCTATGACACGATTGCCGACCTGAAGGAGATCACGGATGACCCCGAGTGTGTCAAAAAGATCGGAGGGGTCCTCAATACAAAAAAGAAGGATGACGGGACCTTCGATTTTGCGAATTTTGATCCTTCCACAGTGGCCGGTGCCGCGGAATCCTACAAAGGGAATTGTAAGAACATGAAGCCGGGTACGGTGGGCAAGATGTTTGATGCCCTCCCGCCAGCGTTGGGAGACTGCGGACCCAAGGCAAAGGATATGATCTTTATGGTGGCCGAGATCTGCAAAGACAATCCTGACAATTGTAATATGGGGTCGGCGGTCGGTTTTGCCTGCGGTCAAAAAGAGGGGTATATCCCTCCTCCGGGGGTTGATTTTGGGACTACCTTCGCCGCGGCCTGTCCGGCCGGCACCGACTGTTCCAAGTGCGCCAATCCGGATGCCCCGGATTGTAAGACCTTGCAGGGGAATATGCAACAGGGGTATTGCGGCGACGGGACCTGTCAGTCCGCCCTGGGTGAGGCCTCCTATTCCTGCGCGGCCGACTGCGGTGGTAGTACCACTGGTGGCACCACCACGCCTCCCCCTGCGTCCGGCGGCACTCAAACCCAGGGAATGTCCTGTATGGAAAACAACAACTGTGTGACCGGTCTGAAATGTAGCGGAGCGATGCCTTCAGCAAGTCCTCCGACACCCGGCACCTGTCAGCCTCTCTAGGATCTTAAGAGAAGCCTGATTTTTCTCAAATCCCTCCCGGGGCAACCCGGGGGGGATTTTTTTGTACAATTTACAATTGGTGCCGGCACCCCAGTGGGTTTATTTTGAGGTCCACCGCAGCTCCCTCCCTTTCCAGATCGCATACAACACCGGATAAATCAAAAGTTCGAGTGCGAAGGAGGTGATGAGGCCTCCGACCATCGGGGCGGCGATCCGTTTCATGAGGTCGGCCCCGGTGCCGATCGACCACATGATCGGCAAAAGTCCGATCATCGCGGCGGCCACGGTCATCATCTTGGGGCGTACCCTTTTGACGGCGCCATGGACAATCGCCTCAGTCAGGTCTTCTTTCGTCTTCATCTTTCCCTTCTCAACCGCCTCCTTATAAGAGAGGTCCAGAAAGAGGAGCATAAAGACGCCGGTCTCCGCATCGAGCCCCATCAGGGCGATCATCCCGACCCAAACCGCAATCGAAACATGATAACCGAGGATGAAAAGGAGGAGGATGGCGCCGATCAGGGAAAAAGGGACGGCCAAGAGGACGATCCCGGTTTTCACAAGCGACTTTGTGTTCATATAAAGGAGGAGAAAGATCAGGAAGAGGGTCAGCGGGACGATCAGGACCAGCCTCTTTTTGACACGGATCATATTTTCATACTGGCCGCTCCATTGCAGGCTGTAGCCGGTCGGGAGCTTCAATTTTTCGAGAACAATCTTTTTGGCGTCGCTCACATAACCGCCGACATCCCTCCCTTTCATGTCGATATAGACGTAACCGGTCAGCTGGCCGTTTTCGTCCCGGATCATCGCCGGTCCTGTGGAGAGATGGATGTCGGCGATCAGGGCCAGCGGGATCTGCGCCCCTGACGGGGTTGGCACAAGCACCCGTTGGAGTTCAGGGAGATCGTCACGGAGTTCCCGGGCATAACGGAGGTTGACCGGGTACCGTTCTCGTCCCTCGATGGTGGTGGTGATGTTTTCACCGCCGATTGCAGAGGCGATAACCATTTCGGCATCCTCGACGGTCAATCCATAACGGGCCAGTTCCTCCCTTTTCAGGTCGTAATCCAGAAAATAACCGCCCGCCACACGTTCTGCAAAGATACTGCGTGTGCCGGGGACCTCCTTGAGAATCGCCTCCAGATGCCGGCCTACTTGTTCAATCTCCCTTAAATCGGCGCCGAAGATTTTTATCCCGATCGGTGTCCGGATCCCGGTTGAAAGCATGTCGATCCGGTTTTTGATCGGCATCGTCCAGGCATTCGTCCACCCGACAATCTGCATCTTTCGATCCATTTCATCCGTCAGTTCCTCCCAGGAGATTGTCTCTCTCCAGAAATGGTTGAGGAATGGGTGGTAACGCTCGGGAAGCCAGGAATACCAGCGTTTCACCCGGCGCCACTCATTCTCCGGTTTTAGCACAACGGTTGTTTCCCCCATGGAAAAGGGGGCCGGGTCGGTGGAGGTCTCCGCCCTGCCGACCTTGCCGAAGACTCGTTCCACCTCTGGAAAGGTCTTGAGGATCCGGTCCTGGATCTGCAACACCCGTGTCGCCTCTGTAACGGAAAGGCCGGGGAAAGAGGTCGGCATATAAAGGATGGTTCCTTCGTTCAACGGTGGCATGAACTCGGAGCCGAGGCTGAAATAGAGGGGGAGGGCGGTTAACATCAGGAGGCCGGCGGCGATCAGCGTCTCCCTCTTCCGTTTCAGAACAAAGCGGCAGGCTGGTTCGTAGGCGGCAAAGAGGATCTGGCTGATCGGGTGTTTTTCTTCGGGATAATAACGTCCGACAAAAACGGTATTGGCGATCTTGTTGAGCCACTCTGTCATCTTCTTTCTGGTAACAAGCCACTTTGGTTGCCAGTGAAAATAATCCATCCGTGCGAAAAGCATCCGGAGGGCCGGGTCGAGGGTGATGGCGAGCAGGGCGGCGATCGCCATCGCGAGATTCTTGGAATAGGCAAGCGGTTTGAAGAGGCGTCCTTCCTGATCAACCAGCGTGAAGACGGGGATGAACGCGACCGCAATCACCAGGAGAGAAAAAAAGACCGAAGGTCCGACCTCTTTTAACGCCTGAAGGCGGACTTGGTGAAAATCTCCCTTTCGTCCTCCGGAGAGCCACTGCTCCAGTTTTTTATAGGCGTTTTCGACCTCGACAATCGCCCCATCCACCAGGACGCCGACGGAGATCGCAATGCCGGCCAAGGACATGATGTTGGCGGTAAACCCCATCAGGTAAAAAGGAATAAAGGCGAGCAGGACGGAGACCGGAATCGTAATGATCGGGACGAGGGCCGAAGGGATATGCCAGAGAAAGATCAGAATGACGAGGCTTACGATCAACAGCTCGTCAATCAATGTATTTTTGAGGGTCTTGATTGCGCGGCTGATCAGATCTGCCCGGTCGTAGGTGGTGATGATCTCGACCCCTTCAGGAAATGAGGTTTTTAGTTCCTCGATTCTTTGTTTCACACGGTTGATGACGTTCAAGGCGTTTTCACCGTAGCGCATCACGACGATGCCCCCGACAACATCCCCCTCGCCATCCAGGTCGGCAACCCCCCGCCTCAGTTCAGGGCCGATCGTGACCGAACCGATGTTCTTAACGAGAATGGGGGTTCCTGTCTTTGGGTTCAAGCCCACAGCAATGTTTTCAATATCTTCAATCGAGCGGATATACCCCCGCCCGCGGACCATATATTCCCGGCCGCTGAATTCGACCAACCGGCCTCCGATTTCATTGTTTCCCTTTCGAATCGCCTCGATCACACGGTTGAGCGGACTGTTGGTGGCGAGAAGCCTCTTGGGGTCAACGTTGACCTGATATTGTTTGACAGAACCGCCGAAAGAGGCGACCTCGGCGACTCCAGGGACGCTTTGCAGTTGGTACTTGATCGTCCAGTCCTGAAAACTCTTCAGTTCCTGGAGGTCATGTTTCCCAGAAGAATCAACAAGGGCATATTCAAAAATCCAACCGACGCCGGTGGCATCCGGGCCCAGTTCCGTTTTGACCCCTTCCGGCAATCGGGGGATGATCTTTGAGAGATATTCCAGCGTCCGGCTCCGGGCCCAGTAGACATCGGTACCGTCTTCAAAGATGGCGTAAACATAGGAGTACCCGAAGTCGGAGAAACCGCGGATCGCCTTGATCTTCGGGGCCCCCAGGAGGGCGGTGATGATCGGGTAAGTCACCTGGTCTTCAATGATGTTTGGGGCCCTGTCCCAGCGGGAATAGATGATCACCTGTGTGTCCGAGAGGTCCGGGATCGCGTCGAGCGGGACCTTTTTCAGGCAGACAACGCCGACGACCATCAAGACGGCGATAAACGTCAGGACGATGAATTTATTTCTGGCGGAAAATTCTATAATTTTCTCAATCAATGTTCATGCCCTCCCATTCCTTCCACCGAAGCCTTCAACTGACTCTCCGAGTCCACCAAAAATGTGGCGCTTGTCACCACCTTTTCTCCCTCTGACAAACCTTTGAGAATCACCTGTTCTTCCCCGGTCTCGGCGCCGGTCTCTACCTCACGCGCCTCAAAGTGGAGGTTGTCATGAACCACAAAGAGGACCTTGCGTGTCCCGGTATCGATCACCGATGATTTTGGAATCAACAACGCCTCTCCCAGATCAATTTTAAGAACGACCGTGACAAAGCTCTCCGGTTTTATTTCTCCGCCAGCCCCCGGGACTTCGACCCTGGCGCGAACCGAACGGGTCGTTGGATCAACCACGGGGTCGACGGCGCGGACAATTCCTTTCAACTTTTTATCACTGCCGGCATCAATTGCTGCCTCCATCCCCGGTTGGACCAGCGCCATCTCATTTTCATACAGTGTAGCATAAATCCAGACCGGATCTCCTTTCTCTGGGAGGTAGAGACTCTTTGAGACCGTTCCCCTCTTTTCCAGGTCGCGGATCTCTTCGGCCGACATCCCAAGGAGTCTTAATCTTGAAACGGCGGCGGCCTTCAAATTTGGGACGTTTTTAGAAATCTCAATAAATTCCCGCTCCGCAACGGCCAGATCAGGGTCAAACGCTACCCGGCCAAAGGTCCGGATCTCTTTCACTGCATTTTTTCTTGCCGCTATTTCTGTCTTGATCCCGACCCTCTGCTGGCGTTCGGGGGAGATGGTTATTCCCCTCACCCGTCCCGCCTCTGGCGGGCCACCCTCTCCCGTTGACAGGAGAGGGTTAATTGAAGAGATCTCTTTATACACCGGCACCAAACGCATACTACAAATCGGACAATTCCCGGGACGATCCTCATGGATATGCGGGTGCATCGGGCAGGTGTAGTGACTAATTTGTTGTTTGGTGGTTATGTCTTTTGCAGGGGCTCGCGTCGCCCCCTCCATCGGCGAAGCCGCTGGAGCCTCCCCCTCAACGCCCCGTTGGGGCTGGTTGTCTTTGTTCCAAAACCGGTATGAAAACGCGAGAGCAAGTAGGCCCACCAACACCACGATTATTTTCTTTTTCATTGTTTCTCTCCTTCTTTAAAGGTGGTCCCTGAGAGCCGTTCCAGTTCGGCAAATGAGGTTCCGAGTCGTGCCTGGTTTTCATAGTAAGAAAATTGTAGCTCCTTATAAGTCCGTGCGGCATCGGTCAGGGTCATGAAATCAATCTTGTTGGTGCTATAGGCCAGGCGGGCCGCTTCCAGACTGGTTTTGGCTTGTGGCAGGATTTCCTTTTCAAACTTTGTAATAATCTTTTGAGATGATTGGACCGCACTATACGCCTGCTGAATTTCATGCTCGGTATGGACCTCCATCGAGGCACTTTCTGCCTCAGTTGCCTTGAGTGAGGCCTTCGCCTCCCTGATTTCGGCCCTGTTCTTCCCCCAGAAAAAGATCGGGAGGTTGATCATTGCTGTGGCGGTCCAGGTGTCCTCAGTCAGAGGACGCTGGCCGTACATGAAACCGAGCGAAAAATCGGGAATCAACCCCTGCCGCGCGGCAGTTAATTGAGAACGATCTCTATTCCTCATCTGGCGCAAGGTTCCCAGTTCCGGCCGCATTTCGAAGGCCTTTTCCTTCACCTCTTCGAGAGGTGTTTGCAATCGCGGCCAGACCAATGTCTTGGGGAGGCGGAGTTCATTTTCAATGTGGCGATTCATCAGGGCCTTTAGATGGGCCTCATGGGTGACTCGTTCCTGTTCGAGGGAGATTTCCTCATTGGCCAGTTTGGAGAGTTCCACCTGGGCCTTGAGCGGGGCATCAGCGGTTGTTTGACCGGTGGCGTAGCGTGTCTCTGTTGAACCGAGAAACTGTCTAAGCAATTTTTGATTTTCCCGGTTTACCTCCAGCGATCGGTCGACCCGGTAGGTTTCGTAGTAGGTTTTTTTCAAGTCAAGGATGACATCACTTGTCTGACCGCGGGAGTTTTCCGCCACCGCCTTTGCCTCAAAGCGGGCTACCTTCCCTTTAACATACCGTTTCCCAGGGAACGGGATCTTTTGCTCAATCCGGTAATTGATCTCTTCCGATTTTTTGACGTTGGCGGTGTTAAGCGGGACGTCGTCAAAAGTCACCCCAACCATCGGGTCATCGAGCGCCTTTGCCTTGCCAACCTTTGCCCTTGCCGCCGCTGATCGGTATCCGGCCGCCAGGATATCCGGGTTGTTGGCCAAGACTTCAACGACCGCTTCATCGAGGGTCAAAACTCCTTCCTGACCCCGCAGAGGGAGAGGCAGGAACAAGGCCAAAATTGTGACGAGTCCGACAAAACGCATAATCTAATCCTCTCACGTAGAGCGAGCCACTTTGAAATCCCCCTCACCCCCTTTGACAAAGGGGGATTTAAGGGGGATTTTTTAATGAGGATTAGACTAACAGTGCAGACTTGGTGATGAAAAGCGGTGGGGCGTGATCGTTGAAATGAATCCCTCCTTGAAGAGAAGAAACAGGGAACTGCTCGGAGGCCAAGGCGATGGAGGTCGGTGAAAAATCAATCGTGATTGTTGACGCCTCGGGCCTGACCTGTGGGGTATTGTTGGCCGTCCCCTGACCATTGGAAACACAACAACTGATGGCCGCTGAAGTCTGCGGGCCACAGCAGTCCATTTTTCCCGTACAGAACGACCCACTCCAAAAGATCCCTTGGAGGAAGAGGATAAGACACAACATTCCGAATTTCTTAACCATCAGGCTGATAGTAACAGTTTAGGGAAGGGGTGTCAATATATATGCCCGGGACAGGAGTTGAACCTGCACGACCTTGCGGTCACTAGCTCCTGAAGCTAGCGTGTCTGCCATTCCACCACCCGGGCGTTCTAAAACTCTTCCTCGTCATCCTCCCCCAAGCCTCCCCCGGCATCCTCTTCCTCCTCCTCTTCGTTCAGGCCGCTGTCGTCGAAAATCTTTCCGCCGCAGTTCGGGCAGATCGAGTCCCCTCCGGTATATTGGCCGCAATGGGGGCAGTAATCCTCCAGAAGATCTTCTTCTTTTCTGGGCGACATTTTTTACTCCTCAAATTCTCCACCGGCCTATAGACCAATTGACGATAACCGTCAACTATGAGATAGGGGGGCATGATAAAAACAGCTTTTGCCGATATTTTGAAGAAGTTTGAACTCCCGTTGGTCTTTCCACCGGAGGTTCTTAAAGAAGCGGAGGCGATTCCTTCCCGCGTTCTTCTGGAAGAGATCCAGGGGAGGGTTGATCTCCGGTCGATCCCTATCGTGACGATTGATGGGGAAACGGCCAAGGATTTCGATGATGCCGTCGCCGTTCAGAAGTCTGATCATTCTTACCGTCTCTGGGTTTCCATTGCCGATGTCAGCCACTATGTCCGTCCCAAAACGGCCCTGGATGCCGAGGCCTCCAGTCGGGCGACCAGTGTCTACTTTCCGGGGGACTGTCTGCCGATGTTGCCCGAAAAATTGTCGAACGGGATTTGCAGTCTCAATCCGCATGAAGACCGCCTGACCTTCACTGCCGAGATCGATTTCGATTTTCAGGGAAGACCGATCCGGTCGCAATTTTACAAGAGCGTCATCAAAAGTTGTGCCCGTCTTACTTACACGATTGTTCGGAAAATCCTGGTGGATCGTGAAGAGGCGGCCCGAAAAAAGTGGCATTCTCTCATCGGCAATTTGGAATTGCTGGAAGAGCTGGCAGACAAGATCGGCCTTCAGCGGACCACACGGGGGAGCATCGATTTTGACCTTCCGGAGCCGGAGATTGTACAAGACCTGGAGGAGGGGAAGGTTGAAAAAATTGTGAAGGCGGAGAGAAACAAGGCACACCGGATCATTGAAGAGTTGATGATTGCCGCCAACGAGGCGGTGGCCAGATTTGTGACAGAAAAAGGGAACCCGATGGTCTACCGGACCCACGACAAGCCGGATCCGGAGAAACTCGCTAATTTCAGGGAACTTCTCCATAATCTGGGGATTCCTTTGAGGATGGGCAAGACGATCCGCCCGGCGGTTCTGGCCGATCTCCTCCGCCAGGTCAAAGGATTGCCGGAAGAAAAACTGATCAACACCATGATGCTTCGTTCCATGAAGCAGGCCGTTTATGGCACCGACAATATCGGTCATTTCGGATTGGCTTCCGAATGTTACACCCATTTTACCTCTCCAATCCGACGGTATCCGGATCTGGTGGTGCATCGGATCTTGGCGGGAATCGTAGGGGCGGGGTCTCCCCGCCCGGGCGCGGGAACCGCGCCCCTACAACAGATTTCCAAACATTGTTCCGAACGTGAGCGAGTGGCGATGAAGGCAGAGTATGCCTCACGCGATCAGGTCGCCTGTCAATTTATGAAGGGCAAAGTGGGGGAGGTGTATGAGGGGATCATTGCCGGCGTTACCAAGTTCGGGTTCTTTGTCGAACTGATCGCCTTCTTTGTGGAAGGGCTTGTCCCAATGCGAAAATTGAAGGATGACTACTACGTTTATCACGAAAAACATCAGTCCCTCGTTGGCCGCAAGACAAAACGACGGTTTCGTATCGGCGACCGCATCTCTGTAAAGGTGGCCGGTGTGAATTTAGAGAAGCGATGGATTGATTTGGAGGTCCAGAATAGTAAGTAATTACATAGTTTTGGGTCATCTTGACAACACCCCCTTGCTTCTATATAAGTCCGACGCCGCTATGGTTTCAATTTTATTTGTCGGTTTTTACTATCTCCTCTTTTCGATCCTCTCTATTTTCGGGGTTCATCGTTATTATCTTTCTTATTTGTATTCGAAGTATAAACAAAACAAGCCAAGGGCGCGGCTGTTTGAGTCCTTGTTGTCGGAAGAGATCCCCGTAGTAACGGTTCAACTTCCCATCTTTAATGAGAGGTATGTGGCCCCGCGTCTCCTCTCGGCGGTCTCTCGTTTGAAATACCCCAGGGACAAACTGGAGATTCAGGTTTTGGACGATTCGACGGATGAGACCACTTCCATTGCGAGGTCTCTTGTGGACGACCTTGCCCAGGAAGGCCTGGATATTGTTCTGATCCATCGTGAGGATCGTACCGGTTTCAAGGCCGGGGCCTTGAATCATGGACTCAAAAAGGCCAAGGGGAATTTTATTGCCGTCTTTGATGCAGACTTTGTTCCGGAACCGGACTTCCTGGAGAAAACCGTCCCCCACTTTTTGGAAAATCCGGGCATCGGAATGGTTCAGGTTCGTTGGGAGCACCTGAATAAAGACTTTTCACTCCTTACCCAGACGCAGTCGATCTTTCTGGATGGCCACTTCATGATCGAGCACACGGCCCGTAATCGTTCCGGACGGTTCTTCAACTTTAATGGAACGGCCGGGGTCTGGCGGAGGGAGGCGATCCAGACCGCGGGGGGCTGGCAGTGTGACACCTTGACGGAGGATCTGGATCTTTCCTATCGGGCCCAATTGGAAGGGTGGCAGTTCCTTTATCTGGAGGATGTGGTCTCTCCGGCCGAACTGCCGGTCGATATCAACGCCTTCAAGACGCAACAACACCGTTGGGCCAAAGGTTCAATCCAGACCGCCAGAAAACTCCTCCCTCGTATCCTCAGGAGTTCGTTTTCCCGCAAAGTCAAGCTGGAGGCGCTGTTTCATCTGGGGGCCAATTTTGCCTATCTGGCCATGTTTGTTGTTTCCATCCTTCTGCCTTTCTCCCTTTATGTCCGGCATCAACTAGGTTGGGAGGGGACATTTCTGCTGGATATCCCGTTCTTTTTGTCAGCTACCTTTTCAGTGGTCTTCTTTTATCTCTATTCCCAGAGGGAGATCTATCCCGACTGGGTGGCTCGGATCAAATACCTTCCCTTCAATCTCGCTCTGGGGATAGGGCTTTCCGTTAATAATGCCAAGGCGGTTGTTGAGGCGCTTCTTTCAAGGGAGGGAGAATTTTCCAGAACCCCCAAATATGCTGTTGTGAAGAAAGGCGACCTCTGGAAAAATAAAAAATATAAGGGTAAATTTGATTACGTTAGTTTTATTGAACTCGCTTTAGGGGTCCATTTCACGATCGCTGTGATCTATTCCCTGGTCAACGATTTGTACCTTTCTCTGCCTTTCCTTGTCCTCTTTCAAATGGGGTACCTTTATACCGCTTTCATGTCGTTCCACCAGTCAGGACGGGTCCCCGATTTTCTGCCGCTTTTTCGCCTTTGGGTGAATCACCCTTCCTCCGAAACGGTTTCCAAATAAATTGACTTTGACTTCAGAAGTCAATATAGTCGCTCCTTAGGATTCTCGTTATGAAAAGACCTGTTGAGATTACACTCTTAAATCAGAAGTTTACGGTCAAGACGGATGCCGATGACGGGCATGTCGGCCGGGTCACCGATTATGTGGGCCAGAAGTTGACGGAGCTCTCATCACAGGCCAAAACAGTCCCAACCTTGAGTGTGGCCCTTCTGACCTGTTTGAATATTGCGGATGAATATTTTCGCTTCAAAGAGACGAAAAAAGGGAGTATGGTCAAGGCAGAAAGGAAGATCAAGGACCTAATTGAGTTGATTGGTTCGCAGATTTAGGGTGCTTCACCCAAGGGTGCTTCACCCAAGGGTGATTCACCCAAACGTTCTTTTAAATGGATAATGGGGTTTCCCCCTGCGTTGTACGTGATGGAGGAAACGTTTTAGAACCGTAACTTCATCATCGGGTACTGATCGCTTGCTGTGGTGTGCAAGCTCCGAGGTCTGGAGAAGCCTGAAGCGGCAAATAAGGTACCCACCCAGTTAAACTAGGGTTCATAAACTCTTCGTCCGCACGGCAAAGGCAGGGGGTAAAATTTGGGAGTGGTTGTTTTTTTTATTGTTAACCTTGAGCGGGGTTGTGTGGGGAAAAATAGAAAAAGTCTTATTCTAAAAGAATTGGGATCGTTTCTTTCTTTAGGAGATCTGCTATTGGCTCCTATCACGTGACTTTTTTCTTTTCCTCCTGATCCCCTCTCTTGACGAGGGGGAGACGTTGCTGTCGAAGGGTGAGTCAGCCAAACAGAATTTGCGGGTCCGTTTTCTTGCCCGGCGCGAGGAGTCGGCCTCTTCTTTTGTAGAAACGGTTGGCGTCCAGATCCAGGAGCGGGCGCTCTCGGTCGTTTTGCAAAAATTCAAATCCCCACCCCGCAGTGTCGGCCTCTACAGCCCAATCAAAAATGAGGTGACAACGTCGCTTCTCTTCCAAACTTTTCGGAAAAACGGTTCCGACCTGTTTTACCCCCGCATTAACCGCAGTAGAAAAAAACTGGATTTTTTCAAGGTGTCGGGTGCTGAGGAGTTGCAGACCGGGTCATTCGGGATCTTGGAACCTTCAGACCGTGGGATCATGGCAGAGGGGCTTGATCTTCTTTTCGTACCGGGGGTCGCCTTTGATGAAGAAGGATTTCGTTTGGGGTATGGGGGAGGCTTTTATGATCGTCTGGGGTCTGTCCCCATAGATCTCCGGGTGGGTCTTGCCTACGATTTCCAGATTGTTTCCCTCCTGCCAAGAGATGAAAAAGATTTGTCTTGCGATGTTGTGGTGACTGAAAAACGGATCATTCAAAAAGGAAGGGGACCGTTATGTCGAGCGAAATGATTGTTCTATTATCTGTTTCTTTTGGGGTCCTTTTTGTGGGTGGGATTTTTGGATTTTTTGTTCGTAGAAAGATGGAAGAGAAGGAACAGAAGTCGGCGGAAAGCCATGTGAAGGTTCTGGTGGAAGAGGCGGAAAAGAAGGCCGGTGCCATCAAGAAGGAGGCTGAGCTCTCGGCCAAGGATTTTGTCTACAAAGCCAAGATGGAGTTTGAAGAGGAGACAAGATCCCGGCGTCAGGAACTCCAGAGTCTCGAGAAGAGACTGCTTGGCAAGGAGGACAACCTCGACCGGAAGTTTGAAAGTCTCCAGTCCAAAGAGACGGAGACCGGGCGTTTGCAGAAAGATCTGGAAGAAAAGAAAAGAAAGACCGAGGAAGCGGAAAACGAGTACAAGGGGCTTGTTGAGGAATCACGCAAGGCCCTGGAAAGAGTTTCGGGATTGTCAGGTGAAGAGGCCCGCCGGATATTAATGGAGCAGATGGTCGATGAGGCCAAACATGAGGCGGCCAAGAAAGTGAAGGTGATTGAAGACGAGGCCAAGGAGTCAGCCGACCGCAAGTCAAAAAAGATCATCAGCCTTGCCATTGAGAGAATCGCCGGTGAATGGGTCCAGGAAAGGTCTGTTTCCGTGGTCAATCTTCCCTCCGATGACATGAAAGGACGGATTATCGGTAGAGAGGGAAGGAACATCCGTGCCCTTGAGTCCTTAACCGGTGTTGATCTCGTGATCGATGACACCCCTGGCGCCGTGGTTCTCTCGTCACACAGTCCTGTGCGGAGAGAGGTGGCGCGGATCGCACTCGAACGATTGTTGCAAGATGGGCGGATCCATCCCGCAAGAATCGAGGAGGTGGTCGAGAAGGTTTCCAAGGAAATTGACCAGTCCATTCGAGAGGCTGGCCAGCAGGCGCTTTTTGAACTGGAAATACACAATGTCCATCCGGAAATTGCCAAATTATTGGGGACGCTCAAGTTCCGTTACAGTTATGCCCAGAATGTCCTGAGGCACTCGATTGAAGTTGGTTTTATGTGTGGGATCATGGCTTCTGAATTGGGTTTGAATGTCAAGGCGGCACGAAGGGCAGGGCTCTTGCATGATATCGGCAAGGCAGTTTCGCACGAAATCCCCGGATCCCATGCAGTGATCGGCGGGGAGTTTGCCAAAAAGTACGGAGAGACGCAGGAAATCTGGCATGCGGTCTGGGCTCACCATGAAGATATTCCGCAGGACAGTGTCCTTGATCATCTTGTGGAAGCGGCGGATGCCCTGTCAGGCGCGCGTCCCGGGGCGCGGATGGAACAGACCGAGGCGTATGTGAAAAGGCTCGAAGAACTTGAAAAAATAGCCCTCTCTTTCCCCAGTGTCGAGAAGGCCTATGGCATTCAGGCCGGGCGGGAATTGCGTGTCCTTGTCCAGCCGGAAAAGATTGGGGATGCGGATGCCCTGATGCTCTGCAAAGATATCACCAAGAAAATTGAAAACGAGTTGACCTATCCGGGGCAGATCAAGGTGACGGTGATTCGGGAGACACGGGCGGTGGACTACGCACGATGAAAATACTCCTTATCGGCGATATTTTTGGTGAACCGGGCCGCGAGGCGGTGCGCCTCGGTTTGCCTTCTTTGATTGCCGAACACAAAATCGATTTTGTTATCGCCAACTGCGAGAATGCCGCCCACGGCCGCGGCGTTACTCCGAAGATTGCTAACGATCTTCTGGCCCAAAAAATCAATGTCCTCACCTCCGGAAATCACATTTGGGACCAGAAGGAAATCATGCCGTATATCCAGGAAAATCGCCGTCTTTTGAAACCGGCCAATTACCCACCCGGTTCCCCCGGGCAAGGGGCCTGTATTTACAACGATTACATGGGGGTCCGTGTTGGTGTCATCAATCTGGAGGGGCTTGTCCATATGACGCCGAAGGATTGCCCGTTCAGGACAACCGATCGGATCCTGGCCGAGTGGCAGGGGCAAACGGATATTGTCGTTGTCGATATGCATGCCGAGGCAACCAGCGAAAAAAGGGCGATCGGCTGGTATCTTGATGGCCGGGTGACAGCGGTGATCGGCACCCATACCCATGTTCCCACCGCGGACGAAGAAATCCTGCCGGGAGGGACCGCGGTTCTTACCGATGTCGGGATGACGGGGCCCTATGATTCGGTGATTGGCCTTGCCAAGGAAGTCGCACTTAAAAGGTTTACCAGCCGGATCCCTGAAAAGTTCGAGGTGGCCTTGGGGGACCCCCGCTTGTCTGCAGTCCTGATCGATGCCGACGAAAGGAGTGGGAAGGCCCGGTCGATCCAGAGGATCCAGAAAAAAGTTGCTTGAGAGGGGAACTTTTAGGTATAGCAGAGTCCTGGTGAAACCGACCGAGCAGCTGGAACTCCTCAAAAGGGGAGTTATTGAAATCATTTCTGAGCCGGAGCTCTTCGATAAATTAAAAAAGGGGAAGCCCCTTCGGATCAAGGCCGGTTTTGATCCGACCACCCCCGACCTCCATCTGGGACACACGGTTCTTCTTCAAAAGCTAAAACAGTTTCAGGATCTGGGCCATCAGGTGATCTTCCTGATTGGAGACTACACGGCGATGGTTGGTGATCCAACAGGCCGTTCCGAGACAAGACCGAGACTCTCCAACGGAGAAATCAAGAAAAATATCCGCACTTACGAAGAACAGGTTTTCAAAATCCTTGACCGCAAGAGGACGCAAACCTGCTTTAACAGCGCCTGGCTTTCAAAAATGACCACCCTGGATTTTATTGAGCTGGTAGCCAAGCAGACCGTGGCGCGGATGTTGGAGAGAGACGATTTTCAAAACCGGTTCAAAAAGGGAGATCCCATCTCTATCCTGGAATTTATCTATCCTCTCCTTCAGGCGTATGACTCCGTCCAACTGAGGGCGGACGTGGAATTGGGAGGAACCGATCAGAAATTCAATCTTCTCATGGGACGGACGATTCAGAAACTCTACAATCAGGATTCCCAAGTGGTTCTGACCATGCCGCTTCTGGTCGGGACTGACGGGGTTCAAAAGATGAGCAAATCTTATGGGAACTCCATTGGCATTACGGAAACGCCACAACAGGTGTTTGGCAAGCTCATGTCTATTTCGGATACCCTGATGTGGTCTTATTATGAATTGCTTTCAAACAAAAGTCTGTCGGAAATTGCGGCCCTCAAGGAAAGTGTCGCTCAGGGGAGTACCCATCCCAAACAGGCCAAGGTGACTTTGGCCAAAGAGATTGTGGCCCGGTTTCACAGTCCGATTTTGGCGGAAAAGGCGGCCGAGGAGTTTGAGAGGATCTTTTCAGCCCAGGGGCTCCCCTCGGAGATTGAAGAAACCAGGCTTCCGACCTCCAAGGAGCATCCCTTTCTGGCCCAGATCCTTTCAGACCTGGGGATGGTCTCCAGCCGCTCGGAGGCCCGCCGTCTGATCAAACAGGATGCGGTCTCTGTCAATGACCAGAAGGTGACCAACGAGTTTCATACCCTTCCGCCGGTTGGGGAATACCTCCTCAAGGTGGGGAAAAGACGCTTCAAAAAGCTCCGATTCTCTTCATAAGGGGCTCGCGTCGCCCCCTCCGCCGGCATGGCCGGACGGAGCCTCCCCCTCAACGCCGCTCTGCGGCTAGTTGTTTTCCTTATCTTGACATTTCAGGAAAAGTGCCTAGAATAAAAGCGCTTTTGGCTTGTTTTTAGGCTTGACGTTCCCGCGGAAGTTCTGCTACACCACCGCGTCGCTTCGGAGTGTAGGGTTTGATCCTTAAAATTGCCGGGATTTTTTGTTCTCCCTTTTTGGGAGAAGGGAAGGTTGTCTTCCCGCGCTCTTTGAAAACTAGGTAGTCAGCAAAATCGTATGGGCCCCAAATTCATTTGGGGAAAAGTAGTATTTTCTTAAAATCGAACTCGAATTTAACTGGAGAGTTTGATTCTGGCTCAGAACGAACGCTGGCGGCGTGCCTAACACATGCAAGTCGCGCGAGATAGTCCCCGCAAGGGGATGTGTAAAGCGGCGAACGGGTGAGTAGCACATGGGTAATCTGCCCTTCTGACCGGGACAACCTGCCGAAAGGTTGGCTAATACCGGATATGACCACGAGGACGTCTAGTCCTTGAGGTAAAAGATGGCCTCTACTTGTAAGCTATCACGGAAGGATGAGCCTGTGGCCCATCAGCTAGTTGGTAGGGTAATGGCCTACCAAGGCGATGACGGGTAGCTGGTCTGAGAGGACGATCAGCCACACTGGAACTGAGACACGGTCCAGACTCCTACGGGAGGCAGCAGTGGGGAATATTGCGCAATGGGGGAAACCCTGACGCAGCAACGCCGCGTGAGTGATGAAGGCCTTCGGGTCGTAAAGCTCTGTCTAGGGGGAAGAATCCTCGGGATTCGAACAGGATCCCGGATTGACGGTACCCCTGGAGGAAGCACCGGCTAACTCCGTGCCAGCAGCCGCGGTAAAACGGAGGGTGCTAGCGTTGTTCGGAATTACTGGGCGTAAAGCGCGTGTAG